>CAWGLF010000019.1:0-351048 GCA_963823295.1 uncultured Acidobacteriota bacterium
AGGTAGCATTATGCTACTATCTTGGTATGAGCCAACCTGTAAAGCTTTCCGACTCCCTCGTCCTCGATGCCCGTATTGCAGGCGAAGTCGTCCAGCGCTCCATCGCCGGACAGGTTGAGTTCTGGGCTCGGCTCGGTCGATCGGTCGATCTTCTGCTGGAAGGACAGCAGGTCTTCAAACTCTGCCACAGCGCCGCCACCGAGCCACTGTCGGAATGCTTGAAATCTGTAAATTCGCCCAAGGGACAGAGACGGCTGACGGCGTATCTTCAGGAGCAGCCCTTTCCTCACTACCGGGCGCATCCTGACAAGCCCGGCCTGTTGGAACGCACCGACAAAGATGGCCGCCGCACTGTGGGACGCTTTGTGAATCGCAGATTCGAGCCGGTCCAAACCTCTACCAGGAGTCGTGTAGGCAAGTGAATCATGCCTCGCCGCTCGACCAGCGTCCAATCCTTGTTGCGCTGGCCGGACCGAACGGAGCAGGCAAAACCACGTTCTACCATGCGCATCTTCAACCTGCAGGATTGCGCCTGGTCAACGCCGATACGATTGCTCGCGAGTTGAGCATGGGTCCATATGAAGCTGCCAAAATCGCAGCCTCCGTTCGGCAGGAGTTGATCCGTCAACGCGAGAGTTTCGTCTTTGAAACGGTCTTTTCTGATCCGATAGGAGACAAACTCGCCTTCCTCAAAGCGACCGCTGAAGCGGGTTATACCGTGCTTCTTTGTTTCGTCGGCACTCCGGGCCGGAAGTATCCGAGGAGCGCGTCGCCATGCGCGTCTCGCAGGGCGGCCATGATGTGCCTACAGAGAAATTGATTGCGCGTTATCCCCGCATTCTTGCCAATCTCAAAGCTGCCATTCGCGAACTGCCGCACGTGTGGATCTTTGATAACGACGATCTCAGAACTCCGTTTCGCCTCCTGACGGTTTGCGAAAGGAGCGAAATCGTAAAGCTTCAGCGACCTGTTCCAGCATGGCTGCAGCCGCTCCTTCCTCACAAATAGCTCCGCAGACAGAAACGTATACTGAAATGGCAGTTTTCGTGAAGTCTATAAGCTTGCCACCACCTATATACTGGGTAAGCCCCCGCTCGGCTCGACGCAGAAATGGCTCGGGGGATGTCACCGCCATGCACATGAGATCAATGAACAGGCAATGCGGCCTGCTGTTTTTTCTGACGATCGCGGGAGCGCTCCTGCTGCTGCCGAGCGCAAATGCCGCTTCCTGCAGGACGGAATCCCAAATGACGCCGGCGCAGCGCGATGCGTTGTCGAGTACCGCTCGCGCCATGGCCGGTGAGGTCCAGAGTGGCGATGTGGCGGCTCTTCGGGGGAAGACGATTCCTGCAGTGGCAGCGGATTTCGGCGGGATTGCCGCTTCAGTGAATACTCTGAAGCCTCTCGTAGAGCACGCGACGATTACCGTCGATGATCTCTATGTGCTGGATGCTTCGAGCGAAGCTGCAGGCGCCCCGCGGACAGATTTCTATTGCGGCTCGCCGATCATTGTCTTCAACTTTACGAATCTGCCGCCGGGGAAATATGCTCTGGCCATTCTTCACGCTACCGGCGTTCCACAGCCGCAGCAGATTTCGTTGATTTTGTCCGAAACATCTGACAATCACTGGATGCTGGGTGGGTTTTTCAGCAACCCCATGGTGGAAGCCGGTCACGATGGCCTGTGGTATTGGGAGCAGGCGCGCCAATACTCGCAAAAGAAGATGAACTGGAACGCCTGGTTCTACTATCAGATGGCCGCCTCACTCCTGGATCCGGCGCAGTTCCTGACCAGTCCCAATCTGCAGAAGCTGCAGCATGAAGCGAGCCAGGTACAACCCACGAATCTTCCCGGAACAAGGCCGATGACGCTGAATTCCAATGGCTCTTCTTTCGAAGTGATAGCGCTCAACACCACGAACGCATTTGGCAGGCTGGACCTTGAGGCCCATTACCTTCCGGATGCCGCGCAGACGGCCCAGTTGCGTGATCCGGTGGCGGCGCGAAAGCAGGCGATCGCCGTAATGACGGCGCTGCTGGAGTTACACCCGGAACTGCGGCAGGCTTTCCGCGGTATATGGGTGCACGCGGATCAAGGGAATGCTTCGATTTATGCTTTGGATTTGCCGATGAACGAGATACCTGGCGCGACGCAGCCGACAGCGGCAAACTCGATTCCTGTGGCACGGTAATGTGCGGCGGGCACTGCGCAATTTGACGGGGCAGCCGCTGCGAACTGTCGTAAATTGGAGATGTAGCTGGCTCGCCAATCTATTTATGGCTTTCATGGTTCCTTTGAGATCGCGCATTTTGCCGTTGGTTTCCGCGGTTTTCCTTGTCCTGCTTTGCTCGAGTGGGTCGTCATTGCTTGCCCAGACGCAGCCGGCAGCGCCCTCGCAAACGCAACCGGCAAAACCCGTGACCACGTTCGATCCCACGAAGCCGGAGGTTCAGCCGAGTCTCGATGTAGACCGCGACCCGGTGCTCTCGCCCGACGTTGAAGAAACCGCACCGACAGGGGCTGCTACTTCTGCCGCAGTTCCCGGCAAAGCGGGCGAGATTCAGAAAGGGAAGAGCGGGATGTACACCCTGCTCGAGAACGTGAATGAGGTGGTGCAGTACTGCACTGTGGTGAACGAAAAGGGACAGCTGGTGACGGATCTGAAGCGCGGCGACTTTCGCGTCTGGGAGGATGGCGTGCCGCAGACCATCGACGCATTTCAACATCAGGACGTCCCGGTATCAATGGGCATTCTCGTCGATAATTCCGGCTCCATGCGCGATAAACGTTCTGCGGCAAATGCGGCCGCTTTGGAGCTGGTGAGGGCGTCAAATTCTCACGATGCGGCATTTATCGTGAATTTTTCGGACAAGGCCTATCTCGATCAGGATTTCACTTCGAATATCGCAGACCTGCAACGGGGACTCTCGCACATTGACTCCAGGAACATGACGGCTCTGTATGATGCGGTGGCTGCTTCGGCCGACGAGCTAACCAGATATGCGAAGCAACCGAAGCAGGTGCTGCTGATCATTACGGATGGAGCGGACAACGCATCCAGGCTGAGCCTGGAACAGGCCGTCCATCGTGTGGAGAGACTAGGCGGCCCGGTAGTGTATTCCATTGGACTGCTTTTCGGCGACGACAGTGCAGAATCGGAGCGAGCGAAAAGCGATCTGGAGACGTTGTCGCGGGAGACGGGCGGCATTGCTTATTTCCCGCAGTCTTTGCAGGATGTGAATGAGATTGCAGGGCAGGTTGCTCGCGATATCCGTGACCAGTACACCATCGGTTATCATTCGACCAAGCCGGCCAGCCTCGGAGGCTATCGGACCGTGCGCGTCGAAGCGGAAGCACCGAACCATGGCAGGATGATCGTAAGGACGCGCACAGGCTATTACCCCAACGCAGCGGCGCGCACTCCCTTGGTGCATACCGCGCGTACGGTGCCAGCGGCGCAAACTGTGCCGGTCAGATGACAGCTCTCTGGCTGCGTTGAAATCCTAAAGGAATTCAGTGTCGCCCGTCACTTGAACGGGAGCATGTTAGACGGCCAGGTTCCCGGTTCGGGGAAAACAGCAGCCGTAATCGCCTCTCGTCCGTTTTCTTGGCGATCAATCCAGAGTGAAGTTCAGATCGATCACCATCTGCACTGGTACAGGATGGCCCTGATACATCGCGGGCTTGAACTTGTACTGCCTGACGGCTTCGAGCGCCTTCTCGTCCAGCCCCATACCGAGATGACGAATCACCTGGATATCTTCCGGATTGCCCTGCGGATCGACGATGAACTGGATCGAGACAATGCCCTGATACTTCGCCGCACGAGCCTCAGGTGAAAAGTCCGGCATCAACTAGTGGATGACTCGCGGTGCACTGACGCCGCCGCCCACACTCATGACGCCGCCGCCGTAGCCGCCACCGGTTCCAGGCCCGACGCCGGCGCCTAAGCCAGATCCGATACCACCGCCCCGGCCCGAGCCAAATCCGGAACCGCTGCCGCTGCCCTGTGAAACCAGCGCGACCTGGGTTGACTGGGTATCACCCAGATTCGGCAGTTTGCTGTCCGGGAGGTTCATTTTGACTTGCGGCGGCATGACCACGGCCGGCGCAGCCACCAATTTGGGATGATCCACCTTGAGCAACTCCGGAGGAGCGATCTGAACCTTGGCGACCGGCGGCAGATGTCCCTTCTGTACTTCGACTACCTGGCGCGCCCCGCCGCCACCGCCGCCTCCCATGGTTTTTGGTTGCGGTAAAGTGACTGGAATATAAGGCTTAATGTAGACCGGAATGGTCACGATCTGCGGCTTGGCCACGATCTCTTTGTGGGCCTGAAATATGAACCACAAAATAAGCGCAAAGACCCCTGCATGCAGCACAAACGAAATTGCGCTGGAGGCGGGACTGCGTTTGACGGCCATCCGATCGACAACTGCGATCGGCTGAGATGTCAGTTCGAGGGGCGGCAGTTTTTTCGGGAACAGCGCGTCCCGCAGGTTGCCTGAGAACCGCCTCCAGAGAGGCTCCTCCGGTACGGTGGCCCCGACGCCAAATGGCTTCGAGATCAATTCCAGCGGTGTGTGAAAGGATTTGCGCACACTGCTGGCATTTTCAGCAGATTCGTCGTTGATCGGGTCCAGTTCGGACGTAGTAAATACCAGATTTCCCATATATATGACCGCCGGAAAGCAAAATGCCTCTCTCTCTGTAAAGTAGAATCAGCAAGTTGCGTGCCAATCGTGGTCGCAGTTGGGTGGCTGTCGAACAACTCATTTAAAGCGAAAGCATAGATACTATGATGTGCTGAGTTGGAGTTATGGCAGCCATTTTTTGGGGAACGGCTGCCAAAAGGAAGATTTCCTACCTTCTGTGCTTTGCAATAGAACTCTGATAACCGATTACCAGATGCCCTTATCGCTTCCGGTGATCTTTTGCCCTACCGCAGCCGCTGTGGCGAGCCACGGCAGCAGACCGAGACGGGCACTGCTGTGCAATTCCCGTTTGCGCAGTAATCCTGCCATTTGGGTGCCATACAGACGCGCGGATTGCGGCAGGATCGGGACTCGCAGGAAACCCCGGGCGAAATAGATCTCCTCCCCGCCAAACCGGGCAGAATCCTTTACGAATTGGGGAAGATCGAGGCCTGTGCCCCGGTACTGTTTCACGTAATCCGACACAATCGCCAGATACGTCGCCACGCCTTCCCAGATTCCGGACGCATTCGCAGAAGATCGCAGATCCTCATAATCGATGCCGCCCGATTCGGCAAGCTCCGTGGTATCGATAATGTCGCACAAGCGGAAGTAGAAATGGCGATACATCCGCTGCAGGGTGGAGATCATCAGGCGATCGGAGGAGTGTGGCACGCGAAACGTCCGATCTCCAATGCGAATCGACCGCGCGCGTCCGGCGATGCGGGCAGCGAGTGTGATCTGCTCTCCCGTCTGGCCCAGGCGGCCCATGTGAATCTCAACCGCCTCCGGCAATCCAGGGATAAGAAAGTTCCACTTGCACGCCAGGCGATCTCCCCAGCTGCGAGGTGCAAGTTGCGCCTGGAATTGCCTCGCCATGAAACTGATTGCCTTTTCCGGCGGCGTATTCGTGTATAAATCCAGATCGCTGCCAAGATCGGGCCAGTGATCCAGGGATTTAATCACTGTGACGTCCAGCCCTTCCTTCTCAAATGCAGCGCAAATAGAGTGGAGGATCGGTATGGCGTTCTCGATCCGCGCCCGCTCAGCGGCAACTGCGGTTGCCGCCCACTCGGTCCGGGTCTCATCCCCGGCTTCGCGCAGGATCCCGAGAGCGACTTCCAATCCCCGCACCACGACGTGGTTCAAGTCGGCCAGCGTCAGCAAGTCGTCGAACTCATCCCGGCTGATATTTGTAATCCCTGTATCGATCGAAAGCAGATGTATCGCCGCGATGCGGGAGTAACAGGCGAGAAAGGATGACCAGCGATTTAGACGAAGGGTTCGGAGTGGTTGATTCAGGCATGGGCAGAAGTTCTCTCAATGTGTCAGATTGGGGGCGTGTGAATTGGAATTTGGTGAGGCTGGCGTCGAGGGCTGGCCGGGGGCTGCGCTCGGCTTCTTTCCTGCTGGGAACTGGGCTTCTCCTGGGAACTGCCGCGACGTATCAATTGAATTGGGCCTGTCTCCTGACGTGCCGCCTGCCTGTACTGGTCGATTTCGCTGTTCACCTTCACGCCGCTCTCCGCGGCAACCGCGAGCAGATGCTGGCCTTCGGCCGAACGTTCGGTGGCCAGTCCGATCCGGGCGGTCGCGTCGCCGGCTTTCCGGGCCTTGGAGTAATAAAATTGCGCCGTTTCGAGGTCGCCCTCTTTTTCTGCGATATATCCCAGGTTGTTGAGCGAAAATGCGCTGCCGGGGTCCAGTGAGTACGCCTGAAGAAAATCCTGCTTTGCGGCGTCCCAATCGTTCTGGTTGATCGCGTAAACCCCACGGTAGGTCAACATGGTGGCACGCGCCTGCGTGGTATCTACGTTCCGCATCCGTTTGTTCAGTTGCTTGGCGCTGTCCGCGGCCATCTCACTGACCGGTTTTCCTCTCCATGAGCGCTTCAGCGTCACTACGATCGGTTCGGATGAACGGGAAGCGGCAGCCTCGTTGTAATGCTTCAGAGCGTCCTCGAAATCCCCCGTGGCTTCCTCGGCGACTCCCAGGTTGTTCAAAGTGAAGGGGTTCTGCGGCTCCAGCGCCAGTGCTTTCTGAAGAAGAAGATATGCCTCGAAGTTCCTGTCCTGGGACAAAAGGTCGATGGCCTGGACATTCATGCGATTCACGCGCATGGGTATGTCCTTCAAATTGTTCAGAGCATATGACATCGGCTTGCCTTGCAGCTCCTTGGCGTTGCTGATATCGATTCGCGCATCGCTATCCTGTTCCGATGCCAGCGCATAGAATTTTTGCGCGCGGGTCAGTTTCCCCTCAAGTTCGGAGATGTAACCTAAGTTGTTCAAAGTAAAAGGATCGGCGGCGTCGTACAGGTATGCCTTGTAGAACAGCCCTTCGGCTTTTTCGTAATTGTGCTTGCGGATCGCCTCAACACCTTCACGATTGAGGCGCTGCACGGGCGTCAGGTGACTGCGCTTTGGCAGCGTGACTCGAATATCTCGGGCCCAGGCAATCTGGAATCCCGAGCCGGTAATGACCGCAATGGCTGCGAGGAGCCTTAGTCGCGTCCCAACCATCTACGGTCTCTCACCTTTCCGTCCGCATAGAGGAGCGGATCATTATGAGCATACAGCTAGTATAGGATGCGCAGAGCTGGAAATTGTTGCTGATGAATCACCAAAGTTCCGCCCGCGGAAAATACTTCAAGCCGCCGGCTGTCACTTGATACCATGAAACAGGTGCCAAAAGAACATTTTATGGAACTAAGGGCGTGCTATATGGGGCGTTTTCTCGCACTTGTCATGCTTGGCAGCGTGGCAATGACTCAATGGTCATTCGCGGAGGCAAAGTCCACGCAAAAGGCTTCCACGCACTCCGTATCCGCCTCGGAAAGTACGGCAAGTGTCCTCCGAGCTTTGCCACCCATCCCTTCAGGGAAAAGCACTGTCATCGGCGGCGCGATTCGCGATGTGGATCCGGTGCGCGACCAATTTACGCTGAAGGTTTTCGGTGGGCGCTCGATGAAAATACTTTTCGACGAACGCACCCAGGTTTTTCGCGATGGGAAAAAGGTTCCTCTGCGCGATTTGCAATCTCAGGCCCATGCTTCGATCGAGACGGTCCTGGACCGAACAAATGTCTTTGCTCTCAGCATCCATATTTTGTCGCAATCGCCCGAAGGAGAGTGCCAGGGCCAGGTAGTGAAATACGATCCCGGGACTCGCGAATTGGCGGTCACTGCCGCCCTGTCCAGTGAACCCATCGAACTGCTCGTCCCGACGGGCACGCCTATCGTTCGCACAGGCGCGAGCCCATCCTCTTCTGCGGACTCGGATCTCGTGAAGGGAGCGCTGATCTCAGCCGAGTTTGAACCCGGCGATAAGGGGCAGGGGATTGCCCGCAAGATCACGATCCTGGCCACTCCCGGATCTACATTTGTGTTCACTGGGAATATCAGTTTTCTCGATTTACATGCCAAGCGATTGGTGTTGGTCGATCCGCGTGACGGCAACAGCTATCCGATCTTCTTCGATCCGACGCGCTTTCCAGTCAGCCAGGACCTCCGTCAGGGCACACATGTGAAAGTAACGGTGAACTTTGATGGAGAGCGTTACGTGGCTAGTGCGATCAGTATTGGCTAAGTCCCTGAACCGCGGAGCCGGCGCTGAGAATAAAGCATTTTCGGAAATGGTGTAGACCGAAGCGAACCTGCTGATAGCCGCGACCCCCAGGGAGCGGCGGCCTTATAAGAAGACCACAGTATTTCCGAAATCGCCTTAGCCACGGTAAGACGATTTGCAAGCGAGCCATTCGCTCTGCGGGCACTTCTTTTGAGGTGAGATGGGTTTACAAAACAGGCGAAATTTCCTCAAGCTATGTGCTGCATCTGTTCCGGCCTTGGCTCTTCCGAAGTGCCGCCGATGCGTGACCGAGAAAGATAGCGGTTCCGCGGCTCCGCCGGCATATCGCACGCCGGCCTCGATCGATCGATACATCGATCCTCTGCCTGTTCCGAAAAGATTGATGCCATACAGGACAGGCAAGGACAAAGTTGAATATCGCATTCGCATGATGGAATTTCGGCAGCAGATGCATTCGCAGCTTCCGCCTACCAGATTCTGGGGATATGAAGGGCAATATCCCGGACCTACGATTGAAGCGATGCGGGGCAGGGCAGTTGACGTCCTCTGGCAGAACCATCTGCCTTCCCGCCATATCTTTCGAATCGACCCTCACATCCATGGCGCTATGCCTCCGGCGCCCGCGGTTCGGACTGTACCCCATCTTCATGGTTCGCGCACTCGGTCGGAAAGCGATGGGCATGCCTGAGAAGTGGTTTACGCCCGGATCTTCGGCTCTCTATCGGTATCCGAATGACCAGCAGGCCGCGACGCTCTGGTATCACGATCATGCGCTGGGTATCACGCGGTTGAATGTATATGCAGGGTCTGTCCGGGATTCTATCTGCTGCGCGATGATCAGGAGCGCAGCATGGACCTGCCTTCAGGCGATTATGAGATCCCCATGTACTGCAGGACCGCAGCCTGGACGATCAGGGCCAGCTCGTCTATGCGCCCACGTCTGACAACGGGCGGCCGCTGCCCCCGGGCCTCTGGGGGCCGCAGTCGTTTGGCGATTTCCAGTGGTAAACGGCGCCATCTCTCCATACCTGGAGGTTGAGCCGCGCCGCTATCGACTGCGCGTCTTGAACAGCGCAAATTCGCGCTACTTCCAACTTTTCTAAATCTTGCGAAACACGCCACGGACATCCCTTCGCCGGTCACGCTGGTCACCAGATCGGTACGGATGGCGGTTTTCTGCAACAAGCCAGTTCCGATGCAAAAACCTACTGCTGGGGCCGGCCGAACGAGCGGATTTGATCGTCGATTTTTCCGGGCTGGAAGGCAAAGTCGCGACCCTGTCCAATGATGCCTTCGCGCCGTATCCCGGATGGGAGGTGGTCGCCACCATCCACGCGCCGCTGTATGAGTTGATGCAGTTCCGCGTAACTCTTCCGCACTCCAGTCGCGGGAAATCTTTCAGCATGCCGCCGCCGACAGAGTTCGCGAAGCTCGATGCAGCCGCAGCGGTTGTTACCAGAAATTTTGTATTATCCGAACAGTCTGGACGCGAAAGGGAACTCGCTCGGGGTGCGAATCAATGACAAAGGATACGATGACCCCGTCACGGAATTTGTAAAGTTGGGATCCATCGAGAAATGGCGATTCATCAATACCACGGATGATGCCCATCCGATGCACCTGCATCTGGTGCAGTTTCAAATCCTGGATCGCCAGGGGTTCAACCTGCGCTCTTTTTTTGGCGGCAAGCTGGAACTGGTGGGAAAGCCGCGCCCGCCGGCGGCCAATGAGGCGGGATGGAAGGACACGGCGGTCGTCAATCCAAGCGATGTGCTCACGATCATCGTTCGATTCAAAG
This sequence comes from uncultured Acidobacteriota bacterium, assembly GCA_963823295.1. Lineage (GTDB taxonomy): Bacteria > Acidobacteriota > Terriglobia > Terriglobales > Acidobacteriaceae > JAKAAZ01. The sequence goes on from CAWGLF010000019.1 coordinate 10,081, forward strand.
ATTATACCGGCCGATATGGATTTCATTGCCACATGTTGGAACATGAAGACAACGACATGATGAGGCCCTACGAGGTTGTATCCGGTTCGGTGTGATGGCCAAAATGATGGAAGCTGGCGATTCTGGACCAATGAAACCCATGTCAGGTGACATTGAAACTTACGACACCACCTGGCTCTTCGGGGTGGTTTCGATAGCCAACTCACTTCCTTTCGCTGGCGTCAGCAAAGGCCATCCCTTGCGCAACACGTAGTCGAGCCATGCGCCCGCGATCTGCGAGGTCAGGATAGCCGCCAGGATAAGGGTCGTAAAGAATTTGGGGCTGATGATACCGGCGTCGAACGCTACGCTGGCGAGCACGATGCCCGGTCCACCGCGCGCATTCGTAGTGATCGCGAGATTAAGCAGATCGAGTCCCCGGAAACCGGCGAACCGCGCAGCCAGCGATACGGAAATAATTTTGATGAAGCAGCTTCCAAGGATGAATGCAGCAATCATCGGCCATGATATTCCGCGGATCAGGTCCAACTTCAGCCCGACAATCGCGAAGTATACCGGGATAAAGAACGCGAAAGACATCTTTCCTATTGCATCGAGCGCCTCGGAGAAGATTTTCCGTTTCTTGTGGACCACTGCGAACCCGGCGAGGAACGCGGCAAACACCAGGCTCACATCGAGCGCACCCGCCACCACGCAATATCCGAGAAGAACTGCAATCGCATAGGCCACTGGCGACTGCGCCGCGAACACATTCAATCGGGCCTTGTTGATTCGCTTGATGGCGCGGGGTACGATCGTCAGCCCGAGGACAAAGAATCCTACGGTGATAAGGAGGTGGAGCGACATTGCGCGGCCGTTGAGCGCGGTTTTCCCAGCCAATGAGGTTGCGATGGCCAATACAAGCCAGAGGACGATATCTTCCAGGACGGCAACTCCGAGAATCAATCGCGCAAATCGCGTATGAAGAATTTTCAGGTCCGCGAAGATTTTGGAGACGACCGGAACCGATGTCACGGCGACGCCAACGGCGAGAATCAGGATGAGAGAAATTCGATTCCCGTGAGGGCCCGCAAGAGAAGGTCGAATGAGCCATGGACCGAACGCCAGCCCAAGAGCAAAAGGGAGGCCAGTGCCCACGATGACAAGCCAGCCCACTTCACGCCGCTCTTCGCCGCTGAACAGGTGCTGAGTTTCCGCTCCGGACAAAAACATCAGCAGCAACAGCCCGAGCCAGTACACGAAGGTCAGAACGTGTCCGTGATCGGCAGACTTTAGCATGCCGGACACGGATGCGAATCGGCCAAACAGGGCCGGTCCAAGGACGACGCCGGCTAGAATTTCACCGATCACTCTCGGCTGCCGCAGCCTGACGAACAGGTAGCCCAGCAACTGTGCGAGACCTACAAGAAGTAACAGGCTGAAGAGGACGGAAAACAGTTCGGAGTTCGACAAACAGGTATCTCCCAAGACTTCGAATGCTTTTCAGTGCTAGCCGGAATTGCGGCCCCATGCTGGTTGGCGTGCATGGATTATAGCCCAGCGACCCGACTGTGACCGGGGCCGACGGCGTTGGCGGCGTGGCCCATCGAACATTATGAGTTTATCTGCAAATCCTGGACAAAGAACCGCAACGCTTCAGACTTGATCCAACTTATCAGAGCCGGGACCAGACATTTAGGGCACCTTGTTCAAGTAACACGGGTTGCTGACGTTTTGCTGTGGAGGCACCGGCGGAGACATCCACGGCGGATTGTTGAAGTCGAAGAACTCGGTCATATCCGGCTGAGCCGCATCCCGCTTGGTGAGGGCAGGTAGATTGAACCGCTCTTCGACGAACTTCAGCCAGGCCGTCGAATCCATCACCGTATGGGAGACATAGTTCTTCTTGGCATATGGAGAAATGACGGTCAAGGGTATGCGATAGCCGGTATATGTGAAATCGCATATCGGACCCGTCTTCCCAGTACAGATGTAGCCCGCAGGCAGGTCGACCGGCTTGATGCCATCGGGACTGGGCATCGGTTGCGGCGCCACGTGATCGTACAGACCGCCGCTCTCGTCGAAGGTAAAGATAAACGCCGAATCTTCCCACGAGGAACTTTGCATCAGTGCGTTGACGAGTTTGGCGGTATACCTCGCTCCATCCTGGACATTCGTTGCATGGGCGTCGGAGACGGATCCGTGTTCGTCGAGCCCGGCGTCCGATCCGGCGTAGATCTCCGCGACCTGGGGCAGAGTGCCGTCTTCCAGATCGCTGAAGTACTCGGAAATGGGGGCTACGTTCTGCGGGAAATCTGCCAGGGCCGTTTTTGAATAGGTGAACTCGCTAAAGGCAACTGTCTGGGCCAGGCAGGCCGGCTGGTAGGGCGGCCCGGCACAACCGGTGCCGTCCGGGTTAATGTAGACCTTCCAGCTGATACCCGCATTCTGAAGCTCCTCCCAGATCGGCGGCGCCGTGTGTAGGGCCTGATCCTGAGGGTCAGCGCCTTGCTGCAACGCATCTCCCTGGGATGTTGCTGCATCAATGTACGAGCGGTTGATTTCGGTGCGCGCCATTACGGGCTGGAAGAAGCGGTCGGACGTGGCGAAATTGCTAGCCATGAAGTAGTCGTAGTTCATGTCCGTGCCGTCCCAGTAGCCCATGGCGCGGATGCCGTCCGTGTCGTAGAACGGATGTCCGTTGTTGTCGCGGGCGTCGCCGGCGGCAGTGTGCACAAACCCGTTATTCTTTGCCGGACGCGTGCCCACCGGATCCGTGTAGTCCCAGTCGTTATGGGCCTCCTGCCACGAAGGGCTGGTGTTTTCGTTGCACACCGAAATCATGTGGAATGAGGCCACGGTGACACTTGGATCCCAAATGCATTTGCCGGGGTAAGGGCTGGTGGGGTCGCATCCGGGAATGGCTGGAGGCGGACCATAGAGCGGAGCCGCACCGCTGGTCGGGTTGAACTGAGGCAGGCCGTCGAACGACTGGTCGGGAATTCCGTTGTCCTTCCAGTATTGCCGCATCGCGCCGAAGTAGTTATCGAGCGAGCGATTCTCCTGGGCAAAAAAGATGATGTGTTGGATCGAGTCGATACCTGCCGTTCCTTGCTCGAACGTCGCCGTCACGGTAGTACTGGCCGCCAGAGTCAGGCTGCATTTTCCCTTACCCGTACACGAGCCGGACCATCCTGCAAAGGTAGAGCCCGACTCGGGAGTCGCCGTCAATACGACGGCTGTTCCTTTGGGGAAGTTGGCGGTGCAGCTTCCCGGGCAGTTGATCCCCGCCGGACTGCTGGTAACTGTTCCTGTGCCAGTGCCTGCGCTATCCACCGTGAGAACAGGCGAGGAACTCGTTCCCACCGTGACCGTCGCAGATGCTGAAGTTGTGCCTCCAGCTCCGGTTGCCGTCGCCGTGTAAGTGGTCGTGGAGGTCGGGCTGACCGATTGTGTTCCGCCGGTCGCCGACAAGGTGTAGGAGCTGCCATCCGTTCCCGCCAGCGTTACAGAAGTGGCGTTCGTCGCCGTCACCGTCAGGGTGGATGAGCCGCCGGACGTAATCGAAGTAGGATTGGCAGCAATGCTCACGGTCGGGGTTGGATTGGTTACCGTGACGGTTGCCTTCGCCGTTGCGGTTCCATTCCCTCCAGCCCCAGTCGCCGTCGCGGTGTAAGTCGTCGTGGAGGTCGGGCTGACCGATCGCTGTTCCGCCGGTCGCCGATAAGGTATAGGAGCTGCCATCCGTTCCGGTCACCGTTACAGAAGTGGCATTGGTCGCCGTCACTGTCAAAATGGACGAGTTGCCCGCAGTGACGGAGGTGGGATTCGCCGTCATCGTGACCGTGGGCGTCGCATTGACGGTCACGGTCGCCGTCGCAGTCACCTTACCGCCAGGACCAGTGGCCGTCGCGGTGTAAGTCGTCGTGGAGGTCGGGCTGACCGACTGTGTTCCGCCTGTCGCCGACAACGTATAGGAGCTGCCATCGGTTCCGGTCACCGTTACAGAAGTGGCGTTGGTCGTCGTCACTGTCAAAATGGACGAGTTGCCCGCGGTGACGGAGGTGGGATTCGCTGTCATCGAGACCGTGGGCGTCGCATTGACGGTCACGGTCGCCGTCGCGGTCACCTTTCCGCCAGGACCAGTCGCCGTCGCGGTGTAAGTCGTCGTGGAGGTCGGGCTGACGGCCTGCGTTCCGCCGCTGTCCGATAGCGTATAGGAGCTGCCATTGGTTCCGGTGATGGTTACCGTGGTGGCATTGGTCGCGGCCACGGTCAATGTGGACGAACTGCCGGCGGTGACCGACGTGGGATTGGCGCTAAGAGTGACGGTCGGCGCCGGACTTGCCACCAGTACCGTTACTGTGGTCGTCGCGGTGACCTTTCCTCCCGGCCCACTCGCCGTTGCCGTGTAGGTCGTTGTTGTAGAGGGGTTAACGGCCTGCGTTCCGCCGCTCGGCTGCAATTTAAAGGAGCTGCCATCCGTCCCGGCCACCGTTACAGTAGTGGCGTTCGTCGCCGCCACCGTCAGGGTGGAGGTAGCCCCGGAGGAAATGGACGCCGGATTGGCGGAGATGCTGGCAGTAGGCGGCACGGGCGCTACCACAGTGACAACCGTGCTTGCCGTTACCTTCGCTCCGCCAGCGGTCGCGGTTGCGGTATAGGTTGCTGTTGTCGTCGGCTTAACTACTTGTATTCCGCCGTTGGGCTGGAGGTTATACGAGCTGCCATCCGTTCCGGTTAAGGTCACCTGATCGGCATTGCTCGCGGTCACGGTCAGCGTGGACGATGCGCCGGAGGCGATCGATGTGGGATTTGCGATGACTCTAACTGTCGGTGCTGGTGCCGCACCCATAGTTACAGTTGCACTTGCAGAGGCTGTTCCGCCCGATCCGGTCGCGGTTGCCATGTAAGTTGTCGTCGCTGTCGGGCTGACCGATTGTGTTCCCCCGCTTGCGGACAGCGTGTAGGTGGTGCCGTCGCTACCGCTGATTATGACCTTGGTGGCGTTCGTCGCGGCCACTGTCAATGTGGATGGGTTTCCCCCGTCGATGGAAGCTGGGTTAGCAACAATGGTGACGGTCGGCGCTGGATTTGAACTGCCACTGCCAAAACCGTTAAGGGGACGGTCGGCGCATCCGGCAAATAGCAGGGATAGCGGTAGACAGCACAAAAGCGCTAGCGAGGAAACGAGGCGGGAGAGAGACGGGCGGACGGGGACCTTGATCAAAGCGTCCTCCGCGCATGATCCGCATGAAGAACAAACCTTTCACCAGCTACATCAAAAAACAGGCCTAGACCCAAGGAGAATAATCTCACTGAATTGCTCCATTTCTATGGCTTCGCTCATCCCTAAGGCCGGATTAAAGTGCTGTCATCAGCCGGGTTAGCTTTTTTTTGCTGCCATAGTAAGTCGGCAGAATATGACTACCCGGCAACCCTGCAGTCGCTTTCAACACGAGAAATGTCGAGCGGACTTCAAGGCCTTCGGCGAGTTCATCTGCCACGGTTCAATCCATTGCACGTGCCAGGCCAAATTCGCTTGAGATGAAGATGCGCCAGTCATTGAACGCGTGTGCTGAAAACACGTAGGACGCCGACATGCGCCGGTTCATTTTGTGTGCAATAGTTTGCATGTACGCCGGGCGGGTGGTGCAGGGTTTTCCCATAGATCGAGCGGGTAATGCCCTGTTTGTCTGAAGTTACGGGTAAAACTGCGGAATCCGCCTGCGATCGAGGTCACGCAAAGGATAACGTTCCGCTAAGCAGATGCTTAGTCGAGGGCTGGATTGGTCTGATACCCGTCACTGTCGGGATGATTCTCGGCAGCTTCCGATTTGCGCCAAGTAAGGGAATTCGCCAAGTCGATCGTTGACGCATCGACTTCAGCCGGTTCGCGGCTGTGACCATTGCTGCTGCCATCTTCACGCCCAGCTAAAGAATCTGGGTGCAACGCCTGGCCGGAACTTGGAATTAAAGAACGCTGCCAGAGACGGCGACGTCCAGGAAAAATCGCTGTTTTGCGTATCTCTCTTTTGCTCTTGTTAAGTTCGAACCAGCGAAGATAATTGCCGACAACGCTTTCCATCGTCATCTGGACTCCGGCCGCAAAGTTGCGCTCCGCCATAATGCGTTGCAGCTCAGGAGATTGCAATATCTCGATCAGTCGCTGCGCGAGATCGGACGCATCGCCGGTCTTGTAGAAGCTAACAGCCATATCTTCGTCGACGGCCATTTGCCGCAGATCGCCGATATCGGCGCACACGATCGGAACTCCGTACTCACACGCCTGATGGGCCGGGCCACTCGATCCTGTGGCCGAGTCGTAGGGCAAAACCAGAATCGAGGTTGACCGAAAAAGCTCTGGAATATCCGTTTCGGCGACGTATCCGCGAAACTCGATCGGCAAGTCTTTGGGTTGTGCCTCGCGTACCGATTCCCAATATCCCGCCTTGGTGTGATGATTCGCGCCGGCCACTATCAGCCTGGCATTCGGGACCTTCTTCAAGACAGCCGGGAACGCCTCCATCAGCGTCTCCAGCCGCTTGTAGGTGCCCCAGTGACCGATGGCCAGAATGCGAAGGTCCGGATTGCCGCGTTTCGTAAAATCCGGAGGATTGGGAGCGGCTGCGAATGTCCCGTGAGTGCTCAACAGAACATTTTGGGCGGCGTACTTGGTCATCAGAGTGCGCCGGTAAGCCGACAGCAGGACGGAGACGGAATGCGCCTTCAGCAAAGCTCGTGTGGCAACGTGACTTCCGATCTCCAAAATTCGTCCGCGCTGCACTCCAGCGGCGGCAAAATCCACGTGTTCGAGGATGTGGTGCAGGGTAACATGCGTGTAAAAACCTGAGGCCCGGGTGAGCGCAGGTATAGAAAGCCCGGCAAAAGCGGCAATCGGATTCTCCGGGGTGGCAAAGCTCGAGAATACGAGATTAAACCACACGACGTCCGGCTTCAAACTGCGAATGGTGTACAAAAGGCGCGCCGGGTTGGCCACGCTCCCAAACTTCCAGCAGCGGATGACGTTGAAACCCTCCAATTCTGATTGTTGCGGGGCGTTCAACGTATTGCCGTCTGCATCGGTCGCAAATTCATAGTCGGTCAGTTCATCGGCGAGGATGGTCAATTTGATATGAGGATTGCGCTGCAGTTCCCGGGCAACATGAAACGCATACTCATTCAGCTGCCGCCCGCTGGGCGGGAAAGTCGCAACTAAGCAGATTTTCATCGATCCCGCCTTAAAATAACGTGATGCTCACGTAGGGCCGGAACTGTTGATTTTGGCCATGCGTGAAATTGAAGAACGTTTCTTGTTGAAACCCCGCCGCAAAGCGAATCGGATACTGAACGCTGATTTCTCCGGATTCTTCATTCAGCGTGCGGTTGAAAGGTCTTGTATAGGAAACAGAAAAGCCATCCTGAATCGCGTTGTAGGCGTGATAGCTTCTGTTGCTGAAGTAGGAGCCCGATGCATGAAGTGCCCAATTGCGCGTGGGCGCGAAGTCAATGGTTCCGGCGGGAACCAGAGCCTGGGCAATTCCCGAGCGTCCGTTGAATACGCGCCACGCCCGCAGGTCTTCCGCCAGGCCTTCGACGCTGAATCGCTGAGAAAATCGGTGGGTCAGGCCAGCATAGGAAGACGTGTAGTAGTCTTCGGTGCCCGCGGGTTCGAACAGCTGATCGCTCGATCCCCACCCGGTGACCAAAGCCGTCTTCCCCCAGGGCGCGCCCACACGAAAATTAAGTGCGCCGACGATGGCTCGCGAATGGAGATTGATATTGGTATAGGGGCCGCCTTCCCAGATCCCATAGCCGCTGACCGAAATCGCATTGAAGAATGAAGTTGTGGACATATAGGTGAACGCTCGAAACAAGTTCTGGTCCAGTTCCCGCGGAGTTTCGGAATCGCGGCGGATCGTTCCCTGAATGCCGCTGTCGAATGTCAAAGCGTTCCTGCCCAGACGGAGCGTGGGATTCACTCCAATATTGAGCGACGTGTCGGTGGTATCGCGGTTCACGATCGACCCGGTCTGCGGTACGGATATTCGGCCGCGCGCGTTTCTGATCTGAACTAACCCGCTGACCGGGATGAAGTTGCCAAAGTGCAGATGGAACGCACCGGTTCCCATGCTATCGAGCGAAGACCGCGGAGGAGGAAGAAGAGCAATATCAGTAGGCGGTACAGGTACAGGCCCATCCAGCTTGGCGTCCAGTACATACACCGTAGTCTGTTCAAATGTAGGTTGAACCAGAAGATTGCCCAGTACGCTGACCGTGGAGTTGATTCTGTATCCCTCATTGCCCGCCACATTGAGCAGCTCCTGCTGGGCAGCTTGATCTTCCCCGGCGGCAGTTGGCGGCCTGGGCAAAGGCTGTGAGCGCCTGGGCGCCATGATGTTGCTGCTCGTACAAGCTGGCTTCGGCCAGCAGATACTGATAATCCGAGCCGCTATCTGCGACTTGTCTTACTGCCGCCAGCTCGGCCGCGGCCCGAGCCGTATCTCCCAGCGCCAGATAGTTGTTGGCCAGCCCGATACGGACGGTGATGTCCGGTGCGCCGGCTGCCTTGGCACGTTCCACGTATGTCTGTGAGAGCTGATATTCATGCATTGCGCGGAACAGGTCCGCTGCCTCAATGAATTGGCCTCCGGTGACGGGCGCTGTTACTCCTGCCTCGGCTTCCATCTGGGCCAACGCAATCTGCCGCTGCGCATCCTGCGGGTGGTCCTGCTGGGCCATCAGTTGGGCGATGGCAAGACGTACACTGACGCGATCGCTGTTCGGGACCGCAAGCGCCTTGCGGAAGCGCTCCATCGCGGCTCTCTGATCTCCGAGCGTGCTGAGAGCCTGCCCGGTCTGGACATAAATCTCGCTCAACTGGATATTTCCAGATTTTTTGCCGTTCCCGGCCGCCGGCGTTTGCTCGGCATGCTGCTCCGCTAACTGAACGTAATGTAACGTTTGTTCTCGATCCTGCAGGTAGGCGTAGGCGCGTGCAAGCAAGGCGTAGACGGCAGGATTGTCTGGGGTAAGCTTCTCTGCGATATGCAACTCGTCCACGGCCTGGTGGTAGTGTCGCTCGGCGAACATCGCATTGCCCAGGCCAAGGTGGAGGCTTCCGTCATTGGGAGCAAACTTCAGCGCAGCGCGGTATTCACCGATAGCTTTCGTCAGCATGCCCCGTCGCCCGTAAGCCGTTGCCCGAATCACGTGGACAAGCTCAGAGTCGCCCATTACCTGCTCTGCCAATTCCGATTGGCGGATCGCTGCCTCCGATCGATTCAAATCGAGGTACGCATACGCGAGCCCCAGATGTGCCTGCCCGTTCTTCGGCTCCAGCTTAATGGCGGATTCGAAGTCTGCCGCGGCCGCCTCAGGTTGGTGAAGATTGTTCAAAACATATCCCCGATTCACGTATGCAGTAACCACTTTGGGATCGCGCTTCAGGGCCTCGGTGAAGTCCTGCAACGCCCGATCAAGCTGACCATTATGCTGATGCACGTAACCGGCCAATAATGGAATATCAGGTTCGTGCGGGAAGAGATTTTTGTATTTCTCAGTCAATTCCAGCAGTTCGTCATACTTCTCGAGCGAGAGCAGGTCGTAACCAAGGTAGACAACCACATCTCTGTCTTGAGGCAGCACCTTGATCGCCTCTCGGCCAACCTCTGCAGATTGCTGATAATCTCCCTTGAAACGCAGGTATCTCTCTCTTTGTTTCAGCATTTGAGGCTTTTGCCTCATACCCTCGGTGGCGCGGCCCAGCCACACCGCCGCCAGATCCAGTTTCTGCGCTTCAATCGCGGCGTTCATCCCTCCGGCCACAATCAAGGCGTTTCGCGGGGCCAGTGAGAAGGCCTTTTTGTAGGACGCCTCCGCTCTTCTGAATTCGCGGTGAGCGGTGTACATATCGCCAAGCGCGAGATAAGGCACGTACAACGAGGGATAGGCTTGCGCCAGGCGCTTAAAATAGCTTTCCGCTTCCGCTTCGCGTCCCACGGTGCGAGATGCGTATCCGAGCGAAGTAAGCGCGAAGCGGTTTCGTCGATCGATGGTGAGGACCTGTTTATAGGCCGCGATCGCATCCTCGGTACGCCCCAGTTTCATCAGCACGTCTCCTTCGAGCTGCAGATTACTGGGATCGTGCGGCGAGATGGCGAGCGCTTCCTTCATATCGTTCAAAGCGCTATCAAACTCGCCAGTATTCAATTTGATCCGGGCTCGCAGGCGCAGAAAAGCCGCTCTGTCGGCGCCTTGCTCATTCAGCGCGGCGATTTCCTTCTGCGCTGTCGCCAGCTGCTGGCGAGAGGCAGTTTCATCCTCCAGGTTGCGATAGAGCTCCATTAAATCCATGTGCAGCTGGATGCCGTACAGCGGGCCTTCAACTGGACTGGCGGGCAGATGAGCCAGGGCGGCGTTATATTCCCGGACCGCATCCTGATAATGTTCCTGGAGTTGCGCAATCTCTCCGCGGATGGCGTGCAATCGGTAATAGTTTGCGTTCAGTCCGGCGGCGCGCTCCAGGAAGGGATTCGCATCGGCGATCGAACCAGCCGCGACCGCGGCCTGTGCTGCGGAAAGCTGCAATGTCAGGTTGCGCGGCGCGGCATTGGCGGCCCGGGCGTACAGCCTGGCGGTCTCGTCCAGCTTGCCGTCGAGCTGATAGGTGTACGCCAGCTCAGCGATGACGCTCGAATTCGGTCTGCGGATGGACTTGAGTGCGGCGATCGCCGCTGGATAATTCCCCATTGCACGGTAGTATCCGGCCAGCGAGCGCTGAACGTCGGGATTGTTCGGCGCGCGCTGCTTGGCCAGGTCCAGATAGTGGCTGGCCCTGTCCATCTGTTTCAGATGTTGATAGGACATCGCCAGCAGCAGTTCCGAACGGGCGTCGGGTTGAATCCGCTCCGCCCTGTGCAGCCAATCGAGCGCGCTGGTATAGTCTCCGGACTTCATATACAGATTTCCGAGCAACAGCGCATCGCCTCTCCGCCGGGGGGCGGATGAGAGGACTTGCTTCAGCAGACTGCACAGCATCGTCAGTCCGGCCCATCAGGCTGTAGGTCTGGGCAAGGCCGGAAAGCCCAACCAGTGATGACGGGCTGAGGCGAAGACCGTGATTGTAGGCGTCGATCGATGCCGAATATCTCCTGTCGAGCCGCTCCGCGTAACCCAGCAGAAACCATAGCTGTGGATCGTTTGGGGCAGCCTGTGCAGCGCGTTGCGCATAGCTGACCGCGAGCGCGAAATCGTGATGCTGCAGAGCCAGTTCCGCGGCACGCCCGAGGCGCGCGTTTTGAATGTTTGATCCAAACCCCAGCGAACGGTTTGGGGTTTGCACTCGATGGGCCGGGGTTTTATGGGCCGGTTTCTGAGGTTTGGGGGGGGTGCTTGGACCTACCTGGTAGGTCTGCGCCGCGACGGGGCAGGCAAGCGCGATGACCAGCGCGCACACATAGGCAGTCTTCAAGTATCTAAGTGTGGCAATCAACAGGTCACCGGCGTATCATCCAGGTTTAACGAACTCAAATTCTGAAACCGCTTCTAGCGTTGGCTGTACTGTAGATGATGCCACAGTATGCCCGAACCATAAAGCAAATGGTCTCGGCAATTTAGAATCCAACGCGGTTTGAGAGGGCCTTTGAAGAGCAATCAGCCGGTCGCACCGTCAGAGAAACCCATACCGATGAGCCTCATTCTAATTGCGGCTCTGGTGGTTCACCTGCCGCTTTTGATGATGGAGCTACCCTTAAAATCATACGACGCCTACTTCCATATTTTCTTCGCCTCGCATTACCTTCATCACTGGTTCAATCCCTGGAACAGCAAGTGGTATGCCGGATTCTCCCAGACCACCTATCCTCCGCTGCCGCAGCAGTGGATCGCGGTATTATCCCGGATCACCGGCCTTGAGATGGGATATATGGTGGTACAGCTGGCGGCCATATTGCTTCTCGTCGTGGGTGTTTACCGGTTTTCCCTGCTCTGGGTAAGCCCGCGCGCGGCATCGCTGGCAGCGCTGGCGAGTGTTTTTCTGGGCGCGGAAAGTTTCCTGGTGTATTCCGCCGGGCAGTTGGGCACCACATCCGCGGCGCCACTCTACCTGAACGCCCTGCCCTACATGTTCGACTGGGTCCGGCACGGCAGGTGGAGATCGTTTCTCAAAGCGACGCGTTCTGTTCGCCGCCGCCGCCGCTGCCCACCACGCCACGCTGCTGTTCGGCTCCTTCCTTTTTGCCGTCCCAGTTCTCGCGCTGGTCCTGCTGGACCGTCAAGGCGGGGAACGAACTTCCGGACCGGCCTTTGCGCTTCGCACTGTCTCGATGATCGTGGTTGTGGCCGCTGCGATTATCGTCGTGCTGCTTCCGTTCTGGATTGCACTGATCCACTATCCGGTGACGCAGGCTCCCATTCCCCATCCCAGCCGGGCCAATTACATTCTGAGTCCGCAGTGGGGCATGAATTACTTCATCGTTCCTTATGGGGCGATGATTCTGGCGCTGCCGTTCATCGTGATCCGGGGCTCCGCGGTGGTGCGGCTTCGTCCCTTGCTCCTGGGCTTCTGGGTGGCATTTCTGTTCGGACTCGGCGGTACTACTCCGGTCGGGCGTGTGCTTCTGGGTCGGGCTTATGAAGTGATTACCATGGAGCGCTTCAGCTATTGGGCCAGTTTGCTGGCCCTGCCCTTCGTCGGGCTTGCTCGCCGCGGAGCTGATCGAACGGTTCCGGATGCGGGCGGTTTTAGGTTTGGGTGTGGCGGCGGCTTGACCTGCGCACTGGCGGTCTCGTGGTCCACCTACCGCCCGGCTGAAGCCAGGCCTCTGGGATTAAGGTCGAATCCACCGCCGTGTGGCTCAACCGGGACGGCCATGACAAATACCGCTACATCACCCTGGGATTCGGCGAGAAAATCGCTCAACTGGCTGCTTGAGACCGACGCCAGCAGCGTCGATGGCGAATGGAACTCCGGGCGCAGGCTGCCGGAGCTGACGACAGAACGGCTCGGGAGCGCTCACCAGTTCAAAATATTTCGGGCAGGCGGGACTGGACGCACTGCGGGCCATGCTGCGTCACGCCAACAGGTACGGGCTGAAATGGGTCTTCGTGCACGATCCGACGTACGATCCGTTGTTGCAATTTGCCGGCTGGCGGCGAGTGGATGAGCTGGATAACAAGACCATCACCGTGTGGAGCAAAGACGGGGTGCCACCGGCGACGCCGCTGAACGCGCCGCAAATTCCCCCGCACTGGCAAGGCATCATGTGGGGCATTCTTCCGTTCGGCAGCAGCCTTCTGGCGATACTGGTGGTGCTGATACCGGACGGGAGACGTCGGGAACACCGCGACGATGCATCCTTTCGCTACGCACGAAAATCTGGTACCGGGGAGCGTGGTCTCGTGAGCAAGGGAAGAAGCCTCGCTGTTTCTATCACTGCCGCGACGCTGGTATTGATCGTGATAGGCACCGTATGGCCGTCTCCCTCTGCGATCGAGTACGCGGGCGGGAAACGTCTGCTGCAGCCGTCCTCGACGCCGGAAGCGGCGGTGAGAAATCTGGCGAATGAAATCGGCCGGCGAGCATGGGGAGAGGCGTATTCCAGCCTCGACAACAAGGCCGAATTCACCCAGTCGGATTTTGTGCATGACTTGACCGGGTACTATCTCAGCCTTCGCACCTACGCGAATCTGGAGAGCTTCGACGTGCGGCCGCTTCATGCATCCGGCGACGAAGCGCAGGTCCGGTTGAGATTGCATTGGTCCAGCGTCGTCGGCTCTTACGAGAACACACGCGACCTGCGGGTGGTGAGAAACGGAGATCGCTGGCACGTGGATTGGCCTCTGGTCAAGAAACAGAGTGTCCCCCCGCAGGTAATCGCGGTGAATTACCTGCGCTGGGACGTGATCTACCCCGGTCAGGGGGATGACTGGGGAGCTCAGAGCGCGGAAGCGCCTCACATACGAATCGTGGATATGCACCCGGTGCAGCGCGCCGCAGGTGTGGTGGTTCTGGGTGAACTTCTCAACGAAGATGTCGTGCCCGCCTATGTCTCGGTCAGGGCGACTCTGCAGTCCAAGAGCGGATCGCCGATTGCGAGCGAAGACAGCTTCGACAAGATCTCTCACATCCTGTTGCCAAAGCAGGTCACGCCGTTTTTCATCAATTTTCCCGGCGCTGCTTTGTCCGACGTGGGCAGCATCCGCATGGAGCCTCTGTCGACGTTGGTTTCAGCCTCGGCGGACCCGGTAATCGAGATTCAGAATCAGCGATTGAAGCCGGCGCCCGGAGCCTCGTTGACCGGTCAACTTGTAAACCAAAGCGGGCAGATCGTAAATATTGCGCATGTGCTCGGAACTTTTTACGACAAGACGGGCCAGGTCGTATGGGTGGCCGACCAGTACACAGACCGTGCGCTCCTGCCGCAGACGCCGGTTCCATTCGTGATCCATATTCCTCAGGATCTCGCGAGAAAAATCAGCAGCCAACGCACGATTACCGCAACCTACAGTGTGGGAGGGTTCCAGTGAGATGCAGATTCGCATTCCTGCTGGGCGGTATGATTTTGGCCACAGCGGGGCTGGCTGGCGCGCAGACCGTGAACATGGATTTGCCCAAGACCGTCGAAGCCGGGAGTGCATTCTCCGTTCAGAGCACCGGGAGCGGCCCGGCGGTCCTGTACATCGTTGGCCCGGGGCAGGCAATCAAGCGCGATGTGCAACTGGGAGAGACGACGTCCTTCCCGGCCGGATCCCTCTATAACGCGGGCCATTATCTGGCCATCCTGGTGGGAGGATCCTCGACAGAAAACGGCTCGTTCGATGTTCTGCCTGCAAGTCAACCCGCCAGCTTGAGTTTCCTCGCGAAACCCTCTCGTCTGTCGGTCAGCCGGCACAATGGCATCAGCGGAACGGCGTATGTCTTTGACGCCTATCACAACCTGATCACCACGCCGACAGTTGTATCCTTCGAACTATCGAATCAGTCCGGAACGATCGAGCAGCGTACAGCGAACAGCCAAAATGGGGTCGCCTGGACAGAAATGGACTCCACTGCCAAAGAGGGCAACGACAAATTTGTGGCCCGGGCGGATGGCGTCTCCGTTGCACGCATCGTCGAGCAGGTTCCGGGCGATCCATGCGGGTTGAAGATGAGCGCCCAGCGGGCGGGCCAGCGGCTGGACGTAAAAACAGAGCCGGTGCGCGACTGCAATGGCAACGCTGTGCCGGACGGAACGATCGTCACTTTTACCGAAAACTACGACGGCACTCAAACCACGGTGGATGTACCGCTGAAACGCGGAATCGCGCAGGTGGAAATGCCCGCCCACGACGGAGCGAGGATTTCCGTCGCGAGCGGAGTTGTGCTGGGAAATGAGATTCATTGGGGAAAATGATGATGATGAAGCTCTTGCTGGTCATTTTCTTCCTGACACCACTCGCTGCATCGGCGGAACAGACGCCTGCGATACACGTGGAGCCCGCGAATGTGCAAGGTTCCCGTCCGCTTGAGGATGTGACCGCGACAGCGGTGATCCGCGATTATCTGCAATCATGGCAAGCCTTGCGGGCTGCCCTGGAGCAGAATCGCGCCAGCCTGCTCGACCCGGACTTCGTGGGGACGGCCAAAGACAAGCTGACGGATACGACCCACCAGCAGGCCGCGCTCGGGATTCATACCCGCTATCAGGACCGTTCACACGATCTTCAAATCGTTTTTTATTCGCCGGATGGCCTCTCTGTACAGTTGATCGATAATGTCGAATATGATGAGCAGGTTTTCGAGCATGATAAAGTCTTGACAACGCAGCATCTACGCGCCCGCTACATCGTCGTCTTGACCCCCGCCGAAATGCGATGGAGAGTGCGAATTTTTCAGGCAGCACCAGAACCAATGCGCACATCTCATAACCCGGTGGAAGTACACGCCCGTACACACCCGTTCACACGTGGGTAAAGCGTGCGCCACGTCACAATTCACAGGTGCAAAATCCTGCACATAATCAAGCAGGAAGATATTGCATCTGACGGTTTCCGGCACGAATCACCGATCGACCCCCCTTGGCAGCAGTTTGGCATTGCACCTGCAAGGAACTGGACTGTAGCACCTTAACTTGCTCGGACTTGAGAGGAAGCTTAGCAACTTCTCCCCTAAGAGGCAGGTCACGAACAAGGTATTTCTTGGTAAGTAAGAACGGTCGTGGGAGGCCAAATGATCTCAGTAGTGGTACCCATCTACAATGAAGAAGAACTGATATGCCAATTCCATGAAGCTGTTTCCACCGCTTTAAGCAACCTCGGCGAAGATCGGGAGATCGTATATGTGAATGACGGTTCCAAGGACTCGTCTTTGGAACTGCTCCGAAATCTTCAAACCATCGATTCCCACGTTGTTGTGGTGGATCTTTCTCGCAACTGGGGACACATGGGGGCTATCTCCGCCGGGTTGCAGACCGCGCGCGGTGATGCTGTCATCGTAATGGACGGTGACTTCCAGGATCCGCCGGACGTACTGCCGCAACTGATCGAGGCCTGGCGCGGGGGCGCGCAGGTCGTGGCGGCCGTGAGACGGAGCCGGCAGGAACGCCGCAAACTCCTGGCGAAGCTCTTTCCTCTCTTTTATCGTCGTTCTGGCCGCACTCTCCGACTATCCCATTCCTCTGGATTCCGGCATTTTCGGCCTCTTGGACCGTCAGGCTATCGATTCGATCAACGGCTTGCGGGAAGGAAACCGATACTTGCCCGGTTTGCGTGCTTGGGTGGGTTACAAGAATGCCGTTGTTTACTATGATCGGCAGGACCGACTGGCTGGCGACGGCAAGCTGTCATTCTGCAGCCGGATCAAGTATGCGATGGATGCGATCACCAGTTTCAGCTATAAGCCATTGCGCTTATGCTTTGTGATGTCTTGCTTGTTTTTATCGATGGTTGCCGTCCTGGGAGTATGTTCCATTTTCATTAAAAACTCTGTCGATTCTGTAGGACTCGGCATCGCCGCCGCAGTATTCCTGGTCGGCGGCGCACTGTTTTTCTGTCTGGGCGTGCTGGGCGAATATCTCGGACGCGTGTATGACGAGGTCCGAAACCGGCCCATTTCCATCATCAATGACGTCTATTACGCTCCGTCGATGGTCGCTACACAAATCAGAAAAGAATACGAACCGGCAGCTCTCAATCTTGATCAGCCGGAGACGGAACCGCTCATCGCGTTTAAGATGCGGGTCGGATAGGAATTCTGCCGGTTTCAATCCAGCGGGTTGGTTGGATCGGAGAGTGCTTGGCCATGATTGCGGTGGCCAAGGCGGCTCCAGAGCAGGGCGGCTCGAAACCTGGCCTTTGCTGGCTTACCGCTTTCCCGGTGACGCCGACTGGTCCGGCTCCAGGCTCGTCAGGTTCAAGCTCTGCAAAGAAGGCTGCTGCGATCCATTTTTACAGGTGGGGATACCGTGTTCGATGGCCGTTCCCTCCTCGTAATCGTTCCAGGTTGCGATCAGCATGAAGGGAATAGACTCATTGGCTGGGAAGTACTTTCGCCAGAAGTTGAACGTCTGCCGAAATGTCTGGCCGCAGCGCGGGGACATGTGCCGGTTAAGGCTCCAGGATGCTTTGTGATCATCGAACTGGGACCAGGCGCCGCCAACGATGATCTTGTCAGGATACTTTGATGCCATGGTGGAGTAAAAATCACTGAGATATTGCTCTCCCCAGTTGCTACCGTCCGGCGCCCATCCCTTCGGTCCTGGGTTGACCCAGGCGTAGAAACCGTCAAACGCATCCGCATACTTGCCGGGAGGGTTTTCATTGATCAGGAGAGGTGAGGGATTCCATTTGTTCACCGCGGCTCGTACCAGGTTCCAGTTGGTGTGCCCTTGGGTGGGAAAAATGAAGATCACCGGATGGCCCTGATAGGTGAGATACGCACTATGCCCCGACGACTTCGACGAAAGATAGGTCTCGTGAAACATGGTGAAATCCGCAATGGCCTGGTCGGTAGCGCCATCTTCTTGCTTGGTCTCGTCGTACATCATCGCAATATGAAACTTGCGGTCCGCGGCGGCCTTCTGCATCAGGGCATAGCTCTGATCGATGAAGGGCTGGCGATCTCCATACCAGTCCACCACGAACGCGGAAATTCCCATGGCTTTGGCCTGGTCCATCTGACTGCGTATCACTGCCGGATCATGCGACGAATAGCCGACGGAGTTGGCGGAGATGTGGCTGGGGTGCCCGAACCACGCTTCGTACACCGCCAGGACCTCCGGGGATTTCCCGTTGGCCGTATATTTCAGCCGCACCGGTTTGGGCGACCCAGGACCGGAGCATCCGTAACCTAGAACGAGAAGGAGAAATAAAGTTGTGCTTGCACGACCCGGCATAAAGATGTCTATTGGAAGCACGCCAAATTCAAGGGTGATACTCATGCAGCATATCATCGGTTCAGCTAGTGAACCCGAGCGGCCGGACGTGTCGGACTGAGCACCGAACGATTGTTGCGAACATGGATTGCGTCCCTGAGCCTTTCCCGGCAGCCCCGGCTGACCTTCGCAGGCCAAACTTCACGGGATTTCACCCCATTTGCCAGCTGGAGATTCAAAGAAAGTGTCGAATAGCCTGACCCATAAACCGAAAACACTGCGATCCCGCGTGCTCTCCGGGAGCTTCATCTTGCTCTCCGGTTCGGGACTCGCAACCACGCTCAGTCTCGCCTACAACATTCTCGTCGCACGATTCCTTGGTCCGTCTGGGTACGGCACCGCTACCGCCGTCTACACTCTGCTCACTTTGTTATCTTCAGTCACGCTCTCGTTCCAGCTCGTTTCCGCAAAAATCGTGGCGCAACAGCGGTCTCCCGAGGCAAAAAGCGCGGGATATCGAGGCTTCCAGCGAGCCGGATGGGCGTGCGGCATTTTCGCTGCGCTGTTATTGACGCTTTTTCAGATTCCGATCTCGAATTACCTGAATCTGCCGAATTCGTTTTTAGTCGTTACCATCGCGATCGGAATTGCCTTCTACATTCCTTTGGGGAGCCGGCGTGGCTATCTCCAGGGTGCCTACGGTTTTCGCCGGCTGGCCAGCAATCTCGTCCTTGAGGGCGCGATTCGGCTCGGCGGTTCTCTTCTTCTGATTCTGTTCGGTCTGGGTGTGGAAGGGGTGATTGCGGCCAATTCCGCGGCTGTTATTGTGGCCTATTTTGTCATAACGCCCCGACTGGCGGCCCGGGTTCGGAACCCTGTTCGCCTCAACCACGGCCTTCGCGAAATGTTGCAGGCGATGGTCTTTTTTGCCGGCCAGGTGCTGATCAACAACTGCGATATCGTGCTGGTAAAGCACTTCTTTGTTGCAGAAGCGGCCGGACTCTATGCCGTCATAGCGATGGTGGGCCGGGTGGTTTTTTCTTTTTCTCAGGCCATTGTGAACAGCATGTTTCCCCTCGTTGCGGGCACTCAGGAAGAGGAAAGGAAAGATCTCACAGTCATCGCGACCGCACTGGCGCTGGTGCTGGGCATCGGGTCCGCCCTGGCGCTCGTCCTGCGCGTGATGCCTGCTTCGGTATGGATGAGGCTCTTCGGAGCCAGATTTCATACAATCGGCAGCTACAGCCTCTCCTACCTGTTGGCGCTCTACGCCATTACAGCCGTCATTTACTCGCTGAGCGCGGTGGTGATTGCGTATGAGATGTCTTACAAAATTGCCAACACCAGCTGGATCCAGTTTGCATTTAGCGCAGTTGTCATCGGGGGCATCTGCCTCTTCCATTCGTCCCTGCGGCAGGTCATCCTCGTGCAACTGGTGCTGATGGTCATCCTGTTCGGACTGGTGGCATTGCCTTTCCTCAGCAATCAACTTCTCGACAAAGACAAGTCTCAGTTGAATCGCGTGTTCCCGCCGGTCCGGGTGTTGCGGCCCGTCTCGGAGGATGAAGTGATTGCGGAATTCCTGAAGAGTGATTTCCACAATCCCATCTACCGGGAGTACCAGGACTCCATGCGGGAAATCGTTACACGCCCTCGCCTCGACAATCTTGAAGACAACGCAAAACGGCGCGCTGTCTTCTTCACCCGTCATCTGCAATTGTGGAATGAGCTTCCGAGCGGAACGGAATGGTACGAAGTGGAGATGGGAGAAGCGGGACTCGACCAGATCAGGGTCTTTCCACGGGCCCAGTGGCGAAAACTGGCGCGGGGGAATTTTTCGATCACCGGAGTTGCCGAATGCATCCGCAAAGGGGAAAGCGTGGTCGACAGTCGCTTCCGGACGAAAATCCAGGAAATAGGCGAGCGGATGCAGCAGGATGATACTGCGCTGGGCGCTGTGATCGTGATCGGAATGGGCGAGCGCTCGCCTTTCACGATACTGGACGGGAATCATCGCCTGGTGGCGGCGATGCTGACATCGCCTCCCAGAGTGAGCAGTCTACGGTTCTTGTGCGGACTGTCGCCGAAAATGACGGAGTGCTGCTGGTACAACACCAACCTGATGACCCTTCTCCGCTATGGGAAAAATGTCTTTTCGCAGTTTGTACGTATTCCCAAGGCGGACCGTGCTGGTGCTTTGCAAAGTTCCTTAATGCCCGAGACGATGCCCGAAACCCGCGAGTGATACCGGATCGGCGCGATGTACAAGAGAGGTCATCTGGATTCGGCGAGATCTGTCAGAAAAATAGGCAAGAACCTCAGGTAGGATGGGGAAAATGACAAATTTAGAACATGCTGTGGTGGTGAAGCATCTGCCGGAAATATTGGGTGTGAGGCGGCAACGGACAGTTTTTCGCGAGATACAAAAATCGATGAATGTCGACCGCCCTCGAATGGTGCTCGACTGCTCCAATTTACGCCAATGGAATCGCTCTGCGATCCGCTTGCTGCTTTGTTGTCTTGAGGAGGCGATGAAGCGCAATGGGGACGTCAAGCTTGCAGGTTTGCCGCCCGGAGCAGCGGCGATCCTGGAGCGCAGTGGAGTAAACCGTCTTTTTGATATCTATGAGACGGCGGCCGAGGCGGTGAACAGCTTCCATCGACTTCCGACAGGCACGATTTCGAAGGCATCGTTGAACGTATCTAGGACCATGCACTCTCATCCTGAGCCGCAGACTTCGACTTACCGGTTGGGATTGTCTCACTCTGGTCTAGGTAAAGTTTCGACGGTTGGGGGGAGTGAATGAGAATGTCGGGTGACCAGCTGCGCCGACAAATCGCCGGCTGCCTGGTGATGCTCCTCGTTGTGCCGTTCGGGGAGGCGGCCACGGCGCGGCCGCAACAGGCCCCCTCCGGGCAGGCTTCCGGTCAGGCTCAATCCCAGAACTCCTCGACTGCCGGCACCGATCCGGCCACGGACAGAACCCCGCCACCAGCAACATCGGCTGGCAGTTCCGCCGCTGTGCAGCCGCAAACGACCGATCAAAATCAGCAGGCAGATCGCCCGCAAACTGCTCCGGAACAACAGCAAAACGGCACGTCGAATCCGGTGGGCACGGCTGCAGCTCCCTATGAGAGAACGATGGGTGTTCCGGCCTCCAGGCCGGCCGGAGCGGTGATTGCCCCCGCAAAACAGAGGCGAGCACGCTCCTTTCTCATCAAGGTTGGTGTAATTGTGGGAGCCGCCATCGCCGTTGGGACCGTTATCGGCATGTCCAAGGGGAGCCCCAGCCGGCCAAACTGAATTTAGCCGATGTCGTGAGCTAGACAACACCCGAAAATCATCTGTAGGAGCGGATTTCATGCGTGCAAAATCAGAAAAACCGAGGTGCCGGCTGGTAAGTTTCTCTGGCATTGATGGAGCCGGCAAAGGCACCCAGATCGAAGCTCTTTGCGCCCGGTTGAAGGAGGCTGGTCAGCGGGTTCAGGTGATTGCCTTCTGGGACGACGTGGCGAAATTGACTCGGCTCCGGGAAGTGACCGGGCACAAGATATTCAAAGGCGAAAAAGGAGTCGGAACTCCTGCCGCGCCCGTCAATCGGCGGGACAAGAATGTTCAGTCATTGCCGATGAGTGTGGTGAGGCTGGGCCTTTACTTTATTGACGCGCTCTCTCTGCGGATGGTGGTAGAGAAAGCCCTACGCTCTGGCGCGGATTTCGTGATCTGCGATCGATATGCCTATGACGAACTCGCCAATTTGCCGCTGCATACCGCAGCGGCTCGCGCGTATGCTCGCATGATCCTTACAATCGTTCCGAAACCGGATATCGGCTATTTGCTGGATGCAGATCCGGTTCAGGCTCGCGCGCGAAAACCTGAATACCCTCTCGATTTTCTGCACAAAAGCCGTGCCGCTTATCTGGCCCTGAGCAAGATCGCAGGAATGACCGTGATAGCTCCGATGTCAATACAGGATGCGAAGAGGGAAGTCCAGGAGCGCGCTCTGAAAGGGTTATCCTTCGCGGCTGCTGGAATGCAGAGCGACTAAACAGACTGCGGAAAACTCGTCCGCTTGTCTTTGGGTGGAAGCGCAGGGCTTTAGCCCTGCAAAAAAGGCAGCAAATTCAAGGATCGCGGCCTGTACCCGCTCGCTGAATTCAGTAAATTGTTGTGCCTATTGCGGCACATTAATGGCTTTCTGAATGCCTGCTAGGTAAAGCTGTTCGCGATTTCACTGACCATCATGCAAAATACTGCGCATCAAACAAAGCGCTGATTTGCGGCATCCTATAGTTTGCTTCTATGTTGCCTCGGGATAACCGGGGAAACCCATGCTCCGGCCGCGAAAGTTTGGCCGTGCACTTGCATGAAACTCTCTCAAGCGCCTCCGCTTGCTTGAGTTGAGAGGCTCTCGGTATGACCTTTTAGGGTGGTGAAAGCATGCGTTTGCCGGCAAAATATTTGTCGTTCGTTGCAGCAGGTTTCTGTGCAGTGCTCATGTCCGGTTGCGGCGGCGGTGGAGGAAATGGGATGGCGCCGAGTTCCCCGGCAGCCCCAACAGCTTCCTTATCGGCTGCCCCCGCGACGGTCACCGCCGGAAATCCCGCGACATTGACCTGGACGACGACGAATGCCACCACCGTTTCCATCGATCAGGGAGTAGGGACCGTCGCAGCGTCAGGTTCAACGACGGTAAAGCCGTCCGCCACCACGCAATATACATTGACCGCGACCGGAGATGGCGGCACCGTGACTGCCACTGCCACCGTGACCGTGCAATCGGCTGCTCCGACAGCGACGCTTACTGCTTCTCCGACAACCATCACCGCAGGAAACACGTCGACATTGACGTGGTCGACCACGAATGCCACCACCGTTTCCATCGATCAGGGGATAGGCGCGGTTTCGCCGTCAGGCTCAACGACGGTGAGCCCAACGAACACCACGCAATATACATTGACGGCAACCGACAACAGCGGTGCCAGCGTGACCGCCGCAGCCACTGTCACCGTTCAAACGCAGGGCAGCACCAATTCGCCCATCACGCACCTGATTATCCTGATGATGCAGAACCACTCGTTTGACAATCTGTTCGGCACCTATCCCGGCGCCAACGGGTTGAATGCTTCGCTGCCCAGCTACACTCAGGTGGATGCCGACGGGAATACCGTTACCCCCACCCCGATCACCAGCCTCAACGTGGCGGACTTGAATCACAGTGAACCTACCTACATGGAAACCTACGATAGCGGCAAGATGGATAAGTTCGCTTACTACAACGGCGATCTTTCCATGCAGTATTACGACAGCAGCCTCTCCGGCAAGGCCACAGATGGCAAATCCTATGGGATCAGCACCCTGTGGTCGTACGCCCAGCAATATGCTCTGGCGGACAATTTCTTTTCCTCTTCCATGTTCAGTGAGCCGGCTCAGGAACTATATATGGTGGCTGCCACCCAGGATACCACTCGCACCGCCGGTAGTCTTCCTTACTATGACCCTTGCAGTGCGGTCGAGCAGCAGAAAGATGGAGGGGCAAGTACGATCGCTGTTCCTCTTACGGAAACCAATATCGGCGACCAGTTGACGGCGGCCCAGGTACCGTGGACGTGTTACCAGATAAATTTTGACAATTCTCAAAACGGGACATGCGCGGATTATGTTCCGCAGGAAGATCCCTTCCAGTACTTCACCAGCACCGAGAACTCGTCACATATCCAGAACTTCACGATGTCCGCGTTCAAGTCCATGCTGAGTAGCGGGTCGCTGCCGGCCGTGACCTGGATCCAGCCGGATGGTGCGTACGATATGCATCCCGGCGGAGGCAACATTCTGGACGGAATCGAATTTATCGACAACATAGCGACGGCAGTCAAGGCCTCGAGTATATGGCAGAACACCGCCATCATCGTTCTGTTCGATGAAAGCGGCGGCTGGTACGACCATGTGCCGCCGCCGCAAATTCGCTGCGAACCAACGGTCTTGGAATGCGTGTGCCGGTCATCATCATTTCTCCCATATGCAAAGACGAACTACATTTCCCATCAGCAGATGGATTTTGTCTCGATCCTGCGGTTTATTCAATGGAATTGGAATCTGGGGGAAATCCCTGCTGCGGCACAGTCAACCAGGGAGCAGCAAGCGGGCGATCTTTGCGATCTGCTTACATCCCCCTGCGGCGCACCTACGCAGTAATTGCTTCACGCGGGCAAACAATCCGCGGTCGATTGGACGGGATTTGAAAATTCGATCCAGCTTGAGGCATCGGGTTTCGGGAAATGATGGATTATCATTTCGCCGAAATCCAACCTTCAAGCTGGATCAGGTTTTCATCCGTACCCACCCAAGTCAACTCGTCAAGACGAAATTCCGAGGTCGTCACAAAAAATCCGGGCGGATAATCCAGCGTTTTCTACAGCTCAGTTCGATTGTCAGTACTTGACTCTAAGTGTAAGGTCAGACTTGATTCTGTTCTTACCAGCGAGAGATCTTCAAATCATCGAAATACACAGTGGCGGTCCCGCTGGAAATTCCATCGATTTGGAAATTGGTCGATAGACTGTTGCCCCATCCAAGCGCGCGGGCGTTGAATACCGTGCTGTTGAGGGCGTGCTTGACGCCATCGAGATACACGGCGTGATAAGTCACATAGCCAGTGTCGTTGCGGGAATAGGTGGCCTGAATGTGGTGCCATGTGCCCGTGCTCCAGTTGCGCGGGTTGCAAGCCACGCCTGTGCGCTTCCAGTTGCCTTTGAAGTTCTTGGCGCTTGCCAGGTTCTCTGTGACATCCCAGGTACCGGAGGTGCCCGAGCACTCGATCCCAAAGATCACGGTATCGCCATCAGGCATGGTCTGATTCAGATCCATCTCTATATTCGCGATGTCCGTGGAGGGACTTTTGATATAAACCCACACGTCGTAAAGGAAGTTCGTGGAAGTTCTATTGTCGGCAAATGACACGCTATAACGCTCGCCGGACCTGCTTTTGAAAACGGTCGTCGTTTCCCGCGTGGTGCCGCTGTGGGCCGGCGAACCAACCAGGCTCGTCTTTCCGCTTGAAAAACCGTTCGTGCCATAGTCATGGCCGGCTTTCCAGCTCTTCAGCGCCTGAATGCTGCTGACAGTGACTGCGCCCGATGGGGCAGAGATCACACTGTTTGCAGATGCAGCAGCATCGGCAGTGTCAGCCGAGTCAGCGGATGGGGCTGCGACCGTTACGGCAACATCTGTAACGCATGCGGCGCCCTGTTGACCGAAGGCTTTGACATGCAGCGTGTGCGCACCAGCCCCAGACGTGACTTGGACGTCCATTGATTGACTATTCACAGTAGCTAGATCGCTGCCGCTATCGAGCGAATAGCTCATGGAGCTAACACTCTGAGATGCACAGGTCAGCGGAGCTGGCGGAGAGGGTAAAAGGTGAGCTGACTGACTCGTCATTCGATGGGCTGTTGACGGTAACACCCGCGAATGCAGGGATCGTAAGCACAAAAAGCGTCAGGATGGCACAGAAACATGAATCTTCATAATAAATCTGCTTCGGCACGCTGTTCGAGCGCGTGCAATTGGATTTAGCCAACACGGAAGTGTACACCTGAAAGGTGGACACTTCCGTATCTCATCGCACTGGATCAGGCCGGATTCTTACGATGCGCCGTATGATGATAGAGACTTGATCTGTCGCTTTACCAGCGAGAGATCGTCAAACTATCTACGTACAGCGTCGCTGTCCCTCTTGAGAGCCCATCGATCTGGAAGTTGGTCGATAAGACTGTTACCCCATCCAAGCGAGCGCGCTGCGAATACAGTGTGGTTGATGGTGTGCTTGGTCCCATCGAAGTACACAGCGTGATAGGTGACATGGCCACTGCTGTTGCGCGAATAGCTGATCTGAACGTGGTGCCATTTGTTGACGCTCCAACTATGCGGGTTACAGGACGCACTCGAGCCCGCCCAATGGCCTTTGGCATGGCGAGCACTTCCTAAATTCTCTGTGTAATCCCATCTACCGTTGTAGCCGTCGCACTGCATCCCAAAGATCACAGTCTCGCCATTGCTCATGGTCTGATTCAGATCCATTTCAATATTGGCGATGTGACTGGCTGAGCCCTTGATGTACAACCATGCGTCGTAAAGGAAATTAGTGGCGGATTGATTGTCAGCAAAAGCCACAGCATAACGCTCGCCAGCTTTGCTCTTGAAGTTGGTCGCAAATTCGCGTGTGACGCCACTATGGGATGGCGAGCCAACCAGGGTGGTTTTTCCGGTGGAACTGCCATTCGTGCCGCTGTCATGTTTCGCGCCCCAGTGCCCCAGTGCCTGAATGTTGCTGACCTTAACAGCGTTCGACGGAACAAGCGAAGTGTCACTGAAAACATCAGCGCTGGCCGACACATCAGAGGCAGCCGCGACGTTCACGTCGACGTCTGTAACGCATACAGCGCCGTTTTCACCCGACGCCTTGACATGCACCGTGTGCGCGCCCTCGCCAGAGGTAACTTGGACCTCCATCGTTTGGCCGTTGACGGTCGACAAGTCAGAGCCGCTATCGAGCGAGTAGCTCATTGAGCTAACACTCTGAGATGAGCAGGTCGCGGAACTGGCGGAGAGGGTGAAAGGTGAGCTGATGGACTCGCCATTAGATGGACTGTTGACGGTAACACCGGCGAAAGAAACTGCCGTGGATACAAAAAGCATCAGGATCGCGGAGAAGAAGGTTTTCATCAAATTGGCCTCTGCACTCTCATTCGAGCACGTGCTTATTGAAACGCCTCGTTGGGCCTCTCGCTTGTACAACATCTTTGCGTCGAAGTCGAATATGTTCGGTTAGGCAACTGGGGCACTCCGAAAGGCGAGGCCCCAGTTTTCGATACGATCTCTTGCCACGAACTGCCGGGCGTGGGATGCCCGGTCATCTTACTTACCAGCGAGAGATCCTTAGTTCATCGAGGTACACAGTCGCCGTCCCGCTTGAACCCCCATCAATTTGGAAGTTGGTCGATAGACTGTTCCCCCATCCCAGCGCACGGGCCGCGAATACAGTGGCGTTGATAGTGTGCTGCACGCCATCGAGGTATATAGTACTTGTATGTCACGTGACCGGTAGAAGTGCGGGAATACTCGACCTGAACGTGGTGCCATGTATCCGTGCTCCAGCTGCGCGGGTCGCATGCATGGCCTGACGACTTCCAATTACCACTGGGATGGTTGGCAGATCCCAGATTCTCTGTGTACTCCCATACACCGTTGTTGCCGGCACACTGGACCCCAATGATCACAGTGTCACCATTGGCCATGGTCTGATTGAGATCCATTTCTAGATTGGCAATGTGACTGGATGGGCCCTTGATATAGATCCACGCGTCATAAAGGAAGTTCGTGGAGGTCGTATTATCGGCAAAATGAAACGCTATAGCGCTCGCCAGATGCGCCGTGAAAGGTGGCCGCAAACTCGCGCGTGGTGCCGCTATGGGATGGCGAGCCAACAAGGCTGGTTCTTCCGCTGGAACTGCCACTCGTGCCGCTATCATGTTGCGCGTTCCACCCGCCCAGCGCCTGGATACTGCTGACGGTGACTGCGTTCGAAGGAGCAGAGAGCGAGCTACTAGAGACACCAGAGTCGGTGGAATCAGTGGAATCCGCGACGGGAGCTGCAACAGTGACTGCGACATCCGTAACGCATACCGCGCCGTTATCACCCGACGCCTTGACATGCACTGTGTGCTCGCCCGCGCCGGAGGTGATTGCGACGTCCATCGATTGACCATTCACAGTAGTTAAATCCCCGCCGCTATCGAGCGAATAGCTCATGGAGCTAACGCTCTGAGAGGAGCAGGTGGCGGAGCTGGCGGAGAGGGTGAAGGGTGAGCTGACTGACTCGCCATTCGATGGGCTGTTGACGGTTACACCCGCGAATGCAGGGATCGTAAGGAGAAAAAGTGTCAGAATGGCACTAAAACAGAATTTCATTTGAATCTGCCTCGGCACGCTAACATGAGCGCGTGCAAGTTGAGGTTTCGTAGAGCTCCACGCTCCGCCAAATCAGTGCGGGAAGCCGAGTACATCATTTTTTGCTGGGCTGGGCTGAGGCGCATGCCTCGACAACCTCATGCATGCCCGGGGAGAAATCAGGGGCATACTGTTCAACAGGACCGAACCATGTCGAACTCAACTGAGCACACTATCACGGACGGCTGTGTGCGGCTCACGCAGCACCATTTTCATCCGATCAACATATCCAGCTGACTTTTAAGCTCGGGGGCTAGGCAGATTGAAAGTGTTTCTAATGGGGATAATACACAGTTCTTCCATGTAGAAAAGCTTTTTTTCGAAAATTTTTGAGAAATTTGTGGATTGCAGGCATCCTTTTCCCGACCTTGTGTATATTCTGCTCGCCTCGCAAAATTTACACCTACATTGCTAGAGGTATTTACACGCCTCCGTCGAGCGGCGCGAATTGAGAGGGTACAAAGCCCGAAGGCCGTACCCTCTCTCCCGTTCCGAGGTGCAGAAGTTGCTGCTGCACAATACCAGCGTGTTCGCACGAGCTACTTACCAGTACGTGAAGCTGAAATTGTCCAGGTACGTGGTATTCGGCGACTGCTTGGAGTTTCCGTCCATCTGATAATTCACCGTCACCCCCCACCAGCCTTTAGGCGCCGTGCGCGGTCCATAGGTTTTATTCAGCGTATAGGTTGTCCCATTCAGTTCGATCGATTGGTAGATGATCGAATTGTCAGAACCCCTCTGTACTTGAATCGTCAGGTGGTTCCATCCGTTCACCATTTGACAGGGTACGCCGGCGGTAAGCCAGTGTCGGTTTGCGGTGTCGTAAATGTCCCAGCTTTTGTCCCCAAGATGACTGCACTGTGTCCCCCATATCATCTCGACGCCATTCATGAACATGGTGACATCAAACTCCAGTGTTTGAGTAACGGACACGTCGGTCACGTAGAAATCGGTGTCATAGGTGAAATTGTGCAGAGTCGGAAGCAGCGTGTGGTCCGTATCCTTTAACTCCGGCGAACTTGTTCCGATAAGGTCCGCGGAGAATAGAACGTCGCCATACGGGGTTGTTCCACCAAGATTGAACTGCGTCGCATTGTTGCTCAAAGACGGGAGTGTAACCCCGTAGTTCATCGACCACGAAATGCCTTCGCAGGGCGACGGATTGCAGTCAACATATTTAGGCCCATGCTGCCCCCAGCTCTTCCAATATTCAGAGGCTGATTGAATATTGGAAATTACCGTTCCTTCGGGCGTCGGCGTAGGTATCGGTGTTGGTGTGGGTGTCGGTGTCGGATCTGGTGTAGGCGTCGGATCTGGTGTTGGTGTCGGTGTTGGCGTCGGCGTAGGTGTAGGTGTTGGCGTAGGTGTCGGCGATAGGTGTTGGTGTCGGCGTTGGCGTCGGCGTCGGCGTAGGCGTCGGCGTAGGCGTTGGCGTCGGTATAGGTGTTGGCGTCGGTGTAGGTGTCGGTGTCGGTGTCGGTGTTGGCGCGGGTGTGGGTGCCGGATCTGTTGGAGGTACAGAAGTTCCGCTGGTCCCTCCGGTGCCGCTGGTTCCGGCAATCGAAACCGGTGAAGAACTTTGAGGATTAAAGGTTGCAGTGCCACCACCGCAACCAGCAAGGAAAACGGGGAGAGATAGAGCAGCGAATACCCATACCAGCCGGTTTATCTTTCCGCTAGCTTGATGGCGAGCTAACGAGTCCGTGATTCGATCAGGTGTGCGTTCTTTATCTTTCCCGGAGCTGCGGGGTTGCTCCTGCCATTGATGAGGTCCGGTGTAAGCAGAAACGTGATCAACGCAAATGTGATCAGATTCCGACCGGAAAATTCTTTTCGCAAATGAACAAAAGAGTACCTTGAAGTAGACCATAGAGCCTCTCCGTGGTGTTTGGTCCAGCAGTCCGCGCACCCGCGAGAATGCTCGGGTGGGGCTGATAGAGCCTGTCTGAAGATTGTTTGGTGACACATCCTAGCACGGGTGGTAACTGCTCGATGCGTTACCGAAGGCCCCGAGGTAACTAACGAAAGTAACGGGTTAGCTTCGAAGTAAACTGAGGATGCTCACAGTTACTACGGGCCGCAGGGTAACCAGCGTCGCGGAACTTAGAACAAAGACTTGCCTTTCAATCGTGTGCTCGAGCTTCTTGTTCTGATCGGCTTACAGCTGAGCAAAACGAATTAGAGCCAGCACAGACGTGTACGCTTGCACGGGCTATTACTAGGAAATATTCGTTCAGCTATTGAATGAACTGTATCGACGCTAGGCGGGCAGCTGGTGAGTTCATGACTTCAATGTGGTCGTCCGAAGTCAGTCCTTTAAGCTCGCGAGGGGTTGTTCAAGTTGTCGGGCAGCGATGAATTAGACGAGGTGAGTTCGTCGTTCTTATAAGCTGTTCCAAAATGGGAAAGGATTAATCTGTCATCCTGGGCGCAGCGAGGACCTCGCGATTTCCGCCAAACCATCATGTCCGAGGCTCGCTGCGAAATTTATCCTGAGCGAGTCGAAGCGCTCAAAATGACAAATCTATTTTTGAAGCACGCTCTAGTAAGTCGCCCGGCCTCCGCTGACGTCATAGCATTGCGCGGTGACAAAGGAGCAATCGGGGCTGGCCAGAAAATGGACGACGGCGGCAACTTCCTCAGGTTTGCCGGTACGGCGCATGGGAATCTTATCGGTCATGTACTTGACCTGCTCCGGCGTCACCTGATCGAGAATTTTGGTCTGCACAACTGCGGGACTGACGGCGTTGACGCAGATGCCCTCGGTGGCGAGTTCCTTCCCCAGCGATTTCGTCAGTCCGATGACCCCGGCCTTGGTGGCGGAATAGGGCACCATTCGCGGATTTCCTTCTTTGCCCGCGATCGATGCGATATTGACGATGCGGCCGTATTTGCGTTCCAGCATGTGGGGCACGACAGCGCGGCAAAAATAGAAAATGCCGCTGAGATTCACGGCAATCGCCTTCTCCCAGGCTTCGTCCGTCTGTTCCCATAACGGGGCGGCGGGCCCGGCAATGCCGGCGTTGTTCACCAGGATGTCGATGCGCCCGGTCTTGCCTAAAACTTCCGCCACCGCCTGCTTAATCGATTCCGGTTGAGAGACATCCACACGGACCGCAAAGGAGCCATGTCCGAGGCGGCGCGCGACTTTTTCCGCGTCCGGCAGATTCATGTCTGCAACGGCCACTCGAGCGCCGGCCTGAGTGAAACGTTCGGCGATGGCTTCGCCGATACCGGTGGCGGCACCGGTCACGATAGCAGTTTGCCCGGTCAACTCAAACATTGTTTTCTCCTTGATGGAAGTGCGTGGCTGGATCATTTCTGGATCGGCGGAACCAAAACATTAGATTCAGTTATGGTAACGGGCGCGGCGAGCGCCTTCAGAGAATCTACATCGAAGTCTTTATACAGATCGAGGCAGAACAGTTCCGGCGCGGAGCGAAAGGGGACTGGCTTATCGAGCAGGTACGCAAAACTCTTCATAGCATTGCTGCTGACGATCGTGGAGAAATCCTCCGGATCGATCGCAGCCGCTGTCAGGGCGATGATCTGGCTGCGAATGCCGTCCGACTCAACACGAATTCGATTGCGACCGGTGCTGGATTTCAGCCACTTTGCCGTTGCTGCCAATTGGGCGGCTTCCAGACCCAGAGAACGATCGCCGGTGCTGTCCACCAGCACAACCCATGCGCTGACGTCCGGCCCAGGCGCCGCCTGTCCGATGAAAAGCGGATCGAGCGCGAGCACCTGCTCTCCGCGGGCGACACGTTCGTACACAGCGTGCGCGGATGCCTTATAGCCGCCATCGTTCAGAACAATCGTAACCGGCTGGTTTGACGGTGCGGCATTTTCTTTGAACCAGATTCCTGTGGCGCTGAGGCCGTTCGAGAAGTCGAACCGGTACGACAAAGTCTGAAAGTTATAGCCAGCACTATTGTCCATTCTCAGCGCCCGCAGCATGGAAACCGGCGCGTACCGGATCACCGATTGAAGCTTCTTCCGCTCAGACCCTGTCCACGTGTCGCGCTGCGCGCCACGTAGCGGGATGGGCTCGCGCTGGATTTGACCGGCGAGTTGTTTCGCCAGTCCGACGATGGTCAGATTATTGGCCGGGACTCCAATGGCAAGCTGTTGAGGAGTTCGGATTTCGTTATCGCTGAAGATCTCTTTTTCAGCGACCGGCATATGAAAATGCTGAGTGAAGAAGCGGTAAGCCTGCTGCCGATTGTCCAACTGATAGTTGTGGACGCCAGGATCGAAGCTCTCGTGCCACGCTAAATTGTCCGGCTTCCCGAATAGTTGAAAGAATGGCTTGATCGCGTCATAGATGCCGGGCTTTACCAGCGGCGCGCGGAAACAGCAGCTATCCACTGCATTGTGAACAAGCATCGTGGGCCGCGGCGCGCGCATGGCAATAAATTCCGGGTAGGTCATCCCTTGCAGAAGATCCGGTGCGTCCTCTTCGATTTCGTACGTGTCTTCCGGGTGAGTGAGGTTCGACTCACGCGAACCAAGCCCCGCCACCTCCACCGAAACGGCGACGCGCTTGTCGAGCGCGCCGAGCAGCACTGTTTGCCAGCCGCCGCCCGAAAGGCCGGTGACGCCAAGCCGGGCGGGATCGACCTCCGGCAAGGTCGCCAGATAATCGAGACCACGCCGCATCGCAAGATAAAACAACCCGAGCGCGTTCGAGCCCACCAGATCAAGTTCCGACGCGTAATCGTGATTGTTCTCTGGCTGGGAAAGGTCGCCAAACTGCATCCATCCCAGGTTCAGCGCAACGATACCGCGCTTGGCAAAGTTGATGCAGCGCTTCTGTTCATACTCGACGGTGATGCCTTCCGGCTCATGACCAATCACATTGAGAATTGCCGGTGCGCGCCCGTTGATCTTGTCCGGTTCATAGAGGAGTGCTGTGGACATGAACCCGGGCACGATTTCATAGCGAAACTTACGAATCCGATAGCCGTTGCCGGTCTCGATGACCCCCACCTGCTCAAACTTCGGAGCTGAGTCGACCCATTGACGGGGCCAGCCATGAAAAGCAATGTCGCCGAGAACGTGATCGCGTAGCTGCTGTTCTTGCATCGTCCACTGGGAAGCAGTGGACGGGGAGGGCAGTGCCGGAACGCGGGCGAACAGGTATTGCTGCAGTTGAAAATATGTCACGGCAGATGACTGTACCGGATGGCGGAGTGTGTCCTGGATGGAATCGAGCGCGGTGGTCTGTCCATATGCATCGTTCTTGACCAAGACCGGCGAAAAGCACGTGAAAAGCAAGACGCTAAGGGTCAGAACCCGGACGACCGTCATATTTCTCCTTGCGGAATTTGGAGAGGCTTGAGTTGCGTTGATAGCAATCACGAGGCAATCTTCACTGGTTCCGAATTTCCTGCTGCTCGACTGTCTGGATTTGCACGTCTTTGACATTGCGGCAGGCGAGCACGCGGAACTCCTGGACGTCATGAAGCGAGAATACCGGAGCGATGAGCGAACGAGGAGTCTTGACGTGAAAGAAATCGGCGTCATCCACGTGGTCCATCCAGAACACCGGTCTCGCCTCCGGCTGTTTGAAAGCGATCTCTACGTTGGTGAACTCGATATTTCGGATATGGCGCAAAAGAAATCCGCTCGCCGGAATGTCGCCGAACATGTCGGGATCGGGCCAGGGAGTGTCATTCACAGACTCCGGCGGATGAAGCGCAGCCATCTTTTTGGTACCCCCGCCTGTGTGCTCGAAATAACAATCGTGGATTTTAACGTCTTCGATGGCGTGACCCGGAATCCCGCTGAAGATACCTCCACCGCCAAGGCGCGAGCGGGAGTTGTAGCTGACGACATCGCTGATGGTAATTCCGCGAAGTGTGCCGACCGGAACGCCGGCCGGACCGCGCATGCGCGCGCCGAGGCGTAAAAACAGCGGCGTATTGGTGCAGTCGCGCATAGTGATGCCGGAGAAGGTCAGGGCTTCGATCACTGCGCCATCGGAACTTTCCACCGCGAAACCCTTGCTGCCGTCAAAGACGCAATTCGAGATGGCAATATTCTTGAATCCGCCGTTGGACTCGGTACCCAGCTTAATGCTTCCGTTGAATTCCTGCGGATAATACGGTTTGATTTTGGCCTGCTCGGCCTTGTCCGTTGGAAACCGCTTCCACGTCCCGTCCAGCATGCTGCCGACCAGATACGCGCCCGTCACGTAACAGTTGGCGATGGTGAGATTTTCCGTGATGCGCGGATAACCCAGGGCATACGAGCTTTTGGGGCAGATGGCATCGTCCCAGGGCGAATTGACGCTGCAATTCGATACACGGACATTTTTGCAGCAATCGATATCGATGCCGTCGCGGTTGGTATCGATCAGGAGATTATCTATGGTCAGATTATCTACGCCTGTGGCGAGAATGGCGAAGTGTCCGCCCTGAAGAACGGAGAAATCCCGAAGCACGACGTTGTGACAATTTTTCAGGCCCAGAACCTTATTTCCTTCGCCGGGTGTTTCCGCTAAAGGCCGCTCATCTGCGCCGCGGCTCAGGCCCTTTCCCCAGATCAGGCCGGTGCCCATGATCGCGATATCGTGAACGTTTTCTCCCCAGATCAGACTATTGTGCCAATGGTTGTGACCGTAATCCTGATACTTCTCCCAGGGCTGATTCGATTCGGCAAAGTCGTAATGGGAGCTACCGCTGGCGCCGCCCTCGGGAACGCTCGCGGCCAGGATGGTCGCGCCGGGCTCAAGATAGAGCGCGACATTGCTTTTGAGGCGGATTGAGTAGCAGTTGTAGGTGCCGGCAGGGAAGCGAACAGTTCCGCCCCCCGCAGCATTGGCGGCGATGATCGCATTATTAATGGACGGCGTATCGATAGTATGGCCGTCGCCGATGGCGCCATGAATGTTTTACGTCGAAAATTTTATTCGGCATTGCTGTCCGGCGCGGAAGGCCGCCTGCGCGTATGCGCCAGGAACGGCGACGGTTGCGGCAGCGCCGGCCATGCCTGCGCCGGCGAGTTTAAGAAATTCTCTGCGGAATGGATTCATAAACGCATGCTGATCCTTCGCCGAAAAAACGCAAAGCCCTCTGCCGGATCCTGAGCCCGGTCGAAGGGCCCAGGATGACAGGAACGGCTTCTGCGCTCGCGACTCAAAAGCTCGCTTTTACCCCAAACTGCATCTCGCGGGGTTGGGCGGTTCCGTAGGCTGTTGGACCGCCGTAGGAGTTCGAATACAGCGTTCCCCCGACCTGGCCAAAGGTCGGACTGCTCACGTTGTTATCGGGCGGTCCAAAATTGGGGTGGTTGGTGACGTTGAAAATGTCAGCACGCAGTTGCAGCGCTACCTGTTTGAAGGTCGTGTTCTTGATCGCGGACAGATCGGTGTTGAAGAACCCGGGGGCGCGCAGAATGTTCTTTCCCGTGTCCCCGAAGGTGCCGATTGGGTTCACGGTGAAATCGGCGGGGTTAACCCATTGGCCGACGACGCCCGGGTGCGGCCGGTGACCAAGCAGGGCCTGTTTCGGATTGGAGATGTTGACGAGATCGGCCCGGTCCGCTCCGATGGCGCTGAGGGAATTGTCGATGCCGCTGACGATCGTGAATGGATTGCCAGTTGGATACCAGTTCACAATTCCGGTCACCTCCCATCCATTCAAAATCGCATTGGCGAATTTATTGATATGGAGGCGCGGAGTCAAATAGTTCGCGTTGAATTTGATGACCTTGTTCAGATCGTCGTCCGAAGGACCGTAATCGAAGGAACGGCCGCAAACGCAGCTATTGGTGTAAAACGACGTGTTTTTGTTCGGGGCAAAGTCGTCCATTGCCTTCGCCCACACGAAGCTGGCCAGGAACGAGAAGCCATGAGTAAAGCGCTTTTCTCCCGT
Source organism: uncultured Acidobacteriota bacterium (assembly GCA_963823295.1). Classification (GTDB taxonomy): domain Bacteria; phylum Acidobacteriota; class Terriglobia; order Terriglobales; family Acidobacteriaceae; genus JAKAAZ01. The sequence goes on from CAWGLF010000019.1 coordinate 46,302, forward strand.
TATCTGCAGCGCGTTGTAATTGCTGTTCACGCTCGATTGGATTTCGGCGACCGATCCATAATTTGGATAAATGCGTCGCTGCTGGGTATTGTCTTCGGTCGAGCACGGAATGCCGCTGCCATGAGGGCGAATCGTCCGGAGTATAGATTGCGGGATTCAACTGATACAGGCCGCTCTCCTGATCGCCCGTGCCGTAGAGCCGGTGTGCGGTATTGCCGACATAAGCGACCCGCAATAGCCAGTTCTGGCCAAAGCCCTGCTCGAACGTCAGATTGTAGGACAGGATCATGGGCAGGCGAAGGTGCGGGTCCTGAATTTGCGAAAAGGAGATGGCGCCCGAGGGGAAGGTCGCATCCGGCCCCGGATTGCGGGGACCGAACTCTTCCGGAAATGGGCTGACCTGTGGGGGTTGGCGCTTCCATAGGGATCGGCAAAGCTCGTGTCCGTCAAAACAATGACTGGAGCGAAGGGGGGAACGCCGACAATCTGCTGGTTAATCAAAGCATTCGGAGGTTCGTAGTAGTATCCCGCGCCGCCCCGTAGGCTTCGATTCCCGTTGTCCGACATTTGATAGGCAAAGCCGATTCGCGGGCCGTAGTTCGCATAATCGGCGTAGATACCGGCATCCGGACATCCAGGATCGTGGTTTTTGCCGCCGTAAATCAGGCCTGGCGGCGCGTTGGGATAGCGCAATGACTGGGCCGCGCCCGGTTCAAAGCAGGCCACCCGGCCCAGGCTGTCTTTGGCTGGAATGTAAGGATCCCAACGCAAACCGGCACTCACGGTCAGCCGCGGGGTTGCCTTCCAGTCATCCTGGACGAAGGCGCTCCAGTTGATGCCCGTAAAGTTCGAGGAATAGGCCGCCACCCTGGATGAAGTAGGAGACCGCTCCCGGAGCATACGAAATCCGCCATGTTGTAGCCGGTGAGCGAATTGAAGAACTGGAAGTTGCCGCCTGCTGGAATGTATTGGACATTGGCTGGGTGAGTCGAATCCCCTGACCGCCGAATTGCAGGAGATTGTTGCCCTTCGTCCAGGTGAAGATTTCCCGCAGGGACTGATTCCCCCGATTCCAGACTCCATAGGGCCGGTACCCACGCCGAACGTGTCGGTGCTGAAGCTCAGGCCGCCATTGTTGCCGGCGCCTCCGACGGGCGGTTCGGCGATCTTCACTCCTGCCTTATCGATGGTGTAAGGGGCCCCGGAGTAGGTGTGTCCGTTAATTCCCGTGTAACCGTAATAGCTGCCGAGCACGAAATGCGGCGTGATGGTATACACATCGTTGACGCTCACGTTGTTGTCGATCAGGGTCTCGGCATTGCCTTCCGCCTGAAGAATGTTGGTGGCGGGCGGAAGGACAAGCGGTTGCGTGTAGGTCTGCCGAAAATAGTGTCCGTTCAGATGATTTTTCGGGAAATCGACGTCCAGCTTTACCAGGTATTCATCGGTGTTTTGAACAGTCGGCAGACCGTTGTAGTAGAAGTTGTCGTTGGGAAAACCCGGAGTGGACGGGCGGCCCAGTTGCGCGCCGTTGGGAAGCGGAATTCCGTTCAGAAGATACGTTGCTACGGGACTGACGGGAATCTGGTTGTTCGGATATGGAACAGAGTCCGGAATCAGGAGTGTTCGGGACATACAGTTGGAAGCAGGTGCCGTACGGCGCACAGGTGGGAGCGCCGGGAGTGAAATAGGAGAAGTCGCCTTTGCGTTCCGCGGCGTTCGGCACAAAAGCGCCCAACCCGTTGTTCGTCGTGCTGAACCGGGTGCCCTGATAACTGCCAAAATAAAACAGCCTGTTCTTCAGGATTGGACCGCCAATCGTTCCGCCAAACTGGTTCTGCCTCAGCGGACTGACCGATGTTGCAAACCAGTTCTTCGAATTGAACATGTCGTTCTGATAGAACTCGAATACATTTCCATGAATCGCATTGGTTCCGGACTTCAGGGTGATGTTCACCACGCCGCCGATGGCATTGCCATAAATGGCGCTCATGTTGTCGGTCATCACGTTGAAATCCTGGAGGGCATCCGGATTGGGGAAGGGAAGATTGGTATTCAGATACGAGTCGGTATAATCCGAGCCGTCGAGCAGATAGGCGACGCCGTTTGCGCCCGCGCCGTTGATCTTGGCGTATTGCTCGCTCGGGAACGTGCCTCCTTCGCAGTTCGCCGCGCAATAATTGGCAGTAACGTTGGCGGCTCCGGGAATCAGAAACACCAACTGCTGCGCGTACCGACTGTTCAAAGGCAACCCGACAATTTCCCTGTTGTTGATCAGTTGGCCCAGGGTGGCTGAGTTGGTCGTGACCAGAGTGGCGTTCGCCGTGACCGTGACTTTTTGCGAGACCGAGCCCACCTTCAACTGGACCGGCAATGTCACCGTTTGGCTGGTGGCCAGCGTCACGCCTTGCTGGGTAAATGTCTGGAAACCAGGGACGCTGGTGGTGATCTGATACGTTCCGACCGGCAGAGTGGGGAAGCGATATTCGCCTGCGCTGCTCGATGTTGTGGTTTGCGTAAAGCCGGTGCCCATGTTCTTTACGGTCACGGTCGCATTCGCCACGCCGGCTCCGGAAGGATCGACGATTGTACCCGTCAACTGCCCGGTAGTGAACTGCGCGGACACCGGCAAAGTGAACACGAGAATCAGGAGAAACCCGAGAAGCAGGTACGCGGCATGGATCGTGACGGAATTCTTCCGGCAAGATGGTTTCATTTGTATGTGCCCCCTCAACACTGCAATGGAAAAAATATTTACAAACAATGTCTCGATTTTGCGTTCTCCATTGTTCTAACCCTCACGAAGAAGTGCGGGCAACAACAAAAGCTTAATTTCCGAATTGACATCCAATAGGTTGAACACAAATCAACGGCTTCTTTTGTCGCCTGCATTCTCCGGATACCGGTCCGCCAGTTCGCGAATCTCGTAGCTGAATTTCAGGAAAAGATCTTCCCATCGCTTCGCTTGCGCCGGCGTGTAACGATAAAAGCCTTTGGCGTTCGAAACACCGCGCGCTCCCGAGCCGGCAACTTTTCGCATGAGCGGCGGCACTTCTTTGGCGCAGCTCAGATCCGGCAACAGGTCCTGCATGACGGTTGCATAAGCGGGAATTCCGGTCAGGTCCATGAAGCGGAACGGGCCGGCGAAAGTCATCCAATAGCCGTAATCATTGCGCAGCGAACGATCGACATCCGCCACCGTCGCGAATCCGGAGTCAACCAGGTAGAACGCCTCGCGCAGCATCGCATACATAATGCGATTCGTGATAAATCCACGAATGTCCCGGCGAAGAAGCGATGGCTCCTTGCCCCATTTGCGCGCCAGGCGGACCGCCCGCTGCGCAATCTCCGGAGAGGTTTCCTTTCCGCAAATGATTTCCATGAAACGTGTGATATGGGCGGGTTCCGCCCAATGGAGGCCCACAATACGCTCCGGGCTGGCCAGCGTCTTTCTGCAATTCCGTGACGGGAATGGCGGATGTGTTGCTGCCGATCAGCGTGGAAGGTGACACGACGCTCTCAATTTCCGCAATGACGCGTCGCTTGACTGCGGGGTCTTCCACCGTGGACTCAACCACGAATTTTGCGCCCTGAAGATCGTGAAAGTCGCCGGAAACTGTTACGTGCTGCATCAACGTTGCCGGAGAGGCAGCGCTGATGCCCTTACGATGCGCATCTTTCAGCAGCGCGAGGAGTCTCTTGGGCGCGGTGCGAACTTTCGCCGGATCGGCTTCAACACAATGCACCTGGTGCCCGGCGGCAAGCAGACACGCCGTGATGCTGGTGCCCATCAAGCCCATTCCAACGACTCCGGCGACAGGCGCCGCAGCAGGCTTTTGGATGGAAGCGCGTTTGCCGCGACTCGCACGATTTAGCTGGCTGGAAGATTTCTTCATAAATTTCCAAGTTACAGACGATCACGGTTCTGTTAGCGATGATGCGACAACAGCATGGCTCCGGCAGGCATCGAGCGCGACATTGAGCGAATCCTCGATCTGACGCAAGGTCATCTCCACATCCGTTGGCGTGTGCGCGGCCGATATAGAGCATTGTTTTGTTGGCTGCGGGAAAAAGTAAATCCCACGCTCGATCAGGGCTTGGCGGAATGCGGTATCCAGCGCGAAATCATGATGGGCAGCCAGATCGTGCCAATCGATAGGAAGGTGGTCCATGAAATAGAGAGCAAAAGCTGAACCTTGTCGCGACACGACGCTGGTGATGCCCAGCCGGTGGACAATAGATTGGATACCCCGTTCCAGGGTCTCGCCGAGATGTTCGACGTGGCGATACACCTCGCCGTCGTTCATCAGCAATCTTTCTATGGTGGCGATTGCCGCTGCTGTAGGCACGGGATGTGCATTGTAAGTTCCGGCAAGCAGCACTCTGCGTGAAGGCACAGGGTCGACGAACCGGTCCATCATGTCTTTTCGTCCGCCGAGGACGGCGATTGGATAGCCGTTGGCGAGCGCCTTGCCAAAGACGACGAGATCGGGACGCACATTGGCGATGGCGGCATAGCCGCCCAGGCCGTGGCGAAAGCCGGTCTTCACCTCGTCAAAGATCAGCACGAAACCGAACTCATCGGCCAGAGCCCGCAGACCGTTCAGGTATCCGGGTTTCGGCTTCACCACCCCGATGTTCTGCAGAATCGGCTCCGCAATCAGAGCGGCGATCGGATATCGCTCACAGACATACCGGACAGAATCGAGGTCATTGAAATTGACGATATGGACAAGCTTCTGGTCCTCTGGCGGAATCCCGGCGCTGATTGCCTTGAAGGGGTATTCTCCCGGCGAACGTCGATTGCCCAGTTCACTCAAGGGCGTCATCAAATTGCATGCCACGTCATTGTGCCAGCCATTGTAGCCGCCCTGCATTTTGATGATGTGGTCCTTGCCGGCCACGGCGCGGGCGAGGCGAAGTGCCTGATACGTGGCTTCGCTGCCGCTGTTCAGCAGTTGAACGGAATCTACAGAGGGAACATGTTCACAGATGAGCTCCGCAAGCTTTCCTTCCAGAACTGTCGTACCCGATCCAAATAGGCTGTTCCCTTGCCGTAAAACTTCGATGACAGCGTTTGTGACGTATGGATCGTTGTGTCCTAAAAAATGGGGTGCGAAGGCCGCGTGATAATCGATGTATTGATTACCGTCAACATCCCAGATGCGCGATCCCTCTCCTCTTTCGAACGCAATTTCCGGTTGGATCGCACGGTTGACAGAAACAACGCCGCCGGGAATGTATTGCTTGTTGTGCGCCAGGAGCTTCTGCGAACGTTTGTGATCCAGCATTCTATCTCCGATCCACATCAAGATAAAAACGAATCAGGAAGCCGACCGGGAACCGCTTTGCGGCCGGAGCAATTATCCGGTCAATCAAGTCAGCACACCGCACCAGTGATTCCATTCGTCGAACGGCATTCATGAGGAGCAGGGCCGTTATCTCACCAGTGTCGCGCTCGTCGTTTCCGGAGATCAAGGCCAATCTGATAACATTTCCCATTAGCGTTCAGCATATTGGATGCGATGCGCGTTCAGAATTTATGCCGAAACCATACTCAGTTCCATCGGTAAACCGGGCGCTCAGAATTCTGGAGCTGCTTGCGCAATCCAGGCGCGGCCTTACGCTTTCCGACATCAGCAGAAAGCTCGCGCTCCCCAAAAGCTCCGTTCATCTATTGGTAAAAACGCTCGAGGTGATGGGCTATCTGAAGAATAATCGGGTGAGTGGGAGGTACAACTTCGGGCTGAAGCTGGTGAGCCTGAGCCACACAGCGCTCGAGAATCTGGATCTTCGCGAACAGGCGCGCCCCTTTCTCCAGGATCTGATGCTGCGCACGGGGCTTACGGTACATATGGCTGTCCTCGAACAGGCCGAGGCGGTCATCATCGAAAAAGTGGAGGCTCCGGGCATGCTGCGCCTGGCGACCTGGGTAGGAAGGCGGCTGGACGCGAACAGTTCCGGAGTTGGCAAGGCATTGCTGGCGTTTGGGCCGGAGGCAAACATCGAGCAACGATTGACGGGAAGAGCGCTGGCCCGGCACAACAAGAATACGATCGCTTCACCGGACCGGCTTGCGCGGGAGTTGAAGAAGGTGCGGGAACTGGGATATGCGTTTGAAGATGAGGAGGGCGAGATCGGATTTCGCTGCATTGGCGTCCCCATTTACGACTCCGCCGATCGAGTGATTTCCGCAGTCAGTGTGGCCGGAACAACCGCTCAGATTCCTAAAGAAAGAGTGGCCAAGCTGGCTTCTGTGGTGCAGGCAACGGCGCTCGAGATTTCGACTCACCTGGGATACAAGATGAATTCGGAAGTAGAAACATTCACCGCCTGAAGCGATTCCACGGTAGGTATATCCAGCGGAATGGGACTTTCGCGCAGCTTTTCCTTAAGAAAAGCTGCTCTACACGATCCTTGCCGGGTAGAGTAGCCGTGGAATCGCTCTGAAGATGAATTCAAACCTTGATGAGCACTCTTCTCTTCATCATCCAATAGAGAATAAGCCATTCCACTGCCAATGCTGCGATTGCCTCTAGAAGCAGACCACCCCGGCCCAGATGTACCGCAATCGGATGAATGAAAATGTTTGTTCCTGAACTGATCGAGATCAGGCTGACCGTCATGTAAATAAAAATGGCATTCATTCCGAACGGCAGAAAAATGATGCCCCACTTCCGAACCCGGACGATATCAACAAGCCAGAAGAAGAAGAGGAACTCCAGGCAGGCTACACCCGCGCTTGCAAAACCGTAAGATGTCGTCCACATCTTCATCTCGATGGGGATGATCGGGCTCAATCCAAATCCAATGATGAGAAATCCGACTCCCATGCCGCCGATGATTCTGGCTTTGCTGACCATGGAACGGGAGGTCAGCAGCAACTCTCCAATTAACAGCCCGAACAGGGTGGTTGCGATTGCCGGAATGATAACCAGGACCGTTCCCCATCCCTCGTCCTTGTAGGGCCAAATGTCCCAGTGTTTCTGGCCGAGCACCGCGATATCCACGTAGTGGACCAGGTTGTGGTTGAATGCGTAGGAGCCGGCGGGGATTCCCGGGGCGGGAACGAACGCCAGGACAAATGCGTACGCGGCCAGAATGATTCCTGCAAGAGAGGCCTGGAATTTCCAGGATCTCCTCGCTACCAGAAAAGCTACCAGATAGGCGATTGCAATCGGCTGAAGGGCACTGCTCAGCTCCACCCAATAGGGAGAGCCGAGGAAATTAGATTCTCGCACCGACCCAAGGAGAAACAGAACGATGGCGCGTTGGATGGCGTGTCCCAGTTGGCGGCGATAACTTTCTGTAAGCGAGCGCTTGGCAAGCGAAAGCGGGATCGAAACACCCACCATCAACATGAAACTCGGCCAGATGCAGTCGTAAAACCGCAGCCCGAACCAGGGGCTGTGATTCAGTTCGCGGACGATGATGTCGATGACCGGATTGTGTCCCAGAGCCTGCAGGCCAAGAACCAGCATGCCGCCGCCGACGATCCAGAACATGGTGAATCCGCGGAACACATCGAGCGACACCAGGCGCTCTATGCCTGGACGAACAGGCAAGGACGGAGCGGCTTGCTTTAACGGCGAAGCGGCCGTACCCTCACCGGTCAAAGTTGAAGTATTGGTTGTCATGGCGCGCCCTTTTCGGCAATGCATTGTTGCGTCAGAAACTCCACCTTTACGGCCAGCTGCACGTCGCGCCCACCGGCGCCGTACGTAATCTGGCCGGCGGTGTCGGTGCCAATCACCTCTCCGGGAGGTCCAAGATTCGTGTGATTGAATGCGTTGAAAAGCTCTCCGCGAATCTCGGACGTGACCCGGCCGGTGATCGGCGTCCGTTTGATAAAAGCAATGTCCCAGTTCTGTAAGCCGGGTTCAAACAGGATGTTGCGCCGGGAGTTACCGAAGCGCGGGTGTCCATTGGCGAAGGCTTGCTGCCAGCGCGGTTGTCGTGAAGCAGCTTGTGTTGAACCACTCGGTAATTGTCCTCGGACCGGTTCCCTTGCAGATGCGATCCGGCCGCGGCGAACTGGAATTCCGTGTTGGAATAATCCAGCGAGGAAGTTACGGTGAACGGAAATCCGCTATGGGCGGTGATGATCGCGCTGACTTCCCATCCTCCGGCCAGCGAGTTCACGAGCCTCCCGGAGTTGCCTAGGAATCTTTGTCCCCTGCCAAATGGCAATTGATAAATCGGACTGGCGACGAAAGTATGAGTGATATTCTCGTCGGACAATCCGTAATCCGCCTTGGGATTGTTGTCGTCCTGCGAACGGGTCTGGTCGCCGACGTTGCCTCCCTGCAAGATCCAGGTTCTTTGCAAAGGTATACGAAATAATGGCCTCGAACCCGTGGGAAAGTCTCTTATCGATCTTCCCGTAGACCGATTCATAGTTGGAGTATCCCTGGTAATCGTCGTACTGGAGGGAACCGAAATCGGGAAACGGCCGGCGGGGCTGCAGGTCTCCGAGTCCGGGCTTCGGCTGGTTCCCATAGCTCATGCTCGTAATCGAGGTGGATGCCGCGGTTTCCCACATAAGCAATCTCCGCGCCCCAGTTTTTTGCCAATTGAGATTGCAGGCTTAGACTCCATTCATAAATTTGCGGCGTTCGATAGAACGGACTGGGCATCAGCTGGGAGGTTATATCTGTCAGAGATGCCGCCGGGGCGCCGACGAACACCTGTTGCGTCCTGGTTGGGACGCCATTGGTCAATGGCGGAGGACTGCCAAATGGGGCCGATGTAAGGTAGGGGTTTTTGTCGACACGGGATTGTTGTTGACAAACGATCCCAGGCGGTTTGTATCGGACAAGTTGGAAAAAATACCCGCACCGGCGTGAACCACCAGCTTATTGGAATTGAATGGCTGCCATGAAATACCCAGACGCGGAGCGAAAAAGCCTGGGCCGGGTCCATAGCTCACCTGCCGTACTTTGTTCCCGGTCAGGCCCTTGGACCTGCGGATCGCAGAGGTCATAATCAGGCATTTTCCAGAAGCGGAAATGTAATACGGATTGGAACAGAGAGCGTCATTTTGAGCATCCGGGAGTGCGGTCAGCAGCAGTCCGTCCCCCGGCGTATAGCTCGTCGACAAAGGAAAAAATGCCGTTAACTGGTTGTGCGTGTCCATCGGTTGGCGGTTGTATTCCCACCGCAACCCGGCCTGTACATTGAACCGCGGGGTGACGCGGAAATTATCCTGGGCAAACAGGCTGATCCAGTTTCCGCCAACCAGATTGGTGACAATCGCGTTCTTTGTATAGACCGCGTAAGAAGGAAAGCCGAGCTCCATGTCCGCTAAATCCGAAATCCCGCTCACATTTGGGATTTCGCCCGCAAGCGAGGAGTATTGTCCAGTGAAGGTGAACCCGCCATTCACCTGAAATGGGTCCGAAACGCCCTTGGTCTGCCAGAAGTCTAAATTGGCGCCCAATGCAAGCGTGTGGCGGCCAATCACTTTGGTGAACGTATCTTCATATTCCTCGATCGAGTCCGGTGCAGCGACGGGATAATAACCGAAGATGCCGAAACCATCGCCCCAGGTGGGAAAATTTACAAACGTAAAATTTGGATACAACTCAAATCCGGGAATGGGAGCAGCCAGTCCCGCAATGCCGAAGCTGGCTATCGTTCCCGGCGGCCGCGGGCATCCCTGACATGTGTAGGTCAGATAATCCCGCTGGTAGCCGATGCGCACGTCGTTGATGGTGGAAGGCCCCAGCACGCGAGTCCAGCCCCCGACCAGGTTCTGACCCCGGAAATGTTGGTACGCGTTGAAGGCCGGGAGCGCTCCGGGAAAAACAATATCGGAATTGCCTAGAAGATAGCGGACGAAGATGGTATCGATCTTCGACACTGTGGCATCGACGCGCGCGTCAAATTGATCGTTTTGCTGTGTCTGCGGCGATTCATTGGTGTAATTGGGGATGCCGGGGGTGTTCGGCTGGGGGAAGAGTGTCAGCACCTTCTGCGCCACCGGATCGATGGTCGTGATGATGTTTCCAGGGATAGGTTTGCCCGCCAGAATGGTCGTCGGCGTGGATCCTGGAGTGTTTGGATCGGCTGGACAGGTGTAGTTGTACTCGGAAGCCGGATCGAATAACTGTCCCGTGTCGAAGTTCAAATTGGGCGGCGCGGCCGAACCGCTGGCAGCGCAAAGATTGGCCTTCGTTCCCGTCAGGAAGGAGCTGAAATCACCGCTCCTCTGAGCGGGTGTCGGCACAATACTGGGCGAGATTTGGCCCTGGGTCAGCCGCAGTCCTTCATATCCTCCAAAGTAGAAAATTTTATTCTTGGCGATCGGGCCGCCGATCACGCCGCCAAATTGGTTTCGTGAAAGTGCGGGCTTACTGATTGCAGCGAAAGGGACCGCATCCAGCGCCTCGTTCCTTGCGAATTCATAGGCCGACCCGTGGATGGCATTCGTTCCCGATTGCGTGACCAGATTCATCACCGTGCCGGATGCCATACCAAAGGAAGCATCGTAGATGTTGTTCTGGATCTTGAACTCCCGAACCATTTCCGGCGGCGGATCTAAGGCGAAACTGCTGTTGTTCAGCGCTCGCGAGATCATTCCATCGATCAACAGAAGATTGCCGCCGGACTCTCCCCCGGACCCGCTGTAACCGAAGTCGTTAAACCCGGAGCCATTCGCGGCGCCGGTGGCCAGCGATCGTCCCGTTGTATTCACGGTTCCTGGAACCAGAAGCGCAAGCGCGCCGACCTCCCGCAAGTCGAGAGGCATATCGAGAATGGTCTTCTGACCTACTGTCGTTCCCAGGCTCGCATTTGTGGTGTTTACCAGCGTAGGAGCCGCCTGCACGGTAATCGTCTGCGTTGCCGCGCCAACTTTCAATATCACATCCTGCGTAAGCTGCTGATAAATACGCAGCGGAATGCCGGAAAACTTGCTGGTGGCGAAACCGGTCTTCACCGCGGATAAGTTGTATGTCCCCGGAGGAAGGGAGAGAAAAGCATAGTGACCGGATGCGTTCGCGGTAGTGCTGCTGACGACTCCTGTGCTCGTGTTCGTGACCGTCACGGCTGCCTGCGGAATCACGGCTCCCGTCGGATCGGTCACCGTTCCGGAAATAGTTCCCGTAGTCGCCTGACCCCAGCACGGCACGCCAGATAAAGTCCAACCTAAGCCTGCCAGCACAATCAGAATGGGAAGAATGGGTAAATACTGTATCCGCAAGCGATGCAAAGGTTTCATCTGACCCCCCAACAACCGCAATTGTCTCGATGCCAAGGTAGTCCAGATTGAATCGGCAGTCGACAGAAACTGGCTCGATAGAAATAAAAGGCGTTCAATAAGTTGGACGAGAACCTTATCGGTGCTTATCGCTTTCTGAAATCAGGGCAGGAAAACCATGCACATCGGACTTCCGAGGGGAATATATTCGCCGGTGAAATGAAGGAGACCTGTTTGCTTGTCGATCCGAAAGGACGTGATCTGATCGCTGCGCTGATTGCATGCGTACAGAAAGCTGCCGCGTGGATCGATCGTAAAGTAGCTGGGATAATCGCCCAAGGTCAGGGATTCCCCGAGGCGCTTCAAGCGGCCGCGGCTGCCGATCGAGAACACAACGATGGAATTGTGCAGCCGATTGGCTCCATAGAGGAAGCGCCCATCGCGTGACACCATAATTTCTGAACAGAAGTTTGTTCCCGTAAAGCCGTCTGGCAATGCGGAGATCGTCTGTTGCGGAGCAAGTGCGCCAGTCTCAGCGTTGTACAGAAAAAACACAACGGTCGAAGCTTCTTCCTGAATGGAATACATCCAGCGTCCGTTGGGATGAAAGGCGAAGTGCCGTGGGCCGTCTCCGCTTGGAAGCTGAACGAATGGAGTACTCGCCGGCGTCAGCTTTCCGGTGTTCCGATCAAAGCGATAAACGTAAATCCTGTCCTGGCCAAGATCAGTTTGCAAAACGTACCGGTTTTGCGGATCGGGCAGGATCATGTGGACGTGCGGTGCATCGTGCCCGCTGATCGCAAAGCTGCCGGGCCGTCCATCGGTTGCGTGCAGACTTCCGAGCGAACCGTGATCCTGATGTATGTCTACCGCTGCGGCCAACGAGCCATCGGGCCGGATCGGAAGCACCGCCATATTTCCGCCGAAATAGTTGGCAACAAATGCGTATTTTCCAGCAGCGTCGAGGCTGAGATAAGCAGGTCCCGCGCCTTGCGAACTGACGGTGTTTAAAAGCCGAAGGTCGCCGTCACCGCGGTTGACGGCAAAGGCACTGACCGCGCCGTTCTTGCCCTGGTAATTTTCTACTTCATGAATGGCGTAGAGAAAATTTCCGGATGGATGAAAGACCATCCATGTTGGATTGGAGGTTGCGGCGGCCAGCTTTATTTGCGATAGTCGCCCCGTCGCCGGCTCCTGTTCGAACAGGTAAATTCCTTTTCCATTTGCCGCTCCGTCCACGGGGCTTGTATCCGTGCCGATGTAGGCCAGTATTCTGCGTCCGCTGGCGGCACGAACAGCGCCTCGAACCACACCTTCGACGGAACAAGCGACCGTCAATGCCGAAGCGCATCTTATGAAAGTGCGCCGTGAAACTCGATTCCCGGGATTCATCTCCCGCAGCAAGTTTTCGGATCCCACAACTCTCCTTTTCTGCAAAAATTTGTCATCCCGAGCGGAGCGTAGCGTAGTCGAGGGACCTGCTTTTCCTTTACTACGCCAACGCTTCCTTGGCTATAGATAAAGCTGTTCTATTTCGATGACGCCGCCTGCGGATGGTATTTTCCTTCGATGACGGTCTCGAGCGGCGGCAAAGTATCACCGGGGTGCGAGGTGTCGTTGAAGTTTCGCAAGATGTCCTGAACCTCGCGCCAGTATTGATATTCCGCATCCCAGCGGCCCAATGCCGAACCCATGCGATAGGGCGTGTACTCCCGCAGCCACGCGGCCCGGTAATCAGGGCGCAGATCGGTGATGCGGTCCATCAAGTCGACCAGATAGGAATGATCGTAGTGCGTCACCTGAGATTCCCACTCATTCCACCAGCGGTCCGGGCTGGGATGCGTGGAGCCCAGTTTCGTCCAAAGCCCATTAAGATCAAGCGGCGTCTGGAATTTTTCTCCCGCGTAATCGAGAAGCTCGCTTCCGATCATCATGCTGTTTACGGTTGCCGGATCGGCTCCCAGTTCCGTCGCACGCATCAGCGCCGTCTCCGCTCGCTCCGCGGCCATGCGGGACTCATGCAGATCCTGGCGATGCGCGGGCAAACGGCTGTGGTACTTGGGCAGGAAAGGATCTTCCCACAGCGAGAACATGGTCTGTTCGTTTCCAAGCACCTTCTGGAGAGCGTTTTCGGACTGCGACATGCTGCTGAGTGCAGTCGCCATCTGCGGGGCGATATTCGCCGGATACATCAGGCTCGCGTAGTTCGAGAAAAAGTTCGCGCGATCCATGGGAGCGGATTGCCATGGGGCCGCCGCGCCATAAGCAATCGCGGGGAATGACATTCGAAAAAGCAGTTGCGCATCATCCGCCCACTGAGAGTTGATCAATCCCAGTGCGCCGGAATGCCTGCCCGCGGCCAAAAAGGTATCGATATTTTCAAATGTCGTATCGAAATCGGGAGCGATATTGTCATAGCTCATCACGCCGGGCTGCACGATATGGGGAACATGGTGCGCGATCAGTGGACCCAGCCAGCGGTTGTAGGTCGGGTCCTCCGAGGTGTAATACCACGCCACAGCTATCAAACCTTTGGGAAGCTCAGGAATCATCTGCGGATATTTCACCATGATGTCGTCATACGCCATCACGGTCTTGCCGTGCTTTTGAAACAGACCCGCGACCGTGTTGAGCTGTTTGACGAAAAGTGCCGTCGGCGCTGCGGCCGCGGCGGAGGTCTGCGCCTCGGCAATTTGAAAGGTCTCATCGAAGCCGATGCTGACAAATGGACTCGGAAACAAGTCCGAGAATTGATTCGCCCAATCGCTCAGCAGAGGCAAAACCGCCGGATTCGTGGGGTCGAACTCAGTCCCGTGCGGCTCATCGGAGAGGTTCGAATATTTCTCGATGCGGAAGAGATCATGCTGATGCGCATACAGGTCGAAGTTGGGGATGACATCAATATGTCGCTGGCGGCCATACGCCACAATCTGTCGCACTTCGTCCTGGGTCAGGCGGCCATCCGGATTCAGCAGCGGATAACCTTTCAGCTCAATACTGTCTTCCGTGTACAGATAATATTGGTTCGCTTTCCAGCGGGAAAGAAAATCGATTTGGCGTTCAATTTCCTTTTCCCTCGGCAGCGGGCCGTGGCTGATGTCAAACATGGTTCCGCGAAACGCCATGGAGGGCCAATCGTGGATTTCGACAGCGGGGAGAACGGCACTGGAACCTTCGCCTTCGATCAGTTGCCGCAATGTCTGAACGCCATAGAAGATTCCGGCGGAGGAGGCCGAATGGATTCTCACTCCACGTTGATTGACGGTCAGATCGTAGGCCTCGTGGGACTTTGGACCAGGAAGATCCGCCGGAAGTGCGAGCGGTTGATCTGTCGTCCCCACGCGGTCGAGAACGATTGCGACACCGGTCCCGCCGCTTCGGGCGTCTGTGTCGATGGGCAGGCGAATCCCTGTGCGTTCTTCAATCAGTCTCGATAATTGCTGCGCGGCAAAGCTGTCGTCGCTCGACGGAGCAGAGGAGAACGCAATTCTGGCGCCACTCAGTTGCACCGTGCGGGTGCCGTATTGGACCTGCTGCGGACTCGGAACCAAAGGTCCATGCGAGGCATTTGGAGCGGCGTAGGCGATGGGGACGATCAGCGCACAAAGCAGCGAGGCAACAAGTTTCATCCGGCCCATTGAATTCCTTTCTGAATGAGGGTACTCGGGGATGGGATAAAGCAGTTCTCCGGAAACATGTTCGCCCAGGAGAACCCAATCCAGTGTCACGCCCCGGTTTTCTCAAATCAAGCCAATCCGGACGAACTTGTCCATTCACGTTCAGCATATTGGACAGGGCGGGATTCTGGATTCAGGCGACCTTTCCACGAGCCGCAACAGTCCACTTTTCTATAACCCGCTCACCGGAAACGACGAAGACATGGTCATGCAGGTTGATGCAGGGGCATATATGGTTGGGGATAACACGGACCTGGTCGCCGACTTTCAGCTTCGAACCCTCGGGAAGGACCACATGCCCATGCTCTTCAGAAAGGCCCTCTAATATCAACTCAGGGTGATCTACGATATACCCGAAATGCTTGTGTTCGCCGGAGTGTAGAGGATCGGAGGTGAGCGTCTTGCTGCCCGCATCGATAATGGCGCGGCCAGGTACGCTGGTGCTGACTACAGTGGCGAGCACGCTTGCAGCGCAATCGGCATAGCTGGCCGACTCTGCATCGACGGTGTTGCGGTCGTTGAAGACGTAGGTGCCGGGCCGTATTTCATTGATGCCGTGGAAGCGATGGCTTACATAAGCCGCCGGCGTGTTGCCGCCGCTCACGATGGGGTAGGGAACTCCGGCCTCGTCCAGCAGCGCGAAAAGCTTATCGAGTTTCTCGTTCTCGACAACGATGTCGTGTTCCCGAATCTCGCGATTGCCCATAATGTGACCGTAGTAAATGGAAATGCCTTCCCAGCGAAGGCCCGGCATCGAGCGAATCTTTTGCGCAATCGCGACCGATTCGTCGTTCCCGCTAAGTCCGCACCGCCGGAATCCTGTATCGAACTCCAACCGGATTCCAACCTCCACTCCCGCCGATTCCGCTGCTCGCGAAATACCGGCCGCGACCGGCAGGGAATCCATGGCAACGGAGATGCGAACTCGTTTCGCCAGGTCCGTCAGTCGCTTCCATTTTGCCTCTCCCCAAAGTGGATAGACGATGAGAATGTCGTTGAGGCCGGCATCGGCCATCACCTCGGCCTCTCCAAGTTTCGCGACTGTTATTCCCGGCGATCCGTAGTGCATCTGCAGATGAGCAATCTGCGGTATTTTGTGCGTCTTGGTGTGCGGCCGCAGCGCGATGTTATGAGTACGGCAATAGTTCGCCATCCCACTCAGGTTGCGATCCAGCGTGTCCACATCGATAAGAACGGCCGGTGTAGCTAAATCATGGATATTCATTTGCGCCCCGTGATCATAGCTTATGCGACTATGCCTGAATCGACCAGCACGTTGCCATTGCGGAGCACGGACTTGAATCCCATCGGCACGACATCGGGCTTTTCGTAAGTGGCATCGGTGTGAACGGCCTTCGGATCGAAGACAACGAGATCTGCGACATAGCCCGGCGCAATACGCCCGCGATCGTGCAGATTAAATGCCGCGGCCGGCTTGCCTGTCACTTTGTGGACAGCTTCCTCAAGGGACAGCCACTTGCGCTCGCGCACAATATTGCCAAGCAGTAAAGGAAAAGTCGCATATAAACGCGGGTGCGAACGGCCGTGGGTGTAAACCCCGTCCGTAATCACGATGGCCAGTGGATGAGTGAGCTAGCGCATGAAGATTATCGAGCGACTGGCAGTGCTCGACAATCATCACGTTGCCTTCCTGTTCCAGAAGAATGTCCATCACTACATTCTCCGGTTCGTCTCCCCGCTCATTGGCGATGTCCTGGATGGACCTGCCCACCAGCGACGCTTCATCGTGTGCAGCGGACGTGATCACCACTCCGGTCCAGCGTGCCTCCGGCTTGATTTTCCTCCGGATCGATTCGCGCTGTTGCGGATCGCGGAGCCGCGAAAGCATCTGCGGTATCCCTCCATCGAGAGCAGTCTGCGGCAGCACTTGCGTCAGGACTGTTGATCCTGCGAGCCATGGATACGCATCGAATGCCACATCCATGCCGCGCGCCGACGCTTGCTCGATCGCCGCAATCGCGGGCTGCTGCAGGTCCCAGTAGTCCTCGCCCGCAGCCTGCAGATGAGAAATCTGGAGACGGCATCCCGATGCCTCGGCGATCGAAATCTGCTCTTCGACCGCTTCGACCAATCCTTCGGAATAGCTCCGCATATGGGTCGCGTACACGCCGCCGCGGCGAGCAACCACGCGGCAGAGCGCCGTCAGCTCTTCCGGCGATGCGCCGGATCCGGGAGCATACATCAGACCCGAGGAAAAACCTGTCGCGCCTTCCTGCAGCGCTTCATCAAGCAGGCCGCACATCGTCTCCAGCTCGCTGGTCGTAAGTGCTCTGCTGGTATTGCCGGCGACTTTGATTCGCAAGGATCCATGGCCGACAAGGGAAGCGACGTTCGCGGTTTTCGACTTGCGCGCGGACGCGAGATACTCCGAGGCGGAGTGCCAGCCCCAATGCGTCATCCCCGCACAGAATGCCGTTGGCGAAATCGCGGAATATCTGCGGATTTTCCGGCACCGGATATGCGGAAAAACCGCAGTTGCCGACCACCTCCGTGGTGACGCCCTGCAGCAGCTTTTCCGTCCGGTTCTGGATGACTTGAAGGTCGGAGTGGCTATGGGCGTCGATGAATCCCGGCGCGACAATCGAACCCACGCAGTCAATCAACTGCGTTTGGGAATTGACCGGATACGCGGATCTCGCCTCCTGGGCTTTCCCTGCGAAGACAATTCGATCGCCGCTAATGACGACATCTCCGGAGAACGGCGGCGCGCCGGTGCCATCAACGATGGTGCCGCCGCGTAGGACCGTGGATGGGGATTGCATTATGCCAATACCTCATTGGTTGCGCCCGCGCCGGAAACGAAGAGATTGTGTCGACGCGCCAGATCAACCACCTTCCGATTGAGAAAATCCATATGCGCCCGGTCAATCGTCATTTACGGTGAGAGTGGCGTCGCGAACCTCGGCGTGCGGAAGAACGCCCCTGGCGACGAGCAATGCTTTTTCCGCGTGATGAAAAAACTCCAGGTTCTGCAGGCTGTAGGTGATCTGCGGAAGAACCCCTGAAACAGCTCATAAGCCGCATCTTTATTGCCGGAGCGCGCCTGTTCCCAGACCAGCTGGAGCATGTCGCTGACCGCCAGTCCCGGCATAACCCCGCAGATACCGGCATCGATCAGCTCCAGCATATAGACGCCGCCCCAGCCATCGATCACGCCGACCGCGCCCTTTGTGCCTGCAAGAATCGACTGCACACGCGCCGCCATCATCGGCTCTTCTAGCTTTAAATACCTGAAATGAGGGTGCTGGCGGTTGAGGGATCTCACAAATTCGATGCTTACCGTTGCGCCTCCAGGATTGAAGTCCTGAATGATCATCGGAATTGTGATCGAGCGGAGAATTCTATCGAAGTAGCGGAGCAGGTCGCGCTCCGGCAACGCAAACATGCGCGGAACGGCAACAGAGATCGCTGCCGCTCCCGCCTGCTCCAGCTCGCGCGCGGTTTCGGCAACGTAAGCGTTGGAGGCGTGATTGACCTGCGCCACCACGGGCAGACGCCCGCCAAGCGTCTCGATTGCCGCGAGTACTAGATCGCGGCGCTCCGCCTCTTTCAGTTTGTAAAATTCGCTGGCATATGCGGGAAGGCAAACTCCACAGACGCGAGCGCCGGCGGCAAACCGCAGCAGCTCCGTCGAGCGCCGCTCTGTCCACCGCGCCCTCGTGGGTAAATGGCGTGGGAATGACCGGAAGAATGCCTTCGATCCTAAACATTCATAGGTCCTTCCATCGCGCGCAGGCGCTCCTTCTCCTCGTATACCGTCACCAGAAAACAACTGACGAAGATCAACACGCCGCCCGCGATCAGGTTGGGAGTCAACTTTTCATGTAGCAGGACAGCCGAAAACAAGACGCCAAACACGGGCAGCAGATACACGGAGAGCGCGGCGCGCATCACCTCCACAGCCTGGATCACGGAAAAGTACAACAGCATGGAAGCTCCCAGGCTGAAGATTGCGACCAGCACAAGGCTCCACCACACCGAAGGCCCCAGATGCGTCAGTTGCCGCCAGTCTCCGGGTTCGGTGATCGCATAGATCAACAGCAGCTCCAGGTCGGTGACGATAAAACTCCACACCAGCACCTGCGCCGGAGAGAGCCGCGAAAGAGCGCGGCGGCTATAAGAATTGTTGAATGCGCTTCCGGCGCAACTCGCCAGCACGAGCAGGTTTCCCGCCACGTATTCCAGACTGAATAATTGCGCGTGCTGAATGTCTTTTACTGAGATGAGGCACACTCCCAGAATCGCCACGGCAAAGGAGATCCAGCGCAACTTCGTCATGTGCTCGTGCAGAAAAATCGAAGCGCAGATCGCGGTGAATACCGGTACGGTCAGCGCCAGCACGCTGGCATTGGACGCCAGGGTCCGCTGTACTCCAAGAACCAGACAAAGTTGCGCGGGCAGAACGCCCACTGTGCCCAGCAGAAAAATGTCGAGCAGAATCGCGCGGTTTTCGGCTCGGAACAGGTCCAGATTGAGCCGGGCGAACGGCAGCACCAACAGAGTCGCGATCGCCATCGGCAACAGCGTCACCAGCACGGCGCTCAGCTCGCTCGTGGCAATGCGCGCTCCGGAAAACTGGAACGCCCACATGGCATTGACTGCGATCAGCACAGCAAACGCCAGCATCGGCTTTCGCGCAAGCACGCTGGAGGAAGGAGAAGGCTCAACGTTGTTATCGGAGGATTGAGGCGCGGCGACTTCCATCTAGGAGACGATGCTATGGATGGGCGCGAATGGCGTCAACCTGCAAAGACAATGGTCAAGGAACAGTGTTCATTCTGCTGGACAGCTGCATTATAAGCTTGGTCATCCCCGACCGGAGTCATTGGCAGCATGACGAACTGGAGAGCCTGCCCTGAGCGAACCGAAAGCGAGTCGAATGGGGATCTGCGTTTAATTACCGCGAGCAGCCCCACGCTTCGATCTTGTTTCCCAACTCCACGCGAACGGACTCAAGCAGCGCGGAGCTTCGTGTCCAGTTGCTCCAATCCGGCCCTACTTTTCGCGATTCGGCAAGCGCCCACTGCCCATGCCCGCAGTTCTTCAGTATCTGAATGTAGTCGTAATCCTGCACTCCGTCGCGCAGATATTTCAGCCGCATGGAAGGAGCAACTCCTTTCAATCCGGCAGGCCCGCCCGGATAGATCAAAACTCCTTCGCCGGGATAGTCCGGATTTTGATTGCCCTGCGGATTCTGCCACGGGTCATTGGACCAATCGTCCACCGTCCAATACAGAAGCCCACTAAGTCCCAGGCTCTGGCTGATGAACCCGGGTTGGATGCGATAGTCGATCGGCGGAAAATCCAGCTCCCACTTCGGCGAGTAGGAGTCCTGAACAAGGTCGTTGTAGGACCAGGCCGCGTCTCCCTTTTTCAGGACGTAAGTCACTCTGGGAGGGCTGTAGGATTGCGCATCGTCATAAGCCTGGGGAAGCATGGTCCAGATATCGACCGCGGAGCGCCCTTTTCCCAGACCGTCATGATAGAGCTGCGGGACCGGCTCCTGGGTCACCAGGTTGTTGACCCCGGCTTTGTGCAGGACCTGCGCCCAGGCGATCATCGATTTGTAGAAGGCATCGCTCGTGCAGCTGCTTTCCGGATCGGCCGTATCGTCGTAGAGAAAGAGTCCTGGCTGGTGCGCGGCTTTCGCCGCTTTCACGTCCGCCAGTAAAGGTGGCGCCGAGGCATCGCAGGCGTCGTAGGAAACGCCGCTCCAGAAGCCGACGTCGGTTGCGTTCAGCCCGTAGTGACGGATAAAGTTGGGCTCGCTCGCCGGTTCCACTGTATCCGGCATCAGCTTGTTTCTCAGAAGCGTTTCCCTCAGTCCGGATACGTATGTGCCGCTCCCCTCGAAGCTGGATTTAAGGAACGGTTGTTTGGGAAGAGTAAAGTTCCATACGCGCACTCCGACAAGTCCGTAGACCGTCCCTTGATCGCTACTCACGGTATAGATACCGTAATACTGGCCGGCCACGGCATTGGTCGGGATCAGGACATCCACCCAGAACACTGCGTTATGTCCCGAGGCAACCGTCGAAGGCTCGGCAATGTAGGTGCCGCCGACAGGCGGTTTTCCCGTCGCGGGATCGAGGAAGGGAATCAGTGCATCTGGAAACGTATCGATGTTGGTGATGGGTAGATTGGGAGGTCCATTCCACGTAGGACTGTGCTCCAGCACCGTCAGATAATGCTCGCGATAGAGGATCAGATTTCCCTGCGGAATGATGTCTTGCGCAGCGGCGGCCTTTCCAGAGGCACCGCCAAGCCGGTAAAGGTTCGATATCGAGAATTTCAAATTCGTAAGGTCGTGAGCGTGCGCGTGGACGGCCACCTGGAAGGACTGATACTCTCCGCGAGCGGCGTAAATCTGCGCTATCGCCGAATTGCCTGGCTTGTCTTTCGGCGCAACTCGGATGAGAGTGCTGGATGGTACCCAGGCCACCGGACCCTGCGCGAGTGCGGCTGGAGACGCGGTCAAGGACCGCCACAGCAATGCCGAGGAGCAACGATGAACTTTTCATGGGAGCACTTCCTTTGACGCTCGAATCGGAGTCTGCTCAGGATCAGGATAGGCCCCATCGCAATCGCTGTCAATCGAAAGGTGCAACGGCGATGCGGAACTGTTCAATGGATTGAATCGCCTGAAGGCAGTTCAAAGATTGCCCCAAAAAGCTGTCATCCCGACCGGTGTCATTGCGGAGGCAATGACGAAGTGGAGGGACCTGCTTTTCCCCTGCGATACCAAGCTACTTCCAAATCCGCAACATCACCACACCGCCTTGCGGCACCGTGACTGTATAGGACCCGTGGAGGACCCCCAGGTCTTTGTGCGCCCACAAATCGCGGACGTGAACTGGACCGTTGAAGCCGACATCCTTGAAGAAAAGAGTCTGCGGTTCCGCTTCATCGTCGGTAACGTAGTTAAAAATTGCTACCGCCTTAGCTCCGCCGCTCAGGGGTTTCACCCACACCTGGGGCGGCCCGAGGCGATATCCCTGAACTCCCAGTTTGTCCTGGTCGACGGCGATCACTTCCTTGTTGATCAGAATGCTTTTGGTAATCGCGCTCATCTTGCTCAAGTCATTGCCTGCCAGCAGAGGCGCTGCCAATATCGACCAGAGACTCATCTGCGTCCGATATTGATCGGCATTCATGCCGCCGTTGCCGATCTCGAGCATGTCGGGATCGTTCCAATGGCCCGGCCCCGCGTATTTTTCCAGGCCAGCCTGCGAAAAGCCAATCAACGCCATGCTGCGATACTTGTCGCGGATGTCATCCGTAGTTCGCCAAAGATTCCCACCCACCGCCGGTCCCCACTTCCATACCTCACCGACGCCGTATTGGCAAAGGCTGTAAACGATGGGACGATGCGTATTCACCAGCGCCTGGTGCATCTTTGCGTAGGCCTGTTTCATCATCGCCAGCGCCGTCGCCGGATTTTGATGCGGGTCGTGCAGCTTCATAATGTCCATATAGCTGCACAGGTCATATTTCAGATAATCGATACCCCAGCTCGCGTAGGTGTTTGCATCCTGCTGCTCGTGACCATAGCTGCCTTCGTATCCGCCGCAGGTCTTTGGCCCGGGAGAAGAATAGATTCCAAGTTTCAACCCCTTCGAATGGACGTAGTCGGCCAGCGCCTTCATATCGGGGAATTTGCTGTTGGAGTGGATATTCCCCTGGGCATCGCGCTTTCCTTCCCATGAGTCATCGATGTTCACGTAGATGTACCCTGCATCGCGCATTCCACTCGCGACCATGGCATCCGCCGCGGCGCGCACATCCGCATCGTTCACCTTCTCGGCAAAGTGATTCCAACTGTTCCAGCCCATGGGAGGTGTGGCCGCCAACGGTGTGGGCCGTGATTGTGCGCCCACAAAGATAGAAGAAAGAAGAATGAAGACAAGGAACGCCGAGGCGCTCCGGAAGATCGGTCGATGGAAATGCATAGAAATTGAAATTGGCTTATTTCTCTTTCGATGGGATTCGCGCGATGGCGTCGATTTCAACCTTTAGCGGTCCCCACAGCACGGACTGCACCGTGGTCCGCGCGGGCTGCACACCGCGAAAAAACTTGGCGTACTCCGCATTGAATTCGTCGAAGTCCTCGATGCGTGCAAGATGACAGGTGCATTTCACGACATCGTCGAACGTGCATCCTGCCTCGTTCAACACTTTTCCAATGGAAGTCAGTGTGCGATTCGTTTCCTCGCCGACGGTCCCGCTGACAACCTCTCCCGTTTTCAGGTCGAGCGATGCATGTCCACTGACGTAAAGCCAGCCATCGCATTCAACGGCGGCGGAATACGCCCCGGTGCTGGCGGACTTATCCGGATGTTTCACTGCTTTCTTCATTTTTGCGAATGCCTCACGTGAACTCTGGTACCGAAGTATTGGTACCACTCCGTACATTCTCACCGCGATTGCGGGGTGTCAATCTTGCGCCGTGCTCTTGCTGCGGATATCGTTCAACCTGCTGGATGTCCAAGCGACGCAGAGCGCGTAATCGTGCAGTTTGATAAAAATCTGTCATCCCGAGCGAAGCAGGCCGTGTTTTCGGCTGCGAAGTGAGGACCTGCGTTCTGAAACAACGTGTCATCCCGACCGGAGCATTGCGCAGCAATGACGAAGTGGAGGGACCTGCTTTTATTTTCCGCATGCAGCCACAGCGCCTGTCATCCTGAGCGAAATTGGGCGCACTTTTGCGCCCGACGCAGTCGAAAGCCTGCCCTGAGCGAGCCGAAGCGAGTCAAATGGGGATCTGCTTTGGATTTCAAACTGCACCGCTACGGGGATTGCCCCCAACGCGACTTTTTCGAGCCTGCGGCGTACCCTAAAAGAGAAGAACCTTTGCATGAACCGCCCTCACCGAATACGCGATGTCTCTCCTCTCCCGCGAAACGCGGAGCAAGGATATCTGCTGCTCGGACTGCTTTTTCTTGTTGCGATCATGATGATTGGACTGGCGATTGCCGCCCCGATGATCGGCAAACAGATTCAGCGGGAAAAGGAAGCCGAAACGATCCATCGTGGCGAGCAGTACAAAAGGGCCATCCAGCTTTATTACCGCAAATTCGGCGCATATCCCACCTCCATCGATCAGCTGAAAGAGACCAATAAAATCCGCTTCCTTCGGCAGGAGTATATCGATCCGATGACGGGGAAAAAGGATTGGAAGCTGCTCCATTTTGGTGAGGTGCCGATGGTCGCCATGGGCTTTTTCGGCAAGCCTCTGACAGGTGCGGGTGGTGGTGGAATGCAAGCGGTCCCTGGAATGCCCGGTTCGGGAATGCCGGTCGCCAGCGGTTCCCCAGGTTCTGCGGGTGGCCCCGGCGGCTTTGGTGGATCGACCGGGTTCGGAAGCACCGGCGGTGTCGGTGGGGGAAGTTCTGGCTTCGGCTCCGGCAGCGCGTCCGGCGGTGATAACTTCTTCAGCAATTCACCCTCGACCGGTTCAGCGTCGACCGGCTCGGACGCGGACAACCCGACTGCGAATGCTGGTGCTGCTGGCGATAATCAACCCGATCCGTCGGTCAACCACAACACCGATGAGACCAATCAGGGCGACCAGGCCGAGCAAACCGACCAAACCGACCAGGCCGACCAGAATGGGGAGACGAACGGATCCGACAAAAATAACGGATCAGAGAATAACGCATCGCCGTTCGGAGGCTCCTCGGGCGCATCGCCATTCGGTACAAGCTCCGGCGGCGGACAGACGGGAAGTTCATTTGCAGCCGGCCCGCCATCCGGCTTTGGCGCGGTTGCGGCAACAGGTCAGGTCGCAGGTGGTTCGCCGGGAATGGCTGGGGCCACCGGAATGCCCGCGTCCGGCGGAATGTTCGGCGGCTCGGCCGCGGGGGGTGGGCCGATCATCGGCGTCACCGTCCCGCTCAAGAAAAAATCGATCCTGTCCTATCGAATGAAGACCATCTATGACCAATGGCAGTTTATCTACAATCCCAGGGAGGAGATTGCCCAGTCATTCCCTGGTGGCGGCACGCAAGGGCCGGGGATTGGCACGCCGGCAGGTTCCTCGCCGATGGGAAACACTTCAGGCCAGACAAGCCCGTTTGGCAGCACCGGATCTGGATCGACCAGCGGCACCGGTGGAACATCGAGTGGATCCGATAGCTTCGGTAGCGGCTTCGGCGGTTCTTCGAACAGCTCCAGTGGGTTTGGAAGCAGCGGCTTCGGCAACTCTTCCAGCGGTTCCGGCGGTTTGGGGAGTTCCGGTGGGTTAGGAAATTCCAACAGCTCCGGCGGCCTCAGCGGCGGAACCAACTCCAATCCGTTCTAATGTATTGTCTCTATGGTGGAAGGGCCGAGTTTTAAGAGGTGGAAGAGCCGGGCTTTAGCCCGGCGTCCAAGCTGCAAACAAAAGGGCCTTTAGGCCTGGGTACTTCGAATTGGTTGATTCTTAAATATGCCGCGAATTTCTGAGATAGGAGACTAGCCAAGCCGCATACGTATGGCGTGCCCGAATCGCAAACATCCTTTCAAAGCAAAAGCCCTCGCGGTTCGCGAGGGCCTTTTTTCATAAACTCGACCGGGTTAGGCGCTGAAAGAAGATCCGCAGCCGCAAGTGCTCTTCGTATTGGGATTGTCGAACTTGAAGCCGGATGCCTCCAGCGTTTCGAGATAATCCACTACGCAGCCATTCAGGTACATCAGGGATGTTGCGTCCACGAAAACCTTCAATCCGTCGAAGTTCAGCGTCTTGTCCATCAGTCCGGGCTGGTTCTCAAAAGACATCGAATACTGGAAACCGGAGCAGCCGCCGCCCACCACGCCGAGGCGCAGACCGGCGGGAACTGGATCCTGGGTAGCCATGATTTCGCGCACCTTGGCAACCGCCTGGGGTGTCAGCGTAACTGGTACGGTTTTCACCGTTTCCGTTGCTGGAGTAATAGTCTCGGTTGCCGGAGTCGTCGTTGTTGCCATAGGAATGTCCCTCGTATGAAACCTGTCTCTATGATACGGCGAAAACAGCGGTGAAACAAGCTCTTCCCAGCGCGGAGTGATTGTGCAGTTTGACAAAAATTTGTCATCCCGAGCGAAGTCATTGCGAAAGCAATGACGCAGTCGAGGGACCTGCTTTTGCATTTTCAAACTGCACCGCTACTCCGTGCGGCAATGATACTGTGGATCGTGAGGTCGCCCCATGAATTCCATCATCGTGATCTGGATCGTATGGGCGGTGCTGACCGTCATCCTGTTGGGCCTTCTGCTCTATCGCATCAGCATCAGCCAGTATGAAGAAGATCGGCTCTTTCTCGACGGCGAGAACGAACTCCAGCACCACGCTCAGGATGAGATGCTGGCGAAACTGAAGCGTTTACGACCGGCCATTCGGATTTGCGGAGGCGCGGAGGGAATCGTGACCTTAATCCTGGTGGGTTTTTATGTACTGGATGCGCTGCGTCAGTTCTGATTGGGCCCACCAAAATCCCTCGCTAGGAACTCGTCCTGAATTCATTTCACTCTCTCGCGCAAATCTCCCCGGCTTGTGATAACGTCTGTAGCTATTCAACCGAAACAAAGCGCGGTTGCGGAGTCCACTCTTCAGATCAGGCAGGCATCCATGGCTTGGGTCGAGCGTTTTACCTGCGACATTTGCGGCAAACTGATGGGCGAATCTGAAAGCTGGTGGGTGGCGATCAACGAGAGCGCCCCCACGACGGCTCCATTCGTTTCGCAACCGGTTTTGAAGTTGTTGCCGTGGGACAATCTGCAGGGCCATAGCGCCGGCAGCAAGCACCTCTGTGGCGCCTCCTGCGCCCATACATTTCTCGATCGCTGGATGGCGGAAATCCATGCCGCTCCGGAGGATAGCGCCGCACGCTCGTTCGCCTCGTAAGCAACTCCGTTCACCAGCACGAAATCGGACGTCCACCGTCGCGATCGGTGCCTCGGATTATCCTCGGTTACCTGTAAACGGGCGGGCCAGCAAAAATCCTAAACCGGCTGCGATCAGCAGTGCGGCCCCCGGACTCTTCTGCACAAAGCCTTCGACGTCCTGAAGCATGCTGCTGAAATCATTGCGCCGCACGTAGCCCGCGGTCGCATCCAGCTTTTCCGCGGCGGTATGTGCCACATCAGTGACTTTGGAGCCGCCGGGCAGTTGATCGGCCCGCTGGTGCAGGGTCGCCGCAATATTTTCCATCCCGGCGGCCGCGGCAACGCGGTTCTCATCGATCTTCTGCTTTGCCGTGTTGCCGAGCTCGGTTACCTTGCCCTTGGCCTGCTCGACCGCACTTTTGGCTTGCTCCAGGGCGTCTTTCGCCTCGCTGGTTGCACTCTTGCTGTCCTCATATGCGCTTTTCGCCTGACTCACCGCGCTGGAAACACGGTCGGCAATAGACGGTTCGGCGTCGCTTTTGGAACGGCTTGTAGTTGCCATCTTGAACTCTCCGGATGAAAGGAAAATCGACAGCGCGAAAACTCCGCGCAATTTATTGGGCGAAATCGCCGTCTGCCATTTATGAGGCTGTACGACTGACTGAGGTTGCTCATGGGACTACGATAGGAGGACACTCGTAAAGCGCAGGGAAGATGCGGATCGACCCGGAATACGAATCAACAGACTGGCGGAAGGATCAACAACGTGGCCTATAGCGATCTGCGCGGGTGGATCAGGGTATTGGAGAAGGAAAAGGAACTCCGGTATATCGATCAGCCGGTCGATCCCATCCTTGAAGTGTCTGAAATCGCCGATCGTGTCTCCAAGGCGGGCTATCCCGGAGGACTCAAGGGGCATTCTCCCGGCGGTCCGGCGCTTCTGTTTGAGAATGTCAAGGGCTACCCCGGCGCCAGGATTCTGATGAACCAGTTTGGCAGCGAGCGCCGCATGTGCCTCGCCCTGGGCGTGCAATCGCTCGATGAAATTGCCGCCCGCATTCAGGAGCTGATGAATCTCCGCTCTCCGGAGGGCTTTCTCGACAAAATCCGCATGCTTCCCATGCTCGCCGAGATGGGCAAGTTCTTCCCCAAGCTGGTTGCATCCAAAGATGCTCCCTGCAAGGAAGTCATCCTTCGCGAGGGATTCAGCGTTCTCGATTTTCCCATCCTGCAATGCTGGCCGCAGGATGCAGGCCGCTTCATCACGCTGCCCTGCGTGATCACGCGCGATCCTCGCGTCGCAGGCACGGCAAAAGGGAAGCGCAACGTAGGCATGTATCGCATGCAGGTCTACGACGGCCAGACCACCGGCATGCACTGGCAGCGGCAGAAAGTGGCCGCGGAACATTATCGCGAGCGGCTGCGCCAGGCTGCCGAAGCGAACGCCGAAGACGCAGCTGCGGCCCGCGTTGCAATTATGGCCGAAACCGCCGGCGGGGCAGCGCTACCCAACAAAGCCACGGGTGCCCCATTCAAGCCCTCCTTTGGCTTGAATGGGAGCGAGGGCGACGCCAGCGCGGGGAACGTCACGGTTCGCGCAAAATCTGCAGCAGAAATTTTAGAAGTCGCCGTCGCCATCGGCACCGATCCCGCGACAACATTTTCCGCCATCGTTCCCGCGCCGCCCGAAGTAGAGGAATTCATCATCGCCGGCTTCCTCCGCCAGCAGCCGGTCGAGCTCGTCAAATGCGAAACGGTCGATCTCGAAGTCCCGGCCTCATCGGAAATCGTCCTCGAAGGCTACGTCCGGCTCGACGAGCTGCGCTCCGAAGGCCCCTTCGGCGACCACACCGGCTTCTACACCCTGCCGGACGACTACCCGGTCTTCCACATCACCTGCATCACGCACCGCCGCGACCCCATCTATGCCACCACCATTGTCGGCAAGCCGCCCATGGAAGACGCCTGGATGGGCAAGGCCGTCGAGCGCATCTTTCTCCCGCTGATGAAGCTGACCATCCCCGAGATCGTCGACATCAACCTGCCCGTCGAGGCGGTCTTTCACAACCTGATGATCGTCTCCATCCGCAAAAGCTATCCCGGCCACGCGCGAAAAGTGATGCACGCCATCTGGTCGCTCGGCCAGGCCATGTTCACCAAATGCGTCATCGTTGTGGATGAGGACTGCGACGTGCAGGACCTGCGCGAAGTCGTCCTGCGCGTAACCAACAACATCGACCCCGAGCGCGATATTCAATTCACCATGGGCCCGATCGACTCGCTCGACCACGCCGCCCGACTGCCAAACTACGGCAGCAAAATGGGCATCGACGCCACGCGCAAATGGGCCGCCGAAGGCTTCACCCGCCCCTGGCCAGAAATGTTAAAGATGGACAAAGCCACGAAAGCCCGAGTGGATGCTATGTGGAGCAAACTCGGGTTGTAGACTCTTCTCGAAGGATCTCCGTGAGGCGGATGGAAGTTCTATGCACATAGTTGACCTGTCGCGGATCCAAACATGGTGGACCGAGACCAATGCTACATGGGTGGAGGCACTTGCACTTATCCCGATTTTTACACTCCAACTAATACTTGCGTTCTTTACTTTTGGCGAACAAAGAGCCGCCCGTGAGGATCGCCGGCAAGCCGAGATTACAAGGCAAAGGAGCGATGTTACCTGCGGAGGGGTAACGTCGGCTCTTCGCACATTGACCGAAGAACAACTTTGTATGTACCTGTGGGCGCATCACTGCAGGCATGGCGGCTTTGCATTTGAGAAGGATCTATACACTCAGCTACCCGAATATATGAGGAGAAAATGTGAGTACTTCTTGAATGAAATTGCCAAACCCATCACGCCAGAACAGCACCAGATAGCGCGTTTTCTCTTGGTGTTCAGATTCCCTTACCCCAAGTTTGACGCCGTGCTTGAAGATGTAGACAAATTGAACTTTGGAAATCTGCCTATCGTGTGGGATGACAGCGGCAAAGCAATACAAATCCGTAGAGACTGAAAGTCGATATTGGGCACCATGGATTGCTAGTTTCGATGGAGTCTTGTGCCTTACTCTTCGCTGTACATTTTGGAGCTGTATTGACAGGGAAAACGAGCGCCGAATAGAGCACGCAACCTTACCCTCGGCATCCACATGCACACAACCATTCTCGCTGCCTTCTTCGGGATTTCTCGCACGGCAGGTATCGATGTGCAGCGCCGGCATCCTGCTTTTTCTTGATTGCGCTGTGGGCTGCGAAGACCGACATCGCGCGGGCCAGCGGCCTCGACAAAGTCGTAGCCTTGAGCAATCTGTGTTTCGCTATCCCCTTAGCGGCCTTCGGCGCCCTCCATCTATCGGCCGCGGGATTCGTTCAGTCCGGCGTACCTTCGATATATGCCGTGGCATCTGTTCTGGGCTTATTTCGTGGGCTTCGCGTTGCTGGCCGCCTCGTTGAGCATTGCCACAAAAATTCAGGTGCGCTGGTCGGGCCTGCTGTTCGGGACCATGATGTTTCTTTTTGTGCTGATGTTGGACATCCCGGGAGCTCTCGCCAATCCCAGAGACAGGTTTGGATGGACGTTTGCCATCCGCGAAATGTCGTTCGCGGCCGGGGGCTGGCTACTTGCGGCAAACGCGATGCGCGGGCACCGCGCAAGCAAGCTCATCACCGTGGGCCGCGTGGTGATCGGCGATCGCCGCCATATTTTATGGCATTGAGCATTTTCTGCACCCAATGGCATGCCCCGGAGTTCCGCTCGAAAAACTGATGCCGCCGTGGATTCCGGGGCGCTTGCTCATTGGCTATCTGACCGGCGCAATTCTTCTCGTTGCCGGGGCAAGCATTCTCCTGGCCAGGAAGACGCGGCTGGCGGCAACGTATCTCGGTACCTGGATTGTGCTGCTGGTCGTGTTCGTCTACGGGCCCATCCTGATCATTTCGCTGGCCAACCCCAGCACTGCTGTCAAAGTTGAGGGCATCAACTACTTTGCCGACACGCTGCTGTTTGCCGGAGCGATTCTCGCACTCGCCAGTGCAACGCCACGCAAACATGGGCCTACGAAGGCTCTATGAGACCCTGGCCAGAGATGCTCCGCATGAACGACGCCGCCAAAACCGAAGTGGATGCGATGCGGTCCAAGCTGGGATTGTAGGGTAAGTTCTCATCAGATTTTCTGGCAATTGTCAGACCACGATTCCAAACTCGGCGAGCGTATCCTAAATTCAATGAGCGAACCAGCTGCGAGCTTTCCTGAGGGCCAAGACGATGACCTCACCTTCAAAATTCTTTCGCCATCAGTCCAGGCATATCTGAAGACTCCCGTGCCAGATCAACTCTGGCATTACACCACCATAAGCGGAATGCACGCGATACTCGAAACTGGCGAAATGTATGCTACAGATGCCAGATTTCTCAACGACAGAGAGGAACTCATCCATTCTGCTAAATATGCAGATATGGTCATCCAGAATCAACCGTATTCCCAAGCTGTCGTCGATTGCGTTCGACAACACGTAACGAGATGGTTCGGTGTGTTCCTTTCGCTGCGGAACCCGTACCGAAACTACATCACCTGCTTCACTTCACGCAAAGATGATCTAAGCCAGTGGAGAGCCTACTCCCTAGGATCATCTGGAGCGAGCGTGGGGCTCGATCTCCGAGGTGTCTACGGAGCGGGCAGCCTTGCGCCGTGTATCTACCGTGACGAGGACAAGAGACGCCTGCTTAGCGACTCATTCGAGGAAATGTTTAAGGTTGGCGAAATGCACTTCAGAACAGACCCCGCGCTTCTCCTCGAACCAGACGCGACAATGCCTGTCGACCTAGCCACTAAGTTTCCCTGGGCGGAAAAAAATATGAAGTTAGCAAGTTCGCGCCTGATGATCCCAATAATGAGGCTCTTGCCTTTATTTAAAGACAGTTCATTTGAAGCCGAGAATGAATGGCGAATTGTGACACTGGGTGCGGAGAAGGATATTGGCTTTCACTCGATTTTTTATCGACCACGAGCCGACTCGCTTGTTCCAACAATGAAGATCAATCTCAAGCGACGGAATGACAACATTCCCCTAACGGGCCTCATCTTGGGACCTGGAAGCCATCCAAATTCCAGCGACGCCGTCACCCGTTACCTAAGAACCAGAGGTTTCGCCGTAGAAGCGGAGCCGTCTTCAGTACCTTACCGGACCACAACGCCCCAATGAGTCGGCTACCCAGAGGCTGCCCTGAGCGGGGTGCCCCATGTCTCGATTCTAGGACCTGGGATTGAACACTTCTCGCGCTCATCACGCCGCCGGGTGCCCCATTCAAGCCCTTTGTTGGCTTGAGTGGGAGGAATCACATCAATCTCCGACCGTTACGCCGCCACCGGCTTGATCTTTCGGCGTTTCCTCTGGCGTGCCACCCAGAGATCGCGCTGGACCTGCGCGTTGGCGAAGAAATCCGGTGACAAGCCAAGCGCCTCGCCGAGCTGGATGCCGGGGTGCCCCATTCAAACCTTCTAGCTTGAGGCGGATTTTCCGCGCCTAAGATTACAACGGACGCACTCGTCCAAGAAATTGCGCCTCCAGCATCGCGGATACGCGAAAGGTAGTCTCTGCAACTAGACGGCGATATGCGTTCGCAGCATCAACCAGGTCCAAGTCTCCGGCGCTTAACAAACGCCTAGACGGCCGTCCGATAAACACCAGCTTCTCGGCTGCTACGACACGACTACGTGAGTGAATAGCAATCGTAAGAACTGAGGCATGGTCTCCGGTCAGCAACTTTCCTCAGGTGCAGCAAGAAACTTGTTCTGGAGAGTTCACTGATTCAAATTCAGCCCAAGTACTTTCGAAGTTCTTGCGGCCAGGCCCTCTGCCATCCACTCAAATCCAAGGTCGTTCGGATGCGTGCCGTCGACCAGGCCATCTCCTCGTGATGGACCGATCAGGTCCGTGCCCTCGACGATTTGAATATTCCTGTCTCCAGCGGCGATCCGCTGGGCCGCCACCCGCCGGATCAACGCCCGCATTCCGTCCAGCCTCGGATCGGGCGACCAGGCTTCGTCCTGGGCACTATAAATGGGAGTGATGACAAGAATGGGCGTTTCCGGGTGCTTGCTGCGGATGGCCTCAACGAATGGCTCGTAAACCTGCGCGAGGGATTCGATGGTAGGGTTATTCTGCGCAAAATCCAACACAAAATAGGCGGCGTCAATGCTGGCTACTGTACGGGCCAATGCAGGTTCGCCCTTGCCACTCCCGGAAAATCCAAGGTTGACAAAATCGACGTTCAACATGCGACCTAGTATGGCTTCGTAACTCATGCCGGAGCGGCTGGCACAACCTCCCTGGGTAATGGATGTTCCGTAGAAGACGACGGGTTTATTCAGCGCGAAGGGCTTTGGCCCCTGAATTTCTGCGTCCGTATCGATCCCGATTCCAACAACCTTGACAGCCGTGTATAGGGGTAAATAGAGAGTAATCTCGCGATACACCCGAGGCTGATGCTTGTAATAGGAATGCTCCTGCACAAGCCCAGGCTTCGAATCCCGGCCAGCGATAGCTGTATCCCGATAAGTGCCATTTACGTAGAGATCTACGCCAGTCTGTCCGAACGCATGCATATTCTTCATGTCAGGCGCCTTTGGGTAATCGAGCCGGATTGCCAGCGTCGTGGAATTTGTGCGGAAACGAATCCGGCCTCCACTTGGCGACTGCGCGAGGTCCCAGACGGCCTCTGGATAGCTGGCTTTGAGTTTCGCGGGAAGGCGCGACAACTCTCCACCATTCTCTGCGTACCAGGGGAGCCCGTCGACTTCGAGGTGAGCACTCTGGATCTGGATCCATTGCAACGACGGCGGTTCCGCGTACAGGGGAGAGAGAAAAGTGATCAACAAGAGAACGAGTATCGCTGGGCGAATTTTCATAGAATAAAGAATACTAACTCTATCAGCGTACGCCAGCTCAATCTGAAGATCGGAATTCATAGTGATAACCATGAGGCTCACAGTGCCGCGGATGCGAATAGGAATTCTGCCGGGTGCCCCATTCAAGCCGGGTGCCCCATTCAAGCCGGGTGCCCCATTCAAGCCGGGTGCCCCATTCAAGCCTTCCTTTGGCTTGAGTGGGAATGATATAAAATCTGTCATCCCGAGCGAATGCAGGCCGTGTCTTTCGACCTGCGAAGTCGAGGGACCCGCGGGTTGTTTTACGTGCGTGAACGCATGGATGGGGACGAATACTCCAATCGCTAGATGAACTAATGCATTTTCGAATGTTGAAGCGCGGCACACAGAGGTATCTCCATATGCCGCGCTGTCAGATTTACTGGACGGTAACCTTCGCAGTTGCTTTAGTCTGCCCGTACTGATTGGTGCTATACAGGGTATAGGTGGTGGTTGCTGTCGGTGTGACCATCACGGAGTTACCCCTGACCGCGCCAATCTGAGGAGAAACGATGTAGTAGGATGCTCCACTACCACTCCAGCTCAGCAGGCTGGAAGCGCCGGAATTGATCGTCGCTGGGCTGGCCGTGAAGCTTGAGATTGTTGGCGCAGCACCGGTTGGAATATTCGATGAAGTGTAGAGCGGACTCTCATCCAATACATCAAAGTCTGCCGCTGTCACGCCAGTCAGGGCATGCAAATCCGTATTGTTCCAGTTATTGTCTGTGTCTCCGCTGATATAAAGCGCACTCCCATTATCGGCCATGATCATGCCATACGTTTTTAGAGCGGTAAGAATGACCTGGTTTTGAGGTGAGAACGAAGAGATATCAAAGTCGGCATGCAGACGGAGACGCATTCCCATCGGCGCTGCATACGTCTGTGTGGAGTTGGCGGCCCAGTGTTTTGCCGGCGGTATGATTGCAGCAATGCTGGCCGGAAGCGTGAAACGCAGTGCATGGTGAATTGCACCGCTGGCAACTTCATCGTAACGCACAAGACCCGGAAAGATGGGAAGACCCGCCGCATCGGCGGAGGTCCAGGTATACGGACGCTGATTGTCGTTATTCAAATCCCATACAGCACCGGAGCCAGCCTTCCATGAACCATTACTTTGCACAACCGAGTCATAGAGCTCGTAGAGAAAACAGTTGTCTCGGTCAAGAACAAGCACGTGCTTGTCTCCAGCTCCACCGTTCTTCGGATAGCCTTCGATCAGGGCATTGGCAGGAATCGGCATCGGGCCGGGATCGCTCTCGCTTCCACTTTGCGTATACGTAATCGTTACGTTCGGCTGGCCGCTGACAACCTGATACGGAATACCGATTGTCGACTTTCCTATTTTTCCAGAACCAAAGTCAGGATGAAGGGGAGCAGTAGTGCCGATGAACGCAATGATGTTGGCCGAGTTTGGGTCGACGGTGGCGCTCGTTACATTTTGGTTCCATGGATCAGAGGATGGGAAAGGAACGAATCCGTTGAGATTTGAGTTTTGGCCAAGGCTCATACCGGCACAGGTTCCTGACTGGGCACGGCTTTGAAGGGAGAGGGTTAACACGAACGCCAGACTGCAAATGCAAAATAAACGCTTCATAGATCACCTCGGAAGCAGGATTTGTTTCTTTGGCAAGCGAATCTATGACTAGACGGAGTAAAAGTCAATAACAAACAAAGCAATAAAGGAATTCTCCGAAACATCTCCTGATTACTTCTGTCAATTCGCGGCGGTTGCGATAGCATCACTCCAGCGAGGTGTCGACCATGCCGAAGTTCGTGATTGAGCGGGAAATTCCAGAGGCTGGGAAGTTGTCGCAGGAACAACTTCAAGGAATATCGCAAAAGTCGTGCGGCGTGCTGCGCGAACTAGGTCCTCAGATTCAATGGGTGCAGAGCTATGTCACCGATGACAAAATCTATTGTGTATACATTGCTCCGGATGAAGATGCTGTACGCAAACATGCGCAGATGGGTGGGTTTCCGGCCAATCGCATCTCGCAAATTCGGTCTGTCATTGATCCAACAACTGCTGGATAGGCAAGGCCCGACAGCCTTATCGTTCTTGACAGCAGGTGGGCTTGATGAACATCTAGTCAGTAGTCCGTCGCTGTGATTGCTTCGGATTTGATAAAATAACACCAGCAGTCTTCCAGCGCGCTCGTCAAGGCAGTTCGTTGTTCTGGTGCGCAACCCGCGTCCTCAGCGGCAGGTCTTCGTCGTTTGAGTGGAAACCG
The DNA here is from genome assembly GCA_963823295.1 of uncultured Acidobacteriota bacterium. Lineage (GTDB taxonomy): Bacteria > Acidobacteriota > Terriglobia > Terriglobales > Acidobacteriaceae > JAKAAZ01. Next base: position 82,198 of record CAWGLF010000019.1, read on the forward strand.
GGTTCGGAAGCGGAGAATGTTTAGGTTTCTTCCTCATTCTATTGCAGCAGTAGTACTTGGCGACAACTGCACGTTGCACAATCCTTCAACTATCCCGCACAATCCTTCAACTATTCTGCACAATCCTTCAACTACTGAGCTTCGTATCATCCGATATCAATCTTGTTTTCCCTTACTCTCGGTGCGCCGTCAAGATCCTTTTCGCCCACTATTGAGGCACCAAGATCGGCGCCAGCATTATGTGCAGGAGAGTTCGATTGCAGGTGGAAGTTTTTCTTCGAGGGATCCACGAATCGAGGATCGGCAAACACAGAATGCCGATCATTCCCAGTGGCTTTCACGTAGTCCTCGAAGCTTGCATATTCCTTCCCGTCATAGGACCATTTCGTCGCGCGGGAACCGCGCGGATAGTAGTACACATTGTGGTCCAGAGTCACAGTCGGAATGCCCGGTTGAACACGTCCGGATTTGCTGTTCAGTACCCGCCCCGATTCGTCAATGTAAATAATGTTGTTTTCGAACATGTTGTTCCGCAGATAATACTGCATCTGGAACTCGCCCGTGCCAGTGTTTTCTGTGTCGTTCCTATACAGTGTGTTGTTGACGATCGTGGTGTCATGGGTACTGCCGCGTTTAGGATCGTAGCCTCCGATGCTGATGCCAGCGGTATGGCAGAGATAGATTAGGTTATTGCGCGCTGTGATGTGACTGGTGTCCCGCCCGAAATGCTCACTTGCCAGCTCAATTCCGAAATCGACATTGTGGATGATATTGCGTTCGATCAGGACGCGAGTACCGCCATCGACGTAAATACCGTCAGAGGAAACATCGTTTCCATACGCAGGATTGCCCTTCGATGTAATGTCGTAGACCAGATTCTCGTTGACAATCCCATCGCGTGCCCGATCGACTTCAGGATCAGGAGCAGTGCGCTCAAATCCGATGATGTCAATACCGATGTTGTTGTTGTCATGGACTCGATTTTTGGTAACGCGGAAGTTCGTCACGTTTCCGTTCAGAACCAGAGACTCGCTTGAACCGGTCTGCAGGTGATGCACTTCATTCCCCTCGAGAACCAGGTCGCTGATGGGCGTCGTGGCATTGGTGCCGTAAACCGCAATCCCGAACCCATTGGCTCCGTGCCCCGGACCCTCGCGGCCCGGATATGTCTGTTCGATATTGTGGACGTTGTTGTCCAGTATCTCGATATGCGAGCCGGCGCCGTACACGCGAATTCCGGCCGGAGTGCGGGTCCTGTCGGCGGTCCTGTAGTTTCGGACTTCAAAACCTTCGATCTTTACATAACTGACATTGCGGAGTTCGATCATGCTGCTGTCGCCGACCTTCGGCGTCAGGCAACTTCCATCTAAAATGGCCGACTCGCCGGGTTGGCTGCGGAAGGTGATGTACCCGTCGGACTTATCGCCAGATCTATTGACGGAGAGGCGCTCGCAGTACGTGCCTCCCTGCACATTGATAAACTGTCCCGGTTTGGCTTGATCGGCAGCGTACTGCAATGTCCGAAAAGGCTTCTCCCTCGTTCCCGGATTGGAGTCTTTACCATTTGTCGAGACAAAGATTGACGAGGCGGATGTCGTGCTGCCGAGAGCATTTGAGGCAAAGATTAGAGGCAAAAACATCAGGACGGCGAATCTGACTGTCGAGTTCACGTGAGTCTCCTTTATCCGATGTACTCTGGCGCCCGGCCGGCGAGCCATGCTTTCATGTAGGATAATCGGCAATGTAGAACATTTACTCTTGACAACCATGAACTTCGCTGCTAATTGTTGCAGATCGTAACATTTCGCAATATCGTATGGCAAAAATGGAAGGAGCATCGCACTATGATGGTCATCCAGCAAGCGTCGCAAAGAGTATTTCTCCTGGGCCTTCTCCTTTGTCCTGTCGTGCTGCTATCGCAATCCATCAATCAGACGCAGATCCGTGGAACGGTCACAGATACATCGGGCGCGATTATTCAGGGCGCGAAAGTCACGATTACGGACGTAGGGACAAATATTTCCCAGTCCACAACCACCAATAGCAGGGGCGGATACGCATTTACCGCATTGCGGGCTTCCAATTACAAATTGACGGTCGAGTCGCCCAACTTTGGCACGATTGTGAAGCCTGGAATTACTCTCACAGTCAATCAGCAGACGACCCTGGATGTGGTGATGAATCCCGCCAGTCAGAAGTCAACCGTCACCGTGCAAGCCATTCCTGTGTTGCTGGACTCCGGCACCGCCACCCTTGGAACCGACATACCCAGCGAATATCTGACGCAGGTTCCGCTGACAAATCGCGATCCGTTCGGTATCACGTTCCTGGCGGCCGGAGTGACCGAGTCGGCGGGAAACGGCATTGACAATCCCTATCCGGGTGGAACAAATTTCATCTCGAACGGCCAACGAAATTCGACCGCCAACATACGGCTGGATGGCGTCCTGATTACCGCGCCGGAGCAGGGCGAGGGTTCAACCTCCGGGACTTATTACCAGGCCACGGTGGAGGGGCTGCAGGAAGTTAAAGTCCAGAACAACAGTTTTTCCGCGGAGTATGGCGACGGCACAGTCATCGATGAGGTAATGCACTCCGGCACAAACGAGTTACATGGCAGCGCGTATTGGTTTAACCAGAATGCCGCATTCGACGCGCGAGACTACTTCAACAGCGGACCGGTGCCGGACCACTCGCAGAACCAGGACGGGTTTTCGCTTGGTGGTCCGATCGTCAAGAACAAAACATTCTTTTTCGGCGACCTGGAGTCGGTCCGGTCCAACAGTCCAGTCAACATCGTCGCAACCGTTCCCACAGCCGCCGAGATCAACGGCGACTTTTCGCAGGGGGGGACCCAGATTTTCGATCCTCTCAAGATTGACCCCGCAACCTACACGCGCCCTGCCTATCCGAACAATCAGATCCCTGCCGGAGAATTTGATCCTGTCGGACAGGCGATCATGAAGCTCTACCCGAAGCCGAATACCCCGGGAGACGGCAACGGGATCAATAATTTTCGCGACGTGATTCTCTCGACCTCGAACTCGCTGCAGATCGATGTGAAGATTGACCAGCAGTTCACACCCAAGTCGAACATTTCGGTGCGCTACAGCAGCGTATTCGGCAGTGGATCGACTCCGACGGTGCTGGCGGACGGCGAGTTCGGCGATGGCCAAGCCTACACCGAGAAGATCTTCAACGACGGGATCAACTATTCGTATAGTCCCACAGCGAATACCCTTTGGACCTCAACCATCGGCCTGGACAGGGTATCGCAGCCGTCCTTCAGCAAGTATCCCAGCCCAACTTCCGTGGGATTTCCTAGTTATTTGATCCAGAACGGTGTCTCACGCATGCCGTCGATCATCATGGAAGACGCGCCATGGACTTCCATTTACGATCAATGTTGCGTGGACACGACGTTTGCCCACACCCTGCTTAACTACAGCTCTTCATTTGCCTGGACGAAGGGAACGCATACGCTGAAGGCAGGTGGAATGCAGCAGCTTTTCTACAATAACTTCTTCCAGCCGAATTATCCGGATGGCTACTTCGGCTTTGCGCAGGATATCACTGCGCAAGTTCCCTTCGATACTGCTAATGGTACCCAGGGAAATGACTTCGCGGCGCTGCTTATCGGTTACGGCGATACCAGCAACAGCGGCATCAACGTCGGTCCATCGGTTGCGGACAAATCGAAGGTAACAGCCTTTTTCATACAGGACGATTGGAGAGCCACCAGCAAGCTGACCGTGAATCTCGGGCTGCGCTATCAGTGGGATACTCCCTACACAGAGCGCCACAATAACACCCAGTTCAGCGACTTCACCGGCGACAGCGGCGTCACCGTTCCCGGCATTCCCGGCCATCCTGGGCCACTGAAAGGCACCACTATCTTTGCCTCTTCGCATATGAGAAATATCCCCATAGATTACAGTGGCATCGATCCCCGTCTTGGGTTTGCCTACCTGGTAAACGACAAGCTGGTCATTCGCGGCGGCGCCGGAATCTATTCTGGATATGGTACTGCGACGAATTATCAGTATCCAGGACCTGCCTACACTGCCAGTCCTGCGGCGTTCTTTACGAAGGATGGTTATTTAACGCGAAGCGCAACCCTGGCCAATCCCTTCCCTGGGGGAATCCGGCAACCTCAAGGACAGAAATACGGGAAGCTGGCCATGTGGGGCCTGAGCGATCCGAATAATCTTGGCACGCAGAAGGCGACGGACGCGAAGATTTATCAATGGAATCTGGGAGCGCAGCAGGCTCTTTCCGGGCAACATCGTGATTGCGATCAACTACTCCGCAAATCGCAGCACTCATCTGCCCTGGGAGGGGACGGACAATCGGAATTTCATTCATTCCTCGATCCGAAGGCAGTACACAAGCGCCCAGTTAAATGCGCCCGCACCCAACCCGTTCCAGCCGCTGTTCTCGGGTCCTAACGCGATCTTCAATGTGCCTGAATCCCGCTATGGAGATCCCACACTCCCACTTATAAACCTCCTGCGCCCCTATCCGCAGTTCGATGGTTCATTTCAAGGACACACACTGTTAGAAGCATCTTCCTGGTATAACGCCCTGCAAGTCGTATTTCAAAAGCGGGCAGGTCAATACCTGAACTTTGAAGGCAACTACACCTGGTCGAAAAATATGGATGATTCCTCTGCAGGAGCTAACTCCTTTCTGGGAACGCTGGGCGCCGCTTCTCCGCAGGAACTGGATCATCTAAAGGCGGAATGGTCTGTCAGCGCGAACGATGCGACGAACCGGGCGGTTGCCGCCGTGATATTCCAGCTACCGATCGGACGCGGCTATCCGGTGGGCCGCGATATGAATCGTGCCCTCGATGCGGTCGTCGGCGGCTGGCAACTTACAACGCTGACTACCCTTCAATCGGGCCAGCCGCTCCCCATCTTTATGGCGAACAATCGGATCGCGGATGGCAAGCAGCGTCCGAACGTCACCTGTTCCGCTCTCAATACGTTGAGGACAGGCGTGACCGCCCATAATGCCGCGCGTTATGGCGTTCCGTTCCTGAACGCAAACTGCTTCGCCGATCCTGGAGACCAGCAGGCCGGCGATGCTCCGCGCTATTTTTCCAAGCTGCGTTCCGATGGCATCCACCAGATCGATCTGACCCTGGAAAAGGTCTTCAAGTTCGGCCCAAGGGCAGGCCATCTGGAGTTTCATGCGGATTGCTTCAACTGCACAAACACGGCGCGATTCGCAGTGCCCGATACCGGCTATCAAAGCCCTACCTTCGGGATTATATCTTCCACTGCAGCGTCGCCTCGGAATATGCAGATGGGTGTCCGATATCAGTTTTGACCGTGAGTTGCCTTATAGATCAATCGTGTCATCTCGAGCGAAGTGGAGCGAAACCGCAGGTTCCCCAACTTCGCCTCCGCCCTAGCGGCGAAGACCTGTCGCGGGAACCCCGGTTCGCGCTCCGCGCGGAATGGCAGACCTATTTATGATCCACTTTCGTGCCATCAATTCCGGAGAGAGCCTGAATGTCTAACTACAAGATAAAGCCGTCATCGATAGAAGCGTGTCTCCACGCAGTTATAGGTTGCCTTATCTTGATTTTGTGCCACATTGGCTCGGTTACGGCACAAAATACAACGGGAGCCCTGCAGGTTGCGATCGATTCTTCGAACGGGAACTACATGATCGCTGCACCAGGTCTGGGTTCGCCAGTTCTGCAGGCGGGAGTTGCCGTACAACTCGACGGCCGCTGGGTTCACTCCAGCAGCTATCCCAAGCACACAATTGCCGAGAGCAGGGTTCAAGACGATCTGGGGACAGCGCGGCAATGGACCGTCACGTTTACCGGCCTGGATGGCGCGCCGGACCTTCTTTATATCCTGCGAGCGTATCCCGACAAGCCGTTCGGCGATATACGAGTTATCGTCCGAAATGGAACGGCCAAGCCGATCCATGTCGAATCGATTCGCGTCATTGCAGCATCTGGAAACTCGATTATTGATTTAGGCGGCCCTGCGTCGCAGGATCGCGTTCTGTCCGACAGCTTTAGCGAAGATCGTCCAGCGATAACAATTCACGACTTGGGGGATGCAGAGAACGGGATGCATCGCGGGGTAGGAAGCCAGCTGATATATAACCGCCAGAATCAAAGAAGCTTTTTTGTGGGCGCATTAACCTCGGATCGCTTCTTGAGCATTCTGCGAATTCACGTGTCAGGTTCTAACGATCAGGCTCATATTGCTTCCTACGAGGTGGATTCGACAGGCACTACAGAACTCGAAAAGGAGAATTCCTTAAGAGAAGCTCCTCCAGAAAACCAGATACAGCTGGATCTGCCTGTTGCTGCCGGATCTGAATTGGCCTCTGAGAGACTGCTATTCAGTGTAGGTAAGGATTATCACAGGCAGCTTGAGACATACGGCTCGCTGATTCGGAAACTTCATCATGCGCGAGTCGAGGCTCCGACGCCGATGGGATGGTGGAGCTGGACCGCGTATTACTTTGGCTTAAATGAAGGAGCAGCACTAACGAACGCTCAGTGGTTGAAGCAGAATTTAAAGGCGCTAGGCTATGACTTTTTTCATATCGACGAGGGTTACCAATATGCCCGAGGAGAATACAGCACGCCGAACGCTGCGCTATTTCCTCACGGAATGGCTAGCCTGGAACGAAAGGTTCAGGATCTTGGACTTGTGCCGGGTATTTGGACAGCGCCTTTTGAGGTGTCGGACCGCTCGTGGGTGTACGAAAATCATCGTGATTGGCTGGTTCACAACGCAAAGGGCGAGCCTATTCACGCTGGCTGGGTGACGAATAATAAGGATCGGCTGTTTGTGCTGGATGCTACAAATCCTGGCGCACAGAACTATCTTCGTAAAACATATTCCACTTTGGCTAACGACTGGGGAATTCGCTACATCAAGATGGATTTTATGGACGACAGCGCGATCGAGGGCTATTACTACCGGCCAAATACGACAGCAATGGAAGCTCAACGGATTGGACTGGGGATTATCCGAGAAACTGTTGGAGACAAGGTTCTTTTGGACAAAGATGGAAGCGTGATGCTGAACCCTGTCGGATATGTCGATTTCGGCCGTATTTCCCAAGATACAGGGCACACATTTCAGGCTACCAAAGATGCCGCGTCGGGCATGGCAGCGCGATATTACATGAACCGAAACTTCTTCGTGGCAGATCCGGATGCATTCACAGTATCCAAGCAGACCGTGGATGACCAATCGTGGCATGGAGGCTCGCACCCGTTAACGTTGGATGAGGCCAAAGCTTCCATAGCTCTTTCAGCTGTGTCGGGTGGCATGTATGAAATCGGCGACGATCTGCCAACATTGGGCTCCGATCCAGAACGTCTGGCGTTGGTGCAAAACAAAGATTTAATTACGATGGCTCGTCTAGGTCGAGCCTCATTACCGATAGATCTAATGACGTACTTACCGGAGGATCAGCAACCGAGCATTTTCTTCCTGAAAGAAGATCGCAGGCAAAGTATTCTTACGGTCTTCAATTGGACCGGTACATCGCGGACGCATAGGATCGAACTCTCCAGCCTGGGTCTTGCTGAAAACGATAATTACAATGTCTCCGACGTATTTGACAAGAAAAAGATCGCTCTGGAGTCGAAGACCCTTGTGGTCAATCAGCCTCTACACTCAGTTCGGATTTTTAAAATTGTCGATACCTCAATTCCCGCGCAAACGCCGAATGTGAGCGCCGATCATCCGTCGCAATCTCAGGCAGGGGAAACCGTGACGTTTAAGGCCCGAGTATCAAATCCTGATACGGCAGTTGTGTCATATCGATGGGATTGTGGCGACGGGGTGAAATTGGAAGGTATGCAGATAAACCATGCATATACACGTTCTGGAAAATACAAGGTTACAGTAACTGCCGTCAGCGTGGAGGGAATAACCGGGAATTATAGCTTTGTCCTCCCAGTGACCGGAACTGTGTCTACGAAGTTTGTTCCCGCAGAAAACCGAAGATACGAGGGACAAAAGTAGATGCATTGATGAAATCCGAGGACGACCTGCTTCGTGTTTTATTGTGGCCGCTGGTCTTCTCCTTGATTTGACCATCGCGGAACTGGTAGTGAACGGACCATAGAACCCCTGTGGCGTGCCATGCATGCCCGTCCGGCTCAACGGGACGGGAATTCTTCCGCGTGAAAGAATGTCGTTGTCCCGCTGCCGAGGACCGTCGTAACGGACGGCAATATCCCATCCAAAAGAATCCTCTCTCACCACGAATCAATTAGGTGCGCTCGTTAAAGCATTTGATCAACCCAATTCACGGTAAAACCGACACATTTGTTTTCGTGATATGTTGGGTGCGCATCTTTGCACCTGTCGAAAGGAACCCGTTATGTCCATGATCTTTTCCAAACTCACCACGCGGCGCTGTAGCTTCACCGCCGCCGCCTTTCTGTTCGCATCCGTTGCTGCGATGAGCGCGCAGGTAGTCCTCGTCCCGCCCACTCCGCAGATCGGATCCTCCAACCCGATCACGGCCGCGCCCCGGGTGGAGCGTCCCCACACTACTCCCTGCATCGTGCCGCTCTTTCAAAACCTGGAATTCGCCGATTTCACGCCGAAAGTCTTCAGCTATACTCCGCCCTCCGCATGTCCCGGCCCTTGGGCGAAGGTGGTGTTCACGGCCGATTTCACCGTGACGGCTGGCCGCCAATTTGATCGCACCGCCGCATTCTATCTCGGTCACGCCAACATTTATTACGGCACCACCGCCGAACCGCGAAAGACCCTCAGCCCGTCGTGGCATGTCGAGCGCGATGTCACCGATCTCACCGCAATCTTCAAGTCCGCGCAGACTGGCGAAGCCAACATCGGCAACTTCGTCGGTGTCTCCGGAGGCGTCACATATAACGGCATCATCTACGCGAACGCCGCGCTGGAATTTTACCCCGCCGATTGGCGGTATCCCGCACCGCCTACTCCCGACATCGTCGTTCCCGTCAACGGTACCGGCGGCGACGCAGGCACGCTTAACACCACCACCGACCAGATCACGCAGGTGCTCGATCTCCCGACGAACGTGGTGCGCGTGTATCTCGATGTGATCGCGCAGAGCCAGTCGAACGATGAGTTCTGGTATTTCTGCGTGCCCAACAGCCTGACGACCGAGCTTGAAAGCTGCGGCAACACCGCCTTCCGCGAGACCGAAGTGACAATCGATGGCCAGCCCGCCGGCGTCGCGCCTGTCTATCCGTGGATATATACCGGTGGCATCGATCCGTATCTGTGGGAACCTATTCCCGGCGTGCAGACGCTCGATTTCAAACCCTTCCGCGTCGACCTTACGCCCTTCGCCGGCGTTCTTGACGACGGCAATCCGCACACCGTGGGTGTCAGCGTCTTCAACGCCAACAGCTACTTCCTCGCCACCGCGAATCTGCTGGTCTTCACCGATCACCACAAGCAGCAGGTCACCGGCGGTCATCCTCACCAACACTCTTGCCGCGCCGAATCCGGTGGTCACGGAAAATATCTCCGGCGGCCCCACCTACACCGGCACCGTGACGGTCGGTTCCAATCGGGACTTCGTCATCAGCGGATATGTGAACACCTCGCTTGGCCGCGTGGAAACAAAAATCAACGAGAGCGTCAAGTTCCGCAACGCGCAGGAGTTCTACGTCAACTCCACGACCGACGGGCAGGCTGCGCAGCAAACTAGCCTCGTCGATATCCAGACCACCACCCGCGATGGAGCGGTCGTCGAGGTCTCCAACAAGCACTTCTCCTACCCGCTCAACCTGGACTATGGCTATTTTGTCAATCCGGACGGCAGCGCTACCCAGGCCACCCTCAGCGATCAGAAGGACCTGGTCGATCCAATCCCAGAACCTCTTCGGGCTACACCTTCTTTACCAGCAACCTCAACAACGAGGTGCACGCCTCCGATGTGCTCAACTTCGATGCCAGCGGGGCACTGCTACCGCCCACCAGCGCGAAGACCACGCAAACCTATCGCTATCAACAACTCCCTGGGAGATTGCTACAGCCGCACCCTGACCGCCGAGGCACAGAAGCTAGTCTCTGTCACCAATGGACAGGGCTGCGATCGCAATCGCCGATAGTGGCTTGACCAAGTGAATGCCACTCAGGCCTCCGAACGAGACCTGAGTGGCTTCAAAGAACATTCTGTCGTGATGGACTACGCTGGACGACTCACATCGCGCACGCAGCGGAAACCGATGTTTGTGGTGGTGCTGTCCGGCGTGTTGGAACTGCGCGCCGCCACGCGATAGCGGTTACAGTAGGAGATGTGGCATAGATACGACCCGCCTTTCAGCACGCGCGCAGTTCCCGTCGAAGGCCCCACGGGATTCTCATGCGTGGCAAACGTATGAAAGGTAGCGTCGAACCAATCCGCACACCATTCCCAGGTATTACCGGTCATGGAGTAGAGTCCATATCCATTGGGCGGAAATGCGTCCACTGGTGCTACACCGGTGAAGCCGTCCTCGGCCGTGTTCTCCACCGGGAACTTGCCCTGCCAGATATTGCATAGGTGCACACCGTTTGGCGTCAGCTCATTGCCCCAGGGGTAAAGCATTTGTTCCAAGCCGCCGCGAGCGGCGTACTCCCACTCGGCCTCAGTGGGGAGGCGCTTACCTGCCCAGGAGGCATACGAAGCCGCGTCGTTCCACGAAACGTGCACCACAGGATGGTTGGATCGCGTATCGATGTCGCTTTCCGGCCCTTCAGGATGCCTCCAATCGGCAAGTTCAACGCGCTTCCACCATTCCGCGCCTTGCACCGCATTCTGCCCGCCGAGGTATGCGCCGCGATCCGGAAGATCTCCCTCAAAGACGAAGGACCACCCAAAATGCTCCGCTTCAGTAACATGCCCAGTCTCTTCCACAAAGCGGGCAAAATCGCGATTTCGGACCGGGTACAGGTCGATATAGAAGCTATCAAGCGTGACTTTGCGCACGGGTCCTTCACCATCGGCGGGAAATCCTCCACGATAGTCAGTTCCCATCAGGAAAGCTCCGCCGGGCAAGAGCACCATCCCTTCGGTTGAACCGTTGGACGACCAGCCGCCGCGTTGCCGAAGCATTGCTGCGAAGCTATCAGCAATTCTGCGCGCTGCTTACTAGGTACGCAGCAGGGTGCAACTTGTTTCACCGAATCCATCTCTTCATAATTTCACGTCGTTTAGTTATGGCGCTACCGTGATCCGTGAACGCTGCATCGCATCGTGCAGGACACGCTGGATCACCGCCTGCTTCTTTTGCTCGAAAAGACTGCGAGAGAGCGATAACCGTATTTCTTCGAATGGAGATACCCCAGCAGCTTTCCTGCCGAGTACCGTCGCGATATGAAGACCGAAGACAGTGCGGAAGATGTCGCTACACTCGCCTTTTTTCAAAGAAAAAACCACTTCATCAAATTCCTCCACCATCTCTCCACGTGCAATCCAGCCGAGTAAGCCCCCTCCACCGCAGTCGGAGTAGCGATCCGCTACTTTGGCAAAGGGCTTTCCAGACGTGAGTTCCAGCTGCGCTGAGATGAGGGCCGAGCGCGCATCTGGCTCGTCCGCCGGTGCTTCGATATTTTTGATGATATGCGCCGCATGAACTTTTTCCGGCTGATAGAACTGCTGTGGATTCGCGCGATAGAACTGTTCCACTTCGCGCTCGCGTAGGACGGGGCACATGACGGGTGAGATTAGCGCAGAAGCGCTCGATCTGGAGTTCGGCAGTGATCGCCTGAGCGACTCCAACACCACATGTTGTGTTTGTCGAGCTGCCCCATCGGCGTCTTCGTTCTTGTTCTACTTCCTCGGGCAGAACCGTAACGCCGCTGTGTATCGCCATCTGTCGAAGCAGTGTGCGGTGCAGTACACGTTCATTCGCCGCTTGTTGCAGGGCTTCGTTTCGACGCTGCTCCTCGGGACCGCCAGCTTCCAGAGTGTTGCCCCCGAGTTGGCGAAATTCATCTAGGAACTGCTCGTCTCCCACATACTCACCGTTGACGATCAGTGCCACGTGATGATCTCCACGTTTGGTCGAACAGAATGGCGTGCTGCCGGTAGTTTTGTCCTTGCGTTCGGATTCTGTAATCCAGACTGACCATAAAACGTCCGCAGAAACTCGCCAGAAAAAGTCTACACCTGGATGGCTTTTGCTCTAATGATACTGTCCTTCTGAATACCGGATGCGAGGCACGACTTGCCGCCCACTATTTGGAGGAGTGCGGAATAAGATTTTGAGCATCCGCAATATGATCCAGCATTGCGCGCCTGGCTTCTTCTGGATTCCGATCACGAATGGCAGCGTAAATTCTTTTGTGAAACGTCAAAGGCCGATCTACAGAAACGCGATTGGACAATTGCGTCATGCTGGTCAGCACTGTTCGATGTATGACCTTGAATAGCAAATGGCAGATTCGATTCCCACTGGCACGAAAAATACATTCATGGAAGGCCATATCCGCATCCAGGCGTGATTGATTCGTCCTGCTTCTTTCCATGGCCATAATCGCTTGTCGCAATTGGGCAAGATCTTCTGTCGTGGCACGTTCCGCAGCTCGCGCCGCAAGCTCCGGTTCTACTATCCGACGGGTTTCGAAGAGTTCGTGGTGGGAGAGATCATCGAGTAAGATCAAAAACTCCATAGGTTCGTGGAGAATAGACTCGGCGCTTGCGCTGAGATATGTACCATCTCCAACCCTCTGTGTGATCACACCCATAATCTCAAGAACTTTTAAAGCCTGCCGCAAGGATGCCCTGTTCACGCCAAATTCCTTCGCAAGTTCACGTTCTGGAAGAAACTTCGAACCGGGAGTAACGGTGCCTTGAGATATTAGTTGTTTGATCTTATAAATCACATTTGCTGTGACGCGAGTATCTGACGGAGGGCGACGGGAAGAAGATGCAGCAGTCGGCATAACAATATCGCTCCATTTACGCGGACGTCATATTAATAAATGTCAGCCGCAAGTCTCTATCGACGCACATCGATTGATAGCGGCAGTAACTGAGAACTAAGTCGAGCAAGCTGGTGCCAATAACATAGAGAGCGCATCAATCCTTAAACCTGATTCGGAATGCATAAGCATATTTGCCAGGCGCTCGCGGGGGAACGTGAACGTGCAGACCGCCGGTTTCTTGTTCAAATTGAAGATTCGCTTCGTAGCCGAGCAACGTGACCGCTCGGATGCCCCGTCTGCCGCCAATAGCAGTCGTTCCCAGGGAGCGGATAACCGCCTCTCCATTGCTAGGCCACGCCAGTCCAATCGCATAAAGGGCGTCTTCTTTGGTCGTGAAGCGGAAATCCGCCGCAGTGTAGGGATGCGTTTCCGTATCGTGAAAAGGTCCCGCTGCTACTATCGTCGGACCTTCGCCGTAAGTCTTCCACGGACGCGTACCATAAATTGCATCTCCGTTTACTTTTAACCAGGCGCCAACGTCCAGTAATATGCGCTGAACTTCCACAGGTATAGTTCCGTCGGCGCGCGGTCCTATATTCAAGAGTAGATTACCATTCTTGCTTACAACATCGATCAGCTGGTGGACGATGAATTCGGTGGATTTAAAGGTGTCATTTTGAATATAGCCCCACGATTTATTGCTTACGGAAGTATCGGTTTGCCAGTACAGCGGGCGAATCCGCCCAAGTTCCCCACGTTCTATATCGAGGACAGCGGAATGCTTCTCCAGCGCATCGTATTTATAGTTGATAACACCGACCGGACCCCGCTTTATGGATTCATTGTAATAAAATGCGGCGAAGCGCGTCACATACTCTCGAACGGCAGGCTGGCCAATCCACCAGTCAAACCACATGAGATCAGGATGGTATTTCTCCACAATTTCGACATTTCTGGCCAGCCAATCGCTCGCGTATTCCGGGCTGACGTAGGTCCAGTCTTGCAATAGAGAGGCGTCGTCCCCGTCATGGATTTGCGCATGTGCGGGACCGTAGAACGCTGCGTATCGGGAGTCGTTGACGTCGGAATCAATCTGCCGACCCCCATCCATAAACCAGTCGTGTTCGATACGATGCGAGGAAGCGCCGAGATGCAATCCCTCGGCACGTATCGCTTTTGCCAGATTTCCGACCAGGTCGCGGTGCGGTCCCATTTTATTCGCGGTCCAATCGGAGAGACCCGAGTCATACATTGCGAAGCCATCGTGATGCTCAAAAACCGGAACGACATATCTCGCCCCCGTGTCTTTAAACAAGCGTGCCCACGCCTTCGGATCGTAGTGTTCAGCCCTGAACATCGGGATAAAATCTTTATAACCGAATTTTGTAAGCGGGCCATATGTTTCGATCTGATGCTTGTATTCGTCGGTACCCTCTATGTACATGTTTCGCGGATACCATTCGCTTCCGAATGCAGGGACGGAATACACGCCCCAGTGAACGAAAATCCCAAACTTCGCGTTCTTGTACCACTCTGGCGCCTGATAGGTTGCGAGCGATTCCCAATCAGGGCGGAACGGTCCGCTATTGGCATAGAAATCTGCTTGCTTCAGGAGAGCGGCACGAGTTGAACCGTACTTCGCACTTGCTTTCTGCCAGATTCGATCGATGGTCTGAGGAGTCTCCGATTTTGTCGGAGAGGTACGGCCGCTCAGACTGCCAGAATCCGCGTCATACGAAACGATGGCGCGCGAGGCAGCTGGAGCGAGCGAATAACCGATTGCGCTCGACGACAATTGCAAAAACCTTCTTCGATTCACGCGACGTCTCCACGCAATCCAGTTGTATTGCCAAAAATGGGAACTGCTGTTCAATCGGTTGGCGTTAACACGAAATTTGACGGGCCCGTTAGTTCCGTCCGAATCCAGACCACTAGACTTGAATCTTCAAGTTGATCAATGCGGCCGGCGCGAAACTTTTTGCCTTCATCAATAAGTTTGCCGTTCAGTCGAAGAGAGGCTTTCTTTCCGCCCCATCCTTGCACAACAAAGGCAGGATTCGTCAACGGCCATTTATCGTTGGCCTGAACGGTGAATACAAGCTTCGCGTCACGTTTCGACAACTTGCGTAAATGATAAGACCGGTCATTGCGGCTGTAGCCATCGTTCGCGAAATCGCCGTTCAACAGTTTCAAAGCAGGTGGTTGCAACCAGGCACGCGCCATCGGTAGAACGGCGGCAATGGGTTGATTCGTGAGACCCATAAGAAAACGGCCCTCCAATGCGCCATCTTTCGGTCGCCTGGTTTGTGGCGGTTCGGGAGAAAGGATGGCCGAACTAGAAACGCGATCAAGCGCGAGTGCATCCCGGCCGTCCGAGGGAATTTGCGCTACCGGCCAGTGATTCCAGATTGGAAATTTAGAGAACCACGGGCGAGTTTCGATTGCACCGCCACCATATGGGATGATCAAAGCGCCCGGTTCATAGATGTAGACAGGCTTGAACTCCGACTTGGTATTCAACATTGCGATATTTGCATTGGGAACGGCGTTGGTGAAGCGGCCGCGGATGTCCCCGTTCGAGGGCCAGGTTTCCCAGCTAAAGGTCCGCGTCTCGCCCTCCATGTTCGCCAGGGTGGCCGCCTGTATTGAGATGTTATCTTCAGCTTTCTCGCCCGGATTGTTTAGGGTTGCCGGCTCTGTGATGCTGTAGTGGTCGAGCGGGCCACGGATCAGAAAGTGACGGACCGCAATGCCATCGGGATAGATCGTATAGTACTCGTCTGTCCAATCGCCCCAGTTAGTGATTGGATCGCACTCGCCGATGTTATACAGAACATCCGTCATCGCATAACGCCAGTGCACGACGACCCGCGCAGGGCCGCTCTCGATCAGTCGAACATGAGAATAGCGGCACTGCTTATCGGACATGTGCTCAATACAGCCATTTTTTTCCGGAGGGGCCTCAGCGCTCTGATCTCCGATCCACCGGCCGTTTTCCGTGACCAGATTCATGTTGTATGCAGTTCCATGCCAGAAAACCATTTTGTATGGGACATCGTCAAAAGTGACGACCAGATCGGGATAATCATCGATCCGCCAAAGACGGTCCCACTCTGGGCAGAACTTTAGACGTGTGGAGAACGCACCAAACTGCTTCCGCCCATCAGGTATGACGGGCAGCTTGCGCCATGTCAGTGCAGGCGGTCCCGTTGGACGCAATGACTCGTATGACGCTTTTATTTCGTTGGCGCCGAGGACGCCATCATAAATTTTCAGTTCATCGATGATTCCGTCGAATGAATAAGACGCTGGAATTTTTCTAGAAGCCGCCGCGGGAATTTCTTCAAGGCTGCGGCCAATCTGAAATAAACCTTCAGTTGGCTCGTTGGACATTGGGTCCAGCCTACCTGGAGCAAGATGGCCGATAACGTCGAGGCGGCCCGCTTCCTGCCCGTTGATGTAAACCTTGAGACCTTGGTTGGGATCGAAGCTCGCGGCAATGTGCGACCACTGCATAAAAGGAACTTCAGCAGCCGAGATACAATCCCGCCATTGACGATCGACTAATATTCGTAAACCGATATGCCCAGTCGCGTCCAATCCGAAGAAGTATCGGTTTTTCTGCTCCACGATAGCATTCCAATTCCAGGGATATGCTTGAGGGGCGATCCACGCCTCGAATGTTACTGATTTATGGATAGCGGGCAGGTGAGAAGTTCGTGCAATACGAGTCGTAAATCCATCGAACTTGATACCGTTGCCCTGGATTCCCCTGATCAGTGAAAAATTTCCCTGGATTGCGTCGCTGATCCGATTCACGCTTTCGACCGTGACAGCATCCTCCGCTTTATCGAATGGCCAGTATGCCGCCAGTTCCTTATCTTCCGCGAGGCGAACCGGAATCGATGACTCTGAATTTGTTTGCTCTGGCTCGTTCGCTTTGTCCAACGTAACGGCTGCACTGGGCGCGCCGCTCGCCAACGCGAGGAGAGAGGAGTTCTGAATAAATTCTCTTCTGTTCATCTCTTTTCTTGGCCTGTCGCTCCCGAAAGAAAACGCATGAGCTTGTTAACGGATCCCAACTGCGGGCTTATATTTTCCCTCAGTGGTTCCGTGTTTTACCCAATCCTCCCAAAAGCTCATCACTTTAATCGTTGTGCGACGGTAGGTAAAAGATAGATATATTTCTCCATCTTGCGCCTGCACGATACTCGGATAGGAGTACTCCTCTCCAGCGCGGCCGATTTCCACATCGCGCACCCACGGCCATGTCTTTCCCCCATCCACGGAAAGAGCCACCGAGAGCGGCCTGCGCGGACCCTCCGCCGGCTGGCCTCGCTTCTCCTGTACCTGAACATTATTAAATGCAAGAACCAGGTGGCCGTTCTCGAGCCGTGTCAATTGAATCGACGCGTTATTGTTGGGTAGAACAGTAGCTCTGGGCACCGTCCAATGGCGTCCATCAGTCGACGTCGTTCGATAGATCCAGTCGGCGTCACGACTGCGTAGTAAAGCCAGATATTCGTTCGCGGCGAGTTTGACGGCACTCGGCTGCACGAGACCATGTGAATGCGGGATAACACATTTTTGCCACTGCAACCCATGATCCATAGTGATCTGCATCGCGGAATAATCCCCGTTTGCGCCGATCACGATGCTCTCGCTAGGCATGTAGTACATCGGCAACATCCATTCGTTTGCCTTCATAACAACGATCTTGTTGCGGTCGTAGGAACCTGGATTGCCAAATAGAACGGCCGGGTAACTCCAGGTTTTTCCGTTGTCATTCGACTCCTGTCGATAAATCTTCGCCGTATTCTCACCTTTGCCAGCTTCCTGGGTCGTGTGCAACAGCCAAAGATGACCTGCCGACGGTTCGAAGGGAACAGGATTCTGCATGGACTTGCCTGCGTGATGATCGACAACAATAGGCTTCATCCATCGGTGTGATCCATACGGCAGGCGCGACATTACGATTGCCACGTTGGATGCACCCTCCTCCTTTCCTGAAAAATAGAAACAAAGAATGTCTCTGTTGTGCAAAACGATCAGGTTGGAAGCATGCGAGGAAGGAAAGATTTCTGGAAGGTAGGCCTCTTCCGCTCCCGCAAGGGCCGACGGCCTGATTACACCGTCGGCCTGAACCGGCTTTTCACGGTTCGAGGCATAGGTCCGGCTAAAACAGGCTGTCAGCGGGAACAGGAATAGCGCAAATTGGAAAGCAGCCAGCCTGATTTTCAAAGCCCCTCCCTTTATTGAGAATTATGGGTGCAGCAGTATGAATGCGGTACAGTTCAGCTCCATAGCCTCCATTCATCCAGCCGGGATGAAGCAATTTCAATCAAGTCAATCATTAAACCAGGTGATAAATGAGAAAGTCAGATATCCAAGCGCAAACCTAAATGCAACAAACTGCGTTCAAAAATAAAATTTGCCAGCCACTTGCAACTGACGCTCTGTATTTGCGGTTGCTGACACAACACCAAAGTTTGGATCCTCAAGTCCGTTGTCCGGTTCACCGAATATTACTTGGTTTAGCGCATTAAAAGCTTCGACTCTGAACTCCAGCCTTGTGTTCTTCGGAAGGCTGAAGGAGCGGAACACGGATAAATCCAGATTACTGCTCCATGGATTGCGCAAGCTGTTGCGAGGCATGTTACCGAACGTAAAAGGCGCCGGAATTGCAAACGCCGCTGTGTTGATTGGATGAATGCTGTCGGTATTCGCGTGGGGATCGCCAACAACGTCCGCCCGTTCGGCGCCATAGAGATTGTTTGTATTCGCAATACTGGAATCGTTCGTCTGTACATCGTAAGCGGTACCGCTCGACGCAGACACTATTCCATTGATCTGCCAACCACCAATCACGTAGTTGACAAAACCGCTACTGCTGCGCCATATCCCGCCATTTCCAAATGGTAGCTGATACAAAAAACTGGCGACAAAAATGTTGGGCTCATCAGTCCCTGTGACGCTTCGATCAGCTGCAATATCGTATGGGTTCTGTACGTCGCAAAAATTATTGTACCCACCGCAGCCTTCGTCAATCGTCTTTGACCATGTATAGGCAAACGTGCCGGTCAGACCGTGGCTTGACTGGAGCTGCGCCGATATCTGCAACGCGTTGTAGTTGGCGCTACCTTTGTTCTGCATATATGGCATAGGCAGGATGTAAGGGTATGGCGCTCGTAACTGAGGGTCGCCGGGCCCCGGGGTAGGTGCAGCGTTGGCAGTCAAAGTATTTGGGATCCGCTCCGTACGCGAGCCGACATAATTGATCGTTACCGTTGCTTGTGTGCTCAACTGGCGCTGAACGCCGAAATTCCATTCGTCGGAGTACGCATTCTTTAAATGAGGGTCTGTGTAGAAGTTTATATTGTCAGGTGAAAACGGCGACGATGCCGGCTTAATAGGTGCGCTTCCAAGATTGAATGGATCATTTGCGTGCGCCGTAGGAACTCCAATATTCAGGTTGTTCGGAGTCGCGATAAAGGCCACATTCGGCCAGCTTTGTGTGTAGTTGGATTGGTTTTCGGTCACTCCCGCCCAGTTGTCAAAAAATCTTCCATAGCCCCCTCGAACCACAGTATTTGGCGTCACCTGATATGCGAAGCCCAGCCTCGGCTGGATATTATCGTAGGTATCATGTACGATCTTTCCCGTTCTTGGCGATTGTTACATGCGGCGGCAATGCTCCTCCAGGGATGCATGGCGCTCCCTGTGTCGCGGAACACGCCGGCGCCGGATTCTGCAAGATGTAGGTACCATTGCTGAAATTGAAATCGCCGGTGATATTGCTACCATCGGAAGCTTTTCCCTGGCGTGGATTAGTTGTCAGATCATATCGCAAGCCTAGATTCACGGTGAGCTTATCACTGGCGCGCCATTGATCCTGAAAATATGCTCCGCTGATCTTACCTCCGTGAAGCAGGGAATAAACATTGTCCACTTCAGAGTAGGTCGGTACCCCAAGTACCATTGATGCAAGGGCGTCTCCGCCATTGCCATTACCATCGGCTGTTTGCGGCGCATCGAAGTCAACTTCCGATCCAAAGAATGGTTGTTCCCAACCATCTGTTGCCAGGCTGGCGCCTATGCCCAATGTATGACGCCCAACAACCTTCGTGATATCCCCCTTGTACTCATAAATATTTGAATAATGAAGTCGTCCTACATAACCTCCTCCCCCTAAATACCCAGACACATTCACCGAGGGGATTAATGACCCGCCAAAGCTGCCATGATTGTAAAAATATTGGGAAAAACCGGAATTTTGCAGAAAGTTGGAAGGAGCGTTTGTGAACTCTGGAGTGGTATTGTACTGCGCAGATACCCGGCCGAAGGTTAACTGTAGAACCGCATTTTGTCCGAAGGTATGTGTCCAATTTGCCGCAAAATTATAGTTGTTGCTTTGGGTATGCGCGAGCAGTCCAGGATAGCCACCGGAGTTGGTGTCGGGCTGCCATGCTCCCGTATAACGTACGAAAATCCGATCATTGCTTCTAATCTGCTCATCAAGCCGAGCCGAGAATTCGTTCTGGCGAACGGTGGCAGGGGTTGTGTCGCGACTGTTAAAGCCCGGATTTCCCGTGTTGATAGGAGCTGGGAATAGAGTTTTTGCGAAATAAATCATCGTGCGATTGAGCAGGCTTGGCGGGATTATGTCGCAGGGGGTTCCAGGCGGCTGTATTCCTGCACCATTGACCGGCAGCGGAACGGTCCCAGATGGATCGCACATAAACGGCTGGCGGAAATATCCGCTACCTTGACTCGGGTCCGGCGTAGAACTATATGGGTTGAAAAGCTGTACACCTTGACTCTCTAAATTGCTGAAGTCGCCACTGAGCTGTGCCGGTGTAGGAGTGATGAGCAGGCTCTCCGACGAGGTATCGTTCCGAAATCCCTCATAAGAACCGAAGAAAAATGTCTTATTGCGTCCGTTGTAATGAGGGAGTAGAACCGGGCCGCCAACGTTGGCACCAAATTGATTTTGATTCAGCGGAGTTCTGACAGGATTGAAATAGTTGGTAGCATCCAGTGCATCATTACGAAGAAATTCCCACACGTCTCCATGGAATTGGTTCGTCCCAGATTTTGTTACCAGGTTTACTATGCCGCCTAGTGTCTGGCCGAATTGTGCTTCATCATTGTGAGATTGTACTTTAAACTCGAGCATGTCATCGATAATCGGCTGAACCGCATAGGTATCCCGGATAGATCCATAGTTATTGATCCCGTCGAGCAGAAACATATTGCTTCTGTTGCTTTGACCGTTGATAGCCGGGAAGGTTACATTCCCGATCGGATTTCCAATTCCGCCGCCCCCCGCATTTCCCGATGGGTTCGCCGTGCTTATGCCGGGTCCCAGTAGAAGAAGCTCAGTAAAATTTCGGCCGTTGAGAGGCAGATCATTGATTTCCTTTCTCCCAATGACCATCCCAAGATCTGCCGTTGCCGTCTCAATCTGCAACCCTGCTGCCGAGACCACGACGGTTGTATTGGAACTTCCGACCTGAAGTCTGAAGTTGATTGTAGCCGTCTGATTAACTTGGAGGGTAAACGTCGGCTGCTTACTCGTATTGAATCCCTGCTTCTGGGCCTGAACCGTGTAGTGGCCTGGAGTTATATTAGCGATGGAGTAGTTCCCGGTGGAGTTAGTCGAACTGGTTTGCCTTAAGCCAGTGTCGACGTTTGTCAACGTGATATTCGCACCCGGTACTACTGCTCCAGTGGTGTCCCGAACCGTTCCATTCAGCCTTGCTGCCGCAGCTCCGACCTGCGCGAAAGCCGCACTGTGAAAGGCGGACGCACAGAAAGCGCCAACAGCTATCAGAAGCAGGACCTTAAAGTAAGGGACTGGGCGTTGCATATGCTTTATGACTCCTTCGGGCGACATCCGGGGAACATTTCAATGCTCTCCCACAGCTTGGCACAATTGGTTGTACCAACATAACGCCACAAAGTCTATCAAGGTGGCAGGAGCTTCGTCAACGAATGGTTTTTTGTGAACGAATCGGCAGGCAATGGTTCTGGAACTTTTAACGGATCAATGATTTGAACTGCCAGCCGACAAGAATTGCAAACGGGTCGGTTTCGTTGATCCAAGCTCAAGCCACACGATCAGGTCATCGCCTTCCAGATGGCGAATGGTTCCATAGCGGAACCTTGTTCCACGGGGAATTGGTTTCCCATCGACAAGCAGCTTTACTCCGCCATCACCCCAGCCCTTGATGAGAAAGGCCGGATTGAGCAGCGGGGATACATGAGCTGGCATTGAGCAATAAGCTAAAGCGCGAGTTCGAATTTCCGGGCTGACGTACGATAACAAAGGTGCGCTGAGTGGGATCATAGCCCTGACTCTTGAATCCGGCGCCGTTGATGGAAAACTCAGGAGGTGAAAGCCAGGATTTAGCCAAGGGAACCAGTTCCGCAGCCGATTTCGTGGTCAGCCCAACGAGCATGATCTTGGTCATCGAGTCTTGCGTTTTCGCATAAGGATCCCAATAGATGTGCGATAGCGAGGAATGAGATGCTCGGTCTGGCGCCACTGCGGAAATGCCGCTTGACGCTACCTGTGCCACTGGCCAATGGTTCCACCATTCGAAGGTGGAGTAGGTCTGCTCTCCGCTATAAACATCAAACGAGGAATGCACAGGTGAAACTATCTGAAAAGGCTTCCAGGTGGATTTCAGGTTGACAACCTGAATGTTGGGATGTGCCGGCCCATCAATTTTGGTGGGAGGCTTCGGCAACCAGGAGTAAGTCACTGTCTCTCCCTTCATGTTTCCTATTGTGAGGGCGTTTACGTTGAGGTTATCTTCCGGACGCTGACCCGGTCCATTGATAACAATGGTCTCTTGAAATTCATGCCAGACGTTAAAATTGGATGTCCAGAGTACCTGTTTCCGCACTGCTACTCCGTCCGGATATACAGTAAAGTATTCATCTGCCCAGTCGGTCCATCCTGTCAAGGGATCGGGATTTGCGCACGTGTAGTGCTCCACCTCGCAAAGGGCATACCGCCAGTGAACGACAGTTCGAGCATCGTTGTTTTCAATGATCCGGACATGC
Source organism: uncultured Acidobacteriota bacterium (assembly GCA_963823295.1). GTDB lineage: Bacteria > Acidobacteriota > Terriglobia > Terriglobales > Acidobacteriaceae > JAKAAZ01. The sequence goes on from CAWGLF010000019.1 coordinate 105,174, forward strand.
GAATAGCGGTTATGCTTGTCCGACATGGGCTCACAGTCCTCGCCGCCGGGGCAAGCTTTCTGGCCTCCTGTTTCCAGGAACTCATCTGTGTACCATTTGCCGTTCTCGGTTACCCAATCGCCGCTGTAGTTTGTTCCCTGCCAGAACACTAAGCGGGTTGGCATTTGATCGAATCGGACTACGACATCTGAGTCTGGCCCGACGCGGCGCGGTTTCTCCCACAGTTCATCAAAGTGCAGCGTCGTGTAGTACGCGCCGAAGCGTCCCACTCCCGGAGGACCTGAAGGCAGAACGTCCCAAGGCAGTGCGTCGCCGGTTGGGACATCGATCTGTGAATACTGCCTATGGATCTCTGCGTCAGTCAGGTTCCCGTCGTAAATGCGAACATCATCTAGAATGCCATCGAACGAATACCAGACCGGATATTTGGGATGAATCCACTGGGCTGGAAGGATAGGGTGTCTGACTCTTCCGATCAGCAGGTCCTGTCCCACGGCCAGAGTCAGCGGACCATGGAGCGAAAGCTGGCCGACGGATTTCCCATCCAGGTAGATCGTCATTCCCGTTGCAGGATCGTACGTTCCCGCTATGTGGCACCACTTTCTTAGAGGGAGCTTGGTCTGCGAAAATAATGACCACCATCCGCCATTTACTGCCACCTGTAAACCGATTCGCCCAAAAGAGTCGATTCCGAAGAAGTAGCCGGCTTGTTGTTCGCGCCGCTGATCGACAACCGGCACCCAGTTCCACGGATACGCGTTGACTGCTACCCACGCTTCCACCGTCAGCCCGTGAACCGGTCGTGGTGCAGTTGCGGCAGACCGGGTGATGGAGGTTGTATATCCATCGAACCTAAGCGCCTTTCCCGATATGCCGTCGACATGTTTGTAAAACCCTGCGATTGGATCGCCAATACCGCTAACTTGGTCATGGGTAATCTGCCCGGCAGATTCATTAAAGGTCCAGTTGGCTATAAGGCGGCTCGCTTGAGCGATCGCCGACAATGAAAACATGGACAAAAACAGAGAGAGGGCTGCGATCCCACTTACGAATTGATTCATTACCCAGCCTTTCATCCACGATAGACGATCTATTGGGCCGTCCATTTTCCCCGGATTGTATGCCTGCTAATTTTCATTTGTCAAAATTATTTCCCCGATTCATTTACGCTAACTTTTAACACATCTACCAATCGGGTCTCTTGAATTTGACCCGTGGCATCCCTGACGGTAACATTGGCTCGTCCACTACTCCCACCTGAATTCAAAATTTCGAGTGAGGTCAAATGCAAAGACGTGAATTTCTCAAATTGAGTGGCGGAGCCGCCATCGCGGCCAGCAGCGGCGCCGCCAATCTGGGTGAGCCCACAGCGGACGCAGAGGAAGATCAATCGACAGATGCCAGAATTTTCTATGTGTCGTCTGGGGGAAGCGACAAAAACCCAGGTACTGCCGCTCAGCCTTTTGCTACCCTGCAAAGAGCGCAGCGGGCAGTTAGGAAGGTAAACAAAACTGCTGGCCCAATTCAGGTTTTTGTGAGCGGTGGAACTTATTATCTGGGAAAGCCGCTTGAGTTCGCGCCGGAAGACTCCGGCAGCAGCAATGCCCCGGTAACGTATTCTGCTCAACCAAATGAGCAGGTGACCCTCAGTGGCGGTCTTCGGCTGGCGTGCAACTGGAAACATCATAAACATGGCATCTTCATGACGTCTGTTCCCGCGGGACTGAACTTCACGCAATTGTTTATCAACGGAAGACGGATGATACGTGCCCGGTATCCGAACTACGATCCTTCAGATCCCGGCAAATCGGGATATATCAAAGCCACAGGGTCGATCGCAACAAATGAACAAGACCCGTATCCCGGGCCAGATGAGGACATGACGTTCGCCGGCCAAGCTCCCAGAGGCATTCATTTTGATCCGGCCACATTTACAAAGAAACGATGGGCCAAGCCGGAGAATGCTGAGATCGACATTTTTCAGGCAGCCTATTGGGGAAACCTGCACTGGCGGATCAAGGCCGTTGATTTCACCACAAGCTCGATCTGGTTCGGCGAGGGCGGGCAACAGCTCGGAGCCAAATGGGATAAAAATCCAGAGATACTCAACGCTAAGTCGGGCTTCTACATAGATAATGTATTCGAGGAGCTGGATGCGCCAGGAGAATGGTTTCTCGATACAGATGACCACATTCTCTACTATTATCCTGAAAACGATCTCAACCTCCATGCCGCGCTTGTCGAGGTCCCCTTGCTTGAGCAGGTAGTTCGGTTTGCTGGAACACAAGAAAATCCGGTTCAGCATGTTTCTCTGGATGGCTTTCGCGTCGCCCACACCTGTACCACCTACCTTAAAACCTACGATGTGCCATCTCTCAGCGACTGGTCCATTCATCGTGGCGGAGCTATATTGGCAGAGGGCACGCGAAATTGCTCTATTAATGGATGTTGGTTTGATGCAGTTGGTGGTAACGCTGTTTTTGTAAACAACTACAATCGTAATTTCTCAATTGCCGGATGCGAATTTACAGAAACCGGAGATAGCGCGATTTGTTTTGTAGGCGATCTTGAAAAAACCAACGGCACTCAGCGGGCATTTCCTTTCGAATGCCAAGCCTCTAACAATCTAATTCACAATTGCGGCGTTTACGGGAAGCAAATTGCCGGCGTATACATCTCCCGCGCCAAACGGATCACCGCGAGCCATAATCTGATCTATAACATGCCGCGAGCTGCGATATGCATTGGAGATGGTACCTGGGGCGGCCATGTGATCGAATTCAATCACACTCATGATACGGTGCAAGAAACCAGCGACCATGGCCCGTTCAATGCATGGGGAAGAGATCGCGCGTGGAGCTTGGCGCAATCCCATGCACCCTATACAGTGGAGCACAGCTTGGATGCCTGGGACGTTCTCGTGGATGCGATGGAGCAAGTCATCGTGCGCCACAACTTCTTCAATGAAAAATCTGGTTGGGGTCTCGACCTAGACGACGGAGCGTCGAACTACGAGATCTACAACAACATTTCTGTCGGTGGCGTTAGTATGAAGTGGCGTGAGGGTGCCTATCGAAGGGTTTACAACAACATTTGGTATATGTCCAAAGTCGCTCCTTGCTTTCACGTTGGGAATGACTACAACCATGACCGTTACTTCAATAACATCACGGTAATGGCTCCCAGCGAGGCAAACTGGCCTGATGGTTGGCCCTGGTGGCCGCAAATGTTTCATTCTGTAATTGCCCCGCCCGCGACCGGACCTTGGTTTGAGGAAGTGGATCGTAACTGCTTTTATTCTGCCAACGGTGAGTTTCAGGCGGTCGTGGATCAATTGCGTTCCGAGGGTGGGAAGCGAAACCCGCGACGGTATAACTTTCGCGGAATGGAAAAAACTGGGCTTCGATCAAAATTCCATCTTTGCAGATCCTTTGTTCGTCGACCCTGAAAATCAAAATTTTCAAGTACGTCCCGAATCTCCCGCGCTGAAGCTCGGATTCAAAAACTTTGCAATGGGACAGTGGGGACTTACGAAAGAGTTCCCGACGCGTTGGCGTAAACCCGAGGAATAAGCGTTCTGACACAAACGGAGAGGCAACTATGAAACGAAGCGCATTCACAATGCTCATTACAGGCGCCGCAATTTCTGCAATCGCTCTATCGCGCAGGCATGAGCATCCGCCGCAGCGGATCGGGATGGTAATCGGCATGAAGCCCGATCGGATCAGTGCTTATGAAGCGCTTCATGCGGCTTCAAACGCAGGCGTGCGCGACTTATTGAACAAGTACAACATGCATAACTTTTCTATATTTATTCACAAGCTCGATGACGGCCGATATTACTTGTTCGGCTACTACGAGTACACGGGAAATGACTATCAAGGGGATATGAAGAGACTATCCGATGAACCGCGTAACAAGGAATGGCTCAGTATCACGGATCCGATGCAGATTCCGTTGCCGCCCGAGAAATCCTGGACGCAAATGCAAGAGATTTACCACAATCGCTAGTTATTTTAGAGTCGGCATTTGCACAAGCCCAACACTAAAAAATAGATCAAAACTGGGAAATGGGCGAGGCGGGAATCGAACCCACAACCCCCGGCTTAGAAGATGCCGCGTTCTGCTTTTCTGCCGTTTACCATCCTTTGCTGCAATCTACCTATTGTCAATGATAGTCGGGGTGTGAGGAGTTTTCAGGGCGAAAGGCCAATACCGCTGATTACTGGCGCTTTTCATCCAGAGGGGGTACAAAACTGGGCACAGTGAATTGAGACCGAACGCGCTGGAACGCGATTCATTCGCTGACGAACAGCACATTTCGCAAAGCGTCCGAGTGCGCTTTGATCCGGGCATTCGCAAGCGCAGCCAGTTCTCTCCGGTGAATTCCGTAAGCATGCAAGCCGGACGAGGCGCTTTCCAGGGTGTCGCCAGTTCCGTTTGCGCTTGGAGCAGCTTACAATAGATTTTCATCCGCATAGCATACGGAAAACGCTGGCCAGACTGGGCGAGCAGGTCTGCAAAAGTCCGAAGATTTCGAGGCGTGGAGCCAAAGCTAGGGCATAAGTAGCTGCTCACCAGCTTTATGAGTACGGAACGGTGACGCAGGACCGGCGGGCGATACAGGGGCTGGCGACGAGCAGGATTACACACCAACGGGACGGTTCTGTCGCCGGACTTCTCCGAAACGACCAACGCGGCCGTCGGGAGCGGAATAAGGGATCGCGCGGGCAGTGAAAAGGTTGCGTCTCAGCATGCTGCCTGTCGAACTGGAACCAGGTGTGACGGGACTGATCCTGCTTCGCGTCTGCCTCCGCATTCGACAAGATAGACGAGTCGACCAGGGCGGAAAGATCGTCGTAAGCCTCTAAATATCGATCCAATCAAGGCTCGAATGTGCTACTATTCGTGTGCAGGGCTGAGAAACGTTCTGATAGACCAATCGGCGTCTATAGCGAAGGGAAATGTTCGTACCCAGTTTGCATCTGATCACAGAACCAGGCAGCTTAATCGACCCCGTTTCCTTCACGAGGGAAATGGAAGGGAATTTGTCTGATCATCGGTTGGGCGAAATGTGCAAGCGTGGACAGAATGTTTGACACATCGATCAGGATGTTTTGACAAATCGATCATCCTGGCGTGAGGGTCGAGTGTATGGCTTAATTCGCTTGGTTCGCTTATTTCGCCAAACAGGACCGCAAGTATGGTGCACAAGCCGGTCAATCGGTTTCCATCAAGGGGTACAAAAGTGGGCACAGTCGTAACAGCTAGAAATAGGGCATGCGTTAAGTTACTGATTAAAAATGGTGGGCGAGGCGGGAATCGAACCCACAACCCCCGGCTTAGAAGGCCGGTGCTCTATCCAATTGAGCTACTCGCCCGCACGGGGCTTCGCCCATTATTGTAACTGCAGCGTTCGCTTTGGCAGCATCGAGCTAAGTTGTAGGATTTGTCGGCGCAGGCTGCGACTGCCGCTGGTTTGTTTTGTTCTGCTCATTCTGGGGCGGCTGGCTATTCGGGTCGTTCTGCTGATTGTGGAGCGGCACGCCTAGTTTTTTGGCTACTTCTTCCTCCGTTTTTTCGGCGACCTTCTCCGCCACCGGCGCAGCGCGCGGACCGAATTTTTCTGTTGCGTCCTTGACTGCCTTCTCCTTGACGGAATCGAGCGCATTTTCGATATTGAAATCCATAATCGTCTCCTGATCATTTGATGCGATTCTGCCGGCGAGTGACAGAGAAGAAGAAGTGACGCGGTCGGCTTTGGTTTTGAATGATTTATTCAGGATTGTTGCGGAATTAGCACCGGCTCGATCAAAGCCAAAATCGCCGCCGTCCAGGCATCGACAGCTGCCGCCGGCGATGATCCGTATCCCCAGACATACAACGTTGTCGCAAAACCAACGATTTCGGCGGGAGCAATAATGCGTGCTCGTCGCAGCGCCCACTCGCATCGAGTCGCTGGCAGTGGGATCAAGCGCGCACGGTTCGTCCACTTACGCAGGGCCTGTTCACAGGCATCGAAACTTGAGAACGCTGCCGGCTCTCGTCGCCAGCAGGTCGATGTAGCTGGCGTGTGCGTACGCGAAGCCAGGCAGGTCTTCGGCATCGAAGGAATCCGCGGCATAAGTCCAGATATCGCACTTTGCTGTAAACACCGGCGCATCCGGCTGGTTCCAGCTGCGAAGAGCAGCAGCGAGAGCCAAGTGGTGTGCGGCTTCCGGAATCTCATTTACCCTGTCGGGTGCGTCCCGCAGATCGATATAGCGAATCGATCCATCTGCACTGCTCCAGGGGATTACGACGATGGGATCGTCCGCTCCGCACGCGACACTCCAGTCAGCCTCCATACTACCGGGCCTTCGTAGAGCGGTTGAGTCGTGTTCACGATAGATTGGATAAAGCTCATCAGCGTGGACTCCGCCCAGTAGCCATCGTCCAGTTGGTCAGCGGCCGAAAGAAATCCGCAGTGGCCGCCACGCTCAGTTTCCACCAGCGCAATATTTGGGTTCGCGAGGATTTTGGCGCGTGTTTCCGGCAACAAGCGGATGAATGGGTCATCGAGCGCATGCAGGATGAGGGTCGGCACGGCGATATGTTCGATTACGCGGGCGGCAGCGGCGCGATGGTAATAGTCGTCCGCCCCCGTAAAGCCGCAATTCGGGGCGACAATATATTCGTCGTATGTGCGGATACTGCGGACGCGCCGGCAGTTTTCCAGTGAAAATTTTCCAGGGAACATCTCCGCTTTACGGCGGTACCGGCGCAGCATGTTTCTCAGGAAATTCAACTCGTACACTCGATTGCGAACCGCATGCAATGCGTCCGCGGAAGGCTGCATGTCAATGACAGGCGAGACCCCAACCACGGCGCGCAGCCAGCCCGGCGCATTCCCGCCGTACTCCCCGGTTGCCTTCAGCATCATATTGCCGCCCATGGAATAGCCAACCCAGGCCATCTGCCCCAAGCCGTGCCGCCCGACGAAAAAATCCGCCACCGCCTGCACATCCCCGGAAAGCCCGGAGTGATACAGGGTGGTCGACAGCATCTCCGTCCCGCCGCAGTTGCGCATGTTCATGCGGATGACGTTCCACCCCGCGCGCCAGGCCTTCTCCGCATTGCCCAACATGTAATGCGATTGCCAGGAGCCTTCCAGGCCGTGCAGCAGCAGCAGGGTCATGCGCTCGCCGCGCACCTCTTCCGGTTGCCAGTTGCAGTGGCACAGAACGCGGCTCCCGCTGGTGGAATCGACTTCGACGAGAACGCTTTCCGCAATAGGCAGTTCCGCTTTGCGAGGCAGAAAATTGGCCAGCAACGTTTGCAGATCGGCGTTCCGCAACCGCCGACGCGGGACAAACTCCCTCCGCCAGGCCGAAATGCTCAGGCGCGGCTCTGCTCGATTCGCCGCTTGGGCGGGAAGCACTGGGTTGGGGGGATGCATGGTAAACAGAGTGTAGCGGATTCGGTTTGCTGCGCACCAAAAAAATCGGCGAAAGAACGCGGCTAAAACCGGGGGCAAAAAGCGTACGATACTGGGGCGGCTAGTGGGGTTCGAACCCACGACATCCGGTGCCACAGACCGGCGTTCTGCCGCTGAACTATAGCCGCCATGAATCAATAGAATTGTAGCATTCGCAGCTTCGATATCTGAGTTGCCACGGAGCGAAAAGAGTGACGCCGCGGCGCAGTGAGCCAGTCAATCCCGCTGAAATTCTGCCACCACGCAGCGAGAAGGCGAGCCGCGCTTTCAGCGATGAAAATCTCAACATGCTGTCGCATATTCTGGACGATTGGCTGCGTATTCCGGGCACATCGATTCGCTTCGGTCTGGATGCGGTTGTTGGTCTGGTTCCGGCGATTGGCGATGTGCTGGGCGGCATGGCTTCTTGTATTTTGCTGGTGGCGGCATGGTTTCGCGGCGTGCCCTATATCACCCTTGTGCGGATGGCGGTGAATGTCGGGATTGAAGTGCTGGTGGGCTCGATTCCGCTGCTGGGCGATGCCTTCGATGTCGCCTGGAAAGCAAACCGGCGCAACTACAAACTTCTGGTGCGGCATACAGAGCAACCGCGCCGTCACCGCTGGAGCCACACCTGGAAAGACTGGGGATTTCTGGTGCTGCTTTGCCTCGCGATTTTTGCGGTGTTTGCATTGCCGTTGATTGCGCTGGTATGGGTGCTGATGGTGTGGCTGCCCGCTCACTTGTGAATGCGATCGCGTGCAAATTGCCGCGCGTGAAGCGCCGCAACCGTACGATACAATTTACAACAGTCGGGGCGTAGCGCAGTCTGGTAGCGCATCTGCTTTGGGAGCAGAGGGTCGGGGGTTCGAATCCCTCCGCCCCGACCAGATTCTAGAAGGGTTACATTCCCGCCAACGTGCTACGTGACTGCTAGCGAGGCTTCCCTCGACCAGGATAAATCGCAAGGGACCGAAATTCCTATCAGTGCGAGTACAAGGCGGGACGAGCAGGCACACCGTCTTTACGCCTCAGGTGTTCTTCCTCCCGCCACGTGGAAGCAGTCCCGAAGGGTATCTACAATCGGCACCTTACGGTAACTTACAGTTGCCCACGAACCCGCGGGCCGTCGGAGCAGCATTCTGAAAGATCGCTCCGGTTATGGTTCCAAAGCCGTTGATGCCGGTAACGGTACCTGCCCCATTGCCAGGCAATTCGACGGTGAAGAATTTCCCCCCACTGTAAATGTAATGTCCTACGCCGGCGGTCCCGCCGCCGAAATCCCCCACGATCTGGCCCAAGGCATTGACGTCGGAGGCTGTGGTAGACACCGCGCCGGGGAATACGAAGTCTACGAATTGACCCTCGACGGATGCAAAACCATGGTCGACCACCGCGTTGGGATTTTCGGGGTCCGGCACCTCGTGAGTGCCGACGATCAAGCCGGCATCGCTGATGGCTTGTGGCGCCGCCGATGTGTTAGTGCCAAACGGGAGCACGATCGTCTTTCCATTCTTTACCTCGATCGCAACAGAAAACGATGCCGGCGCGCTGGCATTGCCAACCGCGGAGCCGTACTTATTGATACCGGTAAGGCTCGTATGCGTAGCGCCGGGAAAATCAACGATGACCCTTTGATTCCCGTTCTGGATGAATCCATGAGTGTGGTTATCCTGCGTGGAGAATTGGCCGACCATGGTGCCATTGCTATTCCGTTTGCCCACAAAGCCGAAGGGGAGGCTCTGGATTCGTCCGTCGCTATGCCGAATGAAGGGGCCCATTGCGCTGTTGCCCACCACGTTGCCCCAACGATTGATCCCGCTTGGCTGCGGGCCGCCCGGGCCGCCAAAGTCAAAAAAGGTGAAAGTACAGGAAGCGGGCGTCTGAGCCAGCGCCAGCGTGGATGCCGCGGACAACACGGCCAGGATTACGAATCGCCCCAAGCTTAGGTACATAATGCCTCCGTTCATCAGCTACGGAAACCTGAAGTGAGACGCATACGCCGCGCTGAATGTGTTACCGCTGATCAGCATAGCAGACTGGTTTCAATCCGGTCTGAATGCCAGCCCTGAATGCCAAGAGGCATCAGCATGGCGTGAAAGAAGCGATCGCGCTCCTCGACCGGCTCCTGATTGATGATGGCGAGACGTTGCCAGTACTCAAAACCGCGGGCGCGACGGAATCCCTACCTTGTCCCCCGCCATGAAGGTCTGTGTCTTCGGGGGATTCCCAGCTTGAGAGAGCGGGCAGATGCTGATCTTCGTAAGCGAAGCGGCCGCGCTCGCACGGCCGAATCATTTATGAAGCTGCGACCTTGGCGGCGCAGTCACATCACCCGTCGGGTGCGGTCCCCCGGGTGATTTCGGCATGTCATTTCACTAAACTCGAATCACTGGTGCTGATCTTTCATCGGATGATAGCTTCACAGTCGACGGAAAGTTTTCGACTGGAATCGGCGAAATTCTCGCAGAGCTGCGAGAAACGTCAGACGAACCACGACAGCGCTCTCTTCTCGGGTCGGCGCTTTCGGTAATCGACACGAATCCTACCGGAGCACGGCAACACTCATGAAGAGTGAAGCAGTCCAAACCCAGCGAGCCCGCTCCAATCGAAGCACAGCCGGCCTCCTCGTCCTGCTCGTATGCCTTAGCTTCGTCAGCTATTTGCTCCGAACGAACATCTCTGTTGCTTCGGAGATGATGATGCCTGATCTTGGATTGTCCAAAATCCAAATGGGCCAGATATTCAGCAGTTTTCTCATCGGTTATGCTCTCTTCCAATCGCCTGCCGGTGCTATCGGGGACATCATCGGACCGCGCCTAACGTTGGGCATTGCCTTTCTGCTCTGGGGTCTGACCACAGTTGCAACCGGACTGGTGCCGCATCCTCTTCTTGCGGGAGTAAACGTAACGCTGGTCTCGCTGATCATTGTCCGTGCGCTGCTCGGCGCCAGCGAGGCCGCCACATTTCCGGTCGCCACTGCCGTTGTTCATCGGTGGATGCCCTCCGCGGAACACGCCTTCGGAAACTCCCTCATATTCATGGGCTCTTCGTTCGGAGCTGCCGTGGCAACTCCGCTTGTCTCGTGGCTTATGCTCAAAACCGGATGGCGAGGGTCGTTTTACTGCACTGCAATCCTGGCTTTGCTGATCGCCCCCGTATGGTTCTGGTACCTAAAAGATTTTCAGGCCGATTATCACACCGCAGACCCCACCGGCCGGGCCCGTCCCGGATTCCTGAGGTCTGCCGATCTCAAAAAAACTCTTTCGCAGATGGCCGACAAAAACATCCTCTTCTTGGTGTTCAGTTACTTCTCCGAAGGCTATGTTCTCTTCATTTTTGTATTCTGGCTTTACATCTATCTCGTCGAGAAGCGCGGCTTCAGTATCCTGAGCGGCGGTATTATGTCCGCGCTTCCGTGGCTCACCGCGTGTGTCATGGCTCCCCTCGGTGGAATGTTGTCCGATCGGATCTCCATCCGTACCGGCCGGATTGCGGCATCCAGATTGATTATTGCGGTCGGGTATGTTTCCTCGGGCCTTCTGCTCCTCTTGGCTGCCTACTCACGCTATCGCAGTGTTAGCGTCATTGCGCTGTGTCTCAGCATTGGAGGGCTTTTAGCAGCGGAGGCGTCCTTCTGGACTGCGATATCGCTTCTCGCAGGCAAAAATACCGGAGCCATCAGCGGAGTCATGAATTCCGTGGGCGTCCTCGGTGGAATCATCTCCACGTCGCTGGTACCCGTGCTCGTGTCCCGCTTCAACTGGCACGTCGCTCTTGGCTCAGGCACTCTCGCGGCGCTGTTCTGCCCTTTTATGTGGTTATGGATCAGAAGCCCCGAATCGCCGCAAATAAACTGACCGTCTGATGACCGTAGCGGATGGGGGTTGTCAACCACCCTGGCTAGATTCGTGCGCGTCCTCTGCCAAAAATTAAGTAAATAATCACGATCACCAGAATAAGATCGATGGCGCCCCCGCCGTAGTAGCCGATCCCGGGACCCATGTAGTAACCGCCGCCACCGAATACAAGCAGGAGGATGATGAGAAGGATGATAAGCATGCGGAGGAGTTTAGCACGATGCGTGCGCCTGAACCAGGCGAAATCTCTGATCCCAATTTGCGGTTTCAGCCGCGGGCCGCGTCCTGCAGCACGGCCATGGCCGCATTGCGTCCATTGATGCCGATGACGCTACCGCCCGGATGCGTACAGGCCCCGCATAGATACACGCTCTGCATGGGAGTGCGCGGTTCGAGCCGGTTGGCCCACATGTATGGAGGCAAGCACTCGCCCTGAAAGATGTGACCGCCAGTCAGACCCACTTTCTGCTCGATGTCCGGCGGTCCGAGCACCTGCGCGTCTATTACGGCTGCCGGCAGGTTGGAGCAGAAGCGTCCGAGAGACCTTAGCGCCAGGTCACCGACCTCATTCCGGCGAGTGTCCCATGTGCCCCCGGCGAAGCGATACGGCACGTATTGCGCGAAGACACTCATGCTGTGTTTGCCTTCGGGAACGACGCTGCGATCATGCACACTCTGGAAGTAGAGTTCGCACCAGAGCGACTCGGGCAGCTCGCCGCGTTTGGATGCGGCGAATCCCTCGCGCCATTCCGTTTTCGTGAGGGGAGCGTTGATCTGGCCGTAATGATGAGGTTGATCGGTGCCGGGCCGGGACTTGAAATCGGGCAGTTCCCGAAGCAGTACGTTCAGCTTAACGGTGCAGCCCTCGATGGGAAGTTGCTCGACGCGGGCGCGCCAGCCGGTATCGGCATGATCGCCGAGCATCGCCAGCGTCCGGCGCGGATCGGCATTCGAGATCACGCGCCGCGCTGCGATTCTCTCGCCGCCCTCGAGCACGACGCCTTCCCCGGGGACAATCTGTGCTACCGGAACGCCTGTGCCAACGATCGCTCCGGCTTCGCGGGCGGCATCGCAAAAGTAGAACGAGACCATCCCCATTCCGCCTTCCACATACCCCCACATTCCGGGCATTCCGCCCAGCCGTCCGGAAGCGTGATGAAAGCGGATCGATGCCGTGCCTTTATCGAAAGGGCTGGCGTTCGTCCCGATGACTCCCTGACCGAGGTACGCGCTTTGCAGGCGCTCGTCCTGGATGTAGCGTTCGACAAATTCCGCCATGGACCAGTCAAAGAGCAGAGCCCTCGCCTCGTCGTCATTGCCGAGACGATCTTCCATCTCTTCGCGAGAGGGAGCATCACCAATCCACAGGTCACGCTCTCCCGCCGGACGGAGCCGATCGCGCAGGCGGGCGAGCACGTTGTTCATCGCGTGCCAGCCGGCGACATCGCCAGGAGCCAACCGGCGAATCTCGGCTTCGCAGAGTTCGTCGTCATCCCACAGCTGGATGCTGGAACCATCGAGGAAGGGAACAAAGAGGCCATTGACCGCCGGAATCCAGCGAAAGCCGCGCTGCGGCAATCCGAGTTCGGCAATAACCAGCGGATGAAGCAGCCCGGCAAGGTAAGCGCACGGAGACATACGCACGCCCAGGAATGGCTCCTCAATGGTGCATGCGCCGCCGACACGCGTGCGGCTTTCGAGCACCAGTACGCGCCAGCCTTCGCGAGCCAGATAGGCCGCGCATGCCAGCCCATTGTGTCCCGCGCCGACAATTACTGCGTCCCACGTTTGCGAAGCGAGTTCGCGAACCGGAGCGGGCAATCCGATTTCGCCCAGGACCGCGGCTGTCGAGGAATTCAATTTCTTATCTCCAGAGAAAGGGCCAGTATCCACCTCGGCAGCGAAACGAAAGGCTACCGCGAAGAACCCGAAGAAATTCGCCGCTGGGAAACCGGAGCTTCTGAGGGGCAACAGCCGTGCTTGATTTTCGTTGACACGCCGTTATCAGAATTGTACGATCGTACCGGTTTCATCGGCTTCCCCAGCCGCGTTCGGTCAAGCCCCGTTGCTCATATACCCAAACATCTCCGAATGGAAGGTCACCGCCAAGGGTGGTTTGGGACTTCACTGCAGTCGCCGACCGTGCATACTGCCTAAGAGTACCTGAAGGAGTTGTCCTCATGAGAAGTTCCATTCTGCGCTATGGTTCGATGGTCGGATTCATGGTCCTGTTTGTCCCAGCAATGATCGCCCAGAATTCCATTCAACTGTTTGGGCCGGTTAACGTCCGGGCGTCTGCCAATGGCACAGGATACGGCGCCAACGCCGTGACCTTCAACAGTACGACGTTGAATCTGAATTGCAGCGCGTCTCCAATCACAGCCGTGATTTCTTCTTCCGCTGACAGCAATGGAAATGTTCTGGTCGATAACAACATCAGCCTCGCTGTGACCTCTGGGACCACGATCACCGGGCCGGTCAACGTCTGCCGCGGTGGAACATCGGACTCGACGCCAAACGGTCTATCCCAGAACTGTTTCACTTCGAGTTATCAGGCGCCGGCGAGCCAAGGTACTCTTGACGGCCAGAATCCAGATACATTTGTTGCAAGCGGCGGTGTCGCTCCCATCGATGTCAGCAGTTTGCTGCAGCCCGGTTCCGTGCAACTTGCAGTCAATCTCGTTGATAACGGGGGTGTTCTCGCGAGTTCGACCCTTTATCTGAATACGAACTGCTCGAAAGCCGGCGTTACAGGTCCGGCTGAGATCACCGGCAATCCTATTTCGCAGACGAACCCCACGCCGACGCAATTAACGCAGAGCTTTCCTTTCAATCTGACCACCGACCAGAAGGTGCAGTTCGTCTATGATCTTTCGCAGGCGCAGGCGGCCGGAACTTTATCGATTACTCCCAACACCATCCCGGGATCGGGAGATACGCCTATTGATCCGAGCATGTTCCAGTCGAAATATGTTCCCAATACTTCCTTTGCGACCTCCAGCTGCCTGATTCATACCGGAGAACTCCTCAGCGGCGCACCGGCCTGCAAGCTCTACACGCTGGAATGCACGGTGGGTACGGGCACAAACGAAAGCGGCGCTCAGTGTCCTGTCTCCTCGCTTCCGAATGAGGTGTTTCAAGCGATCTTCGACGGCCCCAGCTTTACTCTGCCGGACATCGCCACTCCGAACGGCCCGACGTTCCACCAGGGAGTCGGTTTCCTGATGGCAAACGAAGACTGGACTGGCGGCCCATGCACGTTCGATGCAGCCTCCGGCCTGCAGAACACAGATTGTCCGCAGAACCTGCTCTCCAGCTTCAGCGGCCCTGGCCTGTACGTTACGACCGGCCATACGACTCATCCCAACTCAGCTTTTATCCCGGTGGCCCAGGTTCCTGAAGATCTCACCACCGTTACCGTTGCGGGGCAGCAGCCTGGCGGATGGATCAATACCTCGAACGCGAGCGTGACACTCTCCAGCCAGCCGCCTGTCCTTACCGGCACGAATATCCCGGGCGCCGCTGATTTCATCGCGTCGCCTATCCAGAGCATCACCTACGGGATTTCGGCTGCGAACAACGTTCCAGCGCCGGGAACAACTCCTTCCACCGATACCGTTGTCCAGAACACGATACCGTGTCCGGCTCCAGCGGATCCGTTTGATCCTCCAGCGACCGTTTTCAAGACCCCGGTCCAGACGTTGAGCGGTCTCGCGGACGGCAATTATCTCCTTCACTATTTCGCCCAGGATTGCGCTGGAACCGAGGAACTCCAGTTCAACCAGGGTGCGGGCGGAAGCTGGTCCACCTCCTATTACACTTTCCCCGTCAATGTGGATACCATCGCGCCAGCCGTTGCGTCCGGGCCGGTGTTGTCTCCTGCTCCCGGCAATTCGGGTTCTTATACGGTCGGTTATGCGGTTACGGCAACCTATAGCTGCACGGACGATCGTTCCGGCTTGGTGCGCTGCGGCGCTTCGATGTTTTCCTACAACGCCGGTGTGTTGAACACCGGAAACATCAGCAGCCATGTCGACACATCCACGCCCGGAACGAAGACGTACACCGTGACGGCGATCGACGCAGCCGGCAACCAGTCCTCGGCGTCCGTCAATTACTCAGTCATCACGGCGCAAGTGCCGTCCTCATCGACAACGTGCAATGGGACGTATATCGGCACGTTTCGGGGAAACCTGACTATCTCGGCCGGGCAAAACTGCGTATTCATGAGTGGGGGACCTACAGGCAACGTGACAAATAACGGCGGGAATCTGACCTTGTCCAACTCCAGGGTGGGAGGCAACATAGCGGAAAATCGAGGCAACCTGTCCCTGACCAATTCCAATGTGGGCGGCAATGTTCAGATCGATGGTGGCGCGTTCACGATAGAACCTGGCTCAACGATCGGCGGCAATCTCCAAATCCAGGGTCTCCCCAGCGGGCCGGGTCAGAACCAGGTTTGCGGATCCACCGTGCATGGAAATTTGCAGTTCCAGCAGAACGGAACCGCAGTAGCCATCGGAACGCCATCGTGCGCGGGCAATCACGTCAGCGGCAATCTCCAGGTGCAGAACAACAAGGGAGTCACGGCTATAGGCGGTAACACGGTATCCGGCAACCTGCAGGACAACAGCAACACGGGATCCACGCAGGTGTTTAACAACGTGATCGGCAGCAACCTGCAATGCCAACAAAACTCTTCGATTACTGGAGGCGGGAATAAGGCGCGTTTGAAGCAAGGGCAGTGTGCCGCGTTTTGACAGCACGCCTCTGCATCCGAAGTCCTCGATCCGGTTATTTGGTCTGCTCCCGTTTCCCGCGGGAGCAGCTTCGGTGCAACTCGAGACGCTTCCGGGGAGCGCCATTGTTCTCGGGGAATCTTCGCAGATCGCCCCATCAGAGCTTCGTCCGACAGGGGTGAACTGCTCAGCGGGGATGCTCATGGATTGTGAATGGGGCTCACCGCGCGCTAGAGCAATTCCAGGTAGGTGTCCTCCAGCGGATGGGATTTTCGCGCAGCTTTTCCGTTAAGAAAAGCTGCGCCTCGAGGTTCTGGCCGGGGATAGAAACCGTGGAACTGCTTTAAACGGTTCCAGAGGACGCACCGGCGCGGCGGTCACACTTCCGCCATACCCGGCTCCAGCACTGGTGTAATGATCGAAGGCATGGATTGTTCGCCAGCTACCAGGCGAGTGATCGTAAGCACGGTAATGTCGTC
The DNA here is from genome assembly GCA_963823295.1 of uncultured Acidobacteriota bacterium. Classification (GTDB taxonomy): domain Bacteria; phylum Acidobacteriota; class Terriglobia; order Terriglobales; family Acidobacteriaceae; genus JAKAAZ01. Next base: position 121,708 of record CAWGLF010000019.1, read on the forward strand.
ATCCTGGCCGAAGGCGACGGCCGCCTCCGTAGCCTGTTCCGCAGAGGGGCGAGAGGCAAATAAGGTCTGCAGCCTGTCAAAACCATAGAGTTCCCCGGTTGCGCTGCGGGCCTCGACCACTCCATCCGTGTAGAGCGCAAGGTGGTCTCCCGGGTGCAGCAGCATGGACGTCTCTTCGTACGTCGCAGACGAAACCAGACCCAGGGGCAAAGAACCTTCCACTTTCAGTTCCCGCTGATTCAAAAACGGAGGCAGGTGACCGGCATTTGCCAGCGAAACAATGCCATTCGGGTGAATACGCAAAATCAGGGCGGTAACGAAGCCTCCCTGGAGCCGCCCGCAAAGGCTGCGATTCAGCCGTTGAAGCATCTGGACGGGGCTGCAGCCCGCGTCCGCCAAGGAACGCAAAACGCCGACAATAAACGACACGTTCATGGCTGCTTTCAATCCCTTGCCGCTCACATCGCCGAGCGCCACGATCGCCGAGCCTTCTCTCTCCCGGATGATCTGGAAGAAGTCGCCGCCGACTTCCAATGCAGGCCGGTACGCGCTGCTGACCGCGAAACCTTCAAGCGACGGCAGCGTGTCTGGAATCAGCACCCGTTGAATCTCCCGGGCGCTCCGCATCTCCCGCTCCAGCATGCTTTGCCGCGCCTGCTGTTCCGTGCTGTATTGATACACGGCGTAGAGGATCGACAGGAACAGCACGATTGCCACCAGGTTGGCAGCTCCAAACGCGATGCCATGGAAAATGAAGAGTGGCGCGTTCACGGTTTCAAACAGCGTCCAATGCGTGAATCGCTGACCCGCCGCGCTGGTATCGGCGATGGTGTCGATCATCTGCGATATGAACGCGCTGAGAGCGACCACCCAGCGGGAAATCTCCAGGCGCTGGCGCAAGCCCATGGCGATAATGGCGAATGGAAAAACTTCAGCCAGCAGGATGATCGCGGTCAGAACGGCATCCGTATGCTGCATCCACGGACGAGCGCCGCCCCAGAAAAACGCGAGGATTCCGTCGAGGATGCCGGCCGTGAATGTGCAGAGAGCTAATCCCTGGGTCCATCGAACCAGTGTGCGATTGCCATTGAGCCGCAGCAGCCAGAGCAGTAGAAACCAGAGGGAAATGTGATTCAGCGCATAAAGCGGCTGGTTCAACCCTCTGCCCCACGCATAGGTAATGGGGAGGAGAAACAGGCCCTGAATGATGGAGAGCAGGACCGGCGTGGCGGCAAAGATGGCGAGCCAGAGAAGAAGTTTTACCTTCCGGTTGCGGCTCCATAGCAACAAGCTGAGCAGCGTAACAAACCCGTAGAGAATGTCCAGCGTGTAGTCGTACAGAACCTGTTGTATCGATTCCGAATTGATGGCCGCCAGTTGCGCGGCAATCGCTTGGGGAGCGCCTAACATCGGGGCTCCAGTCATGCCACCCAGTGCATCGGAATCGACAAACAAAAGCGGGGATTTCCAGATGCGAAACGCTAGCGTTCCCGAAGTGGCAGAAGGCACGGCGAAAGTACGGAATAAGGAAGAATAGTACCAGTTTGGATGGGGAGGCAACGCCCCATAGCGCCCGATCAGTTCGCCATTCCAATAGACTTCATACGCATCGTCGACCGGCGGCACCAGCAGCGCGTAAAAAAACCTGCTCCCGCCAGCCGGATCGATCTGCAAGTGACGGCGATACCACGCAAAACCCGTATATGCGGGATAATTCTGGCTGCCCCAGGAGCTTTGAGGGCTGATGGTCTGCCATGTGGAATCGTCGAAGGAAGGCGATGCCCAGGCTGGATTATCGCCGAGGTGAAACTGCCAGAGACCATTGAGCTCGACTGCGCCCGGACTCAATCGATGAATCACCAGAGGTGGTGGAGTCCTGGATGCCGGCGGTTGTCCGAAAAGCGGCACGGCAAAGAAAAAAATGACTGCCGCTATATTTATCCGGAGCAACATGGGTCGAGAATATCACTCTGAACTGATCTCAATCCGTCTAGGCGGAAGCACGGAATACATCTCTGGGAAATTGTGACGTATGAAGAGGCCGGTTTGACCGCTGCCGGCGGCATCAAAGGAACGCAGGAGAGCCTATGCTCTGGCTTTTGTATCTCATCGTCATCGCCGCGGGCGCGGCAAACCCATTTCAGTCTGGCACCAACGCCGAACTCAACAAGCAGCTGAGGGAGCCGCTTTGGGCCGGTGTGTTCGTCTACGCCAGCGGCCTCGCAGGTCTTCTCCTGCTGCAATGGATCTTCGGCAAACCTTTTCCTTCTGGGACGCGATTGGCGGGGATCAGTTGGTGGGCATGGATGGGTGGTCTGATCAGCATCGGATCTACCATGGCGGGGTTGACTCTTGCTCAGAAGCTCGGATCTGGCGTGTTCACCGGCTTGAGCATTACAGCCGCCATCATCACCTCGGTTGCCATCGATCAGTTTGGTCTGATTGGATTTCGGCAGCATTCGCTTTCACCTGCGCGAATGGTCGGGTGCGGGCTGCTGATTGCCGGCGTCTGGCTGGTCGCCTGGTTCTAGCAAAACGGCCGGTTCGCATAAAGCGGGAGACTATCGGCGTGCACGCCGGTGCCGGTGGCGTGTACGCCGATGCGTCACGCGTTTCCGTTTTCGTTTTCGGGTGGCATGCGTTAGATGCCGAGCAGCCTCATCTCTGGCCGCTTCAGCATCCTGTTTCGTGCGGGCATCAGCGTTGCCCTTCAGCACCTGGTCGTACCAGAAGACCGCCTTCGTGTAGTTCCGGGGTACACCGAGACCGGCCGCATAGGAAGCCCCTAGGATTTCCTGCGCATTGGGGTTCCCTTGCGCTGCGGATTTGCGCCACCAGGCGAGTGCATGGGCATAACTGCGCGGAAAACCCAGACCATGGGCATACATGATGCCGAGAGCATTTTGCGCATGAGCGTTCCCTTGCTCCGCAGCCTTTCGCAACCAGACGATTGCCTGCTTATAATTTTGCGGCACGCCGGTCCCATTCAGATATATCCAGCCGAGATCGAATTGAGCACTGGCATCCCCCTGCTTCGCCGCTTTGCCGAACCACACCACTGCTAGCCGGCGGTCCTTATAGGCACCCAGTCCTGTGTAGTAGGCCTTTGCGAGAGAGATCTCCGCAGCAACATCACCCGATCTGGCCCTCGCCAGAAGTTTTGGATCGGGACTCGATTGCGCGGTGGCCTGTAGAACAGCCGCCAGCAATAAGGGAACCAGCAACCAGGATGGAGGCACGGCAGCACCTCGGCAATTCATCGGCTCAGCTGACGTAGATGATCGGCCGATGTTCCGGGTCGGGAACGGCACGCCGCAGAACTTCGTGCGTCAGCGGTGCGATGTCGCCCTCGCCCAGGAATATGTAACGGATTATATTGGCGACGGGATTGCCTTCCTTCCATTTGAAGTAAGCATGGGGAAGATGCCCGGTGGTTTGTTCCAGGTAAATGAGAAGTGCGGCGATGGAATTGGCGACCGCCGGGCTCCTGGCGCAGAGCACTCGGTTTTTACCAACTCTTATGCCGTCGACACACAGAGTCTGCGCGAACTCCGAGGCGTCTGTGCGCTCCACTTCAAGAAAATAGAGACACGCGTCGGGCGGCAAGCCGTAGCGATCGCGGACAAACGCCTCGATCGCATCCAACTCCTGCACGTTTTCCTCCCGGGGTATTTCTTTCGGACTACGCGCGATCAGCCGGATTACTTTATCTGTGTTCTCGGTGAGAAGGCGCGAAGCTTCAAGAGAAAGCTCAACCTTCAGAATGCGAAGTTCAGTCGATCGCATCGCGCGTGAAATGAGTGAGGTAACGATAATCGTCAGAATGAAAAAGGAGGCGATCTTCAGCCCTTCCGGCCGCTCGTGAATGTTGAGCAGGGTAGTGTAGGTGAAGACAATCGTGATCAGCACGAAGATGAACCGCAGAATTTTTCTGTGCCAGACTTGGATCGCGACTGCCAGAGCCGCGGATGTGATCAGGACGAGAACTCCAGTGGCGTACGCTCCGCCCTGTGCGTCCACATCGGCGTGGAACAGCAGCGTGACCAGAAAGGCAGTCGTCATAAAGACGAGCACCAGCGGCCGGGATGCCTGGGCCCACTCCGGAGCCATGCCGAAACGGGGCAGGTAACGCGGGATAAGATTCAGCAAGCCGGCCATGGCCGATGCCCCGGCGAACGCAAGGATCAGAATCGTCGAGATATCGTAAAGAGTTCCAAAGCTACTGCCGAGATATTGATGCGCCAGATACGCCATGGCACGACCATTGGCGGGACGGCCTTTAGCGAAATCCTGTGCGGGAATCAGCAGTGTTGTGACGATGCTGGTGGCCATCAGGAAGACACTCATGATGACGGCTGCGGTAGTCAGCAGTTTACGGGTGTTGCGGATGCGGTCATCCAGATCCTTACCCTGAATCAGAGGCATGACAGCAACCCCAGTTTCAAAACCAGAGAGACCAAGGGCGAGTTTCGGAAACAGAATGAGAGAGAGTCCAAACATGCCGAGAATGCTGGGATGCTGGATGCGAACGGCGCGGTCCCAGTGCTGAAATGCCTCTGGGTGGTGAGAGATCGCGATAAAGGCGACGACCGTCACAATGGCATTCAGCACCAGGTAGATGGCCACCAGTATGACCGCGATCCCGATGGCTTCCCTGAATCCTTTCAGGAAAATCGCGCCGAGACAGGTAAGCAATAACAGCGTGACCAGCATCTGGCTGGAGAGCCAATGGGGAGCATACGGATTATGAATAAAGTGTGCCGCGGCATCGGCGGTCGACAGGGTCATGGTGATGATGAAATCGGTCGACGCGAATCCGAGCAGAATCAGGACAAACGCCTTGCCGCCCCATCTTGGAAACAGCCGTTCCATCATTGCGATGGAGCCCTGTCCATTGGGGCTGACGCCGGCAACCTTGCTGTAGACAGGAAGGGCTGCAAGCAGCGTAACCAGGACCAGCACCAATGTCGCAATCGGGGAAATCAGACCCGCAGCAAGAAAAGCGATCCCTGGCTGGTATCCAAGGGTGGAGAAATAATCCACTCCAGTAAGGCACATGACACGCCACCACGCATGCTCGGGCTCACCATGGCCATGAACTCCCTTGGGCAAACGAATATCGGACAGCAGCCAGTTGGCGAATGAAGTTCTAGTCATTGGAAGTTTTCAGCCGCCATGCGAGTGGGATGCGGCTTAGGTCCATTCGCATCCGTCCGCGAGTAAAATGAATTTTTGCCGACGCGTATCCGATAGTTTATGGCCAGCAGGCACGATTCTGGAAATCCAACATCCCGCGTGCATCGGATGCCCTTTGGCGCGGAGGTGCAGGAAGATGGCAGGGTGCGCTTCAGCATCTTCGCGCCCGCGGTGAGCTCAGTAGAGGTGAAGATCGAGGGCCTGAGCCACACTCTTCCAATGACGGCCACCGGCGATGGGTGGTATCGAGTCACAACTCGGGAGGCAAGCGCTGGGTCGCGGTATTGGTTCCGGCTGCCGGATGGGGCGGAAGTTCCCGATCCCGCATCCCGCTATCAACCCGCGGATGTGCATGGGCCGAGCGAGGTGGTGGATGCGGCGGCATATATCTGGCATGACCAGGGCTGGAAAGGACGCGCGTGGGAAGAGGCGATTCTTTATGAACTGCACGTTGGGACCTTTACGAAGGAAGGGACATTCGGGAGCGCGATCGGCAAACTCGACCATCTAGCCAAGCTTGGGATTACTGCCATTGAGTTGATGTGCGTGGCGGATTTTGCGGGCAACCGAAACTGGGGTTATGACGGCGTTCTGCTGTATGCTCCGGATTCTGCGTATGGCCGGCCTGAGGACATGAAGGCGTTCATCGACGCGGCGCACATGCGCGGCATCATGGTAATTCTGGACGTTGTCTACAACCACTTCGGGCCGGAGGAAAATCATCTGCCGGAGTACTTCCCTCAGATTTGCAGCGAGCGCCACCGCACGCCCTGGGGAAAGGCGCTGAACTTCGATGGGGAGGGGAGTGAACAGGTCCGCGAATTTATTATCCAGAACGCGCAGTACTGGGTGGAGGAATTTCATGCTGGATGGGCTGCGGCTGGATGCATCGCATGCCATGATCGACGAAAGCCCAAAGCATGTGCTGGACGAATTGAGGGAGCGGGTTCTTGCGGCCGCCAAAGGCCGCACCGTGCATCTGATTCTGGAAAATGAGCAGAACATCGCCGAGCGGCTGACGCGATCCGCAAACGGCCGGCTGAACGGCTACACGGCGCAATGGAACCATGACAGCACCCATCTGCTTGCCGCCGTTCTCGGTAAGCCGTGCGAGGAGCGCCGGCAGGACGATGGCGGCGAGACAGAGAAACTCGGCAAAGCACTGGCCGAGGGTTTCGTCATTGCGGCGCAGGAGAAAGGCCGGACTGAAGTCGACCGCCATGTACCTCCGACGGCTTTCGTGGCGTTCATTCAGACGCACGATCTGGTAGGGAACAGGGCCTTCGGTGATCGCATCACCGGACTTGTACCGCCACAGGAGATTCGGGCGATTGCCTCAATTTATCTGCTGCTGCCGCAGATTCCGATGCTGTTTATGGGAGAGGAGTGGGGAACAAAAACGCCCTTTCCATTCTTCTGTGATTACCACGGCCGCCTGGCCAATGCGGTACGTGAAGGCAGATGGAAACAGCTTTCAAAGCTAGATCCTGCGCCGTCGGAAGAAGATTTGAAGCGGGCGCCGGACCCACAAGCCGAAGAGACGCTGCGCTCTGCCCAGTTGCCATGGTGGGAACTGGAAGAGCCGAGCCATGCCAAATGGCTGGATTGGTACCGGCGCGTGTTGCAGGCCCGCAAGCAGGAAATCATTCCACTGTTGGGCGGACTGGCGAAAGCCTGCGGCGAGTACGAAGTGATCGGCCCTGGTGCGCTGGAAGCTACGTGGAAGCTTGCGAAGGAGGCCAAGCTGCACCTCGCGGCGAATCTTTGCGATGAATCGGCATCTGGGTTCGGGGCAGCAGTCGGAAAGGTTATTTGGCTGGAGGGGAGCCAAGCGAATAGCGAGCTTGGCGCGTGGAGTGTGCGATGGTCGCTCGAGGCCGGAGTTACGCAGTCGTTGAACGTCGAGTAAACGACCAGCGCACCGACCATGCCGCCAATTGTGCCTCGTTCAGCATGGAACCTTCGAGCCAGATTGTCTCGCCATTCAATGGCGGAAAGGGCGCACTGGGCCCGTCGGAGAGATTGGCGTCGAGACGCAGTTCGCCGCGATCGAGCCTCCACACAACTTGAAGCGAGCGCGGCCCGAGGACTTCGTAAGAGCCGGCGTTTTCTGGAAAGTTGGTCAGCAGAGGAATGATCTTTCTGTGACGAGCTTGAAGAATGCAGCGATAGAAGCAGAGCCAGCTCGAATGAGGATCAAGAGGAATTTCCGCCCAATTGAGTTTTGCAGAAAGGAAAGTTTGCTTCGCGACAGGATCGGGAACCGTGGCGAGGAACTCCGGACTTTGCCGTTGCTCGGGCGAGGCGAATTGTTCCAGGCGGCCCTGGCGTACGGCTTCAGCGAGTTTGCCTTTGAAATCGCAGAAGTATGGGAAGGGACTGGTTGCCGCCCATTCCTCGCCCATAAACAGCATTGGAATTTGCGGTGAGAGCAGGTAGATCGCGGTCAGTGCACGGACCACCTGCGGCCGAGCAAGATCAGTGATCCGTTCGCCGCGCAGACGATTGCCTACCAGATCATGGCTCTGCAGAAAAGCGATAAACCCGGTAGGGGGCAAATGCTCCGGGAATCCGGCAACGGATTGCATGGAGCCGTCCTCGCGTGAAGGCCAGATTCTTGGCGGGCTGGAAGTAAAACCGTGGGTGAGAGCGCGGCCGAGCAAACCGGTGTTTTCCGTATCCTGCTCAGGCGCGCGGCCGTCCGATAAGCCAAGGATCGATAACTGTTTGCAATCGTGGTTCCATTGGGCCGTGCTGAGCAGAGGGGCGGAAACCTCATCGCGGATCAGGTGATTCCACATGGTGTCATCGCTCTCGAGCACCAAATGTACGTGCCGGTCGGTTGCAAGCTCTCGGACGCGCTGAGCAAGTTCGTCCAGGATATGAGTGGAACTGGTGTCGATGATGGCGTGAACGGCGTCGAGGCGAAGGCCGTCCACGCGGAACTCCTCAATCCAATAGAGAGCATTGTGAATGATGAATTCGCGCGTCCGTTCGCAATGACGGGAATCGAAGTTCAGCGCCTGGCCCCAGGGCGTGGAGTAGCGTTTGGTGGCGATATCCGGAAAGTACTGGGGCAGATAATTCCCCTCAGGGCCAAAGTGATTGTAGACAACGTCGAGGATCACCATCAGACCGTGCTGGTGAGCCGCATCAATCAGAGTTTTCAGGTCATCCGGGGTGCCGTAGGTGGAATCGGGAGCGTAGAGGAGCACGCCATCATAGCCCCAGTTGTGATCACCCGGAAAATCGGCGATTGCCATGATCTCGATTGCAGTGATACCCAACGCGGCAAGGTGATCCAGCTTCTCGACCGCAGCCAAAAACGTGCCTTGTGGAGTAAACGTCCCGATGTGCAGCTCGTAGAGGACCGCCTCTTCCCATGGACGGCCCTTCCAGTCGGGCCTGCGCCATCTATAAGCAAGGGGATCGATTACCTCGCTCGCGCCATTCACGTCTTCGGGCTGGAAGCGCGATACGGGATCGGGAACATAAAGGCCGCCGGGAAGAATGAAGCGATAGCGGGATCCAGCGGAAGCTTTGGCTGTGGTTAGCTCATGCCATCCATCGTCTGCCGCGATCATCGGAATCGGCTCGGCACACTTCTCCACTGCGAGCTCCAGAGACGCAGCTTCCGGAGCCCAGACGCGAAATCGCACCTGCTCCATCCGGCAGCAGTTCGGCGCCGAACGGCATTCTGTGAAGAAAACGAGTTTCGGTGGATAGAGCCTGTGTGCTGTCGAGCTTCACCCTCTACCTCGAAGCCGGGTGATGATACGGCGGTCGCGTTTCGAAGGCCGGCCTTCTCTCGCAAATTCAAAATTCGGCATCGTTTTCCGCTCCTCGGCGATCTTCATTCGCAACTCACGGCTGGCGTCGGTCTCTCGATAGAGTGTTTGCGCAACCGGCGCTGGGCCTCGTATTTCACTCAGAAGCAGAACCTCCACCTGGAAGTCACCGCTGTCGTTCCTGATCTGGAGCAGATCGCCGATTTTCACATCGCGCGCGGGCTTAGCCTGTTGTCCGTTGGAGGCGACCCTGCCGAGTTCGCAGGCCCGCGCGGCCAGCGCACGCGTTTTAAAAAAATCTCGCGGCCCAGAGCCACTTGTCCATCCTCACGCAGGTCATAGTTCATTTTCCCATCGAAAGGGGCAGCTTGCGGAGCCTTGTTCATACTCGGCGAAAGGGCCACTCTCGTCGCGCAAGAGAGCGCAGCAGAAAAATCATCAGCCCGATCAGCAGGAGTACGGCTGCGAACTCAATTTCTTTCGACAGGCTTGCGCCATGGAACAAGACGAACAGGAAACCGGCGATCGCAAGCAGCGCGGGAATCGGATAGAACGGCATCCGGAATGGATTCGGCTGGCCGCCTAAACGCTTGCGAAAAGCGACCAGTCCGATCGCCTGTAACAGGAACTGAAACACGATGCGAGTTACGACAAGTGCCGCAATCAGGTCGGCCAGCCGGAACAGGCAGAAGAAGATGGAAATCGCTCCCAGGACCAGCAAAGATACCGTAGGAAAGCGCTTCGTCTTGTGCAGAGTGGCGAAGCCGCTAAAGTAATTTTTGTCGAGCGCGGCCGCATAGGGTACACGAGAGTAGCCGAGCAGCACGGCAAAGACAGAGGCAAAGGCAGTCCAGATGATCAGCAGTGCCATCGCCTTTCCCGCCCATGGGCCGTACAGCCGCTGCATCAGTACGGCAATCACAGAGGTGCGGGTTGCAATCGCGCCTGGGCGTAGGAACTCCTGCACCGGAATCACTCTCAGCACGCTGACGTTGAGAAACACATAAAGCGCGACAACCAGAAGAATGGACCAGAGAATCGCGCGGGGAATAACACGGCGGGGATCCTTGACCTCTCCGGCAAGAAAACAAATATTGTAGTAGCCGCCATAGTTATAGATCGCTATCAGGAGGCCGGCACTGAAGCCTCCCAGCCCGTGCGGAGAAATCAGGGCAGGCGCGGATGCCGTGTGATGTATGTGTGTCAGTCCGGAAACGATGACCCACAGGATCGCCAACAAAACGCCGACGGATAATACGCGCGAAATCCGGCTGATGGTCTGAATGCCGCTATAAATAAGAAATGTTGCCAGCCCGCACGCAGACATGGCCACCAGAGATCCAAATGTAATGATCAAAGGATGAGCCGCGAACAGCGGAATATTCAGCTTTGGCCAAAGATAGGCGGCATATTGCGAAAGCCCCACTGCCCCGGAAGCGGTTGAAAGCGGCGCGCTGAAAGTGAGCTGCCAGATATAGAGAAATGAAACGAGACGACCCCATTTTTGGATTCCGTACAGGCGGTTCAGATACAGATAACTGCCGCCGGACTCGGGAAACCGCGTACCCAGCTCCGCCCATACCATGCCATCGCAAAGCGCCAGGATTGCGCCGAAAATCCAGCCAAGAACGGCGCGGTTTCCCAGGGCGGCGATCATCAGCGGCAATGTGATGAATGGCCCGACACCAATCATGTTCAACACGTTCAGATTGATGGCGGTGCTCAGGCCAATGCCCCGAACCAGCGACGGCGATGGAACAGCTAACGGCTTGGAATCAGAGCCCACTTTTTGATTTCAACTCGAATCGAGTTGCTTTGTCTGAGATGATCGAAGTTACAGAAATGTGAAGGAAATTCAATTGAGTTCTCGCGGGGCGGCTGTCAGTCTTGTTTTGAGGCTCGCGATAGATCACCGTGATAGCGTCCCTTTAAAGGTCATAGAATGAATCGAGATCAAGCAAAGAGATCCGCTGCGTGTGCCCTGATTTTGCTGATCGCATGGATCACGATACCAGCTTTCGGGCAGACTTCAGGAAAAGTAGAAGCAAATCCAAACGCTCACAAGATTGCGATCAATCGTGGTGCCGCCGCGCTCTGGCGGAGCCTGCGGGAGCTTCATACCCGTGCCAGCCTGATTATGTTTACTGCCCATCCGGACGATGAGGATGGCGGCGTGCTTGCCTATGAGAGCCGATACATGGGCGCGGACACCACGCTGTTCAGTCTGAATCGAGGCGAAGGCGGACAGAATGTGATGTCGTCGGACTTCTGGGACCAGCTCGGGCTGGTGCGGACAGAGGAACTGCTGGCTGCGGACCGCTATTACGGCGTGCACCAATACTTTTCGCGCGTAGCCGACTTCGGATTTACAAAAACGAAAGAAGAGGCGCTCCAGAAGTGGGGTTACGAACGGGTGCTCTATGACTCGGTACGAGCCGTTCGGATAGCGCGACCCCTGGTCGTCACATCGGTATTTGCCGGCAACGTTTCCGATGGACACGGACAACATCAGGTGGCCGGCCAGATGGCGCAGGAAGTATATAAAGCCGCCGCCGATCCGAAAATGTTTCCCGATCAGATTCGGGATGGACTTCGTCCCTGGGCACCACTAAAGGTTTACGTTCGGCTGCCCTTCGCGACTGTTACTGAAAAGGGCGTGTATGACTATGCGACGGGACATTGGGCGCCGGCCCGATTCCGCAATTATGTGGATAACACCTGGATTGAGGGAAAGCCATCGCCCACTCTGGAGATACCGGAAGGTCAATACAGTCCGGCACTGGGTCTTTCTTACATTCAGGTCGGCCGGCTTGGACTGGATCAGCAGAAATCGCAAAACGGCGGCATCGCCATGCCAGAGCCCGGCCCGGATTCTACCGCGTATCACTTGTATGCTTCCCGTGTTCCAACCAGCTCGACGGAAAAGAGCTTTTTCGATGGAATCGATATATCTCTGATGGGGATTGCAGATTACGCTCCAGCGAGCCAGACTGAATGGATCCGAGATCGACTTCGATCGATCAATTCACTTGTAGAACGAGCGATCCAGAATTTTTCCGTCGATGCGCCGGATAAAATTGCGCCCACTCTGGCAGATGGACTCTTGCAGACCGAAGCGCTGATTCGTGAAATTCAGCAGAAGCCGCTACCGGAAGACGCCCGCTACAACATGCTGCATGAGCTGAATATTAAGCGAGTGCAGTTCAATACCGCACTTCTGGAGGCGCTTGGAATCAGCATTGAAGCGAACGTGCTGAACAATACCCGGTCGGCAAATGCCCACTATTACCGAGGCGCGGCGGAGACATTTCAAGCTGCCATTCCGGGACAGAGTTTTTCTGTGAAGGTGCATCTGGCCAATCAGGGAACCGACCCGGTCGGGGTAGAAGATGTGCGCCTGGTGACCACTCCCGATAAAGACTGGAAGCTTGCGGCCGAAGGGCCCAGCCCCAGTCATCTGTCTGGAGGGGAAGCAGACGATGTCCGTTTCGCCGTAACCGTTTCTGTCGATGCGACCATTACAAAGCCGTACTTCAGCAGGCCGAATTTTGAGCAGCCTTACTACAATATCTCCAATCCGGAATATCTAAATTTACCTTTGATGCCATATCCGCTGTCGGCGAAAGCGACATTTACTTATCGAGGGGCAGATATAACTGTTGACCAGGTGGTGCAGACCATGCATCGAATTACAGGCCGAGGCCCGATGTCGAATCCGATGATCGTTTCTCCTGCAATTTCGGTATGGGTTTCTCCGGCTGCCGGCGTGGTGCCACTTAGCAGTAAGTCGCTTGAAGTGACGGCGGTAATCCACAGCAATGTTCAGGGACCAGCGGAGGGAAGCGTCTCACTGCAACTGCCTGCCGGTTGGATCTCGACACCACGACAGGCAAATTTTGCAACCAGGCAGAATGGAGATGAGGAGAATATCAGCTTTAAGATCACTCCGGGAAATATTCAAGCCAAGCCTTACCAAATTACTGCTGAAGCCAGCTATCAAGGTCATACCTATAGTTCAGGTTCAATTTCCGTCGGCTATCCCGGCCTTCGTCCATATCCTTATTATCGGGACGCCTCTTATCGCGCTACAGGGGTCGATCTTCATCTACCTCCAGGGATGAAGGTCGGCTATGTCACGGGTACCGGTGATGATGTTCCGGCATCACTTGAGGACATCGGCATCTATGTTCATTTTCTTTCTGCGCAGGAGATCGCAACCGGCGATCTGGATAGCTTCAATGCAATCATTCTAGGAGTGCGCGCCTACGCAGTGCGTCCGGAACTGAAGACCTTTAACGACCGGTTGCTGGATTACGTGAAAAGCGGCGGCACGCTGATCGTCCAATACAATACACCGGAATTCGACCATAATTACGGACCATATCCATATGAACTGAGCAGTAACCCGGAAAAGGTCATTGATGAAGGATCGAAGGTGGTTCTTCTCGAGCCGAGTTACCCGGCACTTACCTGGCCCAACAAGATTACCGTGCATGACTTCGATAATTGGGTAGAAGAACGCGGTCACGGATTTATGCGCAACTGGGACCCGCGTTACACAGCACTTACAGAGACCCATGATCCAGACCAGGCGCCGCAAAAAGGCGGTCTTCTGGTTGCCTCGTATGGCAAAGGATTCTATGTGTATGACGGCTACGCTCTCTACCGGCAGTTGCCGGAGGGCGTACCCGGAGCTTTCCGCATTTTTGCAAACCTGATTAGCCTATCCAGCAACCCTGGAATGCACAGGCTGCCTGCAGTAAGCACTAAATAGCCTCGCTACTTCCGCGATAATGGAAGCGTGAAGGTAAATGTGGACCCTTCCGTTACAGTGCTTCTCACGATAATTCTGCCGCCATGCTGCTCTGCGATCCAGTTTCCGATCGACAAGCCCAATCCCGCGCCGTCTGCCGCGCGGGCGATATCGGCGCGATAGAAACGATCAAATATATAAGGCAGAACTTCTTTCGAGATGCCGATCCCGGTGTCGCTGACTTCCACGGTTGCCGCTGCGTCTTCAGTCTCCAGAGCAATGCGCACGTTTCCTTTCTCCGGCGTGTACTTTACCGCATTATCGATTAGAACCAGCAGTAGTCGGCGGAGTGCTGCCTCGTCTCCGCAAACCTTTACTGGTTGAGCAGGTAAAACGACCGACAACCCGAGAAGTTTCATTTCCGCCAATGGTTCGGCGCTAGCGACTGTCGCCCGCATTAGCTCGGTCAGGTCTATATCCGTAAAGTGCAATGTTTCTGCGCCGGCATCGGCACGCGCCAGGAACATTAATCTTTCGAGCAGCCCGGAAGTTTTTTCCAGTTCCTCCAGATTGGACTCTAGAGCGGCGCGGTATTCTTCCGTGCTGCGCGGGCGGCGCAGCAAAATTTCCGTCCGCGTTCGCAGCAGCGCAATCGGAGTGCGCAATTCGTGGGAAGCATCGGCTGTAAACCGGGTGATGCGCTCAAATCCAGCCTGAAGACGGCCCAGCATTCGATTCAGAGTGAGTGCGAGCCGCTGGACTTCATCGTCCGTACGCGGTACTGTGATTCGCGTGGAGAGGTCTCCGGGATGTATAGCGTCGGTGGCCGCGATCATCGAACGAATCGGCGAAAATGCACGATCGGAAATCCAGTAGCCGCCTGCGATAGAGAAGACAAGTAGCAGTGGAATCACAATCCAAAGCGTCTTTTCTACCTGATGGATTGCGTCGGTGAAATCCTGAATCGGTATCGCGACCATTACGACATAATTGGCGCCACGCGCAGAAACATTCCTGACCAGAACTCGAACCGGATAGTGCCGAAACCTGCGCGTGATGGGGTGATGCAGCGCTGGCGGTACCAGATCAGGAATCTGCATGCGGTTCATCGCTGGCGACCGATATACGATTCTTTCGTTCGGCCCCCATATTTCGAGCAGCGTCAGGTCGGGGGCCAGCTCGACATCTTCATCGAGATCATGGCTTAAGGCTGAAGGCGATCGATTCTCGTCTTCATTGATGATCTGCCGAACCGCTGCCATATGCGCGTCGAGTTGCCGGTCTACATTGCGATGAACTGCATGGCGCAGTACTGCCAACGTGACAAAAGCAAATGTCAGCAGGCCGACAGTGAGAATGGAAAAATACCACAGCGTCAGCCGCGACCGGATAGGAACAGGCCTCACGGCTTCCTCCGGGTTTTTGACCGCTTCACGTCAATGACGTGCGGTCTTCCATTACATAGCCAGATACCGCGCGCGGTATGGATAAGTCGCGGCCGGTAATCTTTGTCGACCTTATTGCGAAGCAGCGAAATAAAAGCGTCCAGCGTATTTTCTTCCACGGGATCGTCGAATCCCCAGACTGCTTCGAGAATCGCGGCGCGTGTCACTACCCGGCCGACGCGTCGCAGCATATATTCAAGCAATCTGTATTCCGTCGCGGTCAGCGGAATCTCGTTCCCGGCTCGGGTGACGCGCTGCGTGGCCGGGTTCAGCACCAGGTCGGAAAGGGTCAGCAGCACCGGCAATGGCGACGGAGGTCGGCGCGTAATAGCGCGCAATCTTGCGAGCAGCACCTCAAACGCGAACGGTTTCGTCAGGTAATCGTCTGCGCCGGAGTCCAGACCGCGAGTGATGTCGGGGATGGCATCGCGGGCAGTCAGCATCAGGATCGGCACTTCGCAATGGGCCGCACGCAAGCGCCGCGCCACGGAATATCCGTCGATTGCGGGCAGCATCACGTCCAGTACGATTGCATCGAACTCATACATCCGGGCCAACTCTAGACCGGTTGTGCCGCTGCGGGCGACGCAGACAGTATGGTTTTCTTCTGTCAACCCCTGTTCGAGAAGGCTGGCCATGGCTGCTTCATCTTCTACGATTAGAATCCGCATCAGGGTTCGAGCGCGGCGATGTCAAGGTCTTCCGCGTTACTGGCTTGTATCCTAGCAGCGAGGCAATGCAAATTCGGCTGCATTGCGGGAATCTCCGGCCAGGATTGTCGAACCAGGCTCAATCCGTGGCAATGCTCAGATGATGGCGTACATCGGCCCCCCGAATCCAGAAGATGACATCCTCGGCAATATTGGTGGCGTGATCGGCGATGCGCTCCAGGTTGCGCGAAATTACAACCGTGTTCAGCGCCTGCTCAGTCCATTCCGGATGTTCCTGGATTATCTGAACCATCGCCTGATGCACTTGGCGATTCATTCGGTCCACATCGTCGTCCATGCTTAGAACGGATTTCGCCATAACGGCATCCCCGTCGAGCAAGGATTGCAGCGCAACACGAATCATCCGCTCCGTCAATTCGCCCATCTGATGCATGTTGACGGGCAACTCGGCCGGAGTCATCCGCAGCAGGTCGGTCGCACGCTCGGCGATGTTGACCGACTGATCGCCGATTCGTTCGAGATCACCATTGATTTTTATTACGGCCAGCAGGAAACGCAGATCGACAGCCGTCGGCTGCTCCATTGCCATCAGCTCGTAAGCCATTTCGTCGACCGAACGCTCTGCGGCATTGATAGCAGTTTCGTTTACCTGCACATGA
The DNA here is from genome assembly GCA_963823295.1 of uncultured Acidobacteriota bacterium. Taxonomy (GTDB): domain Bacteria; phylum Acidobacteriota; class Terriglobia; order Terriglobales; family Acidobacteriaceae; genus JAKAAZ01. Next base: position 138,220 of record CAWGLF010000019.1, read on the forward strand.
TGCAGCAGCACGGGATCGGCTTTCAAATAACCATCCATGGCGCAGTCCATGGTTTGCTGCGCCAGTGCTGCCATGGCAAGCAATTTATCTTTCAATTGCGTCAGCTGCTGCTGGAAATGGATGCGCGGCATGCCGGTCCTCCAGGTGGAAACTTTGGACTGATTGTCTCCCAGAGAGGTGGCAATCTCACGAAATTTTTATCGCTAGCCGAGGCGCCGCTCTGCCTCTTTCGCCGCTTCGTAGATTTGCTGAAACGATTCCACGGCGTAAAGGACGGGCTGCATTTCAGAAACGGAAAATTTATGCTCCAGCACTTCATCGAGATTGAAGTCGCGGATTTCGGGTCCATGTCCCACTACATACGAGCACTCTCCGTGAGAGGAGATCAGTCCGCTGCCGTAAACTTTGATGACGCCTTGCTGGCGGATCACGCCAAACTCCACCGTGAACCAGAAAAGACGGCCCATTCGTTCCAGGTCATTCTTGCGTCCCGCCATGCCGCAGCAAACCCGGCCATACTCGTTGAGAAAGTCCGCGAAAACCGGGTGCGCGTGCATGGGAACGTGGCCGAAAACATCGTGAAAAATATCCGGCTCCGGCGTGTATTCAAGAGAGTTCTTATCGCGCAGCCATGTCGTCGTGGGGAAGCGCCGCGCTGCCAGCATTTCAAAGAATGCATCGGGCGGCAAAAATCCGGATACGGCGGTTGAGTTCCATCCGGTGCGCGGCTCCAGCCTTGCCGATACGGCGGCAAGGTCAGGAATGCTGTCCTCGCGCAGCCCGATCTGCTGAAATCCATCGAGATATTCATCGCAGGCATGCTGGCGCAGTTGCGGCATGCAACGCCGGACCAGCTCCGACCATGTCGCATGCTGCTCCGGGGTGTACGCGGCCCAGTCCTGCTGAATCAGGAACCGGCGCGCGACTTCAAGATGTGCGGTGTTAGTCGCCATGGGTATACCTCCGGCGAAGTCGCTAGGAGCACTCAGCGAGCTGCGGCTAAACCTTCAAGAATGCGTCTGCGGATGCTTGAATGTCAACGCCCGGTAGAGGGCTTTGCTGCTAGGGAGGCTGGCGCGGGCGCTGCTGACGAGGTTAGCGGCCGGATGATCTGATCCAGCAAATCCGGCTCGTTCGCAACCCGTTCCAGGTGAGGGTATTTCTCTCCGCCATGGTAGTCGAGATGTATGACCTGGAAGACGTCGGAATTCGAGACGATCAGCTCAAGCGGATTTTTGCTGGTTTTTGAGGTGCGGAGCGCATCCGTCATCCGCTGATCCGTGTACGCAAGGCTGTCCACGGCGATGATTTTTTCTCCCGGCCCTAGCCCAGCTTTATAGGCGAGTGAGTTCATGATTACGTCGACAATCTGGCCGGATTTTCCGATCAACAGGCCGAGCGAAGCGATTGCATCCACGCCACCGCGCCGGCCCAGCAATGCCTTTTCAAAGTCGGTCGGTTTCTCCGAATAGGTCAGCCGGTAACCGCCGTGTTCAATGCCGCCCAACGGCGCATGCAGCGCATGAGAGTCGAGGCGCTCGGTCAGGAAGCTGCGCCAGTCATAGGGCACGATGGTGTTCAGCGCTGCGATGAGATCGTCAAAGTTATAGGGAAAAGTCTTCGGCCCGGTGTTACCGCCAACTCCGACGAACAGGGCAGCGAAGTCATTCAAGGACTTCTGGTTGTGTGTAAGATTGCGGATGGTTGTGTCAACATCCAGCCAGATCAACTCACCCTCTGGATAATAATCCTGGCTGAGCCGCCAGTTGGCCCACCAGGGACTTCCATCTCGCAGAATCTGCGCCGCAATCGCGGTGTCCTCCACATTCCGCCACGTGCGGCCGGGCCGGTTGTCCATCTCAAACGCGGTGAGTGCCAGTGCCTCCCGATATTGCTCCGGAGTCCATAAGGCCACTGCGCGCGGCCAGTACGGCACCCCAATATTCCGTCATGCCTTCATATACCCACAGCAGATCGCCGCGCATCGGCGTCTTGTAATCCGGCGTTGCCAGTCCGATGGGCCGCCGGTATTTGCCATTCCAGGAGTGGGTGTACTCGTGCGAAAGCAGATCGGCATTCAGCATCGCCAGATTCGGATCGGAGAAGCCGTGCTCTTCGATTCCGTTATCGCTCGATTGATGATGCTCGAGGCCCTCCTCGCGAATCTGGTCGCTCAGGCTCAGCAGAAAGTGGTACGTAGTGTAATGGCGTGAACGGAACGCGGCGCCCGCCTCGTGCACCAGGTTTGTAATCGCGGTGAGCGTGGCTGGTTTTAGCTCCAGATCCTCGGGCGCATCCGCCGCCACATCGAGATAATGGTTCGGAGTCACCCCCGGCGCCAGCGGAAACTCCTTGAAATAGCGCCCCATGATAATCGGCGAATCTACCAGTTGGTTCAGGCCGACAGTGGCGAACGATGCATCGTTGTCGCCGGTTTCTTCACTGCCCGCCGGCCGCGATGCGCCGGTCCCCGCGCCCTTGTCCCGCGAATGTCAGCGCCGTGCCAAAGCCCCAGCCCGCCGGCAGCGTGATGGACGGAGTAATCGGAATATCCCGCACCGGAATGCCCGCGGGATACATCACCACCGCGTTCCATTCCAGCACCGCCAGGTTCTTGCTCGTCGAGTTGTCCATATCGGAGCCGGTCGAGCCGGGCGTTGCCAGAAAATCGAAAGTCACGTCCAGCATGCTCACCCCCGGCGGCACATTCACGTGAATGCCGTACATGTCGACGTCATCGCGCCGCCAGGCGAGTGTTTGCCCATTGGCTCGAACTAAAAACACCTGCGACGTTATCGATGGGCCCGGTGGGACGATGGTCCCCGGGAATCCACTCCGGGTATTCGAGCGTCATCGGCCCTGGCGTGACCGGAACTTGGAGCGCTATGTGGATCAGGCGTCGCGGCGCGTCCCTCATGTCCACGTGCAGGATGATAGGCGTGCGGGGAGCCTCCGCGGCGTTGCTTTCGACTTTTTTTCTTCGAGCAGCGCTGGCAGGTGACGCAACCCCCATCAACATGGTTGTGCCGACTAAGGCAATCGTGAAAGGAGCAGCGGAATGACGGCGGGGAAAGTGAGATCGGAGCGAGAAACCAGCTTCCATGTCCACCATCATCGCACGCATTCCGGGCTATTTGCGTTGGGCGAATTGCTGCCATTGAATCAGTTCCATATTGAAACGACTTTGCACCGGGCGGGCTGCAGGCGTTCCTGATCGGCTGAACCATACGGACAAATTTGCATGGATTGGCGGCTTCAGCTCTGCCGTATCGATTCTCGGCGGTGAAGGAGCGCCGAAACTCTTCGGGAGTCTGGATTCCAGTACAGCGAAGCCAAGCCCGATATGGATGTCGTGCGTATCGCAGATCCATTTCTCCACCAGAACCGCCGACTAATAGCGTGGTCGAAAGAACGAAGCCGATATCCCGATATCATCCTGTTCTGGAGTGAGTTTCAAACGAAAACCGGCCATCGCCCAAATCCAATCGTCGCTAGGCAAGCCTCCCTCGCCGGGTATATCGTAGTAGGTCGCCAGGGAACTCCACTCCAGACGACGAGTTCCAGAGGTTTTGGAGGGATACCGTGGCTACCGCACCAAACATCCATCGGAACAGTCGGCCGCGGACGGCGGCAAAGATTTTCTGCCGCTGAACGGCACGGACTATGTCGAGTTTTACGTGGGTAATGCGCGCCAGGCGGCGTATTTCTATCGCGCCGCGTTTGGCATGAAGCTGGTTGCCTATGCCGGGCCGGAGACGGGCCTGCGCGACCGCGCTTCGTATGTCGTTCAGCAGGACAAGATTCGCCTGGTGCTGACCACTCCGCTGCGGCCGGGCAATGCCGTTGCCGACCACATCACCAAGCATGGCGACGGCGTGAAGGACATCGCGTTGTGGGTGGACGATGCCATCTCGGCGTGGCGCGAGACCACGCGGCGCGGTGCGCGTAGTGTGCGGGAACCCTGGGTGCTGAAGGATGACCACGGCACGGTGCGCATGGCTTCGATCGCCACTTATGGGGACACGGTCCACACTTTCGTCGAGCGCAAGGACTACAGCGGAACGTTTCTTCCGGGTTTTGAAGCCGTCCACCACGATTCGGTCGCCCGTCCTGTGGGTCTGAAATATATCGATCACATCGTGGGCAACGTCGGCTGGAATGAGATGAATTCGTTTGTGGCTTTCTATCGCGACGTGATGGGCTTTGAGATGTTTCAAAGCTTCGACGATAAGGACATCTCAACCGAATACTCCGCGCTGATGTCGAAGGTAATGTCGAACGGCAATGGCCGCGTTAAATTTCCCATCAACGAGCCGGCGGAGGGCCGCAAGAAATCGCAGATTGAAGAGTATCTGGAGTTTTACAACGGGCCGGGCGCGCAGCACCTGGCACTGGCGACCAATGACATTCTCCATACGGTGAGCAAGTTGCGCGAACAGGGTGTTGAGTTTTTGCGCGTCCCGGAGACGTATTACGCCGATCTTGAAAAGCGGGTGGGAAAGATTGATGAGTCAATTGAAGACCTGAAGCGGCTGAACCTGCTGGTGGATCGCGACGAGGAAGGTTACCTGCTGCAAATCTTCACGCGACCGGTGGAAGACCGCCCAACCGTGTTCTTTGAGATCATCCAGCGCAAGGGCGGCCGCAGCTTTGGCAAAGGAAATTTCAAAGCGCTGTTTGAGGCCATCGAGCGCGAGCAGGGCATGCGCGGAAACCTGTAAGCGAGTATGAAGCTCTGCACATAAAAAGATAAGCATGAAGCTTTGCACGTTTGAGATCCGCACGCATCTGGGACGGCATCGGCGCTTGGGCGCCGTGGTGCAACAGAATGGCGAGAATGCCGTCATCGATCTGAACTTCGCCGCCGCGCATCACTTGAACAACTACCGTCTGGCGGAGGCGCTGGTGCCGCCTTCGTTGCGAGGCTTGCTCGAAGGCGGAAATGCCTCCATGGAAACGGCGCGATCAGCACTGGCAAGTCTTCCTCCAGATTTGCGAACAGGTCGAAGAGACGAGACGATTCGTTACCGGTCGGATGATATTCGCCTGCTGACGCCTTTGCCTGATGCTCGCTCTCTGCGCGATTTTTTCTCGTTTGAGGCGCACGTGAAGCGCGGCTTTGAAAAGCGCGGCGAGCCGATGCCGCAGGAGTGGTACGAAGTCCCGGTCTACTATCAAACGGGACATCACAATCTAATTGGCACAGATCAGGACGTGCTCTGGCCGAGCTTCACGGAACGCTTTGACTATGAGCTGGAACTAGCAGCAATAATTGGATTAGAAGGAAGAAATATCGCCGCAGCGGAGGCTGGGAATTATATTGCGGGATACACAATTCTTAACGATTTCAGCGCTCGCGACATCCAACGCAGGGAGATGAAAGCGCGCCTGGGTCCGGCGAAGGGGAAACACTGGTGCAGCGGAGTAGGCCCCTGGATGGTCACGGCGGACGAGATTCCGGACCCATATTCGCTCGAGATGACTGCGCGCGTCAATGGTGAGGAGTGGTCGCGCGGCAACTCCCGGGACATGTATTGGAGATTCGAGCAAATGATCGAATATGTTTCGCACGATGACACGATTTATCCCGGGGATATCCTCGGCTCCGGCACGGTGGGAACCGGCTGCGGACTGGAACTGGACCGTTGGGTACAGCCTGGCGATGTAATCGAACTTGAAATCGAAAAGATCGGCGTGTTGCGCAATCGCGTGGTGCGCCCCGGAAGAGCACGGGAAACGGAGCCTGTTCGATGAGTGAAGTCGCCGCTCCTGTCGCCATGCGGGCGTTGAATCCGTCTGACCAATCGCCGCAGGACACTTATAAGCTGCTGGTTGGCTCGGTGGTTCCACGGCCGATTGCGTTCGTCTCGTCGATGGATCAACAGGGGATCCGCAACCTGGCCCCATTCAGCTTTTTTACCGTGGCGAGCGCGAATCCACCCGTCGTGTGCTTCTGTCCTATGGTGCGAGGCGCCAACCAAAATAGCCTGCAGCCTACGAAAGATACCCTGCGAAACATAATTGCTACTCGGGAATTTGTGCTGAACATCGTTTCAGAAGAGTTCGCGCAGCAGATGAACGCCTGCTCCGCGGAACTGCCGCCGGAAGTGGATGAGTTTGAGATTTCTGGCCTCACCGCCCTGGCCAGTGAGCTTGTGCGTCCACCGCGCGTTGCCGAGTCGCACATCCAGATGGAGTGCCGTCTGGAGCAAATCGTTCACGTCAGCACGGAGCCCCTGGGCGGCAGCCTGGTGCTGGGTCAGGTGCTGCGGTTTCATGTGCGCGAGTCGCTATTGGACAATTTCAAAATCGATCCGGAGAAGCTCCATGCAATTGGGCGCATGGCGGGCGCTACCTACACACGCACGAGGGATCGGTTTGAGATGGAACGTCCGAAATAACTCACCCGATCGGCTTCCTGTACAAAGGTGATATGCCGTCCGCAAACTCGAAATATTCGATTCATCGCATTGCCGTTCTGGGAGCGGGTACCATGGGCGCGCGCATTGCCGCCCATATGGCTAATGCAGGCTTTCCGGTGCTTCTGTTCGACATGGTGCAGGGACATGCTGATCGGAACCGTCTGGCAGCCCAGGCATTGGAGGCTCTGAAGAAATCGAAACCGGCGGCGTTCGTTGATCCATCACTGGCCTCACACATACAGATCGGCAACTTCGAGGACGATCTCGAGAAGCTGAAGCAGTGTGACTGGATCATCGAAGCCGTTGCGGAGAATCTGGAGATCAAGAGGAGTCTGCTCGATCGCGTGGCGCGGCATGTTCGGCCAGATGCGATTGTGACCACGAACACCAGCGGCCTGCCGGTCGCGCTCATTGCGCAAGAGATGCCGGAAGCTTTCCGCCACCAGTGGTTCGGGACACATTTTTTCAATCCGCCACGTTATATGCGGCTGCTGGAAATCATCGCCACGCCGGAGTCGGATGCCGACGCGGTCGCTGCGATCACGCGTTTCGCCGAAATTCATCTGGGAAAAGCGGTCGTGCCTGCGCACGACACGCGAAACTTCATTGCCAATCGTATCGGCACGTTTGCGTTGCTGAATACGTTTCGCGTGATGCGGGAGATGGGTCTCGGGATTGAAGAAGTCGACGCGCTGACGGGCACGGCGATCGGCTGGCCGAAGACGGGAACATTCCGCCTCGCGGACCTGGTTGGAATTGATGTGCTGGCCAGTGTGGCGAAGAATTTTTCGGCTAATGTTTCCGATGAACGATCGGACGTCAAGCTGCCTGCGGTTCTGGAGCAGATGGTGGAAAGCAAGTGGCTCGGCGATAAGACCGGTCAGGGTTTTTACAAGAAAATGCGCGGTGAGGATGGCAGGGAACTGCGCCTGGTACTCGATTTGGACAAGCTCGAATACAAGCCATCGGAACGTCCGAAGCTCCCTGAGTTGGAGATGGTCAACGCAAACGATTCTGCCGCTGAGCGTATTCGCGCGCTGCTGGCGGGCAATCCGGAGCGGGACAGGGCGGCGTGCTTGTATTGGACGATATTGCCGGACCTGTGGTCGTACGCAGCCAACCGCATCGGCGAGGTTGCCGATACGCTTGTGGATATCGATCGCGCTATGCGGGCCGGCTTCAACTGGGAGCTGGGACCGTTCGAAATGTGGGATGCGGCGGGCGTGGCGGAGACGGCGGCCGCCATGCAGTCGCGCGGGAAGGCTGTTCCGCAGGCAGTGGAGAAGCTGTTGGCCGCCGGCGGCAGCTCGTGGTATCGCCGCAAGGGGAGCGAATTCTTCGATCCCCGCTCGGGCGGCTACTTGCCGGTTCCAGAGACCCCCGGCACGGCTACCGTGGCGAAATTCAAGCGGGCGAATGGGGTTGTCCAAAAGAATGCCGGTGCATCGCTGATCGACATCGGCGATGGGATTGCCTGCATTGAATTCCATTCCAAGATGAACGCAATCGGCGAAGATATTGTGCGGTTCGTGCAGAAGACGCTTCGATCCGGCAGTGATGCTCTGCGGAATTTCGCTGGATTCATCATCAGCAGCGATGCGATGAATTTTTCCGTGGGCGCCAACCTGATGCAGGTGCTGCTTGCAATTCAGGATGAAGAATGGGACGAGATCGCGCGCTACGTTTGCGAATTCCAGGCCATGACGCAGACGATTAAATTCTGCTCGCGTCCGGTGGTCGTTGCTCCTTTCGGTTTCTGTTTCGGCGGCGGAGCGGAAATCGCACTCCATGCCGCGGCTCGCCGGACCCACATCGAACTTTATATGGGATTGGTCGAAACCAGCGTGGGATTGTTGCCGGCCGGCGGCGGGTGCAAGGAAATGACTCTTCGCGCGATGGAAGCGGCAAGCACGATGCGGCCCGGCGGACGCGCCGATTCCGTGGAAGTGAACGATGCGGTGAAAAATGCTTTCGAGACAATCGCCATGGCGAAGGTTTCCACCTCTGCCGTCGAGGCGCGCAAACTTGGGCTGTTGCGCGATTCTGACGGGATTACGATGAACCGTGAACGCCTGATCACTGACGCCAAAACAGAAGCTCGCCGGCTCGTGGATGGCGGCTACACACCACCGATTTCCCGCACAGACATCCCTGCACCCGGAGAAGCGGTGCTGGCGACGTTAAAGCTGGGCATTGACATGATGCGGGAAGCAGAGTTCATCAGCGATCACGACGTGAAAATTGGCCGCCAGGTTGCCGACGTTTTGTGTGGCGGCGCGATTACGTCCGGCACGCTGATCAGTGAACAATACCTGCTCGACCTGGAACGCGAAAGATTTCTTTCGCTTTGCGGGGAACGCAAAACAGCCGAGCGCATCGCGTTCACGTTGAAGAACGGCAAGCCGCTTAGGAACTAAGAGGATCAAGATGAAGGAAGCATTTATTGTCAGCGCAATGCGAACGGCCGTGGGAAAAGCGCCGAAAGGAACCCTCCGATCAACGCGGCCGGACGATCTGGGAGCCATCGCGGTGCGGGGCGCGCTGGCCCGCGCTCCCGAGCTCGACCCGCGGTTGATTGAGGATGTCATCATCGGGTGCGCCATGCCGGAAGCGGAACAGGGCATGAACGTGGCCCGCATCATCGCTTTGCGTGCCGGACTGCCGGTCGAGAGCGCCGCGATGACTGTCAACCGCTATTGCGCTTCCGGGCTGCAGTCGATCGCACTGGCTGCGGAACGCATTCGCGGCGGCTCTGCCAATGCGATTGTCGCCGGCGGAACGGAGTCGATGTCCTTCGTCCCGTTTGGCGGGAATAAAATCGCTGTGAATCCATGGCTGGTGGAGAACTATCCCAACTCCTACATGTCGATGGGCCTGACCGCTGAACGTGTGGCGAAACACTACGAAATTTCACGCGAGGAGTCCGACCGGTTCGCACTGTCGAGTCATGAGAAGGCGATTGCCGCGATTCGAGCTGGCAATTTCAATGACGAAATCGTGCCTGTGCCGGTTGAGAATTCGATACCGAACGGCTCCGGTAAGCCAGAAAAGAAGGAGAGCGAGTTCCACGTCGATGAAGGTCCCCGCACCGACACGTCCTATGACGCGCTGGCGAAGCTGCGCCCGGTTTTTCACGCGCATGGTATCGTGACTGCCGGAAATTCATCTCAAACTTCGGACGGCGCCGCCGCTGCGGTTGTTGTTTCGGAGGATTTCGCAAAATCTGAAGGGCTGAAACCTCTGGCGCGTTTTGTCTCTTTCGCATACTCCGGATGTCTGCCGGAAGAGATGGGAGTGGGCCCGGTCTACGCCGTTCCCAAAGCGTTAAAGCTCGCGGGACTGACCCTGGACCAGATGGATGTCATCGAGTTGAACGAAGCTTTTGCCGCGCAATCGCTGGCTGTTATCAAATTGCTGGGCTTGGACCCAATGAAGGTGAACGTAAATGGCGGCGCGATTGCATTAGGACACCCGCTGGGCTGCACGGGCGCGAAGTTGACGGCGACGATTCTGCGAGAACTGAAGCGACGTAATGGCAGATATGGTTTGGTGACGATGTGCGTCGGCGGTGGCATGGGCGCGGCGGGAATTTTTGAGAATCTTCAGGCCTGAACCAGCGTAGATTCGGAGAACATGATGAGCACACCAGCCGCAACCGTGGCCCGGCGAGTGTCCGGCGGAAGTTTCCTAATCGAGGACATCGGTCCCCAGGATATTTTTACTCCGGAAGATCTTTCCGACATACAGCGGCAAATTGAGCGCACCACGGTGGACTTCGCTGAAAAGGAAGTGCTGCCCCAGATCGCGGCTATCGAGGCGAAAAATTTCGATATTACCAGCACCCTTCTGCGGAAGGCGGGGGAGTTGGGCCTGATGGCGATCGATGTGCCCGAAGAGTACGGCGGCCTGGAGATGGATAAGGTCACCTCCGCTTTGATAGCGGACAAGATTGCGGTGTGCGGCAGCTTTTCTGTGGCTTTCAGCGCCCATGTGGGCATTGGTACGTTGCCGCTTCTCTGGTACGGCAGCGCACAGCAGAAGGAGAAATATCTTGCCAAGCTTGCATCTGGCGAATGGATCGCTGCTTACGCGTTATCGGAGTCTTCCTCCGGCTCCGATGCGATGAATATTCGCACACAGGCAAAACTCTCTCCTGATGAAAAGCATTATGTGCTGAATGGAGAGAAGATGTGGACTTCGAACGCGGGCATCGCAAACCTGTTCACCGTGTTCGCAAAAATCGACGGGGAAAAGTTCTCCGCATTTTTCATTGAAGCGGGAACGCCGGGTCTGACCGTGGGGCCGGAAGAGCACAAGCTGGGGATTCGCGGTTCATCCACTTGTCCGCTCATTTTGGCCGATTGCCAGGTGCCTGTCGAAAACCTGCTCGGCGAAGCTGGAAAAGGCCACCACATTGCATTCAACATTCTGAACGTCGGCAGATATAAGTTGGGAGCTTCTACCATTGGTGGCGCGAAGCAGGCCTATCGCGACGGCGTTCGTTATGCCCGGGAGCGCATAGCATTCTCGAAGCCCATCACCTCCTTCGGCCTGGTGCAGGAGATGATTGCCGATAGCGCAGCGGCGATCTATGCTGGCGAGTCGCTGGTGTACCGGGTAGTAGGCGCGATCGACCGTTCGCTGGCCGAGCTGGAGAAGAACTCAGCCACATTCACGCAGGACACTCAGCGTGCCATCGAGGAATTTGCCGTTGAATGCTCGATCGTAAAAGTTTGGTGTTCGGAGATGCTGGATGGTGTAGTCGACCAGATGCTCCAGCTGCACGGTGGCTATGGGTATGTCGAGGAGTTCCCGGCGGAGCGCAGCTATCGCGATTCCCGCATCAACAGAATCTTTGAGGGGACGAATGAAATCAATCGCCTCATCATCTCCGGCTTTATGTTGAAGCGCGCCATGCAGGGGCGCGTGGCGCTACTGCCCGCGATTCAACATGTCATGGACGAAGTTCTTGCCGGCCCTTCGGCACGGGAGGACCGCTCCGGCGAATTGGGCAGCCAGCACCAACTTCTGGCCAATGCAAAAAAATTGACGCTCTTCTGTGCCGGCGCGGCATCACAGAAATTCGGAAGCAGTCTGGCCGACCAGCAGGAGATTATGGGTGCGCTGGCCGACATGATGATGGAAGTGCTGGTGCTTGAGTCCGCCATTTTGCGGGCGGAAAAGTTGAACGCCGGCGATTCACTGGCCGTTAAGATGACGAAATATTATGCTGCCCGGTCTTTTCGCACGATCGAAATTGCGGCGGAGCGTGTACTAGGAGCAGTAGCGGAAGGGGACACCCTGCGTACACAGATGACGATTTTCCGCCGCCTGACAAAACATGAGCCGGAAAATACGGTCGCAATTGGACGTGAGATTGCCGCAGCGATGACGGACGCGGGGCGCTTTACGTTATAGCGTTATCAGCTCGCGTTCAAAATCAATTTCGAAATCGTCGCGAGCTGCATGTTCGACGTGCCTTCGTAGATCTTTCCGATCTTGGCGTCGCGATACAGCTTTTCGACGGGATAGTCCTTCACAAATCCGTAGCCGCCGAAAATCTCGATTGCCTGGCTGGCCACGCGCTCCGCAACCAGTGAGGTGAAGTACTTTGCCATGGCGGCCTCTTTCACCAGCGGCAGGCCCGCATCTTTCATCCGCGCCGCGTTGTAGACCATCAAACGCGCGGCTTCAATCTCGGTCGCCATTTCCGCCAGCGTGAATTGCACCGCTTGAAATCCCGATATGGACTTTCCGAACTGTTGCCGTTCATGGCTGTAGCGGGCCGCGTGATTCCATGCCCCTTGCGCCAGCCCCAGCATCTGCGCCGCGATTCCAACGCGACCCTCATTCAGGGTCTCAATGGCGATCTTATAGCCTTTTCCCGCTTCGCCCAGCAAATTGGCCGCGGGCACGCGACAGTCGTCCAGCAGCAACTCGCAGGTGGAGGAAGCGCGAATACCAAGCTTGTCCTCCTTTTTCCCTATCTGGAAACCGGGCGTGTCGCGGTCAATCAGGAAAGCAGTGATGCCCTTATATCCCGCTGCGGAATCGACAGTGGCGAACACGATGAACAACCCGGCCTCGGCGGCATTCGATATCCACAACTTGCGTCCGTTCAGGACATAATCATCGCCGTCACGGCGGGCCTGCGTTTTCAGACTGAAGGCGTCGGAGCCGGAGCTGGCTTCACTCAAAGCATAGGAGCAGATGGTGTCGGTCATGGCGCGGGGAAGATATTTCCTTTTCTGTTCTTCCGTGCCCCAGTTCAGAATCGCGTTCACCGTCAAGGTGTTCTGGACGTCCACGACTACACCAATTGCCGGATCGACAGCGGAGATTTCTTCTACGGCCAGGATGGAGCCGAAAAAAGAGCCGCCGAAACCGTCGTACTGTTCAGGGATTTCCATGCCCATAATGCCAAGCTCAAATAGCTGTGCGAGCAGCGATGAAGGAATCTTCTGCTTCTCGTCCATCTCGCGGACCATAGGAGCGATTTTCTCCTGCGCGAACCTGCGGACCGAGTCGCGCAGAATCTGCTCATCAGGGCTCAATGAGGTGAGTGGCAGTCTGACGGAATCTTCACTGATAGCATTTTTCATTGGTCTGAAAACCTCGTCGCAGGGTTGCGCAGCCCGCTACCGAAAGGTAGATTAAGCTGTCGTGGTCATTTCTGTGTGGCGGGCGCACGTTGCAGTATAGAGTGCCGCATTGCGATATGTGAAGTAGACGGAGCGGTTATGCGGATTTTGACGGTGGTTCGCCAGGTGCTGGATGCCGAGGAAAGCGTACGTATCCGCAACGGTGAGGTCGATTTGAGCGGGAGCAAGCTGGTCGTCGACACGATGGATGAATATGGCGTCGAGCAGGCGCTTCGCATCCGCGAGAGTGGAGTGGATGCGGAAGTGATCACGCTGGCTGTTGGTCCGGAGCGGACTCAGGATGCTCTGCGGACAGTGCTGGCCATGGGCGCTGACCGGGCGATCCATGTGCAGACAGATCTCGCGCTTGATCCGATTTCGCTGAGCAAAGTTGTTGCGCAAGTTGCGCAGCAGGAGAATATTGATCTGATTTTTCTGGGCGGTCAGCAGGCCGACTGGGACAGCCATGCGCTAGGCGCGGCGACCGCCGAACGCCTGAATTGGCCGCAGGCGACCTGGACAAATGGTCTCGAAATCGACGGCAGAACACTTACCGGCAAGCACGACGCGGAGGACGGCAGCGAAATGTTCAAATTGCAATTGCCTGCCGTGATCACGACTCAGCAGGGGCTGAACGAACCTCGGTATCCGACCGTGCCGAACATAATGCGAGCGAAAAAGAAAGAGCTGCGCGTCGAGACATTGGAACAATTTCATGTTGCGCCCAGGCTGAAGGTTGTTGGCAATGAAGTGCAGGTGAAGGTGCGGCGACAGAAGATATTGGATGGCAAAGATGCGCCGGCAGCTGCGGGTGAGCTGGTGCAATTGCTGCGCAATGAAGCCCGGAGCATCGCATGATCCTGATGGTTGTGGAATATGCGAACGGAAAAGTAAGCAAAAGCACGTACGAGATGGTGACGTGCGCTCGCGGATCGGGCAGGGAAGGCCCACTGACCGCCCTTGTCCTCGGTTCCGGAATTGCTTCCATAGCGAGTGAAGCGGCGCTGCTGGCCGACCAGGTGCTCGTTGCCGACACGACCGATCTGGCGCAATATGATCCCGAACTCTGGTCTGCTGCGGTCGCGCAGATTGCAAGGGAAGGGGAGGCGCATACCGTTCTGATCGCGGGCAGTCGAAGCGGCCGCGAATACAGTCCCCGGGTCGCCGTTAAGCTCGATGCGCCCCTGCTGGAAGATGTGATTAGTCTTTCCGCGGCAAACGATGTGGTATCGGCGGAACGATATACCTATCTCGCTCGTGTGACGGAGAAGATCGAAGTCCAGGCCGCGGTCATTGTCGTCTCGGTGAAGCAAGGCGCGTTTGCGGCGGCCGTGCCGGGATCGAACGCGGCGGAGCAGTTCGATGTGGATTTGAACCTGCCGGCTCGACGTTTGCAGGTCACCGGGAAATCCCAGGAGAAGACCTCCCGCATTCCGCTGGCCGAGGCCGAAATTATTGTCGCTGGCGGCCGCGGGGTCGGCAGTCCGGAAGGTTTTACGAAACTCGTCGAAGGTCTCGCCGATCAGCTGGGCGCCGCTGTAGGCGCGACCCGCGCGATTGTGGATGCGGGATGGCGGCCCTACTCGGAGCAGGTAGGCCAGACCGGGAAAACGGTGCAGCCGGCGACGTATATCGCTATCGGCATCTCCGGCGCGGTCCAGCATCTTTCCGGTATGAATAAAAGCAAGTGCATCGTCGCCATCAATAAAGATGCGGACGCCCCGATCTTCAAAGTGGCCGACTACGGCATCGTCGGCGACGTAAACCAGATCGTTCCCGCTATCATTGCAGCATTGCGCAAATAATCCGGCGCAACGCAATCAGCCGCCTTCGCGGGACAGATTTCAATGCTTCCACTTTCGCAGAAGTACGCGTTCGCTATTTTCGCGCTGCTCACGCTGGTCTTGGGCGTGTATGGTTTCTATCGCCTGTATCTTCGCATCAGGCGTGGCCGCCCCGACCCGGACGAGCGCATCGACCATATTCCGCAGCGGCTTTGGTACGCGCTGACCACATCACTGACGCAATCGCGCACTTTCCGGAAGCGGTCTCTCGTCAGCACCTTCCATGCATTTATTTTCTATGGATTCGTCTTTTACATCCTGGTCAACTGTGTCGATGCCGCGGAAGGTTACTTTCCGTTCGCCGTCTCCTCGGCGACGATTCCCGGTGCGATTTATAACCTCCTCGCCGATGTTCTCAGTTTTCTGGTGTGGGTCGGTGTCATTGCGCTCATCATCCGCCGATTCTGGCTGCCGGCGCGCCGTGATTTTCGGTTTAATTCGAACACGCTGCTAAAGAAAGAGGTCCTGCGCGGTTACATCAGCATGGACTCTCTGATCGTTTCCATTTTTATTCTTTTCCATGTGGGCAGCCGCGCTGTTGGAGCGGGCGCGCGGCGAGCGATGCTCGGCCCCGATCCATGGCAGCCTTTCGCGACCCTGTTTTCCTCTCTGTTCACGCCGCAGAACGCACATTTCTGGCGTATCTTCGGCTACTGGGGTGCGCTCGGCAGCGTGCTCATTTTCCTCGCGTACTTTCCATACACCAAGCACGTCCATATCTTTATGGCTCCGGCCAAATATTTTTTTTCACGCCGCGCCGGCTCCGGTGTTCTTCCGCCCATAGAGATCAACCTCGAAACGGAGGACCAGCAGATCGGCGCCAAGCGTCTGGAGGATTTGACCTGGCCGCGGCTGCTCGATGCCTATGCCTGTATTCAATGCAATCGCTGCCAGGATGTTTGTCCTGCGACGGCGACCGGAAAATCATTGAGTCCCGCCGCACTTGAAATCAACAAGCGAATGGAGTTGAACGAGCTCGGCATTCGCCACTCGGGATTCGCATCCGGCAGCCCGAGCCCGCATCCGCTTCTACAATTCGCTATCTCCACGGAAGCGGTGTGGGCCTGCACCACCTGCGGCGCCTGCATGCAGGTGTGTCCGGTCCAGGACGAGCAGATGCTCGATATTATCGACATTCGCCGCAACCAGGTAATGATGGAGGGGGAATTCCCGACGCAGCTGCAGGCCGCGTTTCGTGGTATGGAGCGGACAAAGAATCCATGGGGCATCAACCACGATAAGCGCCTGGATTGGGCCGAAGGCCTCGACGTGAAGACGACGGAGCAGAATCCGCAGCCCGATGTTCTTGTACTGGGTCGGATGCGCGGCGAGCTACGACCCGCAGGCGCAGAAGACCGCGCGCGCCGTTGTCCAGCTGCTGGGATATGCGGGAATCAACTTCGCCGTGCTCGGCAAAAGAGAATGCTGCACGGGAGATAGTGCGCGCCGTGCCGGGAATGAATTGCTCTACCGCGAACTGGCGGATCAGAACGTGGCGACCTTGAATGACGTCAAGCCGAAGCTGATCGTTGCCAGCTGTCCGCATTGCATGAACACGATCGGCAGTGAGTATCGGCAGATTGGCGGGTCCTATACCGTGATGCATCACACGCAATATCTTGAGCTGCTGGTAGCAGATGGCAAGCTCAAAGCCGATCGTCTCGATGCCAGCATCACGTATCACGATCCATGTTATCTGGGCCGTCACAACGGAGTGTATGACGCACCGAGAAATATCCTGCGCGCTCTCGGCAATGAAACAATAGAACTGGACCGCACCCGCGAGAATTCGTTCTGTTGCGGCGCCGGTGGGGCGCAGTTCTGGAAGGAAGAAGAGCCCGGCACAGAGAGGGTCTCGGAGAATCGCTTTAACGAGGTGAAAGAGCGGCTCGGTTCCGCGAAGTACGAAAAAACGTTGGCGGTTGGCTGCCCGTTCTGCAAAAGCATGCTGGGTAGTACACCAGGCAGAAACGATGCGGATGGAATTGTGATCAGAGATGTCGCGGAACTGCTGCTCGAAAGCGTCGAGAAGAATCGGAACATCGCGTCGCCTGCTCTCCGGATCGATCGGGCATCGAGTGAGATCGACGTTGCACTGCCCGCAGCTGCGATCGCACCGGCTCCAGCCGGGAGCGTTGCTGTAGTCGCCGATGAGCCGGAGGTAATTGCCGCCCAGACGCCGCAGAAGATCGAGCGCAAAAAGTGGCGCCCGGTAGCGGCAACGGAACCCGCTGAAAATTCCGCTGAGGCTTACGTTGCGGATGCGCCTGCTGCAGCCGAAACTGTTCCGCCGCCTACGCAAGAGCGCAAGAAATGGAAACCGAAACAATCTGGCTCTGTGGCCGTAAGCGGTGGCGAGACGTCCGCGACAAAAAATGAACCCGAGCAACAGGCGGAACCTTCGAGTGTGGCATTGAATTCTGCCGCGCCGGTCAGGAAGAAATGGCAGCCGAAGTCAAAAGCCTGATGAAGAGAATACTCGTTTTATTTTTTTCCTTGGCATTGCCGATATTTGCTCAAGCGAATCAAGGGGAATTGCGACTCAAGGTAACGGACCCGTCCGGACTCGGGATTCGCGCCGTGGTTCAGATCGTGAGTGAGGCGAATCAGTATACAAATACGCTCACCACGAATGCTGAAGGGAATCTGGTTGCCCAACATCTGCCCTATGGGGTATACGACATCGAGATTCGGCAGCCGGGGTTTCAGGAAGTAACGAAGACGTTTGAGATTCGTTCCTCCATTCCACTCCGCTATGCGATTCAGCTCAAGCTTTCTTCGATCAAGCAGTCGGTCACCGTGAAAGCTGCCAATACGCTCCTCGATCCGGACCAGCCGGGCGCAGTCAGTCAGATCGGCCCAAGTTTTCTCCAGCATCGACTCGGGTCTCTGCCCGGCCGCTCGATACAGGATCTGGTGAATTCTCAGCCCGGCTGGCTTTACGAGGGAAACGCCGTGCTGCATCCGCGCGGCTCGGAATACCAGACGCAATTTGTTATCGACGGCATTCCGCTCACCGACAATCGCTCCCCCGGTCTGGGCCCGGAGATCGAAGCCGACGATGTAAAGTCGGTCAGCATTTACACCGCTGGCATTCCGGCCGAATACGGCAGAAAAATGGGCGGCGTCATCGAGATCAACACGCTGCAGGATTCGCAGCCAGGACTCCACGGACAGGCCGTGCTCTCGGGCGGGAGCTTTGCCACTGCGGGCGCATTCGCCCAGGCGCAATACGTTTGGGGCAAAAATACTCTGGGTGGGAGCGCCAGCGGTAGCAGGACGGATCGCTATTTAAATCCGGTCGTCCCGGAGAACTACTCGAATACCGGCACGCTGGGTGACTTCGCCGCGAACTACCGGCGCGACTTGACGCCGAACGATCAGTTGGCCCTGATGGTTCGCCATGATCTTGCGCGCTACGACATTCCCAATGAATTGGTCCAGCAGGCTGCGGGACAGCGCCAGAATGCCGACAATATTGAAACCATGGGGATCGCTTCCTACCAGCACATTTTTTCCGCCAATGCTCTGGGAGATTTGCGAGGAATGGTTCGCGAGAATGCAAGAGATTTCACCTCCAACCCAGATTCGACGCCCATCGAAGTTTTTCAGCACAACTGGTTTCGGGAGGGCTATTTCAAAGGCAGCGTTACCGTGAATCGTGGCCGCAACGAATGGAAGGCAGGGCTCGAGTCCGATAACGCATTTCTGAATGAAAATCTCAGCTACATTATCACTGACCCGTCGAAGTTTGATCCGCATACGCCTATAAGGTTCGCATTCGAAGGAAACCGGCCTGACCTTGAGCAGTCCGCGTTCATCCAGGATTTGATTCGCTTGCATGACTGGACGATCAACGCGGGCCTTCGCTGGGATCATTATCAACTGGTCTTAAATCAGCAGGCTGTCGAACCGCGTTTGGCGATGTCACGCTATTTTCCTTCTGCCCAACTGGTACTGCATTTTTCCTATGATCGTGTTTTTCAGACACCGTCGTTTGAGAACATCCTGCTATCCAGTTCCACCGCCGTCGAGTCGATCGATCCGAAGAATTTTCTCCGCCTCCCAGTTAGACCTTCGCAGGGCGATTACTACGAAGGAGGTTTGAGCAAGGTCTTTTTTAAACAGATCAGACTGGATGCGGATTATTTTCGACGATTCGTCGATAACTATGCGGACGACGATCAGATCGAGAACACAAGCATCAGCTTTCCCATCTCTTTCCGAAAAGCCATCATCTATGGCTTGGATGGCAAGCTTGAATTGCCCGATTGGCATAACTTTTCTGGGTACCTGAGCTATTCCTATGAAGTCGGGAATGCCTGGTTCCCAGTCACAGGCGGACTTTTTCTCGGCGGCGACGCAAGTGCAGCCGCTAGCCAGGTCACCGGTCATTTCCCGGATTCCCAGGACCAGCGCAATACCGTTCGCGGTCGCCTCCGTTATCAGATTGCACCCCGTTTCTGGGTTGCCGGCGGCCTTCAATTTGACTCGGGTCTGCCCTTCGATTTCGACGGGGATCCGGCGACGGTGCTCGCCGAATATGGGCAGCAGGTTCTGGACCGCATCAACTTCGATCGCGGCCGGATCTATCCGGCATTTCAAACAAACGCCTCCGCGGGTGCAACCATCTATCGATCAAACCGCGTGAATATGCGCCTTCAGATCGATGGTCAGAATCTGAACAATGTGTTGGATGTGATCGATTTCGGCGGACTGTTTTCGGGTAATGCCATCGGGCCGCCACGCAGCTTTTCACTCCGTCTCACGACAAAATTCTAGACTGCAAGCTTCAGGTGGCCGATATCAGATTGAGCTGGCCCATTCCTGCGTCTCCTAAAAGCCAAAATGAGGCCTCAGGCTCAATTTTCTTAATCGCTCAGTTTTCAATATGCGATATGCTTGATCCGAGTTCTAGAACACCAAACGATAGAGAAGCAGCTTGATGACTCGACAACTGCGAGCGATCAGTACGAAGCTGATGGAAGCTCACCCTTGCGTGAGCGCCGGCATCCAATTACGGTAACTGGCTCAGGGGAGGAATATGCGTGTTATTTAATTAGCGATCTGCGGCCGAGTGATCTCATGAGTAAACCAGGAGAATTTGCGATGAAAGTTTTCACTTTAGGTACCGCGATTGTGCTGGCTGGCGTGCTGACTATGCCGGCGTTCGGTCAAACCAACATGCAGGAAAATAAAGACGCACAGCACCAGCTGAAACAGGAGCATAAGGCGGATAAGGCACAGGCAAAAGCCGACAAAGCTGAGCGCAAAGCTCTAAAAAGCCGAAAGCAGAAGAAGGCCGATAGGGCACAAGATAAGGCGAACCGGGAAGCGGATAAAGTTTCTCCGCAATAACAGCTTGCCCTATGAGCCAGCGAGTCGCCGGCCGAGATTGGATTCAGGTGCACCTTACATGACGATGACGCACATACCTGCTGAGACGGAACCCCTCACCTCTTCCGAGGTCGTCGATTTAACGCGAAAACTGAACTATGGCACTTGGCGTTATCAGAAATCCTGGAATCCGTTGCATGTCGTGGACGCCCAGGATTGTTACTTCATCGACAGTAAGGGGAATCGCTATCTCGATTTTTCTTCGCAACTGATGTGTGTGAATCTGGGCCATAAGAATGCCGCCGTCATTGCAGCTATCAAAGAACAGGCAGATGAGTTGCCCTATGCGCTGCCTGGATACGCTACAACGGCGCGAGCGGAACTCAGCAAGCTCCTCCTCGAAGTACTTCCCGAAGGACTAAACAAATTTTTCTTCACGACCTCCGGTACGGAAGCAAATGAAGCAGCTTTCAAGATCGCCCGCATGTATACGGGGAAGAGAAAAATCATCGCTCGGTATCGCTCATATCACGGATCCACGATCGGATCGATCGGCGCGACTGGCGAGCTGCGGCGCTGGCCCATGGAGCCGTTCGGCAAAGGTCCGGATTTCGTTTTTGCTCCTGAAGTAAATTGCTATGACTGTCCGATCCGGCATACTTACCCTGGATGCGGGATAGCATGCGCGGACTACCTGGAACACATGATCGTGAATGAAAGCGACGTGGCAGCGGTGTTGGTAGAGCCCGTTGTAGGGACAAATGGAGTACTTGTCCCGCCCAAAGAATACATGCCAAAGTTACGCGCTATTTGCGACAGGCATAACGTTTTATTGATTGCCGACGAAGTGATGACGGGCTGGGGTCGCACCGGGGAATGGTTCTGTATGGACCATTGGGGAGTTAAGCCCGATATTCTTACCACCGCCAAGGGCATCACTTCGGCCTATGTTCCGCTTGGACTCTGCGCCACGTCCGAAAAGATCGGCGAGTTCTTTGTCGACCATTATTTCGCTCACGGTCATACGTATGAAGCTCATCCTATGACCCTGAAGCCAGCGATAGCAACCATCCATGAAATGCAGCGGCTTGGTTTAGTGGAACGCGCTCGTCAACTCGCTCCTTACATGGAAGATAAATTGAAGGAACTCAAGTATAAACATCCGTCGATTGGAGATGTACGCGGACTAGGATTGTTCTGGGGAGTGGAGCTGGTCAAAAATCAGAGCACGAAAGAACCGTTCAATACGGGCCGGGACAAGTTGGACGGCAAGCCTCTGGTCGTAGATCAGATTGCCGCTAAGATGCTTGCCTCCGGCGTCGCCATAAATGCGTGGATCAGCCATTTTGTCATCGCGCCGCCGCTCATTGTCGAGAAGAGCGAAATCGACTCGGGTATTGCTGCTTTCGACGATGCTCTCAGCATCGCGGATGCACTCGTCACTGGATGAGCTGGCACCGTCTAAGAAACGCGCGATATGCTGGGCATCCCCGTTCGATTTAAACCTGCTCCGGCACTACAAACGGCGCGCGATATCCGCGATCGCCGTCGCGCAGCAGACGATTGGCTTCGTCATCGTTCTTCACCATCTTCGTCTCAGGATCGAAATTCAAGGTTCGTCCTAGCCGATAAGAGGCGTTGGCCAGATGCACCAATCCAGCGGAAATGTATCCTTCCTCAACGGGAGCGTTGAGGTCTTCTTTTTTCCGGCTAATGACGCAGGCGATGAAATTTTCGAAATTGGTGTCCTTGGCTGCCGGTGCGGAGGGGCCGGGCTGCTGGTCTTGTCCCATCCAGCTGCGATAACCGCCATTGCCGCCATCGATGGCCAGATACCCCTTGGATCCATAAAAAATGTTTCCTACAGTGTTGTAACTTCCCTCCTGCGGACCGAGTCCACCCTGAGCTGTTTCCGCCAAATCCACGCGGGCTTTGCGGCTCAATCCGATCCCTGCCTCGTGGTTTGTGTCCCAGTGGCGGACCTCGAATTCCAGCAGTGTGGGCTTTTTGCCGGGTCGGATGTACTCGAACGCGGCGTTCAATGTGTTTGGAGTCTGCTGGTCATCGTCGAACATGAAGTGGCCGCCGATCGCCGAAACTTTGTTGGGAAAGCCAAGTCCCAATCCCCATCGCGCAATATCCATCTGATGGACGCCCTGGTTTCCAATATCTCCGTTGCCGTAGTTCCAGAACCAATGCCAGTTGTAATGAAAATGATTCTTGGTGAAGGGCTGGAGGGGCGCCGGTCCCGTCCACAGGTTGTAGTCAACCCCTGCGGGAACAGGGGACACCGGCGTGTGGCCAATTGTGTTTCTGCGCTTGTAACACAGACCGCGTGAAAGATAAACATCTCCGATAAGACCGCCCTTTACTTTCTTTATTGCCTCGACGATTTCGGGCGTGGAGCGGCTCTGGGTCCCGTGCTGCACGACGCGGTTGTATTTCGCCGCCGCGCGGACGAGTTGTCCGCCCTCCCACAGATTGTGGGAACAGGGTTTCTCCACGTATACGTCCTTGCCTGCCTGGCACGCCCAGATCGCCATCAACGAGTGCCAGTCGTTCGGGGTTGCGATCGAGACAGCGTCGATGGATTTGTCATCGAGCAGCTTACGTATGTCGACATAAGTCTTCGGATGGGAACCGAGCTTCTGCACTTCTGGAAGCCGTTCCCTCATCACGTTATCGTCGATATCGCAGAGCGCCGCGATTTCGACATTCGGCATTGTTCCATATCGCTTAATGTGCTCTTGGCCTCGACCACGCAGCCCGATGACCGCGACGCGCACCCGATTGTTGGCACCCAGAACATTTCCCTGCGCGAAGGCGCTCAAGGGTTGGGCAGCTGCAATCGTGGCGGCCGCCTTTGCGCCTGTCTTTAGAAACTCTCTTCTGCTCTCGTCCATTTCGTATCGCTCCCAATCTTTTAAGAATGCGTCCAAATGCCACTGCCGTTATGGATGGGCAGCATAGTGACTATATTGCTCCGCAACATGCGCTTGCTGGTAATTGCCATCGTGGATGAACACGCGGTATTGAAAATTGATTGATTTTCCGGCGGGAAGGGTATAGCTCCCGTTCTGCTTGGGATCGCGAAGAAAAAATGAAAGACCAAAAGGATTCGCGGCCAGCAATCCGTAACCGCGGGCGTGCCAGTAGGTCGGATGACGAAAGCTATTCGGACTGTCGAAAATGGCAACGCCCAGCGTCTGGCCGTTAATGACTCCATCGACGTTAACCCAGTCTGCGCGCTTGCCCCAGATCTGAGCCTCGCCATGCCGGCCCTTTGAATCCACCATCTTCCCTGTGGGAGCATCGAGCTCGGGCGCGAGGCGAATCGCGAAAGTGCCCTCCTTCGTATCGCCGAATTTTACCGGACCATGGTTGGCGTGAATAACGATGTGACTATCAATGGTGCGCGATCCCTTGTCGCCCCGGAAGGTAAATTCCTGGGTCTCCTGGGCAAATGGCTTGTGGTCCGGACCTTCAAGGTCGAACGTGGCGCGAATGGTGCCGGAAGAGGGGCCGCCTTGCATCTCGTCAATCTTGCGGAATACCATTCTCCCCCAGCGTGAGGTGTCATGGTGGCCATAATATTTGGCAAAGACTTCCTCACTCCAAAAATCATAGCCGTTGATGTTCCCGTGTCCAAAGTACATGGCGCGCTGGTGCGGCTCCAGGCTGGGATCATGCAGGTGCGCAGCCGGAATGGTATCTCCAATCGGGAAACCGCGGGTGACAACTACGCCCTTGGCGTCGCGCAGGGGCTGGAGGTAAGCCTTCGCCGTATTTGGATCAAAGTGATACGTGGTAAAAGGTTGGCCACCTATCTTGACCTGGATCGTGTCTCCCTGCCGCGTGAAGCTTACCGGTTCCGACTGAGCACGCCCGAGGGGAGGAAGAAGCATGATCCCCAGGAGCACAACCACCGTTGTTCCAAACGTATTCGGCATGACTTCTGTTCCTCACATTAATAATAGTAATGGTTTGATGGATTATTAAGCGGGATTCCGTCCGCTCCGCGCAGGTCAAGGAATGATTTCGCTGTATTGCACTTCGCGTTTGCGATTCCGCTCACCGTTGGGCTGACGTTGAAATTTGCGCTTGCTGTGCCTGCAGAATGTGCCACATCGTTCCCGAGAAAATATTATCCTGCGCACTCTGCGGTACCTGACATGCGTCCAACATCGCGTGATAGCGCGCCATCGCACGGTCGAATTCCTGTAGATCGCCATCGAAGACATCCGAACCGAAGACGAGTTTCTCAAAGGCGCTGGTGCCACTGGACGGGGTATGAGGGCTGACGACTCCTGTCCACCAGAAAATGGAGCGGAAAAAACGATAATCGTCTTTCTTCTTGATAAGACTTGTACCCGAAACATCGAAGTAAAGATTTGGGTTCCACCTTGCAATTTCAGCTGCCTCCGCGTAATCAGGATTTCCAAGATGGGCGCCGATGATGGTTAACCCGGGCCAGTGCCGCGCAATCAGGTCAAGCCGCGAAGCCCGGCTGCGGTCGAAGCTGATATTCGCCGGCTTCGCCGGGTCCGGCCTGGCTACGATTCCGGTATGAAAAAGAAGAATCATGTGATATTTGTCGGCACGATCGTAGATGGGCCAGTATTTCTGATCGTCATAGTTCTTCAGGGTCGTACTGATTTCGCCCAATCCGCGAAATCCCGCGGCGTGGAAGCGGTCGACCTCCTGGAGAACATTTGGATTATCCAGCTTGATGTCTCCAAAACCAATAAAACGGTTTGGATGTTCATGAATGAACTTATTAGCTTGCGGAAATCCCTTTGGAGTTACCAGCAGAAATGCCATACCATCGACGGCATTTAACCTGTCGAGTAGCTTTTCCAGAACGCCTGATTCGCCGTTGTAATGCACGTGCACGTCGATAATTTTTGGTGGACGAGACTGCGCTGAAACAGCCGCCGCCACGGAGAATAAACATAGAACGGCTATCCATCGTACATGCTGCTTCATTGATTCCTCACTGTTCACTTGCTTCTGCTTCGAATTGCGGAAGTACTCCACTTGCGCCCCCAAAAGCATCAACGGTAAAAATTGAAGGTGTTTTCCACTGAGAGCGCATTAAAGAATCAAAATAGCCCTCGTCTATGCTCGGTGTCAAGATAAATTTCCCGCGCTATAGAAAAATATCTATCGATGGGGCGAGTGTATTCCAAGCGCAGTTCTCGACACGCGTCGCTTCCTGCCGAGAGAATCGTTATTAAAAGAGGAATTTCGCCGCCAGCTGCGCGATACGGGGATCGCCTGCACTCGTGACGGTACCAAAGCCACCTGAACTGACGGCAACGACGGGGCTATTCAGGTTCGTGTGATTCAACAGGTTGAAGTATTCAGCCCTGAACTCCACGTTTGCCCTTCCTTTCACGGGGAATATTCGAACTAAGCCTGCATCCCAGTCGAAATAACCTGGGCCACGGAAAGATCCCTTTACGACGTTGCCAAAATTGCCAATCGCAGGCAGAGAGAATGCAGCCGGATTCAGGTAGTTTTTGCATGGAGAACTTGTCTTGCATGCACCGGGACCATACGGATTCGCTCCATTCCATTGCGCGCGATCCTGTAACAGGCCTGTTTTAGAGATATCCGAGCCGGCGGTGATGGTGATGGGTGGACCACTCCCATAAAGCAGCTCCGAGGTCCCTGCCCATTTGTTACTCAGTTATACGAAGGAGCCGCCCGGCACCGCCTCTTTGCTCGTGGCTCTCTCAGAAGACAAGCTTCCCCGAAAACTGTGCGACACGTGGGCTTATCGGGGATTCGGCTGCCGTCGAACTACTGATCTGGCCAAAGCCGCCAGAGCTGATGCTGGTGATCGGGTTGTTCAGATTATTTCGGTTAATTACATTGAAGTATTCCGCTCTGAACTCGAAGGCTCTCGATCCGCCGAAGGGAAAGCTGCGGGCTAGTCCAGCATCCCAGTCAAAGTAGCCAGGGCCACGGAATTTACCCTTGCCTACGTTGCCAAAGGTTCCGGGCGCCGGCAACGAAAAGTCGGCCGGGTTAAGATAGCTCTTGCATGGTACGCTGGACGATTTGCAAGCTCCTGCCCCATAGGGATTTTTGCCATTCCATTGGGCACGATCCTTCAGTAGCCCCGTCCCGGAAATATCCTTTCCGGCCGTAATAGTGAGCGGCTGGCCTGACTGGGCCTGGACGATGCCGGTAGTCATCCAGTTGTTCAAAATCGCACGCGTCAGGGCGTTGCCACCGGTCATTTTGGGAAGCGACCAGACGTACGAGCCGGAAAAGACGTGCGTACGATCGAAATCCGACGGGCCGATATCCAACCGTTTATAATCTGGTTCATAAATCGGAATCGCATAGGCGCCACCCGGACCGGAAGAGGCCGTCGAGGTATCCACCCCAATGGCAGGTAACGTGTCCATGGACTTCGAATATGTATAGTTTGCACTTAGATCGAGGCCCATCGATAGGTGCCGCCGCAACATAACTTGCCCCGAATTATAGTTCGAGTTTCCACCCGTGCTGTAGATGTCTATATCGGAAAAGCCAGGATAGCGACGGCGTGCGTTCGTCCCCAGCGTGCTCCCCGGAATATAGGTGGACGGGTTATAGTCGTCCTGATTAAATAGATGTGAGGAATGCGAACCCACATATGCGATGCTTAAGACCCAATCTCGGAAAAGGCTCTTTTCCACGGTGAGATTGTACGCGTAGGTCCCCGCAACCTGAAACTTTCCCGATGGGTCAAAAGCATTAACTTGGACGGGCAGCGGGAAGACATAGGTAGCCGGTGGCTGAGGAGGGCCCACAAAGGGATCTGTAATGCCACGATAGGGGTCACTGAAAGGCCCCTGCACGTCCGTCAGGCTGACTGACGTGGAGAAGGGAGAAATTTCCGAAGGAATGCTATTAGACTTAGCTGACAGACGGGTGGCATAGAAGAGTCCAGCGCCGCCGCGAATGCTCAACGTGCCATCGCCTCGGACATCATAGGCAAAGCCGAACCGCGGCATAAAGTTGTTATAGATCGGCTCGACGCCATCTCTCGGAACCCCCGGGTCCCCCGGGAAGAATAGACCTGGAGGTGCGAGCGGGTAGACCCTGGAAACTCTGCCTTCGGCGTATCCAGTCGGACTGAATTGCATCGTCTTACCATTAATCTCATGCCACGGCCGGTACGGCTCCCATCGCAAGCCGTAATTGAGTGTTAGCTTGGGAGTAATGCGCCAGCTATCCTGGGCATAAAGTCCGTAGAACTGATTGCGGTCGTTAAAATATTGGCCATTACCCTGCTGAAAGTTATTTAAGAAGCCGAGCAGGAAGCTGGCCGCAGCATTGTTCGTTGTATCAGCAGTGAATCCGAACGTTCCAGAATTATTGAAAAAGCTATCGATATCGACTTTGGAAAGTTCGGCATGCACTCCAAACGACATGCTGTGCGCCCCTCTCACCCAACTTACATCATCGGTAAGGGTGTAGTTATTGCGGCGAAACAGCGCGAGACCAGCGGCTCCGAAACTGAAGTATCCATCAACGCTCAACCCGGCGAGCTGATTCGATGGAGGCTGAGGGATATTGACTCCAAAGCTGGCGATATTTGGAACGCCCTCTACAGGACCACGCGTCGACACCTCACGAGAGTAGTTGACGACGAGATCATTCAACACGTGCGGGGAGAAGGTGTGAGTTTCAGAAACGAGCGCACTCAGTACCGGGATCGTTGACTGATCGTTGTACGTAAGCAGATTGTGTGGGTTGTACACCCCAGCGTTCGTGAAGCTGTTGCGATAGAAATGTTCGGTGAGATGATCGTTCGAGGCAATATCCTGATCGCCTCGCACGAGAATTTCATTGAAATCCTGGCGGACCGGATTCTGGTAAAAGGTCGCGCCATTGCCGGTAACGCTGGGCAAAGCCTGCATGATGGCAACTGAGGCCGGGTCGAAGGTAGCTGGATCGATTATATTGCCCACGTATGGCTGCCGAGTATGCGGGTTGATGAGTTGAACCGCCGCGCCGGTCGGATTATCCGGGTTGGACGCGCTTAATAGTGCAGAAAAGTCGCCTCTCAAGTTCGCCTGAGTCGGAACGAACGAACTGACCCCCCCCTGTTGATCGCGGAGGATAGTCCTTTGATAACCGACAAAAAAGAAAGCGTGCTTGGTTTTGAACAAATGTGGAATTTCTACAGGTCCACCGATGGTTCCGCCAAACTGGTTACGCTTGAGTGGGTCGACCGTAGAAGAAAAGAAATTGGCCGCATTGAACATCCCGTTACGAACGTACTCAAACAGATCACCGTGGAACTCCCGAGTACCGGATTTGGAGATGATATTTACGACGCCTCCGGCGGCTTGGCCGTATTGAGCAGTGTAATTGCTGGTTTGTATACTGAACTCCTGAAGCGCGTCGGGGAACGGAAATGGCTGGTTCGCCATAAAATACTCGTCTACATTATTGCCGCCGTCGAACATGAAATTCGTCTCAGCGGTTCCCGATCCGTTCACCGAGATCGCAACGGCTGCGGGAAAAGTCTTCTGAGTCCCCTGGTCGATGCCGTCATTCGGTCCTAAGATCACGCCCGCCGTTTCTTCTGTCAACTGTGCTGCATTTCTGCCGTTCAGAGGCAGATTCTCCACGGCACGCTGTCCGATAACGTTCGACAACGTGCCGGTGGTAGTATTCACCTGAGCGGCCACGGCAGAGACCCTAACCGTTTCTGATTGCTCTCCGGGCTGAAGGGTCACATCGGCCGTGACCGATTGATTCGCCTGCACAAGAATGCCCACTTGGTCGTATCTCCTGAATCCGGTCGCGGAAACAGAAATGGAATAGCTCGACGCCGGTAAGGATGGAAAAACATAGAATCCGGTCGGGTTCGAACGGGTAACCATTTTAGCGCCGGTGCCTATTCGTGTCGCGGTAACAACCGCCGATGGGATAATTGCTCCCTGGGTGTCAGTCACTCTGCCGGACAGCGAGGCCCTGCCTTGGCCGAATGAAGCGGACCCAATCGCCAGAAACACAAGAAATAGCCCACTCGCACACCATCTTCGCGTAGCTCTCAGATTTGTATCAACGCTTTCCTTCTTCATCTAGCCTCCTCAAAAAATCTCTCTTATCACCTCGAAGTTTTTGAACCCAGGCGCAGTAACAGATATCGAGTATCTTGCTGGCGGCAGGGATGGAAAGACATAAAAACCACTCTCATTCGTCTTCACGTTGGTGGCTGTGCCTGTGTCCGATTGTGTTGCCACGACAGTGGCTGAGGGAATCACAGCACCGGAGGTATCATTCACTGTCCCGGATATGGCACCCTGGCTCTGGCCCAACAAAGCCGGCGTGATCACCATTGCAGCTAAAAACGCCACCACCGCACATACATTTCGCTGCATAGAACACCAGTCTCCTAAAAGAATTCCGAAATAACAGTTTCCATTTCTGCCATAATTCGGGCCATACCGGTCGGCAGAGCTCGAACAGATATGTAAACTGTTTACTCTGCAAAAAACGATGCTGTCAAGGAACAGTAGTGAATCAACGCGAAATATTGCACGACCGTAAGTGCCTGGTTCGCTCCACCGTTCAGGTAAAGACCGGGTAGGTATGGCAAGCAGGTACTGCGGGATCCGATCAATGCTCTTGGATACAGCACATAGGTGTCAGTCCCCACCGCTGTTCAAAAGTGGCTCATTATCTTACAGTCCGGTGCGATGGACCGAACAGCCCGCTATAAACATAAGTGGCATCCGAAATCGTCATGTCGAAACATTGAAAAATCTCTTGACTTTAAGAAATTTGTTGCGGACCATTGTTCGGGTAGCTTGCTCAGATCCCGGCGACGCATTCGAGGTGTACTGCGGATCATGATTGACGCGAATATAGGTCGCGAAATCGAAGTAGCTGTTTGCTTTAACGCAATGGCTAAGCACAAACGAGGTGAGGCTTGACAACACGACGAGATTTTCTTGCAGCCAACCTTATCGGCGCAGCCGGATTGGCTGCAAACCCGGCGCAGATGTTTTCTGCAGCGACCGGCGCCGATTCATCCGATGCTGCCAGTGACCAGAGCCGTTCGGATCGCGATTTCTGGAATGACTGGCCAGCTTATATTTCCGGAGAGATGAACCGGGCGAGAAGCAGGCGGCTTGCAGACCTCGCAGCAATCAATTCGGTCGCAAAACTACAAGAACGGGCCGCCATGGTTCGTTCACGGCTGTGGGAACTTATTGGAGGACCACTGGAAAAAACGCCGCTCAATCCTCGGGTCACCGGCACCATGGATCGGGGTCCATACCGGATTGAGAACGTCATATTTGAGAGCCTTCCGCAGGTTTACGTTACTGCCAACCTCTATATTCCCACTTCAATGAAGCCGCCCTATCCAGCCATTTTGGCTCCTGTTGGCCATACCGAGGATGGAAAGGCATATCGCAATTATCAGTATCTTTATCAGAATCTGGCCCGCAAAGGGTACGTGGTTCTCGCATACGATCCTTTCGGCCAGGGGGAGCGGCTCCAATACATTGATCCCCATACTGGCCGATCCCTCTATGGGCCAACCGGAGAACATTCACAAATCGGCCGAACTATGGTTCTGCTAGGCGAAACCTTTGCGCTTTATCGCTCATGGGATGGCATTCGCGGCCTGGATTATCTGATCAGTCGTCCGGAGGTGGATGCCAGTCGACTCGGATGTGTCGGTCATTCAGGCGGCGGCACAATGACGATGTACCTGGCTGCCCTGGATCCGCGGCTTCGATCCGCTGTTGTTGTAGAAGGAAATTCGGAGAATGTCGCCGGGCCGTCTTTCGATCCTCCAGGCGCGATCGCGGATGCCGAACAAAACATAGTGGGAGGATTACCTTTTAGCGTTGACCGCGGGGATCTTCTTTGGGCCTTTGCTCCCAAACCACTTTTAATTTGTTACACCACACACGATGTGGGCGAAACATATTCTCCTGAATATGAAGACTCAACAAAAAATATCTACCGAGAGCTGCAGCGCGCCTATGGTCTATCTGGAGCAGAGGATCACGTTCGACTCTATGCTTCCCACCTTCCTCACAGTATGGACTTTTTTAATCGGACCGAGACCTACGGATGGTTCAATCGATGGTTAGGAAATCCGGATGCAGGAGACCAGGAAGCGGAATTCGACGCATTTCCTCCAGAAAGGCTGAACGCAACAAGCACGGGACAGGTATTGACTTCTCTCGGCGGCCGTTCCGTGGTTCAACTAACGACCGATCGCGCTCGAACGATCATGCAGAAAAGCCCATTTCTCAACGCGCCGGAAAATACTGGGTCATCCAAACGGAAAATGCAGGCTGCGGTGATAAAGTTGTTGGCTTTACCTCAGCAGCGGCAGCCTCTTCAATCGAGAATTCTCTCTTCGAATGTGCGTAAAGGTGTGGTGATCGAGGAGATCCAATTTGAATCCGATCCGCGCATACGGATTCCAGGCTGGTTTGTTAAGCCGTCCTCTGGAGGAAAACAACGCTCGACCGTCCTTTACCTCACCGAGAGCGGCGGAGATGCGGTCGTCGCGGAACCGGGGTCGATGGACCATTTACTGGCTGCAGGCCATGCGATCTGCACCATCAACCTCCGTGGTCTGGGCATCACAATGCCCCGCCTCCCCAAGGCGGGTCCCCACTTCTTTGGCGGCGGTCTTGACCTGGAAGAAGATTTCGCCTGGTCCGGCCTTATCCTGGGCAGGCCTGTCATTGGTCAGAGAGTGTGGGATACATTGCGCGCGATCGATTATCTGGCCAGCCGGCCGGATGTTGATCCGTCGCAAATTCGCCTTCTTGGTACGGGGAGTGCCGGTTTGGCTGCAGTGATGGCGGCGTTTCTGGATGATCGTGCACGCTCCGTTCTTTTGGATCGAACCCTGGTGAGTTACGCCTCAGTTCTTGAATCCAAAAGTTATTCAGTAAAGCTTGGATGGTTCGTGCCGGGCATCTTACGCAATTTCGATGTTGCGGATCTTGTTGTCCGGTTGAGTCCTCGTCCGTGCTGGATAATGAATGGCTCAGGTCCGAGCGGGCAGATACTCTCGGAGCCTTCCGTCCGAGAGCAGTACAGAAATCGACTTGATCAAGGTTCTTCGCCTAACAATGTGCGATTTCTTGTTTCCTCCGAACACGATGCCCAGGAACATTATTTGGATTGGCTGCGAAACACCTAAGCTTGATCTCAAATCACTTCAAGCCAGTGGAGGAAATTGTTGGACAACTGCATCGAAGGTATGTTTCAGTGACTCATGCAAGACGAGAAGCATATCCGGACAGAGAACCAATCGTCCTCGTCAGCCCCGTCAGTGCCGGCCGGCTTTGCCCCGAGGCTTAATCTCTATGATTCGGTGATGATCGTGGCTGGGTCGATGATCGGCTCAGCTATTTTCATCGTTTCGTCGGAAATGTCCCGCGAGCTCGGTTCAGCCGGCTGGGTGATGGTTTCCTGGCTGGTTGCGGGCTTGCTAACGATTGCCGGTGCGCTCTCTTATGGCGAGCTAGCCTCAATGATGCCGAAAGCCGGCGGCCAGTACGTCTACCTGCGTGAAGCATTCTCTCCGATTGTCGGATTCCTGTATGGATGGACTTTGTTCCTGGTAATTCAAACGGGAACTGTGGCTGCTGTGGCGGTGGCCTTTGCTCGTTATCTCGGAGTATTCATTCCCCAGCTATCTGAATCCAACTACCTGATCGCGCCAATACATATTCTTCCCAGGTACGCCATATCGCTTTCTACGACACAAGCGGTTGCCATCCTGGTGCTCGTACTACTGACCTGGACGAATACCCGTGGCCTGGAATATGGGAAGCTGGTCCAGAACACTTTTACGGCCAGCAAAATAGCCGCATTGGCGGCACTAGTTGTGGCAGGATTATTCATTGGACGGAACGCGACCGCATGGCACGCCAATTTTACATCCCTGTGGAAGCCACATGGGTATGAACCGATCACTTCGCATCTGAGTGCGGCCACGGGATTTGGTATCTTTATCGCTCTCTGCGTATCGCAGACAGGTTCACTGTTCGCCGCAGATGCCTGGAATAACATCACCTTTATTGCAGGCGAAATAAAAAATCCACGCCGCAATGTTCCTCTTGCTCTTGCGGTGGGAGCCATCTCTGTTATTTGCCTCTACATGCTTGTCAATGTCGCATATTTCGCAGTTTTGCCTCTGTCGCAGATTCAGCATGCGCCCTCTGATCGCGTCGCCGGAGCCATGCTCCAGGCTGTATTTCCAAGCTTCGGCAGTCAGTTAATAGCGGTTCTCATCATGGTATCCACGTTCGGGTGCATCAATGGCATGGTGCTGGCCGGCGCTCGCGCTTATTACGCAATGGCACGCGATGGACTATTCTTTCGCAAGGCTCAACAACTTAATCGAACCCATGTACCAGCTACCGCTCTGGTTGCGCAGGGATTGTGGGCAGCTTTTCTCGTCCTGCCGCGAACATACGATCCGTCCACGAAGGTCTACGGAAATCTTTACAGTAATCTACTCGATTACGTAATCTCGGCGGGGCTGCTGTTCTACATTCTGACCATTGCGGGAGTTTTTCGATTACGCAAGCTGCGGCCTCTTGCCGCTCGTCCTTACCGAGCCTTCGGCTACCCAGTTATTCCGCTTCTCTATATCGGCGGAACAGGAACATTGCTGGTCGTACTTTTGCTATATCGTCCGGCCACTACTATTCCTGGATTTCTGATTGTTACTCTTGGCATTCCAGTGTATTTCTTCTTGCGAAGAGCGAATCTCCGTATGGCTGAGGAAGCGCCAGTTTCCGAAACCTTTGTCCGCAACCCCGGTGAGACACCCTGAAACCTATCCATGCCCATAATCAGCCGAGCATGGGCGATTGTCGTATCTACACTCGTGCGAATACTGGTGCCCAGCATGTGGTAACCGTTTTGATATCGGTGTAGAATCGCGCCCGTCCGCGTGTAGCAAAACAGCCGGCAGATCTTCTATTCTATCGCTGCAATTCCGTTTCACTGTTTGCAACCGTCAGCGATCCCAGGTTGTACCAGCCATCGGACTGTCTGCCTTCTATGGCGAAGCGGATCGCAGGCTGCTGCGTTCTCGGATCCAGCATCGCAATTCGGAATTTATAGCTACCTGCAGGCAAGTTGTAGGGCACAAATAGCGTACTGTCGAAAACCGCGTCTCCCGGAAGCCACTTTCTTACATCTACCGGAACCCGAATGATCGCTTTTCGCGTTTGCCGACTGCAATTCCACAGCAAGCCAGTACTTACGGTAGATGGGAGCGACCCCGGCATTCAGCCACCACATATGAACGGGCATCATCTCCCCCGGCCTCACCGATTGCGGATATTCCAGACGGCGCAGAATAAAACGATAGCCCATCTTTTTCTCGAAATCTTCAAACTGGTTTTTCCATTCCGGCGGGATTGGAGAAGATTTCACGTTCATCGAGGTGATATGCCAGCGCAGCGCCTGGGCAAGAATGTAGGAGACATCGTAGCCATCTTTTTTCCAGCTCGACGGTGTCCCACACGTTTCCAGCGAAACCGGGCTGCGCTGCCATACATTTTGAATTCCGGTTTGCGCAATTTGCTGTGGATATACGTCGAGCATTTCTGGCTGAAAATATGGGTCATTAGATTCTGTACGCATGTCCCCGAGGCAGTCCAGCCGCCAGCCAGCACCATGTTGTGTTCCATAGGCCAGTGCCTCCGGTTGATCGAAATTCATCAGCAGAGGTGTGCGATGGAAACGCATTGAGCCAGATATCGATCAGTGGTTTTTGAAAGGAGAACGGCGGCATGTAAGGGCTCCAGCCTTCACCCCAGTAGCCGACCGAAGATATATCAACGCTGTCGAGGTAAGGATTGCCGTCATAACGTTTCCCGGCAGCCGCTACCAGTTCCCCCCAGTCCTTCAGATACAGTGGATCGCTGAAATCCGGCTGCCAGATATTGCCATCTTTATCTGTCGGCTTATTGGCGCGCCGCGCACCGGAGTTGCGATACCAATCCGGCAGCGGATTCTTATCGGAATAGGGCATCAAACGGATGGCGAGCGTCTGTCCATGCTTCCGCGCCTCCTGCAATGCCAGATCGATGATGTCCCAGCGAAACTTTCCCGGTTCCGGCTCAAGGACGCTCCAGTACCAGCGGCAGTAGGCAATCGAAGCCTGCGGGAAATCAGGTTTGGTGGCCGCTTGCGGCAGTTTCGTAACCGGTCCGCTTTCGGACCACGTCAGCGGCGGATTCAATGCCTGGCCGTTGAAGCGCTGGAAGGTGGTGATTCCCATGCCCGGGTTCACCAGCACGTCCTGAGTCTCCACAGGACGGATAACAGTATCCTTGGGCGTATCCCCGAATTCCAATCGCCAGAATTAAGAAGAACAAATAGAACTCGATATTGTTTCATGTAGCCTCTGGATATTCCATCAATAATATTGTCAGCTATCTCGACTTAGGAAATAGTTTAGTGCAAAAGATGGCAGGTTCTCCTTCACAAATCCATACATGATATCGCGTCGCATGAGGATAATCGAAGCAAGAGCGCCTGTGCGCGAAACTGAGCACCTCTCGCATTCGCGTCGTGCAGGATTTCCCCGGGCGATGCTCGGATCATTTCCCGAGAGCGGCTGAAGCTTCTCCCGCAATTTTTCCCCGGACGACGACGATCGAAGCTGCGGGTAGATCATATTCCGTGGTGCCGCTCACGGTTTTCGTTTCGTGGAGAATGGGACCATCGGGGCTCGCCTCGCCATGCGGGTAAATCGGCTCTACGGCGGGGTTGATCCGCTCATAGTGCGCCATTGTTTCGAAGGCCGATGGGGTGCCACGCATATTGCGCCCTGCCAAACGTCGAAAGCTCCACCGTGCCGGAGAACGACTGGCCGCGGTTTGCCCTGGGACCCAAAAACAATTTGAACCTTATGCGCGTTCCATTGATCGTTGTTGACGATCATCAGCGACCACTCGCCGTCGGGCCGATGGAGCGCATAAGCAGTTACCAGCGCATGGCCTGTGCCATCCTGTATGTCACTGGATGCCGGAAAGACGTCCTCGACCCCAGTCCCGGGCTCAACCCATTCCCGATTGATGAGCTGGGCGGCAAAGAATTGCGCGAGCTTCTGTTGTATTTTGTAGTTCGCATCCACTGTGAACATGCCGAACGTGCCAGGCGAGTTGTCGCATCCGTGTTCCATTTGCAACGGAAGATCGTGGAAAAAATACAGCGCATTCCCGCCGGCATTCAGAAATGAACCGACATAGTTGGCGAGCCAAAGGCCGGAGAAAATGTCCTCATACGTTTCCCCGGTGGAAGAAGACAGATTTGACTCAGTGATGAACATTGGAATGTTTGCGGGCAGACCATCCTGCCGCCAAACCCGCATAATTTGGGTCATCAGGCGTCGGCTCATCGTACAAACTGCTCCACGGGATTTTACAGGGCGTATAGGGATAGTGTTCGAAGGAGAAAAACGCCAGGTCGTCCATTCGATGATGGCTGCGCAGATAATTCAGAAAGCGGGTGAACCAGGAAGCATCGCCGCTGGCATCGGGCCACGTGAGGATGTCGTCGTTCACCCCCTCAAACGCGGGCCCTCCCAGCTTCAATGCGGGATCGACTTTGTGTAGCGCCGTCGCCCACTGGATATATAAGGCTGCATAATCTTCCGGCAGCATGAACTGGCCGTCGACCTCTTCGCCCATCTCCACGTAGGAAATGGGATATTTTCTCTTTTCCAGGTACGCGATTTCCGCGGCGGAATTTTCCGGCGTACCGTAGATCATCGCGATCGGAATCATTGCAGGCAGTCCGCGGGTTACGCCGCTGGTATAGAAGAGATCGAGGCCCATTTGTGCTTGGCGGGTATCTTTCAAATCCGATGGCTCATGCCACGGATCCACGGAAGAGCAGAGAGTCGCTGTCTGGTCCTGATCGGGCGTGTGCCAGACCATATCGTGAAATTTTCCGTCGGATGTCATGGTGCCGAAGTACAGCTCGCGGATGGCATAGCCAACGCAGTTCCGCGGATCGGATGTTCCGTGCGAATCGCACGTATTCGAAGACTTGCTCATCCATACGCGAATGAAGCGGACCGTCAAAGGAATGTCGGCCAGACGAATTGTCTCGAGGCCGCCCTTGCCGCCGGTCACAACGCCGTGAGGAAAGGTTTGCCAAACGCCACTGGTTGGATTACCGATAGGATCGAGGCCAGTCCAGTATTGGACGACAAAATCTTCCGCGTAAGGATCTGCCCATGCGATCCGTATGCTATCGGCGAGTTGAGACACGCCGAGATCGAGTGTGACCCACTGCGGATGAAGCGAGTCGTCCTCTCCGGTGAAGCGGCTGCTCAGGTAAGGATTGCTCTTCCAGTAGGAGTTCAGGTCACCGTCCGTCAGACGGGAATAGCCGCTGCCTTCAACACCGTTATTGCGGGTAAAGCCGCGATGCGGCAATGCGTAGCCGTAAGAGTAACGAATCATCTTACTGGTCGGCATCGAAGAGCCGGTGAAGTATCCTTTGCCGCTGGGATCGCTCCATGTGCCTTCCGGGTTCCAATGCCACGCCTCGACCGAAAGCTCTGTGTTTTGCCGGTACGTGATTGGTTGCCAGCCGGCTGCAAAGACCTGTTGCAGCGTCTCTGGGTTCAGGTCATCATCGATTGCCTTGACGGGAATGCGATCGATTCCCGCGCCCAGCGTTTTGGTGGGGACAAAGCTGTTGGTCGAGTGGCCCGGAGTAACATCGACATGAACGGTTTGTGCTGCGCAAGACCCAGCCAGCACTGTACTGGAAAGGAGGAATGCTGAGAGATAGATTTGTCTCGAGGTCAAGATTTCTCTCCTTTTCGGCGCCTGCGGGAGGCACCTGCATCAGATCATCAGGCTTGCATCTGTGGGGCTCCGCGAGGCCACGGATGAATTCCAAAAGAAGACAAGCCATCTATACCCGTAGAGAAACTATCTACCGGATTGCATCAGCTGATCCTATACTCCGCAACGGAACCTACACGTCATTTATGTCTGAGTTGCAAAGTGATTGGGTCCGTGTTCCAAGCTGTAACTAGAATGGCGGGAGCGCCTCCCGAGTACTTCTCAGGTAACACTGCAGACAAATCCCGCCGTTCACCCGGCATCAATTCTATAAAGTCATCGGTCCACAACAGCGGGATAATTGCTTTGCCATCTTTGCCGTTCGCCGTCAACTGAACCTGAAACGCCAAGGCTTTGGTCGGATTTTCAAGATGTACTTCCAGCTTTCGTCCTGTCAATGTCAGGGAGCCCCTGACCTCGGCTTTGGGCAGATCGCGCAAAGCCCGCATATTCGCGAACTCGATGGCCGGTGTATGGGTATAGTCGGTTTTTGCCCAGTCAAACTGGGTGAGCTTCGATGGAATCCAATAGAAATTTCGACTCACTACGTCGCCGGAACGCCGGGCCAATTCCAGGCGAACAAAGTGGATCGAATCCTCCGGCTGGAAGATGCTGGATGGAATATCAAGGACCCGTTGCGAACCATCGGCCGGAATGTCGATATTTTTTGTCTGGTTGAATACCTGGTGCAGTTGCAGATCGAATACCTCTGCATGGACAGTAAGGTTTGGCGAAGCGGTGGGTAGACTGCTGACCACGTAAATGCTGTGGTCATCGTAGGAATACTGAACATGGACCGGCTCGCATGCCTTTTTGGTGCCGAAGTAGCCGCCTCCGGTGTTCAGATAATAGTCATATAAGTGCCAGATAACGGAGGGCCAGGCATTATTCAACATCCATTGAATCACGCCGGTCGAAGTGTACTTATTGCGGGTGTAGGCCTCAAACATCGCGCGTTCACCGTCGTACGCCATTGTCTGCGCAATACGCGAATATGCCGGCATAGAGTCCGCCCAGCCATAAGTCGCTCGCATCCCCGCATTGAATACATTCAGATTCATGAAATCCCCACCGCCCGCGTGATAATCCCACACCTCATTGATGGGCCAGAGATCCTGAGGAGGAATAAATTTTCGCAAGCTGTCAGGCTGCGGTATCGCTGGGCCTGGACTTGTTTCCGTGTTGAAGCTGAAAGCGCCTCCGTGGTTTGTATCGACAAGCCAGTAGGAAGGGGATACGTAGTCATACGGTCCGGACATTTTTACCCCACTCGGCCCGGTGACCGTCGTAGGTGTAGCGGATGCCGAGGAAATCGTCGGATTCGGCCAGTGTGTTTCCTTCTCTACATTCAGGTAGGCCTGTTCGACATCGGGCGGTGGAGGATTATCGCTGCCATTCAGCCAGACAAGCAAGGACGCATGATGGCGAAGACGCAGCATCTGGGAGCGCAGCGAAGCATTAGCCACCTCATGATTTTCCGGGGTCCACTTTTTCCATTGCTCCCACTGATCGCAGCAACACCATCCGGCCATCACCAGAATCCCATTCTCGTCCGTCAGCCGGTAGAACGCATCGCCTTCGAGCTTGGCCTCTTGACGAATCGTATTCAGGTGCAGGTCCTTCACCATTCGAATCTGCTGCGGAAGATTTTCGTGGTCCTCGCGCATCATTAAATCCTGCGACCATCCGCCGCCGCGAATTAAGATCGGTTTTCCATTGATGCGGAACAGCCGGGCGCCTTTGTCCGTCAGTTCAGAAGTGACTTCGCGAATCCCCACGCGAGCGGAAGCCGTGTCAGAGAGTTGTCCGTTCACAGAAAATTGAACGGTCAATCTCTCCAGCGGGTGCGCACCCATTTCAGCGGGCCACCAGATGGCGGGATGGCTCAGCTTCAACTGCGGAAACTGCTCCGGTGTGAAACTGATGCTTTTCGAATCGCCCGCGCGCTAGCTCGACCTGGACTGTTGGAATTTTTGGCCGGCAAAGGTGCCCGACAAAATTCCACTCACAGCATGATCCGTCGCATTTTCCAGTTCAGCGGTTACGGTGATGTCCGCCACATTCCGGCTGGCATCTTCAAAATGAGTCGTGATAAAAGGATAGCGAACAGCGACCGGACCGGTAGTTCGCACGTCCACGGGTCCCCATAAACCCATGTCTTTATCCGGCGGCGATGGATTCCAGTCCACCCAGTTGATTCCCAGATCGAGCGGTCCGGGCGCAAAGGTCTCGACGGCAACGACAGCAGGTTTTCCGGGAGTCACTGCTTTGGAAATGTCAAGATCGTATACGCGATAGGCTCCAGCAATTTGTTTGGAGTCGGCAACTTGACGGCCGTTCACCCATATATTGGCCCGGTAGTTGATTCCTCCGAAATGCAGCCAAGTTATCTTGCCGCGCGAACTAGCTGAAACCTGAAATTGCCTGCGATACCACCAGCCGCAATGGTAGGGGCTATCGTCGGGTACAGGCAAAGTAGAAAATTTCGCTCCAATAGGATAAGTGGTTCCAGGAATCTGCCGCAGATTCATCCCATAGTATGGATCCTTATAGATTCCGGCAGCCACCTGGGCCGCAAGCACCGTGGTTGGGACCGTAGCCTTGATCCAGCCGTCGGCGTGGTATTCGGTCGAAGACAACTGCGCGCCGCCGGCCTTTATTTTGCACGCCGACTGGATCTCCCATCCCTGTCGTAGCGGTACGGAGTTCGGCTGCGTCGGGCGGTGGGCCGTCTGCCCAAAAGAAGCCGCCGCCGGACAGATCGCAAACGTTGCCAGCAGCAGTGCGGACCGAAGTTCCATGGAGAATGTCATCGCAGTTTACCCTCTACAATAATCCGATGCTTTCGGTTAGAAATTGTACTTCAAGCCAAGCTGCAGGATCCGCGGCGGAGCCGCGCCGAGCACCTGGCCCGTTGTACCGTCACCCAGCGACCTATCGACGTTGTTGTAGTTGGTGTGATTCAGCGCGCTGTAGGCCTCCGCCCGGAACTGAAGCCGCGAACCGTGCGTGATTTTGAAGTTCATCATGATTCTCAGGTCGATCTCCCACGCGCCAGGTCCCCGGATGCTAAAGGGACGCGAATCTCCGACGCGGAATTGGTTGGATCCGTGACCGTTCCGAGAATGGTGCCAGTGACCTCCTGCGCCCGTATGGGGCCGCAAAAACACATCATCAGCCAGCATACCTGTGCCAGGACAGCGAACCGGAATATGCGGCGGCTAACGCGTGTGCTGGTCACAAGATGCCCTGGTCGAGTGTGATTCGTCATCATCGTCATCTCCCGGAGGAACAGTCCATGGAGGACTTCCCCAACCCGATTCACCCCTCATCGTTTCGGAACGAAAAATGGTATTGAATCGTTTGAATGAGATTTTTAGAAGCTTTGTTATGCCATTGTCAAGCGCTTCGTCAAAGTTTTTTAAGCAAGGAGTGTACCCTGACCGGATACAGAACTTGCTGCGGCTTACAATTCTGCGGTATAGCAGCAATTCATCGCAGCCGCGATGAATACATATTGCTGGAACGGAACCGTATGTTATTTGAATCGATGAACTCATCTTGGCTGGAACGTGCGATTGCTCCACTGTCTGAGGTGCGTGTGGCCGTATTTGGAGATTTCTGTCTGGACGCGTATTGGCAGCTCGATACCGGTGAGGCGGAGTTGTCTATTGAGACGGGATCGCCTGTCCGCCGGGTACGCAGCCAGCGCTATAGTTTGGGCGGCGCAGGAAACGTGGTAGCCAACCTGATTGACTTAGGTGTTCGCCGGGTGCAGGCAATCGGGGTCATTGGAACGGATCTTTACGGAGAAGAACTGTTACGCCTTTTGCGCGAGCTTGGAGCCGATATTAGTAGCGGCATTGTGCTTGATAGGTGCTGGCAGACGATGGTCTACGCAAAGCCTTGCTATGGCGATAAGGAAGAAAGCAGGATAGATTTTGGCGCTTTCAATGTCCTGACTCAGCAGACAATCGACGCCCTGATCGAAGCACTGGGCAAAGCTGCAGCAGAAAACAATGTCGTAGTTCTGAATCAGCAGATTCCCAGAGGCGTAAGCAGCCTATCAGTGATTGAACGCATTAACAATGTGATTGCCGATCATCCGAACACGCATTTTGTGGTGGACGCGCGGCATCGTCCTGACCTGTATCGGGGAGCAGTACTGAAGTTGAATACCCGGGAGGCGGCAAGATTCCTGGGCGATTTGGTGGAAGATTCTACTTCTACGTGCAGAGCAAAGGATCTGGCCCGTCGTATCTCGCAGCAAACGGGAAAAGCTGCCTTCCTGACTCGTGGCGAGCGCGGCATTCTTGTAGCGGATGGCGACGCCGTTCATGAAATTCCAGGAATTCAGATCGTGGAGAAGACGGATCCGGTCGGTGCCGGGGATACTGTGGTCGCTGTGATTGCAGCCGTATTAGGTAGCGGACAGGATTCGCGGACTGCCGCTTTGTTGGCCAATATAGCAGCAACAATTACGGTGCGAAAGTTGCAGATGACAGGGACTGCCACCCCGGCGGAGATTCTTGTGGTAGGCCCGCAGCCGGATTATGTTTTTGAACCAGAGTTGGCGGAGATGCCCCACCTTGCACGGTATCTAGACGGAACCGAGGTCGAGCAGATCGGCGAACTGCCTAAGGATCTTCATATTCAGCATTGCATTTTCGACCATGACGGAACCCTCTCCACCTTACGCGAAGGTTGGGAAAAGATTATGGAGCCGATGATGGTGCGGGCAGTGCTTGGCTCTCATTACTTGATTGCCGATGCAGCGTTGTTTGGAAAGGTAACAGAGGAAGTCCGTAGATTCATCGACCGCACCACCGGGATTCAAACGCTGGTGCAGATGAAAGGATTGACCGATTTGGTGCGACACGCAGGCTTCGTCGATGAGGGTGAGATCCTCGACGCGCATGGCTATAAACACATCTTCAATCTGGAGCTTCTGGAGATGGTCAATCGGCGCATGAAAAAACTACAGTCAGGCGAACTTGATCCGATAGATTTCCAGGTAAAGAAGGCGATCCTGTTTCTACGGGAATTACATCGTCGCGGAGTGAAACTGTATCTGGCGAGTGGTACCGATGAAGCGGACGTGATCGCCGAGGCAAAGGCGATGGGATACGCAGATCTGTTTGAAGGCAGAATTTTCGGCGCGGTTGGGGATATTAAGATCGAAGCAAAGAAGATGGTTCTGGAACGAATTATTCGCGAGAACAACCTTGCAGGCCACCAGTTTGCGACTTTTGGCGACGGACCGGTTGAAATTCGGGAGACGAGGAGACGCGGCGGTTTTTGTGTCGGAGTTGCGAGCGATGAGGTGCGCCGGTTTGGATGGAACCAGGCGAAACGTTCGCGCCTGATTCGGGCTGGAGCCAATCTGGTCGTTCCTGATTTCTGTCAGTTCCCAGCATTGTTGAAAACGATACAGTTCGAGTAGTTGATTGATAGCCCGTAGGGGTTCCCCAAGAAGGGAGCAGGATGAAAATCGCCCACCCGAAGATTCTGACGATCGAAGAAATGCGTGCCGAGCGCGACCGGCTGGTTGCAAATGGAAAACAACTCGTGTTTACAAATGGATGCTTTGACATTCTGCACCGGGGGCATGTCAGCTATCTCACATTCGCCCGCGATCAAGGTGACGCATTGGTTGTTGGGCTCAATACAGACGCTTCCGTCAGGGCGAATAAAGGCGATGACAGACCGATCAATTCCGAAGATGATCGCGCATTTGTAATTGGCTCGCTGCGGGCCGTGGATTATGTGGTCATCTTTGGCGATAAAGAGCCGAAAGATATCATCGCAAAAATTCTTCCCCAGGTCCTGGTGAAGGGCCGCGACTGGGCCCATTATGTGAGCGGTCGTGAAGTGGTGGAGGCGAACGGGGGCAAAGTCGTCCTTGCCGATATGGTGGAGGGGCGCTCCACGACGAACACTATCCAGCAGATATTGAGAGCTTATGGCAGAGAACAGAAATCAGAAGAATAAGCGACCGGTATCGCGACAGTTGCCCACTTAACATTGTTGTGTGTGGTTACTAGATACCTGAATCCGGCGTCCCGCTTCAGCGACAAATTGACTGCATGAACTTCGATGAGGTCTGATAGGCAGATGGTGACAGCGG
The DNA here is from genome assembly GCA_963823295.1 of uncultured Acidobacteriota bacterium. GTDB lineage: Bacteria > Acidobacteriota > Terriglobia > Terriglobales > Acidobacteriaceae > JAKAAZ01. The sequence continues at coordinate 182,467 of CAWGLF010000019.1, forward strand.
AGAGGGAAGTCAGACAAACGTCAAACGGGCTGTTATGGATATTTTTTGCAGCCTATTTTACGTTTGGGATTGTTCTGAATGTCGTCGGAGTGATCATCCCGGTCTTGATCAAACAGTACCATCTCAGCCTCTTCGCAGGCGGTCTCCTGGCATTCGCATTCTACATATCTTTCGGAGTATGTTCGATTCCCGCTGGATTGGCGGCCGACCGGATTGGTTCAAAGCCCGTAGTACTCGCCGGCATATTCCTGATGGGCGCCGGTTGTGGAGCCATTCCATGGGCCAGCGGCTATGTTGCAATAACAATTCTGGCATTTGTCATTGGCGCTGGAATTGCGCTTCTGGAGACGGCCGGCAATTCCCTCGTTGAACTGCTGGACTGCCGGGAGAATTATCATCGAAACCTTACACTGACGATTGGCTTTTGCGGAATTGGAGCATTTGCCGGACCTTTTTGCCTTTCATTTCTCCAGGAGCATGGAGAGACCTGGCAACGACTCTATGCGGGCTATGCGGTCCTCTGCGCCATACTGCTGGTTTTACTGCTCCTCTCCCATTTTCCGGAACAAGTCAACGCCGCAAAGGAACAACTCCGCGTACGCGAGATTATCAAGCTGCTCAAACACCCCATCGCGATCACCTACTTTTTCGCGGTTTTTTTCTACGTAGGCGCGGAAGTCGGGACCGCATCCTGGATCGTAAAGTTTTTTCAACAGGTTCATGGGTTAGGAGCGGAGCGCGTATCTAACGCAAGCCAGAATTTCCTGATTCGCAACCTGCCCGCTCTTCCCGTTCTGACAGTATCGCTGTTCTGGGGGCTGCAGGCACTTGGCCGCCTCACCAGCGGTCCAGGGATTCACAAGCTTGGAGCGCGTTCCATGCTGCGGCTGTACGCTATAGGCGCACTTACTTCTCTCGTGATTGCGATTCTCTCTCCCACGGGATGGGCTGTCTTCGGTTTTTCGGCCTGCGGGTTTTTCACTTCCGTGCTTATCACTCTTCTGTTCAGCGGGGCCATTCACAGCTTCAGCCAATCGCAAGGGGCTATCTCTGGATTATTGGTCACCGCATCAATGGGCGGGGCCGTTATCCCTCCGCTTGTGGGATTGACCGCGGACCACCTTGGGCTGCAAATCGCGATGACAATCCCCGCGCTTTGCTTTGTCTATGTCTTAGTCGTCTCCATCGTCGGGAAAGCTGCATATGAATGAGAAACAGCATCCGCATCATGCGGGAAGCAGGATCTGGATTGGAGTGGACATCGGCGGCACCAAAACAGCCATCGTCCTTTGTTCCCAACCACCCGCGATTATCGCGAGAGTTGAATTTCCGACGTTACCAGAACAGGGGCCTGATCGCGTTCTCGATCTGATTCAGAAAAATATCTACGGACTCATCGATACGCACGGTATTCGAAAAGAAGAACTTGCAGCGATTGGCATCAGTTGCGGAGGTCCGCTGGATCGCATTACCGGAGTGATTCAGTCTCCTCCGAACTTGCCCACGTGGGTGGATGTGCCTATTGTTTCCGTCCTTCGCCGGGAATTCGATGTTCCTTGCCGGCTGGAAAATGATGCAAATGCCGGTGCCGTCGCGGAGCATCGATTTGGAGCAGGGCAGGGAACGCGCCACATGATATTCCTGACCATGGGAACCGGGTTAGGCGGAGGGATTATTGTGGATGGCCACTTGTATCATGGTGCATCGGACATGGCAGGTGAAATTGGGCATGTGCGCCTGACTAGTTCGGGGCCTGTTGGATACAACAAAGCGGGCTCAGTAGAAGGTTGGGCCAGTGGAGGAGGAATGGCCCAGGCTGCGCATCGAGAAGTCCTCGCTGCAATCAAAAAGGGGGAAGTAACTGCACTGGCCGTGAACTTCAGCATGGATGGAATCGTTACCGCGAAGGACGTCGCGAATGCGGCACATCAAGGAGATGCGGTAGCGATGCGGATCGTCCACGGCACCGGAACCCGATTGGGAGAGGCGCTCGCGATTTTAGTCGATCTATTGAACCCGGAACTGATCGTCATCGGAGGCTTGGCCATGCGTTTAGGAGAAAGCCTTTTGGCCCCGGCGCGGATTGCAATGGACAGAGAAGCGCTGGGTCCAGCAGCCAAGGCATGCAGGATCGTGCCCGCCGCGCTGGGTGAGCAAATCGGCGATATTGCCGCAATCTGCGTGGCAATGGGTTTTTAAGGGAAGATACTTTGATTGCATGTCTCAAAATGGATACGTCGCGTAGAAGAAGGATACGGAACGGGCTCCTGGTTGTAGGAGTCGTGATCCTAGGGACGACCGTGCTCAACGCGCAAGTAGCGAAGCATGTGGATCCATTCCTGGGAATTGACGGCGGCGGCAACACCATCCCTGGCCCGTCATTGCCGTTCGGCATGATCAAGCCAGGCCCCGATGTAGGGGCGAATCAGGCAAATTCGGGTTGGGAACCAACCGGTAAGATCAACGGCTTCAGTCAGACGCATGTGAGTGGGAGTGGAGGCGGTCCGAAGTACGGCAACATCTTGGTGCAGCCGACGATTGGCGCCCCGCTAGCCCAGGGATATGGCTCCGACCGTGAAAATGAGCAAGGATCTGTCGGATATTATCGCGTCAGATTGCGCCGCTATGGTATCGACGCGGAGATTACTGCGTCACACCGTGCCGCCATCTACCGGTTCACCTATCCAGCGACGCGACAATCCAGCATTCTGATCGATGCCGGCCATTGCCTCAGCCAGATCAGTAAAGCTGGAGAAGGCCAGTTCGTCACTGCTTCCCAGATAACCGTAGTTTCGCCGACTGTAGTGAGCGGTTCGACAAGCGTGACCGGTGGCTGGAACCAACAAACGAACTCCTATACGGTGTTCTTTTATGCAATGAGTGATACGCCTGCCGAGCAGTGGGGAACGTGGCGGGATGGTCACTTGCATCCTGGCTCGAAAGCAGAGGAACCGCAGGCTGGCAGCAAGACCGGCGCATGGTTGTCTTTCGCGACCAGACAAGGCCAGCAAGTGCATTTAAAGATCGGAATTTCGTTTGTAAGTGTCGACCAGGCAAAGCGCAACCTGACCGATGAAATTCCTGATTTTGATTTTAATCGCGTACGCGCCGCCGCAGTTGCCGCATGGAATCGTGCACTGGGGGTGGTTGAACTGAAAGGAGCGACGGCCAAGCAGGAGCAATTGTTCTACACCGCGCTGTATCACGCGATGCTGATGCCCGTGGATCGTACAGGCGAGAACCCATTATGGCAATCGAAGGAACCATATTACGACGATTTTTACGCCATTTGGGACACCTTTCGCACCTCTGGTCCGCTACTGACGCTGCTTGCGCCGCAGCGTCAGAGTGAGATTGTGCGAGCGCTGGTGGATATCTATCGCCATGAAGGTTGGCTTCCGGACGCAAGAAGCGGAAATTTTACAGGCCGCACGCAAGGTGGAAGCGACGCCGATATGTTAATTGGCGACGCGTATGTGAAGCGTCTGCCCAGGATTGATTGGAACGAAGCTTACCAGGGCATGCAGAAAGATGCCGAGGTACCACCGCCCGATCCGATGCGGGAAGGACGCGGTGGACTTGAAGACTGGAAAACCCTGGGATATGTCACGATCGAAGGTACGGACCGCCCCGGTTCCAAGCAGATGGAATATGCCGCAGACGACTTCGAGCTTGCTCTGGTTGCGCAGGGTTTAGGTAAGCAAGCGGATTATCGCAAATACCTGAAAAGATCGGGAAATTGGAAGAACCTTTGGGACGCGGATTTTGAAGCAGGCGCAGTGAAGGGCTTTATCCGGCCCCGCCATCGGGATGGTAGTTGGGAAAAGGACTTTACCGCCATGAGGCATGGCAGTTGGGGCGGCGATTCCTTTTATGAGGGAAATTCCTGGACCTATTCATTGTTTGTTCCGCAAGACGTCGCAGGACTGATCGAGAAGTGCGGCGGCGAATCAGCTTTTTATCAAGCGTCTGGATGCCTTCTTCGATGTGCCCGGACGATATGAAGTAGGAAACGAGCCGGGCTTTCTAGCTCCTTATCTTTATATTTGGGCGGGAAGGCAGGATAAGACTGCGGAACGTGTTCGAGAAATCAGCGCCCAAAATTTCCATACTGGCCGTAAGGGCTTGCCCGGGAATGACGATTCCGGAGCGATGTCGTCGTGGTATGCCTTCGGCGTAATGGGGATTTTTCCGAATGCCGGGCAGGATGTCTATCTGATCGGAAGTCCAACAATCCCGGAACTGACCCTGCATCTGGCGAATGGAAACATTTTTGTGATCGAGGCGAAGAATGTCTCTGTTCAAAATAAATATGTAATTGCGGCAACTCTGGATGGGCAGCCCCTTAGGAGAGCATGGCTTCGAAATGAAGATATTCTGCGAGGCGGCCGGCTGGTTCTGATGATGGCCGATCATCCGGCAGAGTGGGCAACCGGCGTCGCGCCGCCATCGAGTTCAGATCGGCAGTAGAGCCCAGCTTGAAATTTGGGTTTAGTAATAACAATTCAATCACTCAGTGTATGCTTGTCACGTTTCGAATCAGGTGGTGGTGCAGCGCATGAGCAGAAAATCCTTCCTGCCTGTATTGTTTCCGTGATAAGAGGGAAGGCAGATGTCGCCGGGAATATCCCGCCTTCAGATGGGCCCGGGAATGTCTGACGGCTAAATGCCCCAAACACTGGAGGGCAAATGAAACTGAAATCAGCGGTACTTTTCGGACTCACACTTTTCTTTGCGGCCAATCTGTATCTGAGTGCCGCAGTAGCGGGCGGACAAAACAATATCGTGTTTCAGCTTGGAAACTTCAACCGCTCGTCGATGGAATTTGCGGGCGGCTTGCCGGATAAGCCCGTAAACTTCACCATGGGGCAAAGCAGTCCCGCGAAGGACTGGTACGCCACACAGCCGGTTGTAACCGCCTCAGCTTCAACAGAGAAAAATTTAGCCAATGGATCTGCTCCGTGGGCCATACACTTCGACTTGAAACGTGCGCCTGCGGCGGTTTACCGGCTGCATGTTGCGCTGCTGATTGAGACCGCCAGTGTGCCTGCTTTGCGGGTCACCATCAATGGAAAGAATGGAATATTTTATTTGCACCCCAGTCTGGACTGGACCAGTGGAGACCAGACCGGGGCGTTCTCTCCCGTCTACTCGCATGCGGATGTCGCATTCGCGTTTCCCGGCAGCTATCTTCAACCGGGCGTCAACACAATCACCCTCCAGGCGATCGAACAAGCGGAGACACATATTCCCGGTGCTGGGCTAACCTACGATGCGATTGAACTGGACCGTGTATCGGGGAGTTTTCATCCGCAAGCATCATCCGTACAGATTCAGCCCACTATCTTCTATCAGAGTCACAACGGCGAGTTAGATGAGATCGTGGATGTTTTTGTTCGCTTCCACGGTGACGCGAAGCCCGGCGGGAATGTGGAGCTTGCGATCGGCGGCAGGCGCTACGGTCGGCCAATTCAGGCAACCCACGATTTTGGGGAAGAGAAGTTTGAATTTGCTGTGCCGGAATTTCCAGCGCACACGCGAGCGCAACTGCTATGGAATATCAATGGACATCGGGATCGCCAGGAAGAAACCATTGATCCGGCTAAAAAATGGACCTTGTTTCTAGTGCCGCACATCCACCTGGATATCGGTTACACAGACTATCAGGCAAAAGTAGCGGCGGTCCAAAGCCGTGTCATCGATGAGGCTTTGAATCTCACGGCAGAGCATCCGGATTTTCGCTTCAGCCTCGACGGAATGTGGCCGTTGGAACAATTTTTAAAAACGCGGACGCCGGCGGAACAGAAGCGCGCCATAGCGGCAATTGAAAACCGTCAACTGTTCCTTCCGGCGCAATATGCCAATCTGCTGACAGGTTTTCCCACAGCGGAGACGCTGATTCGGTCCCTTTACGCCAGCGCCAACTTCAGTCGCCTCCATGGAACGCCGTTTAATTACGCCAACATTACGGACGTTCCATCGTTCTCCTGGTCGTATGCTTCCATCCTTGCCGCCGCGGGGATTCACGAACTGTTCTCTGGCAGCAATAATTACCGAGCCCCGGTGCTGCTGCAGGGCCGGCTGAACACAAACTCTCCCATGTGGTGGGAAGGTCCAGACGGCCAGAAGGTCCTGCTCTGGTATTCGCGTCATTACATGCAGATGCAATTTATGTTCGGATTGCCGCCGCTGCCGGCCGCGGGCCATCGAGACACTTCCGTTATTTTTGCAGCAATACGAGCAACCCACCTATCGCGCTAATGCCGCGATCATCTTTGGCACGCAGGTGGAGAACACCGATCTTTTCCCCCGGCAGGCGGAGCTCGCAAAGCAGTGGAACAGCATCTACGCGTATCCGCATCTGCAATACTCCGGCTTTCACGCCGCGCTCCAGAATATCGCCCAGCAATTCGGCAACGCGATCCCAACGATCCGCGGGGATGGCGGTCCGTATTGGGAAGATGGGATTGCTTCCGACGCCCGATATGCCGCGATTGAACGCGAGAACGAGAGCCGTGGACCCTCGGCGGATAAGCTCGCGACATTGACTTCGCTGATCAATCCACGGCTGGCCGCAGACACCACAGACCTGAATCGCATGTGGACAGACATGGTGTTGATGGATGAGCATACTTTCACTTCCAGCAACAGCGTGGATGACCCAACCAGCCGGGAAGCTATCGAGCAGTTGGCGGTAAAGAATTTGTACGCTCATGAATGCGCAGAAACTCGGCGCGTTTGTCAGGCGTAACAGCATGGCCAGCATTGCCGATTCCATTTCAGCCGGCCCGGGAAGTCTGGTCATTTTTAACACATTGAACTGGAAGCGAAATGCGCTTGTGTCCGTGGATGTGAACGACCGTCAGAGTCAGATCGTCGACAAGTCCACGGGCGAGGTAGTACCGCTGGAAGTGCTTGGCCATGGAAAGGATTTCCACCGCGTCCGCTTCGTTGCCAAAGACATTCCCGCGCTTGGCTATAAGGTTTTTCTGCTGCGCGATACAGAGAAGCCTCCCACACCCGCAGCGGTGGAGCAGCGGACCGTCCTCGAAAGTCCGTACTATCGCGTGACCCTGGACCCGAAAACGGGTGCCGTGCGCAGCATTTATGACAAGCAGCTCCAGCGCGAGCTGGTGAACCAGCAAAGCCCCTATCGATTCGGACAGTATGTCTACGTAACCGGGGGAGACAAGACGCCGAACAGTATTCAGCAATACAGCCCGGCGTACCCAAAACCGGAGCTTGCAATTCATTCGGCCCATAATGGCAGCCTTGAATCCGTGGTCCGCACGCCATACGGCTGGGTGGCCCGCATGGAAAGCATGGACACGAACACACCCGCGATCACGACAGAGATTCGCCTCTTCAATCAGGAGAAGAAAATCGAGTTCGTGGAAGACGTGGAGAAGAAAGACGTGGATAGCAAGGAGGGGATCTATTTCGCATTTCCATTTGCCATGGCTCAGCCGCGGTTCCAATATGAAATTCAGAACGGAGTTGTCGATCCTGCCAGGGACATGTATGCAGGAGCGGGCCATGAGTGGTTCTCCGTTCAGCACTGGGTTTCAGTCGAGGGGAAGGGAATCTCAGCGACGGTGATGCCGCTTGACTCCTCGCTGGTGACTCTGGGCGATATCAATCGCGGCGAATGGCCGGCTCAATTTGTCCAGCGGACGGGAACTATTTTTTCTTATGTGATGAATAACTACTGGAACACCAACTATCGCGCCGGCCAGGGGGGACACTTCCGTTTCCGCTATGTCATCACCAGCGCACCGGCTACGGATCCTAACTATCTAAGCCGCATGGGTTGGGAGGAAGTGACCCCGCTCGAAAAGGATATCGTCACCACGCAGGACAAGGCAGTGACGCAGCCGCGCCCACTGAATGGAAAGCAGGAAAGCTTTCTCGACATTAGCGATCCGGCCCTGTTGCTCGAAACCTGGAAGCCCGCTGAGGATGGCAAAGGTACAATCTTGCGCTTCCTCGATCTCGGCGGCGCAACACGAACAGTGAACGTTCGAACGCGACTGCTAAAGCTGAAACAGGCGTCGCTCACAGATGCAGTTGAAAGAAACCAGAAAGCGCTATCGCTGCTTGGAAACGAAGGCTTTCAATTCACAATTCACCCACACGAAATTGTGACCGTTCGAATCGAATGATGCCTCTATACATGGTGACGAGAATCGCGGCGGTTTTTCTCCGCGGAGTAGGCGCGCAGAAATACCTTGACCGCCGCCTCTACACGCTTTTGCCTGTTTTTCGCGCCAGAATTACTGCCCAACCCTAAAACCGCCCAGCGCACCGGACCGCTGATGAGCAAGCTGTTGAGTTGCTCTGCCATTACGACGGGATCCTCATCGACGAGGCGACCGCGCCTGATCTGTTCCTGCAGGTAATGCCTCAGATGGATGATCCCGCGCTTCGGGCCCAACTCATAAAACCGCTTACCCAATTCTGGAAATCTGCTGGATTCCATGCTCACCACCCGGAGCAACGCAAGCTGGTCTTGGGAAAGGGCTAATTGCAGGAGGCGAGAACCGAACTCTTTCAGGGTGCTCTCGATCGGCGCATCGATCGGGAGAGAGGTAGCAACCTGGCTGAACACGAGATTCATCCGTCGCTCGAGGACCGCTATAAAAAGCTTTTGTTTCGTAGGAAAACGGGTATAAAGAGTTGTCTTTGAGGCATTTGCCCGTCTGGCGATTTCGTTGATGCTCGCGCCCTCAAAGCCGTAGGAGATAAACACCTCGGCTGCAACCTCCAGAATTTCGCTGACGCGATCCTCTTCCAGTCTCAGATGAGCTGGACCTGTATTCGTGTCGGCACGCCGAAGGTTCTTCTGCTTTGCAGTAGCCATCTTCCCCAATCCATCTTAACTTCGATTTTTCCCGAATGTCCCAGTCAAATGTTGTCGAAGATACAGTACCGAATGGTATCATATCGCTTTGGCAGACCCCGCCCTCCCAAAGAAAGACATCAACGATGCAAGACGCAATTTATAGACCGAAGCACAATCCGTGGGTCATCGCCGTTACGGTCACGCTGGCGACGATTATGGAGGTGCTGGACACATCCATCGTCAATGTCGCGTTGCCGCACATCGCCGGTTCGCTAGGGTCTTCACAAGACGAGGCCACATGGGTCATCACCGCCTACCTGGTGGCAAACGCCATCATTCTCCCGGTCGGCGCGTATCTGGGGAGCATTGTCGGTCGCAAGCGCTTCTACATGACCTGCGTTGCCATCTTTGGCGTCAGCTCGTTGATGTGCGGACTGGCGCCATCGCTTCCGCTCTTATTGCTGTTCCGGGTTGTGCAGGGATTGGGTGGCGGCGGCCTACAGCCCTCCGAACAGTCGATTCTTGCCGACACGTTCGAGCCCGCAAAACGTGGACAGGCATTCGCCGTCTATGGACTCGCAGTAATTACGGCTCCGATTATCGGCCCAACACTCGGAGGGTGGATTACCGATAACTACAATTGGCGATGGATTTTCTTCATCAACATCCCCATCGCAATTCTCTCTCTAATCCTGACGCATCGCCTGGTCGAAGACACTCCGCAGATCAAGAAAGATGTGGAGGAAGCAAAGCGCAGCGGGTTCAAACTCGACACCATCGGATTCGGGCTGGTTGCTTTAACGTTCGGTTGTCTGGAAGTCGTTCTCGACAAGGGACAGGAGAAGGACTGGTTTTCTTCTCATCTCATTCTTGTCTTCACAATTGCGGCGATCGCCGGATTTGCTGGTCTTATTACATGGGAACTGTGGCAGGCGCGCAGAGGGCATCGGCCAGTTTTGGATTTGCGCCTATTTACGCGAAAAAATTTCTCCGTCGCTTTCCTGATGATGTTTGTGCTGGGATTTGCGCTGTATGCGACCACGGTGCTGCTGCCGCTGTTGTTACAGACGCTGATGGGCTACACCGCCGAACTCGCGGGTCTCGCCATGTCGGCCGGTGGACTGGCGACCGTCATCTGCATGCCTCTCGTGGGATTTCTGATCGCCAAAGTCGATGGTCGCTATCTGATTATGTTTGGTTTCGCCGCATTAGCCATAGCGCTATATCACATGACCAGTCTCGACCTGCAGATGAGTTTTGGTTATGTCGCAATGCTGCGCTTTTATCAGGCCATCGGATTGGCATTTCTGTTCGTGCCCATCAATACGCTCTCATATATCGGCATCCCTCCGGGAAAAAACAATGACGTATCGGGATTGGTAAATCTGGCGCGGAACATTGGCGGCTCCTGTGGAACCGCCTTTTATACGACCATGCTGGCCCGGCGCGAGCAGGTCCACCAGCAGGAGTTAGTCAAGCATGTTTCCAATGGCAGCGCCGTCTGGATGAGGCATTACCACGCGCTAAGCCAGCAGGCACTTGGCAGAACTCCGTCCCTGCACGATGCCCAGCATCATGCGCTGGCGCAGTTTTACCGGATCGTACAGATGCAGGCGGGCGTTCTGTCCTATCTCGACGTTCTTCAGGCGCTTGCTATTTTTGCCGGATGCATGATCCCGCTCGCATTGCTGATGAAGAAGCCGCCAAAGGGAATGCAAATGGCAGCCCACTGATGGATTGATGGATATGCAAATGCAATCTTCGAAGAACAAAACGAGCTATATCTTGTGCGCAATTCTCCTGTGCGTGCTGCCGGCCTTTGGCCAGATAGGCGCGCCGGGGTCGGGCACAACCGCCCGGGTCCAGCAACTGCCGCGTTCCGGGCGGCAAGGCGCCAATGCAGTGTCGACCCAGCAGAGTAGCAGTCCCGCCGCCGGATCAAGCATCAACACCATCAACACATCGATCCAGGTCCAGGGCACGTATCAGGGCAGCGTGCCCGGTCCGGGCAACGTTGGCCCGACACTCACCTTGACGCTTCAGGATGCAATCGAACGGGGCCTGAGATATAACCTCGGCGCGGTAAGCGCCAGCACATCGTTGCGCCAGGTGCGGGCCGAACGGCTGGCCGCTCTCAGCCAACTCCTTCCAAACATCAACGCCAGCCTGAGCATGACCGAACAGAAGACAGACCTGCAGGCGCTTGGCTTGAGCAGCAGCACCTTGGGCCATCTTCCGTTTGCATTTCCCACCACGGTCGGTCCATTCCACTATTACGACGCCCGCGGAACTGTGACCCAGAACGTTTTCGATCTGACTGCGATCCATAACTACAGATCGGCAAAAGAGCTGCAACGCGCATCCGAACTGACCGCTCAGGATGCGCGGCAATTAGTGGTGCTGGCCGTCAGTGGAGAGTATCTTCGCGTGCTGGCAGGCATGGCACTGGTTGATTCCCAGATTGCGCAGGTGCAGTATGCACAATCGAGCTATGATCAGGCCGCCGCGCAGCATCGGGCGGGGACCAAGGCGCTCATCGATGCGGAGCGAAGTCTGGTGCAGTTGCAGACCGAACAGCAGCGACTCACATCCGACAAAGCTGATCTTGCCAAGCAAAAGCTGGCGCTCGCCCGGATTATCGGATTGCCGCTGCGCACAGACCTGACGCTACTCGAGAAGCTCTCTCCAAATCCGTCATCGTTGCCGCCGTTGGAAGAAACGATCGAGCATGGAGTGACGCAGCGCTCTGATCTCAAATCGTCCGAAGAGCAATTGCGGGCAGCCGAACAGGCTTTAAAAGCTGCCCGCGCCGAACACATTCCAAGCGCCAGCGTGAATGCATATTACGGAATCGAAGGTGTCACTCCTGCAAGCGGCGGCAACGGCATCTTCGGCGCGACCGGCTCGCTCAACGTCCCCATATGGCAGGGCGGTCGCATCGCGTCCGATGTGAGACAGGCTCAGGCGGTTCTGGATCAGCGGCGTGCCGAATACGAGGACCAGCGAGGCTCGGTCGAGCTTGATATCCGTAACGCATATATCGATGTCACGGTGGCGAATCAGCAGGTCAGCGTCGCGGAAAACAATCGCAAGCTCGCGCTCGATACCTTGCGCCAATCCCAGGATCGTTTTGCCGCCGGTGTCACCGATTCGGTCGAGGTGGTGCAGACGGAACAGACTCTGGCTGCGGCGGACCTGGATTACATCAACAGTCTTTATTCGCAGGACCTCGCCAGGATCGGTCTCGCACGTGCAACCGGTGACGCCGCAGCAGGACATTCCCGCGCTATTGAAAGGAAAATAAAATGGCTATCGACCTGGAGCAAACGGAAAACCAACAACCGGCAGCTTCCGGCGAGACGCGTGCTGGAAATGAGCAGCAAGCTTCTAGCCCAGGGAAGGATAAGAAGCCGGTTGATCCTGCCAAAAAACGGAAGCGCATATTCCTGCTGGTAATTGTGCTAGTGATCATTCTTGTAGGGATCGCCATATGGTGGCTGCGATCCCGTAATTATGAAGATACGGACGATGCGCAGGTAAGTGGACACATCCATCCGATTTCCTCACGCGTCGCCGGAACGATAGTAGGCGTTTCCGTAGAAAACAACCAGCAGGTGAAAGTTGGCGAGCCGCTTGTCGATCTGGATCCCAGCGATTATCGGATTGCTCTGGCACAAGCGAAAGCGAGTTATGACCAGGCCTTGGCTCAGTCCACTGCGGAAAAACCCAATCTGCCGATCACGGTGGTAAGCAACGCGACAAATGAGAGTACCGGTCGGGCCGAGGTGACCGCCGCGGAGGCCTCGCTTGCCGCCGCACAATATGACTATGACAGTGCATCCGCCAAGCTGCTTAGCTCCGAAGCAAGTGATGCGAAAGCGCAGTCGGACCTGAAACGATACGCACAGCTCATCCAGAAACAGGAAGTGGCGCAATCGGAATACGATCAGTACTTTGCTTCAGCCAAAGCGCAGCAGGCGGCGGTGGCGGCGGACAAAGCTGCAGTGGCAGCGGCGGCGCAAACTGTCGATCAGCGCCGCGCGCAGCTTCGGGAGCAGCAGAGCCAACTAAATCAAATATTGAAAAACGCTTCCAGGCAAATCTCAATTCGCAACGCGACCATTCAATCGCGTCAGGCGAGCGCTGAATCATCGGCGGCCCAGCTTGAACAGGCAAAGCTGAATCTCGCCTATACCCACATCGTTTCGCCTGTAAATGGCGTCGTGACCGAGCGCAGCGCCGAAGTAGGCGCCCAGGTTTCGGCTGGGCAGCAGCTTATGATGATTGTTCAAACGGATGATCTTTGGGTCACTGCAAATTTCAAGGAGACGCAGCTTCGCCGCATACGCAATGGCCAGCCGGTACGAATTCATGTGGACGCACTGGGCGAAGATTTCGATGGCTACGTTGAAGGCATGCCCGCTGCAACCGGCGATATCACCAGTGTGCTACCGCCGGAAAACGCAACCGGTAATTATGTGAAAGTAGTTCAGCGACTCCCCGTCCGCATCGGCTTCAAACCAAACCAGCATGATCTGAACCGGTTGCGTCCTGGCATGTCGGTCGAGCCCAGGATCCACCTGAAATAGCACGCCCTTTAAATCTGGGAATACGATGTGGGGCTGAGCGTCAGATTCGAAATGTTGCTCACGATGGACTCAAAATTGTATCGTGGTGAATTCGACAACCTTTTCCATTCGGGATCCGAGGAAAACGCAGCCCATTTCGCATTCATCTCTCCCAGGTCTGGATAGCTGAGCATGTAAGTAAGATTCGGCAATCGGGATCCAACCAGAGTGTCGCCATAGAACACCGGCCAGAAACCCGCCCGTTGGAAGACAGCAAGTTCACCGCTTTGAAACATCTCAATTTTGCGGACGTGCGCCTGATTGCTTGGGCTCTCATAAGTGCGCAGTTGAAAGATTCGCTTGCCATGCTGCGCCGTGACCGGCGGAACAATCAACTTTGGCCACCGCTCAAAGGCAATCAGGAGCGAGCTTTCAATTCGGGTAAAAGCCGGTTCATTGGCCGGCGCATTCCAGAACGGATCGGCAGCCTTTAAGAAAACTTCATCCTGCGCGAGATGCAGTTCGGCTGTGACGAGCGTCTCCAGCGATCGGCTGGGAAGAAGGAGATATAGCGTCGGAGTCTCCGGGCCCAGGAAGAGGTTGAATGCTCCCACAGGAGAAATCCCGAGCCTGTTCAAAGCCGGTATTAGAGCCTCTGACACATAGGTATCCGTCAGCTTCGTTTGCGGTCCCGCCACCAGATGGTATCGCCGCAGCTCATAAAATTCGCGGGATGTCGCGCCAGCCGCCGGCTCCGCCTGGGATGTTTTGGCAGTCAAGGCCAAGGCCGATGCAGCGAGAGAGGAAGTCAAAAACTGGCGTCTTTTCAATGGGTCTCCAATGGGATCGTGTGAACAACTGAGCGGCGTTAGGGCATCATCGAATTAAACCGCGTCCGGACCTACAGCCACGACAAAATATTGTGCGGGACCATCGCCGACATTTTTAATCCCGTGTTCCTGATTGGACGCAGCAAAGCCGACACCTCCTGGTCCAAGGCGATGCCCGGCTCCATTGGCGGTAAATTCGACCGTCCCTTCGCGAACAAGCCACATCTCGCTGTGAACGTGATGGTGTGGCGGGTGCGGCATGGTTCCGGCGGGCAACATGGTCTCATGCACTTCCAGCAATTCTCCCGTGGGCAGCTTGCCTCGTAGCACAGCGCGCGTCTGCACGCCACTGGGCGAAGTATGCACAGGCAGCTTGTCGAATGGGAATGCCTGGGAATTTGCGAGCGTTTCCCGCGTTTGGCTTTCCAGCGGCAAAGTTGCAAGCAACGCGGCTGCCGGCAAAAGGGCACAGAGATCACGACGGGAGAATTCCATCAGAGAATCCTACCACCGTTGGGTTCTCTCATTGAAGCATCGATGTCACTATGAGGTCTTTCGAATTTCCAGCAGCTCTACCTTGTAATTCGGAGGAAGTTGAACCTGAATCCCCTGGCGGAACTGCTCCTCCGTATAGTTGCCCAATACGCGCCCAGTCATTGCAGAGCGAACACGGAATGTTCCGTCGGGAAAAACCGGCAGCACCACTTTCGCTTGATCGAGATGCGATTCGTTCTTGAACAGAGCGATCATTCCTTCGCCCTGTCGGCTGAGACGCGCGAACCCATCCCAGGTTGCCGCTCCAGGCTGGTTGTAATTTCCGAGCGGAAAAAATCCTTCCTGCATCGGCACCTGCTTCCGCAATGCCTTGAACCAGCGGATCTTTTCGCCATACCACGCCTGCTGCTCGGGCGTCAGTTTTCGCAGATCGCCCAGGAAAAGTGGGCCTGATCCCATCGCGGTGGCCAGGCGCTCCTCGATCGGCGCTATCTCAGCCTGAAGATTGCCGATGAGCATCGTCTCGGTCGGAATCGCCAATGATCGCTGGTACAGTAAAGTCCGCGCCTGCCGCGGACCGGCAGCTTGAGGCGTGCCATCATTCACATTGCTCATCCAGTCCAGGTCGCCCGCAGCCAGCAAACCATAGTCGATGATGTGCTTCTGTCCCCAAAGTTCGAATGTCAGATCAAGCAGCACATCGGGATGTTCACGGTAAATGCGATCCGTCACATATTGAATGCCTTCATAAATCCGTTCCAGCGATTCCGCCCACGTGCGATGGTAGTGGCCCTGGGCGTAGCAGCCCGGAGATTCACCATAAGCATTGAACACCGTGGTCAGATCCATCTTGACGTAAGCCAGGTGATAGCGGCCGATCAATTCGCTGATCCGCTTTGCAGCCACCTCCGCGTAAGGCGACTGGCAAGGCACATCACCGCCTGCTCACCGGCCATGGTTCGCGTAAATTTTGGATCGCCGTTTCGGTCCCTGCAGGCCCACTCCGGGTGTTCTCGATATGCGGTAGTCTTCGTGTCAATAACGGCTACCGGCACCCACAGGCCCAGGCGCATTCCGCTCTTTTCAACAGCAGTCTGGATCTCATCCAGTCCGTCCGGAAAAAGTTTTTCGGTTGATGGCGTTGTCGCCGTAAAGAGCCTGCCACCCATCGTCGATGGTGAACACATCCATTCCCATGCGGCCTGCCGCCGCAATCAAATCCATGGTGATCGCTCGTGTGATTCCGCGCTCAAACGGCTCCCAGGTGTTGTAAATCCAGGGCGGCTGATATCCTGCACCCTTTTTCATCAAAATTTGCGAAGTGTACGTCGGCATTACCCATTTGGGATCGGCAAAACCCTTGCCGCCGACGAAAAAGCCTATCGCGCTCTTCGCACTGGTGAAAGTCTCTCCGGGTTTTAAGCTACGTTCGAACGGAAACAGGTCCGTGTCGTACATCAGCTGGACGCCTTCGCCCCATCCCACCAGTTCCGTCCGCTTGGTGTAGCCGGGAGCGCCGTTCATCGCGACAAAACCTTCTCCCGTAATAGAGTTCTTTTCGATGACAGCCGTATCCTCCACTCTCCCGGTGTAGAACAGTTCCCGCGGCTCGACACCGTAAAACCCCGCTGCCTGCAAAATATCGGGAAAACCCGGTCCCATGAACACGCTTTCAAAACTCAAATGTGAAAGAGTCACAAGCTCTGTGCCGTGATTTGTAACCGCAATCCATTTTTGGACGACAGGATGCATTGCATAAACTGCGTAGAAAACAGTCACACTGATCGGTTTCGTCTTGGCCCGCAGGCGGATCGCCAGTAACTGCCCCGATGGCGCCAGCTTTTGCATCTTGGCTTCGATGAACTCCCAGGCCAGTCCCTTCGATCCTGCAAAAGACTCCTTACCAGCCAGAAATGAGAACTCGTCACCACGGAATCTCCGCTTCCGGGCAGGTTCCATGAAATCTGTCCCCGTCACCTTGTGTCGCCAGCTTTCGGTATGAATGCCCAGCGTGGGATCGAACCGAACTTCTCTTTCGACGAACGTGTTGCCGATTGTCCAGCTTTTCCCTTCGGCGTTGGTGCGCACAAATGCGGTAGAGTCGTCGGAAACGATTGCCGGGTTGCCGGGCGACGCAAAAGCTGTGGTGCCGTCCAGCAACAGCGCTGCAGTGGACGCTTGTATGAATTCGCGCCGATTCCATCTGTTCATGAATTGTCTCCAGACTTGTATAAACGGCTCTCAGTACACCGGCTCCGAAAGCGGGTAACCTCAGGAATTTTACATTCTGCTGATATCCACCGTAAGCATTGCTGATTCTTTATGGCTTTTATTATCAGTAACACCCTACGTCTCTGTAAGCGAAATAGCGCTCTTCGAAACGCAGGTTGCGCGAAAGCGCATAGTACGAAGAACAAGTGCATTCTGAACAGGTTACGAAATCATAGTTGCATCTTGTTGCAGTATGCTGCGGCAGGCCGAAACGAAGATGCACCAAAACATGCACCAGGGAACGGGTGAAACTCGTCCAACCTGAATGCCTCTTCGATTCTCGACCGCCGATGCTGGTGGGTGCGTCATATAAGACCCGCCTGTAAGTCTTACGTACAACTCTTCATCTACTCAGCGCGTCTGAACCAAACACTGGAGTGAGACTGGAATCGGGGGCATATGTGGCTCGACCTGGCGTTGGGCGATGTTCGATTTCTGTATGGGTCGCTGTAACTTTAACCGTTCTTCTTACTGGGTGCCAGAAGAAGACCCAGACCGTCCAGCAGCCTGCTGCCAGCGGCGGTCAACTGCGGCCTTATGCAGGGACCATGGCGTCCGATGACGGCCAGTGGGTGCGTGCCACCAAGGATTACGCGAACACGCGCTACAGCGCGCTCAACGAGATCAATTCCGGCAATGTTGCGAAACTCCACGTTGCATGGACGTTCAACACCGGCGTGCCGAAGGGGCAGGAAGCCGCGCCCATCGTTGCGGGAAACACGATGTATATTGCCGCTCCCTGGCCGAACAAGCTCTTCGCGCTGGACCTGACAAAGCCGGGCGCTCCGCTCAAGTGGAGCTTCAATCCGAATCCGTCGCCTGCTGCCCAGGGTGAAGCCTGCTGCGATCTGGTGAATCGTGGCGCTGTCTTCGACAACGGCAAAGTGTTTTACAACACCTTGGATGGTTACACCATCGCGCTCAACGCCGCAGACGGAAAACTTTTATGGCGGACCCATCTTGCCGATATCAGGAACGGCGAGACCATCACGATGGCGCCCATCGTGGTTCACGACAAGGTATTCGTCGGGAACAGCGGCGGCGAGTTCGGCGTGCGCGGCTGGTTTGCGGCTCTGAATACGAAAGATGGATCCATCGCGTGGAAGGCATACAGCACCGGCCCGGATAGAGAAGTGCTGATCGGCGACAGATTCAAGCCGTTCTATCCAAGCGAGAAGGGAGCGGATCTGGGTGTAAAAACCTGGCCGCCGCAGGCATGGCAGATAGGCGGCGGAACTGTGTGGGGATTTTCTGCCTACGATCCATCCAGCAATCTGATCTACTACGGCACCGCGAATCCGGGACCGTGGAATCCGGAGGTGCGTCCCGGAGACAACAAGTGGACGTCCGGCGTCTTTGCGCGCGATGCCGATACCGGCCAGGCAGTCTGGTTCTACCAGATGTCTCCGCATGACCTGTATGACTGGGACGGTATTAATGAGGACATTCTGCTGGATCTGCCCTGGCAGGGAACTACGCGCAAAGTTTTGGTGCGTCCCGATCGTAACGGTTACATGTACGTCATTGATCGCACAAATGGGCAGGTGCTCTCCGCAACGCCCTACGTCTACATAACTGCGACCACGGGCGTCAATCTGAAGACCGGCCAATTGCAGCATGTCGTGGCAAAAACACCGAAGACCGGGCAGGAAATTCGCAATATCTGCCCCATGGCTCCGGGCGCGAAGGACTGGCAGCCCTCCTCGTTCTCTCCGAAGACAGGGCTGCTGTACGTTCCACACGAAAACATGTGCATGGACGAAGAGGGCCTCGAAGCCAATTACATCGCAGGCACGCCCTACATCGGTGTAAGCGTGCGCTACTACGCGGGACCCGGCGGCAATGAGGGAGAGTTGATGGCCTGGGACCCCATCGCGGGCAAGAAGGTATGGACCATCACAGATAAGTACCCGATGTGGAGCGGCACATTAGCAACGGCGGGCGATCTGGTCTTCTTCGGTACGCTCGATGGCTGGTTTAAGGCAGCCGACGCCCGGACAGGCAAAGTTCTTTGGCAGTTCAAGACCGGCTCGGGCATCATCGGCCAGCCGATTACATATCGTGGACCGGACGGCAAGCAGTACGTGGCCATCCTTTCCGGAGTTGGCGGATGGCCCGGCTCGATCGTATCCAACAATCTTGACACGCGCGATGACACGGCCGGTAATGGCTGGGGGAGCGCACTGCGCGATCTGAAAAAAGTGACGCAGCCCGGAGGAACGCTCTATGTTTTCGCATTGCCTTAGAGTTGTTTTCCTGTTCGCGCTGCTTCCTGCCACGGTTGCCACAGCGGCCAGGCCGCTGCGCATCTGCGCCGATCCGGACAACCTTCCGTTCTCGAATCGGGCAGGCCGCGGATTCGACAATCGCATCGCGACCCTGGTTGCGCGCGATCTGGGTCGCAAGGCTGTTTTTGTAGCAGCACGCAGCCGTCGCGGCTTCCTGCGCGAGCAATTCAACAGGAACGCCTGTGATGTGCTGACCGGAGTGCCTCTCGGCATGCACGGGGTGGCGACGAGCAGGCCGTACTACCGCTCGACCTATGTCTTCGTCACGCCTGCGCGCGAGCATCTGCAAATTGCCTCCTTCCGCGATCCGCATCTGAACGGCCGCCGTATCGGACTGCAGATTCTTGAAGAAGATTTTTCACCGCCATCGCTGCCGCTGATTCGGAATGGGTATGGCGCGCAGCTCGTTGGGTTTAATTCCTTCGGCACAGGTGGCGAAGACATCATCCGCGCCGTTGACGATGGTCAGGTCGGCATCGCGATCGTGTGGGGACCCGTCGCTGGATACTTTGCCGCAATGCAGCATTCGCCACTTGCGCTCGCGCGGGTATCGCCCGCCGTTGACTCATCCGGCGCTCCGTTCGCTTACTCGATTGCGTTCGCTGTTCACAGGAGTGATACGGCGCTCCTCAATGCTCTTAATGCTTCTCTGGCACGACTGGAGCCGCAGATCCGGAAAATTCTCGCGGCATATCACGTTCCGGTCGTTTCCGAGACGAAGGGGGCACTATGAGGTTCCGCCTGTTCGCCGGCATCGCCATCATCTTGCTGGCCGCCGCAGGCTGCAAACGCGAGCAGCGCGTCTTCGATCCAGGTGCGGCAGGTTCACAGGTCGCGAATGGCGTTGCGCTGACAGATGTACATGCGGGCGGCGGCGCGCCTCCTCCATTCGAAGCGAAATACCAGGAGAGCGCCTATGCCGTCTCCGAGGGCAAGCGCCTGTACAACGCATACAACTGCTCCGGCTGTCACGCGCACGGTGGAGGGGCGATCGGTCCCGCGCTCATGGACTCGGAATGGATCTACGGCAGCCGGCCGGATCAGATCTATTCCGATATCGTGCAGGGCCGTCCGAACGGCATGCCGAGCTTCAGCGGCAAGATTCCCGATTATCAGGTGTGGGAGCTGGTTGCCTATGTGCGCTCGATGAGCGGCCAACTGCCCACCGACGTTGCTCCGTCGCGCTCCGATGAGATGCCGGTTGCGAAAGCGGAGCAGGCGCGAAAGAAAGAGCATCCGGAAGACGAATCGCAACAGAAACTTCAGCAGGCGCACCCATGACAATGCTGACGGTGGTTCCGGGATTTCGTGGCAACCAGACCTCGTTGAATCCGGTGGGGCCCGGGGCGGCGCATATCGAGCACACCTTCGCCGTCATCTTCTGGATCACGGCAGCGGTTTACTGCATTGTTCTCATCACCCTTGTTATCTCTGTCTACCGCAAGCGCCATTCGCTCGACATCATGCCCGATCCGCAGCAGACGTCTGAAGCGAGCGATCGCCTGGCGACCCGTGCCGTGGTCGCCGGCATGGTAGTGACCGCAGCGCTGCTATTCGTCATGCTGATCAGCAGCTTTCGGACCAGCCGCGCCCTCGGAAAGATGAATGACGATCAGGCTCTGACTATCCAGGTCTACGGACACCAGTGGTGGTGGGAGGTACAGTATCCAAACACCAGCGAGCCATACAAAATTGTCGAGACGGCGAACGAAATTCACCTTCCCGTGGGCGTCCCAATTCGCATCCACGGGACCTCGCGTGATGTGATCCACAGCTTCTGGGCGCCGAATGTGCAGGGAAAGCGCGACCTGCTACCCGGCTATGACACCGACCTGATGCTGCGGGTTGATCAGGCAGGCCGCTGGCGCGGGCAATGCGCCGAGTATTGCGGCGAGCAGCATGCGCACATGTCCTTCTACATCGTGGCTGAGCCAAAGGAACAATTCGAGGCGTGGCTCGACGCCGAAGCCAAGCCCGCGGTATCGCCGGCCTCACCACAAACCGTGCACGGCCAGCAAGTCTTTCTTACACATGCCTGCGTGATGTGTCACACCATTCGCGGGACGCCGGCCGGCTCACGCGTAGGCCCGGACCTGACGCACGTCGCCAGCCGCGCCACGATTGCCGCCGGGATGCTGCCGAACACCATCGGCAATCTGGGTGGATGGATTCTCAACGCGCAGGCGCTCAAGCCCGGCTGCCGCATGCCTCCCAACCAGATGTCAGGGAGCGATCTGCAGGATCTGCTTGCTTACCTGGAGACACTGCGATGAGCATCCTAATCACTCAACCCGCGATGACGGAGACCGAATGCAAAAAGGCGGCGCAGCTCGAGCGGGTGTGGTGTGAGCCGCCGGGCTTCATCGGCTGGTTCAAGGCCGTACACCACACCACCATTGGAAAGCGCTACGCTGTTACTGCTTTTGGATTTTTTCTGATCGCCGGTCTGCTGGCCGGCGTCATGCGCCTGCAGCTCGCCTTCCCTGAAGCGCATATCCTCTCCAATGACAAGTACAACCAGTTCTTCACCATGCACGGCAGCACGATGATGTTTCTCTTCGCCGTGCCGATGATGTTCGAGGCGCTGAGCGTGTACTTCGTTCCGCTCATGGTGGGCACGCGGAATATCGCCTTTCCACGGCTGAACGCATACAGCTATTACCTCTACTTGTTCGGCGGCATCATGTTCTATGTCGCGTTCCTGTGCAACACGGGCGCGGACCGCGGCTGGTTCTCCTATGTGCCGCTCGCCGGTCCGGACTTCGCGCCGGGCAAGCGCGCCGATTTCTGGGCCCAGCTCATCACTTTTACAGAAGTCTCGGCGCTCGCCGTTGCGGTGGAGATCGTCGTAACGGTATTCCGTCTGCGCGCTCCCGGCATGTCGCTCAACCGCATTCCAATATTCGTCTGGGGCGAGTTGGTAGTTGCTTTTATGGTGATCTTCTCGTTGCCCGGTGTCGTGCTCAGCAGCACGATGCTGCTGCTCGACCGCACCTGCGGCACGCAATTTTTCAATCCGGCGGCCGGCGGCGACGTTCTGCTTTTTCAGCATCTGTTCTGGTGGTTCGGGCACCCGGAGGTCTACCTTATCTTTCTGCCCGGCACGGCAATTGTCTCAACGATTGTGACGACCTTCAGCCGACGCCATGTCTTCGGCTATCTCGTGCTGGTGCTTGCCCTGGTGGCCACCGGGTTCATGGCCTTCGGGCTGTGGGTGCATCACATGTTCGCCACCGGCATACCGCAGATCGCGGAGAGCTATTTCACGGCAGCGAGCATGATGATCGCCATCCCTACCGGCGCGCAGATCTTCTGTTGGATCGCCACCATGGCCACCGGCAGGGTCGTGCTGCGAACGCCGTTGTGGTGGGTGCTCGGTTTCTTTTTCACCTTCATCCTCGGCGGCATGACTGGAATCTTCGTGGCGTCCGTTCCGGTTGACCTGCAAGTGCACGATACGTATTTCGTCGTGGCACACTTCCATTACGTGCTGATCGGTGGCGCTGTCTTTCCACTCTTCGGCGCACTGACGTATTGGTTTCCAAAGCTGACCGGCAGAATGCTCAGCGAAACCTTGGGGCAGGTCACCTTCTGGCTGTTCTTTATTGGCTTCAACATCACTTTCTTTCCCATGCATCTGGTGGGGATTCGTGGAATGCCGCGCCGCGTCTACACCTATCCCGCCGGCATGGGCTGGACGAAGCTGAACCAGATCGAATCCCTGGGATACATCCTGCTGTTTCTCGCCGTCTGCCTCTTTCTCTGGAATGTCTTTCGCTCGCTACGAGCCGGTGAAGTGGCCGGCCCGAACCCGTGGAAAGCCGGCACTCTGGAATGGGCCACCAGCTCGCCGCCGCCCTGTTACAACTTCCTGCACCTGCCGACCGTGAATGGCCGCGAAGCGCTGTGGGATGCTGCACCGAATCAGCCCGTCGTCGTGGGCCTGGATGAGGACACGCGATCCTTCCTTACCACCCGTACGCTCGATGCGGAACCGGACAGCAAAGAAGAATTTCCCGCGCCTACGCTGTGGCCCTTTCTCGCTGCGCTGGCCACCACTGCGGCCTTTATCGGCAGCATCTTCACACCCTGGGGCATCACGATCGGAGCGGTGCCGATCGCCATCACACTCATCGGCTGGTTCTGGCCGGAGAAGCAGGCAGCAGAGCGCCGCCGCGCGAGAGAGATATGGCAGACAGAGTAGAAGCCGCCGTGCTCGATGTTTCGAAGCTGCCGACGGTAGTCTTCGGCACTCGCAGCATCACCTGGTGGGGCATCATCGGCATGATGGCGATTGAGGGCATGGTCTTCCTGCTCATGATGGCCTCGTATTTCTATCTGCACTCCCGCGCGCTGGAGTGGCCGCCGCATTCTAATCCGCCGGCGCTCTTCTGGGGCACGCTGAACCTGGCGATCTTTGTGCTCAGTGCGATTCCGAACGAGTGGTACCGCCGCCGCGCCCGCAAAGGAGATCTTCGCGGCGTGCAGATCGGCCTCGTCGCTCTCGCCCTGGTCGGCATCGCGAACGTTGTCGTGCGCTACTTCGAGCTGCGCCACCTGAACACGGACTGGAGCATCGACGCATACGGCTCTGCCGTGTGGACTCTCATCGGCTTCCATATCGTGCACCTCTTGACCGATCTCGTCGACACGATCGTGCTGGCAGTACTCTTCTTCACGCCCATGGTGGAAGGCAAACGCTTCATGGATGCGGCGGAAAATGCGGACTACTGGTACTTCGTCATCATCGCGTGGATCCCGATTTATCTCGTGATCTATTGGGCGCCGAGGTGGCTCCATGCTTAGAACGCAGGAGACCCGTTCCGATGCTGCGACGCAGAGGATGGACCTGCTGTTGTGGATCGCTGTTCTGCTCGGACCGCTGGCGATGGGCGTCAACACGGTCGTCGGCTACACCGTTGCGCACTGGACCTGCGACGTGAACTACAAGCGCATGTCCTTCCTGGTCTCAGCCATTGACTTCGTGCTGTGCCTCTGCGCCTTTGCGCTTTCGCTATGGCTGTTTCGCAAGATACCTGCGGCAGACGAGAGCCTGCCCGAAACCGGACGCAGGAGCTTCATGGCGAAATCCGGCATGCTGCTTTCTGCTATGTCCATACTCGTGGTGATTGCCGGCACGGCCGCGCTTCTCATCCTCAACCCGTGCGATTAGCGATGGCCCCTTCGCCCATCTCCGCGTCCATCACGCTCCTCGCTGCGAGCGCAGCCCCTTCTATGTGGAGCGAGCCGTGGAGCTGGGAGCCGCAGATTGTGTTTCCTCTCGCAATTCTGCTCGCCATGTATATCGCGGGTGCGGTGCGGCGCGGCCAACTTTACGTGCTGCGCTGGCGGCATGCCAGCTTCTTCGCCGGCTGGTTCAGCCTCTTCCTTGCGCTGACCTCGCCCATTCACGAGCTGGGAGAGCAGCTTTTCAGCGCACACATGCTGCAGCATGAGATCATGATCCTCGTCTCTGCGCCGCTGTTTGCCGCATCGCATCCGGGCGCGACATGTCTGTGGGCCTTCGCGCCGCGCGGTAGGGCAGGCATCGGCGGATGGGTGCATCGCATCGAGCAGATGCGGCCGGTGCGCTTTCTCACTGCGCCACTTATCGCATGGCTTCTGGAAGCTGTCGCGCTCTGGGTGTGGCACATCCCTGTGCTCTATCAGGCGACCCTCCACTCGGACTGGGTCCATGCAGCGCAGCATCTCAGCTTCTTTCTCACCGCAGTGGTCTTCTGGTCGGCGCTTTATGGCGTGGGACGCTCTGCCATGAGCTACGGTGCGGCAACCTTTTACGTCTTCGGCACCGCGCTGCATTGCAGCGCGCTGGGCGCCTTGCTCACATTTTCGACAGTGCTGTGGTATCCCGCCTACGCCGCAACAACAGCGCGCTGGGGCTTCACGCCGCTGCAGGATCAGCAGCTTGGCGGCGTTATCATGTGGGTTCCATCCGCAATCGTCTTCATCGTTGTTGCGCTTGCCCTTTTCGCAAAATGGCTGAGCGAATCCGATCGCCGGCTCAAGCTGGGAAGTCTTGAAGCCGTGCTGCAACAAGGAGAGCGCACATGATGCAACGTGGGCTGCTCCCGCTCTCGCTCGTTTTATTCGGTCTGTCGATCGGCTGCTCGAGCGCTCCGCCGCATGCTGCCCATAGCAGTGCGACAGAGCTGATGATCCATTACGGGTGCCCGACCTGTCATGTAATCCCCGGTGTTCCAGGCGCGGTCGGTAAAGTTGGACCGTCGCTCGCTTTGCTTCCGCAGCGCTCCTATCTGGCCGGCGTTCTGCCGAACACGCCCGCCAACCTGGAGCAGTGGATAATGCATCCGCAGAAGTTCCAGCCGGGAATCGCCATGCCGGAGATGGGCGTGTCGCCGGCGGATGCCCGGCAGATTGCGGCGTACCTGGAGACCATGCATTGAAGCAGAGCAGCCGCGACGATCGCCACAATCTTGCTGGAATGCGGCGGAACTCTGCTGATTCTCTTTGGCCTCCGCGAAGTCTTTCGAGACATTTTTCACCCGGCTGCCTCAGCGATTTTTGGGGCTCTGCTGCGGAGAAATGCGCTGAAAAATGCCAATTGCCAGAAGGCGCGAGCAGGCTTAGGATGAGAGTCCGACCTCACCCCGTCAATGTTCTTTCCCTTTGAAATAGCTCAGCTCGGGAGGGCTATACCGTGGCCGACCTTCAGATTACCGATACATTTGGTTTGAGCACAACGCTTCAGCTTCGGGATGACTCTCCATTAGCGAAAGCGAAGATGACTCAGCTCGCGAGTATTAAGCAAGCTCTGGAAAATGAAATCGATAAGCCAATAAGTGAGACATCTTTGAAGGGGTTTTCCTTCGGGGTGAATTGTTCCGCTCCAAAGGCAACGATTGGAGATGTCGCGACGGTTATGGCAGACGGTGGAGTATGCGGTGAAATCGCGATTGTAAGACCTGTCGATAAGACGCTTTTTCCGGATGATGGCTTTTCGCTGACGATGTCAATCGCGCCGGACCAGTGCTGGATTGGCGTAGGACTCGATACTTCGGTCAACGCCAACGTGCAGGCAAGTATGGACGGGTTCGGCGTCGGGATCAAGGACACGTCTAGGCTAGGGCTGACGACGTACACGCTCATTCAAGCGAGCGGAGGAAAGCTCCCTACTTTTATTGATGGACTGAAGACAGCCCTGGATGGTTTTTATCTCGCGTCAAGCGCTGAGGCACTCAGGAGTCAACCTGAAGGCACTGTATGTGTCAACGAACTTAGCGGGACAGTAACTTTCACAGGTTGCTACCAGCTTCCCGTATCCGTCAATGCCTTGGCTTCCGTGGATCTTCCTCTGAATTACAAGATCAATTTGCAGCCAGAGACAACCTTGAAGCTATCCGGTTCCATCGCGCTTTCCGGGGATATGATCGTGCGCTCCCATAAGATCGCGGAGAACATTCTGGAGTTTGGTATTTACAAGAAGAGGGATTCAACCCTGACAGCCAGCTTCACAGCAGCGGCCGGGGTGGGCCTGGATGAAGGCAAAACTGACTTAGCACCCGCATTTCTCTCGGCAGTATTTCCGGATGCGGATTGTAAGAACGCCGGGATCACCGGCGACGCGGCAAAGGGTCTGAACAGCGCCCTCAAGGACAGTGTCGACCGCAGCCTCTCGATTGCGATGAACGTATGCTGCTCGGCCGAATCAACCGATGAGGCGGCGGTGATCTATCAGATCGATCTCAATGCCGGGGACAAGGATGCGACCGATGCCGCGTTGAAGGATGCTCTCAAGGGAAACTGGACGGGGCTCTCACAGCTTGCGAATGCAAAGGCGAGCCGAAATATTGTCACAGATTCGAAGGAATATAAGCACGCGATTTCAATAAACCTCTTCGGCATTTACAACGCCGCTGAGGTAGATAGTTACCTTCAGTCCTGTACGATTCTTTGCGATCCGCATGGGCAGGTGGTAGTCACTGACAAGTCGGATGCGAACCGGATCAGCGTTGCGGCCACGCCCTACGCTGCCGATCCCGATAAGCTGCGCAGCGCTCTGGCCCAGGACTTTCTGGTCACAGCAGCGTATACGGCAGTTGCTGCGAATCTACCGATAATTATCCAGGCTTCCGCCGGAAATGGTTCGGAAGTGCAGCCCGTGCTTACTATGCAACAGTCCTATATCTGCTATAAGGACACCGCAACAAGGCAGGACATGCAGGATCAGGTTCTGCTTGGCACAGCGCTCAAACTAATCGACGACGGGCAGAAGAAGCAGTTTTGGGACGGCGCTCTGGCGACCAACCGCGTGTTTCCTCATGCGCACATTAGCGCCTCCGCCAAATACAACAACGACGAGGTGATGGGTCTCTTCTTCGCCGATCCCGGTCAACGTCAATCCAGAACCCGCGCGGAGATTGAAAACGCCGGCAGGGACGCCATGGTTGCTTTGATCGATGCGAGTGATGCCGCAGGGCCACAGCGGCGAGCAGTATTGCAGAACGACACAATTTGGAATGCGATGGACTCGAATGGAAATGCGGGAGCATTCGGAACGATTCCAGGGTTGAGCCAGTTGCCTGAAACTGTGTTGAACGCGGTCGCAGCGGATTGGACCGCGATCAGGTGGTGGGCGGATGCGATGCTACAGGCCGCGCCCAAATTGGCCGATTTACTGGCATATCTTGACACGATGCCCACCGACGATTTCAACAATAATCCAGAGTTCATCGCCAGGACGAAGGCTTTTCAGGGCCTCCTGGGCGGCGTCGTAAAGAAGACCCACGCAACCTTTGTGGGTGGTTGGGGGATGGCGGTCGTGTTGGCTCTCGCGGGCAGCGGTTCTCAAAGAATGATGGATATCGGCTGGAGCAGCACGGTAAAACACTACGAATCCAATGGCTGATTGCGCTGACACGTCAACTCCTGCATCTCACCAATAACTCCTGAAGACCATTCTCGTCGATTGAAAGATTGCTCTCATGATCAACGACCTTTGGTACAAAAACGCGATCATCTACTGTCTTATCCGTTGGTACTTATATGGATGCAAACGGTGATGGAATCGGTGACTTTAAAGGCCTGATGCACCGCCTGGATTATCTGCAGGGAATGGGAGTGACAGCTATCTGGTTGATGCCGTTCCAGCCCTCTCCCGGCAGAGACGATGGCTATGACGTAGCCGATTATTACGGAGTGGATCCGCGATACGGCACACTGGGTGACTTCGTCGAATTTGCAGAAGGCTGCAAACAGCGCGGGATGCGCGTACTCATCGATCTCGTCGTGAATCATACCTCGAATGAGCACCCCTGGTTTCAGGAAGCATGCCGCGACCCGCAATCGAAATACAGAGAATGGTATGTCTGGTCAGACAAGAAACCAAAGAACGCTGCGTCAGGAGTGGTCTTCCCCGGAGTGCAGAAATCTACATGGAGCTATGAGAAAACTGCGAAGGCATATTACTTCCATCGTTTTTACGATTTTCAGCCGGATCTCAATACTTCCAATCCAGACGTGCAGGCGGAGATCCTGAAGATCATGGGTTTCTGGCTGCAGCTGGGAGTCTCCGGGTTCCGCATGGATGCGGTCCCATTTGTCATCGCGAAAAAGGGCGCCGGACGGATAAAGCCCCGCGAGCAATACGACATGCTGAGGACATTCAGTGAATTTCTGACCTGGCGGAAGGGGGACGCAATCATTCTTGCGGAGGCCAATGTTCTGCCGAACTCCGATCTGGAATATTTCGGCAATTCCGGGGAACGGCTGCAAATGCTGTTCAACTTCGACGTCAATCAACATCTTTTCCTTGCGCTCGCCAGCAGCGACTCCAGGCCGTTAATCAAAGCGATGCAGGATACAAAGCCCCGTCCCGCCACCTCGCAATGGGGACAATTCCTGCGCAATAATGACGAGCTCGACCTTGGACGCCTGAGCGATGCCGAGCGCGAGACTGTCTTCGCAGCATTCGGTCCGGACAAGGACATGCAGCTTTATCAACGTGGAATTCGAAGACGGCTCGCGCCAATGTTGCAGGGAGATCGCCGGCGGCTGGAACTTGCCTACAGCTTAATGATGACGCTTCCAGGTACGCCGGTGATTCGCTATGGCGATGAAATAGGAATGGGCGACGATCTTCGGCTGCCGGAACGAAATTGTGCTCGTACACCCATGCAGTGGTCGACCGAGCCGAATGCGGGCTTCACGATAAGCGACAAGCCCATCATGCCGGTTATCGACGAGGGACCATACGGCTTTCAGCATGTCAATGTCGCGGCCCAGCGTCGCGAGCCCAACTCGCTGCTGAACTGGATGGAACGTATCATTCGCATGCGTAAAGAGGTTCCGGAGATTGGTTGGGGAGATTTTTCCTTCGTCCCGACGAAAACACCGCAGGTTTTGGCCATCCGTTATGTCTGGCGTAACAATTCGGTGCTGTGTATGCATAACTTGAGTGGAGAGCCTCGAGAAGTCCAGTTTTCGCTGCGGGCGGACGATGAAACAAATTGCACTCTGGTGAACCTCCTGTCAGAAAACCATAGCTATCCAGAGAAGAATGGGAAGCACTCCATCCTGTTGGAGCCCTACGGTTACCGCTGGTTTCGTATTTGCGGGTTGGATTCTTTACTCAAGCGTTAGGAAAGTCCCAGTTGATTTCGATGGACTACTTGGGCCTGCTCAGGCTTCCCAACTTATCCGATGCCAGCTTCTCCGCTGTGGTTAGTGCATCAGCAGCACTGACTTTTACATCGGGTTCTATGCCTTTCCCCTCCCAGTCGCCTTTCGTGACAGGGTTAATAGGTCGACCGAAGGGCACACCAATGGTGAAATGGTCGCCCGCTGGCAGGCCCTCGACAGGATGGGCGCCGCCCCCGTAGTTTCGCCTACGATGGTGGCGCGTTTTTGCGTCTTTAGATCGAAGGTAAACTCTTCGCCGCCAGAGAAAGTTTCGTGCGAGGTAAGGACGTATACGGGCTGATCGACGAAACGCGGTCCCGGAATCACGGAAGAGTCCAGTATTGATGAGTCTCGTTCTCGTGCCGATTGGTGAGGTCGTTGATGTGAGTAGATTGCGGAAACAGATAGGAAACCATGAAGTCAACCATTTCGGGATCGCCGCCATGATTCTCCCGGAGGTCAAAAATTAGAGCATCGGTGTGGGCTACAAACTTCATTGCAGCGACCACAGTAGCTCCGCAGATATCTGGAGGAGGAAAGGCGCCGAATTTGATATAGCCGATGTTGTGATTGAGGATTTCGACTTTGGAGAAGGTACAGTTCTGCCGCTCAAGGATTTTGCGGAAGCGCGTCTGCTCGGCAGGGCTTGGCTCATGTGGTCCAGTAGAAGGACCGGACTGCCCGGGTAAAGTGAACGGATTGTATCCGACAAAAAGATGTTTATCGTGGCTGACGGCGAGCAGGTCGCGGGTGAGGGCATCTGCAAATTCGCTACCATCCTTGATGGAGCTATAGTCGCCATTTTTTTGATGTTCCTGGATAGCCTGAATCATTTTCGCAGCCACATCAGGGTACACATAGTATTCGGTCAATTTGGCGCTGGTGTCATCGATGGTCTTCTGCCGGGTGGCGGCATCTAGCTGGATATCGTCAGGCTTGGCGCCAGGAGGAAGCGCGCGAATGACGAGATGCTTAACCCGCGGCGGATGGGTGCTGGCAAGCTGCAAAACTCCGTAGGCGTCGATGTTGTCTCCGCGGCCGTGCACGAGAAAGGTGAGTCGATCAGGCGCGCTGTGCACGATAGACACGAGCGTGAAACCGCCGGTCTGGTCGCTGAAGGAAGCTAAACCATCCGCGCTGTTCTCCGGATCATACTCCTTCACATATGCAGCGATTCGATCGTGATCCGCACTATCAAACGCATCGAGAAATGCGCGTAATGTATGGCCAGCCGGCGTCTCGGGCAGACTTGCATCGGCTCGCGCGCAATAAGTCATGAAAGCAAACACTGCAAAAAGCAACGCGCCCTTGATGCAGGCGCGTTTTCGCCTCTCCGTTCGAAGATATTGGGCAAGCAACATGGCCTCCAGCTATTGGCGCAACCAGCGTCCCTACAAACGGAATGGCTGTCAAGCAATGCACCAGACTCGATAAAACGTCCTTGCTCGTCCGGAGCAGAACAGCGCAGGAGTCTAAGGTCATCAAAGTGCCTTGACGCGGTATAGAACAACCCCATGCGATGGAACAGTGGCACTGATCGTGCTGCCTGTTTTCCCCATCTTGCCTGTCCACAGGTCCTGTGAGGAATAGCCGTGTTCATTTGTGGGGAGGCCAACGGCAGATGCTTGTACCGAGACGTTCTCCGCCTTCCCGCCTGTGTTGAACAAACCGACTATAACGTCTCCGTTTGCTTCCTTCTTGGCGAATACCTGTTGCGTGCTGGTATTGACAACCCTTTTAGCAGCGACCGAATCTTGGTCAACAGCGAGGACCGCGGTGTTTTTAAGGTATTTCTGCAGATCCATTGGGTCGAGGTGAGTAAGATCGACGCCGAGGATGAAAGGTGACGATCCCAGGGCCCACAGGCTCATCTGGGTCTGACGCTCGACTGGGGTAAGTCCGTCGTTGTTGCCATTCCCTACCTCGATGGAGTCATAGTCGTTGAAACCGCCCGGACCAGCGTAGGGCTGCCAATCGGCAACATAGTTAAAGCGGTTCGAGACATCTTTCCAGCTTGTCAGCGGGTAGCTGCTACCGCCCTTCTCGCAGCGATAGCATTCGACATCGGGTGCGAATTCCCATTGATTCGCGTACTTCATCAATGTCGGAGCCAGGGCGCGTGTATAGCTCCCCTGCGTGACATCGAGGACCATCGGCCGCCCGCTTTGTTGGATTGCTTTCGACCATGCCTTCACGTCAGGGGCGTTGCTGTTTGTCATGCCGTCGATTTTGATGTAATCGACGTCCCATGCCGCGAACATATCGACCCATGAATTGATGTACTCCTGCGCTCCGGGCTTATTGTAGTTAATTCTGACCATGCCCTTGCAGTTGTAGTTGTTCTCCGCTATCGACGGCTCCGCAATCTGGGCAGCGGTGTACGGCGTGCCTTTGATCGGCGTGTTCTTGCTGACCGCCTGCTTGGAAATACCCGGCGTGACATAGATTCCGAATTTCATCCCGAGACTGTGGATGTAGTCAGCGACTGCCTTGATGCCATTGGTATCTCCATCGGCCGGAAATCTCGACGAGTCTATGACCCAGCGGCCATAGGGGTCGACATTGGGGCCCTGAGGGCCCGGACACTGTTCCCAGAAGTCGTCAAGGTTTATATATTGGTAACCGAGCTTCTGCAATCCGGAATTCTGCAATGCGCGCGCTTGAGCTTTGATATTCGCTGCCGTGGGATCCTTGCGGAGGAAGCTCCAACTACTCCAGCCAAGAACCGGTGTGCGCTCGAGACCATTATTATCTGCCATGGCATTCTGCAGGCCGCCCACAGGGGCCCCGCCTACCAACAACACGATCACCAGCGCAGCCGTTAAGATATGTGTCGATTTCCTCATGAGAATCATTCCTTTTCTCTATCACAAGACGGTGAAAATCGCCAACCTAGCGCGAATACCGATAGACGCGATTCACGGCGTAGTACCGCCGGCAGCCAAAGGAGCAGCCTCCACCGCCGTACGGGCTGTTGAGCGTTCCGTCGGTCCACGAGATTCCGGAGGAATTGAGGCTCATGCCACCCCTCCTCGCTTGTAATGGCCGGAGTCCCTGTCGATCCATCCGTGATAACGCACGGTCAAAACATCGGGAGGTAACCTTCGAAGGCATTCCTGTGAGGTGGAACCCGCCGCTGACCCGGTATACTGGCCCTCATGGCCGGAAAAAGGCGTTCGCGATCCCACCACCTGAGCCTCACCGTGGAGAAATCATGTTTCAATTCCGTGTATCCATTAAACGACCCGAAAAGCCGTTTTATGACCTTGGTCTGAAATCCTTCAACGTCCCTCCCCGGGCAAATGAATATGTCGAGTTCGACGATCCCACCGGGATGAATCAGATGTATCGCGTCTGGGCCGTTGTCCATCCCCTCAGCGCGTCTGATGGCGCCGGCCGCCTCATCCTCGAGCCGGCGGGCACGGAAATAGAGCTGGCCCAGAGCTTCGAATAGTCCCCGCGCTCAGAAGGTGTAGGTCGCCGAACCGACCGCGCTCGGCCTTCCAGTCTTCAGGGTTCGTAGATGACGTTACAAAGAACCTATCCATGTGGAGACGGAGGGAAGGAGAAAGGTGTGTCAAAAAAGGGAGAAGACCCATTCCGGCACACCCTCTGCTCAGTCACCGTCAACAAAATGCCAGCACATTGGAGACTTAATCGTGGAGACGAATGAGGCCGCCGAAAAGACTCTTTCGACCCAAAATTTACCGCCGGACGTTCAACAAATACGATTCACCGCGAACGCCGTATTTCTTCCGAGGTGCTTGCGGGCATTCAGCACGCCCGAGTGTGGAACCGGCAAATCCAAGAAAACGTTGGGTGAGCGGCCCCGGAAACGGGAACAGGAATAACAGTGTGCGGCCTGGGGCGCATCTTTCCTCCCCGCTCACCTTCCCCGCAAGGGCTTCCCAGGTCTTTCCTGAGTCACCCACTCGGCGGTCGCGGAGGGCACGATGGCATTTGTGTCGGTTGGCGGCTGAGCAGTAATGACTTCACCCTCTTGTGGTGTCCATTCGACGCATCCGGTGCCACAACCGGAGACATCATCGGACGACTCTGAAGGCGCAGGAGCCTCGTCCTGATAACCGGAAGGGTCCACCCACTTCATGGGATTATTCCAGGCATAGGAATAGGGATTGAGGGACTCGCTGCGTGCAGGTTCCTGCGTGACCGGATCCGGGGTTAGAAAACGCCCGATAGCCGGGTCATACATACGGCCCTTCATGTCGATCAGTTGGAGAGTGCTGTCGGTGGCCTGTTCGGTAAAGCCGAGTCTGATACTGCCAAGAACGTTGGGAGTGAAACTGCCGGGATTGGCGTAATCGACGGTGCGCCCAAGCGGTTCGTAGCTGGCCTGAGCTGTAACATTGCCCGACGGATCGGTGGCGGCCTGAACAGAACCAAGATGATCCTGGTGGAGAGAGCGCGTCGTGCTGGTCCCTGTTGCCTGCCCTACTTCGGCCTGAGCAACGACATGACCGTCGGCAGGCACATAAAAAATGTGTGTGGTGCTGCCGTTGTGAACGCGTTTTTCGTAGACTCCCCAACGTATGCCGTGGTATTGCCATTGCCTTCGCGCATGTAGGTCCGCACGTGAAGGGCGTCATATCGAAAAGCAAGGTGCTGGTTGCCGTGTTCAATATGCGACGGAAGATCAAAGGAGGTGTAGCGAATTGTCCGATTGGGGCCGGAGATCTGGTTGCCGTTCCGATCGTATTTATAGATGCTTGAGTTGACCTGGGAAGCTGCGTGCGGGCCTGCCTGATTCTGGCCGTATCGATATTGAAGAGTATGGCCGGTCCGGCAAGAATTGATCGCTTTTTTAGATTGCCGAGATCGTCGTATCGGAAAAGCTGATGCAGCAGTTCCGAGGTGACGCCGGGGGTTGCGTTCGAGGTTGTCGAAGCAGACCATTCCTTGAGGCGATCAATGGGATCGTATTTGAACTGCTCGGTGACGCTCGAAGACGCAAGTTGAGCAGTTCGTGACTGCAATGACCCGTTAGGAAAATAGTCGTAGGAGAGTTGCTGGACCGGATTTCCGTTTCCCGTGGTGAAGATGGTGCGCAGAAACCCTCGTGAATCGAAGTGCCGATCGGTAATCAGGCCGTTCCCGAGGATTTCTTCCGTGATCTGATTGCGCTCATTTTCGTTATTTGCCTGCCAGTAGACGATTCCCGAGTTGAGGTCGGTTATCTTCTGCAGATAGCCGAAGGAATTGAAGTGCTGCTTTGTGGTAAACCGGCGGCACCCAATAACTTCATACTGCCTTGAGGCGTCGTGAGATTGCGTAACAACCCCTTTTGTCGTATGACAATCCGATCAGCCATAAGTAACTCCGCTCATTTTGAAATGAGACCGCTCGTTTTCGCAATCAACAGGGGGCCGTTGCTCCGTATACTTCGGTAACCCTCAGGGGCCTTGCTTCTAAAAATCTCGTCGCTGCACTGATGGGCACGATCAATTCAGGAGGGGCGCTTTGGATCGATTAGCAGTAGGCCAGAAGCTTCAGTCAAAGCAGGAACTGATCTCGAACAGCGGATGGTTCCGGCTGAAGCTGTTTCCCAATGGGCAGCTGGCAGTATACAGAACCCAGGCGAGCCTTACAATCTGGGTTTCGCCAGGCATAAGTCAGCCCGCAGGAAGTGCCATCATGCAGGCCGACGGGAATTTCGTGGCGCTTTCCGCTCAAAATGCTCCTTATTGGGCGACAGGCACCGGGCACCCCGGGGCGACGATCGTGATGCAGGACGATGGAAATCTCGTCGTCTACGATGCTGCGAATAAGGCTCTCTGGGCGACAAACACTGTTCAGGATCGTCTGTCGCCCACTATTCGCTACACCGAAAGCTGCTTCCTGTTCAACTCTCCAATTACAGCGGTTTCGAGGAGCGCGGACAAACTCGACATCTTTGGAACTGACCTCGGGGGCGCCGTTCTGACAGCTGCCTGGCAGCCGACCTTCGATGATGGCTGGCATGGCTGGTGGCCAGTTGCAGGTGGCCAGTCCCTGCCCAGTGCAGTGGTTACAGCAGTTTCTCGATCGGCTGACAAAGAAGTCGATATCTTTGTCGTTGGCGTTAACGGACTCGCCATTACTGCAGCCTGGGACGCAGCGGTGTCCCCAATTGGCGCGGCTGGTGGGCGATAGGAAACGCCCAATTCGGCCCAGGCAATCGAATCGACGCTGTCTCTCGAAGCCAGGACAAACTCGACATCTTCGGGACTGATATCAACGGAGTTATCCAGACCGCCGCCTGGGAACCTGCGTTCGCCGATGGCTGGCACGGTTGGTGGCAGATTGCCGGAGGGCGCTCCACCCCCGGCGCGGCCGTGACGGCAGTATCTCGCGCGTACGATAAGCTCGATGTTTTTGTCGTCGGCCTGGATGGGAGAGTCTAAACCGCTGCATGGGACCCTGCTGTGTCGCCTAACTGGCGCGGCTGGTGGCCCATCGGTAGCGCCATCTTTCCAGCGGGCGCTCTGATTCATGCTGTGTCCAGAAGCGCGGACAAGCTCGATATATTCGGGACAGATATCGGAGGGATTGTGCTTACCGCTTCCTGGCAGCCGGCCTTTGAGGATGGCTGGCATGGGTGGTCGCAGGTTGCGGGCGGTCGCGCTGCTCCCGGGGCCCCGGTTTCTGCGATATCGCGATCGCAGGACAAGCTCGACATTTTCGTCGTGGGAACGGACTGGCAAGTATGGACCGCCGCATGGGAGCCCGATTTTGCGGGCTGGCATGGGTGGTGGGCCGTGGTGTAAATGGGTTTTCCTGAAACGAATCGACCTCAAATTGCACCATACCTACAAAGCAGACATGCCGACCGATGACGGAATATATCTCAACAAATCGCGATCCTTATCTGGAATCAACGGCATCAAGCCGAAGAGTTGCATTTCCTTCTCGAGATCAAGGGATACGCACCATCCGAACCCTGGAAGATCTGCAATGGCTGAAGGGCCGCGCTCCATCTCGCAGAAGTCCCTTTGCCATCCTTGAATTGGACGGCTTTCCCGAAGATAAATCGGCCCTATTGGAATCGCGATTGAACTTCTACCTGCATTCCTGTGGTTGTTCCCAGGGAGCTGTCTTCAGCGTCATCGCCATAGCTGGTTCGATTTTCTGGCAAAATGCTCTCTACGACTGGAGATTCTCCAGCTGGCCTGCCTTCTTAGTGAGGATGCTGGTTGCAGCCTTTTTGGCGGCGGGAACTGGAAGGTTTTCGGGACTCGGTTTTGCGAGATACCAGGTGAGGCGCATCGCTACGAGACTGGCGAAGTAGTCGAAGATTCTCAAGCAGGAGGTTGCGATGTCGACTTGCACAAAATGGGTGGATGACGGAACCAGCGCCTGCACAGACTGGGCGGTGAACTTAACGACCACCTGTGCCAATTGCGCCGACCAAGTCTCGCAGCAATGCCAGTCCTGGGCAGACGAGGGTTCTAACCAGTGTCAATCTTGGGCCGACGAAGGCTCGAACCAGTGCCAGGCCTGGGGCGACAACGGTTACAACCAATGTTGTGACTGGGCTCCCTGCTCCTGGTTCTGCGATGCATTTGTCTGGATCTCCAACTGGGTGTGCCAGGGCTGGTACTGGGTGGCGAAGTGGGTTTGCCAGGCTTATACAGTTGTGGTGAAGGCTGTCTGCACAGTTTTCTCCATTCTGGTCAGAGTGGTCTGCGTCGTATGGTCATGGATCGCTAAGCTGGTATGCATCGCCTGGGACAACTCGCTCTGTTTGGTTTTGGGGTCGTTGCTGGATGCGGCACGCCCACAGGTCCAATCAAGCACGTATTTGTCTTGATGCTCGAACGTAATCCAGCGAGATCGGACCGCCTTCGATGGCCGCACCGTCATTTTGCTCAGTTCTTACAATGAGCTCGGCCTGGTTGCCGAAAGAGACGGTCCCTGCTACTACGGCCCCACGATCTGTTCCACATCAGGTTATGAACGGTACTCATATGATGAGTTAGGTCGTCTCGTTGGCTTGGTACATGCCGACGGCAGCATCACGAAAACCACGCATACGAATCTCACGACTACGTACTACGACGAGCTAAACAATCAGCGCTCCATCGTTCAGGATCAATTGGGACGCCTTACCCGGAGTGTCGGAATCTCCGATGGCGGTCACAAGATCACCGCGAAGTTCGAGTACGCCCCTTCGGACTGCTCCATTCGACTCGCGATCCAGGCAACAATACCTCAACCATCAGCTACGACGTCAGAGGCCGCATCCGTGCTCTTCAGGATCCGGATCGAGGCAGGCACTCCTTCGAATGGTCCCCATTCGGTGAATTGCGCCAATCGCAGGATGCAAACGGCCACTTCATTCGATATCGGCACGACGTTCTCGGGCGAGTCACGAAGGTTAGCGATCCCAGCGGCAAAACTGAATTCTGCTGGGACACGCCGCTCACGGAATCGGAATGCCGGCATGTTCTCGTAGCAGTGATGGTGTTCGATCGAAGTTTACCTATGATTCTGTCGCTCGCATAAGGACCGTCACATCCACCATTGCCGGCAGCTCCTATGAACTGAGCTTTGGATATGATTCCGTCGGGAGGCTGGATACGACCGCTTATCCACAGATCCAAGGCTATCCCCACCACAACCGGGGAGTTGATTCTGGAAGAGCACGACAGCCCTCCCGCTGAGTTCCCTGACTGCGAGTTTCTGAGCCACATGATCGGAATTGCACAGGGAGCTGCGCCCTGCTCTATTTTCTGGAAGGAGCAAGGTATCGAAAAACAAAGTACTGTTCGACCTGGAACTGTATTCCTGAGTACTGCGAAATTGCAGACCGGATTCCGATGGGATGGGCGCTTCCAGACGCTGGTGCTAAGCATCGATACGGCGACGATGGAGCGAGCGCTTCCCGAGCCCTTTACAAAACCGCCTGTAGAGCTGATTACGCTTAGGGCGGGAGAGCGTGATCCTATACTCGACCACCTGATCGCTGCTCTCAGCGACGAATTTGAGAAGCGTGAATCGTCCAATAGACTCATCTTGGAGAGCCTCGCCAACACGACGGCGTTCTATTTAGCTCAGCGCTACGGAATAGTTCCGCATAAATCAAAGGTTTATAAATCTGGATTGACTCGAGATAGGACGAAACGCGTTCTCGATTACATCGAGACTTATCTGGCGGAAGATTTGTCTGTGATCGAGCTCTCGAATATTGCATGTCTCAGTCCGTATCATTTTGGCAAGATGTTCAAATGTTCGATGGGAACGAGTGTTCACCAATATGTACTGAGTCGCCGCATCGAACGCGCGAAGTCAATGCTAATGTTGCACACACTTCCCCTGTCAGAGATTGCACTCGTTGTTGGTTTTCAGGATCAAAGCCAATTTACGACTATCTTCAGGCGTTATGTTGGTGTGACGCCTGGCGCGTACCTGCGCACGTGCAGTCTCCAATAAAGAATGGAGTGCTCGAACACTCTTCCGCGATACTGTTTACGGAGGGAGTGACCGTCGTGTTGCTGGTTGCCCTGCTCTGTGGGTGGCTTGCTCGCAAGCTTGGGCAGGCACATGTCATCGGGGAAATTGTCGGCGGCATCCCGATCGGTCCTCCCGTATTTGGCCGGATTACGCCCCACGCCTCCGCATCACTAGTCTGCGCAAAATTCCTTCGGCTCCTTTGAAGTCCTCAGCACTATCGGTCTTATTCTTTTCCTTTTCCTCTGATCGCCTGACATAGCGTCCACATATCCAACTAGCTTGGCTCAGTTCGGGTCTCCTGCGGATTTAACTTCTGCATCCGCAAATCGGATTTCGGCACTATTCGCACCCCATGGCAAGTTTTCTCAAGGCACATCGTTTGGGAACACACGCCGCACAGCCAATAATGCTCAATGCCGTGAATATTAGAACTATCATGGCTCTTCGCGACGAAGATAAACACCCGGCCTTCACGAAGATAGTGGAGTGGTTTCGCGCATTTGGTGTTAACACAACTGTTGACCATTGGATTTCCCCAGACCCGATGGTTATGTGGCCTTCGGTCATAGTTTCAGTGATGAACCGTAACGGGATGATTACTGGCATATTAAGCGATGGGAAATTTCGATATCGAAGAAATCAGCGATGGCCTTGCGGGTTGATCGCCTGACATACCGTCCATATATACAATTAGCCTGGTTCAGTTCGGGTCATTTCGGCGCGTCTTCGTCACTCGGTTGATACCATGGTTTCTTCCTGTGGGGGAACATCGATGGGTTCTTTGCGCTCAGCGCCGACAAAACCCGGCTCGCAAGATGGGCAGCATATGCAATCTCGTCATCCAAGTCGTAACTGCTGGTGAAAGAGTCCCGGCGCGAGGGTCACTTTGCCATCCAATCTGGGGCTCGACGAATTAGCGCCGGTTCGTATACTGGTCGCACATGTCAGAATCGTGACAAGCGCCGCCGAACCGATCTCGACCTGTTTGTCCTGGCTCTAATCGGCAGCGGGATTTCGACTCCCTACGAGTTCCAGAAATCTGCGGGGCTTTCACCCGGAGCAACGATTCCGGTGCCGCAAAGATTGTTGGAGGCCGGTTCTTTCGCCAAGGGAAGCCAGGTGCCCGGGGCCGAACGGATCATCGGATCACTCCAGCGGGCAGCAAATTCCTGAAGAGCGGCTGGCGCATTCTCATCGAAGATGGTCCCAGCGGAGATCTCGATGCCGATCTTCGGATTGCGTTGCTGGCCGTGTGGGCAGGCGGGGAAAGCAGACTCGCAGCAGACTTCCTGCGGCAATCGGCGGACAAAAAGCTGGAATCCATCAAAACATCGGAAGATGACAGCACCCAGGAGTTCGGCTTCTACCCTGGCTAGCTGGTACGGCAGGCTTCGGTCGGAAACTGCCAAGACCCTGCTGCAGGCAGAATCGGACGCGGCATTCGCTGTTGCCGAAGCTCTACCCCGGAAGCTTTCGGCCAATCCGAGGCGGCTGAAGCGCGCTGCCCGGCCACAGAAGTAGACGCAAAGATGTTCCAAAAGGCCTCGTGGGGTATTGATCCATTGTGGGCCTGCTACAGGATGTCCGGCTGGTTGCGTCAGACAGCAAGCGACTACTCGCGAAATCATCGAGGCGGCGGGACACAAAATCATGAGCCAGGCCGCACGCTATTCCCATCTCACACTCCAACACACTCAATCAGTGGTAGACCGGATTGCGGGCACGCGCACTAAAACATCCAAATGCACCAGAACATACACCAGAAGAACAATGGCCTCTCATCATGAGAGGCCATTCGTGCTTTAACCTATTTAAAATCTTGGTGCCGGGAGGGGGGGTCGAACCCCCACGACCGCAAGGGTCGGCGGATTTTGAGTCCGCTGCGTCTGCCAGTTCCGCCATCCCGGCTTGTTGCCTAATTCTAAACCAGCAGTTGCACAGCAAGAAGGACGGGTCGCCGTCGCAGCTTTCGCTGGGCCGGAGTCTTTTCACTCCCGGGCGGCCGTTCGCGTTCTTCAACGGTTATATCGCTGGTTGCTACCGCGACTCCAACCGGATTCATGCGAATCCCACAAAGACCCGAGCGTCGCCCGAAACCCGCAGCGCCCTCATATCTCCGGACTTGGAAGTCCGACCCGGACAGCTGTGTACGCCCGACAAACCTGTGGGCCGAAGCTATTTCCCCAGGTTGATCTTCAAAGCCAATCCGCCCAGTCAGTTCACAATTTCGTGTGCGCGACTTCAAAACGACTTTGGCAATCGGTCGGGTCGCCACTCGCGACGCCCTCTTTCTGCATCTATACCAACGTAAGAGTGAAACACAGTTGCCGTAGGGGAGGAACTACATGAGTAAACGATTGGTAATGGCGTTCGCGGCAGTTCTCGCAATGCCCGGTGTCATGGTGATGGGACAGCAAAGCGGTACAGGTGCCGGAACTTCCGGAGCCGGAACGTCGCAAGGCAGCGGCTCTGCTGGATCCGGTGCAATGCAACAGAATGGTACCAGCGGTACCACCGGAACTAACGGTACCAGTGGCGCGATGCAGAACGGTTCACCGGACAACAGCATGGGTCAGAATGGGCAGTCGAGCACCGGTCACAAGAAACATAAAAAACATCACAAAGGTACAAGTGGTACGAACGGCGGTATGGATAATGGCACAGGCACCGGAACCACTGGCAGTGGCACCGGGACTGGGACCGGCACTGGTACCGGGACTGGCACCACTACAACCCCTCAATAAATTCAACATAGCGAACGGAACTATCGGAACGCGCCATCGTCAAGCGTGACGTGGCGCGTTCTCATTTTTCACCGAATCCGGGATACAGCGGCGAATTCCACTTCATGTTCGATGACGTGGCACATGCCTGAACTATCTGGAAAAGACAAGGGAATATAGAAGTATCGCCAGCACCACGCTGCTGACTCCTACATACATTCGGTCCCGCTCCAGAGCGAAAGCGCCCACAAGAAATGCCACCCGCGCGACCGGCGTGGCAATCAGCAGCAAAATGCCAAATTGAATGATCGCCTGGGGATCTCCCCGGAGTGCGCTCGGGAGCAACTCACCGGGATGGAGCAGATTTTTATGAATGGGATGGAAAACCCGGTAGTCTGGCGCGGCGAAAGAGTGATGCTGAAGAAAGAGAACGATCCCAACGAAAGTAACGCAGCAGGAAATTAGCATACCCGCGCGCAGCACCTGCCCGATCAATGTTTCTACTTGTTTATCGTTGAGCTTGAGCATCGATTAAACCTTGCCCATCCAGCCGCTGTAGATCATTTCAACGCCGAGCACAAAAATCACGGCTGAAAAAATCAACCGGAGCGACTTTACTTTCGCTCTCACCAGCACCCTGGCGCCGATGAGCGATCCCACAACCACGCCGATCATCACAGGCGCCGCCAGCGGGGGATCGATATAACCGCGACGCAGATAGATTCCGGCGCTTGCCGCCGCCGTTACCCCGATCATAAAGTTGCTGGTGGTGGTCGATACCTTGAACGGAATCCGCATAATATGGTCCATGGCCAGTACTTTCACCGCGCCGGAACCGATCCCCAGCAGCCCTGATAACGCGCCTGCTCCGAACATGGTGGCAAAACCGCCCGAGATATGGGTCACTGCGTACGCCTGTTCCTTTCCGTCCGGCCCCGGGTACGTGCCGTTCATTTTCAGGCGATCCGACCATTTGTTCCGCGGAATTTTTGCGTCGCCATGTCTTTGAAAGGAAACGTAAACGGAGTAGAGGAGCACCACTCCAAAGACGATTGCGATTCCCCTGGCCGGCATCCAGATAGCCAGCCAGGCGCCCGCAATCGCGCCGATTGTGGTCGCAATTTCCAGAAACATGCCGATGCGGATGTTCGAATAGCCCTCGCGTACATATGCGGCCGCCGAACCGGAAGAAGTGGCGATCACGGAGATAAGAGATGCTCCGATCGCATAATGCAAGTCGACCTTGAACAAGATCGCCAGCATGGGAACGATGACAACCCCACCTCCCAGGCCAGTGAGCGAACCAAGCAGCCCGGCCAGCAGGGAACCGCCAAAAATTACCAGGGAAAATACCAATTCGCTCATTGCGAAACTGTATCATCCGGCAATTGCAAGGCTATGAACCGGCCTTTCCGCCCAATTGGCTGGATCGAGACACCACAGCGCACAGAAGTAACCAGCTAAGCGTAACAAAAGTTACGGCAGCGGGTTCTTAGGAACATGCATTCTTTGGGCATAGGAGAGATACTGGAAACGAAATCCCATTGCGGAAATCGATCATCCCAAGTAGGCCCAAAAGGCGAGGGTAAGAAGTATATGAGCAGTTTTCAGATTGGCAGCCGCGCTCGAGCCGGCTTCGGTTCATTCGCGGCAGGCATCGTGCTTGTCGGATTTCTGGCGCTGTTCGGCACCCTTGCTTCGGAGGCTCAAGTCCTGGTTCAGAACCGAATCGCTGCACCGATCCGCGCGAGCGGGATGCAAGCTGTTCCAGGTACCGTTCACCCTTTGATCTCTGTGGCCAG
Organism: uncultured Acidobacteriota bacterium; assembly: GCA_963823295.1. GTDB lineage: Bacteria > Acidobacteriota > Terriglobia > Terriglobales > Acidobacteriaceae > JAKAAZ01. The sequence continues at coordinate 226,395 of CAWGLF010000019.1, forward strand.
TGATCAGGGCAAACTGAGTGGTTCGACCGTGATCCACGGCATTACAGTGATTTTTCGCCGTTCGGCGGCTCAGGAAGCCGATCTGCAAAAGCTTCTTCGAGAGCAGCAGACCGAAGGCTCTCCCATGTACCATCAGTGGCTCAAACCCGGGCAGTTTGCCGCCCGCTACGGTGTCAGCCACGCGGATTTGGAGAAGGTCGCGGCATGGCTCCAGCAACAAGGATTCACGATCGATTCCATCCCGGCCAGCTCCGATCGCATCGTCTTCAGCGGAACCGCAGCGCAGGTAGGCTCCGCTTTTCAGACCGAGCTGCACCGGTACATGCTTCGTGGGCAGCCTCACTGGGCTAACTCCACAGCCATCAGCGTCCCGCAGGCGATTGCCGGAATGACGCTCGCGGTTGAGCACCTGAATACATTTCGTCCGACGGCGAAAGCGACAAAAACGTTCGTGCATGTGGCTCAGCGCAGTTCGCGGCCTTCGTTGACCCCTCAGTACACACTTCAGGATCAGAACGGCGACGAAGTCAATTTCCTCGCGCCTTCGGATATCCAGACCATCTATAACGTCGGCAGTTTGTATAACAACAGCATCACCGGAACCGGCCAGACAATGGCGGTGGTCGGCCAAACCGACATCGAGCAGTATAAGAGCGATATTCAGAATTTCCGCTCGCTCAGCGGTTTAAATGCAAGCAATTTGCCCACGCAAGTTCTGGTGACGAATCCAAATACTGGCCCAGCAACGGTGTCAGTAAACGATCTGGCGGAAGCCGATATTGACGTGGAGTGGTCGGGAGCGGTCGCGGAGAATGCGAGCATTCTCTATGTGACGGTTGGGAGCAATCAGAACTATTCTGTCTTTGATGCGCTGCTGTATGCCATTCAGAATCCTCTCGTCGACAACAACACCAAGTTCGTTCCGGTGATCAGCATCAGCTATGGCGGTTGTGAGAATGTGGACCTTCCTCGCTTCCTACATTGCAGGAATTGAAAGTTATCTGGAGCAGGCGAATGCGCAGGGGCAGACGATCGTTGGAGCCTCCGGTGATGATGGTTCTGCTCAGTGCGACGATTCGGATACGACTGCGGCCGCCGCAAGCCATGGCCTTTCCGTGAATTACCCGGCCAGCAGCCAATATGTCACTGCCGTCGGCGGCACTTCGTTCAGCGGAGATGTTTCCGACCAGTCAAAGTACTGGAACCAGAGCAACAATGCGGACAATGGCTCCGCGATTAGCTATATACCCGAAACCACCTGGAACAATACTCCAACTCTGGCTGGGCTGCAGAATACAGGCTCTTTGAGCGCGAGCGGCGGCGGGGCCAGCTCGATATTTCCCAAACCGTCCTGGCAAGCTGTCGCTGACCCGTCCGGTAGCATGCGCGAAGTCCCGGATGTTTCGCTTGCAGCCGATCCCATGCACGACGGATATGTGCTTTGTACCGAACAGACGAATAGCAGCGGCACGGCTCTGAGTGGCGGATCGACCTGCGCTTATCCTTTGACCTCAAATGAGGTCCCCTACTTCACCGCCAGTGGACAGGGCTATTTGTACGGCGGCACTTCCATCGCGGCGCCGCAGATAGCGGCCATGATCACGCTGTGGAACCAGAAGGCGGGAAACACGAATGGTGCCGGCAACGTCAATCCCATCCTGTATCAGGCGGCACAGAATACCCCAGCGGCGTTCCACGATATCACCACAGGAAGCAATGCAGTCGTTTGCCAGCAAGGCAGTTCAGCCTGCGTCTCAAACGGTGCGGGCGGCTATGTGATGTCCTGCTGCAACGCTGGTTCGGGATATGACCAGGCGACCGGACTCGGTTCGGTGGACGCTTCGGCGATGGCGGCAGTTTGGCCTTCTATTACGGCCGTCAATCCAAACTTCAGCCTTGTTCCAGGCACGGGTACCGTTTCGGTTGTTCCCGGCAGTTCTGTCTCGACAACCCTGGCGGTAGCACCCAGCGGCGGATTCACCGGAACAGTCGCGCTCTCCTGTTCGAAGCTGCCCGCCGATACAACGTGCAGTTTTTCGCCGAACCCGTCGGTCAATCTCACCTCCGGTGCGGCCCAGAATGTCACGCTCACCGTATCCACCACGACCGCCGCTCACGTGGAAACTCCCGCGCAGCCGTTCCATCGCAACTGGCCGTTGAAGGCTGCGTTTGCCGGCGTATTTGGCCTGTCGATCTTCGGATTGGGGCGAAGAAAGCGACGCTTCTTCCCAGGCGGCTGGATGACGGTTCTGCTGCTGGTATGCGGACTCACGGCAGCAACCGCGATGACCGCCTGCGGTGGGGGATCAGCCGGTGGAGCATCGACGAGCTCACCTCCTCCGACAACTCCGACAACTCCCATCAGTACGACGACCACGATTACCGTAACCGGAACTTCCGGCTCAAACACTGCTTCAGCCAGTATCCAGTTGACGATTACATAAGGTGCGGCCGCACTTCACGCGGCCGCCGCCAAATGTTTCTACGCCATCGGATGATGGTCGATTCCCGGGTGCATTTTGTAGAAGCCCGCCGCCTGCTGGTAGGCACGCGCAAACGCGCATAGCTTTGCATCCTGATATAGATTGCCCAGAAATGTAATGCTGACCGGCGTGCCGGGTCCGCCAATATTGTCTTCATCGCCCGGTATCGACGGCGGGAGGTTTCGGTGCATCCTTGCCGCGGATGCCGTTGGGTTGGATAACTGCGGGATGGCCGGTCAGATTGGTGATCGTAAGCTGCTCTCCCTCACTCGGAGTTACGATCACGTCCACCGTCTTGAAGATTCTCGCCATCTGCTGAATCGCCAGGCTTCTTGCCCGATTCGCCTGAATGTACTCGACCGCGGGATAAAATCGCGCGATACGAAACAGGTTCGGCCAATCTTCCGGCCCCTGTCCGGTCAATAACCTGTCGCGGCCGCTTATCGTCAATTCGTCAAAAGCGGCAGCTGCTTCGGCGCCCAGCAGATTTGCCATTGCATCGAAAGGCAGCTTGGGCAGTTCCACGGGAATCAGTTTGACTCCCATGCTGGTCAACTTATCCAGCGTGGCGAGATCGTAATTCCGGTCATACGCGGTGCGCTCACGGGAGGCACGCCTGTCCGCCAACTGCTGGTGCCGCTTTTTTTGCTCTTCCGGCGGCAGGTCAGGGGAAACTTTCTCTTCTACCGCAGGCGGCATCGCGAAGGCGGATTTTTCATAACCGATGCGAAGCGTGCGCCAATCGAAATCGGCGTTCCAGTTGAACGCGGCATTCCGGACACTAAGGTCCTTCTGGTCAGGTCCGTAGATGCTGCTCATCACCAGGGCGCAATCCTCCACGGCGCGGCAGATCGGACCGAGCTTATCCATAGTCCACGCAAGTGCCATAGCTCCGGTGCGCGGCACAAATCCAAACGTCGGGCGCAGACCGGTGACTCCGCAGCGCGTCGATGGAGAAGAGATGGAACCAAGCGTTTCCGAGCCGATCGAGAACGCCACACATCCGGCCGCGGTAGCCGCTGCCGGTCCGGCAGAGGAGCCGCTCGATCCCTGTCGCATATTCCAGGGATTGCGTGTACGTCCGCCGAACCATTTATCTCCGTTGGCGAGAGCACCGAGGGTCAATTTCGCCACCAGAACCGCCCCTGCCGCATCCAGCCGCTGAACCACGGTGGCATCCTGGTCGATGACTTGGTGTTCGAACCCGCCCGCGCCCCAGGTGGTCGGATATCCCTTCACGGCAAGCAGGTCCTTCGCTCCCCAGGGCAAACCATGCAGCGGCCCCCGATATTTCCCGGCGGCAATCTCGGCATCGGCGGCACGGGCCTGCGCCAGCGCACGCTCCTCAGTCAAGGTAATCAGGAAATGCAATTCCGGGTCATAGCGGCGGATACGCTCGATATACATCTCCGTCAACGCGACCGAGGAAACCTTACGCGTCCGCACGTATTCTGCAAGCCTGGGAATGGTCTCAAACGCGATGCTCTCCAGATTCGCCGGTGCGCCTCCGATTGCCGGCGGGTTCCCATAGACAGGGAATCTTCGCTCGGTATCCACAGTCGCGCCGGGCGGCAGCGGGTCGAAAATATAAGCCGGCGCCACGCTGTTGGGCAGGTGAAGCGCACGGATACTCTGGTATCCCGCCCGCTGCTGGTTGAGCCCCTCCAGCATCATCGGGATCTGATCCGGGCTGGATGGAGACTCCGGCAAGCGCGGCAGCCTGGTTCAGCATTTCCGGCGTAATTGTAGGCGGCTTGGAAGCTGCTGGAACGGCGGCCGGAGAGGTATTCTCGCTCCCGGCTGCGATGGAGTAGAGAATTCCGGGCAAAAGCGTGGAAGCGAATCCAAACTGCGAACAGACGAGGAGAAAACGTCGCCGGTCAAGCATGATGGCCGAACTGTATCACAGGCGACTCGCCAACCCCGCGCCAGTGGTTGTCCAGGGTCTTAGCCATGGAACCACATTTGCGAACGAATATTGGCCTGACATATTTAAAGAAGGGGCCACCGGATATTCAGGCGGTCGAGATTCTTATTTTCGGTACGCAGATGGCATATATCTGAGACTCAGATGATGACGCGCCCGACCTCCTGCTAAACAACTGGCTGCCCTACGCCTCGGGTGCGCCATTGACCGCAGGCACGACGGTATGCCCGTGGCGAATGATCGACGCGTCTCTTGCCGCCACGGATCCTGTGCCGCTGGTCAGCATCTTATTCAGAATCGGCAATTTCCCCCGTTGCAATTCCACGAAGTCCACGCCGTCCGCTGTCAGCGCGAAATCCGAGTTGTCCGCTCGGGTAATGTAACCTTTGTTTCGCAGATACCAGGTCGTGAATCCTAAATAATCACGGGGAAATCCCATGCGTTCTTCAACTTCGGCAAGTGAAACTTGCGGGAAATCCGGCGTCGTGCGGCGTCTTACATACAGCAGTGCCAGAAGCGCCAACCGCCGGTTCAGTTCGCCCTCCATATCGTCCATAAAATCAATCGAAGCGGAAAGGGCGTCCGACTGGGTCGTCTCCTTTTTAGAAGCCGCATCGTAGTGGGCGCGGCGCTCTGGATCGCGTAATACGTCATAGGCTTGTTTCAACCGGGCGAATGCTTCCAGATTGCCAGTCTCCGGGTTGTCCGGATGAAAGCGCGCAGCCAGAAATCGGAAAACCCGGTGGATTGTCTCGGGCTCTGCATTAGAGCTGATTTGCAGAAATTCGTAGTAGTCCATGGCTTTGATTTTGGCCCTCCGGGAAAAATGCTCCTCTTTCAATGGTTACGTTAGCGCAGAATCCATCAGCCATAAACAACTAGGGTGCTAGTGGTCTGGTCTCTACCCCATGAACCTGTTCGCAAGCTGGAGGTCAGCGGTTTGATCCCGCTTCGCCCGTCGAACCAATCGGTTGCGGTAAGCCTACCAGTTCACGACCCAGTTTTCTATCGCCGTTTATGTCATAATCCTTTGTTTCGCCCCTGGAATCACGTAAAACGGGATGATCATTACCGGGCCGACAAAAGCCGGCGCGCTGATCGAATGGGACCCAAGATTCGATCGGCGCCGATAGCATCAAACTCAATCCACCACATCGGCACTCCATACGCAATCGCGGATAGAATTCCGACAAAAACCATATGAGGATAATCCGGAGCAAGAGCGTATCGCGTGATGACCCAGGGAATGATCAGGAATGCGGCACAGCGGGAACCGGTGCGCAAATAGAGCAAGCCCGTCTCTCGCGCGCTGATATGTAATGTCCGCTCCACCACAATCGGTTGCAGGATTCCCCGGAAAAAGATGCTGGGGATCAGCGTTCCGAGAGCGACTCCGATCATCCCGAACGGATAAACCAGCACGATGCTGAGAATCAGGTTCGCAACAGCCTCGCTGATATTGAGCGCGGCATACGCCTTCTGATGTAGGGTCGCATATAGCGCATTGACGGACGTGGCCTGCGACGTTTCTATAAACATTGCGATGGAAAGAACAACAATGACTGGATAAGCGTCTGTGAAGGAGTGGCCCATCCATCGGATCACAAAATCCCGCGACCATGCCAGCATGCCGAACAGGATAAAAGCGGAGGAAACCAGTGCAACCCTCGTCCCCGATAAAAAGCTGCGCTCGAATCCGGCGTGGTCGTTGACACTTTTCTGCATGCTGAGCACGGGGATGATTACACCAATAATGGCTGCGATCGCGTCCATGTAATACATCACCAGTGTGCTTCCGACGGCGTAATGGGTGACCGCGGTCAGCCCGACAAAGAACGAAACCGTCAACGTGTCGGTCTGGAAGCGAATGCGGTCGGCAATCTGCCCAATCAGCACCGGGCCGCCGAAACTGAACAATTTGCGGGCAGTCGGTACATGCCATCGCGGCCAGCGGAAGATTTTCAGGAACGGGAACTTGCGGTGTACGCTCCAGATAATGATCATGTTGGCCGGCAGCGCGGTAAACATGCTCAGCCATGCCAGACCTAGAACCCCGTGGTGCGCGTCCAGAACTATAACCGTGCCGATTGCGCGCAGAACTGCAGAGAGAATAATCGCCCAGGCAGTGATGTCGAAGTATTGGGCGGCGTTCAGGGTTCCGAACGGAACCCGCATGCCGAAAGCGCTGGCCGACCCTAACCCGACGATGATGAGAACTTCGGCCAGTAAGCGGCCATGAGTGTAATGCAGGAAATAGACGGCCGCTGCCGCAACCAGCGTTACCACTGTCAGAATGGCACTAACGGCGCTGAATATCCATACCCCTGCGCCATAGATATTCCGTGCCTCTTCATGATCTTCCCGCCCCAGAGCATAAGACATATGGGTGAAGACGGCTCCGGAAAGGCCCATATCTAAAAAGCTGTAGTAGCCGAGAAAGGCAATCGCCGTCACCCAGATGCCGTACTGTTCCGACCCCAGGTGATGAATCGTAAACGGCATCAGGAAGAAGCCAATGGCCGCCAGCAAAATCATTCGCAAGACACGGCTGCCTGAGCCGCGAACCAGCCTTCTCAGCGAATACATTTTCCGGGGCTCTTGGTTTGAAACGGTTGCTGCCACAGCTGTCGGTCTCCCATCATTCGCACATATAGCAGATGTCATCGATAGAGATGCATTTGGCTGGCCAAAGCCGAAAGAAGACCCTCGGGGCGGAGACATGTGATTGTCTACCTCCACAATTACGAACCTTGGAGAGTGTGCAATGGCTTGCACATTACGGTAAAGCGTTGACCTATCCCGTCGAAACCGGCCAGGATTGCTGTAGTGGTGTTAAGGATAAACGTGGTGAACCTCATCAGAGGAATCCAGCCGAAATGGCATGATACGTGCACAAATGCACAATGAGATCGTGTATCTCTATACAACAGGCAGGTTGTGAATGGAATTTGTTGTCCTTGCGGTGATCTCGCTTTTGGCGATGGTGGGTTTGGCCCGGCCCTATATAGGTCTGCTGGCGCTCCTGATAGTCATGGAGCTGCAACCGGGAGAATTGTACCCGGCCCTGGCTCCCTTGCATTTGGAGCGAGTTGTGGCCCTGCTCCTTCTCGTGGGATTTCTCATACACGGACAGAAGCCGCGATTTCCTGCACCGACGCGCTGGTTTCTCGCGTTCTATGGCGCCATGCTCATCTCGGTTCCGCTCGCCTTCTGGCGAAGCAATGCCGTAGATTCTTGTGTTTCCTTTCTTGAGATCGTGGTCTATGTCCTGTTCGCGACCGCCCTCCTGACCACCGAGGCGCGGATTCGCTGGTTCATCTTGACCGATGTTTTGCTTGTTGACTGGCTCGGCGGGAGCGCGCTCTGGAATTATCATCATGGCATTTGGCTGGTTCGAATGAACATCGAACGCGCCGTAGGTATCACCAGTTCGGCCGGAGATCCCAATTCTCTCGCAGCCACTCTGCTCTTCGCCATACCGCTCTCGATCGCCCTTATGATCCGCGGAAACCCGACTTGGATGCGGTTGATCGGCTTGGTTTCAATCGCCATGGGAGTGGTCACGATCGTGGATACAGGCTCCCGTTCGGCCGCGCTCGGCATCGTTTTCCTGGTCGTACTCCTTATATTCCGCAAACCGAAAAACCTGATCTACTTACCCGTCCTGATAGCCCTCAGCCCGTTAGTTTGGATGGTGATTCCGCAACAATATAAAGCCCGCTATGAGACGGTGGATCACCTGAAAGGGGACGAGTCGTACCAAAATCGCGTATTGAGCTGGCGGGGTGGCATTGCCATGTTTGAAAGTAACCCAATTACTGGAATCGGTGCGGGCGACTATACCTATGCCAACGGTGTAAAGTACTGGCCGGGAGCAGGGCGCAAGCATTACCTGAACGCGCATTCCTTATATTTCAAGTTGTTAGGCGAGCTAGGCCTCGTCGGGATTATCACGTTCGGAGGGTATCTGATCTGCGTCTTCCGGCTGAATTCCAGGACGCGAAAGCGGTTGAAAGAGCAGGACGCATCCAGATTCTTGAAGGAGCTGCCCGGCCTGTTCAGCATTATGCTCTGTCAGCTTTTGTTTGCCGGCTATGCTGCGCATAACCTATACCGCACCGGCTGGTTCGTTATAGGTGCAATGTCGGTTTCCGTAAGCCTCTTGCCCATCCTGCAGCACCAGAATCTGCTGGCGGACGTGCCGGCGGAGACTGACGCACAGGATCAAGCGAAACTCGAAGGGGAATGGTCTCCAGCCCTTCTGCCGGGTCTGCGTAACCGGATTCCGGTTGGAAATCCGCCTGCATAACAACAAATTTGTTTGCCAATACGCAAATTGGCAGTATTATCCTCCCAAGATCAAACATTATTGCAGTGGTTCTGGCGGGTGAGAACTATTCTCGTCCGCTGTTCTCAGGTGATCGCTTGGCTGCGATTTCACATTGCCTCTTGGCGTGTGTTCTCGCAAGCTCGCGATCGCCGGCGTGTCTATATGGTAATTTTCGTCCTGCCTGCACCTCTGTACCGTTTACCAGATTTGCGATAGCAGCTTCAGGCCGGTTCGGCTGCGCTATCGATTGTTATTTGCCGCGAGCGGAATATCTCGCTGCGATATTCGCAGGATTTCCATGGAGCGCGTGAATGATATACAAAATAATCCTTCCCCTGACAATCACCGCGTTTTTGGCCAATGCAGGCGCCTCGAATCCTTCCGCACCAGTCCATACAGACCAGTGCGAGTTTTCTGCATCGGCATCACAGTACAGTTTCCCCTCCTCCGCCCGTTTTCCGCGGCAGACCGTGCTTGGCGAGCCTTCCAACCTCACAGGAGGGGTCCTGTTTGAGAAACCGGGAGCGACTCTACTTCGCGATACGGCAACTCAGGGTTTCCGACCCTATATGGTTGCGGCTTCGGAAATGAGAGGAATGCTGGTTTCGGGTGCCCCGCCCAGCAGTTGTTATCCACCCCTGAGCTTTGCCACGACCAGCGTACCTCTGGCGACTGCGGGCGCCAGCTACGCCACTTCGCTCACTGCAAACGGTGGCCAGCCCCCTTATAGCTGGAGCTTCGGACGTTCCGCCCTGCCACAGGGCTTTACCATCGGTCCCGACGGAAACTTAACGGGCATTCCCCAGGCAGCTGGAACATATAAGTTCAACGTGGTTGTGTCCGATTCATTGAAGAACAACGTAACGGGTGCGCTCACGTTGATTGTGGCTCCGGGCGCCCCGCCGCCAACCCCACACACCAACACCAACCCCAACGCCAACACCAACACCAACACCAACGCCGACACCTACGCCAACCCCAACGCCAACACCAACCCCAACACCAACGCCGACGCCAACACCAACTCCAACACCAACGCCAACCCCAACACCAACACCAACGCCAACCACCAACACCAACCCCAACGCCAACCCCAACACCAACCCCAACACCGCGGCCACACCACCCGCACAAACCACCGCCGCCACCACCGCCGCCGCCGCCACCACCACCGCCGCCACCACCACCACCGCCGCCGCCGCCGCCACCACCACCGCCGCCGCCACCACCACCGCCGCCGCCGCCGCCGCCACCACCGCCGCCGCCGCCGCCACCGCCACCGCCGCCGCCGCCGCCGCCACCGCCACCGCCGCCGCCGCCGCCGCCACCGCCACCGCCGCCGCCGCCACCGCCACCGCCGCCGCCACCGCCACCGCCGCCGCCCGTCGGAGGGCAGGTTGCGACGCCGACCTTTTCTATACCGTCCGGGCAGATTGCGCCGGGAACATCGATAACCGCGTCCGACACAACTGCAGGAGCGACGATCTACTACTGCATCGATTGTGGCAGCGAGTTGCCGAGCTATGATGCGACGACCTACCTGGCACAGGGACACTCTCACATCTTTGGAACCGGTGGAAACTATGGTCTGTTAAAGACCACGCCACAGAATCCGAAACCCGAAAGTCTATGTCACGGCGTTTACTCCTTATGGAGCGCATACAATTTCGCTGCTGGCGGCTATTCCGGGAATGACAGATAGCGCGGTAACGACGGAGTCCTTCACCGTCACTCCGCCGGCAGGAACACCGATCGCCTCCTGCGGATTGCTCCCCGCCAAATCGGGAACTTTCTACTTAACCGGAAACCTGAGCTGTCCGGGAAATGGAATCATTCTTAATGCCAACAACCAGAATGTCGATCTGAATGGCTACACGTTGACCTACGGGACCGGGCAAACGAATCAGGCCAGCGGATCAGATCTGGTGGTCACGAATGGGAGCACCGTCGTCACCTCCGCGAAAGGTAATTTCACCTCTGCGATGGTTGGATGGCGTTTCTTCGGGGACAACTACAACAGCGGTGGGTTTGAAAACTTCGCTGATACGACAACCGTGGTCTCCGTACAAAGCCCCACTCAAATCGCTCTGAGTACTGCCGCCGGCTTCTCAACTTCCAGTTCCGCGCCCGGAGAGTACTTTATTCCGCAAAGTCCAACGTATGGCGTGGTCTGCGACCAGAGCCCGAAAATTGGAGGCGGTCCCTGCGTTGGATCGAAGATTTATAACGGAACCATCACTCAATCCACCAATGCCAGCCCGAACAGCAATGCAATTCAGTTCCAGGTCCCGTTTGGATGGGCATCGGTCGGCAACAATACCGTGTCGGATGTGACGATTAATATCTCGCAGCCGGAAACCGAAGCAATCGACGACAACAACCCTCCTTCCAATGATGTCAACACTTTCGCCTACAACACTGTGAACGATTCGGTGACCACGATCTATTACCGCGATGGTCTTCCTTACCCCATCAAGCTGGATGGCCATGGTCATATTGTCCAAACTGCCGTGCAGCAGGTGCATGACAACGTAATTCTGGGGTCGCCGCAAGGCGGCATCTATGCCGGACTGACGACCAACGCGGTGAACAACTACGATAATCACAATGGCGCGATTCAGTATGCCAACGGATTCGGCCTGTTCTCAGCGACCAGCTACAATGTGTTTGCCGGAAATACGATTCTAGGCACAGCTCAGGGAATCGAGAGCGAGGCGACCAACCTCAACGCGAACACAAACTACATCGATATCGTGATGTCTCCCCACGTCCACGATCCAAACCATAATCCTAGCGGGTGCGAAATTGGCTATAGTTTCCGTTCGAAGGACTTCGGCACGTCGGCAACCATGTTTGACAACCTCATCGACGCAAACTGGATCAACTCTTCGGCCGGGACATGCGGCGAAGTTTTCATTGAGTTCTCGATCCTGTGGACTGGAGACACGGCCACCGTTAGCAATAATCTTCTTACGATGGCTCTCCCCACCAACCCTTCCGCTACTTCTGCAATCCTCGGCGTACAAGGCGGCAACGCAACGTGGCCGAGCACCGATGCGGACGCCGGTGGCATCACGTACGCGAACAACACGCTTTCACGTACAGGAGCGTATGCATCCAGCGGCTACGATGCAGCAATCCTCTATAACGGAATCACCAACTGGGACATTTCGGGGCTAAACAATCCGCAAATTGTCTTTGAGCAGGGAGACAATAACTATGTTGCCAGCCCGTCTACGTTTACTTTCTCTGGTGCAGGAACGGCGACCGTGATCTGCCAGCCGGCATCGGGCGGAAGCGCACTGAAAGGAACATATAATGGTACCGCGGTGTCGTATAAGTGCCCGTAACAAGCCGCGATCGCTGTGAAGAGGGACTGATGAACAGGAAACATCTGGCACTTTCGTGCCTCTTGTTTATGCCACTTTTGCACTGCTCCGCCAGAGCCGCCGCAGCGGCACGGACCACTCGGGATGCGGGGAGTGCATCCCAGTCGGCCGCTCCGGTTCAAAAAAGCCGTCCATCGCCGGTTCAGCCGAACCGTCGCCCGCGGGGCAAGGCGCTTACAGCTTGCCGCGATATCACTCGGGGCGGCAACTATTACCTGGCCAGGGATGTCTCGAGCGCGGGGACATGCTTCGGGATTGACGATAACAATATTAAGCTGAATCTGAACGACCACACGATCACCTACGATGCCGCCGGCAGCAACTTTGCTCCTGCCATCGAGGGGCATAACTGCTGGTCGACTACGAACCCGGTCATCGCCGGCCCGTGCGGGCCGGCACACGGCGGTCTGGAAGTGTATGGAGGAACGATTATCCAGGCCCCAGGCGCGGGCGCGTTCAGTCCCGTGTTTGAATTCGGACAAGGGACATTTAGCACAGCGCCTTATATTCACGACATCACTGCAATCTTTCAAAACACCGGCGCGCAGTTTTATTTCTCCCGTTATCTTCCGGCTGGCGCAAAGATCGAGAACAACACGATCAACGACAATGTCACTCTCATCAACCATGCTGGCCAGGGAGATCTGTCGTCGCGCTCGGCATTCCAGGGCCAGGCAATCTATATCGGCCAGAAGCGGAATAATCCCGGTGCAGGAGATGTGATTTCCGGCAACAAGATTGTCGGCTCTCCACAAGGCGGAGTGTATTCCGATAACCAGAATACGGTCGTGAGTGGAAATGACATCAGTATGAACGCGCGGTACGCAAACGACTTCTGCGATGTCATGGCGGCAGATCGCCAGGTATTTCGAGATAACAATTGCCATCCACTCAGCGGCCGTGGCGTTCACATGAACGCCAGCCATGATGTTGTCGCGAACAATACCATCGTAGTCACCGAGCTGAAGCAGAATATGGAATATGGCCCCAAAGGGCAGGCTGGGTGCGAAGGCGGGGGAACATATGGCGTGCAACTGGAATTTGATTCCAGTTATCTAAGGACGCCGCCAACAGGTGTGCAGATCACCGGCAATAAAATCACCGCGAATGCCGGAGACTGCAACGCAATCGGACTGCGCGTTACAGGCATGACGCAGGCCGGAAGTGCTGCCTTCACCGGCAACACTGTGATCACGACTAACAATGGCGGCAACGGTCTGGACTTTGCAATCAGTGTCGACGCAGAGAACGGAACTGGCGTGACATTCACCGGGAATACCTTCCAGTCAATGTATGCGTATGCCGACGGAGAGTGGGATGGATACCAGAATAATGTCATCGGGAACAATACCTGGAAAGGAACGCCAATCTATACTTTCGCAGCCATTGATGGCGCGTGCGACCCGCACATTGCCGATCATGGCGCCGACCACGGCTCAGTGTGTCCGGCTAACTTCACTTTTACAGACAACCTGCCGAACGCGGTAAGGTGCGGCCTGCAGTCGGAGGCCACCGTGACCATTGGCAATCAGGTAACTAAGTGCAAAGCCTCTCAAGAGAAAGCGAAATGACTCTTGCGCTTGCGAAGATCTTGCGTTTGATATGCGAAGCAAATACGGGCCGATGAAGCACCCGAAACTGTCCGCTCTGAGCAAGCCTTATTTGCCTGATGGCTTCATTTTGCGGATCTTTCCGACAAATCTCGCCGGTAAAAATGTCAACACCCCATAGGCAGCGGATTTCATTCCCCGTTTGTCGAGAGAAAGTGCCTGGATGAATTCTTTCCGCGCTTCCTTCAAATTAAGTTCTTCCCATAAACACTCGCCTACCCGATAGCGGGCATCCTGCAAGCCCGCTTTCAGAGCAGACCTCTGCTCTCGTGTGTAGCCATTGGGAGACTGCCCCAATAGATCGGTGTAGAGCCGCTTTCGCTGTTCGAACCGCTTCCGGTGATTGCTGGAAACGTTGTTTCCGTGCATTCGCCGCCTGGTTAATTTTTCCGGCAAATACCCGAATTCAGCCCCCGCCAGCATCATCTGCAGAAATAAGCTCAGATCCTCACCGAGCCCAAGTTCGACCGGAAATCGCAACCCAGTTTCTTTCAAAAACGACGTTTGAATCATTGTCGTGGACGTCAAAGGGATGGCGAACTCGGTGATCATCGGCGCGAACAGATGGGCTGGATCACGCAACGCGGTAAATTTATCGACAAATGAATTTTCCGCCGGTCCATCCTGATTGAATTGGACCGCGTCCGTATAGGTCAGTACCATCTCTGGATGTGCCACGGCAAAATCCAAATGCTTTTCGACCTTCGTCGGCAGCCAAAGATCATCGCTGTCCAGAAAAGCGATATAGTCGCCCGTAGCGGCCTCGATCCCGCTGTTTCGGGCAGCGCCAATGCCGCTCCTCCCCAGCCGGATGGTATGGATCCGATCACCGAATCCAGCGAGAACCTCCTCCGTGTGGTCGGTGCTGCCATCATCCACCACGAGTATCTCTAACCGTTGGTGGGTTTGCGCGAGGACGCTCTCCAGCGTTTCGCGAACCAGTTCGGCGCGATTGTAGGTGGGTATGATGACAGAAACGGTCAGCGATCGGGGATTCATGATACCGATCTGAGGAGATGCGGTCTTTCTCGGGTCAGCAGTGAGCGCGCGAATCCTGACTCCGGCGGAGGAATTTCCGAGACGCACAGCCGGATCTTCCCCGAGCGTTCCCGCGGGATATCTGCCACCTGTTCGAGCGACCACTCCATAGGCTGGTTCATCAGGCCATCAATGGCCGTGCAGATCGATTCCAGCTCCCGCTGTTTCGACGCGTTCTCTTCCTTCACCGCATAAAGTAAGTGGATGTGGTTCAGACTTTTCTGCACGAATTGCACCTGGGCGATGGAACGGAACGTGTGTCCCATCTGGGCCATCTGCGTCCCAAGGCTGATACCGGGAACAATCCCGCCGTCGGCTAGGACAATGCCTTCGCAAACACGCCCCAGAATTTGCCGAACGACAGGAAACCACCGGCCGCAGCTGCAGCGCTGTTCAGGAAGCGTCACGCAATCCCCCGTATCGTAGCGGATGAAGGGCTGCCCGTAATTGAGCAGATCCGTCACCAGCAGACGATATGCCGGACCGTCGGGGGTTTCTCCGATAGGATCGAACTCCACATGCGTTGACCAGGGATGAAAATGCAGCCCTTCGTGCTCCGAGCACTCGGCCGCAACCATGCCTACCTCACGGCTTCCATAGAACATGGTGACGGGCACACCGAAGACGGACTCTGCCAGTTTGCGGTTCTCGTCATTCATCACCTCGGCGGTTGCAATCACGACTCGCGGACGATGCTTCATCCCGCGTCTTTTCAGATACCCGGCGAACGCTGCCAGCACCGTCGAATAGGCATAGAGCACCTTGGGCCGCTGTCTCTCATAGCGCTCGCGAAAGCGTTCCAGGATCTCATCGTTGATGATCCCGCTTGGGGCGGGGATGCGGCGCATCAAAGTTTCTTCATACATCCTCCAGCGCCAGTTGGGCTGCAGCGTCAGATCTCGATGCGCTCCCCACAGCATCAGTACAGAATCGCCGGCCTCAAACCCTGCCCAGGAATTCAACCGCAGCTGAAGCGCGTTTTTATTCCGCAGTGCTTCCAGGTCGCGATGAAACTGCACCGGGGTGCTGGTCGTGCCGCTGCTCGCCGCCCGGCGCAGGTTCTCATGCCGGAACGCGTTCGACAGCAACGCGTGATCGGCGTTGCGCAGGTCATCGCGGCTCATCACCGGCAACCGCAAAGGCTGATTGATTCGAGCCTCCGAGTACCGGAAACCGGCATCGTCAAATCGCTTGCGGTGAAAGGGAACTGTGTTGTAGGCATGTTCCAGCAGTTTTCTCAAGCGCTGCTGCTGGATCTTTTTCTGTTCCCGTTCCGACATGCGCTCAAATCGTCGGATCTGACGCAAGCGGCCGGGCAATCCGGCGTACCGGTCCCGTTCGGCAAAAGGCAGAACAACATGAGTGTGAAATTTGCTCATAAGTGATACCTGGTATTGCTATGCTGTTATCTCTATCGTGTCATCGGTTTTCTTCACAAACCTGTATTTCCCGGAGGGTTCCGACGCAATCGAGTCCGCCTTTACAATCGTCAGGCTGCTCACGTCCTCCAGATACGGCTGCATGCGTCGCCGCAGTTCCTGCTCGGTCAGCAGATTGTATCCATGGCCGGCAACCACCTTCAGGGTCACATGCTTAGGATCGCGCTGGATGAACTGAACCTGGCGCACGTCCCGCATATCAGCCGCCAGCAATGCCAGCGATGGACCGGCAATCATCCGTCCGTTCGGCAGACATAGGAAATCCGAGGTACGGCCCTGAACATTTCCAATCAAGGGCAGGGAACGGCCGCAGGGGCAATGGATATCCGGATCGAGACTCGCCAGGTCGCCAATTTCATAGCGGATCAACGGCATCGATCGATTCAGTAAGTCCGTGATCAACACTCGTCCCATACCCGCCGGCAGATTTGGTTGTGGTTCCACTTCGACGATGAGCGCGTCCGCATTGACGTGAAGCCCACTGTGGAATTCGCACTCGCTGGCGATCACGCTGACTTCACGGCAGCCATAACGATTAAAAACTTTACCGCCGAAGGTCTCTTCGATGACCTGGCGTTTGCCCGGCAGTAACATTTCTGCGCTGACAATCATCGATTCAAAAGTGATGTCGTCGAAATTGTTCTTGCGGCAGAATTCGGCGAACAGTACCGCGGACTGCGCATACGCCAGCATGTAGCGCGGACGGTAGCGGCGCAATACCTGCACATACCGCATCATCGATTCATCAGTTACCGCAGCGGTATGGAGAGTAAGACTTCGGTATAGCAGCTTCTGGCGCCAGCTCGGGTTGCGAATTCGGCTGATCGCCAACATCGAACGTGGACCCCCATAGTTGGGCGAACCAGTCCCCCGGGCGCAGCCCCGCCCAGGCGTTGTGGCGATCTGTGCTGGCCATGCGAGAATCGAACCGCTCGGGGTCAACGTAGAACTGCAGCGGGCTGCCGGTCGATCCGCCGGTCTGATTCGAAAGCCGTTTCGATTCCGGAATGTTGCTGGCGACCAGCATATCCTGCTGATCTTGTATGTCGCGCTTGGTCAGGACCGGCAGTAGGTGCAGATCCTCATGCGTCTGAATGTCCAGCGGCGTTATTCCGGCGATTGTCATGCGATGGCGATAGAACGGGACATAGCGATAAGCGGCAATAAGTTGCTGCCGCAACCTTCGCATCTGCAATGACCGCAATTCGTCGGGACTGAGATATTGGTTTCGTTCGAACTCACGCAGGTAACGAGCGTAGGCCGGATGGGTACGTTTTGCCCACAGGGGATACACGATGTTGCGGATGAATCCCGCGGAAGCATCCGAGATCAGTTGAGATGTTGCTGGCTTGGTATTTTCCATTATCCTGCGACCTGCTCCACTGTTTCCGCGTGCTGAAAGACCATCTTGGCGGGTTGATGTCGGCTGCCTTCGAGGAGCCCTTTGTGCACTTCGCGAACGGGAGCAAATTGAAATCGATTGAGTAGATTCTGCAGCTTCTCCTCCATAGTGGCCGTTCCCCACGTCTGCCGGATGGTGGATTGGAAGGACAGCGGAATGTACGGTTGATATGGATCGATCTCCCAAGGATGCAGGTACAGCATGGCCGGCGATTGCATTTCCTTTTCCCAGGCCGTAAGACCACGATAAATATATTGATACGGCAGAAGGCGCAGATACGCCCCCCCGCCGACGGAAAGGTTACGTCCGGCGACTTTCCAGGTGGCGATGGGAAATTCCATCAGCTGCCCATGAGCCACCGCATACGCCGCCCGGGGAGCCGTGGGATTTCCATAAAGCGGATGATGCACCGGATGAACGCTGGAATCGTAGGCGAACCCGAGGTCGGCCAGTACTTCAAATGCCCACTCGCAACCGGGTGTAATCGAGAAACATGGCGCCCGATACCCAAGGATCGGTTCCTGAATGATCGACTCAATCGAAACTTTTGCTTCCTGGGTGGTTTCATAGAATTCCGCAGGCGTCATGCTGCATACCAGACGATGGTCAAGGCTGTGGCAGCCGATTTCATGACCGCGCTGATGAATCTCATGGACCAGGCGCGGATAGCGCTTCGCCACCCATCCGAGAACGAAAAATGTCCCCCGCGTCTGGCTGCCATCCAGCAGTTCCAGCAGCCGGTGGGTGCTGGCTTCAATCCTCGATGGCTGCCTTTCCCAGTCGGCGAAGGAAACTCCCTGAGAAGCTACCTCGGTATGGAAGTAGTCCTCGAGGTCGATCGTCAGCGCATGAGAGGGGCGACTGCAGGTATCAGCGATCTCGAGTTCGCGCCGGTGCCCATCCCGGACAATCGTTGGCCGGCTCTTTTCCCGCTCTGGCTGTTTGCGCGTGAGAACGGCCCCATGCGTCTTCCGATTTCGGGTAATCGACGTGATGATGCTCCCGTAGGCGATGCAGAAGACTCCAAAACAGAGCAAGCCAACCGGCTCGACGTGCAGCGCGTGGCCGAAAAGAACGTTCAATGTTGCCGCAACCCCGGAGACTACGACCAGAATGACGGCGGACCTGCCTAGCGGGGATATAGTATCGCGACTCATAATTGCCTCGCTGACCTTCGCGCCCGGGGATGCGCTCTAGCCCCATTGGTTGCAACTGCGGGGCCAAACTTAAGATGATGCGCGTCTTTCTGTCGCAGTCATGAAAGGGTCAGGTGTGATTCGTCGAATATCACGCCAGATTTGGCCATCTGCGCTGGATCATGGGCGCGCAGACTGCCATAACAAAGATTCAATCGCAACTAGTGAGGTATCGAGGCGGGCAGGAAGAATTCGGTAGAAGTCGAGCGGAAAGGTGGCGCTCTCATGCGCAATGCTTTGCATAGGAGAGCGCCGGGAGGGGAAACTATGCGACTTCTAGTTGTATGGGTTGGTCTTCCAGTTGTCTGGTCTGGTCCTCGACCAGCCTGGATTGCTCTTCGAGCAGACCAATAATCTGAAAACTGCTCAATGATCCCTTGGGCACGAACAGGCAGCGGTTGTTCGTCAGCTCGTCAACGGGGAAAAGTCGGAACGCGTTTTTGGTGAGTAGATCGATGCTGTTGGACACTCGGCCTTCCATCACTTCTCCGTCGTGGAACGTCATCCGTACCCAGAGATACGGGTGAATCGAAAGAGAGTCGAAGAATCTTACATCCTGCTGGGTTGGGCTGCCGGCGAAACTCCGTACAAAAAACACTGCTTTGGCGTCATCCAGATTGACGTCAAACAAGGAGCCGTCTTCTTCCAGTTCGATTGTCATGCTGACGGGCAAATCCCCGGGTACCGCGTTGGCAGCGATGGCGGAATCATCGGATCGGTAGTATCCGCGGAGCACGGTTGAGTTTTTCAGGTGTACAACAACGGTATGTAGCATTCTGGTCCCCTCAATTGAAAAGTTCGGCCCGCGGTTTATGCCGATTGTGCCGGCGCTGACAGGTTATATTGCCGGATCTTGTAAAGCAGCGCTTTGTAACTAATATTGAGGCGAGTCGCGGCAATCCTCCGGTTCCACTTCGTTTCCGCCAGGGTATCCCGGATTGCCTGCATTTCCGCCTGATCTTTCAGTCCACGAACCATTGACTTCAGGTCAGGACTGGTGGTCGCTGTAACTGAACTGATGTGCGCCGGAGGGGGAAGAAAGTATCCCGGAATTTTCGACTCCAGGTCAGCCAGTGCCGCCGGCTCATCGCGGATGACGAGATAGCGTTTGACAAAGTTCCCCAGCTCGCGAAGATTTCCCGGCCAGTGATAAGCAACACAGGCTGCGATCATTTGCGGAGAGAAATTTACAGGTTCTAGATCGTGAGCGATCGCCAGTTGACGCGACATCTGCGACAGTACATAGGGAATTTCCTCGCGCCGCTCACGAAGCGGAGGAATGTGCAGCACAAATGTGCTCAGACGATAATAGAGATCCTCGCGGAAGGTTTTTTCAAACAGTGCCTTCTGGATGTCGATGTTCGTGGCTGCCAGGATACGGGCATTGGTGCGCTTTTCGCCTCGCCCTCCCAGGCGGGAAAAGGTTCCGTCCTGCAGTACGTGGAGCAGCTTCGCCTGCAACTGAGGGCTCATCTCCCCGATTTCGTCCAGCAGCAGCGTGCCTTTATCGCACATTTCGAACTTGCCGGGCTTGGATTTTGTAGCCCCGGTGAAAGCGCCGGCTTCGTAGCCGAACAGTTCACTCTCCAGCAGGTCGAGAGGCAGAGCTGCGCAGTTGATCTTCAGCCACTCTTCGTTGGAACGGCGCGAAAGATGATGAATCAGCCGCGCCACAACTTCTTTTCCGACGCCGCTCTCCCCGGTGATCAGGACTGGAATATCGGCATGAGCAATCGCGGCAGCCTGGTCGTATATTTTCTTCATGGCCGGGGTGGCTGCCAGAAAGAATGCGCCGTTGCCAAGGTCTTCGCGAATAATGGCGCTGCTCGCTGTCTGAGCGTGGATACTTAAAACGCGATCCTGAACGCGGCGAAGAATCGCATCCAGCTGGTGCCGCAAAAACGGCTTCGGCAGTACGTCATAAACGCCCTCTTTTGCCGCCGTCAGAAATCCAGCATGATTGTTGGCCGGGAGCAGAAGGACCACACTCAGCTCCGGGCGCGCCTGCCGCAACCTCGAGAGCAAACCGCCAACGTCGATGCCTGGTAAGGTCGTGTCCAGAAGAAGCAGATCGGCCAACACAGCCGAGCGGCAAGCGGCCGCCATGTCGACAGGTTCCAGCGAGTCCACAACGCAACCAAAGGATTCCAGCAGATTCTGGATATAACCGCGTACCTGAATCTCATCTTCGAGAAGAACTACGCGAAGTGGATGAATCACAAGTCACCGCCCCATAAATTCGATATTTCATGCGCTCAAAAAGAGCACATTACAGACTGGGCACGGTCGATGGCACATGACAGTCAGTGCCAATAGCGGATGGCGAGAGAGCCCAGACAATTAAAGTCTTACAAAAGAAAGAATACCAAGAGTTCGGAGCGAAATTTCACTCAAAAAACACACTGACCGGTAGCTGCACGGGGGCGCTCATCGCCTTTCTCGTTTAGCCAACGATAGTGCTTCAGATGTGATCGTACGCAAAAGATGTTGCCCAGCGAGAATTCCGATCAGTGAACAAAATTTAAGATTAGTGTGGCGTGGTGTGGGGGTAAATTCCTCGTTATTTCATACAAGCTGCAATCCCTTGCACCCAATGTCTCAACTTCGCCTCCAATTCTGCCCGTTTTTCCTACGGTTTACAACAACCCTTTGGTAACTCAAAAACGAGGTACTTCGGGGCTAATCTACGCCTTCCCTCCGGTTTTCGTCGACGGGGTACCTCGGGTCACCTCCCCCCCGAACAGGTGTGTGAAAACTTTTACCCACTGCGTACATAACTTCCTAGTGTGTTCCTCTCCGGGCGGATTTTTCAGCGCCATTTCCGAGGACCTTCTGGCGCCTCGGCGAAGGAACAGTACGTTATCCCAGCGTACGCCCCAAACTGCTCATTAGAAAGAGATTTCGTGCGGGTTTATCGAGGTATTTCGGGCCTTGGTATTCACCATCCGGCGTTTGGCGTCGCACGTGCATAGTTGAATGGCGAGTCGCAATTATGCAATTAATTTCGCCATCGTTATTTTCCATGCCCGCGCTGTTGGGAAACTCTCCCGCCATGATCGCAGTTCGCCGTCAGTTGGAGCAGGCTGCCTCTGCGGGAATGCCCGTCTTGATTACCGGGGAAAGCGGCACCGGCAAAAATATTGTCGCGCAGAGCCTGCACCTGCTCTCGCCGCGTCGCGACCGGCCTTTTGTCCAGGTCAATTGCCCTTCGCTTCCTCACACCCTGATTGAAAGTGAACTGTTCGGATATGAACAGGGCGCGTTCACCGGCGCCAACGCCTCCCGCAGCGGCAAAGTGGAGCAGGCTCAGAAGGGAACTTTGTTTCTCGACGAGATCGGCGACCTCGATGTGAGCGTGCAAGCCAAGCTGCTCCAGGTCCTGCAGGATTTTCGCTTCAGCCGCCTGGGTGGGGCTGAAGAACGGGCCGTGGATATCTGGCTGGTATGTGCGACCCACCGCAATCTGTGTGCCGACATGGAAGCAGGCCGCTTCCGCTCCGACCTCTACTATCGGATCAATGTTGTCTCCATCGAATTGCCGGCGCTGCGTGATCATCGGGCTGACATCCCTATGTTGTTGAACCATTTTTTGCGCCATTACGAGCTGAAATTCGTCCGCTCCATCGAGCCCCTCTCAAGCTCTGTAATAAAGCTGCTTGAGGGCTACCACTGGCCGGGAAATGTGCGGGAACTCGAAAATCTGGTCAAGCGCTATGTCGTCCTGGGGAGTGAACAGGCCATCGTGGAGGCGCTCAGCGACAGGGAATCTGCAGCGGAGATTTCGCCGTTCGTCCCCGATGCCCATCTTCCACTTCGCCTCCAGACACAGCGTGCCGTACGAGTCCTGGAACGGCAGATTATCCTGCGCGCTCTGAATGAACATCGCTGGAACCGGCGGAAGACCGCTCAATCGCTCGATATCAGCTACAGGGCGCTGCTTTACAAAATCAAGGATGCAGGCCTGCCGCGGCTGCGCCAGGCAAGTTCTGTCCCCCATTCCCCCGAGGAGAATTAAATGTTGAGTGGCAACGATATCTCTCGCCGGCTGCGGCGATTTGGCTTTCTTGCTTTGGTGGCTGCTTTAGTCTGTTGTCCATTGCGGGCGCAAACGGACTCCAGTCTAGGAAAGCCCGTAAGTGCGCCCTCCAGCACGCCCGCCGCGCCGGTCGATACAACCTTCAACTCGACTTCCGATACCGCGCAGCGGCCGGATATCAGAACGTCCCCGGCGGCCGGTTCCAATTACCGCATCGGCGCCGACGACGTACTTACCATCAATGTCTGGCATGAGCCGGAGGTATCGCGCAATGTCCCGGTTCGTCCCGACGGCAAGATCTCTCTGCCTCTGGTCGGTGATGTCCAGGCTGCCGGACTCACACCTACCGAACTGCAGAATGAGCTGGAGGCGCGCTTTTCAAAGTATCTGACGGATCCGGCGGTCAGCGTCATTGTTTCCGAAATCCGCAGTCAACGCATCAACGTTCTGGGCGAAGTTTTCCGGCCCGGAACCTACGCTTTGGTTCCCCCGATGAGTGTCATCGATGCCATTGCCATTGCCGGCGGCTTGAAAGAATTCGCAAAAGCAAACAAGATTTACGTGCTGCGAACGCAGCCGAATGGTCAAAGGGAACATATCAAATTCCAGTACAAGAATGTCCTTAAAGGCAAGCGCGGGAGCAAGGATCTCCTCCTGCAGACTCGCGATACGGTGGTGGTCCCGTGACGAAGCGAATCTTTACGCCGCGCCGCTGGCGACCGCGCCTCTCTGCGATGACACTTTGCATTGCTGCAGGCTGGCTGCCGATGATGGCTCGCTCTGTCCGGGCGCAGGCGGTTCCAGCCGCCACATGGCCCAGCGGAAACACAGATCCAGGCGAACAACCATTATCAGGTCAGCAGTTGGGCACCGACTTGTCGCTGAACCAGGGCGTTCAATCGATCACTGCTGAAAACGAAGCTTTCAACCGGTATGGACTTGGCCTGGAGGCATCCGGCGGCGTGATCACAAACTTTCTCGGTACCCAGACGAACCAGACAACCACCTCGATTGCTCAGTTTGCAGCCCAGGCCGGCCTCCGGTTTCAGACTGAACGGACCCGTTACTTCGCGGTCTATCAGCCCGCGTATAACGTGTATCCCGACTACTCCGAAGTGAACAGCTTCGCACAAAGTTTTTATCAGGATCTGACTCATCAGATCACTGAACACACCGGGGTCGGGTGGAACATGACAGCAGCCCGTTACCTCAGCCTGAATGAGTATCTTCCCCAGGCCCTCAATGTCGGCGGAATCGGAGTTGTCTCACCCACGCTTGGGGCAGCTCTGCGAGAAGACAGCTTTGAGATTACGAATGTGGCCACCAGCATCCTCTATCGACATCTGGTGAGCGCACGGATGACCTTTTCCGGCACATTGGTCAGCGGTTACTTCCTCAATGTTCCGGCTGGAACTGCCACTAGTACCCATACAGGTTTCAGCGAGCGATTCATTACCAGCGGCGCCGATCTGCGGTTGGATTATCAATTGGCTCCGAAGGACGTGATCGGTGCTGAGGTCACTCCGATCTATATCGACGGTCTGCACCCCAGTGGCCATGTCATGGCCGAAACCCTTCAGGCTACCTACCAGCGCCAGTTGACGGCTACGCTGCAGGCACGCGTGGGTGCTGGACCGTTGTTCGTGCAGGGTTCCAGTCCCGTATTTGGCCGCCTTCGAGATACCAGCTATGCCGTCAGTGCTTCTCTGAGCCGTCAGATTCGACAATCACAGTTTGCTGTAGCGTTCAACCGGGCCTTCGTCGTGAATTTGCTGTCGCCGGCCATTCTTTCCAACGGCGTCAATTTCAGTGCCTATCTTCCACTGAAAAGAAATTGGATTCTCGTCGGCGCGGCAAATTATGTGCACGATTCAGGCGACAGCAGTCTTTACGGCTCGGCGGATTTCTATGGTGCTCAGGCACAACTTGCCTATCAGCTTGGCCGTAAAATGCAGCTTTTTGCCCGCTATTCTGTTATCTCTCAAAATTTCGATCGTGAAGTGGCTTTCCAGTCCTACGGGTTTACCCGGAATCAGATTGGCGGCGGCATACGGTTCAACCTTGGAAATCCAACCACCCCCGGAGGTGTGCGGTAATGGAACGGAAACCCCCAACTTCTGTCGGCGATTTTGTTGCTGTAATCCAGCGACGCAAATACTGGATCATCATCCCCGCGGCGGTGGTGATTGTGCTGGCGGTTCTGCTCGCGCCGATGGTGCCGCGTACGTACATGTCGACCACCACAATCATGGTCCAACCCCAGCAAGTGCCGACCGCTTTCGTGAAGCCGGTTTCGACCGTTGATATGGCAAACCGCATCCATACCATCCAGCTGGAGGTGATGAGCGGTCCGGATCTGGTTCAGGTCATCAATTCGCTGAATCTTTATCCTGCATTGCGCAAGCAGGGCAAGATGAACCGGGCCGTCGCTGCGATGGCCAAGGACATCACCGTCGCCGAAGCGCCGGATTCTTCCGACGGCAGGGGCGGTGTCGCCGCCTTTACGATTTCTTATATCGGACGCAGTCCGAAGGAAGCCCAGCAGGTAACCAAGGCCCTGGCGGACCTGTATATCCGTGAAAATTTGAACGAAAGCCATCAGCAGGCCCAGGGAACGGCTTCCTTTCTGGATGCACAGGTGGCCGAAGCAGGGCAGAAATTGGCTGCCCAGCAGGCCAGGATTCAAGCGTTCAAAGAGGCGCATCTCGGCAGTCTTCCAGAGCAGGCTGCGGCTAATATCCAGATGGTCGGTCAATATCAGGCTCAACTTCAGACCAACAGCGCCGCCATCGAGCAGGACAATCAGCAGCGTGTTTATCTCGAATCTGTCCTCAACGTGAATCCGAACGGCGATCAGGGCGAAACCCCGGTGCAGCCGAGCCCGTTGCAGGTGGAACTGGCCCAGAAACAGGCAGAGCTTCACGCCGATCTGCTGAAATATACGCCCGAGCACCCGGATATTATCCGTCTGCAGCATGACATCGCCGCACTCAAAGTCGAGATACATCAAGCTCCCAAGTCAACCGGCACATCTGCGGTCGCGCAGCTTCCGCAGGCGAACGGACCCTCGCAGACGGATCTGCTTCGAGGCCAGCTGATCGGCCTGAACTCGGACCTTAAATCGCGGAATGCGCGTCAGAGAGAACTTGAACAAAAGATAAGCCAGCTGCAAGGCGCCTTTGGCACCGTGCCGGCGGTACAAACCGAGTACTCGGCGCTCGACAGCAAGTATCAGCAGCTGCAAAAGGACTACAACCTGCTGCTCGAAAAGCAACAGGAAGCCTCTATGGGTGCGGCGCTGGATCAGAAGGACGCCGGCGAGCAGTTCGTCGTTATTCAGCCGGCGAATTTGCCGTCGACCCCCTTCCGTCCGAACCCAGCCCTTTTGTATTTGGGCTCTGTACTCGTCGCGCTGCTCGTCGGCTTTCTCTGCGCGCTCCTCGTGGAGCTGCGCGACGACACGATGCATAGTTCCGCGGAAGTGGCCGCATACCTGAAATTACCGGTGATCGTTGACTTACCCAAATGTCCTCCGTTTTCCGATGAAGCGTGGAAGGTTTCTGCCGGCAGCTGAGGAATCATTACGAGCTGTGCAGGAACCAGGTACACGCCACACCGAAAAGCAATGGATGAAGAGATGAAAATAACGAAGATCAATCAGGAAGGTGCCGCAATGAAGCACGTGGAAAGCGCGATTCGAGTTGAGGAAGAGAAATCCACTCTTCATCCCCAGCCCATCAAGGAAAAGGGCAGGCTTGTGCGGCAGGTCGCTGCGGCCTGGGTAAGCCAATCGCTGGTCACGCTGGCCCCTCCGGGAGCCGAACTCACCCCCAAGCAGCGGACCATGGCAGAGCAGTTTCGTCTGCTCCGCGCCAGAGTAAAAAACTTGAGCAAGGATTTTCAGCTCCGCACCATGCTCATCAGCAGCGCACTTCCCGGCGAAGGCAAGACCACTATAGCCGCAAATCTGGCGGGATCTTTAAGTCACGTCGAAGGGCTGCGTCTTCTGCTGATCGATTTAGATCTGCGGAAGCCGGCTCTGCACACCATCTTCGGCGTGGAAACTGACATGCGCTCGCCCTCGGCACTGGCTGGGGAGACGCAATGGCAGAGTTCGGTTTACCAGGTGAATCGCAGGCTGGATGTGCTGTTCGGTTTCCGCCCGCTCGAAGAACCGGATCGGTTGCTGCAGAGCAGCCGGCTGGAGAAGCTGCTGGAGGAGGCGAAGGCAGACTATGACGTAGTCATTCTTGATTCCGCCCCGCTGCTGGCGGTTGCCGATACCCAATCTCTTGTGCCTTTCGTGGATTGCGGATTGTTCGTTCTCAACGCCGACTCCACCCCCATCAGCGCCGCACAGGAGTCATTGGCCATGCTGCGCGACAAGGTGATTGGGTGTGTCGTCAATCGCGTCAGCAATCTGAAAAGTGAAAGTTATTACCGCAGTTCAGGGTATGGATACGGCTACGGATCGCATCACACGGAGAACTGACATGATTCGCGTGTTCAACCTGTATTTTCCGTCAACCAAGATTCTGCTGGTGATTGGGGACGCCCTGTTGCTCGCGGTCGGATTTTTCCTCTTGCTCGGACCTCAAGTATCCATGGACACGCTGGCCGGGGTGCAGTTCTATGCGCTTGGTTGCATTGGCCGCTGCGATTGGAATCTGGTCTTTTTATTTCTCCGATTTGTACGACGTCTCCACCCTTCGCAGCCGGCCGATGGTGCTGGCAGCCGGACTGCGTGGGCTCGGCGTGAGTGCGCTCCTGCTCAGCCCCCTCGTCTGGCTTCTGTTCCGGAATCACCGGGCGCATTATCACCTGATGGAGCCGTTCCTGGCGCTGACGCTGTTTCTGCTTTATCTGCAGCGTTGGTTCTCCGACTGGTGGCTCCGCCGGATGAGTAAGAGACAGCGGATCCTGTTGGTGGGATCGGGTGCCACGATTCAAAGATTGGCTGAGGAATTGACGGGGAAATGCGGTCTTCCGCTCAAATTGGCAGGCGTTGTGCTCGATCGCTCTCATCCTCTTCCCCGGGATCTGCGCTTCGCCGTGGTCGGAACCGTGGATCGGCTGCGGGAGCTGACACGCTCCTTCCGTCCGGACCGCATCGTAGTCAGCTCGGAAATCGGTGTCTCCACCGTTCCGGCTGCGGATCTGTTGTCGCTCCGCCGGGTTGGCATCCGGGTGCAGGATGCAGGAGAGTTATACGAATCGGTTACCGGACGCGTGCCGGTGGAATCGGTACGAGCCAATGCTCTGGCCTTCGGTGACGCTTTGATCCCACCGCCCTTTACGCGCGCCGTTCATCGCATCGCCAGCTTCCTTTCGGCGCTCGTTCTAACCGTATTGCTGACGCCTCTAGGCCTGCTGATCGCCGCCCTGGTCAAGCTGGAATCTGCCGGTCCGGTCTTTTACACCCAGGAGCGTGTCGGGCTGAGCGGACGCATCTTCCGCGTGATCAAGTTCCGTTCCATGCGGCAGGATGCCGAGAGCGCCTCGGGCCCGGTTTGGGCAACGGCCAAGGATTCCCGCGTGACTCGGATCGGCGCAGTGCTGCGCAAGCTTCGTCTGGATGAACTGCCGCAGGTGATCAACGTGCTTCGGGGGGAAATGTGCCTGGTCGGCCCCCGCCCCGAAAGGCCGCATTTCGTTCGCATGCTGGAAGAGCAGATCACTTATTACGACCTGCGCCATTGCATCCGGCCAGGCATCACCGGCTGGGCGCAGGTATGCGCGGATTATGGTGCCAATGTCGACGAATCGCGGACCAAGCTGGAATACGACCTGTTTTATGTGAAAAATGCATCCTTGCTGTTCGATTCGATGATCCTTTTTAAAACGGTCAAAATCGCATTGTGTGGCCGGGGCGCTCGTTAGACCGGTTTTCTATAGGTGTAGGGCGACGGAATGAAGCCTGCGTATCTGCTTCTCAAAAGACGGATACATGTGAGGATTTCGTGCCGCCACGTAATAGGAAAACCGATCTAAGTCAGTTCCATAATTCCACCGTCGTGCCGGGAAGTTCCAGCAGGTGCTCTCGATGGAACGAACCGAAGGAGAACACTTTGTCCCGTATATTGCACTTGATCGCAAGCAACTCGCTCGGCGGTCCGGAAAAGCAGCTTCTTCATCACGCGCACGACACCCGAGATGCCGGCTATGAGATTATTCTCGGCAGTTTCCAGGATGACGCCGAATCGCCCCAGATACTGACGTTCGCCCGCCGGTATGGCATCGAGACGGTCTCAATTCCTGGCGGCATACGGCCCGGACTGGTTGACGATCTGATGCAGTATCTCCGTCACCATCATATCGATCTGCTATGTACCCACGGTTACAAGGGAAACGTCGTCGGCCACTTCGCCGCCCGAAACGTCGGCATTCCCTGGGTCCCGTTTGTCCATGGATACTCGGCGGAAACCTGGCAGGTCACGCTCTATGAGCGCCTGGAGCGCAGTTTGCTGGTGCGCAGTCCCTGGGTCGCTTGCACTTCGCCGGCGCAGGCCCGCGAACTCGGCCGCATGCGTCGAGGGCGGCACGCGCCCGTAGTCATTCAAAACGCCGTGCTCGCTCCCCGCGAGACCGATAAATTGCAGGAGTGCGCGCCCACTCGCGGGGAACTCGGACTTTCCCGCCGCGATTTTGTATTTGGAGCCGCCGGGCGTTTCAGCCGGGAGAAGGGCCACAGCACTCTGCTCGAGGCATTTGCGCTTTTGTCCAGGATGATTCCGGCGCAGCCGCTCCGGCTCCTGCTGTTGGGAGAAGGCCGCGAAGAAAGCTCCTTGCGGTCGCTCGCCAGGAAACTCGGAATCGAATCTCACGTCTGCTTTGTGGGCTTTCAATCAAAACCAGCAGCCTGGATGAAGATGATGGATTGCATCGTACATCCATCTCTGGCCGGGGGTACGCCAAGCTCCGTATTGGAAGCGATGCTGGTCGGAGTTCCGGTGATTGCGACCACGGCTGGAGGAGTACCGGAGGTCGTCTCCCACGGAGAAACAGGCCTGCTGGTTGCTCCCGGTCTGCCCGTGGCGCTCGCCGAAGCCATGAAGAAGCTGGTACGTTCCGCGCCTCTACGCAGGCAGTTGGCAGCCGATGCCAGGCGTCATGTCGAAGAGAAGTTCTCGCCCGCGCGGCAGAGAAGCCTCTTCGAAATGCTGTACAAGACCCTGCTGGGAAACGTCTTCTATCCGGAGATCGAGGAACCGTTGCATGGTGTCGCCTAAAATTTCGGTCATTTTGCCGGTCAGAAATGAGGCCCACTGTATCGGACGCCTGCTGGACCAGTTGATCGATCAGAGCTACCCCGATAACAGCTACGAAATCCTGGTCGCCGATGGCGGCTCGACCGACGGAACCCGCGATGTGGTGCGTGAAAAAGCAAGACAATCGGCGGTTTCGATCCGGATTGTCGATAACCCAGGGATCCGTTCCGGTGCCGGCCGTAACGCCGGCGTCGCCGAAGCCACGGGAGAAATTATCCTGTTTATCGACGGGCATTGCGAAGTTCCCTCGCGTCGCCTGCTGGAAGATACGATTTTCTTAATGGAGGAAACAGGCGCGGATTGCCTTTGCCGTCCGCAGCCTTTGATTGCATTTTCCCCGCAAGGCGTGGCACGCATTATCGCCGATGCGCGCGCTTCCACTCTGGGTCATGGGCGGGATTCGCTCATTTACGACATGCATTACACCGGCTTCGTCCACCCGGCCAGCTCCGGAGCCACTTATCGCCGGGCTGTCTTTGAAAAAGTAGGTGCATACGACGAAGCTTTCGATGCCTGTGAAGATGTAGACTTCAATACTCGCGTTGCCGCCGCAGGGTACAAGGCCTATACCGATCCCAGGGTCGCGGTGTATTACGAACCGCGACAAAATTTCAGCGGACTCTTCCGGCAGATGATGCGCTACGGCATCGGACGCGTGCGCCTGGCGCGCAAACATCCTGCAGCGACATCGCTCTCCCAATGGGCGCCCGCAGCTTTGCTGGCCGTTGTGGCCGCAGGCGTTCTCTCGCCCGCAGTTGCAATGGTTGCAGGCAGCTGGCCGTTGGCCGTTCTGGGCGTTCCGGCGGCGATGTTTCTGCTGATCATTTTCGCCGCCTCCATCGATCTCGGCCGGCGGCATAGCTGGAAGCATGCCGTCCTGGGACCGGCAGCGTATTGCGCCATCTATGCGGGTCTCGGAGCCGGCATGTGGACAGAGTTGCTCGGCATTTCCCGCGAACCTGCCCGTTCCCCTCTGCGGACAGGAATTGCTGAAGCTTCGCGGACCGTCCTGCCTCAGACGCCGCCGGCGCCGGCCGGAATGGCGGATTTCAGCCAGGAACTCAGGAAGTAAACCGAAGCCCGGCTGGAAGAGAATTCTTTTTCTCCCCGGTTAACGGCCATTTCATCCATCGCGGCGCGTACAGCAATTCGCGGTATGCACAAAGGTCTCGAATTGGCGCTTACCAGCCCGGGCCTGGTCGTAAGAGCGGAAAGGAAACCTGCCGACTGAACCAGATCCAGCACTCGCCGGCTATACATTCCGCTCGGATACGTCAGGCTCTCGGGCACAGTTCCGGTGTGCTTCCAAAGGCTCGCCCGCGAGTCCTCCAGCTCCCGCCGAATATCGCGATCGGTTTCCGACGGAAGTGTAGCGTGCTGGCTGGTGTGGGAACCCATGCGGATCAGGCCGGTTCGCAGCATGATGCGGACCTCATCCCAGGTAAGAAATCTTCGCGCAGTTACAGGAGGAATCTGATATCGCTGCTCAAAATGATCCAGCAGCAAGAGCCGCCCCGTCAGCGGCATCCGCTTCAGTTCCTGCGCCCAGTAGCGTTTCTGCGGACGCAATGAGCGGTTTTGACGTTTGCCCATTCCCCAGTGCTTCAGGTCAGATAGCAGCGTTTCCAGAGCGGAATGCGCGGCGCAGTGCGTCCAAAGACGCGCAAACCGCTCTTCCGGCAGCAATCCATGTGTGTCGAGCAGTCCGGTACAGGCAAATATCGTTGCCGGCATCTGGTATTCCAGCAGATGCGGAAAGGCGATCCGGTAATTATCCTCCCAGCCATCATCGAAGGTAATAGCAACTTTGGCGCGTCCCTCTCTGCCCCGGGGATTGGTCAACAGCTCCTCCAGAGGAACCACCTGATAATCCTTCCGCAGCAGGCGCAATAATGAGACAAACGCGGGTTCGCTGACCACCAGGCCGGGATCGAAACACAGGCTTCGTTCTTCGCGCGGTAAAACGCGGTTCATCGTCAGAACCAGTCCGGCGTGTGACGCGGCAATGCGCCGCAACAATCCCACCAGCCCGACGCGATCCAATATGTCGGCGAATACCATTTGAATATCGCTTGCCATCGTCTTCGCGTCCCGGCGACGAAGCGTCGTCGAGATTGAGTGCTTCCGCCTTTAGCAGCACGCAGAGTACCAAAGTACGATTCCTTCCGATGTAGCTGCCGACACGGCAAAATCCCGGCCATGCAGCTTGCGGAAAGCTCCTTGCTTTTGCTTTGAAAAGCTCCTTGCTTTTGTCTTTTGTTGGAAGCGCAGGGCTTCAGCCCTGCCAAAATCCAGCAAATTCACAGGGCTTCAGCCCCGGGTCTCTTCCATACGAACCGTAATCCGAGTTCTTCCGCACTCTGAATAGTCCAGATAGTCCAGTCTCCTGGAAGCGCATCGCAGCGGGATCGGCCTGCGCTCCGTACCTCAAGAACGCAGGCACGGTAAAGTTCCTCCCAACTCACCGCAATCGAAACCGGTCTGGAAGCTGCCAGCCGCGAAAGAGAAAGAAGTTTGTGGAGCGGTGTGCAATGCACTGCGCATGATTTCGCGGAAAACCCCGGAAATAACTCCCGTAGGTGAGCTGCAGGTCCCAATCCGCGCAAAACGGAAACGGCCACCGAATTGCAATCATGTCAGGGCAAGTGGGGGGCGCTGGAGGGTTCGCCAGTGATGCCCGCACGGAGGCTCACACCGTTCTGCCATGGCTGCCATGGATCGAATGCCTGTTGAGCTTTCCCTGCGGTCAGGCCTGGAATCGTTCCGCGCTAATTTCGACAGTCGTGTGTAGAGAGAGGGGTACTTCCGATGACATTACTACAGCTCATGCTCATTCCGTCCGCTGCTGCGGGTCTTGTTTTGATTGCCTGCACGCTTGTCCAGCGCGTACGCGGCGATTGGTAATCCGCGCCGCGGGGACCGCCGCAAACTTCCGGCGTTCCTCATACGATGGGGACACAACTCGATCCGCGGGTGGAAAAAAAGAGCCACCCCCGGATCCTTTTATCTCATCTGAACGATTGGCGTTCCCGTTGGGTAGGGGACACGATTCCTGTTCCGAGTGAGTCAGCTTTCATTCGATCTTGAAGTGGATGGGCTTTAACCCACCCGTACGGGTCATCATTTCAATGCGGCTTTAGCCGTTTGAGGAATGCGTTTTCGAAACCGACCCACCACCCTGCTCTGATAGCTTTTAGGGAGTGCTGACGTTTCATGCGATAAAGCCGTCCAATAATCCTCATCGAGGGATTGGCGGTTACTTTTCGTTTTCATCCAATCGCGGCTGAGTTTAGGAGGAGATTTGGCGATTACGGCTGAGCAGGTTTCCGCGATCGATGATGTAGTTTCGGAGAAGGTTCCTTACTCACCGAAGGTGCGCATTCTCTTTCTAATCGATGAGATCGGAAGGTTGGACGGCGGTGGTACTGAGCGTCAGATACTGCAGCTGATTCAGCTATCAAAGCGCCTGGGGTATGAACCCCGCCTGGCCGTCCTGCGCGGCAAAGAATGGCTGCACCAGGAAAGCGTAGGCTGTCCGGTATACTCGGCCGATGCCTGGAGTCTGGTTCGTCCTTCAGGGTGGCGCGGCTGCTGGGCGCTGGTTCGATGGATGCGCCGCGAACGGATTTCTCTGGTGCAGACTTTTTTTGTCGAATGCAATATGATCGGTCCCTGGCTGGCCCGACTGGCCGGCGTACCCGTGGTCATTGGCTCCCGCCGAAATCTGGATCAATACAGTGGGCGTTCGAGATGGACCGCTCCCATTTTCCGTCTGATGCAGCGGCTGGCGAACTTGTCCACGGATTGTGTTGTGGCGAACAGCCAGAGGGTAGCCGACACGATGATTCAAACCCGGCGCGTGTCGCGCCGTAAGATGCGCGTCGCCTATAACGGGATCGATGTGGCCAGGTTCTCCGGACTCGATCAGCAACGTGCCGCCGCGCGCCAGCGTCTGGGCGTGGCGGAAGACGAACTTCTCGTCGGCAACATCTCCTGTATGCGCCCGGTCAAGGGATTGGTTCAATTTGTGGACGCAGCCAGGCTGGTCCTCGAGAAAGATCCCGCCATTCGCTTCATCATTGTTGGCGATGGCCCGCAGCAGCAATTTCTCGTTGAGCATATCCGGCGGTACGATCTCGAGGATCGAGTGCGCATGATGGGTGCGCATAAGGACATTCGACCCTATCTGGCGGCAATGGATATTGGCGTGCTTAGTTCGTTGGCAGAGGGCTTTTCCAATTCCCTGCTGGAGTATATGGCAGGCGGGCTGGCGGTGGTAGCCACCGATGTGGGCGGGAACCGCGAAGCTTTGGATCACACTGGAGTCCTGGTGGCTCCAGACGATCCGGCCGCTCTGGCGGCGGCCATCCTCGAATTGCGATCTGCAGCGGTGCGGCGTCAATTCGGTCAGGCGGCCCGTCACCGGGTCGAGCAATTCAGCCTGGAACAGGCCGAACGGCGGATGGAAGATGTATACAGCGAAATGCTGAATTCGAAGACAAGATTGAAACCCAAATTGAAGGGGAATCGCCGGAATGGTACAGTCGAGCAGTGACAATGACGGAATCGCGTCCCATCCAACCAGGACCATGGGGACAGCGGTGATGGACACCAATATCGATTCGCTGATGCAGGCCATTGGCAACCGTACCGCGCAGGTCGGTGTTGTTGGGCTTGGATATGTCGGCCTCCCTCTCGCCATGCTTTTCGCTCGTGCCGGGTTTCCCGTCATCGGGTTCGATGTCGATCGCAGTAAGGTCAACAAGCTGAATGCCGGTTCGTCCTATATACAACGCATCCTGCCGGAGGAAATCGCCCAGCTGCGAGAGACAGGATTCAGTGCCAGCGCCGAATATGCCGACGTCAGCAAAATGCAGGCAATTATTATCTGCGTGCCCACTCCGCTCGATGAGCATCAGGGCCCGGACCTTCGCTTTATCGAAGACACCGCGCGTTCTCTGTCCCCGCACCTGCGGCCCGGTCAACTGGTAATTCTTGAGAGCACCACGTATCCCGGCACGACCGAAGAGGTGCTGATCCCGCTGCTCGAGGCCGGCAATCCCGATGGGCTTCGCTGCTTCCGCGAGGGCCTCGATCCGGCGAAATGTTTCTACGTTGCCTATTCTCCCGAGCGCGAAGATCCCGGGAATGTCACCGTGGAACGAAGCGATATTCCTAAGGTTGTCGGCGCGTCCACAAAAGAATCGGGTGATCTGGCAGCAGCCTTCTACGGTAGCATCTTCAACCGCATCGTCCGGGTTTCAAGCCCGGCCGCCGCGGAAATGACAAAGCTGCTCGAAAATATCTACCGCTGCGTGAACATCGCGCTGGTCAATGAATTGAAACTGCTCTGCCTGCGCATGAATCTCGATATCTGGGAGATCATCGAAGCGGCCGCCACCAAGCCCTTTGGATTCCAGCCTTTTTACCCGGGGCCGGGACTAGGCGGTCATTGCATCCCGATTGATCCGTTTTATCTCTCCTGGAAAGCCAAGGAGCTTGATTTCAGCACACGTTTTATTGAGCTTGCCGGAGAAGTCAATACCTCGATGCCCTACCACGTTGTCGAATCTGTGGCCGCCGCGCTGAACGACCGCAGCAAACCGCTGAAGGGCAGTCGAATCCTCGTTCTGGGCCTCTCTTACAAGAAAGATATCGACGACCTGCGCGAATCACCCTCCTTGACCCTGATCGAGCAGCTTCGCCGCCGTGGAGCAGCGGTTGATTACAATGACCCCTTCTTTCCCAGTGTCGGCCGCGGCCGCCACTACGACCTGAATATGACCTCGGTGGCGCTGGATACCATTGGGGAATATGACTGCGTGCTGATTGCCACCGACCATTCCGACTACGATTATGAGCAGATTGTGCAGCAAGCGCAGTTGGTGGTAGATACCCGCAACGCTACCCGCAGGGTGACCGATCCAGACCTTCAGGCCAGGATCATTCGCTGCTAGATCGGGCTTGTCACACTTGACATCTGCGCGCAGTCAGCGATTTCTTATCCCGACCGGAGCGCAGCGGGGTGGCGGGACCTGCGGTTTCTGACGAATCTCGTTTAGAGACTGCTTTGGTTACGAAAGTTTGACCGCACGCCCCCAATTCATGAGGCAGCCCCTCCATTCCCTCATCTAAAATGGCACCACAATAATAGGAAAAACTTTTCACATTATGTGTCGGAATGGGAACTCTTTTCCCGCGAGCCGTTGCACAATTGCGAGTTTCTTGGTGGCAGGCCAGCGATTGCAACGAGTCTGCCTTCGAAAGGGCTTCAGCGTCGCTCAGCAAGATGGCATCCGACGTGCAACCTTTACTTGAGTTACAGATCATAAGATCTGCTTTGTAAGGCAGACAGACAGGGAATTGGTGGGCACTCAGGTGTTGGCGAAACTTCACGATCCGGAGTCTCGGACGCTCGACCCGTCCGAGTTCTGTTCTCCGGGCTCGTCGATTGCCCACCCGGATCCCAACCCGGACCCCCGCTCACACCCCTGGAACGCCACCGTCATCGATGGTCTTCGCGACATTGTCTACCAGCATCCACACGATACCGCAATCTCCGATGTCCGATGGCTCGATGACGTATGCCCAGCTTTGGAATTTCGCCGCGGCTTTCCGCGTCCGCCTGGCTGCGCAGGGAATCGGCCTCGGGGACAAGGTCGGAGTTGCCGCCAGCCGCTCCATGGCGACCGTAGCGGCCATGATCGGAATCGTTCTCGCGGGTGGTTGTTATGTGCCCATCGATATCGAAGGTCTTCCTGCCGCCATTCTCGGGCAGCTTGCGGAATCGAGCGATCTACGGTGCTGGATTGCAGACCGAAATGCACGCGAGTCGGCACACCCCTCGCTTTGGGGAGCGTGCCCGGTTCTCTCCCTGGAGGATGTTTCCTGCCCAGTTGGCCTGGAACCGGTCTCGATTCCGGTAGCTTCTGTCGATCCCGAAAGCCCGCTCTACATCATGTTTACGTCCGGCTCAACCGGGCTGCCCAAGGGAGTTGTGGTGCCGCATCGCGCGGTGGCGCGCCTGGTCATGGGACAGGACTTCATCGAGTTTGGGCCGGAGCACACGTTTCTGCTGCACTCCCCGCTGACTTTCGATGCTTCCACCCTCGAGCTGTGGGGGCCGCTTTTGCATGGCGGGCGGCTGGCAGTGGCTCCGCCCCATCGCCTGGGAATAGATGAATATGCAAACGTTATCGTCCAGCAACGTGTCACCACGCTGTGGCTGACTGCTGCCATGTTTCATCTGACCGCGGAGCATACGCCGGAGATGTTCGCGCCACTCACGCAGCTTGTATTTGGCGGTGATGTCATTGCTCCCCGTTCCGTGGAGCGTATTCGCCGTCTCTACCCGGCTCTGCGCATGGTCAACGGGTACGGACCTACGGAGAACACCACCTTCACCTGCTGTTACGTGGTTCCCCCGGACTATCGTGCCGAAGGCACGCTTCCGATCGGGAGCCCCATTTCTCACACGACCATTTATGTTCTCGACCCCAACCATCAGCCGGTTCCCGCCGGGGAAGAGGGTGAGCTGGCCGCCGGCGGTGCCGGGGTCGCGCTGGGCTATCTGGGGCGGCCGGAAGCCACCGCGAAAAGCTTCCTACCAGATCCGTTTTCCGGCAGGCCCAATGCCAGGATGTACCTCACAGGCGATCGCGTGCGTCAGCGGCAGGACGGCATCATCGAATTTCTTGGCCGCGTGGACAATCAGGTGAAGATTGCCGGACAGCGAGTGGAACTGGACGCCGTGGAGAGCGCAATCGCCGCTTCGCCGCTGGTCAGCAATGCCGCGGTGATCGTTTTAGCTCC
Organism: uncultured Acidobacteriota bacterium; assembly: GCA_963823295.1. Classification (GTDB taxonomy): domain Bacteria; phylum Acidobacteriota; class Terriglobia; order Terriglobales; family Acidobacteriaceae; genus JAKAAZ01. The sequence goes on from CAWGLF010000019.1 coordinate 264,325, forward strand.
GCCGACCGGAGAAAAACAGTTGGTCGCATGCGTTTCGCTGTCGCCTTCCGTCGAGAATGCAGAAATTCAGTTGCGCCTCTGGCTGAGCGACCGGCTTTCCCGCGCCGCCATTCCCCAGCACTGGCTTTTTCTCGAAAATCTTCCCATGAACGCCAACGGCAAGCTCGATCGAAGGGCGTTGCGGTCGCAATGCGAAAAACATTTTTTGTCCGCGCCGGACGGCAATTCCCGGCCGGCGACGCCGCCATCGGGAAGGGAAGCAGCCGAACTGTCAGATCTTCCCCGGATTACAGAGTTCCTGCAGCAGCTATGGGCGGATCTACTGCATCGCGAATCCGTCGGAACGGAAGAGAATTTCTTCGATCTCGGGGGCAGCTCCTTGCTGCTGATCGAGATGCACTCCCGGCTGAAAACCCGCTTCGCGTCGGTACCTTCGCTGGTCGATATGTTCGCTTTCCCCACGCCGCGCGCGCTGGCGGAACGGCTTTTTTCCGGTAAAGATGTCTCCCGCGTATCGCAGGAAGCCGAACAGCGGGGTCAGCGCCAGCGCAGAGCCATGCTGGCGCGCCGAGCCGTTCCGGCTGGCCAGAGCACCGGAGAGGATGGAGTCCGATGAGCGACCGACTGCAGAATGCGGTAGCGATCATCGGTGTTGCCGGACGTTTTCCCGGCGCGGAAAACGCCGCCCGGTTCTGGCGCAATCTTTTGGCCGGCGAGGAATCCATCCGCCCTATCGCAGACCATGAACTCGAAGACGGACTGAGCGCCGTCGAGCGCAGCCAGGGCCGGTATGTCGCTGCCCGCGCGCTGCTCGACAATGTGGACCAGTTCGACGCCGAGTTTTTCCACTTTCTGCCCCGCGAGGCCGAGCTGACCGATCCGCAGCAGCGCCTGCTGATCGAATGCGCCTGGGAGGCATTTGAAGATGCCGGTTACGATCCCGCTGCGGTCGCCGGCAACGTTGGCGTCTTCGCCGGTTCCAGCGTCAACACCTATCTGTTGCTGCATCTGGCATCCGATCCGAAATTTCGCGAGGAATTCACCCGCTCCTACCAGGTCGGCTCTTTTCCCGCGCTGGTCGGCAATGGACAGGATTTTCTAGCGACGCGCATCAGCTACAAGCTGAACCTGCGTGGACCGGCCATGACCGTGCAGTCGGCCTGCTCCACCTCCCTGCTCGCCGTGGCGCAGGCCTGGCAAAGCCTGGTGAATTATCAGTCGGATCTGGCTCTCGCCGGTGCGGTATCGATCTCGTTTCCGCAGCGCCGCGGCTATTTCTATCAGGAAGGCGGCATGGTTTCTCCCGATGGCCATTGCCGCCCATTCGACCAATCTTCCGCAGGAACGGTCTTCGGCGCAGGCGCGGGCATGGTTCTGCTGAAGCGCGCCGAAGAAGCCATTGCCGACAACGATCACATTTACGCGCTGGTTCTCGGCGCCGGCATCAACAACGACGGCTCGGACAAGATCGGCTATGCGGCTCCCAGCAGCAAAGGCCAGGCGGACGTTATCGCCATGGCCCACGCTGTTGCCGGCGTCGACGCCTCCTCCATCGACTACGTCGAGTGCCATGGCACGGGAACTCCGCTGGGCGATCCGATCGAGGTGGCGGCATTGGCCCAGGCATTCGCGGCCGGCAAGCCGCGCCGGAACCGCTGTCTCATCAGTTCCGTCAAAGGAAATGTCGGCCATCTGGATGTTGCCGCCGGAATGGCCGGCCTGATCAAAACCGCATTCTCTCTGGAGCGCGAGAGCATTCCGGGAACGCTTCACTACAGCGGCCCAAATCCACGGCTCGACCTCGAGAACACGCCGTTCTCGATCACCGGAGAAGCCACCCCATGGCCGCGTGGGAATGGAGAACGATGTTCGCCGCGCCGGTGTCAGCGCCTTCGGCGTCGGCGGTACCAATGTGCATCTGGTGCTCGAAGAAGCCCCGATCGCCACGGCGCAGCCGAGCCCGAGACCGAAACAGCTCTTCTGTTTGTCTGCAAAAACCTCGGCCGCGCTCGATGCGCAGTGCCTGCGCCTTGCCGAGCACATCGAAACAGCGGAACCAACCGCATTTTCGCTGGCTGACACCGCGTACACCCTGGCCGTGGGACGGCGCGCCTTCAACCATCGTCTGGCATTTGTCGCCGACAGCCGCGAGCAGGCGATTGCGCTGCTTCGTAAACCGAATGAAATTCGACTCCGCAACCAGGTCTCTCATCCGGACCCGCGCGTCGCCATGCTCTTCCCGGGCCAAAGTTCGCAGTATCCCGGTATGGGCGGGGATCTCTATCGCACCGAATCCTTTTTCCGCCAGATCATCGACGAGTGCTGCGAGCGTCTGAAATCCCTTGCGAATCTCGACCTGCTCGACGTCCTGTATCCGCAGATTGCCGCCGACGATGTGGATGGCCACGAGAAGGCCGCGAGAAAACTCGAGCAGACACGCTATGCGCAGCCCGCCTTGTTCGTCACCAGCTATGCCCTGGCGCGCCTGTGGATGCACTGGGGAGTTCAGCCGGCTTGCCTGGCCGGGCACAGCGTCGGCGAAATTGTCGCCGCCTGCCTTGCCGGCGTATTTTCTCTCGACGATGCGCTTCTTTTTGTCGCCCGTCGAGGCGAGTGGATGCAGGAAATGTCGCCGGGAAGCATGCTGGCCGTACGAATGCCAGCGGAACAACTGCAAAATCTTTTGCCTCCAGCCATCTCTATCGCGGCCATCAACTCGCCCTCGCTCACCGTCGTCTCCGGGCCTGCGGCCGACATCGATGATCTGGCTGCGCAGTTGGAGAAGCAGAAGATCGTCTCCCGAGCCCTGCGCACCTCGCATGCGTTTCATTCCTCGATGGTCGAACCGGTAATAGAGCCGCTGCGACATCTGCTGGCGCAGATGACGCTCCATCAGCCGGAGATAGAAGTCGTTTCCACTGTCAGCGGTCTGGCGCTGACAGCGGCCGAAGCGACCTCGCCGGAATATTGGGCGCGGCATTGCCGGGTACCGGTTCACTTTAGCGCGGCCGCCGCCACCCTCCTCCGCAGCGGGTACGAGCTTTACCTGGAAGTCGGTGCCGGGGAAACCCTCACCACGCTTGTTCGGCAGCAGATGCCGAAAGGCGCTCCGCAGGCCGGCACGCTCGCTTCGCTTCCAGCGGCCGATGCCTACCAATCCGGCTCGAAAAGGTCCGCCTGGGACGTCCTGGCGCCTTCGATTGGAGCCATGTGGACGCGCGGCGTACCCGTGGATTGGACCAGATATTACGCCAGCGAACGCCGTCGCCGTGCAGCTTTGCCAACATATCCGTTTGAGCGGAAACGTTACTGGGTAGAAGCAAAGGAAACACTTGCAATGAAACCGCAGCCGGCGTCCTCTGAGCTATCGAATACCGCATCAGAGATCTCTATCCCGGCGCAGAGCGGGAATTTACCTTCGATTGCCTTGAACTCCTTGGAGAACAAAATGAACACCATCGCAACTCCGCAGATGGCAAGCACTCCATCTCAGCCCGCGCCCAATGGCGCAGCGCGCATCGAGCAGGGAATTGCCGCGCTTCTTGAAAATCTTTCCGGCCTGGAGCTGACCCCGGATCAATACGATCTCAGCTTTTTGGAACTGGGCTTCGACTCGCTGTTCCTGACCCAGGCAGCACAAAAAATCCAGGCAACTTACGGCGTCAAAATCGCGTTCCGGCAACTGTTGGACAATCTAAGCTCGATCCGCCTGGTGGCCGAACATCTCCTCCAGCAGCTTCCAGCCGACAGTATTGCCCCGCCGGTTTCGATAACAGAAGGTGTCGAATCCGGGCGCGGAGCAAGCACGGTGAATATTTCCGGTCTTGCCCGCAGCCGGTACGACAATTCCAGCGCCCGAGCTCACGTCCCGCCCCGCGGGAGATGGTCAGATAGCTGTCTCTGATGCAGCAGCAGCTTCAGGCCATGGCGCAATTGATACAGAACCAGTTACAAATTCTGGGCGAAGCCGGAAGCCCGGCAGCTTCCGCTGTCAAATTTAACGTGCCAGCTGTGATCTCCCCCGCGGTCGCGCCCCTCGCAAATTCTCAAGCTGCGCCGCCGAAGCGAAACGAAATTGCATCCTCCGCCGATGAAAGAAATGCGCTTCATCGCAAGCCCGTCCATGGCGGTCACGTCGAGATGACGCCGGACCAGAAGCAGTTTCTCGCGCAACTCATCGAGCGCTATTCAAAGAAAACCGCTGGCTCGAAAGCCTTCACCCAGAAACATCGCCGCACCCTGGCGGACCCGCGCGTGGTCAGCGGCTTCCGGCGCGAGTGGAAGGAAATGGTTTACAGCATCGTATCCTCGCGCAGCACGGGTTCGAAGCTCTGGGACATCGACGGCAATGAATATATCGATCTGCTCAACGGTTTCGGCCCGACCATGTTCGGGCACTCGCCGGCATTTGTCACAGAAGCTGTTACAGAGCAAATGAAGGAAGGCTTTGCCATCGGCCCGCAGACTCCGCTGGCTGGCCGCGCCGCCGATCTGCTGGCGGAGATGACCGGCGCCGAGCGGGTCACCTTCTGCAATACAGGATCGGAAGCGGTCATGGCGGCCATGCGCCTCGCGCGCACCGTGACCGGAAGAGACCGGGTGGTGTTTTTTGCCGGGGACTATCACGGCCAATTCGATGAAGTGCTGGTCAAGCAATTGCACCGCAAGGGCGAATTCACCGTGCAGCCGATCGCGCCCGGAATTCCCCGCGCAAGTATCTCGAGCGTAACCGTGCTCGATTACGGTACCGACGAATCTCTGCGATATATCGAGCAGCACGCAAACGAGCTTGCCGCAATCCTGATTGAGCCCGTCCAAAGCCGTCATCCGAATTTGCAGCCGAAAGAGTTTCTCGAGCGTGTCCGCGAAATCACGCGGCAGTCCGGAACCGCGTTCATCTTCGACGAAGTAGTCACAGGATTTCGTATCCATCCGCGCGGCGCTCAGGGATATTACGGTATTGACGCCGATCTGGTGACCTACGGAAAAGTTGTAGGCGGGGGAATGCCTATCGGAATTCTGGCCGGGAAAGCGGCCTTCATGGACGCGCTCGACGGCGGATATTGGGAGTTTGGCGACACCTCCGTCCCCGAAGCCGGGGTAACGTTTTTTGCCGGAACATTTGTGCGTCATCCGCTGACCATGGCCGCGCTCTGCGCCACCCTGGAACACATCCGCAGCGCCGGAAATGATATATATGACGATCTGAACCGGCGCGCCTCGCACTTTGCCCAGCGGCTGAATGACGTGATCTCCAGCTGTGGAACTTCGCTGCATTTCGAGCATTGCGGCAGCGTCATGTATTTAGGAGTGCCTTCCGACCTGCAGTTCGGCGGACTTCTCTTCTACCTTCTGCGGGAAAAAGGAGTGTTCCTGCTGGAAGGATTTCCGCTGTACCTGACCACGGAACACAGCGATGCGGATCTCGATCATGTTGTCCGTGCCTTCCGGGAAAGTATTGCCGAGCTGCAAGGCTGCGGATTGCTCCCCTCCGGATCGCTAAGCAACGTTCAGCCTTCAAACCAGACGGACGCCGCAATCGAAACCGTAACAGTTACAGAAGTGCCCCTTACCGAGCCGCAGATGGAAATTCTGCTCGCGGCCCAGGCCTCGGATGCAGCGAACTGCGCCTTCAATGAGTCTTTTCGCCTGATTTTGGAGGGTCCTCTCCATACCGGCGCACTCGAATCGGCCTGGCAGGCATTGCTCGATCGTCATGACGCGCTGCGTATGTCCCTCATTCCCAGTGGCGACAGAATGCACATCGATCGGCAGCGGAATATCCCGATTGATCGCATCAATCTCGCGGAACACACCGCGAAAACTCAACAGGAATTGCTCGACTGCCTTGATTGCGGACGAAGGCGCGCAGCCGTTCGACTTGGCTCATGGCCCTCTGCTGCGCGCGCAACTAGTGACGCTGGCGCCGGAGAGGCATCTGCTTCTCATCACGGCGCACCACCTGATCTGCGATGGCTGGGCCGTCAATATCATCATCGACGAGCTCGGCAAACTCTATTCGGCAATGCTTCGGAACCAGCCGGCGGACCTGCCTCCGGCACTGCCTTTTTCTCAATATGCCATCGACGTGCAGACCGCGGCACAGCGCGAGCGCCAGAAGCAGGACCTCGAATACTGGAAGCAGCGGATGACACCTCTGCCGGAGTTGCTGACGCTTCCCGCGGACCGCAACCGTCCCGCCACGCGCAGCTTCGCCGGTTCCACTTTTGTCGCGGAGTTTCCAAAGGAGTTTGCCCTGGCGCTGCGAAAAGCAGGCGCAACCGCCGGATGCACCCTGTTCACCACCCTGCTTGCCGGCTGGCAGATTCTGCTCTGGAGATTGAGCGGAAACGCCGATCCGGTGACCATGATCCCGGCTGCGGCGCAGTCGCAGATCGAAGACAAAGTCCTCGTCGGCCACTGCGTTCACCTGTTGCCGATTCGTGCCTCGCTCGATTCGGCAGAGATGACGGCGGTCGACTATCTGCGCGCTTTGAAGCCCGTGGTTCTCGACGCCTATGAACATCAAAGCGCAACCTACGGCAGCATTGTGCGCGAGCTCGCTCCGCCGCGCGAGGCCGGTCGGCTGCCGTTGAGCGAAATTCAGTTCAACCTCGAACAGGTGGGCCGAAGTGCTTCCTTTGACGGCCTGAAGACCGAGGTTCGCGCCAACGGAAAGCAGGCGTCCAACTTCGATCTTTTCCTGAACATCGTCGATACCGGAGACGGGCTGCGGCTGGAGTGCGATTACAGCACCGGCCTTTACGACGAATCGACCATTGCCCGCTGGCTCGACTGCTATCGCACGCTGCTCGAAGGAATCGTCGCCAATCCGGCCGAGAGCGTCGCCAGATTGCCGATTCTGGAATCGTCCGTGCGCCGGCAACTGGAAGCTGTCGAACGCGACCGCCACCGGGCCGCTTCCCGCTGAGAATGTTCCCGCGCTCATCTCCCAGGCGTTTGCCGCGATGCCATCCCAGCCGGCCGCCGACTTCTATGGTATGGTGCTCAGCCGCGCGGAACTGGCCCAGCAGAGCGATCGTCTGGCCTCATGGCTGCTGCGGAACGGCGGCCGTCCCGGGACGCTGGTCGGTATCTACATGGACCGCTCCCTCGAAATGCTCGTTGCCATGCTCGGAGTCATGAAGGCCGGTGCCGCCTATGTGCCGCTCGATCCGATGTTTCCCCCGGCCCGCATTGCTCAGATTGTCGAAGAGACCCATCTCGCGGTGATGCTCACTCTCTCCCGTCATCTCGAGAGTTTGCCGGAGTCCGGTGCCACGGTGATTGCAATCGATGCGGAAGCGGACATTGTGGCGATGGAACCGTTGGTGAAACTCCCGCAGATTCCCGCCGATGCGCGCGCCTATGTGATCTTTACTTCGGGGTCGACAGGTCGGCCGAAGGGTGTGGAAGTGACCCATGGCTCGGTCGTGAATTTGCTGACAGATCTGTCGCAGCGCCTGGAAATGCAACCGGAGGACCGGCTGCTCGCCGTCACTACCTTCTCCTTCGATATTGCGGTCCTGGAGATGCTGCTGCCGCTGATCTCTGGCGGTACGGTGGCCATCGCACATCGCGATGATGTCGCCGATGGAGTGCGATTGATGGAGCTGGTGCAGGCAACCCGAGCCACCGTGCTGCAGGCCACTCCGGTGACCTGGCGAATGCTGCTCGAACAGGGTTTCCAATCCCAGCCGGGATTCAAAATGCTGTGCGGCGGCGAGGCGTGGACGCCGGCCATCGCCGAACAATTGCTCGGGAACAGCCGCCTTCCAGGTGGCCGACTCTGGAACATGTACGGGCCGACGGAGACGACCGTCTGGTCTTCTGTAAACGAAGTCAAGCGCGGCGCAACCAGCATCACCATCGGTCCGCCCATCGCGAATACGCGGTTCTATGTGCTGGACCCGCGCTTCCAGCCGGTGCCGCCCGGTATTCCGGGCGAGCTGTTTATTGCCGGCGCCGGTGTCGCGCGCGGCTACTTCAACCGGCCTGAACTGACGGCCGAGAAATTTCTGGCCGATCCTTTTGTGCCTGCCGAACGGATGTATCGTACCGGCGACGAGGTCCGCCAGCTACCCGATGGCCGCATTGAGTTTCTCGGCCGTCTGGATCAGCAGATTAAACTGCGCGGATTTCGCATCGAGCTGGGCGAAATTGAGACAGCTTTGCGGGCCTTATCCGGTGTTCGCGACGCCGTTGTGATTCTCCGGCCGGATACAAACGGGGAAGCCATACTGATCGGCTACTATACCGGGGCGGAAGAACGCATGCCCGCCGAGCTAAAACAGGCTCTTCGCAGCCAGCTCCCGCCGTATATGATTCCCACCATGCTCCAGCAGATCGACTCCATTCCCCTGACCCCCAATGGCAAGGTAGATCGCCGCGCGTTGCCCGATGTACGGGTCGTCAAGAAGAAGGAGGAAGAGGAATCTGCGGAGCCGGCAACCCCGACGGAAGCCGCTCTGGCGGAAATCTTCTGCGAGGTGCTGGGATGCGCGCACATCAGTACGCGAACCAGCCTGTTGGACATTGGCGCCGATTCGCTGCGGATGTTTCAGATTGCGTCCCGCGCCCATCGTCGAGGATTTGCTGTAACGGTTCGGCAATTGATGCAGTTGCATACCGTGGAAGCTGTAGCTGCGGCGCTGGACGCGGCGCCGGGAGACAAACGCCTTTCCCCGGCATCATCGATTTCACTGCAGCGGGTTTCACGGCAAAGTTATCGCTTGAGTTAGTGGATGTTTGCGTGCAAAGTTACGTGTGGGACTGGTAGCACATCGTAATCGCACGATCCAAATGAACGGATCTGGATGGTAAAACGTGTCGACCTTGGTTGCTCCATCTGCGATGAATGACGAAACACAAGCTGGCGCACTGTACGGAATGCCGGCCACGCCGCTGCAGGTGCGTCTGTGGACGCTCGAACGGAACGCCGCGCCGGATCCGGCCTGGAATGTCGCCGCTCGTTTCCGCCTCTCCGGACCCCTCGATCGTGAAAAGCTCGAGTCCGCTCTCCAATTCCTGATCGGCCGTCACGAGGCTTTGCGCACCTCTCTCACGCTGCATCGGGATGCTGTCGTCGAATGCATCGCGGAACGGCGGTCGCTACCCGTCGAATGGTGCGATCTGCGCGCTTTGCAAGGCGAAGCGCAGGAAGGCCGAGGTGATGCGTTTGTCGCTCGAGCACGCGCGCCAGGTGCTGCCGCTCGCCAGCGCTCCTCTGTTCCGCGTTCGAGTGCTTCGCTTGCACAATGACGAGCACCTGATGCTGTGGAACGCTCATCACGCGATCTGTGATGGATGGTCGGTAGGCCTGCTGGCTCGGGATCTCATGCATTTTTACGGCGAGCTGCTGGCCGGCAGGGAACCGGCGCCGACGAACTCGCTGGATTATGGGGATTATGCGGTCTGGCTCGACCAGCAGCGCCGCACGCCCGAGTACGAGGTTCATCGCAGCTATTGGAAGCGGCGGCTGCGTGGCTTTCGCATCCCGGAGCTGCCGCTGTCCTGGCGAAATCCCGATTCGGAGCCGGCCGCCTCCGTGATTCACTCCAGACTGTTGCCGCGTGCGCTGACGGATCGCCTGACCGCCGTCTCCCAGCGGCACAATGCGACCTTTTTTCACGCGGCATTGTCGGTGTTCGCGCTCCTGCTCCGGGCACAGCAGCAGTCGCCGGAAGTCGCCATCGGAACGCCCGTAAGCGGACGTGATCAATCCGAGCTCGAAGATATCGTTGGCACATTCGTCAACTATGTCCCATTGCGCTTTCGCCCGGAGGGGCACAAGCACTACATCGATCTTTTGCACTCCATTCGCGAGCTTGTGACCGATTCCCTGGAGCATTCGCAGTTTCGCTTCGAGGACATGCTGACCGACCTGGCCCCGTCCGGGGGATTGGCCCAGGCCGGAGGGTTGACCCAGGCCGGCAACCGGTTGTTCTCTGCCGTCTTCATTTGCCAGCAGGACTTTGTCCGCCCGCTCACCTCTGCGGGTGTTTCTCTCACCGCCATTCCGTCTGTCACTCCCGGAGCTTTGCATCCCCTCACTGTTTTCATGGTGGAGCGGCCGGATGGCTGGCGTCTTTCCTGCGAAGTGGACAACCATACCGTGTCGGCAGCGGCTGGTCTCGCTCTGCTCGAACAGTTTGAGCGCCTGATGACCGCAGTCGCCGGGCATCCGGACGAGTCCGCTACCTTGTTGGCCGCGCGTGCCGGGCTTGCGTTCGCTCCCGCTCCCGAAGCGGTATCCGCGGAAGTAAGCGATGCCTCGGCGAGCCAACTACAGCCTGCAGCCGACCAGATCGAGCGCCGGCTGGAACCCGTCAGGATACCCGCGACAGAGTTTCAGCGCCGCTTCTGGCAGCTGGATAAAATGAGCCCCGGAGGAACCGCCTTCCATATCCGAATTCGCCTGGAGTTGAAAGGCGAGCTGAACGTCGGTGTGCTGCGGGCAGCCGTCGAGCTATTGACCCAGCGGCATGAAATCCTGCGGACGACGCTCGAAGACAAAGACGGCCAGATATGGCAGGTCATCCATTCAGAGTTGCCCATCGATTTCCGCTTTATTTCCTCGGGTTCGCTGGCTTCCGAGGATCTGTTTTCTACCCGGGAACTTTCGGCCGATCAGGCCATCCTGGAAGGCGAGGGACACGCAAAGTTTTCCCTCACCCATGGCCCGCTCTTCCGGGTACGCGTCCTGCAGATGGCAAAAGACCGCCACTGGCTGGCGATTACACTTTCTCATGGAGTGGTCGATGGCTGGTCCGCCGGACTCTTCCTGGAACAACTGCAGCACGCGTATGAGCAATGCGCCGCCGGAGTTCAGAAGGAAGCGGAAACACCGGTCCCGCTGCAGTTTTCCGACTACGCTGCGGCGGAACGAAATCTGCTCGCCAGCGGGGAAAGAGACCGGCGCCTCGCGTGGTGGAGCAAATATCTTTCCGGCGTCTGGATGCCGCTGAGCTTGCCGCGGGACCTGGATGGCTCTTTCATCAAAGATGGCGATATACGGGCGGGTCTGGAAGTCACCGTCCTCGCTCCTGAAGCCGTTCTGCTGGCGAGGCGCTTTGCGCGGGAGTGCCAGACCACACTGTTCGCTGTATTTGGCGCTCTATTCCAGACACTCCTGTTCCGGTATAGCGGTCAGCAGGATGTACTCTTTCTTACCCCGCACGCGAATCGCACCGATGACACCGAGACAATCATGGGTCCGCTGGCGGATCCGATCTGTCTCACCGGCCACATTGGCGACCGGACAACCTTCCGCGAACTGGTGACCCGGTTCAGCGAACAATCCATGGACGCGATGGAAAACGCGCTGCCATTGAATGTCGTCACTCCCCTGGTCGATATGCGGGTTGCGGGCGGCTATCATCCGCTCAACCAGATCACTTTTTTCTACCAGCGGGCGTTTGTGCATGACATGGAGTGGAAAGGTCTTCGGGTGCAATCCCTGCCCGATGCGCCTTCCGTCGCCAGCAGTGAATGGCAACTCGGTATTGTCGAGCGCGGCGGCGGCATCTCTCTCGAGTTCCTCTACGATGCGACGCTGTATTCGCAGCGGACCATTCAGGCAGCCGGGCGTCATTTTCTGCGTTTACTGACCCGTGCCATTGCGGAGCCGGAGAAGGCCCTTTCGCAGCTCGAGATTCTCGCTCCAGAAGAGATCGAACGTCACTCCATAGACATGGCTGCCTTGCCCGCTATCGAGTCCCTTCTGCCCCATAAAGATGTGCCGCCCGTGGCTGCAATAGCGCCGGTTGCCATCAGTGGCGAAGGCGCGGAGATTGCGAATTCCGCATTTTCTCAGGCCGAACTCGACATTCTTCGGATATGGCGGCAACTATTCAAGGTCGAGGAATTGACCCTCGATTCAGATTTTTTTGATCTCGGCGGACATTCCCTCCTGTTGGCAAGACTGCAGATCGCCATTAAGAAGGAGTTCAATCTTCAGTTGACGGCAGCGGAGGTTTTCCGTCAGCCGACGGTCGCTAGTCTGGCGGCATGGCTCGAAAGATCATTAATGGCCGGCAACCGGGACGATGTAACGCCGGGCGCTCCGGAAGTTCACAATCCCCGCATCGTTCCGATTCAGCCATCCGGCGTGGGGCGGCCCATCTTTGTGATCTCTCAAAGCATGATCTTTCGCACGCTGGCGGCGGAGCTGGGACCGGACCAGCCCGTCTATGCGATCCAGATGCTCGATCAGGACACTCTGGCGATGGGCGCGGCCACGCTTCGAGGAACTTATCGATTTTTATGTTCGACTGATCCGCACAGTGCAGCCGAACGGTCCCTATCGGCTGGCAGGCTGGTGCGTGTCCGGATGGATCGCTTACGGTGTCGCGCGGCAGCTTGAGAACCAGGGCGCTGAGATCGAACTGCTGGTGGTCATAGACGCCTGGGCGCCCGCTTACTGGGCCGATCAGCCGCCGCTGCGCAAACGGCTCATGCGGGCCATCTATGAAATGCAGCGTTCCCGCTGGATTGGCCGCAGATTCCGGCGAACCGGTGCATCGACTTCCGGAACTCCTATCCAGCGAGCCTTCGACCGATTCACTGCTGCGGCGCAAAAGGCGATGGCTCGGCTTAGCCGCCAGCGTCCAACCGAAGCCCAGGAAACCGAGGAGATGCGCCGCCTCGGCCAGTTGCAACGCACCGCCAGCCGTGCGGCGCTGACCGGTCCACTGCAGGGAAATGTCATCCTTTTCCGCAGTGAGGAGGAGCCTACCGGCCCGATGTTGGCCCCGGATATGGGCTGGGGCAAGGTGCTGGGCAGAAATGTGCAGGTCGAGGTCTTGCCCGGGGACCATCACCAGATTTTTGAACTTCCCGGAGCCCGAATGATGGCAATCCGTGCCCGCGAAGTGCTGGGCACCGCCTCACCGAGCTTTCCCGCCCCGGAAATCGCGGCGAATGCCGGAGCATTGAAGTCGGCCGGTCGCAACATTCCCCTGGTGGAGGCTTGATGCGTCCGCTCGAGATCGCCGGATTTATTCTGGCAGCCTTGCCCGTGCTGGCGTTGCTGGGTTTGCTGCCACGATCGATTGGGATCGTAGCGGCGGCGCTGGCCTGCTGCACCCTGACCGCCGCGGCGATTCGGCTGGGTGCGTATTGGCAACTGATCCCTCTCTATCTCGGAGCGGTGCTTGGCCTGGCAGCGACGGTGCCCTTGTTCCGCAACCCAGCCAGCATGCGGATTGTCCCCGCCATAGGGATCGCTTTGCTGCTCACGCTTACCGCCGCGTTCACATATGTTCTCCCCATGTTTCGGCTGCCCCAGCCTGCGGGAAAATATGCCGTCGGCACGCGCGTGCTGTATCTCGTCGACCCCGCCCGGATGGAGACCCATGTATCCGGCCCGGCGCAGCCACGCGCCATTGTCGCGCAAATCTGGTATCCGGCCCATCCCGATGGCCAGCACCTCGCCAGCTATCGACGCCGCAGCGAAACCACCTGGCTGTCCAGTTACATGGGCGTTTTATGGACGCATTCCTATTTGAATGCTCCGGTCGCGAGCGATGGAGCGCCTTTCCCGGTTCTGCTCTTCAATCCGGCGTGGAAGGGACAGCGGACGCAGAACACTTTTCAGGTGGAAGATCTGGCCAGCCACGGATTCATCGTGGCGGGAATCGATCACACGTACAATTCAGGCCCGGTTTCTTTTCCCGATGGCCGCGTCATTCGCACTGTTGATGTTCATGACATTTCCGATTTTCACTCAACGACGCTCGAACAGCAGATGGCGATTGGCGATCGCGAAGTGCGGATTCAGGCCGGCGACGACATCCTGGTGCTGAATCATCTGGCGGCGGCGAACCTGGACCCGAAGAGTCCCTGGTTTCACCGTGTCGACGCCGACAACGCTGGTGCTTTTGGCCACTCCTTCGGAGGAGCGGTCGCCGCCCAGACCTGCTTCGAGGATTCACGAGTGAAAGCCGCGCTCAATGAGGATGGATGGTTGTTCGGCGACGTAATTACGCAGGGCCTCAACAAGCCCTTCATGGTCATGAGCGACAGTGACCCGGAAATTACCCCGGCGCAACTGAACTCGAAAAACGTCGAGACCCGTCGCCAGGCCGAACTGGACGTCCAGGATGAAGCCAATCAGCGCCGAACCATGCGCCAGTTTGGCGGTTATTATCTGACAATCCTCGGTGCCAGGCACGATAATTTCCGCGACCGCACGCTCTACTCGCCTTTGCGCCGGCTGACCGAGGCAGGGAAGATTTCGCCGTGGCGCGCGCATCAGATTATCGAAGCATACACGCTCGAATTTTTCTCCCATTATTTGTTGAACAAGCCGGCTCCTTTGCTTACCGCAGTCGGCAGTCCCTTTAAGGAGGTGCAATTTGAAAATTGGTTTGCGCAAAATGCACTTAGCCATTAAGGGAAAAGCAGCGGACCCCATCCGCGGAAAACTTCTCGGCCCGGTCACGCACAGCAAGGGTTCCAACGGCATTATCTGCGGGTTTCAGATCGGTCAGCAGCCAGCCCGACGCAATGCCGGCCGGCAGCCGGCAATCCAGCAATGCCGGCGCGCGCTCTGCGGGTGGACCTCAACGTCGAATGCATCGAGCGCCAGGTTCAGTCCCAGGCCTTCGCCTTTCAGCAGAGCTTCTTTGCTGGTCCAGCATCGATAAAAACCTGCCTGCCACAATTCCGGCGGAAGACTGCGGAGCGTCATCAACTCCGCGGAAGAAAAATGATGTTCCGCGACATCGGAATCGATCGGCCGCACCACTTCCACGTCCACGCCCAGACAATATCCGTACGCGACCGCCAGAACGGCCACTCCCGCGCTGTGGCTCAGGTTAAACTGGAGCCGCCCCGGGTTCTGCGCATGTTCGATCTGCGGCTTGCCATATCGTCCGCTGGAGAAAGAAATGCTCGCAGGTTCGATGCCGGAATGGCATCCCAGTATCCTGCGCATCCCGGCGTGCGCGCGCACGTAGCGATCTCTGTCGCGTGGAAACACGAATCGGCGCGCACGAGCGGCCTCTTCTTCGCTGAGAATTTCCCAATCGTCCGGCAGCGGGGAAAGGTCCAGGTCCCATGCATAGACGTGGACATGCGCTGCGGCCAGCGGCGGGACGCTCTCAGCACTCGGCCAAAGAAAAGTTTTCGCAGTCATTCGTATCGCAGTCGTTCGTGCTATGATCCGGCGCCTTGTTCCCGGCGCGCGCGCCATAGCAACGGCAGGCTGAAGCCGGTCTAGTCGAAGTATAAATTTCAGGAAGGCTGCCGGCCTGGACCGGTAGCGAAGGGGTAACAATATGGCAACAATGACAAGCACATCTGCACCGGTAAACCAAGGAACAGCCGCTCACATCCCGCAGCGCATTTTTTCCGTGGACCGGACGCAATTCGGGAAGGACTTTAACAATCGTCCATTCATGCTCGACCACTCGCTTGCTGGTCATTCGGCATTCACCATGGATCGCCTGCATGATCTGCTGGAGCGCTCCCTGCCCATTCCCAACAAGGTCTATTGGAATGCGGGAAAAAAGGCCATCGGCCAGAAGTGGAAGGACCGGCCCGGCCGCGATTTCTCTATCGAAGAGGCATTTCGCCGCATCCGCGAGACCGATGCCTGGATCATCATCTTCGGCGCCGATCGCGATCCGGAAATCCACGATCTGTTGGAGCAGGGCCTTGCTGAAGTGTCTGAAATGACCGGAATCGCTCTCAGCAAGGAACAGAAGAGCCGCCAGTCGATCATGTTCATCACCTCGCCGCATCGCATTACCGAGTACCACATCGACAAGGAATGCAGTCTCCTGCTCCAGATCCATGGAAAAAAGACGATCCACATCTTCGACCAGAAGGATAGGGAAGTATTGCCGGAAGTGGAGCTGGAGCGCTTCTGGACGAACGACAACAACGCCGCTATCTACAAGCCGGAATTGCAGAGCCGCGCCACCTCGTTTGTCCTTGAGCCCGGCAAGGCGGTCCACATTCCCATCAACGCTCCCCACTGGCTCGAGAACGGGGACGACATCTCTGTCTCTGTGAACCAGAATTTTGAGTTTCGCAATGAGAAGCTCGCGAACATCTATCGCGCGAACTACTATGCTCGCAGGATGGGTCTGTCGCCGCTGCCTCCCGGCCGCTCCTATATGCGGGATCGCATCAAAGCGCAGGGCATGAGGCTTCCGGTGTATATGGCCAGGCAGGCCGTCACCATCAAGGAGAGTCTGCAGCGCAAAAAATAGCCTCGTGTAAGCTCGTCATCCTGAGCGCAGCGAAGGACCTCGGTATTTTTGATAGATTTTGGTAACCGCAGGGTTCTTCGCTGTCTCCAAACGACGACCTTTATCTGTACGGCCTATCACGGGATCGCCCTCGCCGTTTCCATCCAGGCGCGTCCCAGGTCCTGCGCCAGCCTGCTCCAGTCATAACGTTCCACTACCAGCGCCCTTCCATTCGCGCCCAGCTCGGCGGCCCGCTCCGGGGCCTCCAGCAAGCCCACAACAGCTCGCGCAAAATTCGTGGGCGTGTCCGCAATCAGGCAATGCTTGCCGGAAACGACCTCCAATCCTTCCGCTCCGACCCGCGTGGTCACCACAGCTTTCGCCATCGATAAAGACTCCAGAATTTTGATCCGGCTTCCTCCGCCAATCCGCAGCGGAACCAGCACAACTGCGGCGCGGGCGAAATAAGGCCGGATATCGGGGACTTCTCCGACCCACTCCACGCCCCGCGCCCCTGCACCTGTTCGCGCAATTTTGTTCCCGGCTGGCGACCCACCACCTTGAGAGTCGCTCGTGGACGTGCCGCCTGGATTTCCGGCAGAATCTCACGCAATAGATACAGCAGAGCATCGCGATTCGGCTGCCAGTCGAGCGAGCCCAGAAACAGGAGCGACTCCGGCTCGACTGCCTCCGGCTCCGGCTGCAGATATTCCGTATCAACGCCGTTCGAAACCAGGGACGTCTCCCGCGCTCCCCACTTTTTCGCAGTCTGCTGTTCTTCCGCCGTCACCGCGACAACGCGCGCAACCCGCGAAAAACATCGTTGTTCAAACCGCGCCATCTTCGCCGCCTGCAATCTCATATAAATGCGTTCTGCCGGATGAGAGCTATGCTCCGCGCGCCGCTGCCATACCGTCGTCTCAATGTTGTGGGCCATCACCAGGACCGGCAGATCGCCGGCAGCATCCATGTAGCTGGCGTACGGCGTCCATTCGCAATGCATCAGGTCATATTGCCCGGCTCTTTTCAGTCGCCGCAAAGCGCGTGAAAACCGCCGCGTATGATGTCGCGACACTGAGTACGGCCAGACAGAAACCAGGTTCGCAAGCGCGCCCGCATAGAATCGAACGGAATTTGCAGGCGGCAAATCTGCCACCAGCACTACACGAACCCCAAAGTTCTCCAGCAGTGGCATGCCGGGATCATCCGCTCGTCCATAACAAAGAAGTGTGATGTCATGGTCCCGAGCCAGATGGCGTAGAAGGTTCCAGGTACGAATCCGCTTTCCGGAATTCAGCGGATAGGGAATTTCCTCGTCAAGGACGAGTACCTTCAGCCGGCGAAGACGAATTTCTGAGACGATGCCACTCCCCCTTAAGAGGCCCGGCCGATCGGCGGAACACCATTCGGTAGCTGAGATTCCTCTTATCCTAATTGACCCCTCGCTCTGCTGCTACAACTTTCACTTGCCAGCGCGTAGCAACCAGAGCCGCGCAGCGAGCAGTGAATGATGCAATATTGAAGTAGATGCCCGCAGCCCCCGCGGAGAGGAACGGCAAGCATGAATGACGATATCGATGATGAGTTGAATGCAAGATTTCTCGAGAAACTGAGACGCGCTGCCATGGAACACCGGGAGGCCACCACCTCAGTCCCGCCGCCCCCTCGCCGCCGCCGCCATTTGCTCAGCCGGCTATGGTTCGTCGTTATCGCAGTCATTATCGTCCTCACCGTCATTGCTGGCCTCATCCAGAAGTGGCTCTGGATGCGGCAGCTTCACTATCTCGATGTCTTCTGGACGCTGCTCGGCTTGCAATGGGGAATGTTCGCGGTCGCCTTCGTCATCGCTTTCATGTTTCTCTGGTTGAATTTTCGCTTCGCTGCAAAAACCATCCGCACTTTGTACCGGCGCAATGCCTCCGACCGCGTCGCATTCGTCGATGCTCCTCCCACCCCGGCCGGGTCAATATCGACTGGAACTCCAGGATTACAGGCTTCATTATCGTCCTGGCCGCCGCCTTTATCGCCCTGCTGTTTGCGCTCGGAATCTCCACCCAGTGGGACACCTTTCTCCGCTTTCGCTACGGCGGGAATTTCGGAATGCTCGATCCCCTTTTCAAAAGAGAGGTGGGATTCTTCGTATTCGGGCTCCCGTTTTATGAGTTGCTGCAAGGCAGCCTGGCCTATCTCACGATCATTTGTCTTGCGGTGGTGGTCATCGCCTATGTTTCGTTTGGACTGCTGGGCCTCGGTCAGAGAGGCAAGTTCAGCGTGCGCGGCAATGTTGCCCAGCATGTCACCGTGCTTGCTTTCATTCTGCTGGCTAGCTGGGGGTGGGGCTTTTATCTGGACCGCTACGATCTCGTCTATTCCACGCTGGGAGTGGTTTACGGCGCAGGCTATACAGCGGCCCACATCACCCGGACCGTGTTGTGGATCATGGTTGCGCTTTCAGCCGTCGGCTGCGCGCTTCTCGTCCTCAACTTCTTTCGTCCGCGATTCAAAGCTCTGGTGATCGGCTTTGGCATTTATGCCGTGCTGTATGTCGCCGGAATGGTTGCACTCCCTCAGTTGTTCCAGAAGTTCGTCGTGCAGCCGAGCGAACTCAGCATGGAGACTCCCTACCTGAAGAGTTACATCCAGTTCACCCGCAAGGCTTACGGGCTGGACGCCATTCAGGAGACGTCCTATCCCGCACTGCCCGACCTCACCGCAGACGTCATCGCAAGAAATCAGGATACGATTCAGAACATTCGCCTCTGGGATCCGCGGCCTTTGCTGCAAACCTATCAGCAGACCCAGGCAATCCGGCTCTATTACCAGTTTTACAATGTCGACGTCGATCGCTATCACTTGCCGGATGGCTACCACCAGGTGATGCTCTCTGCCCGTGAGCTTTCCCCCCGGCTCCCCCAGCAGGCGCAGACCTGGGTCAATCAATATCTGCAGTTTACTCACGGCTACGGCCTGGTCATGAGCTTCGTCACCCAGACCATCGGCGGCGGATTTCCGAAATATCTGCTGGAGAATATTCCGCCGGAGTCCGACTACGGCCTGCATATCAATCAACCGGGAATCTACTATGGCGAAGCCATGCCCGGCTATCGCATCGTCTCCACCGGCATCAAGGAATTCGATTACCCCAAGGGCAATCAGAATGTCTATACCAGCTACGCCGGCACCGGCGGCATCCCGCTCGACAGCATCTGGAAACGGGTCCTCTTCGCCTGGACCCAGGAAGACATCAACATCCTGTTCACCTCATACCTGCGCCCGCAAAGCAAAATTCAGATCTGGCGCACGGTTCAGGAGCGCGTCTCGAAAATCGCCCCGTTTCTCTCTCTCGACAGTGATCCTTACGCTGTGCTGAGCGATGGCAAGCTGTATTGGATTCAGGATGCCTACACCACTTCCGATAAATTCCCGTATTCCAGTCCTTACTCCACGGATACGACAGCGGAGCTGAACTATATCCGCAACTCCGTGAAGGTGGTTGTGGACATGTACAACGGATCCGTCACGTTTTATGTCATGGATCCCAACGATCCCGTTCTCGCCGTCTATCGCCGCGCCTTCCCTGGGATGTTCAAAAATCTCAGCGAGCTATCTCCGGACCTGAAAAATCATCTGCGCTATCCGGAAGATCTCTTCACCATTGAAACTCACGAGTACAAGACCTTCCACATGACCGACCCGCAGGTCTTCTACAACCGGGAAGATCTGTGGGACTCGCCCAAGGAAGAGTACGACGGCAACGTGCTTGCCATGGATCCCTACTACATTCTGATGAAGCTTCCCGGCAGCGACCGACTCGAGTATCTGCTGATGACTCCCTTCACTCCGCAGAACCGCGACAACATGATCGCGTGGGTGGCCGCGCGATGCGATTTTCCTGAATACGGCAAAATGATCTTTTACGAGCTGCCCAAAGAAAAGCTCATCTACGGTCCCAACCAGATCGAGGCCATGATCGATCAGAACACCATCATTTCTCAGCAGCTCACGCTCTGGAACCAGAAGGGCTCCCAGGTCATTCGCGGCAAACTGGTCGTCATCCCCATCGAAAATTCATTTCTATACGTAGTCCCGCTCTACCTGAAAGCGCAGGGCACAAATTTCCCGCAGCTCAAGCGAGTTATCGCCATCACCGCCGACAAAGTCGCGATGGAGCCTACCCTCGACGGCGCTCTTGGCCGATCTCTTCGGTGCGCAGCAGCCACAAAGAGCGCGTGGAATCGTCGCCAACACCCCAACCCTGCAGCCACAGCAACCACCGCCCCAGCTGGGCCAGGCAAGAGACCAGCTGAACGCCGCGCAGAAAGCCATGCAGCAAGGCAACTGGGAGGACTTCGGCCGCGCCATGCAGCAGCTAAACCGCTTGCTCAACGCGAATAATTCGGCGAAGCAGCAGTAGCGCAAGCCAACTTGTTAGACCCACAAAGGTCGTCATCCTGAACCTGAGCTCGTCGAAGGGGAAGGACCTCAGTATTTCTCTTACCGGCCCAGAGACGGGCGGCCCACTCAAGCCTCTCTTGCTTGAGCGGGCAGGCCAGCACGCGCCTAAGGTAATTTGTCATTCCGAGCGGAGCGCAGCGAAGTCGAGGAACCTGCGTTTCTCTTCGGCATACACCGAGCCTGCGTCTACCCTCGACGTTGTCATCCTGAACGAAGCACAGCGAAGTGAAGGACCTCGCGGTTCGCTGCCGCCGCGATAGCTTTTAGCCGACCTTTAAACCAACAGGGAAGCAGCAATATCCCCACGTTCCTTATCCCCAAAGACATCATCGTAAACTTCGATCAGATTTTGCCGTTGATAAGCCGGCGAATATTCCGCCGTCAGCTCATTCCCGCCGCTGATCAGCCGCGCCCGCAGCTCCGGCGAGTTCCACATCCGCTCCATCGCTCCGGCCAGCGCATCGACATCTCCTGACCGCACCAGCAGGCCATTGCGGCCGTCAGCGATCAGATCCGGAACCCCGCCCACCGCCGTCGCGATCACCGGAACCCGCAGGCAAAGAGCTTCCAGCACTGCGTTCGGTGTCCCTTCGGTAAGCGAGGGCTGGACCATGCAGTCCATCAATCGCATCCACTCCGCAGGGTTGCCCTGAAATCCGGCAAAATATACCTTGTCCCGAATGCCAAGCTGCGAAGCCTGCTGCTCAAGCGGCTCCTGCTCTCTTCCATCCCCGACGACGACAAGAAACAGCTTTGCGTCCCGCCCGGCCTTTCCGCACAGCCTGTGAAACGCCGAAATCATAAAACGATGGCCTTTTTCAATGCTGAGCCGGCCCACCGAGCCGAAGACGAATGCATCCTCCGGAATCCTTAGGCCGCTTCTCGAAACCGCCTCCGCGCCGGAAGGACGCGAATACGGCGGCAGCATCGCGTTTTTTACAACGAATGGCTTGCGTCGATTTCCGCGCAGCCGGCGAATCTGCTCTGCCTGCGCCGCCGAGACGCATACCACCCGCTCGGCCCGCTTGAGCGCCTGCCGTTCCAGCATCTCGTAAAATTTGACACGTTGATTTTCGGCGGTAAATCCGCGCACAAATGCCACATGGGGAGTACCCGTTCTTCGCGTCGCCAGGTACCCCACTACATTGGCCTTGAATCCATGGGTGCAGAGAAGTAATCCTTTCCGCTTGCGCAATTCCTTAGATAAGCGCTCCACCAGATCCAGGCGCACTCCGCCCGGCAGACAAACTGTCGGAATATTTTTTTCTTCGGCGGCGGCCAGAACTTCCGGCCTTTCCTTCAGGTCATGGAAGCTTCCGACGGAAATCCTGTACTCGGAATCCTGCATATCCGCGGCATGATAAAGAATCTGCTTCTCCGGGCCGCCAACCAGGTTGCTTCCGATCAGATGCAATATCTCATGGCTCATTGGCCGTTCCATCTTTAGGAAGAACAAATCTACTCAGGTTGGTAGAGTCCCACTTTTGCGAACAGTCGGACCCATTCTTCTTTTCGGGTTTCTTTTATCTGTTTCATTCCCCACCGCACCAGCTCCGGCTCCTCCCAGGGAATGTCGTGGTACGCAGTTTGAAACCGCTCGCTGGAAGTGTCTCCCTGCCATGCCAGAGGAAAAAGAGCGATCGTGTCCCCCAGTAGCTCGATGGGCGATCTGTACGTGGTCTGCCCATTCACCATCGAGCTGAGGGAAGAAATCAGGTCCCGCCCATGTTCCAGCGGCAGCGGACAGGTCTGGGTAGCTCTGGCGTTCATTTCAATCAGGTATGCGTCTCCGGTCGGCTTATCAATCAGAAAAT
This sequence comes from uncultured Acidobacteriota bacterium, assembly GCA_963823295.1. Classification (GTDB taxonomy): domain Bacteria; phylum Acidobacteriota; class Terriglobia; order Terriglobales; family Acidobacteriaceae; genus JAKAAZ01. The sequence goes on from CAWGLF010000019.1 coordinate 286,793, forward strand.
CGAAGCCGCAAAGCCCGGAAAACTTCAACCTGCCTACAATCTTCTCTGCCGCCCGGTACATCTCAGCATTCTCGATCAGCCGTACGATCGTCGCCGGCCCTTTTGGCTTCCAGGTCTCCAGTACTTCGACGCTGATACTGGATAAGATTCTGCCTTGCCAGCATGCCGCCGCTATATTCGCATCGGGTCCGTTTACGAACGATTGGATGCTGACCATCCGCTTGCGTTGCACTAGCCAGGGCATCACGCAATTCCAGTCCCGGTCGAAGAAGGCGCGTTTCATCGCGACAATTCCCGTCACCGGCGCGTGCAGGCTGCGATAGGCCCGCAATGCCTCCGCCACGGTATGGACGATCCTCACGCCCTCTCCGCCCGAGGTGCCATCTGCCTTCAACACCGCCGGAAATCCGAACTGGCCAACCCAGTCCCGGACCTCCTGTTCCGAATAGACGGCCTTTGTCTCGGGGGCGCGGACACCCTCGGTGTAAATCATCGCCATGAAGTTGTCTCTGGAGGCAGTGATCGGATAACTCGAGGGATCGCCCAGCGAAACCTCGATCAGCGCGCGAATGATCTCGGAGCCCTCTGCGTCAACACTCGTCGCCACATCGTAGAGCCCATGCAGGTGCTTCATGGCGAGATCGTCGCAGGGAAGTATCAGATCTGGTCTGGAGGAAAGAATTGCCCTTCGAAAGGATTGCAGCGGGGCCAGCCCGTTATATCGATAACTCTTCCGGAGAGCTCGAGTCGACGAGACCGGGTGATCTGGCGGGCACACCGCTTCGACATGGCATCCCGCTTTGCTGAAGGCCAGCGCTTGTCGGGCAGTCGTGATCCATCGGCAAGTCGTTGCAAGTAAGATCTTCGCCATGGGGGAAGCTTTAACAGCTGAAATTTCGGGTGATGGTCTTAGGAAAAATGTATCATGCTGGCATAATTGCATTGCATAACAAATCAAGATGCACACGCTTGTCATCTCGACCGAACCCATTCCATAGAAAGCGCTGTCATCCTGAGCGAAGTTTGGCGCATTTTGTGCCAAACGCAGTCGAAGGATCTGCTTTTGTTCTTTGTACACAGCAAAAACAGCCGGGTGCCCCATTCAAAGCCCTGCTATTGGGCTTGAGTGGGAGAGAATTCGGCAACATGTTGAATTGAAAACACCTTGGTGACTGGATGAGCACTGATTTCGAAGTGATTGTTATAGGCGCGGGGCCATATGGCTTGTCGATCGCCGCACACCTGCAATCGCAGGGCATCTCAACCGCCATCTTCGGCCCTCCCATGGAGGTATGGCGAGAGCACATGCCCAAAGGCATGCTCCTCAAGTCCGACGGATTCGCTTCCAATCTCTCCGATCCCGCGTCGAGCTTCACGCTGAAACATTTCTGTCACACCCGCGGCATCCCCTATGACGATACCCGCCTGCCGGTCCCCATCGAGACCTTCGTCGAGTACGCGCTCGCCTTCCAGCAAAAACTCGTTCCCCAGCTCGACACCAGAAAGGTGTCCCGGGTCAGCCACGCCTCCGGCGAGTTCACTATCCAGCTGGAAGACGGCAAAACCGTTACCGCGCGCCGCGTCGTCCTCGCCGTCGGAATCAGCCATTTCTCCTACGTTCCCCCATGCCTCGCAGCCCTGCCGCCGGAGCTGCTGACCCACAGTTCCGCGCATAACGATCCCAGCCGGTTCTGCGGAAAGAGAGTCACCGTCATCGGCGGCGGCGCGTCCGCCATCGATCTCGCCGCATTGATGCATGAAAGCGGTGCCGACGTATCGATCGTCGCCCGGGCGCCGGAAATAAGATTTCACGACATGCCCAGCCCCAACGGCCGCACGCTCTGGCAGCGGCTGCGGAATCCCTCCTCCGGACTCGGCCCCGGATGGAAATCCCGCTTCTATACCGACGCGCCGGGTGTCTTCCGCTATTTCCCGCAGCGGCAACGGCTCCGAATCGTCAAGCAGCATCTGGGTCCAGCGCCAGGATGGCCGATGAAGCAGCGCGTGCACGGCAAAATCCCAATGCTGTTAGGGCGCAACATCGCCGCGCGCAAGTCGCGAACGGCGGCGTGCGCCTGTCCTTGGTGTCCTCAACCGGCCAGCCGGAAGAGCACGAGACCGAGCCACGTCGTCGCCGCCACCGGCTACCGCCCCGACCTCCGCCGCCTCAGTTTCCTCGACGAATCCCTCCAGCACCAGATCCAGACCGTAGCCAACGCCCCCGTGCTCTCCCCGGACTTCCAATCCTCCATCCCCGGCCTCTACTTCGTAGGCATCGCCGCCGCCAACACCTTCGGCCCCATGATGCGCTTCGCCTACGGCAGCGACTACACCGCCCGCCGGCTTACCAGGCATCTGCGCAAGCAGATTTAGGAATGTGCCGCCACCCAAGCCTCCTTTGCTGGAACGCGCCCCGCGTGACATTTTGCCAAAGAATCCGTGGCATAATGTAGTCAGGAGATTCGAATGAATGCCTCCAACATACAAATCGGCGATTGGCTGGGTCTAAGGCCACCCGCTTCCGAATCCGAAATTCTCCGCATTGTCGAGGGGCAGCTCCCGCCAACCGTCATCCGCCGGCTGGTAGCTCTCGGCCTCCAGCCCGCGGAAATTGACGCCGTCATCATTCCCCGGCGAACCCTGCAGCACCGCCGCTCCCGCCGCGAAAAGCTGACCATCGAGGAGTCCGACCGCGTCCTGCGCGCCACCCGCGTGCTCTCCTCCGCCGAGTCCGTTTACGGCAGTCGCGAACGCGCCCTGGCGTGGCTGCGCCAGCCGAACCCGCGGCTCGATGGACGCGCTCCCCTGTCCCTGCTGAACACCGACACCGGCAGCCGTATCGTCGAAGAACTGCTGACCCAGATCGACGAAGGCATGTTCATTTAAGCGATTTTCGATTGAGTGCTTTGAATGCCGTCATTCTGAGCGCAGCGAAGAACCTCTGCATTTCTCCCTCGCGTGCAGCAATGCGCTTTGCTGAGGGAGACGAACTTCGCCAAAACCAATTCCAATATTGCTCCAGCATTCAAATCAGGAGAAGCGAATGGTTCTGTGGAGAATCAGCCGCCAGCACGATCTCGATGGAGTCGGCGGCCTGAAGGCTCCCGGGCGCTGGCATGACCTCGGCCAGCCCGTAGTCTATCTGGCGGAAAGCCCGGCCTCGGCGCTGCTCGAAGTATGCGTTCACACCAGCGCGAATAACGTGCCGCCCGACTTTACCCTCCTGAAAATCGAGGGGCCCGATGATCTGCCTGTCGTCAGGGTCCAGTTCAACGAACTCCCGGAAAACTGGCGTGCAGATCAGGAGTCGACCCGAAATTTAGGAAGTGCCTGGCTGCGGAAAAATCAAGCCGTCCTGCTCGGAATCCCCAGCGCCCTCGTCCCGGAGACCACAAATTTTCTGTTCAACCCTTCCCATCCCGCTGCCGCGAGGTTTCGCGTCGCGGATGTTTTCCCCTACCCATTCGACGCCCGCCTGAAGAGGTAGTGCCAATCATTCCGAGTCGGCAGAAACCACATTTTAGTACGGTTGACGTATAGCGTATTGCTGGATAGACTTCTGGGTGTGATTGTCAGTTTCAGGGACAAGCAAACCGCCCAATTCGACGCGGGAAAGCGAGTCAACGCGTTTGCCGGTTTTGAACGGGCGGCACGCCTGAAGCTGGATCGGCTGCAATCCGCGGTGACTTTAGCGATCTGGCGGCATTGCCCGGCAACCGTTTTGAATCGTTGAAGGGTGACCGGCGTGGCCAGTACAGTATCCGCATTAACGACCAATGGCGAATTTGTTTTCGATGGGATACGGGCGAACCCGGTCCGTCCGAAGTTGAGATCGTCGATTATCACTGAAGGAGAGAAATTATGGCCTTTCTTGCAATCCATCCCGGCGAACATCTTAAGGAAGAATTGGACGCTCTCTCCATGAGCGCCGCTGAAATGGCCCGCCAGATTGACGTGCCGCCCAATCGTATTTCGCAAATTCTCAAAGGCGAACGCGACATCACCGCCGATACAGCTATGCGGCTCGGCCACTTCTTCGGAACTTCCGCGCAGTTCTGGATGAACCTGCAATCCCTCTACGATTTGCGCATTGCGCAAAAACAGCACGGCCGCGCCATCGATGCATTGCCGACGCTGAAAACCCTCCACGCATAGCCGGTGCCCCATTCAAGCCTTCCGTTGGCTTGAGTGGGGCCGTTATCGAGCGTAAGCTGGCGACGCGCCTCGGGGATTGAAGCAATTTCAAGAATCCGGACAAACCCACTTTGTTACATTCTGCCGCCACCATCGTCGCGCGATCGATACGCCCGGCACCAGCGTCGCTTCAAGGATCTGCCGCTTCTCCTCCGCCGTACGATACACTCGCCTCGCGGCGTGGGAGCCGATGTGTTGGGCCGTCAGCAGGAATAGCAAATTGACCCATACTGTAGCGACCGGGCCAAGATCCGAGTTATTCCTTTCATTTGGGAGTGATCGTACTTCCCACAAGCTGACTTCTTAACCGGCCGTCAGGAAGCTGATGGATATCCGGCTTGTGGAAGAAAGGGCTTTCTCCAATGATGAAGTAGCCCGGGGTGAAGCGGTGATCCAGAGTGAGGGCAGGATGCGTGATCCTTTGTGGCACCTCGAAGATCAGAGGGACAAGGATGCTTTCCCCTGGAGCGATCCTCTGTGTCAGCTTTGGCCTTTCACCATGTTGAGCATCGTAGGCATTCTGTGCGGCCTTAGAGACGTTGATATACTTATCGTCCTCATACAGCCGCCCACGAAGACCGCCTTCCGCTTGTGGACGACCGAGTGAATGACTCGTCACCCGGACCTTGACGACGTAGAGCGTGCTTGCGGTGGTAACGGACGGATCGAAAGTTTGGGCAGGCATCGTCTGCACGCCGGCGACAGAGAAACACATCTCGTCGAAACATTGATCCTCGCCAACCTTGAAGACCTTCTGCGAACTGAGAACATCGGTAGCAGCGAGGATCACGAGATAGACGCCCCACATCGAAGCCAGCGCGACTAGAATCTTTTTGGAGGCGGCTGTTCTCCTCAATAAGGCACCCAGAAAAAGGCTGACCACGGACGCAAGGAACAGAAGGATGAAGAGCAACTCGTAAAGCGTCATGCTTTCTTGCCTCCCGAAACTTGCGCTCTCGGCAAAGTTAACACCGTGAGCACGGACTGAACGACCAGTGCTAGCGCAATCAGCAGTATGTATCCTTCAAAATCCGCTCCGCCGATTAAAGGCTTCAGTACGGCGCCTGCAAGCCATAGCAGGGGCAGGATGCCAACCATCGCGACAACACGCAGAGCGCCGTAGTGGGAACCTCAGTGCGGCAAGAGTGAGCAGCGCTTGAGATGGATTTGTAGCCGCAATCACGGCGGGTGGCCCATTCAAGCCTGGCCCCCAGAACAGATTGGTTCGATGCGGTGCAAGCCTTCTTTTGGCTCGAGTGGGGCCGTTATCGGGCGTAAGCTGGCCACATGTCTTGGGGGATTGAAGCGATTTCAAAACTCCGGACAAACCCACTTTGTTACATTCTGCTGCTACCATCGTCGCCCAATGTTCTTGAAGGCCACAGACACGCTTCAATACCCCAAAATTGTAGGCACTCGGAGAGGCGGGGTTTAGGAAAGTGGGAAAATAGCCTTATTCCGCTCCGCACATCTCTGAGGAATGCGCAGCTCGTCGTCTGGGGGATTCTGGCAATGGCATCAGTGCAGTTCGCTGCAACGGCCCAAAACACCGCCCCCGCCCCCCAGCCAAAAAGATTTGAGTTCGGCAGCCTGATCCAAGTCGTGGCGCCCTCCACGCCACTCAAGCTCGCCGAAAAAGCTGAGATCTCTCTCATCCTCCACGACAAGGGCTTGGCTAGCGTGGTCGCCACACAGAATCGGTATTTAGACTCAGAGCACAAATTTTTTGACGCTTACGGGATTTGTGGAGGGAACCAGAGCTTCCCGTTCTCTATCCCCCATACGGAAGCGCCTATATTGTGTTGGCTGCCTCAAAGATTGGGCGAGGTAGAACTGACGGTATTCGGCAACTTTCCTAACCGGGTAACCGACAGGTGCAGATTATCCGACATGTTGTGCCGTCCGAACGGAAACCAGCCGCGCTGAACGCGCACAGGGAGGAGTGCCCAACACTGAAACGATACTTTGCGTCTGAACCTCGACGACAGCAATGATTGGGCGCAACACCCAGAGCATAAGGTTTACCTCTACCCCGAGGTTTACTATTACGATCTGCAGGTGCCCATCGAGGTGGACAGGTCTTATGTCCGCTTCGCGGTCAAGCAAGACAAAGTTAACCCGTGATCGAATTCGATCAAGTCACCGGAGGAATGACACCTCTCCGCCGGGCGGCAGACTGGTTGAGACATCTTTGGCGGTCTGGTAAAGAAACAGGGCGTTATCCTCGTCCGTGTTAGAGGCGCAATACAAGAAGCGATTGCGAACCGTTTCTCTCTGCAATCCGTCCGAAAATCACGGCTCCGCTCAAAACGACCTGGGCACAAAATCCCTACGGGATGTCGAACGTTCTTATGTGGCAGACCTTCGAATTTCTCACGGACAGACTGGAAGTCACCCCGCCCGATCATCTGTCGAGTTTGCTCAGCTCCTGGAGATTCGGTTAAAACTCTGACGACAAGGTGCTCTATAGACCGTTGCGCAGGGGAGGCCAGGACCTATCAATTACACGGTTGAAGAATCACTCCCCGACCGCGGGTGACACTCCGCTAAGATCCCTCCCACTCTTTCCACTTCAATTTGACGACGACCTGGCTGTCATTACTGCTCATTTTGCAGACCATGGCGTTTCACAACGCTATTTTCGCCTCCATGTCATACCGTCCGGCAAAGATTTGAAGAGTGTCGAGTTGCACACTTTTCCCATGGAGAACGGTTACCTTCGCGTCGCAGCGACTCTCAGGTACGAACAACTCAAAGACGCAGTCCAGCTTCCGATCTGAAACGAATGACCTACCGGATCGATCGGGGAGCGATACCCGATGTCCTTCGTATCGAACCCGATGGCCGGATTCGTCGTGTCCACGCTGGGAGTGCAGTGATCGTCGCCACCTTCTGCGGAGTGACAGGAGGCGTTGTCGTCAATGTCCGTGAGCCAGTGCAATAGCTGAGCATCTTAAGCCAAGTCTATGCAGAACCGCCGAGGCACTCGTAGCATGCAGCGGATTAGTAATGGGTAGTTGGCCCACTCAAGCTTTGTTTAGGCTTGAGTGGGATCAACGCAAACCCGCAGAGCCTGAACCGCTATGTATATGAAATGAACAATCCATTGAAATAAGCGGATCCGACAGGACGAGATGAAAACGTTAGAGGTGTCGGTGGCGGACGCGAATCCAGAATGGAATCCTTAGCGGCGCCACCTCTCATCAGACAAAAGATGAACCGCCAGTCACCCCATTCCCTTCATGGAGCCTTGACGCTCTTCCCGCCCCATAGCACTCGCCGGAAAAACGGCGCGCCCCACGTTCCCATCGTCAGCGCGGCGCCAAACAGGACCACCGCGTCGATGCTCTCCCGCCCTTGTCTGGACCAGTACGCCATCGCATCCAGGTTCAGCCACAGCGCGAACTCATCCAGCGTCAGCGCGGCTCCAATTCCATAGCCCAGCGCCAGCAATCTGCCCGCAAAAATCGAGCCCGGAGTGTCTTCCTGCCCCACCTCCGCAAGCTGCGCATAACCCGTCACCAGCAGCAGCAAAATTCCCCATACCAGATGGTGAATGTGCCGGCCGCCCATCATCACATAGCCGAACGGCCCGACATGATGCGTGATCGACAGCACCAGCAGCCGCACCAGCACAAACGTGACGAAAAAGCTGACCGAAGCCAAAAACAGATTGCGATGCGAGCGGTTGGGAATCTGCTCATGCAGAATCGGCCCCAGCCGGGTGCGATGCAGCAGAAAGAGAATCAAAGCGGTCGCAAGCGCTATCGCGCCCAACAGGATCCATGCTCCGGGAATATGCATACGGAAGCATTATCGCTGGCCAGGTACCCATTTTCCGCTGCCCCCACGAACAGGTCTTCCTCCCGGTGTGCGACGGAGCCCCCATTGTCATCCCGAAGGAAGTTCCCACGCAGCGGGAACGTAGTGGAGGGACCCGCTTTTCCTCCTCGCCTCCAGCGCAACTGGTTAAAAGAAAGTTGTCATCCCGACCGAAGTTCCCGCGCAGCGGGACGTAGTGGAGGGACCTGCGTTCGTTTTCTGCGTACCGGGTGGCGCATTCAAGCCTTGGCTTGAACGGGGATTGTAGATTGACGCTGCACCAGTGCCGTGGCGCAGTTCCTTCCGCCAGTCCCTACAATGGAATAGACAGGCAACAGGACAGCACCGCGTTCAAATCGTTGCTCGCCGGGCACATCGAAAATTTCTACTTTTGAAAGCAGCCAGAAAGTGGAAAACGCCTGAGCTGTATCCGCTTTGTTTTGTTGGCTTAGGACAGATATCCAAGCCTTACGGTTCTGCACAATCCTTCAACTATTCTACACAATCCTTCAATATTCTGCACAATCCTTCAACTATTCTGCACAATCCTTCAAATATCCAGGTTTTTCACATCCAGCGCATTATCTTCAATGAACTTCCGCCGCGATTCCACATCCTCGCCCATCAGCGTTGAAAAGATCTGCTCCGACTCCGCCAGATCCTCCAGCTTCACCTGCAGCAAGGTCCGCCGCTCAGGGTCCATCGTCGTCTCCCATAGCTGAGAATCGCTCATCTCCCCCAGTCCCTTGTATCGCTGCACCTGATAGTCCTTGCGACCCTGCTCGATGACATACTCAAACAGATCGCGAGGCGACTGCTTTTCAACCGGGTCCTGCGGCCCCTTCGCCACGCGCTTCGCCGCCGGCTGTTTGCCCGGGGCCGCCACCGCTTCCTCCGCTGCCTCGCCGATTGTCTCCGCCGCGTCCGCCTCTTCTGCCGCCGCAGCCTTCTTGGCGTACTCGATGATAAACGGCCCTTCGAGCTGATCTTTGATCTGCGTATACTTCGCCATCATCTGGCGGTACTCCGGCGCGCTCGCCAGCAGCCAATCGATGCGGCGCTCCGCCCCCTGCGCATCCGTAAATCGCAGCGAGAAGTTCTGGTGTTCCTCGTCGTATACCGGCTCGCCGATGGCTTTGAACTGGTACTTCGCAGCCAAACCCTTCAGCGCCTTGTGCAGCTTGGTCAATTTCTGCGGAGCTGCCTCGGGGCGGCCTTCAAAATCGGTCCGCTTCAGCAACTCCAGCTTTGCCAGCAACGCGGTGACCTCTTCATTGCGAAGTCCGCTTGTCCACTTTTTCGAAGAAGCCGAGATACTCGTTCAGATGGCCCATAAAGCGCGTCAGCGCTGCGCCTTCCAGACGATCGGCGCCCTCTCCGTAACGGACCACCATCCCGTCAGAGGCGCGCTTCACCATCACATCCACAAACTCGCGGTCGTCCTTGATGTACTGCTCGAATTTGCCTTTCTTAATGCGGTAGAGCGGGGGTTGCGCGATGTAGACATGACCGCGCTTGATCAGCTCCATCATGTGGCGGAAGAAAAACGTCAGCAGCAGTGTGCGGATGTGCGAGCCGTCGACGTCAGCATCCGTCATCAGAATCAGCTTGCCATAGCGCAGCTTGCTGGCGTCGAAATCGTCTTTGCCGATACCGCATCCGAGCGCCGTAATCATGGCGCGGATTTCTTCGTGGCCGAGCATCTTGTCATAGCGCGCTTTTTCCACGTTGAGAATTTTGCCCTTCAACGGAAGAATTGCCTGATACCGCCTGTCCCGCCCCTGTTTCGCAGTTCCACCTGCGGACTCGCCTTCAACCAGGTACAGCTCGCAGCGTTCCGGCCGGCGCTCGCTGCAGTCGGCCAGCTTGCCCGGCAAACCGCCGCCGTCAAGCGCACCCTTGCGGCGCGTCAGATCGCGGGCTTTGCGGGCCGCCTCGCGCGCGCGCGCCGCCTCAATCGCCTTATTGATGATTCGCTTCGTAATGGGCGGGTTCTGCTCCAGGAACATTCCCAGCCGCTCATTCAAAAACTGCTGTACCGTTCCGCTGATGTCGGAATTCAGCTTGCCCTTGGTCTGGCCTTCAAACTGCGGCTGCGGCAGCTTCACACTGATCACTGCGACCAGGCCCTCGCGAACATCATCGCCGGAGAGATTTTCCTTCAGGTCTTTGAAGAGACCCATCTGCTGGCCGGCCGCGTTGATGGTGCGGGTCAGCGCCGTGCGAAATCCGGAAAGGTGTGTCCCGCCATCGACGGTGTTGATGTTGTTGGCAAAGGTAAATACCGTTTCCGAGTAGCCGTCGTTGTACTGGAGCGCGATTTCCATCACTACGTCGTCGCGATCGGCTTCCATGTAAATCGGCTTGTCGTGGAGCGTCTGCTTGCCACGGTTCAGGTGCTTGATGAACTCCGCAATTCCGCCCGTGTACTTGAAGTCGGTACGCTTCGCTTCTCCGGTTTTCGGATCCGTGGTGCGCTCATCGGTCAATGAGATTTCCAGGCCCTTGTTCAAAAAGGCCAGCTCGCGCAGCCTTTGCGCCAGTGTGTCGTAGTTGAAGTCCGTGATCGTGAAGATCGTCTTGTCGGGCAAAAAATGAATTTTGGTGCCGCGCTTTTTACTGGTGCCCGTCGTCTGCAGTTTCGTCGTCGGAATACCGCGCGCATATTCCTGCTCATAGGTGTGCCCGTCGCGCCAGATTTCGACTTCAAATTCCTCGCTCAATCCGTTGACGCACGAAACGCCAACTCCGTGCAGTCCGCCCGATACCTTATAGGTGGAGGCGTCGAACTTTCCTCCGGCATGAAGCTTCGTCAGGACTACTTGCACAGCAGGCAGGCGGTCACCATTGGGCAACGCCATCTCGTCAACAGGAATACCGCGTCCGTCGTCAACCACGGTGATCGAATTGTCCACGTGGATGGTGACATCGACCCGCGTAGCATGGCCGTCCATCGCCTCATCGACGGAATTGTCCACGACCTCATAGACAAGATGGTGCAGACCCATCTCACCGGTCGAGCCAATGTACATGGCCGGACGGAGGCGGACCGCCTCCAGACCTTCAAGCACCTTGATGTTCTCGCCCGTGTACTTATCGCTGGCGCGCTGCCGGGCTGCCGCCTGCGCTGTCGAACGGGCTTCTGCTTGATTCGCCACGCTGGCCATGGTAGCGACGTCGGTGCTCGCGATGGTTCCTGTCAGGTCTGGATTAACGATTGCCTTTTCTGCCATGGGTCTCCCGGGAAACAGATTTGAAAGCCATTTTCTTCCGGTTGAGCACCTTTTGAAATATCCGCTGCAAACATCAGGCAAAAGACTGATTTCAAAAGGATTTATCCGGAGAGGAGCTCTTTTTTATTTTACCACGCAGGTGAGCCGGAACCAGAGGGAATTCGCCGCCTCTTGTTCGCGAATTATTGAGGAGAAAACGGGTGCAAAGTACCTGTCATGGAAAGGCCCGCATCCGACTTCATCACGGGGCTATGGGCAGCAGAGCTTGGCGGCGCTGAGCAGAACTTTGACTCGCGTTTAGATGCACAAATTCCTTCAACCGATTTCTGGCGATTTCGGCCTAAAAACGACATTGATTGCTGCCGTCCGAGCTTTTTGTCCCTGGCCGAGCTCAGCCTGGTTGACTTTCTCGGCAATAGCGGTGCAGTACGTACCAGAGGGGAATTTGGATGTGCGCTCGAGCAGCTGGCCGTCGATGAACAGCTAAACCTATCTTGCGTAGGGGTGTATACAACTTTGCAGTTGGACAGGGAAGGGGTAGCAGGATCAAGGAGATATTGCGGATCCTCCGCATGGTCTTGCGTTAATCAACTTGTAATACGTTACTTCGGTAATAAAAGTCGTAAATATGTCGCTATATTCTTGGGAATAGTAGACTTAACTCCCAGCCGGATTATACTTGAATTCGTTAGGCGCGCCAAGCGCGAAAATCACACTGCAAGGTTACTAAAGGAGCATAGCCATGACAATCGCCGTTCGCGCTCTCGTTCTCGGAATGCTGATTACCGGTTTCGCCGCCGACCAGATGCTTGCGACGAAAGCCGCTCCCACTGCCACCCCGACCACGATGACTGTCGCCAACGCTGCCCCGATGCCCTCTTGCAACCCGGGAAAAGCCTGCGGCTTTGACAAGTTCTAAGCAGCCCAATTTGGGAATTCTGCGTCCAAACTGGCTGTTCTGACATTATTATGTTGTCTCCGCTGCCCCATATAGGGTATTCTGCCCCCGCAGGTGGAGACAGACCATGTCGGCATGGCAACATTTTGCACTCCCAATCGTTGCTGAAATTGTATTCCTCGCGGCGGCAATTTACTGTGTGTATCGCGCCCAGAAGAATCGGATCTATCCGGCTCTTTGGCAGTTCTTGATTTTTCAAGCCGCGATGCAAGTGGCCTTGTTGGGTGAGGGCTTCGCCAGCCATATTCACCTGCTCTCTGCGGTGCAAGGATACAACCTCTATTTCTTTACCTACTGGCCGTGCTTCCTTATCGGAAGCATTCTGGTCTTCAGAATCATCCATGAGATGTTCCGTCATGCGGTTCGCTCGATTCCGGGCGTACAGAAGATGGGCCGACCCATCTTTTTCTGGGCTGTCGTAGTTTCGGCAGTTCTGGCCTGCGCCTCCGGCACAACTGCCCATGAAAGCGGTGTCAGTCTTCTGCTTGCCGCCGGCCAGATCATTGGCCGTTCTGAAAGTGTCTTAGCCTTGTGTCTGCTGACTTTCCTGGCCTTCGCCTCCCGCACACTCGGCGTTCCCTTCGGCAGCCGTATTTTCGGCGTAACCTTCGGCCTGGGGCTGATGGCGACCGGCACTCTTGTCAATGCAGCGATTCTCACCCGTATCCCCAGTATGGCGAGTGGCGCCAACCTCGCGCTGGAACTTGTTAATCTGGCTTCTATTTCGATCTGGTGCGTATACTTCCTGCGTCCCGAACCTGTGCGCCGGCTGGTCACCGTTCCCTCCACGTCTCCGCTCATGCGGTGGAATGAAATCGCCCAGTCCCTCGGAAATCCGGCAGGACAGGTTGCCATCAGCTATCCTCCTTCATTCATGACAGGCGTTCTCGATCTGGTCAAAAACGTGATGGGGCCTGATGGCTGGCCAGTCGAAACAGCCAGCAGTAGCCCGCCGGGACCGATCGCCAGCTAAATTCCTATCGTCCGCAAAACTGGGCTGACCGTCGGGTCAGCCCAGTTGTTTTTGTGCATTGTGCATGTGGCACATTTTGTCGGCCAGATCACCTTAGCATCCAGAGGCAGCCCTGGCGTTCTGTGCTTGAATCTACGCCGATATCTCTAGGTCGCTTCGATGCCGCCCAGCCTTTGCCGCCGCGCCTGTCTCGGGGCCGCGCTCCAGCCCTCAGAAATTCTTGTGTAAGGCGCACAGGAAGCGGATTAGAGCAGTTCCACGCCAGGTGTACTCGGCGGATGGGATTTTCGCGCAGCTTTTCCCGTTAAGAAAAGCTGCACTCACAGTTCTGGGCGAGGGATAGGTACCGTGGACCTGCTCTAACTGCGGCCCCAGAGCTTCCAATCCAGGCTGAAGCGTCCTGCGCCTGTAAAGAGAAGCGCCAGAAATCCGCCAAGATACACGATCACCAGTTCGCCATCTCCCCTCCAGAATGCAAAGTGATGAACCAGACAGAAGACCACGCCAAGGTTGACCGCAATAACCAGTGCCGCCACCCTCGCCCCCAGCCCCAGGACTGTGAGCAGGGAACAGACCGCATCTGAAATCAGCGCGTAGACCAGGCTGGCATGAGATCCGAGATGAATCGGATTGGGAAAATGAGCGGACATCTGATGAAAGTGGGTGATCTTCTCCAGGCCATGACGCAGGAAAAGGCTGCCGCCGAGAAAAATGCGCAGCAGCAGCAAGCCAAGGTCGTTCGCGCTGGAACGTGAGCCGGCGGATGGTTTCATACAGGTATTGTTCGGCTGCAGGAATCTTGCGTCAACAGGATTGCGCGGCGATGTTCTCCGGATGCAACTTCACAGACCGCGTCAGCTGCGCCGCACTGTTCAAATTCTTATGCGTGGCTGAGTGTATTCATGCCTTGCAGAACCGCCAACTGTGTCTGTACCCGTTTCCAAGCCTTGGGATTTTGCTTGGTCGTAATGGGCGCGCCTGGATCGGAATAGTAATCGAGAATATTCTGACGCAGTCCGCTGGGAATTGTGCGGCCCGGCTGTGCTGTCAGCATCGCCAGCAGCTGCGCATAGGTTTTGTCTGTCAAAGCGTACGACCCCGGTTGGACCAGGTTGCCGGTGTCTAGATCGCGATCCGGCAAGTCCAGCGATTTCCGGGGAGTTTTCGCCAGCAGTAGCAACAGATGTTCATACTCGTCGACCGAGCGATTCATGCTCTCGATGTACCACCGGTTCGTTTCTGCATTCGGCCCGCGGATGGCAAGATTGGAAAGCGGTCCGATCTTTGGCAGAATGCGAATGATGATGGCGATGACGTGGACCTCGAATCCAGGCTTTCGGCTGAACCCTGCCCACTGATTGGCTACCGCGGCCTGAGACTGGCGAGTGACGAATTGATGATATGCGGGTGTGTCGTCCTCGCGGGGAAAGTCGTTGTGATGGATCAAGACCTCCGCCCGCGCAACTTTCGGCAGCAGGTTTTCAACCGACGAGCGGTAACTCTGGATCGCCGGAAAGGGCCGGCCCAGGACGCGGCGCAGGCGCAGTCCGTAGGTATCAAAGAAAGCCCGCTCCAGCAGCCTGCGGGGAACTCTGAAACCAGCCCCGCGCAGGTAGCCTGCGGGCGCAAACCGGTTCTGGCTCAATTGCTCGACATCATAAGCGAACTCCGTGCGCACGTGCGCATGCGGCGCCTGGTCGTACGTAACGATGGGGCCATATTTCTTTGCCAGCGGAGGGAATTCGATTGCTGTCGAAGGATTGGTCGCGTATCGATGCCCGTTGTTGTCTCCAACATAATGTGAAAGCGCACCGATCGCGAACGCATACTCGTCGACCGTCTGCGCGTCGCGGAAGAGATTATTTATAAAATCTCCCGGCCGGACGTAATGGGTCAGGTTGCTGAAAAATTGATGTCCGAACGGGTAATAGCCCATATCCTGAATGGTCGCGCCGCCGTAGACATAGCCACGCGCCTCCCGCAACTGCGCGGCCGTTGCGGTCGGAAAGCGCGCCAGCAGCAAGGGCCGGATCGAGCCGTGCCACGCGACATCAACCATAGCTTCATGCGTGAGAAAAGAATACGCTTCGGATGGCTGCGGGAAGCTGTAGAAGAACGTCAGGAAGATTAGAAAATATGCCAGAGCAGCATGCGAGGACACCCGCGCTCGCGGGAGGTAAGATCGCCGTGCCTGCACATTTTCTTCGGGCCGTTCACTGGATGTATCCATACCGGTTTGTTTTTGTATTGTACGAAACCTGACCTTTGGACATGCATCTTATTCGATGTGGAAGATCGGAAGCAGGAGGTGTTATGCCCGATGAAAATCATGTAGTTCGTAAAGCCCTCGTGGAATTTCTTCATGGCGGCAACGCACACGCCAGCTTGGATGCCGCGGTGAAGGATTTTCCTCCTGCGTTGTATGCCAAAAGGCCGGAAGGCGCGCCCCACACAGCCTGGCAACTGCTCGAACACATTCGCATTGCGCTGCATGATCTGCTGGATTTTTCCACCAATCCCGACTATCAAGCGCCCAAATGGCCCGACGGCTACTGGCCGAAAACCGACGCGCCCGAATCAGCCGCGGCCTGGAACGAATCCGTGAAGGCTGTGAAGAAGGATCTCAAGGAATTTGAGAAGCTGGCACAAAACGCCAGCGTGGATTTGAACGCCAGAATTCCCTGGGGAGAAGATCAAACCATCCTGCGGGAAATTCTGCTCGCCGGCGACCATACCAGCTACCACGTAGGCCAGCTCGTCATGCTGCGCAAGCAACTCGGCGCCTGGAAGGGTTAGCGATTCACGCGGAACAGTCGCAGATGGCCCAGGTTGCGCGAAGCTCACCGGGGTTCCTTCGATGCACTTGAGTGCAGTCCGGCCATGGCTTCGTTCATGCCATTGAAGGTCTCGTCGAACCGGCCCTCCTGCGCGGCGAAGCGCAGCCTGTTCACATTTTTCACGCAGATCTCGCCGTTCTTCGGTTGCGCCTTCAGAATCTCCATCACCTCTGCGATGAATTGATCGAGCGGCATCGCGCGCGGGTCCGCCGTGCCTCCGCTCATCAGCTCCGTCGCTACATACGGCGGGATCAATTCCAGCACCTCCGTAGTAGTCTCCCTCAACTGGTAGCGCAGCGACAGCGAGTAGGAATGGATTGCCGCCTTCGTCGCGCAGTAGGTCGGGGTAAAGGCGATCGGCACAAAAGCTAGTCCGGAAGACACTGTCATAATCGTCGACTGCGGTTGTTTTCGCAGCAGCGGCAGCAGCGCCGCCGTCAGGCGAATCGGCCCCAGCAGGTTGATGGCGACGGTCGACTCGGCGATCTCCAGCCCGGGCGGCTGGTTCTTCAGGTCTTCCACCTTCATAATGCCGGCGTTGTTCACCAGCACATTCAGCTTCGGGTAATCCGCGGCAACCTTATCGGCAAACTTGCGGATGCTGGCCGCGTCTTCCATGTCCACGGTCAGCGTGCCCATGCCCGGGTTGGCCTTGGTCACTTCCTCCAGCACATGCTTGCGCCGCCCGGCAATCACAACCTGGTTGCCCGCCGCATGGAAAGCCTCTGCCAGCCCGCGCCCAATCCCGGAGCCTCCGCCTGTAATCAAAATCGTGTTGCCCGTCATCTTCATCGTGCTTCTCTCCTATGTCTGATTGTGAGGGACTGCTTTTTGAGGGAGTAAACGGCTACAGCAGGATAGATGATTGCAAGATGGAGTGGATTCAATTCCGTCAGTCAGTGCGTCTGGTCCAGTGTGATACGGACTGTCAACAAAGACTCCCTGCTGCATCTTTGGTTGCCTATCATGTCCCCCATACCCTATGCTGAAGAGTTTCCCCACTGCCTGCAGCAGAGGTACGTTATGCCGCGAACCACCGCAGAAGACATCCCTCAAAACGTGAACACCCCCGCCGAGACCGCACGCGCCGCCTCCGCCGCGGAGCAGCAATGGATGGAAACTATTTTGGAGCCGACGCTCAAGAAGGCACCGGAACGCCCCATCGGCGCCGATACTGGAACCAACCGCAATCCGGATGGCACGGCCCGGTTCACTACCATCTCCGGTGTTCCGGTGGAGCGGCTCTACACGCCCGCTGATCTGCCCCCGCGATTGGGATCAGCATGCGGAGCGGTATCTCGGCTACCCCGGCCAGCCCCCCTACACGCGCGGCATCCACGCCACGGGATATCGCGGCAAGCTATGGACCATGCGTCAATTCTCCGGCTTCGCCACGCCGGAGGAAACGAACCAGCGTTACAAATATCTCCTGCAGCACGGCGGCAGCGGCCTCTCTGTCGCCTTCGATCTACCCACGCTGATGGGCTACGACTCCGACCACGCCAACAGCGAAGGCGAGGTAGGGAAGTGCGGCGTCGCCATCGATTCGCTGGAAGATATGGAGATACTGTTCTCCGGCATCGATCTCGAAAAAACCACCGTTTCGATGACCATCAATTCCCCCGCCAGCGTGCTGTGGGCCATGTATCTCGTGGTTGCGGAGCGGCAGCGCGCGGACTGGGAAAAAATTTCCGGCACGCTGCAGAATGACATCCTGAAGGAATACATCGCGCAGAAGGAATACATCTATCCGCCTGCGCCATCCATGCGCCTGGTCATCGACACCTTCGAGTTCGGCGCGCTCCATACTCCCAGGTTCAACCCCATTTCCATCTCCGGCTATCACATTCGGGAGGCGGGCGCGACCGCTCTGCAGGAGCTGGCGTTCACCATCTACGATGGCGTGGAATATGTCGAGTGGGCGCTGCGCCGCGGCCTCGATGTGGACGACTTTGCGCCGCGCCTGAGTTTCTTCTTCAATTCCCACAATGATTTCTTCGAAGAGATCGCCAAGTTCCGCGCCTCTCGTAAAATTTGGTATCGCCTGATGACGGAGCGCTTCCACGCGAAGAATGCGCGCTCGCAACTGATGCGCTTTCACACCCAGACCGCAGGCGTCTCCCTGACCGCGCAGCAGCCCATGAACAACATTGCCCGCGTCGCCATCCAGGCGCTTGCCGCCGTGCTGGGCGGAACGCAGTCGCTGCACACCGATTCTTACGACGAAGCGCTTGCGCTCCCGACGGAAGAGGCCGCGCGCATCGCCCTCCGTACCCAGCAGATTCTCGCTTATGAGTCCGGCGTCGCTCAGACGATCGATCCACTCGGCGGCTCGTATTTCGTCGAGAACCTCACGCTGAAAATGGAACAGGGCGCATTCGATTATTTCGGCAAGCTGGACGCTATGGGCGGCATGGTGCGCGCCATAGAGCAGGGTTTTCCGCAGAAGGAGCTGGCGGAATCGAGCTACCAATATCAGCGCGCCGTTGAGGCCGGTGAGAAAATCATTGTCGGCGTTAATGATTTCGTCGTGGAGGAGACGTCACCGGAAATTCTGTACATCGGAGAAAGCGTTCGCGAATCACAAACCGCCAAACTCCAGAACTTACGGCAGCGGCGCTCGAATGAAGAAGTCCAACGACGCCTGACCGCCTTGCGCCATGCAGCCGCACAGGAACCCCGCGCCACGCCGGGGAAAATTTCCGATGCCAACACCATGCCGTATATTCTGGATTGCGTGCGCGCCTATGCGACGGTCGGCGAAATCTGCGAGGCCATGCGCGACGTGTACGGAACCTATGAAGAAGCGAGCTGGACTTGAAAGATGGAAAACTTGGAAAACCTGCTGGAAAGAATGATCGCTAGGAGCTTCGAGTGACAACATCGCCCCAAAGCCAGCAGCCCGATACATTTCCCATTCGCGTTCTGGTCGCCAAGCCCGGTCTGGACGGCCATGATCGCGGCGCAAAAGTCATTGCGCGCGCGCTGCGCGATGCCGGCATGGAAGTCATCTACACCGGACTCCGCCAGACACCCGAGATGATCGTGAATGCGTCGATTCAGGAAGACGTGCAGTGCATCGGTCTGAGCATTCTTTCCGGTGCGCACAATGCCATCGTCCCGCGTTTGATGGCGCTGCTGAAGGAGCGTGGAGCCGACGACATTCTGGTCGTTCTCGGCGGCACCATCCCCGCACAGGATATCGATTTCCTGAAGCAGCAGGGCGTCGCCGCTATCTTCGGCCCGGGCACCGCTCTTGAAACCACAGTCGACTTCATCCGCGCGAATGTAAAGCCGCGCGGCATCGCCGCGTAAGATTTTCTGGATTTTTCGCTGCGCTCAGCCTTCCGAATCCGCGCGTAACCCTCTCAGCCGCTCCACATATTTCTCCGGCAGCGCGCGTTTTTGCATCCTGCTGTCGGTCACCACGTGGATGGTCTCGCCCTCGGCGAGCAGGCTCGAATCCGCCGCGCGCAGCACGCGATAACGAAACTTCAGCACCGATGTCCTTACGTGCGCAACCTCGGTCGAAATGATAAGTTCGTCATCGTACCGCGCCGGCAACTTATAGCGGCAATTCGCTTCGACGACAGGAATCATGCAGTCGTCCTCGGTTTCCATCTGCTTGTATTCGAAGCCCAGCCCGCGCAGCAGCTCCACCCGGCCCACTTCAAACCAGACCAGATAATTCGCGTAATAGACCACCCCCATCTGGTCGGTTTCCGCATAGCGCACGCGAATGCGCGTCTGACCGATCGAGCCGTCTGGGTGTGCTGTCTTACGGTCGTTTTCTCGTTTGGAAAGAATTTCGGTCACACCTTCTCCTGCTTGTGAGCATGCCAGTTCGGCTTTCTCTTTTCGAGAAACGACGCAATCCCTTCCTGGAAATCTCCCGTGCTGCGTGCGCTCGCATTCGACTCGACAGCAGCCCGCAACTGCCGGTCGAGCTGCTCCCTCGTGTGTTCGGAGAGCAGCCTTTTCGTGGCCCGCAGCGATTCCGGGCTGTTCTGTAACAGTTGATGTGCCAATTGCCTGGCGCGCATCATCAATCCTGACTCGTTCACAACTTCATTAACCAGACCCATCTGCCGTGCTTCTTCCGCAGAGATCAGTCGGGCCGTCAACAACAAATCTCGCGCCTTTTTCTCGTCTACCTGCAGCGTCAGAAAGGCTGAGACCATCGCCGGCACGAAGCCGATGCGCGCCTCTGTATATCCGAACTTCGCTTCCGGCACCGTCAACGTAAAGTCACAGATCGTCGCCAGCCCCATACCGCCGGCGATGGCGTGGCCGTTTACGGCGGCAATCGTCGGCAGCGGCAAGTCATATAAACTTCGAAACAGCTGCGCCACGCGTTGCGAATCCTCACGATGCTCCGCGGAAGATTTATGCGCCAGCGACTGCAGATGCTCAAGATCCAGCCCGGCGCAGAAAGCCGCGCCTCTTCCGGTCAGGATCATCACGCCGCAACTGCGCCGGCCCATGCCCTCGATAATTTGGATGAGCTCCTCGATCATCTGCGGATTAAGCGCATTGCGGCGCTCCGGGCGGTTCAGAGTGACGGTGACGATTTTCTCAATTTCCGTCACATACAGACTTTGATAGGGCATCGCTGAGTCTCAGAAGGAAAAACTTTATGAAAGCAACATGGTAGCTGGCGGCGCAGTCCCGCGCCATCTTTATTTGTATACGGCTGGGTTATCGGCTTCACCCTCGGCGGGTTCCGCCGTGTCATCCATCAGTCGTGTCATCCATCATCGACTTCTTCACTTTTGGAAGCGCGGTTTCGTGGCTTTCCTCATCCATAAGCCAGCGGCGCAGTTGCAGGATATCGTTGGCGCGGGCGATTCCAATCGGTTTTCCCTTCCCGTCGGGCTCCACGACAACGATGTTTTCGACATCCTGCAGCATCATGTCACGGCTCACTCGGTCAACCAACTCCCCGGGATAAGCGATCACATAATCCTGCCGTGCAAGCTCCCGCATTTTGAAGTGATGGTCGGGGGTTTCATGCTGTAGAAGATCGTGTGCTTCGACGATGCCCACCAGGGAACCATCCGGTTCGACGACTGGCATCAGTTCTGAACCCTCATGCGAATATTCCCGCAGGATGGTCCGCAGTTCCGCGTCGGCCGGAATCATGTTGAATTTCTTGCGCATGACCTGATCGATCCGCGAACGCATCAGGACCGGCACAGAGTAATCCTGCAGCACGATCAAGCCGCGTTTCACCAGCTTGCCAGTCATGATGGAGTCGGTGCTGAACAAGCGGACGAATCCATCCGCAACCATGACGCAGACGATCAGCGGCAGCAGCGAGTTCGGATTGTGGCTCAGTTCAAATAGAAATACGATGCTGGTAAACGGGGCGCGGGCTATGCCTGCAAAGACAGCCGCCATGGCCACCAGCGAGTAAAATGCGGGATCGCTGACAAAGTGGGGAAAGAAATGGTGCCATGCCATTGCATACACCGCTCCCAGACCTCCGCCGACTACCAGCGATGGGGCAAACACTCCGCCTGTCGTGCCGGAACCGAGCGAAATTGTCAGCGCCCAGAATTTCGCCACGGAAATGCCCAGCAGACCCGTCACCGTGAGGCGGTCATTCAGCATGTCACGAATGGTGTCGTAACTGGTGCCGAACACCTGCGGATAAAAATATCCGATAATACCAAGCGCAAACGCGCCAATCACGGGCGACCAGATCAGGGCGCGCTTGACCGGCAGATTGTCGAAAAATTCTTCCAGCCAGAAGAGCACGCGAATCATCGCAATGCCGACGAGCCCCATCAACACGCCCATCAACGCGAACAGCCACAGCTCATTCATATCGCGTAGCTTAAAAGCGGGCGTGGCGAACAGCGGCGCCCATCCAACAAAATAAATGCGGACACCCGTCGCTACCGCTGCCGCAAAGGACACGGGGATGAAGGAGCGGGCGCGAAACTCAAACAGCAAAAGTTCCACAGCCACCAGGATGCCGGCAAGCGGCGCGGTAAATGTGGCTGCCATGCCGGCCGCCGCACCCGCCGCCAGAAGAACGCGCCGGTAATATGGCGTCAGTCCCACGGCCTGTCCAAAGAGAGATCCGATGGCGGCCCCGGTCTGGATGATCGGCCCTTCCGCGCCGAATGGTCCCCCAGTACCGATCGCGAAGGCCGTGGCTAGCGGCTTTAAGAAGGCTACGCGAAGCCGCATGCGGCTGTGGCCGAACAGCACCGCCTCCATGGCTTCCGGGATACCGTGGCCCTTCAGCGTCGGCTCCCAGTAATGCACCATAAGGCCCACCACCAGCCCGCCAATGGGCGGAATCAGGATTACCCAGAGGCCAAGATGGCTGTGGGCGGGACTGGCGGGGGCGAAAGAAAACCTTCCATAGAAAAAAATGTTCGTAAAGAACGCGATCAGCTCCAGCAGACCCTGAGCGACCAAACCGCCGACAAATCCGATGAAAAGAGCGTAGGCGCTTATCTTGATCACCTCCGGCTCCAATGCGATGCCGAACTGACCCTTCTTCGGCAGCTTGGATTCGGCGGATGCGTTATCGAAGTGCGGCAGATCGGCCATCGAATTCCCTTCGCATCCCGGTCACGTCGAGTGCACAAGCCGAGGCAGATGCATAGTCGAGTTTAAAGCAGTTCCACGGTTACTATTCCCGGCCCAGAATCGCCAAGTGCAGCTTTTCTTAACGGAAAAGCTGCGCGAAAATTTCATCCGCCGAGTACACCTGCCGTGGAACTGCTCTAGCGGAAGGCGCGGGAGCAATCGCTCCAGCTCAGTCCCCTTCCATGGGATAGGGCCGCGATTTTTGCAGCGGGCCGCCCACCGGAACCGCTTCCATCAAATCTGCGTGAAATTTGTCGCCTGCCGAGAGGCCTCACGAGATTTCAGCGCCGTCAATATATCGGTCTTGGTCAGGATTCCCGCCAGCTTGCCGTTTTCGGAAGTCACCAGAAGCATATGCTGCCCGCGCTCGCTCAGCAGCAGTCGCAGAGCCACCATGACGTCGTAATTTGCATTGATTTTCTTTGCCTTCCGGTCCATCAGATCCGCAACCGTTTTGGTCGACCATTCTTCGGGGCGAACCAGTCCAAGCGCGGATACTGAAATCACCCCAACGATGCCGCTCTCATCCACAACTGGAAACGCAATGTGGCGATGGTGCAAGCATACATGGTCCGCAAATTCCCGCAGAGTGGAGGAGGCAAGCACGGAAACCACCTCGTGCTGCATGACTTCCGCAACGGAAATATTGCGCAGTTCCTGGACGCGCACTCCTTCATGCTGGCGCTGGTCCCCGGAGGCCGATGCCTCGCCCGAAATCGCGTACGCCACCGCGGCGCCAATCAGTGACGGAACAATGAACGCATGGCCGCCCGTAGCCTCGGCCACGAAAACCACGGCAGCCAGCGGTGTTTTGTAACCGGCGGCAATGAACGCCGCCATGCCCACAGCCGCGTACAGTTCCACGGAGTTGGCATGAATGATTTGCCCGAAAGCCATTCCAAAACTGCCGCCGGTCAGGAATAGCGGCACGAACATCGCGCTGACACCGCCGCTGGCAAGCGTGAACAAAGTCGCCGCCAGCTTGAAAATCCCAAAGATAATCAATTCCAGAGTGCTGTGGTGATGGCTGAGAATCTCCCCGACCGCCTCGTAATTCGCTCCCAGCGGCACCAGCGAGCCATGATAGATCAAAAGAAAAACCAACCCGCAGATACCGGTCAGGAAACCGCCCAGCGTAAGTTTCCACCAGTGCGGAATGGCCCAATTCACCATGAACACCCGCGCCCGGCGGAAGGTGATGCTAAACGCCATCGACGCCAATCCGATAAAAATGCCGAGCAGAGCGCACCACAAAAGATCGCGTCCCTTGAACGATGTGGCGCTGGCGAAATTGAACAGCGGGGTTGCTCCCAGAAAGAACGCCAGCGTTACATACGAAACGACAGATGCGATCAGTGAGGGCAGCAGTGCCTCATGCGCCAGGTCGTCCTTGTATGGCATTTCCAGCGCAAAAACCAGACCGGTCATCGGCGCCCGGAATACTGCCGCCATGCCTGCCGCCGCGCCGCTGATCAGCATAATGCGACGGTGGCGGGGTTCCAGACCGAAGCGCCGCAGCTTGGCCCACAGCCACGAACCGATTGCGCCCCCGCCATAAATGCTCGGCCCTTCCAGCGCCGCGCTCCCGCCAAAGCCTACCGTAGTGATAGCCGCAATGATCTTAGGGAAGAACGAGCGGAGATCGATGTCGCCTTCGTGCTCATGATAGGAGCGGATGATTTCCTCAGTGGAATGCTCATCGGGATCGGGCGTCAGATACTGCATGATCAGTCCGGTGATCGCGAACGCCACCGTCAGCACCGGCACAATCGCCCAGATATGGCCCAGGAAATAGTTCAGCAGCGGCGGCCATAGCTTTTTCAAGATGACGACGGCAATGCCCGTAACCGCAAGGCCGGTTGTCAAGCCGATAATGGGCGAGATCAACAGCCACTTCGAAAGATCGCGCGCGTACGTCGCCGTCAGATCCTCTTGGACAAGAGGAAAGTATTTGCTCAGGAGCGGGCTTTCGAGCACCCGGTCACGTATCTTGGTCTTCGGTTTGAATACTGTCGTGTCGGCCATCAAAAGTCTTTCATCGGTTTTCTTGCGGCTGCAGAATTCCTGCCGCTTTTGTCTCTGTTCGTAAAACTTTTCGCAGCGCCTCCATCAGACAAGGCGCCTGCGAATGTAATTCCCGCAGATGAACCTGCGAGATCTGGTCCAGAATTTTTTGGCCGCGCGGCGTAATTTGCAAACACACGCGCCGTCTGTCGGCAGCATCAGTGGAGCGTTGCAGCAGGCCTTCCTGTTCGCAGCGGTCCACCAGTTCCACGACTGTATTGTGTTTCAGACCCAGCGACTCCGCCGAATACGCAATTGAAGGGCAAACTTCCTCCGGTACGCCGGCCACCGTCAGCAGCAATTGATGCTGTTGCGGATGCAGCCCGGCCTCGTGCGCCGCATTCTCGCTGGCCAGAAGAAAAACACGCAGCTGATGGCGAAATTCGGCGAGAGCGCGATGCAGGGACTGGTCCTTGTCCGATGCGGTCCGGCGGGTTTTCATCAGGAATAATTATATCGCAATGCGATACAAGTATGAATGCCGGATTCGTAACCATTGCCGTTACTGAACTGTCGGGCCGAACTCGCTTGCAATCGTGCGCGTTTCGGCCAGCAGTTCCATTAACGAATCCAGATTCGGCAGCTGCGCGCCCGTCTCGGCAAGAGCGTGGATCGCGCGTTCCGTGGCGATATTGCCGACCAATGCATTCTGGGCGAACGGGCACCCGCCCAGCCCGCCGAGCGCCATGTCAAAGCGGCGGCAACCGGCATGATAGGCCGCCAGTACTTTGGCTTCCACCTCATCCGGCTGTGCGTGGAGATGCACGCCAAATTCAGCGCGCAGATTTGCGCCCAATACTGCGGAAACCAGATCGCTGATCTGCTCCGGGCCGGCGATGCCGACCGTATCTGCCAGCGAAATCTGCGTGACTCCCATCTCCGTCAGCAGGCGGCATGCTTCCACCACCTCATCGAGACTCCACGGGTCTCCATAGGGGTTGCCGAACGCCATCGAGATATATACAACCAGATCGAGCCCGGCGTGAAAGGCCAGTTCCGCGATATCGTCGAGTGCGTCCAGCGACTCTTCCGGCGTTTGATGTTGATTGCGCTCAAGAAAAACGGGCGAAATCGAATAAGGGAATCCCAGCGTGCGCACCGCTTCCGTCGCGATGGCGCGCTCCGCGCCTTTCTCGTTGACGACGATGCCGATGATCTCGACCTCCTGCGGAGGCTGCAGAAGCAGCAGCACCTGCTCGGAATCGGCGACCTGCGGTACGGCCCGGGGAGACACGAACGAGACCGCATCGATGTGGCGAAACCCGGCCGCAATCAGCTTCCGAAGATACTCCGCTTTCACATGCGCGGGGATCAATTTCGGCAGACCCTGCCAGGCATCGCGCGGGCACTCGATAATTTTTACTTCATTGCCTGTCATCGGCTCCTCCGGCTAGATACTTAGCGCAGTCTCCAGTCCCTGCGACCAATCGTGAATCGACGGAGCGACCTGACGATAATCCCACAATCCCACTCCGCTAATCGCTCCAGCGTGTAGATCGGAACACCGAGAATCGATGGACTGAATCGATTGCCTGCAAAATGCGAGTGATTGGTTCGCTTGCGGCTCAAATAAAGGCACCAGGAAGGGAAGTGGTTTCGCAATGCCGCTCTGCGCCGCAATCCTGATCAATGGCTTCACTAGTGAGTCGCGATAGTATCCCGCGATATCTCCGCCGGCGACAATGCCGCCCTCATACAGCTGCACGTTCAACCAGTCGATATTGTTTCCAGGTTTCGTTCGAGTCGCGTGCAGCAGACCGCCTTGCAAACCCTGGATGGCCGCGGGCTGCGCATAAAATTCAGCCGCCACCGGCGAAGTCGGCGCATGTGTCACCACATGCGTAGGATGCACGCGCTTGTATTCATTCGTCAGATCGACAATGGTTTTTCCATGCTCGCGGTGCACAGCCATCCACTGGTCCAGCCCGCCCGTCTGCGGCTCCAGATCGAGATCGATACCATCGAGCCCCAGAGGCCGAATCGCTTCTTCCGTCAGGCGGCGCACGAAAACAGGCACCCCGGCACTCCGAATCGCTGCGAACGTGGGCTCCTGCTGCCATCCGCCGATCGACAGCATTACCTGCTTCCGCGCGCCAAAGCCCGACCGAAGCCGCCGCAGCAATGCCGGGACCTGCGGCGACAAGGAAGAGAACGCATTCCCGTTGTATGAAAGCGCCAGCTTGCCGTGATTCCAGGTGGCCTGCAGGAAGGAAAGGATCAGCACGTTGAAGCTGCTTGCACCGATCGTCTCCACTGACTGCTCGCATCTGCTCCGGAGTCGAGTTGGCAAACTGATCCAGCGCGTAAAGAATGCGACGAGTTTGTCGGGTTCGCGATGAGATCGCGTTCGCTGCGCGGTCAGCGACGGCTGCTGTCGCCAAAGCCCCCAGTGAAGACCGCAAGAATTCTCGACGCCGCATTCAGGTCAGCTCCATCAATGAAAAGACACGGGTGCCCAGGTCTCGATTTTGACACCTGGGATTTAACCGTTTACGTCTGCAAAATTCCCGGATTGAATCGCGGAACCTCCGGATTCAGCGAAGCAGCTTCCAGCGCTATCAGCAGGACATCGCGTGTTTTTGCGGGATCGATGATCGCGTCCACCCATAGGCGCGCCGCAGCATAGCGCGGATCGGTCTGCTCGTCATACGTCGCCTTGGTGGAATCGAACAGCTCCTTTTTCTCTTTCTCGCTCAGTTGATGGCCATTGCGTTCCAGCTGCTTGATTCGCACTTCCACCAGCGTATTCGCCGCGGAAGCGCCGCTCATCACCGCATATTTTGCCGTCGGCCAGGCAAAGATGAACCGTGGATCATAGGCTTTGCCGCACATCGCATAATTTCCGGCGCCGAACGAGCCTCCAAGAATGATGGAAATCTTCGGCACCACGCTGTTCGAAACCGCCGAAACCATCTTCGCGCCGGACCGAATAATGCCGCTCCATTCCGCATCGCGGCCGACCATGAATCCATTCACGTCGTGCAGAAAAATCAGAGGAATCAAATTCTGGTTGCAATCCATAATGAACCGCGCCGCTTTGTCGGCGGATTCCGGATAGATAACTCCGCCGAACTCCATGTGTTTTTCGCCCGTCTGGCTGGTCTGCATTTGATGTTGTTTTTGGTTCGCGACAATCCCAACCGCAAACCCGCCGATGCGCGCATATCCGCAGATCAGCGTCTGCCCATAGTCCGGCTTGTATTCATCGAAGCGCGAACTATCCACAATGCGCGCAATCACCGCGTGCATGTCATAGCTGTGCGCAGCGGCTTTCGCCGGATCGAGGGTCATGATCCCGAGCAGATCCTCCGCCGGATACAGGGGCGCGTCTTTTTTCGGATCGTAAGCGATGCGATCGAACAGCGCTCCGGGCGGATGGCCAAGCCGGGAGACGAGCGATCGCAACCGCGCAATGCAAAGATGATCGTTCGGCTCTTTGAAATCCACCGTGCCTGAAATTTTCGAATGCATGGTCGCGCCGCCCAGTTCTTCGGCGGAGACCTGCTGTCCAATCGCCGCCTGCACCAGCGCGGGGCCGGCGAGAAATAGCCCGCTGCCTTCGGTCATCAGCACCTGGTCCGTCATGACCGGCAGATACGCGCCGCCGGCCACACACATTCCCATAATCGCCGTCATCTGCGGAATGCCTCGAGCCGACATCACCGCGTTATTGCGGAAGACGCGGCCAAAGTCGTCCTGGTCCGGGAAAACATCCTCCTGCAAAGGCAGAAAAATTCCCGACGAATCCACCAGGTACAGCGTCGGAATGTGGTTTTCCATCGCGATGTGCTGCGCCCGCAAAACTTTCTTCGCGGTCATGGGAAAAAACGCGCCGGCTTTTACCGTCGCGTCGTTGGCGATGATCATCACCAGCCGTCCCGCCACGCGTCCCACTCCGGTAATTGTCCCGGCAGCAGGCGCGCCGCCATATTCGCCATACATCCCATGCGCGGCATAGATCCCGAGCTCGGTAAACTCCGTTCCCTGGTCCAGCAGCAGTTCCAGCCGTTCGCGCGCGGTGAGGCGATTCTTCTTGTGCTGCGATTCGATTGCCTTCGCGCCGCCGCCTTCGCGAATAATCGCCTGCTCGGCCTCAAATTCAGCCAATAACAGCGCGCATCGCGTCGGCATTAGCCCGAAACCGCTCGGCGTTAGTGTCGATGGAGGAGGGAAGAATGTTCGGGAGTGAGTCCTGAGAATCGTTGGCGGTCATAGGCGAGATTCAACGAATGGAAGACTGCTCAGCATAGAACACTAACGGGCGAGGAGCAAATGCCGGTGCCGGTGAAGAACGCTCGACGGCTCGCGTCCAGATTCCGTATCGATATCGGCTCCGCGCCGATAGTAACATTGCGAACATGTCCGGGAGGGGAAGAACGCCATGAGCTTGGCCGAAAAAAGTTTGACCAGGAGAAGTTTGTTATCGCGCGGAATCGTTGCCGGCGCGGCGATCTGCATTGATCGTGGATTTCTCCTTGCTGCAAGTGCCGAGACCGCGAAACCGCATGATCTGGCAGAGGATCCTCGACGTCCGCAATACCACCTGCTTGCGCCCTCCAACTGGATGAACGATCCCAATGGTCCGATTTACTGGAACGGAAAATACCACATGTTTTATCAGGCGAATCCGGCGTGTCCTTGTTTTGGGAAGATGACCTGGGGACATGCGGTCAGCCCGGACATGCTGCACTGGAAACACATGCCGCAGGCGCTGACGCCCACCCCAGGCCCCGATTCCTACGGCTGCTGGTCGGGAACAGCCGCCGTCCGCGATGGAGTTGTCACGGTAATGTATACGGGCGTCTCCATCGCGTCGAAGGACATCTCGACTGTCCACGCGAACGGGATTTGGCTGCGCGAACAGCAATGCCTGGCGTACTCCACCGATCCGGACCTGAAGACGTGGAAGAAATGGCCGGAAGCGATCATCGATGCGCCTCCCGGCGGCCTACCGCACCTGAACGGATTTCGCGATCCTTCTCCATGGCGGGAGGGAGAGGGCTGGTACGCGATCGTCGGCACGGGCATGCCGCAGACCGGCGGCGCAATCCTGCTCTATCGCTCGAAGGATTTGCGGCGCTGGGAGTACCAGCATATCGCCGCCAGCGGAGACAATGCCGTGTACAGCGCGGCAAATCCGGTGGATCGTAAGGATATGTGGGAGTGCCCCGATCTGTTTGCGCTCAATGGAAAGCATGTCCTGATCTGCTCGACAAAGGGAAAGGCCCATTGGCAGACAGGCGTGCTGGACAAGAAAACGATGTTGTTCCATTGCGAGCGTACGGGCATGGTGGATCATGGCGCGTTTTACGCTCCGAAGTCGCAGCTGGACAAAGATGGCAATCGCATTCTATGGGGATGGATCCAGGAGACGTGTCCCGAGAGTCAATACAGGCAGGCCGGCTGGGCCGGTGTGATGTCTCTGCCGCGTGTCCTGAGCCTGGCTGAGGATGGATCGCTGATGGTAAATGTTTCTCCGGCAGTCGAGACGCTGCGGAGCAAACACCAGAAACTGACCGTCACCGGAAATGAAGAACAGAACCAGCGGCATATCGCGCAGATGTTCCTGGAGGATGCCTGCGGCGAAGTGCTTTGCACCTTCCCTACGGCCGCCGGAGCCTTTTCCGTATCGCTGCTCGACCAGGGCGGAGAGAACGCGGACTGGGTCACCGTCCACTATGACCCCGCACAGAAAGACTCAATCGTCATCGATAATCAGCCGGTCCCGATCAATCTAAGCCGGGCGGACGAATTGGAGGTTCACATCTATGTGGATGGATCGGTCCTGGAGATATTTCTGAACCGGCAGGTCGCATATACAAAGCGCGTTTATTTTCGTGGAGCGAAAGCGCCGCGATTGGGCGTTCGAATCGATGGCAGGTTGTCAAAGCTGCGCGAGCTTTCCCTGTGGCAGCTTGCTCCTATATCGCCGGACAGGCTCACCATTTAGCTGGCTGAAGCCTGAGATATCGTCAAGGGCTGCTTCTAGTCGCAGGCAATCGACGCGTTGGCGGGTTAGGTTTCCTCTTCGAGTATTTACCCGTCCTTCTCCAGGTTCTGCAGATGCTCAATCAGTTTCAGCGGGTGAATCGGCTTGGCAACCAATTCGAATTCATACCCTTGCTCATGCCCCTGAAGCAAAATCTCCGAGATCCCCGCTTGTCCGGAAAAAAGCAGAATTCTCGTTCCGGGCGACATCTTGCTCACTGCAATGGCGAGTTCAACACCATTCATTCGAGGCATCAATACATCTGTAAGAACATAGTCGGGCCGAAACTCTGCCATTAACTGGAGCGCTGACCATCCGTCGTATGCCGTCCTTGCGTGATAGCCTGCACCTTCGAGAATCTCGGCACAGGTGTCTGCGATCAGCTTCTCATCGTCTACGACGAGAACTCTGGGCCGGGCAGGTTGTCTCTCTGTCGCTTCTGTCTCATCTATCAAATCTTTCGTTAGACTTCGCACAACCTCGTCACCAAGGTAGATAGATTCGGACCCGATTTCCAGCATGCTCTCTCCTATGGTTCCTCATGTTCCCCTCAATGCGCGAATGGAATGTAAATGGTAACGGTAGTTCCACTCTTCCCATTTTCGGTGGCGCTGGTGACTGCGATCTGACCGCCTCTCCGCTCCACGAGTTGTTTGGTCACCCAAAGGCCTATTCCCGTGCCGAGATTGCCCTTGGTCGTGAAGAAAGGCTCAAAGATCCTCGCGAGGTGCTCATTGCTAATCCCTGTCCCCTCGTCGCGAACAATCGTTTGAATGCCGTTTCCGCCCAGTGTAATTATCTGGCGAAGAGAAATGGCCAGTTTTCCTCCGTGTGGCATGGCGTCGATGGCATTGGCGATCACATTCGAAAAAACCTGAAGCATCTCGCCCTTGCTCACCAAAATCTTCCGCAGATCGTTAAAATTCGATTCCACGGAAATCCCAGTCGAAGAAAGTTTCGATTGGTATACCGTCAGCACATTTTCAATCAGGTCGTGGAGGTAGACCTCAGATGGTGAGCCGGTATCGCGGTAATAGCCCAGGGTCTGACGGGCGATGTGCGAGACGCGCTCGAGCTCGCCTTCCGCGGTGAGCAGGTAATCCCGAGCTTTTGGGCTCGCAGAGCAGTTCTGGCGTGCCAGGTAGATCAGATTGATCAGAGATTCAAGAGGATTGTTCACTTCGTGAGCAATCGCGGCCGCCATTCGTCCCGTTGCGGCCAGTTTTTCCGACTCTATCAACGCTTTCTCGATTCGCTTGCGATCTGAAATATCGCGAGCAATCTTGGACGCTCCAATCACCTTGCCTTCGTTGTCCCGAATGGGCGAAATCGTCACAGAGACCTCAACCGGGTCCCAGTTTTTTCTTACTCGTGTCGTTTCGTAGTGTTCGATCCGTTCTCCCGCCCGGAGCTTCCGCAGAATTTCGTCTTCTTCGTAATGGAGTTCCTCGGGAATCAGTCGCAGTATGGACTGGCCGATCATCTCCTCGGATGTATAGCCGAATATCCGGAAGGCGCCTTGATTCCAGCTCTCAATCATTCCATTCAGGTCTTTGCTGATGATGGCGTCATCAGCGGAATCGACGAGGGCAGCGAGGCGAAAGCGGCTGTTGTCGAGTCGCCTGCGATCGCTGATATCTCGCGCTATTTTGGACGCTCCCACAACTCGGCCTTCGTTATTTCTTACCGGAGAGATGGTGACAGAAACCGCAAACTTCTCGCCGCCCTTTCTGACCCTTACCGTCTCGTAATGGTCGATCCGTTCTCCTGCTTTTAGTTTCCGAATGATCTCGACTTCTTCGGAATGTAGTTCCTCCGGAATCAGCCGCAGAATGGACTGTCCGACAATTTCTTCCGGTGTGTAGCCGAAGACTCGCTGTGCCGCCTTATTCCAGGTCGTGATGATCCCATTCAGGTCTTTGCTGATGATGGCATCGTCAGAAGAATCGACGATGGCAGCAAGAAGAAACTTGGAATTATCGGCGGCAATTTCGGCCTGATTCGGCGCGACCGGAGTGAGATTGTCGGTACTGTGATCCAAGATGGAATCGCTCCGAACGTTTATCTGTTGGATGCGATTTAGGGATGAGGCGGCAGGAATCACATCGCCGCATTCTCTCTTTGACAAAATCGCCAAGGCACCAGTGAGCGTTCCTGGCGCATTCGATCAATCCGCTCGTCAGAGTTGCTCGCCTTTGAAACGATAGACGAGCACCACGGCCATCCGGCCATGAGCACTCTAATCGAGAATCGTAACAGCGCCGCTGCCGATGTCGTAATATCCGGCAACGACCTTCAGTTTATTTTCCTTGATGGCGGCGGAAACCACGGTGGAAGATTCGCTCAAAAGTTTCGCCTGCATCTGAGCATTGGTCTTGGTCACCGCCTTCACGTCCGGCCCGGCCTTGTCGACGGCAGGCTGGAGATGCGGATAGAGCGAGCTGATCTGCCCAGGGGCATTTGTGTGCGCAATTGCCGCCTTGATGGCTCCGCAATCGCTGTGGCCCAGGACCAGAATGGCCTTGATGCCCAGCACAGCGACCCCGTACTCCAGGCTGGCGATGATCTCCGACGTAATCATGTTGCCTGCGACCCGGCACACAAAAAGCTGGCCAATCGTTTGATCGAAGACCATCGCCATCGGACCGCGCGAGTCCGCGCAGGAAAGAATGCCGGCAAACGGCTCCTGCTTCCCGGCCAGTTCGCGCCGTAAATTTTTCAGGTCGTGGTTGTAGTTGGTCAGCTCGGCGGAGACGTAGTGGCGATTGCCCTCCATCAGCATATGGAGCGCCTGTTCCGGGCTGTCGGGGCTTTCGGCCATTGCGCGTTGCGGTTCCACAAAATTCAATCCGACACCTGCAATCATGCCCGCGCCTGCCACTCCGGCGCGGAGAAAATCTCTGCGGGAACGCGGTGACTGGGATTCAACCTGCGGCTCACTATCCGGCAATTTTGAATCGCTCATACCGTCGATTCTCCTTGGGTTATGCCTTCACGATTTTGCCCGACTTAATGCATCCCGTGCACACGCGAATGCGCTTGCTCCCCGTGTTCACCTTCGCCTTCACCGTCTGGAGATTGACGTTCCAGCGCCGCCGGGTGACGTTGTGCGCGTGCGAGACATTGTTTCCGAACTGCGGCTTTTTGCCGCAGATTTCACATACCTGTGCCATAATTCGTTTCCTGATCTGCAGATTCTATAGGACGATTGCCATTGCATAAGGTACAAGGTCGTCATTCTGAGCCCAGCGAAGAACCCCCGCATTTCACTTGCGGGCGGCAGACATGCACAGATTCTTCGCTGCGCTCAGGAGGGCGAGATATACTCCTTGGCTTATGCTCAGCCAGAACTTTAAGTGTACTGAAATGCTGGCAATACAGCAATCATTGCCATGTTTTGCCCCCGGACCATTGCACCTCGAAGAGTAAAATCCAGACTGACTCGCCTACAACTGCCTCCTTGCGTACGAGACTGCATCCCGTGAAGCGCGTTCAGCGCCCCGAATCCGAACCGGCCCGTTTCCAGACCGGCTGGACTGTCTTCTGGGTCGCGTTTCTGGTGCGCGTCCTGTACATCACCCTGGCGCACACGTACCGCTTTCGCCTGACAGGACATCACTTTGCTTTTGGCTATGAGATGGGTCGCATTGCTCGCGCGCTCGTGACCGGCCACGGCTACGCCGACCCTTTTTATGGCCATACCGGGCCCACCACCTGGGTCGCACCGCTCTATCCGCTGCTGCTGGCCGGCGTTTTCAAAATCTTCGGGATCTATACGCTGCGCTCGGGCTGGGTGATCCTGACCATCAACAGCTTTTTCTCCGCGCTAACCACGCTTACCACCTATGAGATCGCCGCCCGCTGCTTCAACCGCCGTGTCGCGGTCTGGTCGGCCTGGATTTGGGCGCTTTATCCGGCGGCCATGCAGTTTGCCGTCCGCTGGGTCTGGGAGATGACCCTGAGCACCTGGCTATTCACCTGCATCCTCGTCCTTGCGCTCCGCATGCGCGGCATCGGAGGAACATCACCCGCCGGGGAATCCCGCAGCCTGCGTCGCTGGCTGCTCTTCGGTCTGCTCTGGGGAGTGCTCGCGCTCAGCAATCCTTCGCTGTTGTTGTTCCTCCCTGCCGCCGGAATCTGGATCCTGTCGGGTTCGCGCCATCCCGGCCGCCAGTTCGCCTTCGCCTCCGCATCCGCCGCAATCTTCATCCTCTGCATCTCCCCCTGGGTGATCCGCAACGCACTCGTCTTCCACCGCTTCATCCCCATGCGGGCCAACTTCGGCGCGGAGCTCTATCTCGGCAACGGGCCGGGCGCGCTCGGATTTCTGATGGAATACGATCATCCCTATGAGGCCCCGGACCAGATGCGGCTCTACAGGCAGCTTGGCGAGATCGCCTACGCGCAGATGCGGGGGCGAGTAGCGGAGGCCTTCATCGCCAGCGATCCCGGGCTTTTCCTCCGCAACACTCTTCAAGCGAATCTATTTTTTCTGGATCAGCGTGCCCCATCCCTCGGATCATGCCTGGTACATCGAGGCTGGCCGAGTCGCGAACTTCGCCTTTGCCAGCGTTGCCGGGCTGCTGGGGCTGGCGCTGGCACTGAAACGCCATATCCCGGCCGCCTGGCTATTCTTATGGGCCTTTCTACTGGTTCCGCTGATTTATTACTTCGTCACCGTTCACGCCCGGTTTCGCGACCCGCTGGAGCCCCTGATCGCAATCTTGGCCGTTTATCTCTTCCAGTCCGCCGAGAAGGGTGTCTTCGCGGGATTGCCCTTTCCGAAACGGTTGACGTCGGCCGCCAAACGCCAGTATTCTTAGAAAGTTAGGCGATCCGCACGTGTCGTGCCTGATCTCGGGCGCGCCCGCTGTTATCCCTGAATTCGCTGCTGCTATCGCGGATTCAAGTCTCGACATAATTGCCTGAAGGTATTTTAGATTTCGCACCGGCGTATGCCCCATGGTGCTGGAGGATGTATGTACGCAGTGATTCGTACCGGTGGAAAGCAGTATCGCGTTGCGCCGGGAGATGTTTTGCAGGTGGAGAAGCTCGCGCAGGAAGATGGCAACATCGAGTTTACTGATGTGCTTGCGGCCTCCAGTGGCAGCAATGAGGAAGGCAAAGGCCTGGCCAAGCCGGGTTCTGCCAGAGTGCTCGCCTCCATCGTGAACGAAGGCCGCGCGAAAAAAGTGCTGGTCTTCCACTTCAAGCGCAAGAAACAATACAAAAAGCTGCAGGGCCATCGCCAGGCATATACCCGGATTCGGATTCACGAAATTCAGGTGGACGGCCAAAGCTTTACCGCCGCCAGCTAGCGATTGGCAGTATTCAACGAAAAAGGATTGAACCATGGCACATAAAAAAGGACTCGGCAGCTCTCGCAACGGACGCGATTCAAACTCGCAGCGCCTGGGAGTCAAAGCATTCGGTGGCCAACTCGTCACCGGCGGCTCCATCATCGTTCGCCAGCGCGGCACCAAGCTGAAACCCGGCCTCAACGTCGGTCTCGGCAGCGACGACACGCTCTTTGCCAAGATCGACGGGCGCGTACGCTTCATCGATCGTGGCCGCACTGGCCGCTTCGTAGCCGTCGACCCGGTGGCCGCCGAAGCGTAGAGCTTCCCACAATTTCAAATGAAAAGCCTCAGGCCGGTTTCAGCCTGAGGCTTTTTTGTTAAACGAGCACGGTTCGCCGGAGCGAAGACTGTATTTTCAGACGTTCTGCGTCTGTTCTTTGCACTTGTGGCAAAGAACATCATCATACCAATCCACATCCTCGCCGCAGATTTTGCATGACAGCGCATCCGGGTCCGCGTCCAGCATTTCATTGGTTCGTTGCTGCAGTGCCAGGGCCACCGGATCATATGCAATCGGCTGTCCGGATCGGATCTTATTGGTGAGCACGTCCAGTTCAGCATGGGTGTGGTGGTGATCGCTCAATAAAATGGCTTTGGCCTGGTCGCCGCTTGAGACAGGAGTAAACCCACACTGATCGCATGGGGAAAAAGCGCCGAATTTCCTTGTTCCGCATTTCTCGCAAACTGCGTAAGTCAATTCTCGACTCCATGACTCCCGGCCGCGCAAACCTCGGCTGCGCTAAAACGGAATATCGTCGTCCGTAATCTCCGTCGACTGCGAATAATCCTCCGCGCCGCCACGCTGGTCAAACGAAGCTGTGTTCGACTTCGAGTAGCCGCCGCCGCTCTCGCCCTCCCCGCGCCCGGACAGCAGCGACAGATCGCTCACAATAATTTCCGTCTTATACTTTTTTTGCCCGGTCGTCTTGTCGTCCCAGGACGAGGTTTGCAGGCGGCCCTCCACGTAGAGCTTGTTGCCTTTTTTCAC
This sequence comes from uncultured Acidobacteriota bacterium, assembly GCA_963823295.1. Taxonomy (GTDB): domain Bacteria; phylum Acidobacteriota; class Terriglobia; order Terriglobales; family Acidobacteriaceae; genus JAKAAZ01. The sequence goes on from CAWGLF010000019.1 coordinate 323,817, forward strand.
GTAATCGCGGATGATCTCCGCGGTGCGCTGATAGGCGACCAAATTATGCCACTCGGTCCGGTCTTGCCAGTTGCCCGTCTTATCCTTGAACCGCTCGCTGGTCGCAATGGAAAATGTGGCAACCACCACCCCGCTGCCCGTGGCTTTAATCTCGGGGTCTTTGCCGACATTCCCTAAAAGAATCACTTTATTTACGCTCTTTGCCATGAAAGACCAACTTTCTAGACTTCAGTTTTGCATAGGATAGCAGTCCGAAGTGCATCCTCGGCTTACTGCACTTCAATTCTGCCGGCTGGCAAAACTGCCGGTGAAAAATAACGTACGATCAGCGAGATAGGTAAACCAACGCAAATAATATGAGTGAGGATTGCGACCCCCTCTGCGGAAATCGAGAAAGACGGTCGCAATGCACGCGAGAGAGGCATCACGATCCAATACATCACGACGTAAACGGCAATCCCATAAAGCACGCCTGAGAGAATCGGCCGATGGGTCATGAATCTGAGCTTCCTGCTGGCTGCATAGAAGACTGCGGCGGCCGAAAATGCGATCAGAAAATGACACGCGCCGCCGAGCGCGGCAGTTTCCCAACCGCCGCGAAAAGCTTGTGTCCCCAGCAGGCCGGTGGCGATGCTCTGCAGCAGACGAAACGGCGTCACTCCCCGAACGCCCCACGTGATAAACGCGGCGGTGATGTCCAGGATGCCGCAGGTGAAACCCGCCGCCAAAATAGCGGGAATTGCCCGCTGAATCTCTGCCGCCCTGCAATGGATTACTGCGCAACAACGGGGACCGATACGTCCGTCGTGTCCCAGCGAACATGCAGTTGCGTCCGGTTGCCTTGCGTATCCTCAAAGCTGATGCTCATGTTTTCCTGGGGACTTGGCAGTATACTCTTCTTCATGTCGACTCTCGCCAGGTCCTTGGACTCGTTGTATACCGTGCCCCACTGTCCCGTCTGCTTGTTGATGATCAGCTTCCAGGTTCCCTGCGAGGGCAGCGTATAAAGCGTGTAGGTTCCGGCGGGCACATTGGCGCTGCCAATCATCAGGTTCGCATCCGTCTTTAGCGTCGTCGCCGGATTGGCGCCCGTCCGCCATATCTTGCCGTAAGGGACCAGGCCGCCGAAAATCTTGCGGCCCCGCATTCTTGGCGAGTTGTAGCTGATGCTGACCTGCTTGCCATTCAACTGGACCTCAGCTTTGGCCGGCGGGCTGGGCATCGGTTTCCCGTTATGTCCGCCTGTCATTTGCGCGGAAACCGTTATGGGCAGGGTCGCCACTGCCACCAGAATTGCGAGTGCACTTGTACGGATTTTCATGTGGTCCCCCTCTGAACGCCACTCGGAAGCGAATTCATTATAGTTCCTTATCACCCTTTGCAATTTCTGTATCCCAAAACGACCAACTCACGAGGACGACAACCCAGGCGCCGGCCCGCTTTCCCAGTATCCACAGATGACTTCCGAAAACCTGTCGAGGAGTGGAGTCTTCTGTTGTGGAGAACGTGGTTTTGTAGTTCGCGGTCAGGTAAGCAATCCCGTTTGCACCTCGAATAGATCGATCCGTAATTTCGATCGAGTGAATTCTTGTATTCCCGCGCGCCATATGCGCCGAAACCGCTGCACGTCCGCGCATAGGCTGCGCATCAGGCGGCCACAGTTCGATATCATCGGCGCACATCGCCATCAGGCGACGATCTTCTCCAGCGATTTCAAAAGCGATCCAACTTGAATGGATACGCTCAATTTCCTGGACGGAATCTCTGGTGAGTTGATCCATACGCTCCACATGGATGGCAGATGCACACATTAGACCGCGACGAAATTATTGCCGGCGCAGGGTGCGATTGCGCAGCCATTTGGCCGCCCCGAGCGCGAGAAGCATCAGCCCGAAGGGAACCCCCATCAGATGCAAACATGAAGGACAGCCAGCCGGCATTGGTGTGCGGACCGTCGATGCCCACGCCGCCAAACACGGTCTCGGTCAATATCAGCGCCAGCACTGCCGCCAGCGTGATCCAGAAGCCCGCCTGCAGCAGCGCGCGTGTGCCATCGTCGCCTGGCACATTGGGCGCGCGTCGTGCTGGATCGCGCCCCGTCTACTTCCGTCGGCAATTTATGAATCACGGGCATGGGATTCGCTCAGAATAGATCGGCATGCGTGCCGGTGCGGACGAGGTAGAGATCATTGCCATCGATCTTGTAAAGCAGGAGCCAATCCGGTTCGATGTGACAGTCGCGGTGATGCTTCCAGTCGCCGCTAAGGGAATGATCCCGATAGCGCGGCGGCAGCGGTTTCTCTTCTAGCCAGAAGCAGTATCAGTTCCCGGAGCTTCGTCCGTATCCTTGCCGCGTCTTTGGACCAGTTTCACATCGCGCCTGAACTGAACGCCATGGACGATCTCGCGCATTCAAATACCCAGGTCTTCGAATGACGCCTGGGGAGAACGGAACCGTTTGCCTTCTTTTCTGTCGGCGGACTGCATTGCCCGCACGGTTCTTGCATTGGGCACGCGCGCTTCGAATGGGAGCGCCTTCTCCGTTGCCACGCGGATCAACATCATTCGCACCGCATCGGAGATCGATATTCCCATTCTGGCCAGCGTTGCGGCGGCTCTTTCTTTCGTTTTTTCGTCCACGCGAACGTGGACCATCGTGGAAGGCATCAAATTTCTCCTGAGATACATTGTATCTCATTGCGTATCGTCTGCCTGCACCGCTGAAACTCAGCCCCATCTTTCCAGCATCGCGTAAACTACAACTCCTGTCACCGAGACATAGAGCCATATGGGGAAAGTAAACCGCGCAATCCGCTTGTGCTGGGGGAAGCGCCCACTGAGCGAAAAATAAAACGTGATCAGGATGATCGGCAGCGCCACCATCGAGAGAACGATGTGGCTGGCGAGGATCGAAAAATAGAGCGTCCGCACAACTCCGTGCCCGGCAAACAGTATGTCCCCATGCAGCGCGTGGTTGACCAGATAGGCGACGAGAAACAGGCAGGAGAACACGAAGGCCGTAATCATCGCCGCCCGATGCCGGGAAATCTCTCTGCGCCGGATGAAGGCAAACCCCGCCACCAGCGCAATCGCGCTCAAGCCATTCAGCAGCGCGATCAGCGGCGGAAGAAACATCATCCGCCCGGCGAACTGCTGCGGCGCATGATGAACATAAATCAGCCACAGCAGGAACAGAACCCGGCCGCGCTCGCCAGCACAATCCCCGCAATGGGTGCGCGCGTACTCGCCGCCGTATCTTGTGTAGTTACCGGCATTCCTGGTTTCCTGATTCCTCTCCCCGGTACGTCATCCTGAGCGGAGCGAAGGACCTCCGTATTTCTCCGCCTTGGGCCCTACGCGGCCGGCTTGTTCGTGCGGCGGTTCACAATCGCCCACGACCCCGCAAAAACCACCGCGCAAAATATCAGCGTGACGATCAGATTCACCTCGGGAGAAAAGGTCGTCGCCTCCGCCGGAAAAAGTCCATTGCGCAGCGCGTCCACGCCGTAAGTCAGCGGATTGCAAATCATCACCCATCGCAGCCACCCGAAAGCGCCACTCGCCGGAAAAAGCGCCCCGGAGAGCAGCCACAGCGGGATCAGGATCAGGTTGATGACGGCATGAAACGCCTGCGTCGAATCCATCGGCCAGGCGATCATGAACCCCAGGGCCGTCAAGGAGAATGAAGTCAGCGCAATAATCAGCAGACTATACAGAATTCCCAGCGCCCCCGTGTGTACCCCCGCCAGTGGTGAAAACACCAGAAAGATCCAGCCCTGAATCGCCGCCAGCGTCGCCCCGCCCAGCACCTTGCCGAGCACAATCGCGGAGCGGCGGATCGGCGCCGCCAGCACCGACAGCAGAAAACCCTCGTTCCGGTCCTGGATCAGCGACATCATGCTGAAAATCGCGGTGAACAGCACGATCATGATGATGGCGCCGGGGAAGAAGTAGCTCAGATATTGCGATGACATCGCGCCACGTGAACCATGGCTCTGAAATGTCTTCGAGAAACCGGAGCCCAGCACCAGCCAGAACAGCAGCGGGGAAGCGATGACCCCCACCACCCGCGCCTTTTGACGATAGAAGCGGACCAACTCCCGCCGCCACAGAGAATAGGCAGGAATCCATAGAGTGGCGGCTGCGGAAGTCGCCGCTGCCGCCTTCCTCGGCGGGGCCGCCTTCGCCGGAATTTGCGCCGGCACAGATACGGTTGCCATTTACGATTGCTCCTCAGGTTTGTCGAGCCAGAAGCGATGCCCGGTGCGCTGGATGAAAACATCCTCCAGGCTCGGCTTCGAAACCGAAACAGATTGGATAGCGCCTGGAAACGCCTCCACCACCTCCGTCAAAAAACGATGTCCCTGCTCCCGCTCCACGCGTACTGCATTGCCGACGATGGTGGGAGCAACCGCAAACCTGTCAGTGATGCGCGCGCCCAGCACCGCCGCGGCTTCTGCGTCCGCGGTTTCGAACTGCACAATATCGCCGCCAATTTCCGCCTTCAGCTCCGCCGGGCTGCCCAGCGCAACCAGGCTGCCCGCGTTCAGAAACGCCAGCCGGTCGCAGTGTTCCGCCTCTTCCATCAGGTGGGTTGTCACCAGCACCGTCACTCCCTGCTCATCGCGCAGAATGCGCAGATAATGCCACAGATCGAGCCGCGCTCCCGGATCGAGTCCGGTCGAAGGCTCGTCTAGCAGCAGCACAGATGGCGAATGGATCAGTCCTTTCGCCAGTTCGATCCGCCGTTTCTGGCCTCCCGAGAGCGTCTCCGCCATATCCTTCGCGCGATCGCTCAGCCCCACCCGCGCCAGCACTTCCTTCGACCGCGCCTGCAGATACTGTCCACGGAGCCCGTACAAATGTCCCTGATGCATCAGGTTTTCTGCGACCGTCAACTTGATGTCCAGGCTGGTCGCCTGAAACACGATCCCGGTCTGCTGGCGTACCCGGTTCGGCTCCCTGGCAACATCGAAACCGGCAATGCGCGCCCGTCCGCCGGAAGGAACCATCAGCGTGGAAAGGATGCGGAACAGGGTCGTCTTGCCGCTGCCGTTCGGGCCCAGCAGCCCAAAGATTTCCGCCCGCCGCACGCTGAAGCTCAGATCGTTCAACGCCAGCCGAGAGCCATAATCGTGCGTCAGCCCTTCCAGTTCAATGGGCGGATGGGCATCGGTCTGTATCGTGCCCGGCGAATGCGCGATCTGTTCCACCGTTGCCACTTCGTTGCTCCTTTTCAATGTCTAAAGCACATTTCCGTTGTTAAGAGGAGATCGTCATTCTGAGCGTAGCGAAGAACCTCTGCATTCCCTCCCCAAATGTCGTCATCCTGAGCGCAGCGAAGGACCTCTGCATTCAACTCTGTCCATCAGCGGAGTGCCCCCGGCCGGGTGGCCCACTCAAGCCCTCGGTTGGCTTGAGTGGAAAGCATCAATCCATTCCAACAACCCACGTCAATGACTCCTGGTCGCGTCCGCCATCAGCACCGCCAGCAGCAGCGGGAGATAAATCACGCTCGCCTTCAGCAAAGCGCGGGCATAATGGCGAGAGTCGCTGGCGGAACATCGCGTGATGCGGGCAAATCGAATCGTGTAAACCAGGTACGCCACCCCCAGCAGAACGGCGGCAACCCAGTAGGCCCGTCCGGCAATGTGCAGGTAATAGGGAACCAGGCTGACGGGAATCATCAGAATCGCATAGGCAAGCGCTTCGGTGGCCGTCGACCAGCCATCGGGCTGGACAACAGGCAACATGCGGATGCCGGCCCGGCCATAATCTTCGCGATAGAGCCACGCAATCGCCATGAAATGCGGAAATTGCCAGATGAAAAGAATCGCGAACAGGGCGACCGCCGGCCATTCAATGCTGCCGCGGGCGGCCGTCCAGCCGATCAGCGGCGGCATCGCGCCGGGGAATGCGCCGATAAACGTCGCCAGCGTGGTGTAGCGTTTCAGCGGCGTGTAGATGCCGACATACATCACCGCCGTCAGCAGCGTAAGAGTTCCGGTAATAGGATTGGTGGTCACCATCAGCCACAGTGAGCCGGCCACAATCGTCGCCATCCCGATCAGTACGCCGTAGCCTATCCCCAGCCGTCCGGCCGCCAGCGGACGTTGCGCAGTCCGCAACATCAGCGCATCCGTGCGCCGCTCGAAGACCTGGTTCAGCACGCTGGCGCCGCAGGAGACCAGGGCCACGCCCACCAGCGTATTCAACAAGGTCAGGTTAAACGAGCTGATCCCCGACTGCATCGCGCCCAGATAGTAGCCGGCCCACGCCGTCATCACTACCAGCGCGGTCACGCGCAGCTTGAAGATCACGACAGTGTCGCGAGCAAAGACATTGCAGGCCTGAAGAAATGTGGGCTGCATCAGCGGCTGTTCGACCGGCACAGCCACCGCGCACAGCGCGCCAGAATCCGCGCTTGCCGTGTTGAGCGGGGCGGGATGCTTTATCTCGGAGGCAAGGCGCGCGGCAGAGCTCACAATTCCACCTCACTGCATTCGATGCAGAGAGCGGGCACCAAGGCCGGGATCGAAACCTGGTCGATGCAGATGCGGAATGATCTGCCGAAGGAAGAAAATCTCACCACCGATCAGAATAACAAACGGCCCTGTTGTCCTCGCCGCGCAATTATGGTTTTCAAGGCACCGATCCGGCGCACGTATCCGGCTATCGGATTCGGGGGCTCGCTACCGCAACAACGTCCGGCTCGCCTGAAGTATTGGCAGGCCGGATGACGTACTCCTCGATAATGACGGCCACGAGCACAGCGGAAGGAACGGATACGAGCGCTCCGGCGACTCCCGCCAGGCTCACGCCCAAAATGAGAGCGATGAAGACAGCCGTGCCCGCCAGATCGACCCGCGTTTTCATAATATGGGGAATCAGGAAACCGTTTTCAATCTGCAGATACACCATTTCAAAGATCATGATGCCCAGGACCTTGCCCCAGGAACTGCTCACCGCAACCAGCATGGCGACGGAAGTGGAGACCAGGGCCCCCACCACCGGAATAATGTTGAACGCACCCATCAGCACCGCCAGGGCGAACGCATACGGCACCCGCATTAGACCGAACACGATGCCGCTGCACACGCCCAAAATCAGCATCAGCGCCAACTGGCCAAGCAGCCAGCGGCCCATGCGGATACCAGCGCGTTGCAGAGTTTCATCCAGCCGCTCCCGGCGGGTAACCGGAACCAGCGAGAGAAACCAGTGATAAACATGATCACCCTCCGCCAGAAAATAGATCGTCAGGATGATCCCGGTGATGATGTCGAAGAATTTGCCGGCCCAATGGCTGACGGATGAAACAAATGTGCCGATGTGCTGCGAGATGTCCTGTTTAATCTTCGCCTCAACTCCGTTGAAGTCCATGTTCCGCAGAATGGGCATGCGCTGGAACTTCTCCAGATACGCCGGAGTGCGTCCCGGCATCGCATGCACAAAGCCCTTCACTTCTCTTACGACCGGGGGCACGGTGAGGACCAGGAAACATGTAATGCCGCCCAGCAGGACAGCCATAATGATCAGGATGGCGATGCCCCGGCCGGGATGCCAATTGCGGATGCGAAGCCGTTCCAGTCCCTGAACCACCGGCAGCAGCACCACCGCAGCCAGCGCGCTGACGTAGATCAGTATCACAACTTCGCGCAAAAACCAGGCCAGGGCCAGCCCGATAGCGATGGCGAACGTAAACAGGATGTCGCCGCGAATGTTGCGGCGGGGCGGGGAGTACACGGACGAGCGCTCTGGATCGATCATAGGTGTTTACCCGGCTGGCCGCAGGCAGCATTCTTCCAACGGATTAAGATGCTTTGCACAATTTCATCCGGATCACGACCCGCAGTCTGGATTGTCCAGTGCGCGGACTCATAGAAACGTTTTCGTCGCAAAAAACGCTCGCTAAGCTCCGCCTGCTTTTCAAGTACCGGACGCCGCGCTGCCGCCGGATTGCATCGCTGCTGTTGTTCGCACCGGGAAATCAATACATCCAGCGGTGCTTCAAGATACAGCAGGGATGTCTCGCCGTCATCGGCAAGTAGCTGCCGGTTTGCCGCTGTTTCGATCGCGCCGCCGCCCATCGCCAATACCATGCCGTCGCGCTCGAGTACCGTTCGCAGGGCCAGATGCTCCAGCTCGCGAAACCTGCGTTCCCCCGCCGTCTCAAAAATCGACGCAATGCTTTGCTGCTCCGCGCGCACGATCTCCTCATCCAGATCGACGAATGTCCATCCCAGTTCCCGCGCCAGACGCATCCCCACCGTACTCTTGCCCGCACCCATAAATCCGGTCAGGACGATGCGCCGAGGCAAAACCGCAGGGCTATTCATATCTAGGATTGTGAGGCAAATCTTTAGCAATCTTGCTGGATTCTAAGCCAGATATGCCTCTACGCAGGCGAACTTTTTTCGAGACGGGAGCGCGATCAGGATTTCTCCTTGCCGTCTTTGGTTTCTCGCGACAGCGCGCTGTGAATGTTCTCCCAGACCGCCGGGCTGGGATCATGGATGGGAAGCAGGAGCTTGGCTTGCGCCGCGATGTAATTCAGGTCCCGCACCAGCGAGGAGCATGTTCCGCAGGTTTTCAGGTGTGGATGATCCAACAGGTCTGCGCCCGTGTCGAAAAACTCCGGCAACTGCTGCTGGAATTCATTGCATTCCGTGGGCGTACGGCTGGAATTTTCGCTCACGCCTGTGCCCTCCCGTCCGCGTTTTCACGCAATAGATTACGAAGGCGCATGCGCGCTTTGTGCAATTGAGACTTGCTGTTGCCGATCGAACATTGCAGCATTCCAGCAATTTCATTGTGCTCATAGCCTTCTACGTCATGCAGTACAAAAACCATGCGGTAGCCCGGCGGCAGCTCCTCGACTGCCCGTTCCAGCGTAACTCGATCAATGGAGCCGGAAAGCGTCAGGTCGCGCGTTCCGAAATCTTTCCGCGGTCCGTCCTCCTGGCTCGGTTCCAGTGTCTCCTCCAGCGACACCAGCGGCAGCCCCTTCTTCCGTAGATGCATCAACACCACGTTCACGGCCATGCGGTGCAGCCAGGTGGAGAAAGCCGAGTCCCCGCGAAAGGTGCTGATCTTGCGATGCAGCTGCAGAAACGCCTCCTGGGTCAGGTCTTCCGCCTCGGCAACGTTGCCCAGCATGCGCAGGCATAGCGAATAAACCCGCCGCTTGTGCATGTTGTAGAGGGTCTCGAATGCGAAGCCGTCGCCCTGTTGCGCTTTGGAGATCGCCGTCAGTTCCCCTGCGATAGGTGGATTACGGCGCTGCTGCTGCTGGATCGGTCTTGCTTCGCTGGTAAGCGGTTGGACCGGCGCCGTGGGTGCGGCGCTGTCGTTGGTTCGCAATGTGTTCTTGGTGGGCAAATCGGTACGCGTTCCGCCCTTCTTGTGGAGCTTCTTGGATTCTTCCATGACCTTCATCTTGTGCTTTGTCCTTAGAGGTGCCAATGTCTGCAATAAGTTGCCCGTACCCTCAACTTAGGTGGTGGTCCACTCAAGCTTCTTTTGCTTGAGTGGGGGGAGACGCTCTCGTCCCAGCCGAGAGTCCGGGTGCCCCAGAGCCTGCCCTGAACTGCCGAAGAGTTCGCGAAGCTAACCTGGGTCTCTTTTGCCACCCACAACCGTCCCGGGTGGCCCATTCAAGCCTTCCGTTGGCTTGAGTGGGCGGATAACCTCAATCCATCCATAAAATCAGCTGCCAATGAACCGCGCATACAGGCTCCGCGCCATACCTGTATCAGTCGTACCCTGCACAATCGCCCGGCCGTCGGCAAAAACGGTAATCCGATATTCGCCCCGTTCGAACCGCAGCAGCATGTCGTTGCGCCGCACGGTGCCGTGGGGTTCCAGCCTGCGCTCCAGTTCCGCAAAGTCAATAGGCCGGTGATGCTCGTGGATCTGCACCGAGTTCCTTCCGCACAACGTAATCTGCGGGCGGGCTTTGCCGGCGAGATGCGAAAATTGCCGCTCGCCGCACACCCGGCAATGCTCCCGCGGGCGCGACGTTTCGATTTCGGAAGACTCGTTGCTCCATACATCGTAGGAAAACAGAGTTCGCCGCATCCGCTCGCGCGCCCCCACGATCCACTTCATCGCTTCGGCCGCTTGGATAGAGGCGGCAAGGTTTACCGCTGGATTCAAAATCCCGCTCGTGTCGCAGGTCTCGACCACGCCGGCCGGCGGCTCCGGGAAAATACACGCCAGGCAGGCGGTCTCGCCCGGCAGGATATTCATGGTGACCGCATACGATCCCACAGCTCCGGCATAAATCCAGGGCTTATTCTGTTCGACGGCGTAATCGTTCAGCAGGTAGCGGGTCTCAAAATTATCGGTGGCGTCGAGCACCAGCTCCGCACCGGCAAGAAGTCCATGAATATTTCCCGGAACAAGATCGGCAATATGTGCCTGGACTCTGGTCTGCCCGTTGAAGCGCGCAATCCTACGCCGCGCCGCCTCTGCCTTCGGCAGCGCCTCGATTGCATCTTTCTCTTCAAACAGGACCTGGCGCTGCAGGTTGCTCCACTCCACATAATCCCGGTCGATCAGCGTCAGCGTGCCCACCCCGGCACGCGCCAGCAGGCCGGCTACCGCCGCGCCCGTAGCGCCGCATCCGACAATGGCGAGATGAGCGGCGAGCAGCTTTTGCTGGCCCTCTGCGCCAATTCCGGAGAACAGAATCTGCCGCGAATAGCGGTCATCCGTGATCGGAAGCGGCGGATTGGCGATGGAAGTCATCCACCTTCAGTATAGGGAATGCGACGATAGAGAGACACCCGGTGCCCCAGAGCCGGCCCCTAGCCTGCTCAAGGGTTCGCGAAGCTAACCTGGCGTATTTCCCAGCTAGTGGCGCTGCGACTCCAGCACGGCGACTCGTTCGCTGAGAGCGGCGATCATGCGCATATTGGTCAGTTCCGTCTGCGCCTTCGATTCGGCAATGGCGGCCATCAGCGCTTTGAATTGCGCATCGTTCTTCTTGTCGCGCGCTGCGAACTTGTCATCAAGCGCCGCGAATCGAACCTCAATCTGTTTTTCCAACGAGGCGAGACGCACCTTCAGCTCGCGTACATCGGGCGCGATGACATCCTGTACTAACTGCTGCAGGCTCTGGAGTAGATCTTCGATCATACTTGTCTTCTTCTCTCCATAGTAGTGTGAAGGCGGGAAATGCCCCCACGATTCTTCGCTCCGCCAAGACACACTCCGCACGGCTTGAGTATTCTAACCATAGATACGGCATAACTTTTGCGGAGAAAACCACATCCAGAGAGCGCTCAGTGTCTGGCGGCAGGTCGCGTGGATTGCGCTCATCGCGCTGGGAACCACTCTTCCCGCTTCGGGGTTTTCCGCCGCTCCATCCCCGCAGCAGCCGACCGGGTCATCGCCGGCGAAACCCGCCCCGCCCGCACTGATTCGGTATCGCGATCTCAAGGCCTGGTATGGTCTTCCCATCCATGATGTGCAATTTCAGGGCGTGCTGGCTGAAGACATTGACGGCCTGCGACAGAAGCTCGCTCTTCAACCCGGCGACAAGCTGAGCGCTGAAAATGTGAAGGAGAGCCTCCACCTGCTGTATGCCAGCGGGCTATATAGGGATGTGCTAGCCGAGGCCGTCGAAGCCAATGGCGAGATCACGGTCATCTTTCGCGGTGTGCCGCAGCTTTTTCTGCGCAGGCTTTTTGTCCGCGGAATCAAGCAGGAACTCCTCGCGGCGCAAATCCAGCGCGCCACGCGCCTCGAGATTGGGATCCCTTTCACCACGGAAGAACTCGATCAGGCAACCGCAAATCTGAAGGCGGCACTGGCGCGCAACGGTTTCTATCGGCCCACCGTTGCCGTTCGGACCATCCCCGCCGGCCCGCAGCATCTGGTTGATGTCATCTACACCGTCGAGACCGGAAAGCAAGCCACCGTCGGCACCGTCACCGTTACCGGCACCCCTGGAATGACTGTTCCAAGATTTCGCCGGATCGCCAAGCTGAAGGAAAAATCCGGGGTGACCCCAAATACCGTGCCCCGGGCGCTGCGCCAATTGAGAAAGTATTACCAGGATCAAGACCGGCTGGAGGCCACCGTTCGCGCCAATGGGCAGACGTTTCGCCCAGCGTTTACGCAGGTGGATTATGGTTTCGACGTGACCCGCGGTCCGGCCGTGCGCGTTGTGGTCACCGGCGCAAAGATTTCCAAACGCGACGTGAAACGGCTGGTCCCTCTCTATGAGGAAGGTGCTGTCGATCCTGACCTGCTCGATGAAGGCAACGATAACCTGCGGAATTATTTTCAAAAGCAGGGTTACTTCGAGGCCCACGTAACGCATGCCGTTGCGCAGCCGCAAGCGGACGAGGAGATCATCACCTACCGCGTCGATCCCGGAACTCTGCATAAAGTAACGGCGGTAAATATAACCGGGAATCGCTACTTTGATACCGCCACCATCAAGGAGCGGCTCAACGTTCAGAAGGCCGACACTCTCAATCCTCACGGACTCTTCAGCCAGTCGCTGCTGGAAAGCGATATCGCGGCAATCAGCGCCCTTTACAAAAGCAACGGCTTCGGCGACGTCAGCATTACTCCGCTGATCACGGACTCCGACCGTACGACAGGCATTTCCCGGAAGAAGCTTGCCGTCATCAGTGTGACTTATGAAATCCAGGAAGGAGTTCAGCAGCGCATCGGCAAAGTGCAGTTGATCGGCGCGGAGCAGTTGTCCTCGGCGGCGCTTCTGGCGCAGATGAATACCCGCCCTGGCGAACCGTACTCACTCGTCACTCTGGCGGGGGACCGTCTTCAGCTTTTCGATACCTACTATCGCCATGGATTTTCGCAGGTGGAGCTGACATTCGAGCAGCATCCGGAAAAAGCTGACCCGAACCTGATCGATATCGTGGCGCGAATCCATGAAGGAAGTCCGTTCTACGTCAATCGCGTCCTGATCGACGGCCTGCATTACACCAAGCCCCAGGTTGTGAATCGGTTGCTTGAGATTCATCCCGGCGATCCGCTCGACCGCAATGCCATTTCGGATACGCAACGCCGGCTCTACAATCTCGCTTTGTTTAACGAAGTGGATACCGGCATCGTCAACCCGCGCGGAGAACAGCCGCGAAAGGATGTGCTGCTGAACGTGACGGAGGCGCATCGCTGGAGCTACGACTACGGTTTTGGGTTCGAGGTCCAGACCGGCACTCCACAGCGGAACTGCCCTTCGGCGGCATCGCTGATCGAGCTTGGCGTCGATCCAACCAAGTTTGCATGCAGCCCGAATGGAAAATTCGGGGCCAGCCCGCGCATTTCCTTCGACGTGAGCCGGATCAACCTGGGTGGTAGAAACCAGACTCTCACTTTACAAACCGCATATGGCACGCTGGAACAGCAGGCCATCATGACCTTCGATATCCCGAAGTTCTATGGTCATAAAACCATCGATTTTTCCATCGCCGGCGGCTACGTCAGCAATCAGGATGTAACCACGTATGAGGCGTCCAGCATCAGCGGCTCCGTGCGTGCTACCCAGCGCCCCAACAAGGCGAATACCCTCATTTATTCGATGAGCTATCGATACGTCTATGTAAATCCGAACAGCCTGCAGGTCAGCGCGGAGCTGATTCCGCTGCTCTCTCAGCCGACCAGAGTCAGCGGTCCTGGCTTTACCTGGGTGCACGACACGCGCAACAATCCGTTGAACGCAACCAGCGGATGGTATGTTTCCGCACAGGAATTTTTTGCCTGGTCGGGGCTGGCCTCGCAGGCAAATTTCAATCGGGTGGATACACAGGAGTCAAACTATTACCGCCTGAATAAACACAATTGGATTCTTGCGCGCAGCACGCGGATCGGTCTCGAAAACACCTATGGTAATCCCACCTACAATCTGATTCCCCTGCCGGAACGGCTGTACGCGGGCGGCGCTACTTCTCATCGCGGATTTTCCGTCAATGCCGCCGGGCCGCGCGATCTGCAAACCGGCTTCCCCGTAGGCGGCTCCGCGGCCTTTGTGAACAGTACGGAGCTGCGCATCCCTCCCGTGCCGCTGCCCTGGATCGGGCAAAATCTCGGATTCGCAATCTTCGACGATCTTGGAAACGTCTTTCAGAATGCGTCGGACATGTTCCCGGGTCTGCTGCGTTTTCACCAACCGAATATCACCACTTGTTACAACCTGAAGGGGCCGGAAGGAACCTGCAACTTCAATTACGATGCGCAGGCGACCGGCCTTGGTCTGCGCTATAAAACTCCCGTCGGCCCCATTCGGCTGGATTTCAGCTATAACATCAACCCGACGGTCTATCCCGTGGTTAGCGACCCGGCGCTTCTGCCGGCCGTGCTCAACTACAGCGGCAAGCCGCCGTATGTCGGCAATTCCGGCCACTTCAACTTTTTCTTCAGCATCGGGCAATCGTTTTGATTACTCAAAGAGGCGGGTTTACGAAAAAGTCTGTCATTCCGAGCGCAGCAGAGCGGAGTCGAGGAACCTGCGGTTCGTTGGCGAATATGAGATTATTCATTCTCGCGCTCTGGTTTCTTCTGCTGACACCTAGTGTGATCCGCGCCGAAGCCGATGTGCAAAAGACCGCCATCCTCGACCGCGTCGTAGCCGTCGTGGGGGACCAGGCCATTCTGGCCAGCGATGTGAATGATGAAATGCGCTTTGCCGCGCTGCAGCAGGGAACCGAACCTGCCGCGGACAAAACTCCGCAGCATGCCCTCGACCGCCTCATCGATCGCACGCTGATCGATGAACAACGCGCGCTGCAGCCTGGGATTGCCGAAGTTCCACAGAAAGATGTCGAGCAATCGATTGCCGCTTTACGCGCCTCCATTCCGGCCTGTGCCCAGTACCACTGCAGTACAGATGACGGGTGGAAGGAATTTCTGGCCGATCACGGGTTCACGCCGTCCGAGGTGGCAGATCGCATTCGACAACAGCTGGCGATTCTTCAATTCATCGATCTGCGTTTCAGCGTCGCCGCCCGCGTCGCCAATTCCGATGTGCAGAAGTATTACGATCAGGTGCTGACGCCGGAGCTTGAACGCAACAAGGCCGCGGTTCCGGAGCTCAGGACCGTTGCTCCGCGCATTCGCGAAATTCTTCGTCAGCAGCAGGTCAGCGCCATGCTCGATCAGTGGCTCAAAAGCCTGCGCAGCGAGCAACACGTGCGCATTCTCGATTCCGCATACAGCACTGGAGAGAGCGGCCAATGAATCCGGATCTTCCTTCACTCCCGCCTTCAGTTCCGGATGAGCCGACTCCGGCGCGTCGCTCGCGCTGGCGGCATGTCGCTTATCCAGCCGCAGGCGTGCTGGTCATCGCTGTTGTTTTAATGGGGGCACTCCTCTGGTACGCTTCGACGCCGCAGTTTGCCAGGCGTGTTCATCGGACAATCGTCGCCACGCTCGAGCACGCCACCGGCGGCAAGGTAGACATGGGCTCCTTCCAATGGAGCGTTCGCGGACTCGCCGTCGAGATCGACGACCTGACCATCCACGGTAAGGAAGCGCCGGGCCAGGTCCCATATTTCCATGTCCAACATCTCACCCTTCACGCAAAACTCATCTCGCTCTTTACTCCCAAGATTGCCCTCGCCAGCCTCACCGCCGAGCGGCCGACGTTTCATCTGATCCTCTATCCCGGCGGAGCAACAAACCAGCCGCAGCCCCGCACCGCCAGTAAGCAGCCATTGCCGGAATCATTGCTCAAGCTGGCGATTGACAGCACGCGCGTTCACCATGGATTGGTTCTTCTGAATGATCGCCGTATTCCCTGGGAAATGGCTTCCGGACCGCTCCAGCTCGACATGCAATACATGCCTCTGGATGCGGAATACCACGCCATTCTTGAAACAGAAGACCTCACGTTTCACTTGAAGAATGCGCCACAAGCTAGATCAAAAGTAAGGGCTAATATCCACATCGGCCGAGACTCCGTTCGCATCGAGAATCTCGATATAGCAACCGGCCCTTCGCGCCTGCTCGCCACCGGACAACTGCGGAATTTCTCTCATCCAAGCTGGCAAACCTCTTTGCGCGGTTCCATCGACCTGCGCCAGGTCGGCGTCGCTACTGGTGTAGATGATTTGCGCAATGGAACAGCGCAGCTCGATCTCCACGCGCAAGGCGAACCGGGCAAATTCGCCGCTATAGATTTTCAGGTCTCCGGCCACATGGATCTGCAATCTGCCGAGTGGGAGTCCTCCTGGCTGCGTCTTCGGAAGATCGAGCTGCACACGAACCTTCTCGTCGATAACGATGAATGCTCGCTTACAAATTTTTCTTCCATTCTCCCGGACCACGGCCGCATCGCCGGAAATCTGGTGATGAAGCACTGCTTCGGGCCCTCCGAGCCGGTCGTTTCGCCCGGTGTGGGGCGCAGCGTTACCGGGAGCCGCTCTCTGAAATCCTGGCTATCCCGCCATGAAAAATTCAATCCGCGCGATTTGCTGGCACGCCTCCATAGAAAGCACGTCCCGACTACCCCAGAAAGGGAGAACGCGCGCGGCTACCAGCCGCTGGAGGCCAATCTGCAGGCGCATGTTTCCGGCGTGACGCTTCCATTCGTTCTCGCCGCCGTCGCGCCCCGGCAGTATTGGAACATCGGTTTCACCACAGCTACGTCCGGCGAAGTGACCGCGCACTGGACGGGCCCTGGACATGACCTCGATGTCCACGGGGACCTGACCATGCGCGCGCCGCAGAACCTGATGGGAATGATTCCCGTCACCGGAAGCGCCCATGCCGACTACCTGGGCAATCATCGCCATCTCGTCATCCAGCAGGCCGACGAGAACACGCCCGCAACCCAGGTGCATGCCTCCGGCCTGCTGACCTTATTCACAAAAGATTTGAACAGCGCCCTTCGCCTTGATGTCACCGGCCATCATCTAGGAGAATTCGATCAACTCTTGACCATCCTCGATCTGCGGGAAACGGCAAACGGTCAGCCGCATGCCTTGCCGTTAAAGCTCCTCGGGAACGCAACTTTTCATGGCAATGTCCATGGCTCGTTCTTCGCGCTGGCAGCTGTGGGCCATCTGGATTCGCAGCGCTTCGAAATGGTCGCTGCACGCACTCCCAGCGACGGCCATGCAGTCGCGCCGGCGCATCTGCTCACCTGGGACGGCTTCCATGCAGACGTGTCGTACATGCCGTCGGAACTGATCGTCCGCAACGCCGAACTGGTACGCGGCCACTCGGTCATTCATACGGCTCTCCAGTTATTGCCGGACCGCACCGCTCCTGGCAGCTACACGTTCGACAAGCGAACCCATATCACCGCGAGCATGCAGACCAGCAATGCCTCGATTGGCGATTTGCAGTCTGTCGTGGACACGTCGTATCCCGCATCCGGAGAACTGACCGCCGATGCGCATTTCTCCGGCGTCGTGGATGATATCAACGGCGCCGGCAAGGCTACGCTGACGCATGCCGTCATTGCCGGCCAGCAGATTCGCGCCGCGTCCATACAGATGACGGCACAGGGCCATGCTCTGCAAGCCACCCATCTGCAGCTGACCGCTGCCAGCGGTACCGCCGGCGGCGAGCTTACGTACTACTACGAAACCGGGGCGCTCTCCGGGGAACTCACGGGCCGGCACTTCGCGCTGAATCAGATTGCCGCCCTGAAAATGCAACGCTTGCCCCTCGACGGCTTGCTTGGCTTTCATATTCAGGCCGCTGGCACAACAGCGTCTCCGCTCGCGACCGGCGCGGCGCAGATCGAAAATCTAACGCTGGACGATCAGTCCATGGGAAGTCTGCATGCGGAGGCGCATCTCCAGCGCGGAGTTCTTATGCTCACCTCTCGCGCCGATCTGCTCCACGCCCATGTGGATGCGTCCGGCCAGGTGGAACTCCACGGGAACGATCCCGCGCAGGCGCAGCTTACGTTCACCGGTTTCAATGCTGATCCGCTGCTCCGCACCATGATATCGACTGCCATCAATGGCGCATCGCCGCTCGATGGCAGGATGACCATGTCCGGACCGCTCCGGCGGCTTTCCGCGATCCAGGCAGACGCGACTCTGAAGCCTTTCACCATGACCATCAGCCACCGGACAATTCATTCTGGTGGACCCGTCGAAGTTTCTTTAAAAGATGGAAAAGTGCAGCTCAAACCCATCCATATCCAGGGTCAGGACGTGGACCTGTCTGCCAGCGGGACAATCGATCTCATTAACAACTACCGGCTGCGCCTGCACTCAGAAGGCGTGATTCAGGTTGGACTCGCTTCCGCCATCGCCCCGCCCATCCTGTCTTCAGGGCAGATTCAGTTTGTGGTAAACGCTGGCGGTACCGCACGCCAGCCCGATTTGCGTGGTCGCGCGCAGGTAAACCACGTCAATGTCCATCTGCCGAACATCACCAACGGGCTGACAAATCTGAATGGAGAATTGCTCTTTGATCAGGACCGCATGGTCATCCAGCAATTGAGCGGCTCTTCCGGCGGCGGTGGATTGCAGATGAAAGGCTTCATCGGCTACCGCAATGGGGTTTTCGTCGATCTGACAACAACCGTCCATGACGTCCGCATCCGTTATCCCAAAGGGGTTTCCAGTTCTGCGGATGCGAAATTGCGCCTCCTCGGAAGCTCCGACAATCTGCTGCTGAGCGGGAATGTGATCATGACGCGCTTTGGCGTCGGAAGCAGTGTCGATCTCGCATCTCTGGCCGGCGGCGGAGGAGTTTCCGCTCCCATCGATCTTGCCTCGCCCCTCAATCGCGTCCGGCTCGATGTCCACGTCACCTCCACCCCGGCACTGGGATTTCAAAACTCATTCGCTTCGCTCGCCGGAGAGGTCAACCTGCGCATTCGTGGAACGCTCGAAAATCCCTCGGTTCTCGGCCGTATCGACATTACCGAAGGCTCCGCGTCTTTTGCCGGAACGAAATATCACCTGCAGCAGGGAGACATCATCTTCGACAATCCGGTGACTATTTCACCCGAGATCAACCTCGAAGCCTCGGCCCGCGTGCAGAATTACGACATCATCATCACCCTGCATGGTCCGCCCAGCAAGCTCGATATTTCTTATCGTTCGGAGCCGCCGTTGACGCAAGCAGATGTGCTGGCGCTGCTCGCTCTCGGGCGCACCAACGAGCAGGCAACACAATACGGCGAGGTACAGCAGCAGGCGGGCGCCAACCTCACCTCAGAAGCGTTGCTCGGAGGTGCTCTCAATGCTGCCGTCAGCAGCCGGGTGCAAAAGCTCTTCGGAGTCGGCAGCGTCCGCGTCGATCCCAACTTTGTCGGTACACTCGGCGAATCCACCGCCCGCATCACCGTCGAGGAGCAGGTCGGCACCAAGGTTACCCTCACCTTCGCCACCAACGTAAACACCACTGCGCAGCAATTGATCCAGGCGCAGTACGACCTGACTCGCAACGTCTCCGTCATCGCCGTCCGCGACGAGGCGAACGTGTTTAGCATGTATCTGCAGATTCGCGCCCGGCATAAGTAATCGTTTGCCACCCCAGAATGTCGTCATCCTGAGCGTAGCGACGGACCTCTGTATTACGGCGACCCACCACCCCACCGCTTTTTTCCTTGACCCGTTTCCAACTCTGTCCGATAGTCCTTCCATGCAGGAATCCAGCGCAATGACAGAATCAAGCCGAAGCACAATCGTCTCCAGTGCTCTCCTCGCCATAGGAATTTTCCTCGGCCTCCTCCTCGGCGGATGGCTCCTCGGCAGCCAGATCAAAGACACCCGCCTGGCCGACCGCTACGTCACCGTCCGCGGCCTCGCGGAGCGGAACGTGCAGGCGGACTTGGCGATCTGGCCTTTATCCTTCCGCGAAGCCGGAAACGATCTGCAGGCCACCTATAACAAAAGCACACAGGATAGCCAGGCAGTCCTTCAATTTCTGAACGCGCAGGGCATTCCCCGGACCGATATCACTCTCGGTCAGCCCGGAGTCACCGACACTCAGGCCAATGATTACGGAGGGACGCGCGCCCCCAATCGCTACATCGTGCAGCAATCCATCACCGTCCGATCGCAGAATGTAGCCAAAGTGGCCGCCGCGGTGCAAAAGACCAGCTCGTTGATCGCCAGCGGCGTGGTGCTCGGCGGCGGTCCGCAATACGGTCAGCAGAATAGCGTCAGCTATGTATTTACCGGATTGAATTCAATTAAGCCGGGGATGATTACCGAAGCGACACGCAACGCTCGCACCGCCGCCGAGCGTTTTGCAGCCGACTCCGGCAGCAAGGTCGGAACGATCCGCCAGGCGTCCCAAGGGCTGTTTTCCATATCATCGGCAGATGCCGCATCGGATGGCGAAGGAATGTCCGCCGGCATGTCAGGTCAATCCGGCGCAAGCATTTTGCAGAAGGTGCGCGTGGTGACAACCATTCAGTATTATCTGCAGCAGTAAGAGAGCCAGGCTTGTCGGTCGTCTCTGGTTCAGATGGAGTCGGATCAAAAAGTGAGCCCGTCATTCTGCGCGCAGCCGGGTCCCCGGCGACAGGTCTTCGTCGCTGGGGTGGGAGCGAAGAATTCCGGCATAGCCGATGTTTCCCGAATTTTTCGAAGGGATCAAAAATCCCGTCATTCAGAATCGCTCTCGATTTCAATTGCGTCTCATGGAGTGCATCTTGTCTGTTCGCAGAGCTCGGAGTATCGTATGATCCGGCAAGATGGTAGTTCGATTTTGTGAGGGAGATGAAAAGGATGCGAACCCGAAAAATTGCACAGCAGTTGGTGGTCGTACTGTTTCTCGGTGCGGTGGGATGGGTCGCGGCGCCCGTCCTGACTGGTCCTTCGGCCTGCGTATTTGCCGCCGACACGGGCCAGTCGCTTACCGATGCAGTCCAAAGGCAGCTTCGGAACAAGAATTTTAGAGATATCAACGTGCGCGCTTCTGAGGATGGAACCGTCACTTTATCCGGCCAGGTCGATCTGTACGGGTACAAAGTGGATGCGATCAAGAAAGCCAGGAAGGTACGCGGTGTGAAGGATGTCCGCGACAACATTGCCGTTGGCGGTCCCACCATTCCGGATAATGTTCTCCAGCGAAAGCTGCTCAGCAGGATCGAAGTCGATCGCGTCGGCTTCGGTCAGGTCTTTGACGCTATCGGAGTGTCGGTGCAGAACGGGGTGGCGACTCTCGGTGGCCATGCGCTCGGTCCCGTGGCCAAGCAATCCGCCCTTTCATTGACGCAATTTACACCCGGCGTGAAAGGTGTGGTCGATCGCATCAGCGTCGATCCGGTTTCGCCGATGGATGATGGAATACGCCGCGCAACCTACCGCGCGATCTACGGGTTTCCCGCGCTGCAGCAGTACGCGATTGTGCCATCGAAACCGATCCGCATCTCCGTTCAAAACGGCAGGGTCACTTTGTACGGCGTCGTGAACAACCAGATGGATAAGCAGCTTGCGTACACCCGCGCCATGCAGGTGCCAAACGTGTTCCAGGTCACCAATAACCTAGTGGTCGCGAACCAGGCGAACGAACAGAAATAGCCCGTCTATCAAACGATTCCGAATACAGTCCCAGCCCTATTTGGGACTGTATTCGATCTGTCCTGAGATCGTTTACTTCACCATAGCGTAGGACCGATTCCACTGCTGTCCCGCCGTGTTGATCGCCAATACTGTAACCGGTGGCGACCCGACGCTAACTCGACTCGAGTGTCCAGCTAATTGGAAGCGCCGGCATAATCCTTTCTCACCCGTCCACACAAAGTCGCATATCCGGAACGGCAATAGCGCCCTGCACATTCATCAACTGTCATTCCGAGCGAGGCGGTGCGCAGCTTGATCCAGCCGAAATAAATTTGTGGACCGAAGCATACCGGAGTGGAGTGCCTACAGCCATAGCAAGCATCCTTCGCAGGCCCATTTACATCCCGATTTACTGGAAGAGTGAGTTGACTTCATTTTGGACCGTGTGAGTTCGCTCCAGGAAGATTTCGGAAGCTGCAAAGATGTTCATGAATATTCGACCACGCATTGGCGCATTAGTTCTTCCAGGCATTGGCGCATTAGTCCTTCTAGGATTGTTAGCAGGCTGTGGATCAAACAACGACCTGTTAGCTCCGCGCGCTGCCCTGCCTGCGGGAACGGTAACTGCGACGCCCAATCCGCAGGTAGCGCAATATAAGATCACGCCGCCTTCCGCCGCTCTTGTGACTGTCACCTTTGGGACCACCCAGAACTATGGCTTGCAGACCTCGTCCGTGCTCACCCCGAGCGGCGGCGGCCCGGTGAATATCTACGTCGCCGGTATGCTTCCCGACACCAAGTATCACATACGGGCTTCTGTCCAATATCAGAATGGCACCTCCGTGACCGATGTTGACCACACCTTTACCACGAGCCATTATCCGCCAACTTCTCTTCCGCAGATTACTGCGACCACTGCTCCCGGGCAGACACCGCAGTCAGGGGTCGAGATGCTGAATCCTCTGGTACATGGCGGACAGGCGGCCATCATTGTGACAGACCTGGCGGGGCATATCTTGTGGGTCTATAACCCACCGACACCTCTCGGCCCCGCGCAATGGGGAGCCCCGAAGCAATTGGCCGACGGCAACTATCTCGCTTATGCCGGCGACTCGCCTTCCGCTTTCCTGCATGCTCCGGCTCCTCCGGGAACAACGAATCTGGTGCGAGAATTCGATCTTGCCGGAAACACGGTCAAAGAGATCGACATGACGCAGCTCAATACCGAAATGGCCGCCGCCAACTACAACATTCCTCTTATGAGTTTTTCCCATGACGTCACTGTTCTTCCGAATGGACACTGGTTGGTGATCGCAACAACATCCAAAATGTTGACATTGCCGGGCACGACCGCTCCGACAAAAGTCCTGGGCGATGTGATTGTCGATCTGGACACCAATCTGAAGCCGGTCTGGGTTTGGAATGAATTCGATCACCTGGATGTCAATCGCCATCCTGAGAACTTTCCTGATTGGACGCACACCAATGCGATCATCTATTCGCAGGACGACGGCAATATCATCATCTCCATGCGCCACCAGAACTGGCTTGTGAAAGTGGATTACAACAATGGCGCTGGAACCGGAAATATTATCTGGCGCCTGGGATATCAGGGAGATTTCAAGCTGGTCGGCGGCACCGGCCCGACCGACTGGTTTTCAGGCCAGCATAAGCCGAACTTCACCACAAAATACACGACGGGCATATTCGGCTTAACTCTGATGGACAATGGAGATTTCCGAGTCTTTCCTCCGGGTTCCCCTTGTGCAACCACGAAACCGGAACCGCCTTCCTGCCTGTACACCACGGTGCCCGTCTTCCAGATCGATGAAGTGGCGAAAACCGCGACCTTGGAGTTCCATCAGGTCCTCCCGACCAGCTTGTACAGTTTCTTCGGTGGAAACTCCGAACAATTGCCAAACGGAGACATCGAATACGATCTCTGCGGATTGCCGGGCGCCACGCCCAATTCGCAGATTGTCGAGGTCACCAAGCAGAGCACTCCGCAGCCGGTTTGGACCCTGAAGGTAGCCGGCGCATATGTCTATCGCGGATATCGGCTTCCCAGCCTATACCCCGGCGTGCAATGGTAAGCGAATCAATCGCGGGTGCCCCATCGTGGAAAAGGAGGGTGCCCATTCTAACCGCGTCCTTTGCGGTTAGGGTGGGAGTTCGGAAATGCTTTAATGCGCCGCCGATACCGCGCCTCTGCGTGCTTTGGCCTTGCGCAGGAACAATGCGACCGGCAGACAAGCAAAAGACGCCACCGCCAGAATCCGAAAATCGTCCATATACGACAGCAATAGAGACTGCATATTCAACGAGCTGTACATCCTGCCCAGCGCTCCGGCGCCGGACATCGCGGAGCCGATCTTCGGCGCGAGATCGCCGGCTCCCTGGCTGAGCTGCTGTTGATACATCCGGCCGCTGGGAGTCAGGTTCTGGATCAGATATGCCTGGTGAACCTGGGCGTGACGAGCGAGGAGCGTGTTCGTAATTGAAATCCCCAGGCTGCCGCCAACATTGCGCAGCAGGTTGTACAGGCCGGAAGCGTTTCCGATCTCCTCATTCGACAAAAACGCCATCGTTATCGTGGACAGCGGAACAAATACCATCCCGGAGCCGAACCCGCTCAGGATAATCGCCCAGATAAACGACCACGGAGAAATCGCCAGCGTCACTTCTCCAAACCATATTCCGCAGATGCCGAAAATAATGAAGCCCCCGCCGATCAGCCAGCGGTTGTCCATCTTCGCGGTCAGATAACCGATGATTGGCATGGCAATCACCGCCCCCAGTCCGCGCGGGCTAACGGCAATTCCGGCGTTGTACGCGGTGTAGCCCAGCAGCTCCTGATAGAACAGCGGCAGCAGCGTGATTAGCCCATAAATGCATCCTCCGAAAAGCGCAATCAGGGCGCAACCCAGCGTAAAGTTTCGATGTCGAAAGATGCGCAGATCCACCAGCGGACGCTTCTTGATCAACATGCGAATAACGAATGCCACAAAAGAGATAAGCAGGATCGCCGTCGCCCAGCGAATCCATGTCGCTCCGAACCAGTCGTCTTCCTGGCCCTTGTCGAGAATGATCTGCAGGCACCCCAGCCAGGTGGCCAGCAGCCCCAGCCCAATCGCGTCCAGCTTTCCCGGCCGTGCATTCCGAATGTAGTCCGGATCGAACACGAACCGCGTGATCATGATGAACGCCAGAATTCCAACCGGCACGTTGATGTAAAACGCCCAGCGCCAGGAGTACGCGTCCGTCAGATAGCCTCCCAGCGTCGGCCCCAGGATTGGCGCCACCACCACGCCCAGCCCGAACATCGCCATCGCCTGCCCACGTTTTTCTTCAGGAAAAGTTTCGAGCAGGATGGCCTGCGACATCGGCTGCAGCGCGCCGCCGCCCGCACCCTGCACCGCCCGCGCCACCAGGATCATCCCCAGGCTGGTCGCCGCCCCGCACATGAAGGAGCTGGCCGTGAAGATCACAATGCAGGTCAGCAGGAACCGCTTGCGTCCGAATCGTTGCGCGCACCATCCGCTGACCGGCAGCACGATCGCGTTGCACACCAGATAGCTCGTCAGCACC
Source organism: uncultured Acidobacteriota bacterium (assembly GCA_963823295.1). Taxonomy (GTDB): domain Bacteria; phylum Acidobacteriota; class Terriglobia; order Terriglobales; family Acidobacteriaceae; genus JAKAAZ01. The sequence continues at coordinate 348,863 of CAWGLF010000019.1, forward strand.
CAGGTCGCTTCGTTCGTGCTTGCCCCCAGGCTTCCCGCAATGTAGGGCAGCGCCACCGAGGCGATCGAGGTATCCAGCACCTCCATGAACGTCGGCAGAATCACCGCCAGCGCCACAAGCCATGGATTGATATTGTGCGGATTCCCCGCTGTCGAAGCGGCACGCTGTTTCTGGGCAGTCAAATTTCGTCGTCCTTGCCGGCGCCTGTTTCGCGCGGTGATTCAAACATGGATGCCCCACAGCCTGCCTGAGCCTGCCGCAGCGGTGGGAAGCTCGCCATGGGTTACTGTCAGCGGCGAGCCTGAAGAAAATTCTTACTCGCGTTAGATGCTGGCGCACTCCGGATGACCCAACAAAGTGCGGAAAGGGTCGTCATTCTGAGCGGAGCGAAGAACCTCTGCATTTCTGCTCATTGCCCGGGCGGCCCACTCAAGATTCCTCTGTTTGTGTGCCGCCGCACCGCATTTCAGGTACGCTTTTTATTGTGGAAAAGAACATCATCGAATCGCCGTTGCCGCCGCTGGCAAGAACGACCGGCAGCCTGCGCACCACGCTCGAGATGATCAAGTGGGAGCACTCGGTCTTCGCGCTCCCGTTTGCTTTGACCGGCGCCATGCTGGCCGCGCGTGGGTGGCCGGCGTGGCGAACTTTATTCTGGATTGTCGTCTGCATGATCGCGGCTCGGTCCGCCGCCATGGCCTTCAATCGCTGGGCGGATGCCGAAATCGACGGCGCCAATCCCCGCACCGCGAAGCGCGCCATCCCCGCGGGCCTGCTCAGTCTGCGCTTCACCGCCGGGTTCACCATCGTTTCCGCGGCAGTTTTCATTTTCGCCGCCGGTCGCCTCAATCGCCTCACGCTGATTCTCTCGCCGGTGGCGCTCGCTGTCGTCTTTTCCTACTCCTACGCCAAGCGGTTTACCCGCTGGTCGCACCTGCTGCTGGGCCTCGCGCTCGGAATCGCTCCCTCGGCCGCATGGATTGCTGTTCGCGGCAGCCTCGATCCCTGCATCCTCGCGCTTACCGGCGCGGTTCTGTTCTGGGTGGCGGGGTTCGACGTCCTCTATGCCTGTCAGGATTATGAGCACGATCTGCAGGCAGGCCTACACAGCGTCCCGCAGGCCTTTGGACTGGACGCTGCATTCTGGATTGCGCGTTTCATGCATCTGGCGATGCTTGCTTTACTGGCCGCCCTCGTCCCGCTCTTTCACCTCGGCGTCATCACCATCGCCGGTATCGTCGCCGTCGCGGCCATGTTGGTTTACGAGCACACCCTGGTTTCCCCCCGTAATCTGACCCGCTTGAACGCGGCATTTTTCACCATGAATGGAATCATCTCCTTCGTCTTTTTCATCGCGGTTGCCGCCGATCTTCTGCATCACTGATACGGATTTACGATTGCTGCGCCCACCCACGCGTTCGTCATCCTGAACGAGTGAAGAATCTCTGTATTTCCTCTTTTCCGAAGAGATATGGCGATTGTCAAATCGATTCAACACAGAAGTGCCCCGGGAAAATGATCTCCCGAGGCACTCTGCGCTATTCGATTTAATTATATTCGTCAGATTGTCATTCTGAACGGACTGAAGAATCCAGAGAATCTTCGCTGATTCTATTCAGCCACGATCTCCGGAAACGGGGATTCAGCTCTATGCGCGATGACGATCCTTGAATTCGTCGATCTTTTCATTCGCGCGATCCTTTACGTCGTCGATTTTGTTGGAAACGTGCGCGCGGCTGCGATTGGCCTGGTCTTCTGCATCGCGGCTTTGGGCATCGGCGTTCTGGTTGACGGCGTCCTTCGCGTTACCCCATGTTTCCTTGGCAGCGCCCTTCACCTGGTCGGCGACGCCACGGTTGGCCATGTCCTGATTGCCCACCGCTTCGCCAACACCTTGTTTCACCTTGCCGGTTGCCTGATCGATCTTGCCTTTTACCTGATCTGTATTCATTTGATTTCCCTTTCTGCTACGCGGCGAATCCGGCTGGACTCGCTGCGGTAAATGGTGCGTGGGGCATCTTCCAGCTAAATAATTAGATGCCCCATTTCATCTACTCGTACGGCGAAGTTAAAGCGCGGTACGCCGCCCGCCGATGATTGCGAAGATCAGCACAATCACCGCAATAACCAGAAGGATATGAATATACGCGCCCAGCACGTGGAAGCCGATAAATCCGAGCAGCCAC
>CAWGLF010000020.1:0-45038 GCA_963823295.1 uncultured Acidobacteriota bacterium
GATTTATGGCAGCGGCTCGTAATCCCACCACAAAAACTCCGGCAGCAGCGGATAAAACAGCCCCAGGCGAATCTCCGCGTAGCTGGGATAAACAGCTTTTACAATTCCGGCGTAGGTCTGCATCTGGGACCAGTACTGCTCCTTCTCCTTGGCCAGAAATTCCTCGAGACCTTTTGCCCCATGCGCCGCGGTCTTGAAATCCACAATCCACAGGCAATCCTGGCCCTGCGCCCGCGGAGATTTGCCGGCGAGAAACATGCGATCCAGGCGAATCGATCGCATTGCATTTAGATACAGACCTGTCAGCGGAACCTCAAAACCGATCTTCGATGACCCCGAATCGGCAGAAGGCTGCGGATGCGCTTCGAGTATCCAGCGGCCATTTTCATCGCCTGCCACGGCCTGAAGCGCAGTAACAATTTGCTCGGCTTCGACTTTTGCCTCCTGCGAATCGCAGCCGCTGCGCATTAGGTGCAGGCGAATCGGATGGGACAGCCGTTCAACCGCATTCCTGATCGCGGCCGGACTCTTATTTTCGACAAGAATATTCGCCAGCGGCTCCAGAAAAGCGTGCAGGACAGTTCCGAATCGACGTGCCCGCCACGAACCTTGTGGACGCGAAAATTGGATCTGCCGAACGCTGCCCTCACTCTCCGCAATCGCTTTCTGCAACTCGATCGTCGGCTCAAATGGAACATCCGGCAACGCCGCAGATGGCTGCCAGTCTGTGACGAGTCGCTGAAAATTCGAGAGCCGAATCATTCCTCGCGATGCGCCCGTTTCCTCGATTGGAGCGACATTTGCTCCGGCAGCGACGGTCTCCAGGTGACCTGGCAATGGTTCTCCGGCTGCGGCAGCCGGAAGCTGCACTGCGAAAGGCATCTCCACAATATTCGAATGGTCTGCGCTGCGGAGTTTTTGCCGCTCGGCATGCCCGATGAAGATGGTTTCCGCAATTGGCCACGCCGTGCGCAGCAGACTTTGCCGGCGCGGCTGGTTCAGCTTGCCGGATTTTCCTTCGTCGCAACGGGCGAACAGGTGGACCTCCTTGCGGGCGCGCGTGCAGCCGACGTAAAGCAAACGCTTCAGTTCAACGCGATCCCGCTCCGTGCTCCTGGACTGAATCCACATGTTGATTGGTTCATGCTCCTCAGCAACATGTTTAATCGGAGCCAGAAGAATTGTGCCTGCGGAATCCGAGCCGCCGTGTGGCGCGGGGAACATTTCTGCCGGTACCTGTTCCATCCATTGCACCAGCTTCGCCTCATCTCTTCCTGGACAGCGATGCAGTCCAGGGATCAGAACAACATCCCACTCGAGACCCTTCGCCTTGAACAGCGTCAGCACGTCCACAGGTGAATCGTCGGTCGCCGTGGGTGCTGCAAACAGTTTCTGCATTCTTTCTTCCAGCCGGCTCGCTGTGGGCCATCTGCCATCCTCATTTTCCAGCGTATCCAGCATGCGAAAAAAATCGTTCACAGTGGCAGCTTCGGTTGCGGGCACGCACTGTTGAGCGCCCAGCGTGTACCACGCGCGTTCAACCAATATTGATAAGGGTTGATGGATGGAGATGTTTCTGGCGGCCTCCAGCACTTGCATGGTTCGCGCAGCTCGCTGTTGTCCGTCCGCACTTAGCAGAGAGGCTCGCTCGCGGAACAATTCGGGAACTGTTTTGTAATTCCACGCCGGATCGTCGTTGCCGCACAGGGCGACCAGATCACTTAACGTCAACCCGCACCAGGGCGCGCGCAAAGCTGCCAGCCAGGCGATGCGATCGGCGGAATGGAGCAGACAGCGGGTAATGGCGACCAGATCCAGCAGCGGCTGGCGATCCGGCAATGTGTCGAGCTCCACAGCACGATACGGAATGCCGCGCTCTCGCATCGCTTGCAGGATCGGAATCACGTGGCTTCTGGCGCGCACCAGGACGGCGATACTCGGCTGCTTTTCTCCGGGTGCGTTTTGCGCGCGTTGACGCGCGATGATCTCGCATATCTCACGAGCTTCGGCTGCGCAGGGATCCTCTTCCTCTCGAATGAACGCTACCGCCGGCTTTTCCTGATACGCACGCACCTGTGGATGCCAGAAAAGGCGCTGCGTCTCATCCTCGCGATGCGCTGCTTCGGAAGGAATAAATTCGACTTCGTCGGAATCCAGTCCTTCTCCGAATATCTGAGTAAAGACCTGATTCAATTGCTGGACCAGGCTTTGATGCGAGCGGAAATTGCTGCTCAGGTGAATGGGGTTCAGGCGAACTCCACCCAGGCCTTCATTGCGCGCGCGCGCGAAAAGGCCCACCTCAACATGCCGGAACCTGTAGATCGATTGCTTTGGATCGCCGACGAGAAACACGGTCTGGCTATGTCCGTCCCAGCTCTGGACCAGTTGGCTAAGCATGTTGAACTGGGTAATCGATGTGTCCTGCATTTCATCGACAAGCAGATGCCGGATTTCTGTGCCAAAGGCGAGCGCCAGACTATCGGCATCGTCTTCGAGAGCGTGCGCCGCAGCCAGGGCAATCTCCACAAAATCGGTGTTGCCGGACCGGGCGAACGCAACCTGCAGGTGCGCAACCGCCCGCCGCAGCAGCAGAAAACTGGCACGGAGAATCTCGCGCTGCTGCCCGGTATAGCAAGCCGGCGGTAGCGCCAGAACCTGTGCCATTGCATCGACGAGATCATCATCACCGGCGAGCGATTTCAGCAGATTCAGCAGCTCCGGCTTACACGGGCTTGCGCGGTCGAAGCCGATTCTCCTGTCTACCTGCTTGCGCAAGCCCTTCTTATCTGCGGTAAGCAGCAACTGCGCGGCTGCCTTCCATTCATCAAGGTGCTCGCAATCGCAGGATGCAACCTCGCCACTTGAGAGTAGGGGACGAAAGATGTTCGTATACTCGGAATTCTCCAGTTGCCCAGCGGCATAATGCCCCAGATAGAAGACCTTTTTCCAGTCTTGTTTGCCCAGCAGTTTCGAGGCGCGTTCCAGCGTCGTCGAGACTAGCGCCTGCAGCGGCTTCTCAAACTGTTCGCGAATGAGCGTATCTAACTGCTCGTCGGACAGTGCTTGATCGATGGGAAACACACGGCGCCACTGGTCGCGGCTGCTCAACATCGCGGCAAGCAGATCCACCGCCCGGTCCAATCGATTATCCAGGTGAATCAGCAAACTGCGCGCCGCTTCCCGCAGGCGCGTATCGCTGCCGCCCATTTCTTCCAGGGTGGCCTGAGCTGCGTCGCGATACAGTTCGGAGGCATCTTCGACCGGATGCATGTCACCACCAAGCCGTGAAAGCACCGGCAGGCGAGAAGCGATTTCGCTGCATAGAGAGTCGATGGTCCGGATATTGAACCGTTGCGGCTGGGCGATCAGATTCCAGCCCATCCGCGCGTCGGCCTCGATCACTTCCCGGGCAAATTCGCGGGTCTGCTGTTTGTGGGCTGCCGTCGCTTCGACCGGATCGTTGTTTTGAGCCTGCCGCAGAGATTCAATAATTCTGTCCCGCATTTCCGCGGCAGCTTTGCGCGTGAAGGTGATGGCCAACACCTGCTCCGGCCGCTCCACGCGCGCCAGCAATCGCAAAAATCTCTGCATCAATAGCTCTGTTTTTCCGGAGCCTGCCGGCGCTTCGACGATCCACGACTGCTCTACATCCCATGCATTGCGGCGCGCGGCCGCATCGGACTGTGCGTCCATAAGATCTTCGGCCGGGGAAGTACCTGTCTGATTCATCCTTCAAAATTCCCAGTAGATGAGGAGCTTTCCTGATCCTCTTCTTCGTTGGCGCCGGAGATAACTCCGGTGGTTTCGCGAATTCGGCAAAGCAGCGTCTGGCCGCAGTATTTGCACGTCTCGGCGTGCTTCTTGGGATCGACCATCGCCGCACCGGCACGAAATTGTTCCGCAAGCTGCGTCAGACTCGCGCTCCAGAGTGCCTGCAATTCCCGCATCTCCGCGGCAGACAGTGAAGCCGGATTCGAACGGGAAGTCCTGCGCGGTTCCGAAGAGGGTCCCGGCTCGTCCGTGGACCCGCCTGGAGCAGCCGATGATCTTGAGAACACCGACGAGAGTGATCCGACCACAGTAAATCCAAGCTTCCGCGGATGCAGACCGGCAAAAGCGACTCCGGCAATCTCTGTCGGTTGCTCTCCCACCGCATGGCCGCGCAGAACTGCATAGGCGGGTAACTGCGGCTGATCGGGACGGTCACCCGTGCAGGAATTTCGATCTACAGGGCCCGTCTTGTAATCCAGCAGCACGATTCCCTGCTGGACCTGGTCGACTCTGTCGATGCGGCATTGCATCTCGATTCCACCAATCTGTTGGTGCTCCAACACGGCCTCTGTTTCTATCACCGTGAAATCCGGCCTCTGTTTCTCCTGCTCCAGCCATTGCAGCAGCCGTGCTTCCAGCCGTTCTGCTTCAATTTCCAGCAACGTTTGCTGCCACGGCTCGTTCGCATTTTCAAAAAATTTTGCTAATGCATTCCCAATATGCTGGCGCAGGCTTTGCCGATGCTGCTCAGTCGTGGTCCCTAGCAATTCTTTCTGTGATTTCATCTCCTTCCAGAACTTCTCCAGTGCTTTGTGAGCAATGTTTCCTTGAGCATTGGGAGAAAGGCCAGACTCCGCCTCCTCCAGTGGTCGCGCGCCAAGCCGCAGTTCGGCGAAGGCGCGAAACGGACATGCCGCGTGCAGCTCCAGGAAGCGAACGCCGCCGCGTACCTGGGTTGCTCTGAACGGAATGAAGGGCTCCTCCGCCACCTGTTCTAAAGCAGGCTGTTCAAGGCTGCCGGGCGTCGCAACGCTGTGCTGGCCCGGCGGCAAAAGCTCGGGCAGAAGTTCTTCGACCGCGATGATCGGAATGTTCGGCAGAGCTTCGCGTACCAGCGGAGACAGAAGAATCTCGCGATCGGGTATGTGCGTACCGGTATTCGCCCCATCGCTTTCCTGAAGCGCAAAACTAATAACCGCGTTCTTCCCGGAGTTCAGAATTCTTTTCGTCGCTCGAAGAGCAAACGTGGTGTCTTCCGCAGGATCTGCATACGGCATGTGAGCTGCGCGTTGCAGACTCCAGGGAAGAAATGGCTGGGCCTTCCCGCGCGTCGGCCACGTGCTTGCCTGCGCATTCAGCCACCAGACTGCATCAAATACGATCCCAGCGGATTCGGATATTCCGAGAATCTGCACGGGTGCATTGCGGGTCTCCAGAGTGAACAGCATGTGGGCTGCGAGATGCTTCAGCTTCTCGATCAGAGTCGAAAATCGAACCGGCCCAGCTACGCTATTCAACGAAGAAAGCTCATCGAGCAGAGTGTTCCACCGCCGCAGCAACTGATAATCCGCGCTTTCGGTTGGATTCAGCAGCCGCCACTCGGCAGCGGAGAGCGCTTCCTCAACGACCTCACGCCATTCTGCGAAGGAACGCGACTTGCCCAGGTCCTGTCTGCTGGCCAACGCCGAGAGACGTTCCACACATCTGCGAAAATCTCTGACGTCATCCAGGTTTCCGGCATGCGAGAGCCATTGCCGAAAGCCCGGCAGCGATATCGGGCCGCCGAGCTGAAAATTACGTTCTCGGAATCTACGGTCCAGCCGGGCGCGAGCATCCTGGGATCCATCGCTCTCAGCGCCGAAGCCGCCATGCACCGTCAGCCATGAAACTTCTTCCACGGGTATCGCTTGATCCAGCCATCGCAGCAACGTCAGCGCGGTGCGAACCGGCTGCATCTGGTACATGGGAGTGCCGAGCGAAAACTCATAAGGAAGCGATGTTTGTTGCGCGCGCACGTCCATCGAGGAGGGCGCCAGCACCCGCCGAAATGTGGCGTCGATGGATCCTCTCATCTTCTCCAGTTCCGAAACCAGCACCCCGATTCGCTGCCCTGGATTCGCCAGCAGCGTGTCGCGTATCCAGTGTGCTGCGGCGGCGATCTCTTGTTCCGTCGTCCGGGCGTACGCGATCGCGCAATTCGATACCCCAGGCTCTGAGGTCCTGAGTTCGACAAACTGAGCCGAGCAACCCTGTGCCGCCAGCGCTTGGATAAGGAACATTTGTGCTGGCGTGACCCGGTCAAACCCCAGCAGGAGAATGTCATGCGGCAGCAAAATTTCCTTTGTTGAAATCCATTGCGCGATCTCGGCTTCGATCAGAGCCGGTGAGACAAAAGAAAATTTCCGGCAAATCCGATCCAATTCCCCAGTCCATCGCGAGAAGGCGGCCACGTCCAGGCTGCTGTCGCCGCGTAAACTCGCTGCAGGAATTTTGTATTGGTGCATCTGTTTCCAGGCGTTTTGGGCCAGCTCGGCCAGCGCGGCAATGGATAAAGTGTTCTTCGCGTCATCATCTTGCGCCAGCACTTTGTGCCAAAGCTCTAGCTCCTGCGTATCCGTTAGCAGCACTCGCGTTTCCGCGCCGCGAAGAACCGCTGCATCCCACAGAGTTCCCAGCCATGGCTCCCAGGCCAGAATTTGAGGCGACATCCACCCGGCGTTTCCACCGGCGCGCTGCAGATGGTTATAGCGCTGCCGAAGTGCGCGAGCCGCCCGCACGGTGCTGGTGATGACAATCGTGCTGTCGATGTTCGACTGTAAAGCCTGCAACAGTTCGTGCTCAGTGCGCGCGTCTGCCTGGCTATATGGCCTGCTTGGAGAAAGGGGCATCTCAACGTTATACGCCCGGAGCATGGCGGCTTCCATAGGAGGCAATGCTGGAAAGGTATACTTGAGATCTGTGAGACGTTGGGCTGCATCTTTTCTGTTGCTGCTAACGGTTTTGTTGCCGCTGCAGCCCGTGCTTGCCAACGCGCAGCAGGCGGCCAACCTGCCCGCCTGTTGCCGCCGGAATGGCAAACACCACTGCGTGATGGTGCGCAGCATGGCCGGCTCCATGGCCCTCGCCTCCTCTTCGGCGCAGCCCGCCTTGGAACCGCCGCCCTGCCCCTGGAAATTGACCCAGGTTCCCGCAATCGTAGCAACCGTGGGCGCGACAGGGGTGCTGGATTCTCAGCCCGTCACGTCCGGCCATGTTCTCGCCGCACCGTGGCAATTTTTCTTCCTTCCCATCGGGCGCTCGCAATCCACGCGCGCACCTCCCGTTGTCCTTCTCTAATCCCGTTTTGCTTTGAAGTATCGGATAGCGCAGTGTCGCTGCCGCGCGTCGTCGCTCCTGCGGAAACGGTTCCCGCAGAAACGATGACGGTTGCGCGCGGATTCATTCACCACGGCAGGGAAGGAAATCTTATGCGCAAGGCGAGGTACGTGTGGCTCGCTGCAGTTATTTTGTTTCTATTTGTAGCCTGCAGCAGAAGTGCCGATGCCACTGTATTCGGTGAGCTGCAGGGCATTGTGCATGACCCGGAACACCGGCCGATACGGCATGCGCAGGTAATTGCCCGCTCGGTAAGTTCTCAGTTCTCCCAAACCGCCTACACCAATCAGGATGGATATTTTTCCATGCTGACTTTGCCTCTCGGCAATTACCAGGTATCCATCTCCAGCTCCGGGTTTGAAACGCTGCAGCAGGCGATCACGATTTATGCGAATGCCTCTGACATCCTCCATTTTCAGCTGCAGATTGGCAGCGTACAGACGTCCGTCAAAGTAACGGCGCAGACCGAGGTGGTGAATGAGAACTCCGCAACGCCGACCACCATGGTCAACCGCCTCGCCATCGCTCAGACCCCGGGCGCAGACCGCACCAACAGCCTCGCGATGATTACAAATTTCGTGCCCGGCGCATACGTTGTGCATGACATGCTGCATATGCGCGGGGGGCATCAGGTGAGCTGGCAGATTGACGGCGTCGAAATCCCCAATACAAACATCGCCAGCAATCTAGGTCCGCAGATTGATCCCAAAGACATCGATACTCTTGAAGTCGAGCGCGGCAGCTACGATGCGAATTTAGGCGACCGCACCTATGGAGTTCTGGATGTGTCTCCGCGTACAGGATTCGAGCGTGAAAACGAAGCGGAGCTTACCTTGAGCGCGGGAAACTTCTATCAGACGAACGACCAGCTCAACTTCGGCAGCCACACCGAGAAGTTCGCCTATTATGCCAGCTTGAATGGAAACCGTACAAACTACGGACTGATGCCTCCGATTCCACGCGCCTATCACGATGCGGCCAACGGATACGGCGGGTTTTCCTCCTTCGTGTATAACCGCACCTCGCGTGATCAGTTGCGGCTGGTATCCCAGTTGCGCACGGACTACTACCAGATTCCGTACGACCCCAATTCGGACGACTACGAAAATCAACCGCCTAATCCTGACTCCAGCGGCTTGCGCGACAGTCAGCGTGAGCTGGATGGATTCTCAGCGTTCTCATGGGTCCATACCTTCAACGCTTCCACCGTGCTTCAGTTCTCGCCGTATTACCACTACAACAGCGCTGACTATCGCCCGAACCCGAACGATTTTCCCATCGCCACCACCTCCGATCGTGCTTCCAACTACGCCGGCCTGCAGGCCTCCCTCACCACCCAGATCGCGAAGAACACGTTGGAGGCGGGATTTTACTCTTTCGGCCAGCATGACAAATATGCGTTTGGTTCCATATTCAATGACAAAAGCTATCCGGATTTTCTGATTCGCGATGGAGCCTCCGGCGGCCTCACCGAAGAATATGTTTCGGACAACTACAAGGCGACGCGATGGCTCACCCTGATCGCCGGGTTGCGCGCATCGCAATTCATGGCCGATATCACGGAGATCCGAAGCTATCCCCGCGTAGGTGTTGTTGTGCGCATTCCGAAAATCGATTGGGTTCTTCGCGCCTTCTACGGGCGCTATTATCAGCCACCGCCGCTGCTGACCGCTTCCGGTCCGCTGATTGAATATGCGCAGGGAAACAACACCAGCTTTCTTCCGCTTGCATGGAGAGCGGGATGAGGAACACCAGTTCGGCGTGCAGATTCCTTTTCGAGGCTGGCTGCTGGATGCGGATAATTTCGAAACGCGCGCCAATAATTTCCTGGATCATTCGAACGTGGGCGAGTCCAGCATCTACTTTCCTGTGACGATCGATGGCGCATTGATTCAGGGTTGGGAACTGACGCTGCATTCGCCAACGGTATGGCGCTTGGGTCAGGCTCACCTCGCCTATTCCAACCAATTGGCGCTGCAGCGCGGTCCTATCACAGGAGGGTTGGTCTGCATTCCCGTCGCTTCCCCGCAGTGCAATCCCGGTTTTAGCTACATTCCGCTCGACCACGACCAGAGAAATACACTGAACTTTGGGATGGATCTCACGCTGCCCGGGAATGCTTATGGATCCTTCAACTTTTACTATGGTTCCGGCTTTACCAACGGCGAGCCGACTGCGCAGTATCCGGGGAATTATCTTCCGCACGATACAAATCTAAGTCTGGCGCTGGGAAAGACCTTCCGCCAACATACGACCGTCGCTGTGAACGTGGTGAACGCCACCAACCATCGCGTGCTGCTGGACAATAGCCTGACATTCGGCGGTTTTCATTACAACGCGCCGCGCGAAATTTATGGCGAGGTTCGTTATCGATTCCACTACGGCAGCCTCTTTCATAAATAATGCACCGATGCATTTTTATGGGCATCTACGAAACAGCAGGATAAAAAACTACCCGGCAGGATGAGGGAGTAAGACATTGATTGTGATCTTGATGGGAGTTACCGGGACAGGCAAGTCAACGGTAGGCCGTGCTTTGGCGCAGACAACAGGCTGGCAGTTCGCGGATGCGGATGATTTCCATTCCGAAGCCAATAAAGCCAAAATGCGTGCCAGTATCCCGCTGACCGATGAAGATCGCGAGCCCTGGCTGCGCAGCCTGCATGAAAAGATTTTAGAATGGCATCGCAATAACGCGGATGCGATCCTCGCCTGTTCGGCGCTGAAGGAATCGTATCGCGCTACGCTAACCGCGGATGTGCCGCCGGATTCCATTCGCCTGGTCTACTTGACTGGGCCCGCATCGGTAATTCTCGAACGGCTGGAAGCGCGCCAGGGTCATTACATGCCGCCGTCATTATTGCCCAGCCAGATCGCAACCCTGGAGCCGCCGCGCAACGCAATCGAGATCTCCATCACCCAGACTGTGCCGGCCATTGTGCAGGAGATTCTTGCGGCGCTGTCCCATGCCTAATGGCGCATGAAGACTATGCTGGAGATGTTCGATTGAACCTGGAGGGTTGATAACTTTGGTGAAACTGACGCTTGTTTTTGCGCTGATTCTCATCGTGTTGGGAGTGGCTGTTTTTATCGCAACCGGAAGTTACGCACCCACCGCGCTGATCCCGGCATATTTCGGCATTCTTCTCGGCATTCTGGGCCTGCTGGCGAATACTCCGAACAGCAGGCGCCGGATGCTTTTCATGCACATCGCCGTCACTGTGGGACTAATTGGGGTGATCTTTCCGGGCTGGCGCGGCATAAGCGATCTGATCGCACAGGCACATGGCCGTGCCGTGCTGCGTCCCGCCATGAACGAAGAGCTCGCTATGGCGGCCATCTGCTTGGTCTTCGTGGGTTGGTGCATCCGCTCCTTCATCGCAGCGCGCCGGATCGCACGTCAACCATTTAAGCGTGAGGGATAGCGCATGGCGATAAAGCCGGCATGGATCGACGCGGGAACGCGCGGCGGACGGAAGTCGGAATCCGCCGGCGGTCGCGTGTCTGCGGCTGACTCCGCTAGCAAGAAAAACCCGAACTGCGCAAGGTTCTTCCGGAAATCTGGAAGCTGGTGCGTCCGCGCCGCTGGGGTGCTGGCTTTCGGGCTGATCCTGATGATTATCAGCCGGCTCGCCAGCTTCGTGCTTCCGCTTTCCGCGAAGTCTCTGATCGACAACGTTATGCGCCAGGGCCAGCTTCATCTCCTGGCATGGATTATCGGCGCCGTTCTGTTGGCCACCGCGATTCAAGGCGTCACGTCTTACGGATTGACGCAGCTGCTGTCGATCGCCGCGCAACGTCTCATCACCGATCTGCGAGTGCAGGTGCAGCAGCATATCGGTCGCCTGCCGGTGGCGTTCTACGACGCTAACCGCACCGGTACGCTGGTCGCCCGCATCATGAGCGATGTGGAGGGCATCCGAAACCTGATCGGCACCGGTATGGTGAATTTCCTCGGCGGTCTGCTGGCGGCCGCAATCGCATTCGCCATTCTCATTCGCATCAGCGCGGAAATGACGCTGCTGGCCGTTGTCGTTCTCGTGGTCTTCTCCCTCATCCTGATGATGGCATTCAAAACCATCCGCCCCATTTTCCGCGAGCGCTCCCGCATCAACGCCGATGTGACCGGCAGGCTGACTGAATCGTTGGGCGGTGTGCGCGTCGTGAAGGGATATCACGCGGAAGAGAGCGAGGCCCGCATCTTCGCCCAGGGCGTGCAGCGATTGCTTGATAACGTCATTCGCACGCTGACCGCGCAATCGGTCATGAGTCTTGCGTCGACGGTTGTGCTGGGCCTGGTGGGCGCTCTGGTTATGTATCTCGGCGGCGTGCTGGTGGTGGCACACAAGCTGACCGTCGGGGATTACGTCACCTATACCATGGTGCTCGCCTACATGATCGCCCCGGTCGTCCAGATCGTCGCGGTTGGAACGCAGTTGACGGAAGCGGTTGCCGGACTCGACCGCACCAGCGAAATCCTCTCCGAGAAAGATGAGGAAAATGACCCGCAGCGAAGGGTCCCGCTGGGCCCGATACGCGGCGATGTTCGGTTCGACGATGTCTTCTTCGCTTACGAGCCTGGAAAGCCGGTACTGCACGGCATTTCATTCGATGCTGCATCTGGAACGGTGACAGCGCTGGTCGGCCCGTCAGGATCCGGCAAATCCACCATTATCGGCCTGCTCTGCGCGTTCCACAAACCGGACCGCGGCCAGGTGCTGGTCGACGGAATTGATCTCGCAACCGTTCGCCTGGGCGACTATCGCACCCAGCTCGGCGTAGTCCTGCAGGAATCCTTCCTGTTCGATGGCACGATCCGGGAAAACGTGCAGTTTTCGCGTCCACTGGCCGACGAAGCCGAAGTGCTGGAGGCGTGCCGCATCGCGCGCGTAGACGAATTCGCGGAACGTTTTCCTGACGGGTACGAAACCATTGTCGGCGAGCGCGGGGTGAAGCTCTCCGGTGGCCAGCGCCAGCGCATCTCCATTGCGCGCGCGATCCTGGCCAATCCGCGTATCCTGATCCTCGATGAGGCGACATCGAGCCTTGACTCGGAAAGCGAAGCGATGATTCAGGAGGGTCTCTCCTACCTGATGCGCGGCCGCACTACGTTTGTCATCGCGCATCGCCTGTCGACGATTCGCCGCGCCGATCAGATTCTCGTTGTTGAGGACGGCAGAATCGTCGAGCGCGGCACGCACGCCGAGCTGTACGCACAGAATGGCCGCTATTGGGACCTCTACACCCGCCAGCACGGCCTGCAGTCGAACCTTTTCCTCGCGCCGGGTGAGGGTGACAGCATTCCAGAGGATGACAAAAAGCCCGAGGCAAAAAATGAAGATCTAAGCTTCTCACAAGCGCTGCGCGGCGCCGGTTGATGGATTCTCTAAGCACGTCATCCTGAACGCAGTGAAGGATCCAGAGAATACCGGCGATTTCAACTCAGCTATATTCGTCTGGATTCCTCGCTGCACTCGGAATGACGCACTGAGCCAGATTGGCTAAATCTTCTCCACTCCAAGCTGCCACAGCAGAAACGCATAATCGAAGGCGATTTCCTTCAAATAATCGTAACGGCCCGAAGCGCCTCCGTGACCGGCCTGCATGTTGACGTGGAGCAGCAGCAGATTGCCGTCCGTTTTCAGGCTGCGCAATTTCGCCACGTACTTCGCCGGTTCCCAATACATCACTTGGCTGTCGTGCAGCGAAGTTTTTACCAGCATCGCCGGATACTCTTTCGCGGCCAGGTTGTCGTACGGAGAATACTCGAGCATGTACCGGAAAGCAGCCTCTTCATTTGGATTTCCCCACTCCTCATATTCCGCAACCGTCAACGGCAGCGAAGCATCCAGCATGGTATTCATCACATCGACGAAGGGAACATGCGAGAGCACGACGCGAAAAAGATCGGGCCGCATATTCGCGACTGCGCCCATCAGCAGACCGCCCGCGCTGCCGCCTTCAATGGCGACGCGATCGTGCGCGCCGTATCCGCTGGCGACCAGGTGTTCGGCGGCGGCAATAAAGTCGGTGAATGTATTTCGCTTCAGCATCATCCGTCCGGCATCGTGCCACGGCTTGCCCATCTCTCCGCCGCCTCGAATGTGCGCATAGGCCAGCACCAGGCCGCGATCGAGCAGGCTGAGGCGGTTCCCGCTGAAGCCGATCGGAAGCGAGTATCCGTAGGAACCATACGCGTACAGGTACAGCGGGTTTTCGCCACGGCGAAAGCTGTCCCTGCGATACACAATCGAGATGGGAATCTGCATGCCATCGGAAGCAGTAGCGAAAACCCTTTCCGAAGCATAAAGCGATCGATCAAACCCGCCGGGAATCTCCACCTGCTTCAGCAGTCTGCTTTCGCCGGAGGCGGTGTCGTATTCGAAAATCGAGCTAGGCGTAACCAGTGAGGTATAGCCGTACCGGTACGCCGTCGTGTCGAACTCGCGATTGATGCCCGGAGTCGCGGTATAGGTCGGTTCCGGGAATGAAATCTCCCGCACTGCGGGATTGCTTGCCACCCCCGTAGTCAGATCATGGATGCGCAGTCGCGGCAAACCATGGAAACGCTCGACCGCCACATAAAATTGGCGGAACAGGTCGCAGTCTTCCAGCATCACATCTTCGCGGTGAGGCAAAATCTCTCGCCAGTTTTCGCGGCCGCACTCAGCCACCGGTGTCGTGACCAGGCGGAAGTTGCGGCCCATGTCATTGACCCGGATGAAAAATAATCCCTCCCGATGATCGGCGTAATATTCGATATTTTCGATGCGCGGTGCGATACAGCGGAAACTGCCAGCGGGATCGTCGGCAGCTAAATACCATTGCTCGCTGGTGGTATGGCTGCCCGACTCTACAATCAAATATTTTCCATCCCGCGTGCGGCCCACGCCCACGTTGAAGCGCTCATCGGAATCTTCCCAGGCAAGTTCAGGCTCGGAAAACTTGACCCTCTCGCCGTCTATCTGCAGGATGCGTCGAAAGATCTGATACGGCCGCTTGGTCTCTTCATCCTCCACGCTGTAGAAAAGCGTGCGGCCATCCGCCGCCCAGGTCACGGTTCCTACGCGTTCTGCCAACCCTGTCTGTGTTTCTCCGGTCAGCAGATGTTTCACATGGAGGGTGTACTGGCGGAATCCGGTATTGTCCGTCGTATATGCGAGCCAGTTGCCATCATCGGTAATGTCGGATGTCCCGATCGACATGAACGCCTGACCTTCCGCCAGTTGGTTTACATCCAGCAGAATCTGTTCATCAGGAAAACCGCTGACCGGAGGCGCCGGACGCGTCGCTGCATTCGCCTGGGCGGGAACGCGGCAATAAAAAGGGTACTGTTTGCCCTCCACGGTGCGCGAATAATACTCGAACCTGCCATCCCGGTAGGGGACAGAGACGTCGGTCTGCTGAATGTGGCTCAGCATCTCCGCATAGAGCTTATCGATCAGAGGCTGCGCCGGTTCCATCACCGCATGCGTATAAGCATTCTCGGCATCCAAATACGCCAGAGTTTCCGGGCTTTCCTTGTCGCGCAGCCATCCATAGTCATCGTGCAGCGTGTGGCCATGCAACGGGATACTGCGGCGATCCTTGCGGGCGATGGGAGGGGTTGGTTTCATAAGAGGGTCAGATGCTGGCAGTCCAACATCCAATATAGGGTGCGGGCCGGATAAACTGAAACCTCAGACCGGTCTATCGTTATCACGAAGCTGCAGAGGAGTATGTGCGTGAACAGAATGTTTGGGCTTCGGATTGCCGCTGTCGTGCTGATGACGTTGGGGCTTTGCTCCTGGCAGGCCCATGGTCAGGCCGCGCAACCTGAGGTGGTGCCGGAATTCATTCAGCAGGCACAGATGTTTCACATTCCTTTACACGCCATTTACCGGGACACGACTCTCCCGGTAAAGGATCTTACGGGTTCCAATATCAGTCTGGATGTCGATGGCCAGCCGCATCCGTTTCAGTTATCGAGACCATGGGCGAATACTATCAACCCAAAAACCGGTCAGGCGGAAGACCGGCCCAACCTGCTGATTATTCTGCCGCTCGATGGCCCTCTGAATCGCAAAGACGCTCTCAACGAAGCGATCAATGACCTGAGCAAAGAGCCGGATCTGGGCTGGAACATTTCCATCCTCGATGATTCAGGCGATCAGACCCCCTACACCCGGGACCTAAAAAGCGTCATTGCCGACCTGAAGAGAATTGAAGACGAAAGCCCCGACAATGCCGACCTTGCCGGTTGGCGAACGACCGCCGCTCTGGCCATCGCAAGCATGCGCGATCTGCCGGGCCGCCGGGTAGTGATGAGCCTCGGAGACATCTATCACGAGATGGTGATCGAGCAAGGGGAACTGGTGTATGAAAATTTTGCCGTCGATGACATCGCGACCGCCGCTCGCAATGCCGGCGCGGTGATTTACGCGGCTGAAAGCTTCACGGAAATCGGAAACTTGCGCGGACTCACTCCGTATTATTCCGTGACCGGCAACGGTCCCTGGCTGCTCCTTACCCGCAATGGTCACGTCGCGGGATGGATTTCGAATTCTGTCTCCGATACAGTCCAGGAAATTCGCAACGATGGAATGGGCGCCTACAATCTCGACCTGCATCTCAGCCTGAAGCAGATGGATGGGCAGCTTCACGTGGTCTCCGTAACCGCCCGCCAGGCTGGAGTGATTCTCGATGCGCCGCCGTTCTATGTTGCACCTAGTTTGGCGGAATTGCGCCAACTGGCCAATCTCTCTCCCGCGCTTCGCAACGCGCTTCACCATGTTCCCGCTGCCGGTTCATCCCCGCTCCAAATGGCAACCCAGCTTGCATATTTTCCTCACGCCGATCGCAAATCGGGAACACAGATAGCGACTACGGGATTTTTCTGGAGCGGGACCACCCCCCCACCGCCGCAGCTCGACACAGCGCTGCAACTAGACCAGCCCAGCAGCGGATTCATCGCCTACACGACCACAGGCGTTCTGCAATGGTCTTCCACCCAGCCGGTATGGAATCTGGCGCTCAATGTCGGTCCGGGGGCGTACACGCTACGGGTGGCGGCGGGGGATGCGGCCGGCAAAATTACCGCAGGGACCGAGACTCCTTTCACTGTCGAGCCCACCACCGATGAGCCTGTCCTCATCAGTTCTCTGGTTCTCGGCAAGTCCTGCCTGTTTGCTCCTCCCCCGGCCGAAGCGACGACCGAACCCACAATGGCGGATTTTCTGCGGGCAGGGAACTGCGAGTTGCAGCCGGATCCCAGCCACTACTTTTCCCCGCAGGATATCGTCTGGACCCTGCTCCGTATTACACCGACCGGGAAACTTGCAACTCGTCCATCCAAGGATTGGAAAAGCAGCTTCATCATGATCGATGCCAAAGGCTCCAAACTCGCCGAGGAGCGCGCGCAATGGCTGCCTGGAGAGGACGGAAGCCTTGTTGCAACGGCTGCATTTCCTCTGGAAAACCCCAAGCTGAAGCTGCAGAACGGGCAATACGCGATTGTTTTCCAGCTGAAAGGCCCCGGGATTGAAGACGGGTACGAGCAGAATTCTCCTTTTATCGTCTATGGGGTTTCGGAAGCGGCTCCCGAATCGAAGCATTGAGCGGGCATCAGCCCGGCAATCGAAGCTGCTGGTGCACGGTAAAGATACGCCGCGGCGCGAGATATGTTGCCGTCAGGCAGCTCAGTCCACCGGCAGTGAAAATCATCCCCAGCACCACAAACTGATACAGCGCCGCATATACCGGCGAGGAACCGGACAGCAGCATTCCCGTCATTATGCCGGGAATCCAGACGATTCCGAGTGAGCGAAGATTATCGGTCGCCGGAATCAGGCTGGCGTGGAACGACTCGCGCAGAGACGGTGCGGTTGCGTTTTCCGGAGTTGCGCCCAGCGCCAGCGCGGATTCAATTTCGCCGCGATGAGAATTCACTTCGGCCAGAAATCGATTCAGAAACAGCGATTGGATATTCATGTTTTGAGCAATCACCATGCTGCCCACGGGGATCAGCACGACGATCTTGGGCTCGATAATTCCCATCAAGGTCATGAACAGGATGACGCCGCCTGCACCCGCGGCCATACACCATAATGACAAGCTGTAGGCGCCGGGTAGTTCGGGTACGCGCCGCCGGACAATACTGCCAGCCGTGAATATCATGACAACCAGTACAGGTACAGAGCTCCACCATGGGCCGCGCAGCAGCAGCGCCAGCAGCGCGCCAACCAGCAGAATCTGCACCAGGCCGCGCAGCAGCGCGATGGGAATTTCTTTCCCGATCCGGGCGCCCCGCCGGCTGGAAAACCAAGCCACGATCAGCGCTGTAGCCGCCACCACGGCGGCCTGCCCTAGTCCCAAGGACAATTGCGTGTGAAACAGCAGTTTAAGCATGCAGCAGCTCCTGCGGGGTGCCCAGCGCAACGGCTTCCCCGGCGTCGATTTTCAATACCAGACCGGCCACACGCCTGGCCTGCTCCAGATCATGCGTTACCCACACGGAGGTGGCATGCCGCTCGCGAACAAGCGTCGCCAGTAGATTTTCAATTGCCTGCTTTGCGTCTGTATCGAGAGCGGATGTCGGCTCGTCGAGCAGAAGGATTTCGGGCTCATTGGCCAGGGCGCGCGCAATCGAAATTCGCTGCGCTTCTCCTCCGGAAAGGTTGGATACATCGCGATTCGCGAATCCGCTCATCCCCACTTGATCGATCAGGTCCGCGATTTTAGCCGTGGAAAGAGTCAACCCCTCCTGAGCTGGCCCATAGCCGACATTCGCGGTAACGGTTCCGGCGAACAAATAAGGGCGCTGCATCACCATTCCCATCCGGCGCCGCAACTGCCGCGGATCGAGTTGGCGATAATCCTGGCCATTCAACAGCACCTGCCCGCTGCTGGGCTCATCCAACCGGTTCAGCAGGCGAAGAAGCGTGCTTTTCCCCGCTCCGCTCGGTCCCAGGACCGCCAGCGTTTGTCCGCGGCTCAAACGAAAACTGACATCGCGCAGCAATGGCTTAGGGCCATCCGGCGTGTTGAGAATGCGGGAAAGATGTACGGCTTCCAGTACAACTGCATCCATAGAGAAAGGGGTTGCGGCCGTTCCAGAAGTTAATTCTCCCACAGGAGACCGCCCGCCTTGTCTTTCGTCTAATCCGGCATGTTTGTTAATTTTGCGGCAAAGTCGGGCCGAGTTTCCGGCATCTATCCATAGAAGGAAGGAGAACTGCGATGAAATCGAATATAGCGCGCATTTCTTGCGCCATAGTGGCGGCTGGACTGCTTGCCACAACCCCTGCGATTCTTTCCCAGATGAGAGGTGGTGGCACTATGGGACCGCCACCGCAGCAGTCGCAGCCCGGCATGCAGCCAAACAACATGCAGCAGCCCAACGGGCCGATGGCAATGCAGAACAACCCGGAAGCCATGTTCATCGGCCATATTCGCCGCAACAGCAAAGTGGAAACCGACCTGAGCAAGCTCGCCGTCAAGAACAGCAGCAATGATGGAGTCAAAACGTTCGCGAGCCAGGTGATCTCCGAAAATCGTAAGAACGAGATGGAGATGACGAGCACCACGGCATCGAACCCGAACCTCTCCAACATGTCTCTCGCTGCGGATACTCCGTCGCAGACACGTAAGGCCGAGAAGCAGATGAAAAAGCTTTCCGGAACCCCGTTCGACGCGATGTATATCAGTCAGATGGAAGGCTATATCAAGGACGATCAAAAAACGATCGGCGATGCCTCCGATACGATGAATTCCTCGGACATGGGATCGATGCTGATGCAGATGCGGAACACGACGGATAATCGCAGTAAACAGCTTGCTCAGTTAGCGCAAAGCGAAAATATCAAAATTCAGTAGGGTCATCGCTGGGCTGAAAGGGTCGGGTTTCTCAGGTTGCGGAAAAACCCATTGTCTTTGCCTTCTGATGGAAGCGCAGGGCTTCAGCCCGGGTATTTTCTTACAGCCTTTCTCCGCAACCCGTTGAGCCCGGCCTGATACGAGAGGGAATTCCCCTGGCGTTATCGGCGTATACTTACTACGAAATGCGCCCACGGTGGGCGGCAATCGCATCCGTCGTGTGACGTCTCTGCTCGAAAGAAGGAGAGAAAACCGATGAGATCGAGCATCTTTTCCGCTACCCTGCTGGTCCTCGCACTGCTCGCCGCAGCTCCCACAATTCTTTCCCAGATGAGAGGTGGCGGCATGGGGGCGTCGCCGCAGCCTCAGCTCGGCACCCAGTTAGACAACATGCAGATGACCGGGTCCTCGGGCGCGCAGAACAGCGCACAAGCCACCCTCATCGCCCAGATGGGCCGCAACCTCCAGGTGGAAATCGACCTGAGCAAGCTCGCGCTGAAAAACAGCAGTAACGATCAGATTAAAGCGCTCGCCCGGCAGACAATCGCCGAAAATCGCCGCAACGACATAGAGCTTACTAACACCGCTTCCGGTAACACCTTCGGCCCGCAGCCCTTCGGGGAGGGAACACCCTCCCAGACCCGCAAGGTCGAAAAACAGATGAAAAAAATGAGCGGCGCGCAGTTCGATGGCATGTACCTAAGCCAGATGAAGAACTATCTGGATCAAGATCAAGAAGCCCTGGGCGAAGCATCCACCGCTATGTGTTCCATCAGGTTCGGAGCGGTCCTTACGAAGTTGCGAAACACGACCGATCAGCGCGCCAATCAACTCGCTCAAGTGGCGCAGACTGAAAACGTTCGAGCAGTTCCGCGGTAGGTGTACTCAGCGGGATGGAATTTCGCGCAGCTTTTCCGTTAAGAAAAGCTGTCCTCGCAGTTCTGGGCCAGGGGATAGTAACCGTGGAACTGCTCTAAGTTTGAATAGAATTCACTCGCGGGTGTGCGCGAAACAATCGGGAGCGCTAGACTGGTTTTCCTATTACAGGGAGGTGGCGGGAACTTTCTATGTGCATCCGTTGTTTAAACGGATGCGTAGACCTCATTCCGCTGCCATACACCTATAGAAAACCGGTCTATAGCATGCCCTCGGCAAATCGCTGCGAATTTTCGTTGTAGCGTGCCTCCGCTCTCTTGCCGAGCACCATGAGACCGCTCAATTCTTTGCCGCGAACCTCCCGGCCGGGCATCGGTTGCAGGTCTTCTATTCCGGGAGACGCCGGGAGAACCAGCGAATTCACCAGATGCATCGCCCGCGCCGTGCAGGTCGGCAGCGCCTGGGCAAAGGTGGCTGCCAGTATCGCTTGCGGCGTGATGGTAATCTCGGTGGCCCCTCTCGCCGCCGCGCGCACTACCTTTTGCGCCGCGTTCTTCGCGCTTGTTGAAATCCCGGGCAGGCTCGCCCCCAGGCTGAACCAGCGATACTCCCGCTCCCGGTCTCCGGTAAACTCGGCATGGGTATGCGAGCCGGTCCGCATCAGGCCGGGACATACCGTGGTCACGCGGATCCCTTTCGAGCGTAATTCCGCGTGTAGTCCCTGAGAAAACCCGAGCGCGGCAAACTTGCTTGCCGAGTACGGCAGCAGGTGCGGTACCGCCAGCTTGGCGCCGATAGAAGTGATATTCACAATAGCGCCGTCCGCCCGGGCCAGCATGTGCGGCAGCACAGCCAGAGTTGCATGCAGCATTGTGTAATAGTTGCTCTCGATAGCTTTCTGGAATGCCGAGAGCGGCTGATTCTCCACCGGACCCACCGTGATGATTCCGGCGTTGTTGACCAGAACGTCGATTTGACCGAAGCGGGCGGTTGTCGTTGCGATCATCTTCTTCGCCTGCTCGGAATCAGTCAGATCGCAGGGGATAATTTCTACGTCTTCGCGCTGAACGGCCCCGCGTTCGAGCAGCGTGTCGCGCGCTCTCGCCAGTTCGTCCGCGTCGCGTGCCGTTAGCACCAGCCGCGCTCCCAGCTTTCCGAACTCCTCAGCCATCGCAAGCCCGAGGCCGCGAGAGGCGCCGGTGATCAGAACCACTCTTCCTGCGAAAGAATACCGAGACCTGGAGCGCCCGTTCCGCCGACTGGCGGAAATCCCGATCGCACCCGCTCCCGCCAGGCCCAACGCTGCCACTCCCGCTCCCGCCAGCGCTCCCAGCGCTAGAAATTTCTTGTCAACCTTCATTGCGTGTGCACACTTTCCGGGCCGCGGACCCATTTCTTTTCAATGCCGCAGATCTGCCATGCCTATCCCCATAGCTATCCCATACCTATCCCAATAGATGCAGGCTGGCGCTGAGGCGTGGCCATCTCGACGATAGGGCGGGGAAGTGTGGGCAGGACGCACAATCAGGTCAGACGCATTCATCCGCTCGACACATCGACGTAGCCTGAACTGCATATGGTCAGTGTTGTGCCCACCCAGCATTACTGGCGCGGCCGTGAGGAATTCACAACGGGAACGAGTCCCCCGTCCGGCGACTCCATTGCGCCAGCATTCGCCGATGCGCCTTCAGTACATTCTGGAAATGCGGCTGACCTGCAAGATTTTCCATCTCTCCCGGATCGCGCACAAGATCCAGAAGTGCCTCGCGGTGTTTCCCTTCATCGTAAACGCAGTATTTATAGCGTTGACTTCTCACCATTCGGCCTCGGGGTTTGGGGACCTTACCGTTTACGGGTGCACCCTGCACCATATGATTGGAAGCCACGATATATTCTCGCGGGTCGTGGTGGGTCTTACCGGTGGCGGTATCCATCAAATTAAGTCCGAGGAGGTCCTTCGGTCGGGCAATTCCTGCAGAACCGCACAAGGTTGGAATAAGATCCACTCCGGTGGTTACCAGTCGTTCCGAAATTCCATGTTTAACGATGCCCTTCCATCTCAAGATGAGCGGTACTCTTGCGGATTCCTCGTGAAACACAGTTTTTTGATTCCAGTGATGTGCGCCTTGACAATCTCCATGGTCGGCCAGAAAAACGAGCAGCGTATTTTCCTCCAGGCGATTGTCCCGCAATGCCTGTAAAACCTGACCGATCTGCGTGTCGACTTTTTCGATGAAGCGATAGTACGCCCACTCATACTGCCGCCACTTTGCTTCGTCGAAGCCTCCGACTGGAAACAACGGGTCGCGCTGATAGGACTTGCGCATCAGGGTCATGATGTCCGGTTCATTATGCTGCGGCGCAAAGTTCGCGCGGAGCGGGGGACATTCCGAAAGCGCGGGGGGCTCCCCGATATCGCCTTGTGTTAACTTATCTCCTCTCGACCATTCGCAAATGTTGTGAGGGTTCAAAAAGGAGGCTACTGCGAGGAAGGGTTGGGACGGTTTGCGGCTCAGAAACTGAAAGGCTTCGTTCGCCGTCCTGCCATCGTTGAGCTGATCCTCCACATGTTGAAAGCCATGCGCATTTTTGTCCTCCACCGGATAAGGAAGATGCCATTTGCCGAAATAACTGGTCTCATAACCGGACCGTTCAAAAATTGTCCCCATGCATGGAAATTTCGATGGATCTAAACCAGGTTTCAAGTCGTCATTCGTCTCGACGCCGGTCTCTACCGGGTAGCGACCGGTATACATCGAGGTGCGCGAGGGAACGCAGAGAGGATTCGCGGCATATGCCCGGGTGAATCGCATCCCTGTCGCTGCAAGGTTGTCGAGATTAGGCGTATTCAGGAATCGTTTCCCAATCTGGCAACTCATCGCGTCCGCCGATTGCTGGTCCGTCGTGACGATAAGCACATTTGGCCGTTTCGGCAACAATGCCGCGGGCAGACACGTGGCCGCACTGGCGAGAGCCGTTCCCACGCCGGCTTTTACGAATGTCCTGCGAGTTATCGGAGACGGAGGCATAACTTTAGGCTTTCCGGCTGCGTCAGGAATTAGTCCTCGTAGAGGGATACTTCGAAGGGATGCCGCCGGAGACTTGTGGAACTTTCTCATACTAATCCATGTGCCGCTATGCAGACAGCGCGGATAACAGCAACCAAGTCGTACAATCTGCTCAGGATGTCACTTACGAGTTCCACTCTGCGGCGCGGGTGCGATTGTGCCCGTCCCGGTTCATTTGCGCCCGGCTCTGCCTGTGAGTTGTGGTCCCGTCGTTGTCCGCGTCCGAGACGCACGCGACGCAATTTTCTACTTCTCTCCTTATTATTTCTATTCATCGCCCCACTGCTGCTTGCCCTGACCGCCCGAGCGGAAAAGGTCAGCGATCTGAAGCCCACCGGCTATGTGAACGATTTCGCCGGGGTGCTGTCTGCATCGACGCGCAGCCGCCTGGAAACGCTTTGCACAGAAGTCGATCACCAGGCCCACGCCCAGATTGCCGTCGTGACCATCCATACGACCGGCGATGACACCATTGACGATTTCGCCGTGCGGCTGGAAGAAAAGTGGAAGGTGGGGTCGAAGGGTACCGACCGCGGCCTGCTTCTCTTGGTTGCGACCGACGACCACCATTACCGGTTTGAAGTCGGATACGGCCTGGAAGGAATTCTGCCCGACGGTAAAGTCGGATCGATCGGCCGCGAAATGGTGCCGTATCTGCGCCAGGGCAATTACGATGCGGCGATCACGCTGGGAACCCAGGACGTCGCTGAGGTCATCGCAAAAGATGCGGGCGTCACTCTTCAGTCGCAAGCGCTGAGGGATGTTCCCCCGCGCGCACCACATCCATTGCGGGGTTTGCGCGATATCCTGCTGGCCATCTTCGTGATCTTCATCTTCATCTCCCTGTTGCGCTCGGGATCGAGCGGATGGGCAGGTTTTCTTCTCGGTACAATCCTGGGGAATGTACTGGGCGGCGGCGGTCGCGGCGGGTTTGGTGGCGGGGCGATAGCGGCGGCGGTGGTTTTGGCGGTTTCGGAGGCGGCAGTTCCGGTGGCGGAGGTGCTTCCGGCAGTTGGTAAAGCAATGAATCAGACGAGTGAGTTGAGGGAGAAAGATCAAGATGAAACGCACGTGGGTGGTGGTCTTAATAGTCGTTGCAATCTTCGTAATCATCGGCCTGCTGGTCTTTGGCAGCTATATTTCCGCGCGCAACCAGATGGTCACCAAAAACGAGCAGGTGAAGCAGACCTGGTCTCAGGTCGAAGTCGTCATGCAGCGTCGAGCGGACCTAATTCCAAACCTGGTGGCCACGGTGCAGGGGTTTGCCGCGCACGAAACCACCGTGTTTGCAGACATCGCCAACGCGCGCGCGGCCTTGCTCGGTGCTCGCGGCAATCCGAAAGGAGAGATCGCGGCGAACGGACAATTGGACGGAGCCTTGGGTCGCCTGCTGGCAATTTCTGAAAATTATCCCCAGTTGCGCTCCAATCAGAATTTCCTGCAACTGCAGGATGAACTTGCGGGCACGGAAAATCGCATCGCGGTCGAGCGCCGCCGCTACAATCAGTCGCTGCAGGATTACAACACCTTCATCGGCCTGTTCCCCAACAGCATCTGGGCCGGAATCGCCGGGTACAAGCGCAATAACGACTATTTCAACGCCAGCCCAGCAGCACAACAGGCCCCCAAGGTGGCGTTTCCAGCATCTGGTCTCTAATCCGGGTGCCCCAGGTGCGCGAAACCGGAGTCCCCGGCACGCGCGGTTTTCGCGTGCAGGGGTGAGAAACTCACCTCGGTCTGTTCGCCGCCGCCTGCATCTCGCAGAAAGATAAGAGGCCGCCCGGTGCAGGCGGCCTCTTATCTTGACGCGTAAAGCTGTTTACGATTGCTTGAAAGACGCGATCGCCTGAGCCTCATCATCCTTGATGTCGAAAACCGTATAAAGCTTGGTGATCTGCAGCAGATCGTGAACTTTCTTGGTCAGCTTCAGCAGTTTCAGCTCGCCGCCCTGATTGCGCACGGTGGTAAACGCGCTGACCAGCTCTCCGATACCCGAGCTGTCAATGTAATTCACTTCTGCCAGGTTGAGCAGGATAAGTTTCTGTCCTTTGCTCAGCAATTCACGAACCGCATCGCGCAGTTGCACGCTGCCTTCGCCGAGGGTAATGCGACCGCTCAGATCGAGAATGGTCACACCATCCACTTGGCGGGTGCTGATCTTCATACTCACGGAAAATCCTCCTTAAGCCTTCTGGGTTGAATCTAGATTTTTGACAAGGGTTAACTCGGTGCCAGGATGCAGTTGCTTGAAGTGTACCTCGTCCATAAAAGATCGGATGAGGAAAATGCCCCGTCCGGAGCCGCTGAGCAGGTTTTCCGGCGCCAGCGGGTCAGGAAGCGTGGCCGGATCAAGACCATTGCCCTGGTCGCAGATGCGAATGATCAGAGCTGAGCCGGTATTTTCAAAAGACGCGGTGATTTTCTTCTGGGGATCATAGGCGTTGCCGTGCAGCACGGCATTGACCGCCGCCTCCCGTACCGCCATGGCAATCTGGAAGACGCTGTCCTCGTCCAGTCCGGACTTCTGGGCCAGTTGTTCCGCCGCCTCTTCCACCTTGTTCACGCTCTCCAGCGATGAATCCAAAGTGTAGCTGAATCGACTTACCATGGAATCCACCGCATACCTCGGGCCGCTTGAACTTGTCGATCAATATTCGATTGATGTGTTCGGTCGTGCTCATCGCGGTTGAAATCCCGCAGAAAATCATGTACACGGGAAGTTTGCTTGCATATTTGCCCAAGTGTCAAGGCAGATTTATTCCTGCTGTGCGCCGGACACCCATCATGATGGATGCTTCCAGCGGACGATTAGCATTCAAATGAAAAGGAAATAGCTAACAAAAGGGCAAAAGTGAAGCTGGAAATCGAATCAGCAGGGTAGCTTTCAAGCCAGTTGAGTAGACTGTCAGAGCGGGGCTTCCCCGACAGCCGAGAGTGCCACGATGCCTCCAGACGAGATAAAGCAGACGAAAGAGCAGAACGGTCGAGCGACTCTCAAAGAGCCTCTGCTGATCCATCTCTCTGTGTTGCTCGGCACCCACGTCATTGACGCGGAAGGGCACTCGCTCGGTCACATCCGTGAGGTCGCGATCACCCCCGGTGCGCAGCCGCCGGACGTTTCAGAACTGGTCTGGGGAAAAAAGAATGAACTTCAGGCGGTGTCTCCGGCCAGCTTTGAACATACGCCTGCCGGGGAATTGCGCTTGCGCGCCGATGCGCAACCTCGGCCCTTCAGCATGGCGGAACCATTGCTGCTGCTCGATCGGGATTTGATGGACCAGCAGATCATCGACGTCCATGGTCGAAAAGTTGTTCGAGTAAACGACATCGCGCTACTTTTGCTGCCGCCTGAGATGGGCGGCGGGATGCGTCCGGTTGAGGTGGAAGTGGGTACTCGAGGCGCTATCCGGCGCCTGCTGAAGGGTCTGGCCACGAGACGCGCCTTGGAACGGATCACAGCGCAGATTCCATCGAAGGCCATCCCGTGGGATTTCGTCGATCTGATCGAAGCCGACCCGGCCCGCCGCGTACGCCTGAAGATCTCCCATGAACGATTGGAGCAGTTCCATCCCTCTGATCTTGCGGACATCTTGGAAGACCTTGCCCCTGCTGAGCGCCAGGCCATCTTCAGCGCGCTCGATGAGGAAGTGGCCGCCGAGGCACTGGAAGAAGTCGAGCCCAAGCTGCAGAAACAGCTGATGGAGTCCATGGACTCCGAACGCGCCGCTGACATTATGGAGGAGATGGACCCCAGCGCGGCCGCCGACCTGCTGGGCGAATTGCGCAAGGAACAGTCCGAGGCAATTCTTGAAGAGATGGAGCCGGAGGAGCGGCAGGAGGTTCAGGAACTGCTCGAATTCAGCGAGCATTCTGCTGCCGGCCGCATGACCACGAATTACATTGCTGTCCCGGCGGATACCACTGTTGCCCAGGCGATCGAGGCTCTCCGCAATTTCGATGACGACCCGGAGACTGTGACCGCCATCTACTTGGTGGATGAGCAGGGTGCCTTGGGCGGTGTGGTTCCTCTCGCCAGGTTGTTGCTGGCCCAGCCGGAGAGCAAAGTCGCTGCCCTCAGCGAATCGCGCTTTGTCAGCTGCCCGGCGGGAATGCACGACAAACAAGTCGCCGAACTGTTCGACCGCTATAACCTGTACGCGTTGCCGGTCGTCGATGAGCGCAACAACCTGGTTGGTGTCGTCAATGCCGATCAGGTGATTGCATTCATGCGCCAGCAGGCGTAGTTCGGTAACGGCGCAATGGAAGACCCAACCGCCATGCCGTCTCTGCGAATCCTTTACATCGCCCCGATGAATTATGGCTGGTATGGCCTCTATCGGCAGCGCAGCCTGGAGCGGCTTGGACATACAGTCTTTCCGATCGACATCATGCAATATGAAACTCGCGGCAACCCTATGCTGGCGCGTGTTCGCTACCGATTGCAGATCGGCAGGATTGTCACGCAGATGAATGAAGATGTGCTGCGTCTTGCCCGGGAAAATCGCGTGGATGCCGTATGGTTCGATAAGCCGCTGTTTATTCGCGCGGCCACCTTGCGGGAACTGCGCGCCATGGGAATCGTCAGTATCGACTACATGATCGACAATCCATTTGGTCCGCGGCGCGATCCCGGCTTTCGGCTCTATGTGCGGACCATTCCGGAATATGACGTGCACGTGCAGCAGCGGGATGTCAGCATTGCCGCTTATATCGAGCGCGGCGCCCGGCACATGGTCAAAGTGCAAACAGCCTTTGAGCCGAGCGTGCATTTTCCGCCGCCTGAAGGATGGTCCGACCGCGACCGGACGCGCGAGGTCTCGTTTATCGGAACGCCGTATGACGATCGGGCTCGCTTCCTGGCGGAGCTCTGGCGAAAATACAATCTCCCCATCATCATCTCCGGGCCGCGCATCTGGAAACGCAAACTGGATCGCGGCGCTCTCGCCGCCTTGTATCCGCAGGAAGGGGAACTGTACGACGCGGCTTACCGCGAAGGCGTATGGCGGTCGAAGATCAACCTGAGCTTCCTGACCCACGGCAACCAGGATGAATACGCCCACAAAAGTTTCGAAATCGCTGCCTGTGGAGGATTCCTGCTGGCCGAGCGTTCCGAGGGTCACAGCGCCCGCTTCAGAGAGGATGAAGAGGCAGTGTTCTTCTCCAGTATCGAGGAGTGTGCCGAGAAATGCCGCCGGTATCTGAACGACGAATCCGCCCGCGCTCGCATCGCCGCTGCCGGCCAGCGGCGTGCGGTTGCATGCGGATATGACAACGACACGCAGCTCCGCAAGGTGCTGGATGTCGTGAACGAGTTGTTGCCGGAGATTCGCAAAGGCCGCCACAAATGATCGTCGACCTCGAAAATGCTGAAACGCTCCCGGCCTTCGCCGCCGACGTATGCATCATTGGCGCCGGAGCCGCAGGGATCGTGCTGGCGGCAGAACTGGTGCGCCAGCGCAAGCGAGTATTGCTGCTTGAAAGCGGTGGGAGCACGATCGAATCCGCTGCACAATCGTTGAATGAGTTCGCCTACTCCGGCCAGCCGCATCAGGGCGCGAATATCGGTCGCTTTCGCGCGCTAGGAGGAACGACGACTGTGTGGGGCGGCCAGGTTCTGGAACTCGATGAGCAGGATTTTGCCGCGCGTCCCTGGGTTCCGGGTAGCGGCTGGCCTTTCTCAAAACAGGAATTGCGTTCTTATTATCACCGTGCCTTGCTCGCCGAGGGACTCGCGCATGTCTGCCCAAGCGATCAGGAGCTCTGGCATCAGATGAAAGTCGTCGCGCCCCAGCTCGGAGAGGATTTTGTGCCATACTTCACGCGCTGGTGCCCGGAGCCGAATTTTGCCCGTCTTTATCAAGAGACACTTGATTCGCAGGGTGTTTGCGTCGTGCTCCACGCAACCGCGACGGCGATGTTGCTCACCGAAGATGGTTCCCGCGTTCGCGGAATCCGATGCAAAACTCTGGCTGGCCGGGAGCATACATTTTCTGCAATGCAATATGTTCTTAGCCTTGGGACTATTGAGTCGGTACGTTTTCTGCTGCAGCCCCTTCCAGGGGCGCAGATGCCTGCATGGAACCAGAGCGGGATGCTGGGCTGTCATTTCCATAGCCACATCGACCTGAATGCCGCGCGCGTGCCGGAAAAAGGCGCCGCAAAGCTTCAACGGTGGTTCTCGAACGCCTATCTGGGCGGATACAAGTATCATCCGAAGTTTCGTCTTGCGCTCCCACGACAGCGGCAGGAAAAAATCCTCAGCGTTGCCGGCTCGATCACCTGCATTAACCCGGCAGAGACTGAACTGCGGCGGATCAAATCTCTGGCCCGCGATTTCGTTCGGCATCGTGCGCTCAGAGCGACTCGTGAGGACCTGCCCCGCGCTCTGCGGCAGCTCCCGACCATGATGCGGCTGGGGTTCAGCTATCGCGTGCATCACCGCGCGGCATGGCCGAAACATTCCGCATTCTGGCTGCGCACCCACTGTGAACAGGAGCCGCTCTCCCGCAGTCGCATTACGCTCTGCAATGACAAGGACGCCACCGGGTTATATCGCGCGCAGTTGGACTGGCGCATCTCTCCCCTTGAATGGAAGACAATCCGCTATTTCACAGACCACATCAAGCATGCTTTCGCGGATCTCGGTTTGGCCAACATAATCCCAAGGCCGGAGCTGGCGCTGGAAGAAGGATTTCGCGATGTCGTCGTGGACGATAGTCATCATCACATGGGAGGCACCCGCATGGCGACCAATCCGGCGGAAGGTGTCGTGGATCCCGATCTCCGCCTGCACGGCATAGACAATGCTTATGTGTGCAGCGCATCGGTGTTTCCCACGTCAGGATTTTCCAACCCCACGCACACCCTGATCGCGCTCGCCATCCGGCTGGCCGACCATTTGGTGGCGAGCGCAGAAGCCAACAATAAAGTTAACGTGTCATCCCAACCGGACCCTGAGCCCCTTGGCTTCACTCAGGATAAGCACCGCGAAGGGGAAGCGCAGGGACCTGCGTTTTCCTCTGCGCCCCCCAAAGATCGCCTCGATGCTTGAAACAGTTCAATTGCCCGGCACCGCGCGCCGGACCACGCGCATCGGCTTCGGCGGCTCCGGCCTGATGGGTGGTCTCAGCGAGCGCGAATCGCTTCGTCTGCTGGAAACAGCATTCGACGCCGGAATCCGCCACTTCGATGTTGCGCCTTCGTACGGACACGGCATGGCCGAGCGCTGTTTGGGAAAATTCCTCAAGGGAAAGGCCGGAGAGGTTACAGTCACAACGAAATATGGCATCCTCCCGCCGCAGCAAGCCGGCCTTCTCGCAGCCGCCCGGAGTGCGGTTCGCCCAATCGCGCGGCGAATGCCGTCTGTTCGCAAACGCGTTGCACAGGTCGCAGCTTCCCTCAAGACCAAAGCCCGTTTTACGAACGAGGAAGCGCTCCATTCGCTCGAACATAGCCTTGCGGAACTGGGAATAGATCGCATCGATCTGTGGCTGCTCCACGAACCCACGGCGGACGATCTCGATAACTCCGATCTACTGCCACTGCTCGAAAGAATGCGGCAGGAAGGCCGCATTGGAATGTACGGCCTGGGCACTGGCCGCAGTCATTTGAATGAAATCGTGCAGAGGCATCCAAAGTATTGCCGGGTGCTCCAATTTGAGTGGTCGGCGCTCCAAACCAAACCCGATTTTCCCGGCGCATTCTGTATTCATCATCGCGCGATTTCTGGCGCCCTGAGCACTATTGAGAAATGGTTCGACCGCGACTCCTCTCTCTGCCGCTCCTGGTCCGATGCCACGGACACCAATCTAAATGATCCTGAAATCCTCCAGCACTCCTGTTACAGGCAGCCCTGTCGCAGAACCCCGACAGCCTCGTATTATTTTCTTCCCGGGTACCGGCGCATATCCTTGCCAACGTCCGTGTGGTCGGCGATCCCGCGTGGGAGGTTCGCTCCCGGCGGCTTCTGGAGCTAATCGACAAACAGATCGCTGCACCGGGTTAATTCTGTTCGCGCGCACTGGAACGGGTACGAGATTTCACCGTCATCGTGTACCCTGAAACATCCGGAGTAGTGCATGCGCCGACGTTCGAAGAACTTACTCCTGTTTCTCGCGGTCCTGGGGCCGGGGATCATCACCGCCAATGTCGACAACGACGCAGGCGGAATCCTCACCTATTCCCAGGCAGGCGCCCAGTTCGGCTACATGCTGCTGTGGACCATGATCCCCGTCACGCTGGCGTTCGTCGTGACCCAGGAAATGTGCGCCCGCATGGGTGCGGTGACCGGCAAGGGATTGAGTGATCTGATCCGCGAGGAATTCGGCCTGCGGATCACGTTCATCCTGATGATTTTGCTGGTCATCGTGAACTTCGGCAACGTGATCGCAGAATTTTCCGGCATTGCCGGCAGTATGCAGTTGTTTCACATCAGCAAATACATTTCCGTTCCAATCTGCGCCGTGCTGGTGTGGCTGCTGGTTGTCAAAGGCGACTATAAAGGCGTGGAAAAGATCTTCCTGGTCGCCTCCGCTTTTTATATCGCGTATATTTTTGCGGGATTTTTCGCCGGTCCGGACTGGCATACGGCGCTCTTGGCCACGGTCGAGCTTCCTCCCCGCCGCGTCTGGCACAGTCCGGGCTTTATCTACATGACCGTGGCCGTCATCGGCACAACTATCTCGCCCTGGATGCAGTTTTATATGCAGTCCTCCGTCGTTGAGAAAGGGATCAGCGTAAAACAACTGGGGGCATCCAAAATCGACGTGGTAGTTGGTTCGCTCTGCACGGATATCGTCGGCTGGTTCATCGTCGTGGCTTGTGCGGCCACGTTATTCGTGCATGGCATGGGCAGCATCCAGGTGCCCGCTGATGCTGCCGAAGCCATGAAGCCTTTCGCAGGCGAGTATGCGTTCATTCTGTTCGCGGCCGGTCTGTTCAATGCCTCTCTCTTCGCCGCCTCAGTGCTGCCGCTCTCGACTGCCTACACGGTGTGTGAAGGCATGGGCTTCGAGTCTGGACTGGATAAGACTTTTGGTGAGGCGCCGGTATTTTATTGGTTGTATACGCTGCTTATCGCCGCCGGGGCTGGGATAGTCCTATGGCCGCATCTGCCGCTGGTGAGAATGATGATCGATTCTCAGGTGCTCAACGGCGTGCTCCTGCCGGTGGTCATGATTTTTATGCTGGTGCTGATCAACAGGAAAGATTTGATGGGGGAACACACCAACAATCTCTGGTTCAATTTCTTTGCATGGGCCACGGCGATTGTCGTGATTGGCCTTTCGATCGCGATGATGTTCGTCCAGGGCAGCTAGGTGAGCTTTCGATAGATTGTCATCCCGAGCGCAGTCGAGGGACCTGCTGCTCTAAAGAATTTTCCCTTGCGCCAGATCGCGGATGAATTTCCGGTCTGCGGCAAGAAAATTATAGGCGGGCAGATCGTGCAGCTTGGCCCAGCGCATATCTTGGAACACGCGGTTCCGCATCTCGCCTTCAAAGTGGTGCACCGCGAAAAACCGGAGGTGGATCGAGCCGCCATTGCGGTAATTGTGCTGAATCTCCGCGATATACGGGCCTATTTTTGCGTCGATTCCGAGCTCTTCTTCCAGTTCGCGGCGCAGTGCCTGTTCCGGGGTTTCACCGGGCTCGATTTTTCCGCCGGGGAATTCCCATTGCAGACCCATGGCGGTGCCGGCCTTTCGCTGGCAGATAAAAACTTCTTTACCTCGCAAAATCAGCGCGGCAACAACGGCGCGCGCTCGACGCTTTTCGGGTTCTGCGGGTGCTGCGGTCTGAACATCATGTTCCATCTCTTCTTCAGGATAGTGATTTATGGCCGTCCCGGCGAGTGCGCAAGCAAAATCATCCGGAGACGCATTGGAGAAAATTGGATGGATAACGGCGAAAGATTAGTCAGGTCCTTGATCCGCGTTATCTACTGAACTGTTTCAGTGCTATGTCGTGAGTTCCAGCGGCACTATCGTCAATCGATATTGGTCCGGATCATTAAAATTTCCGGCGGTAAGTGCGACGACGCGGTTTCCAGTCTGAAACCTGGGGCATACTTCCGGCGAGTACCATCCGGCGGGGGTGGAATCGTAAGAACCAATCTGGGTCCAGGGGCCCCAGGGGTGGATAGATTCGTAGAAATCCCAGACGGTGTGGGAAGACGCGTCTTTTATCTTTCCACCGCCCGCGGGATAATACCATCCGATCATGAAGTATCTGCGGTGCGAAGGAAGGTAGACGGCGCCGGTCATCCCGAATCTGCGCGCCTGCGCAAGGATCGGCTTCGCGTCGTTCATATGGGGCGACCAGGCGGCATTCTTCATCCCATCTCCACCGGTGTAGTACTCCCAATCGCGTCCATTCAGGAGTCTGATCTTCGAGTGCGCGACGCGGCCGAGCACTACGTCATCGCCGCAATCCCAGAAACCGTTATTCGATGTCGCATAGATATAGTTGTTGGCATTGTCTTCCACCACTGTCCGGTGGCCATATCCATATTGGATAAAGTAAGGAGTGGCGAAACGGCGGCCAGGAAACATGGGAGCGTCATAGTTCTCCTGAGCCGGGCGCGTCCAGCTCTTCCCAAAATCCTTGCTTTGGATAATGCTCGCGTTCTGCGCAGTCTGGCGTCTATAGGGATCGCCGCTTTCTTCTCCATACATATGGCGGGCGACGACCCAGTACAACGCTCCATCCATCCAGATGCATCCGCTCGATTTCCAGGTACAGCGATCGGGACCGCGTTGCCCGGTTTTGCCATATTCGCGCATGGCATTCACGGTAGTTCCGCGCAGCCGGAATGGATCAATTCCATTCAGGAGGTTAAAGGCTATATTCGAATTACATGCTTGGTGGAATCCCTTAGTGTCGTTGGATGGCGAATACAGCTTGCCATTCCCGGCCCACGCCGCAATCCAGGTATCTCCATAATTGTCCGGAAGTCTGAGGGCTTTTCCCACACGAGCAGCAGTGAGGGGCCGATGGCGGGAAAATATCCTGGCGACCATCGACTCGGAAATTTCTGCCTTTCCCGCAATTGCAGCGGCTAGGGAGCCGAGTACGAAATCCCGCCTGCGAATCGTCATATTTCGAACCTCAATCCTGAAGCGAAACAAGCCGAGGATGGCGCGGAAACAAATCTGGCTGGATAGCCGCCGCAAGGCAGCTAAGGCCGTCCAGGACAGTGTGCGCCGGTGTATTCAGAAATTCGTCTGGAATGCAGTGTACCCGGCCCTCGGCGACGGCCCGTATAGACTGCCAGCCACGTTGCTCGATCACGCGCGCGAGCGGCACTCGATCTCCAGCGCCGCACCAGGCGAAGATCAACACATCGGGATCGCTCGCGGCAATCTCTTCCGCTGTCGTCGATTTTCCCGGCTGTCCGACGAATTCTCCTCCGGCTGCTTGCACCAGTTCCGCCACCCAGGGCTGCGAATGGATCAGCGGCTTGCCCCATTCTTCGCAATACACGCGAGGTCTGCGGCTCGATCCTGCGGTTTGCTCCCGCACCTTTGTGATCCCGGAAGCGATCTCGGCAACCAGCACCTCGCCACGTTCCGGCGCATGAACAACCGACGCCAGCAATCGAATATCGGCCAGAATGTCGGCCAGCGTGTGCGGCGCCAGCGTCAGCACCGGGCAGCCCGCGCGCAGAATCGCTGCCAACGACTCCATGCGGTACGGAACCGAAGCGATCACCAGGTTTGGTTGCACGGCTAGCAGCTCTTCCATCGTCGAAGACCAGGAGTCCGCAATAATTTTCAATGGCCGGCTGCGTAGCTCCGGCAGAGCCTCGACGCAATATCGCGTGCAGGCCACCAGGGCGTCCAACCTGCCCAGCCGCTCTAGCGTCAGCGTAATACTAGGCTGCAATGATGCAATCCGCAGAGCGGAAGACGTAGCAGGGAACTCAGTCAGGTCAGGCATGCGGCCGTTTGGGCTGGAATACTGGCCAGCCCTGCGCAGCGGCCAGCTCATTCAATTCGATCGTGGGGTTCACCGCAAACGGGTGTCGCGCGATCGCAAGCATGGCAGCGTCATGGACCGAGTTTCCGAACACAGCATCAGGATGTTCGACCCCACTGCGCGCAAGCGATGCCGCTTTTCCTTCACCGGTCGGAACATCCAGCAGTTCATCGGTAATCAGGCCATTCAAAACACGCACGCGAGCTGCGAGCACACGCTCGGCGGGAATTCCGAAATTGCGCGCAGCATCTTCAATCATCCAGTTGTTGCTGGAGCTGACCGCCCACAGCGTCACGCCTTTGTTCTGCAGCCGCTGGCAAAGCTCGCTCATCTCCGGAAAAATCTGCGGCCGGATTGCATTCTCGAAGAACGTATGCGCCGCCTGGCGCAGTTCCGATTCGCGCAGCCCACGGTAAATCTGCACCATCTCACCGCAGATGGCGATCTCAGAAACTTCTCCGCGCATATAGACGCGATAGCGCGCGTCCATCCAGTCGATTGCATCCCGCGAGAGCAGCCCGGAGTCCATCGACCATCGCATAAAACCCACCCCGGCGTCCCCGGCCCAGAGTGTGCCATCGCAGTCAAAGACAGCAACGGAAGGACGCGCGAACTCAACCATGTCCAGAAACTGAGTCGCGGTAAGTGTCGAAACCGGATCAGATACGAATTTTTGTATCAAAACTTATGCCTTATCAAGTGAGATGGAAGCGTGATTCTCCCTGATTTCTATGATGCCGGAACGAAATCAACTCCGCCAGCTTTGTAACGTGACTTTCATCGGTCGGCGTTTGGGTGGGCTGTAAGCCAGTTGCTTTCAAAGATGGCAATTACTTGGCACGGTATCATAGATGCGTCGCCATTTGCAGAGGAGCGTTATGTACATCCCTCGGGCGTTTGAAGAAGAGCGGCTTCCTGTATTGCGCGAATTAATTCGATCTCAGCCATTCTGTTCGTTGGTAACGATGGGAAGGTCGGGGCTGTTCGCTTCACACATTCCGATGGTTCTCCATGAAAATCAAGAGTTCGTCGGAGTTTTACACGGACACATTTCAAGAGCGAACACCCAATGGCGCGACTTCAATCCGGAAATCGAGGCGTTGGCAATTTTTTCCGGCGCTCACCATTACATTTCGCCCTCCTGGTATCCGGAAAAAAGCGAACACGGAAAGGTTGTGCCGACCTGGAATTACGCCGTCGTGCATGCCTACGGGAATCTTCGGGCGATTGAGCGAGCCGAATGGCTGTTGGCTCATCTGCAGGAATTGACCAGATCAGCAGGAGAGTGCGTCACCGGCGCCGTGGAAGGTCACCGATGCTCCTGACGATTTCATCGATGCTCTTTTGAAGGGGATCGTGGGCCTCGAGCTCACGATCACTCGGCTTGAGGGCAAGTGGAAGATGAGCCAGAACCGGTCGGAAAGAGATCGGCAAGGTGTGATCAGAGGGCTTGAGGATTTGAACAGCCCGGAAAGTCTCGCGGTGAAGAAGCTTGTAGTCGATCGGTCCTGATTTCAAAAGGTACACAGATCATCGTCGCAGGTTGTTCTGTATATAGGTTTCTTCTCACGTTTCGAAAATTGGAAACATGCGCAGTCCAACTTGCCTGCAACCTAAAACGCTGGCGAAGTTGATTCCGCGACGAAGAGTTGTGATCCCCAGGCTTCGTGGCGGCCCGATAATAGATACAGCGAAATCAGCGCATGGAAAGCAATCGCAATCTCGAACTGATCGGCGGCTATCTCACCTATCTGCGGGTGGAGAAAGGTCTCAGTCCGCTCACCTGCGAAGCCTACCAGCGCGACCTTCTGCAGTTCGCCGAATACCTTGAATCCGGCAACGGTTCTCTCGCCTCTGCCCAGCATAAGGACCTGGCCGGATTTGTCGCCCATCTGCAAACGCATCAGGTACAGCCCCGCTCGCGGGCGCGCAAGCTATCCTGTCTGCGCGGCCTGTACCGCTGGCTGTTGCTCGATAAACGCATCGCCCACGATCCTACAATCCATCTGGAAACACCTGCCGGCTGGAAGGTTCTTCCCAAATCGCTGTCGGAAGCCGAGGTCACCGCAATGATCGATCGTACGGGGCATATGGGCGAAGATCACGGTGGCAGTCCGCAGTCGTTGCGCGACCGCGCCATGCTGGAAATTCTCTACGGCGGTGGCATTCGCGTCTCCGAACTGGTCGGGCTCGCGGTCGAAGACATCTCCCTGCAGCAGGGCCACATGCTGGTCCGCGGCAAAGGTGACAAGGAGCGTATTGTCCCGCTCGGCCAACCCGCCGTTCAGGCGCTCACCGAATACCTGGAGTACGGTCGACCGCTGCTGCTGAAATCGCGCTCCTCGAATGTCCGGCAGGTGTTCTTATCGCAGCGCGGACGGCCGCTGACCCGGCAATCGGTCTGGATGTTCGTCAAGCGCACAAACCATCGCGCCAGCCCGCACATGCTCCGCCACAGTTGCGCCACCCACATGGTGGAAAACGGCGCGGACCTGCGCACCGTGCAAACGCTGCTCGGCCACGCGGATATCGCCACCACGCAGATCTATACTCATCTGGCTTTGGGGCGGTTAAAGGCGGTGCATCGCGCGCATCATCCCCGGGGTGGTTCGAGAGTTTCCGGCTCAATCGGAATCGAGCGTGACTAAAGAAAGTTTGTCATCCGATTACGCAGGACCAGGAGCAAGTTGCAACGTGAAGGCCAAATCATGCAGGAATCCTTGAGGCTCCGGAAATCCTGCGGCTCGTCGTGGAGTACATGGCCGTGTTGACTGCGGAGCGCGCCGCGTCCGAGCACACCATCCGCGCCTATCGTAGAGAGCTGCATTCCTTCGCCGCATTTCTGGCGAAACGTTGCGGCAGCGGTATTGTGCCTGCTCAGATCGAGCATCCCGTGATCCGTGAGTATCTCGGCACCCTTTATGCTGCAGGATTGTCGAAACCATCTGTGGCGCGGGCGCTGGCCGCCATCCGGTCCTGGTTCGGATGGCTCGCGCGCAATGGGCACATCGAGCAGAATCCCGCCCGCCTGGTCGCGACGCCGAAGTTGCCGAAGCATCTGCCTCGCGTGCCGGCCATCGAGCAGGTGAATCAGGTGCTGGACGGCCTGGGTTCAAGATGCGCCGAGGCTCGCTCGGAGAAAAGAACCCCCGAGACCGCCTGGCCGGAGCGCGACCGGGTCATCCTGGAACTCCTGTACGGCTGCGGTATCCGCAACGCCGAGCTCGTGGGGTTGAACCTCGAAGATATCCAATGGAGCAATGAATGCCTGCTGGTGCGCGGCAAGGGCCGCAAAGAACGATACGTGCCCCTGGGGGATGCCGCCGCGGCTGCGATCCGCTCCTATCTTCCGCAGCGGACGCAAAAGCTGGCCGAAGCCAAACGTCCATCGGAAGCCCTGCTGCTGAATGCTCGCCTGCGCGGGAATGGCCGTCTGACCACGCGCAGCGTGGGACGCATCGTGAAACACCTGGCGCTGGCCAACGGCCTCGCCGCCGATGTGCATCCGCACACTCTGCGTCACGCCTTCGGAACCCACATGCTGGAAGAAGGGGCCGATCTGCGGGCGATTCAGGAGA
This sequence comes from uncultured Acidobacteriota bacterium, assembly GCA_963823295.1. Taxonomy (GTDB): domain Bacteria; phylum Acidobacteriota; class Terriglobia; order Terriglobales; family Acidobacteriaceae; genus JAKAAZ01. The sequence continues at coordinate 38,498 of CAWGLF010000020.1, forward strand.
TCCTCGGCCACGCGCGGCTATCGACGACGCAGCGTTATACCCATCTCACCTCCGGCCAGGTCGCGGCCGTGTATGACAGGACCCATCCCCGGGCGAAAGCGTGAGATTCGCGTCGGCTGTCCGGCATTTACAATAGAAGTAAGGTTCCTGTGAGTCTGCCAGAATCCGCACTCCTCTTCCGCCTTTAAACAGCTAAAATTGACAGATAAGGGCGTTATGCGGCCGGCGCGGCGGCAGGATACGTCTCAAGACAAAGGTTGGTCCCACTTGATACAGATTGGCGAAACATTAACAAAAGTTTTCGGCACCAGTAATGAGCGCATCATCAAGCGCATGACGGCGACGGTGAACGCCATCAATGCGCTCGAGCCGGAAGTGCAGCGGATGTCGGACGAGCAGATGCGCGCGAAAACTGATGAATTCCGCGCCCGTATTGCCGCACGCGTTGCTGGAATTGAAGATGCTGATGAACGCTATGACCGCGAGCGGGACGAACTGGACAAGATTCTGCCGGAGGCCTTCGCGCTGGTGCGCGAGGCTGGCCGCCGCACGGTAAATATGCGGCATTTCGACGTGCAGCTCATTGGCGGTATCGTACTCCACCAGGGCAAAATTGCCGAAATGAAAACCGGCGAAGGTAAAACGCTGGTCGCCACCCTGCCATGCTACCTTAACGCTCTCGCCGGACACGGCGTCCACGTCGTCACCGTAAACGACTATTTGGCCAAGCGCGATGCCGAGTGGATGGGCAAGATTCACAATTACCTCGGTCTTTCGGTCGGCGTCATCGTGCACGATCTGGACGACGATCAGCGCCGCGCCGCCTACGCCGCCGACATCACCTACGGCACCAACAACGAGTTCGGCTTCGATTATCTCCGCGACAATATGAAGTTTGAGCTGTCGGAGTGCGTGCAGCGGCGGCAATATTACGCCATCGTCGATGAAGTCGACTCCATCCTGATCGACGAAGCCCGCACCCCGCTGATTATCAGCGGCCCGACCGATCAGACGACCGACAAATATGCGCGCGTCGTCCGCATCATCCCTCAGTTGGAGATGGGCGAGGAGATCGAGGAATCGATCGACAGCAAGATTCTCACCGGCGATTACGTCGTCGATGAAAAGCACCGGACCATCGGCGTCACGGATGAAGGCTGGGTCAAGATTGAAAAGCTGCTCGGAATCGAGAGCATCGCCGACCCGGAAAATTGGGACCTGAAGCACTACGTCGAAACCGCCATCAAGGCGCACGCGCTCTATAAGCGCGACGTCGAATATGTGGTCAAGGACGGCGAAATCATCATCGTAGATGAGTTCACCGGCCGTCTTATGCCCGGCCGCCGCTGGTCCGACGGTCTGCATCAGTCGATCGAGGCGAAGGAAGGCGTCAACATCCGGCGCGAAGATCAGACGCTTGCGACCATCACATTCCAGAATTACTTTCGCTTGTACAAAAAACTCGCCGGCATGACCGGAACCGCCGACACTGAGGCCGCGGAGTTCGAAAAGATCTACAAGCTCGAAGTCGTCGTCATCCCGACCAACATGCCCATGTGCCGCATCGACAATACCGATGTGGTGTACCGCACGGCGAAAGAAAAATATTTCGCTGTTGCCGACGAAATAGCCCGGCTGCATGAAAACAAACAGCCGGTCCTGGTCGGCACCACCTCCATTGAAAAATCCGAGCTGCTCTCGCAGATTCTGCAGCGCAAGAACGTTCGTCACGTCGTGTTGAATGCAAAGTTCCACGAGCGCGAAGCGGAGATCGTTGCCCAGGCCGGACATCTCGGCATGGTCACGATTGCGACCAACATGGCCGGCCGCGGCACCGATATTCTGCTCGGCGGCAACCCGGAGTTCCTCGCCCGTCAGGAGCTGGTCAAGAAAAATCGTGCCCGCGCCGTCAGTGCTGCAGAGGGTGAAATTGCGCCCACCGCGGCCGCCGGAATGCTGCGCTTCTACTATCAGGGCCAGGAGTTCGAAACGCCGGAAGCGGAGTGGCAGGAAGTCTATGCCGGATACGCCGCCGAGGCCGCCAAGAACCGCGAAGAGGTCCTCGCCGCGGGCGGCTTGATCATCATCGGCACCGAGCGCCACGAATCTCGCCGCGTCGACAACCAGTTGCGCGGACGCGCTGGACGCCAGGGTGATCCCGGAGCCTCGCGCTTCTTCCTCTCGCTCGAAGACGACCTGATGCGCATCTTCGCCAAGGAGTGGGTCTCGAATCTTCTCCAGCGGCTTGGCATGGAAGAGGGCATCCCCATCGAGTCGAAGCTCATCACCCGCCGCATTGAAGCCGCGCAGAAAGCCGTCGAAGGCCAGAACTTCGAATCGCGCAAGCACGTCCTCGAATACGACGATGTGATGAACAAGCAGCGCGAAGCCGTCTATGGAACGCGCCGCCAGCTTTTGGAAGGCCTCGATCAAAAAGAACTCGTCACCGACGATTTCGTGTCGAACATCCTCAGCACCATCCTCGACAAGCACGCGCCGGACAAGGTGCATCCCGACCAGTGGGATGCGAAAGCGCTGCAGGACGCGGTATTGATGCAGTTCGGCCTCGATATCGCCGCTGAAGGCGTGGCCGTCGCCGAGATGAACCGCCACGACCTGGGCGAAACTCTGTTCGAGCGCCTGAAGGAACGCTACGACGCCAAGGAGCAGATCATCGGCGCTGATGCCATGCGCTATCACGAACGCATGATCATGCTCAGCGTGCTCGACGGTTTGTGGAAGGACCACCTCCTGGCCATGGATCAGTTGAAGGAGGGTATCGGCCTGCGCGGTTACGGCCAGCAGGACCCGTTGATCTCCTACAAACGTGAATCCTTTGAGGCCTTCGAGGCGATGATGAACCGGTTCCAGGAAGACACCGTGCGTTTCCTGTTCCGCATGCAGATCATGGGCCCCGATGGGCAGGAAATAGCGATTCCTGCCCGTCCCCGTCCGCAGGCGGTCGTCTTCAGCGGCGGTTCGGAAAATGCAGCCGATCTGACGCGCGCCGTACCCGGAGGCCGGTCGACGGGAGCAGGGCTGAAGAGTGCGGCACCCAACGGCGCCAGCTCCAATGGCATTGCAACGACAATTCCAGTTCCCACCCGAGCACCTTCCACCACCATTGATTCGCTGGAAGAAGAGTTTCAGCGCCGCAAAAAACGCGAACTGCAGCAGGCCCGCATGGCTGGCTCAGGCGCAGCCGCAGAAACCGTTCAGCGCCGCGCAGGGGATAAAGTTGGCCGCAACGATCCCTGCCCTTGCGGCTCCGGGAAAAAATTCAAGAAGTGCCACGGGACAGAAGCATAGGACAATGCGATTGCCCTCCCGCATGAGGAACTCGCCTGCCCGATGACGGAAGAAACCCCAGTCGGCAGAGAAGAGGTCTACGATTTCATTCGCGAGGAAATCGATACGATTCCCCACCTCGAGGCTCTCCTGCTGATATGGAAGAGCCGCTCGAAGCAATGGACCGTGGAGGAGATCGCAAAAGAGCTATACGTCTCTACGGGAATTGCCCACAATGTTCTGCAGGGCCTGAACCGGCGGGGATTGCTGGTTCTGAGGAACGGAATCCCCGAACAGTACGCCTACGAATCCATCTCTACACGCCGAGACCGCCTGCTCGAGGCGCTCGATGCCACTTATCGTCGCGAGCTTATTCCAATTTCCAGATTGATCCATTCCAAGGGAACGGCGGCCATGCAGGACTTTGCACAGGCCTTCCGTTTCACCAAAGACCGGGAGTGACATGGGACCAGCCGTTTACATTCTTTGTGCTGTGACAACTGGCCTGTGCGCCACATTGCTGCTGCGGGGCTACTGGCGCATGAAGCAGCGGCTTCTGTTATGGAGTGGTCTTTGCTTCGTAGGCCTGACGGTGTCGAACCTGCTTGTGTTCATCGATCTCGTAATGCTGCCGGATGTGGACCTCTACACGTACCGGCTGGTCGCTGCGGCGATTGCGACATCGATACTGGTGTACGGCCTGATATGGGAAGGCGAGTGAGCGAATGATTTATGGATTTCTCCTTGGCGTAATCGTCACCGGCTCCGTTCTGGCGGCCCTCTACTTCTTCAAGTTCTGGCGCCGCACCCGGGATTTTCTGTTCCTTGCATTTGCCATTTTTTTTGTGATTGAAGGGCTCGCCCGGCTCGCTGTTCTGGTCATGGCAACGCCGAATGAAGGGACGCCGTGGTTATATCTCGTGCGGCTATTTGCGGCTCTTCTCATTCTGGCCGCTATCCTGAAGAAGAACTATGGTTCGGCCAAGCCGAAGACAAAGAAGACGGTGTAAGCAAGGCGCCCTATTCTCTGTCGATTCCAATCTCAGCAAAAGTCATATTCCCCGCCGGATGTTTCGTCGCGTTCTTCCAATCTACGAATAGTTGTCCATAACTCGCTGTCACATATTGTGAGGTTGGAATCCCAAGCCTCGAGGCAGTTGCATCAATCCACGCGGGCTGGCCTTCCAGTTCTGCAAAATCTCCGATCGGGGTAACATCGAGCACAATGTGCCCCTCGCCATCCGTCCATTCGCTGCGAAGTTTTTCATAGACAAATATCTGCCGATATTCCAGCCGCTCGAAGATCGTTGCCATCGCCTCGCCGTCGCTGATCTCGATTTCTGTTTCCACGCGCAATTTGTGGGCGCCAGGCGTCGCGTTCTCGGCAGGAGCCTTGTGGGTCAGCACCCAGCGGCTGCCGTAGTGACGAATTCGCAGAAGCTGCCTCCGCTGCCGCAAGCGACCCTCGGGAGTGTCGTAGAGTGTGTTGCGCTCCATGGTTTCCGGCGTTTGCAGATGGAAACCGAGAGCAGGCAATTTAGCGGCAAAAGCGGCGCGGTCTGCCAGACGAACCTTAATCTCGATCTCCAGATTGTCCTTCGAACTTTGCTCGGCCATGCAGCCAGTTTCGCATGACTCCGGCGTAGGAATTCAGAACGAGCGGCTCCCAAGGCTAAGGCAGTTTTCGAAATATTGTGACATAGAAGCAACTGTCATCCCGAGCGAAGTCATTGCAGAGCAATGGCGTAGTCGAGAGCGCTGCACCTCGCGTTTTCTGCGCCTTCACTACGCCAACCTTGCTTTGGCTCTAAGATGAAGCGAGACGTGCCACCAAAAAATACAGTCCGGATCGCCATTTCATCGGAGTCCATCGATGCGCCGCAGGATCAGCAGGCGCTCGCCCACGCGGCGAAAGTCCTGCGCTCCGGCGGCACCGTTGCTTTCCCCACCGAAACCGTTTACGGATTGGGCGCGAACGCGTTGGATGAGCAGGCGGTGGCGGGCATCTTCGTCGCTAAGCAGAGGCCCGCATGGGACCCGCTCATCGTTCATATTTCCGATCTCGCGATGCTGGACCATGTGGCGGCCAGCATCCCGTCACGCGCGCAGAAATTGATGGATGCATTCTGGCCCGGCCCCCTGACGCTGCTTCTGCCAAAACGCGCCGTAGTGCCCGACATGGTAACCGCGGGCCGCCCGCTCGTAGGTGTACGGATGCCGGCGCACCCGGTAGCCCATGCCTTGGTCGCCGCAGCCGGTGTGCCCGTCGCCGCGCCCAGCGCCAATCGCTTCGGACACACCAGCCCGACCACGGCACAGCATGTTCTGGACGACCTGGATGGCCGCATCGATCTGTTGCTCGATGCTGGGCCAACCTCGTTCGGGGTTGAATCGACCGTGATCGAGGTGACCGAGCAGGCGGTCATTCTCTATCGGCCGGGTGCGCTATCGGCAGAGGAGATAAAAGCGATATCAGGTACAGTGCTTTCCTGTTATTCCGAAGGAAACCTAAAGTTTAACTCGATGCCGGAATCTCTGCCTTCGCCGGGTGTTGGCATTCGGCATTATGCACCCAAGGCATCCGTTGTTCCTGTCGATGTAGGAACCGGTACGGAAGCTGGCCAGCAAGGCGAATGGCTGCGAGCTGTTCAACAACATTCCCCAGCAGAGACATCCGTAGGGGTCATGCTCCCCCTCGGCTGGCCACTACCGGAAAATTTTCGCGGTGTTCATTTCGACTGGGGTCACTGGCAGAATAACGGGGAATTGGCACAGCGGCTGTTCGCCGGCCTGCGTGCGCTGGACGTTATGGGAGCCGAACGGATCTTATGTCCGTTGCCGTCCATCTCCGGTGTGGGAGCGGCAATTCGCGATCGGGTGCTGAAGGCTGCCCGCGAAAAATGAAGGTGGGGCAGTTAGCGAGATCTACGACATCGTCTGCGGCGCGTTTTCTGCCGCCTTGTAGATGTAGCGAATGCTGTCTTTATAAATGAGCACGCGGGTGCGCCCGTTGTGATGCATTGGGTCCTGACCGGCGGAGTTGCCAATGTTGCGCAATTTAATCGCATACCTGTCATACCACTCGATCACGCCCTCTATCTGCTCACCATTCTCCAGAACCACCATCATCCTGGTTTGCGCCTGGATCTGCTTCTGGAAGTAAAAAACCTCCGCGTGCGAGCTATCCTCCTGTCCGTTGCTTCCTTGCACGACACGGGCGGTAAGCGCCGGGCGATGGCCGTACAGCGCACTC
>CAWGLF010000021.1:0-104383 GCA_963823295.1 uncultured Acidobacteriota bacterium
TTACAGGAGTATGACCTCGGTGCAAAAGAAAAATTTTGAGTGCTGCACCGGCCAACGGCTTGAAGTAAACTCGTAAGGACTACACCCGGCGATTGCGTTTCCTATGCTGAATTATGTCTCCCTGCCAGATTTTCTGGCATTGACGGTTCTCGTGTTCGTGTTCTGGTCGATCCTGCGCCGTCGCGCTGGCAGCCACTTGCACGCGTGGCTGCTGGGGTGGATATTTATTCTGCTGCATTTCTTCGTATCCCTGTTTGGGGGCCCGAGTCCGCTCCAATCCTTCATTCTCTGCCTATCGGCTCTTATGCTGGACTTCGCCGGAGCCGCTTTTATCTATGCCGCCGCGGGACACCGGTTCGGTCGGCGGTTTCGCTGGATCGCCAGCGCCGGATTGTTGGCCACGGTGCTGTACATCGCCGTTGATTACCGCACAGTTTCTCCTTCCGCAGGATTCTATTACGCGCCCGCCGCACTGCTGATGCTCTCCGCATTTGCCGCTCTGGTTCCGGATCCGAAGACGCTCGCGAATGAGCGCAGTGGCTACGCTTTCTGGGCGCTGCTGCTCGGTATCGCGCTATGGCTGGTGGCTTGGCGCGGCCAGCAGGATTACGGCCAGTACTGCATCTTCTTCGTGGTTTACCTGGTCGCCGGGATTCAATACTGGAAAAATTTTCACCGGCGGACGACCGGAGTTATCACCGCTGTGATCGGGTTGGCGGCGTGGGCCTGCGTGTTCCCGGTCGGCGTGGGGCTGTCGCTTCTGATGCCCAATATCCATGTCCAGCCTTCGGTGTGGAACATTCCTAAATACATCGTGGCTATCGGAATTCTGTTAACGCTGCTTGAAGAGGAGATCAATCGCACCGAGCATCTCGCGCTCCACGATCCGTTGACCGGATTGCCCAACCGCCGGCTAATGGATGATCGCCTCACCAAAGCCGTGGAACGAGCGGAACGGAATGAAGCCCGGGTCGCCGTCCTGCTCATCGATCTCGACAACTTCAAAGAGATCAACGACACCTACGGCCATGCAGTGGGAGATGAGGTGCTGCGTGTCGTTGCCACCCGCCTGCAGATGCGAGTCCGCAAAGCGGACACGATTGCGCGCGCCGGCGGCGATGAATTTCTGGTCGTGGTGTCGGACCTGCTTCAGCCGCATGGAGCCGATGTACTGGCGGGAAAGCTGATGGCGGATCTGAACGAACCGATCGCGCTGGGAGCGGCCACGTTGCGTACCTGCGCCAGCATCGGCGTGGCTATCTATCCGGACGATGCGCAAACGGCGGAAGCGCTCTGCGAACGTGCGGACGCGGCCATGTATGAGCAGAAAAGACGGCCTAAGTAATACTGGACAGATGCTTGCCTGCCCCAGATTCTGGAGTTCGCTCCCTCGGCTGGGAAGTCTTTCCGCAGCCAAAAAAGACGGCACGAACGGTATTTTGCTCGTGCCGGGAGGCCAGTGACGCAACTTGTCGGGACGGAGCACCGTCTGGGGCGCAACTTCATCCCTAGTGTTTATATGATGACACAAATTCGCCTGCGATGCGAGAAATAATCACATTTTTCATATATTTCTGAGGCACAAAATACAAAATTCCATATATTCAGAGGTATACAGGGATGTTGCCGTCTTTTCGGCAAGATATCAAAGTAGTTAGCAGTGAGGGTCTACCCGAACCGGAGCCGTGAGCGAGTATGCTGGATCACAAACAATCAGGGGAGCGAAGATGAAGCTTTGGAGTCGGAAGAGGGCGGCGGCAGAGGAAGAACCCGGATTTGAAGAAGAGTCGGAGAACCTTAATTGGGTTGAGCCGGTCGATCTGCAACCGGGCCGGGAACGCTGGTCGACTGCCTTTCTGATTGTTGGCTCCGCGCTCGTCGGCGCAACCGCTCTGGCACTATGGAACCGGCGTACCATCGCGAACATGCGCGCCCAGATTCAGGCCCAGCCGGAGCGGAGCACTTCCTCTCCGCCGACGGGCGAGGAAATCTAGGAGGGAAGTTCTCCCGCGGTATCCCTTACAGCGCGGAAGCGACAGAAACAGCAAAGGACGGCTTGCAGCCGGGTGATCGCTACGCGCGGTTTTCAACAGAGCCGCATGCTTTTCAACTGCCGTTTGCTTGCGGATAGAGCGCCAGGCGTATATTCTTACTTCTGGGCAACGGTTTAGCCAGCCCATCAATCAGCAGGACCCGCCTGAGACTACGGCCGTTCGGTTCCGCTGCCATCCATCATGAGACAGCCAAGCGGTTTCTGTTAGAGGGACGTGAGGCGTTGTCTCCTGTGAGCAAAGGCTCCGATGCAGGTGTGATGGCCGGAATCGCAGCCGGGATGGAGGGGCAGAATTGGTCTAAAGTTGTTCCTGCGATTTGACATACCAGCCAGGGCTTGATAATCTGGTTTGGTCGCGCTAAAAACGGATGGATGCGCTGAAAGGCGTAAATCCGGCGTAAAAAGCGCCGAAAAGTTCGAGGACCTGCCGGAAATTTCCGGCAGCTCGATCCAAAAAGAAATCGCTCAGGCGAAGCTTCTTAAGGATCTTTGACAATTGGTTGAATATGCCAGTCGTGAGATGACGATGAAGTTGTGGTTTAGTCATTCTCACTAGTTACAAGCCTCATGGCCTTTCGAGCGCCATGGGGTAGCATCTTGCTCTTCGACCTCCGTCGAATCAAGATGCGTCAGGTTACAAACGAGAGTTTGATCCTGGCTCAGAATCAACGCTGGCGGCGTGCCTAACACATGCAAGTCGAACGAGAAAGTGGAGCAATCCATGAGTAAAGTGGCGCACGGGTGAGTAACACGTGACTAACCTACCTTTTAGTGGGGGATAACCTAGGGAAACCTGGGCTAATACCGCATAATACCTACGGGTCAAAGCAGCAATGCGCTGAAAGAGGGGGTCGCGGTCGATTAGTTAGTTGGCAGGGTAATGGCCTACCAAGACTGTGATCGATATCCGGCCTGAGAGGGCGCACGGACACACTGGAACTGAAACACGGTCCAGACTCCTACGGGAGGCAGCAGTGGGGAATTTTGCGCAATGGGGGAAACCCTGACGCAGCAACGCCGCGTGGAGGATGAAGTCCCTTGGGACGTAAACTCCTTTCGATCGGGACGATAATGACGGTACCGGAAGAAGAAGCCCCGGCTAACTTCGTGCCAGCAGCCGCGGTAATACGAGGGGGGCAAGCGTTGTTCGGAATTATTGGGCGTAAAGGGTGCGTAGGTGGTTCGGCAAGTCTTGTGTGAAATCTTCAGGCTCAACTTGAAGTCTGCACAAGAAACTGCCGGGCTTGAGTATGGGAGAGGTGAGTGGAATTTCCGGTGTAGCGGTGAAATGCGTAGATATCGGAAGGAACACCTGTGGCGAAAGCGGCTCACTGGACCATTACTGACACTGAGGCACGAAAGCTAGGGGAGCAAACAGGATTAGATACCCTGGTAGTCCTAGCCCTAAACGATGATCGCTTGGTGTGGCGGGTATCCAACCCTGCCGTGCCGAAGCTAACGCGTTAAGCGATCCGCCTGGGGAGTACGGTCGCAAGGCTGAAACTCAAAGGAATTGACGGGGGCCCGCACAAGCGGTGGAGCATGTGGTTTAATTCGACGCAACGCGAAGAACCTTACCTGGGCTCGAAATGTAGTGGAATCCGGTAGAAATATTCCTTCCCAGCAATGGGCCGCTATATAGGTGCTGCATGGCTGTCGTCAGCTCGTGTCGTGAGATGTTGGGTTAAGTCCCGCAACGAGCGCAACCCTTATCTCCAGTTGCCATCATTCAGTTGGGCACTCTGGCGAAACCGCCTCGGATAACGGGGAGGAAGGTGGGGATGACGTCAAGTCCTCATGGCCTTTATGTCCAGGGCTACACACGTGCTACAATGGCCGGTATAAACCGCTGCAAACCCGCGAGGGGGAGCTAATCGGAAAAAGCCGGCCTCAGTTCGGATCGCAGTCTGCAACTCGACTGCGTGAAGCTGGAATCGCTAGTAATCGCAGATCAGAATGCTGCGGTGAATACGTTCCCGGGCCTTGTACACACCGCCCGTCAAATCACGAAAGTGGGTTGCACTAGAAGCCGGTACGCTAACCGCAAGGGAGCAGCCGTCCAAGGTGTGATTCATGATTGGGGTTAAGTCGTAACAAGGTAGCCGTAGGAGAACCTGCGGCTGGATCACCTCCTTTCTAATAGAGAACGTCATGGCACTCATTTCACTTCCGCGATTGCGGACTCGTCTTCGGATAAGAGCGTGAATGCGATGTTGTCATGTACCCCTTCCTGAATGTCCTGACAAGAGGGAAGGGAGCCTGAACTAAGCCCTCTATTCTTCTCTGAATCAACAACGATGGTCAGAAGCGGCGTAGCTGCTTCGCATATTCAACCAAGTCCTCGAAGGCTTTCGAGCACACGGATCCGCATTCGAATCATGGATAGTTCATGTGTTCGAGTTACGTGCGGAAATTGCACGCAATTATGTGGGCCTGTAGCTCAGTTGGTTAGAGCGCACCCCTGATAAGGGTGAGGTCGGTAGTTCGAATCTACCCAGGCCCACCATGGTTCATGGGGCTGTAGCTCAGCTGGGAGAGCACCTGCTTTGCAAGCAGGGGGTCACCGGTTCGATCCCGGTCAGCTCCACCAATGTTCGTGACTTTCATCTGCCAGAAGCTGGATGCTTTGACTCCGGAAGGAGTTCGTTGAGCATCGAGCTTCGGGCAGTCTGTAAGTGGACAAGCCGAATGCGTCTCAGGGCGCAGCGCTCGAAAGAGCGTCGAAGATATTTGACAACAGGATAGATTGGGTAGTTGTAACTACAAGGCTGAGCGGTATTTTCGCGCTTAAAGCGAAAGTGCCAGCGAAGTTGAGTGTCTTTAGATATCAAGGGATACGCTGGTTGCTGAAAGGCAATCGAGCGTACCAGGCGAATAACAGAAACTAACTGCTCGCAGCGAATTGCTGTGTGAAGTTAGTTTTATGGTCAAGCTACTAAGGGCGCACGGTGGATGCCTTGGCAGAAACAGGCGATGAAGGACGTGGTCAGCTGCGATAAGCTCCGGGGAGCCGCAAACAGGCATTATATCCGGAGATCTCCGAATGGGGAAACCCACGACGGCAAAACCGTCGTACGGCCCGCTGAATTCATAGGCGGGTACGAGCGAACCCAGGGAAGTGAACCATCTCAGTACCTGGAGGAAAAGAAAGAAATCTCGATTCCGAAAGTAGTGGCGAGCGAAATCGGAACAGCCCAAACCCGTTGCATTTCGGTGCGGCGGGGGTTGTAGGGTCCGCAACAGTAGAGTTACCAATCCAGCCATTAGCCGAATCCTCTGGAAAGGGGATCCATAGAGCGTGACAGGCGCGTAGGCGAAAATGGACTGGACTCGAAGCGGATACCTGAGTAAGGCGGGGCACGTGAAACCCTGCTTGAATCTACGGGGACCATCCCGAAAGGCTAAATACTTGTTTCTGACCGATAGTGAACCAGTACCGTGAGGGAAAGGTGAAAAGTACCCCTGCGAGGGGAGTGAAAAGTACCTGAAACCGTGTGCCTACAAGCAGTGGGAGGGCTATGCCCCGCAAGGGGAATGCCTGACCGCGTGCCTATTGCATAATGAGCCGGCTAGTTATTCTTGTCAGCAAGGTTAAGCGTGAGCGAGCCGCAGCGAAAGCGAGTCTGAATAGGGCGTTCAGTTGGCAGGAATAGACGTGAAGCGGGATGATCTACCCTTGGCCAGGTTGAAGGTGGGGTAACACCCACTGGAGGACCGAACCGGTGTTTGTTGAAAAAAGCTCGGATGAGCTGAGGGTAGGGGTGAAAGGCTAATCAAATTCCGTGATAGCTCGTTCTCTCCGAAATAGCTTTAGGGCTAGCCTCGGATGATTTGCAACGGTGGTAGAGAGATGGATGGACTAGGGGGCTTTCCGGCTTACCGAATCCAACCAAACTGCGAATGCCGTTGACAACCAGTCCGGGAGTCAGACAGTGGGGGCTAAGCTTCATTGTCGAGAGGGAAACAGCCCAGACCGCCTGCTAAGGTCCCCAAGTTACAGTTAAGTGGGAAAGGAAGTCGGAACGCCCAGACAGCCAGGAGGTTGGCTTAGAAGCAGCCATCCTTTAAAGAAAGCGTAATAGCTCACTGGTCAAGCGGTCCGGTGCCGACAATATAACGGGGCTAAAACTGTACACCGAAGCAGCGGATGCACACCTTTTAGGTGTGCGTGGTAGGAGAGCATTCTCAAGCGCGTGAAGTCAGACCGAAAGGACTGGTGGATGTGTGAGAAGAGACCCTGCCGGCATAAGTAGCGATAACGGAGGTGAGAACCCTCCGCGCCGAAAGTCTAAGGTTTCCTGAGGAAGGTTAATCCGCTCAGGGTTAGGCGGTCCCTAAGGCGAGGCCGAAAGGCGTAGTCGATGGACATCCGGTTAATATTCCGGACCTCCCATGATTTCGTTATACGAAGGGGTGACGCAGAAGGATAAGCAGGACCCTCTATGGCTATAGGGTTCGATGCGCGTAAGGTGGTTCGACCAGGCAAATCCGGGCGAGCATAACACTGAGGCGCAAAGCAGTAGGCCGAATGGCCGAAAGCTGCCGATTCCACGCTGCCAAGAAAATCCTCTAAGGAGAGATCAGGGGAACCGTACCACAAACCGACACAGGTAGACGAGGAGAATATCCAAAGGCGCTCGAGTGAAGGCTTCTTAAGGAACTCGGCAAATTAAACCCGTAACTTCGGGAGAAGGGTTGCCCCGCTAGCGTGAAAGCGCGAGGGGGCCGCAGTGAAACGCGTACGGCGACTGTTTAACAAAAACACAGGTCTCTGCTAAGTCGAAAACGACGTATAGGGGCTGACGCCTGCCCGGTGCCGGAAGGTTAAAAGGAGAGGTTAGCCGCAAGGCGAAGCTTTGAATTGAAGCCCCGGTGAACGGCGGCCGTAACTATAACGGTCCTAAGGTAGCGAAATTCCTTGTCGGGTAAGTTCCGACCTGCACGAATGGCGTAACGATCGTACGACTGTCTTAAGGAGTTGCTCGGCGAACTTGTAGTACCGGTGAAGATGCCGGTTACCCGCAGCTAGACGGAAAGACCCCGTGCACCTTTACTATACCTTTACTATGAATTATGGTTCTTGCTGCGCAGGATAGGTGGGAGGCTTTGAAGCCGGACTCTTGGGTTCGGTGGAGCCAACGGTGAGATACCACCCTGCGAGTGCTGTGATTCTAACCTGCTTCCGTAATCCGGAAGAGGGACATAGTAAGGCGGGTAGTTTGACTGGGGCGGTCGCCTCCTAAATTGTAACGGAGGCGCGCGAAGCTACTCTCAGACTGTTTGGAAATCAGTCGTCGAGTGCAAAGGCATAAGAGTGGTTAACTGTGAGACCTACAAGTCGAGCAGATGCGAAAGCAGGCCTTAGTGATCCGGTGGTTCTGTATGGAAGGGCCATCGCTCAACGGATAAAAGGTACGCCGGGGATAACAGGCTGATCATTGCCAAGAGTTCATATCGACGCAATGGTTTGGCACCTCGATGTCGGCTCATCGCATCCTGGAGCTGTAGAAGGTTCCAAGGGTTAGGCTGTTCGCCTATTAAAGCGGTACGTGAGCTGGGTTCAGAACGTCGCGAGACAGTTCGGTCCCTATCTGCTGTGGGCGTAGGAGATTTGAAGAGGGCTGTCCTTAGTACGAGAGGACCGGGATGGACGAACCTCTTGTGTTCCAGTTGTCCTGCCAAGGGCACGGCTGGGTAGCGAAGTTCGGTTGTGATAACCGCTGAATGCATATAAGCGGGAAGCACGCTCTAAGATGAGATCTCCCAACCCAAAAGGGAAATGAAGGGCCCAGGAAGACGACCTGGTTGATAGGCTGGAGGTGGAAGCGTAGCAATGCGCGTAGCTTACCAGTACTAATCGCCCGTTCGGCTTGACCATAAGATTAACTTCGCACAGAATTCGCACCTGAATTCTGCCTGAAGAGACTCAACGGTCAGCCAAGTAGTTTCAAACCAATCTATCCTGTTGTGAAGTATCGCGACGCTATTTGATGAGATCCTTCGGCTGGCAAACGCCTCAGGATTTCGACGACGGGCTCAGACGCCCGTCAAAGCGTCTCAAGTTTGCCGGTGACTATACCGCGAGGGCAACACCCGTTCCCATCCCGAACACGGAAGTAAAGTCTCGCTGGGCCGATGGTACTGCATTTTTGAGTGTGGGAGATTAGGTGATCGCCGGCATTATTTCAATGAAAAAGCCACCCGCAAGGGTGGCTTTTCTGTTTTGGAGCAACAGGTGTTCGCTAAGAAAGCAGACATCTGTTGGACACTTTCATCCAGGCGAGATCGGAGCTTCGAACGCTTACTGACCTTAAGCAAGTGAAAACTTACAGATCATGCAGTTAACCGGTAAGAATAAATATCGCACGAGAGGATGGACTGTATTTTTGAGGGTCGTCACTCCGGCATTTGGAGTATTGCCAGGAGAGGCCGATAAGAAGGAGAAGATACTGCGAAATGGAAGTAGAACCCAACCGCCGTGCTTTTCGCGAGCGCGCCTATGCTATGAAAAAGCATGATGCAACGCGCCTCCATTACGATCTCAGACTGGAGTGGAACGGAGTGCTGTTGAGTTGGGCCCTTCCGGAGGGGCCCAATTGCTGTGCCGGAGTGATTCGCAAAGCCATCGAGATGGAGGATCACAATAGGGCGAACCTGATGTTCGAGGGCGTGCATGAGACAGGTCCTATCATGCTCTGGGATCGTGGAACATGGGAGCCGCAACTGGAATACGACGATATCCGGAACGCTCTGCGCGAGGGCATACTGCGATTTACGTTACGTGGGAAAAAGCTGAAAGGCGGCTGGACGCTCGCCAGGATCAATAGTGTTTCAAATGCCCCACGGCCTATTTGGACGCTCTGCAAGCAAGCTGATTCGTTTGCAAAAAGCCGCGTCGATAAGTGCATCTTGGAAGAACAGCCGAACAGTGTCAGCACAGGAAGGACCATGAGAGAAATTGTTCAAGATTGGATAAGACCTAAGGACAGATACGAGCGGCAAATAAGGCTTTTCGCCGAGATATAGATCCATAAGACCTACTTCTTCACGGGATCGAACACCGGTCGGCTGACGAGCTGGCGCAACTGCAAGCAACGACGGCCTTGCGACACATATGTGGACAGGCCCATTGCATGGAATTGTCTAACTCATATTTCCCCTTTTGACGTGAGTGGACACTTCCCTAAGTCAGTCTTCAACCGTCAGCAAGCCCTCCTGAACGTTGCGAAGTGAGATCTCAATGAATCGACGACATTTTTTGGCTGGCGGCATTGCATTGGCGACTCAGCCCAAGTTTTATCGGGCGTTCGGCGGGTTGCCGACGATCGGCTCTCCTCAAAGATCTCCGCAAAACCTTCTCACCCAAAGTTTTCCTGAAGCTCTCCTGGCGCACCGACTTCTTCCCATCAACGCTTGGCATCCTTATCCGCGGGCCAGCGAGCGTGCTCCTTGGGAAGCGGTCCCGGCCGATATCGGCGCCATTTTGCTCCAGCGCGGAATCGCAGCGCAATCGGCGGGATGGAAAATTCTCACGGCCACAGGTTTTCTGGATTACAAACGCACCGGGAATCGAAGTCGATACGAAAAGCAGGAGTTCGGCCGTCGTGCCCAACTAAAAGACCTTGTTATCGCCGAGTGCGTCGAAGGGAAAGGCCGTTTCCTGGACAGTATTGCGGATGGCATCTGGCTTACTTGCGAGGAAAGTTTTTGGGGAGCGCCGGCACACCTGCCGGTTCCCGGTCTGCCGGACGTCACCCATCCAACGGTCGAACTATTTGGCGCGGAAACTGGCGCGCTGCTTGCATGGACAAGCTATCTGCTGGCCGATCAGACTCGGAAAAATATCGCCGCAGATCGTTCCCCGCATCCGGCTCGAAGCCAAAGCAGCGCCTTTTGAAACCAGCCAGGGAGCGCAACGATTTCTGGTGGATGGGCCTGGATGGAAGAGACATTCATCTGAACAATTGGAATCCCTGGATCAATTCCAATCTGCTGGTTACAAATTTGCTCCTGGAAGACGATCCGCGGATTCGTTTACAGGAGACGGTAAGGATCACCAAAAGTCTCGATGCATTCCTGAATCAATATTCCCCCGACGGAGGATGCGAGGAGGGGCCAGGCTATTGGGCCGTTTCCGCCGCCTGTTATTTTGAATGCGTGAATACTCTGCAATCCGCGACCGGCAATTCCACCAGCATATTTTCGAATCCTTTCTTCGACAAGATCGCCCGATATATCGCCAACGTCCATATCGCGAAAAACTATTATGTGGATTTTGGTGATGCCCATCCCACGGAAAATCCACCCGGCGACCTGATCTATCGCAATGGCGAGGCGATTGGAGATCATGAGTTCGCGGCTTTTGGCGTCTACTGCGCGCACCAAAATGGACTGGCCGCTACCGGTCCGGACCTGGATCGAAATCTTTCTCATGGAACCCCGAGTCTGTCTCGATTTCTGCCCGCTATCTTGAATGCCTCCAAGCTCAGAGAAGCCCCGCAAAAGGATGCGCTGGTTCGCGATGTCTGGTATCCCAACCTCGGCCTGATGGCGGCACGGCAAAAAGCCGATTCAACGGAAGGTTTGTATCTTGCGGTGCAGGCCGCCAGCAACGGCAGAAGCCATGCTCATAACGATTCGGGCAGTTTTATCCTCTATGCTGACGGCGAGCCGATTGTCATCGATGTGGGAGTCGGCACCTACACCGCCAAAACCTTCAGCCCGGATCGATATTCCATCTGGACGATGCAATCGGCATATCACAATCTGCCGACCGTGGGCGGCGTCATGCAGCACGCCGGAGATGCCTATCGGGCCAGCGAGATTGCTTACGAAAACCATGACAATCAGGCGGCCATTTCCTTCAATCTGGCGACCGCGTATCCGAAACAGGCAGGAATCAATTTCTGGAGACGCAAGCTCACGCTGGATCGATCACAGAAAAGAGTTCTTCTTCAGGAGTCCTTCGATCTGACCCACGCAGCACCGATCAGCTTGACGATCATGACGCGCGGTGAGCCGAGCCCTGCAATCAAAAGGAAAATTGATGCTCCGATCCATGAACGACGGTGGAACGCCCAGTCTCCCTCCACTATGACGACTCACAAATTCAGCCAGTCATCGAAAAAATGTCATTGACCGATCCCGATCTGAACCGCAGATGGGGAAACCAGATTTACCGGGTATTGTTGAATTCCAAAGAACCCGTGATGAAAGGAAATTGGGTTTTCGAGTTCCGGGGATAATGATTCACGCGGAACTTTCTTGGCTGAGATTCTGGTGATATCTCCAAAATGGGTACGGCAAACCTGCGAGGCGGTTAATGACAACGGCCTGAGCGACAAGGAGAAAGACCGCCGCTTCGATAATCACCAGCTCTTTGGGTTTGGAGATGATTCCCAGCGAAACGATCAATGTGGTTGCCCCTGCGGGCGGATGGCCGGCATGCAGCACGACCATCCATGCGCCGGTAAACGCCAGCGAAAGCGCGGCAGCCAATATCCGCGGCCAGTAAAGCCCTGGATGAACGCCGAAGGGCATATTTGCCGCGCCCGTCATCTCATACGCGGCATAGCCGCAAATCAGCCCGATCGCATGGCCCAAAATCGTATTGCGCGGGCTCGAGGTCTCTCCCAAGGGAGCGATAAAGAGAAGGTATGCGGTTGGCCCCAAGAGAGGGAAAGACAAAGGGACTGTCGGTGAACACTGCCAGCAAGGACAGGATGGCGATCGTGATAAATCCATTGACGAAAACGTAAAAAGCCCAAACCACGCGCGGAGGAAAATGACGAAGCAGCCACGTGAGCTTCAAGCGCGCAAGCAGGACACCGACATGCTCGAATCCCGCGCGCCCGTGGTTTGTGGCCGAGTTCGTCAGTGGATTTTCTCAGACTGAAAGGTCAGATATTCGGCAGTAGATCGAAGTATTCATCGTCTTCATTCTTTCCACCCTCGCCCTTGCCCATTTGCTTTTCTGATTCGACAAATTCGATGCGTTCGATCCACTTGACCATTTTGTAGCCAAGCTGATTTTCCACACGCAGCCGCAAGGGAGCGCCATAGACTTCCGGGAGCCGCTCACCGTTCATCCGCGTCGCGAGCAGGCACTCGGATTTCAGAACATTTTCCATGCTCTGGGTATCGTAGTATGGCCCCCCATACAACGCCTCCCCAAAGGAGAAAAATGCGACGGTCTTAGCTTCGGGTTTTGGGCGCACCAGTTCTATGAGTGCTTTCATGGGAATCCCGCCCCATTTGGCGATACCGGTCCAGCCCTGGATGCAGTGATGCATGGTGATATGCTCGGTCCCTCCCAGTTCTTCCATTTCCGTAAGAGAGAGTTCGACGGGATTTTCCACCAGCCCACCCACCTTCAACCGGAAATCACGAAATTCGTTTCCCGCCAGATCTTTCCATTCCGTGCTGACCGGCATTTTTCCGTTCGGCCAGAAATACGGGGAGATATCTTTTTCGGAATAATTCTGTTGCGGCTGCAGGCGATTCAAAGTAAGCAGCTGCATGGGATAGGTGACGAACTTCAGCGCATGCTGCAATCCGCGTGGATGTTCCCAGGAAAGATAGTGCGCCACCACCCAGGAGAGCACGACCACGCCGATCCCCACAAAGCCAAGCCACGCGCCCAGATGTCCTCGATCGTCAGTTCCCAGAACAATATGGTTCATATTCCGCAGAAAGCCGGTCATGGAAATCAGCGTGACATGCACGACAATAAACGCGAAAAACGTCAGCATGGTGAGGAAGTGAATGGAGCGTGCCGACTGACGGCCACCAAACAGCCGCGCATACCACGGGAAACGATTTACGATGGCCGGAGACATCGCAATCCCGGTGAGAATCGCGAGCGGACCAAAAACGAAAACGACCGCGAAATAGGCGATCTGCTGCAGCGCGTTGTAGCCATAAAAGCCGTTGGGCTCTGGAGGAAGATGGAAGGTTGCGTAATGCACCCAGGTGTTCCAGCCTTGCAGTAAAACGACAGAAGAGGTGGGCACCAAACGCTTCCATTGTTCCGTGTCAAACAGCATGGCGACGAAAAACAGGCCTGTAATAATAAATCCATGCACATTGATGAAGTGCCAGACTCGGGCAACGCCGATAGTATGGCGATAGCCCGGCGTCCCTACCACGGGTGAAATGTAACGCGCATCGTCTTTCGCCGTCCAGATGCGATCGCGCGGAACCTTCAGCGGCGTAAATCGGATCCACTCGCTTCCCGGCGTGCAGTCGTCGTTGAAATAGAGGCGGGGATGATCGACCAGGATCGAAAGTCCGCTGCGGATCAGCAGCATCAGAAACAGAAAATTGAAAAAGTGACTATAACGGACCCATGCCGGAAATCCATGCGGCCCGGTAACATTGTTCGGATGGATCACGGGTATGGGTGGAATCGGCGGCAAACCCGCAATGGCGACCTCGATCCAGGCCGCGGCAATTACCGCAAGAATCGCCGCGACGGTCCAGATCACAATTGCCGGACGAATCCAGATGCGAAAGCGGCGGTCCGGCGGGTAATGCACGACGCGATGTGCGGCATCAAAAGCAATCATTCAGCTCACCTGTCCGTGATGGATCGGTACGTCTAGCTGAATTCTGCCATTGTCCGCCAAGGACGACTGTAATTTTTGTCACACCTGAAAGTCTGGCGCCAAAAGAATTCCGTTGCCGCTATTGGAGTCTCTGCTAATCTCTTCGCCTATGCTCCATTTACTTCTGATCTGGATCCTCAGCGCGATTGCGCTTCTCATCGTGACGTATGTCGTTCCCGGCTTCGAGTTGGCCGGCTTCGGGACTGCGCTGATTGCGTCTATCGTCGATCGGATTCTTGAACGCAACCATCGGATTTCTGCTGAAGCTGTTGACTTTCCCGTTGAGCATCCTCACCCTGGGCCTGTTCTTCCTCGTGATCAACGCCATTATTCTACTGCTCGCCAGTGCTTTTGTGCCCGGCTTTCACATCCGCGGATTCTGGGCAGCGTTTTTGGGCGCAATCGTGCTGATGCTAGTTCGGCTGGTGTTCCGGTTGGTGTTCCGCGTTTAACCGATCCGTATTCCAGCTGCACTGCGGGTCGGTTACAAACGGAGCCAGCATGATGTCTCTCCCTCTGACCTCATGCCGCTATTTGAGAAATATTTCTCTCCCGGTGAGAATGTTCTTGTGAGTAGACCGGATAACGTTCTATAAATAGGGGTGTCCGGATTCTGATTGAGGAGCTTATCTGTTGAAGACACTTGCCGCCGTTCGTCAATTCGCCATCGCCGTTTTTGTTCTTTGTGCTGCAACGCCGGTCCTCTATGGTCAGGCATCGGGCCCTCGTCAGATCCGGGCAACGGCATACGATTCCCACTTTCCAGAAGCCGCAAAACCCGGAGAATCCTTCAATGGGATGGGCGTGGCAAGTGATGGCACCGTCTATTACGTAATCTCTTCCGATAAGTACAACATTCCTGGGCAAATGTACTCCTTCAATCCAAAGACCAGGAAAATCACGCACATTGACGATTTGAACGATGCCGTCGGTCAAAACAAAATCAAGGCGGTCGCACAAGGGAAGAGCCACGTGAATTTCGTCCAGGCCAACGGTAAGTTGTACTTCTCGACGCACCTGGGCTACTACAACAAATCAAGTGGAGTGGAAAGGACAGCCGCCGCTCCCAATGGCTACCGTTCATTTCCAGGCGGCCATTTTGTTTCGTATGACCTGAGTACGGGTAAGTTCACGAATCTGGCGATTGCACCCCGCGGGCAGGGAATTATTGACATGAACATGGATGTGCGGCGGGGCCGGATGTACGGCATCACCTGGCCGTACGGCGATTTCCTCCGCTATGACCTGAAGACGAAACAGTTAAAGGATTTCGGAACACTCTTCCACGGCGGAGAACTCGGCGCTTTAGGAAGCACTTATCGCGTGATCTGCCGCCGGATCACGCTCGATCCGCTGGACGGCTCGGCTTACTTCACCACGGGAGATGGAACCATCCACCGCTATCGCTACAGCACGGATACGGTGGACGCCGTCGCGGGGGTCAATCTCAAGAAAGACTATTTCGGAAAATTCAACCCAGCGATGCACAGCATGGCCTACAACTGGCGGGCAGCGGTCTGGGTTCCGTCGCAGCATGCTTTTTACGGTGTCAATGGACGCTCGGGTTATCTGTTTCGCTTTGACCCCGCGAAGCCGTCAGTCGAGGTGCTGAAACGGCTGACGTCCGAACCGTCAAAGAAAATCGGCATGTTCGATTCCGCCCCCTACGGGTACCTCGGCCTTGCTCTGGGCCATGACGGACACACGCTGTATTACCTGACCGGCGCTCCTTTAAATGGCAAAGGTGAGGGAAGACGGGTTACGCCCGATCAGCAGGAAGGGACTCACCTGGTCACGTACGACATTGCAACCGGGAAGTATCTGGATCATGGCGCAGTTGTGCTGGCGAACGGCGATTCCATCCAGCCTCCGCAAAGTCTTGTTATGGGTTCGGATGGAACACTCTATACGTTGTCTTACGTCGTGCGGAATGGAAAAAGCGGGATCGATCTGATCAGCTTTCATCCGTAAAGAATACGGCTACACACATTCGACAAAGCTTAGCTTAATCTGCTCGATCAGGTCATCGCCGGGGTTTTTCCATACCTCGTCGTTGAAGATTTCTACTTCAATCGGGCCAGTATATCCGGCGGCTTCGACAGCCTTGCGCAATCGCCGCAATTCGATCACGCCGGTACCGATCATCGCGCGGCCCATCAGGATTCCAGGCAACGGCACCGGCCAGTCCGATACGTGGAATCCGAGAATCCTGCCTGCGGCGCGGTCAATCTCATGCCAGACTTCGGGGTCCCACCAGAGGTGAAACACATCGACCACGACGCCCACGGATTTGTGATTCAATCGCTCTGCAAGATCGTTCGCCTGCTTCAGCGTGACGATAACCGAACGCTCCGCCGCATACATCGGATGCAGCGGCTCGATCCCGATTGCAACGCCGCTCCTCTCCGCGAAGGGCAACATCTCCGCAACCCCATCGAGAAAAGTCCGGCGGGCATCGTCGAGCGTCTGTCCATCCGCAGGCCCGGCAACCAGTACCAGCACCGGCGCCTCCAGCGCCGCAGCTTCCTCGATCGCGCGCAGATTATCCGCGATTCGCTCCCGGCGTTCGCCCGCGGTCGGGGCGGAAAACCATCCTCCGCGGCATAGACTCGAAACGCGCAAACCCGCGCCGTGGATCAGGCGGGCGGCTTTTGCGGGATCATCGTCCAGTTTGTGCCGCCATGCGCCGATGTAAGGAATTTCATTGCGTACGCAGGCCGCGACGGTTTGCTCCATCGACCATGCGTTGATCGTGATCTGGTTGAGGCTCAACCGTTCCAGCAGGCTCATCGAACACCCGAAAGAGAAAGTATTTCGCGCATGCGTCCCATCGCAAGTCCTGGATCGCGCAGCAGCGCGGCTTTGTCGGCGAGCACGAAAAGCTCCGACAAGTGAGCGATCGACCTTGCCGCTTCCAGGCCGCCGATCATCCGAAAGTGTTTTTGAAAACCGTTCAGATATGCCAGAAACACGACACCCGTTTTGTAGTAGTAAGTGGGAGCAGCGAAAATGTGCCGCGAAAGCGGAACCGTCGGCTCAAGCAGTTGGCGATAGCGATTCATCTCTCCGCGATCCAGTGCTTCGAGCGCCAGCGCGGCGGCAGGCGCAATCGGATCGAAGATTCCAAGCAGCGCGTGGCTGTATCCAATTTCATCGCCGGCGATGAGCCGGTCATAATTGAAATCGTCGCCGGTATACATGCGGACTCCGGCGGGCAGCTTGCTGCGCATTTCAATTTCCAGCTCCGCATCCAGCAGTGAAATTTTTATCCCTTCTATCTTGGACGCATGACTGCGAATTACGTCCAGGCAATGGTCCATGGCCTCGGCGATCGTCTCTCCGCCCCAGTAGCCATCGAGCGCGGGATCGAACATCGGTCCCAGCCAGTGCAGGATGACGGGCTCCTTCACCTGCCGCAGAATTTCCCCATACACGTGCGCATAATCTTCGGCGCTCTTCGCCACACGAGCCAGCGCGCGGCTCGCCATCAGGATGATCTGGCTGCCTGCGGCCTCGATCGCCGCGCATTGCTCGAGATATGCGTCCGTCACCTGCTGCAAGGTAAGATCGTCCGCGGGCGTCAGTTGGTCGGTCCCGGCGCCGCTCGCGATGCGGCCTCCGCAGGCTTTCGCCGCGCGAACGCTGCGCTCGATCAGCTCCAGCGCCTGCGGCCACCCCAGGCCCATCCCGCGCTGCGCCGTGTCCATCGCCTCCGCAACTCCGAAGCCGAGCGACCACAGATGTTCGCGGTACGCGAGCGTCGCGTCCCAGTCGATCACGGGCTCGCTCATCGGCTCGCGGGTTCGCAGCGGATCGACAACAACATGCGCCGCGGCAAATGCCACGCGCTTTTCAAAACGCACGCGCGCAGGCACAGTCAGGGCATTTCTGGTCAGAGTGTAATGGTAGAGAGTGCCGTCTGGACGGACGAGCCGGAGAAATTCCGCCACTTACGCCTCCAGCACCGGAACATCGACCCACCGGCGCTCCCGCCAGGACTGCAGGCCGAATTCAGCAATTGAACGCCGCGCGCGCCCTCCAGAAAATCGTGCGGAAAAGGCGCGTCCTCGGCAACATGGCGCAGGAAAAGTTCCCACTGCACCTTGAAGCCATTGTCGAAAAACATATTGTCCGGCACATCCTCCCAGCCCGCGCGAAAATCGATTGCGTTGGGAACATCAGGATTCCAGACCGGCCGCGGCGTATTCACGCGATGCTGCGTCTTGCATTCCCGCAGGCCGGCGACAGCGCTGCCAAGAGTACCATCCACCTGCATGCTGAAAAGCTCATCGCGATACACGCGGAACGACCAGGAGGAATTGATCTGCGCGACAATTCCGCCGTCAAGCTCGAATGTCCCATACGCAGTGTCATCGGCGGTGGCTTCGTAACGCTTGCCCTGCTCGTCGAAGCGCTGCGGAATGGCGGTTCCGCCCAGGCATTGCACGGCGCGCACGGGGCCGAAGGTGTGGTCCAGCACATAACGCCAGTGGCAGAACATATCGACGATGATGCCGCCATCATCTTCCTTGCGATAGTTCCACGAAGGCCGCTGCGCCGGCTGCCAGTCGCCCTCAAATACCCAGTAGCCGAACTCTCCGCGAACGGAAAGTATTTTCCCGAAAAAGCCGCTGTCAATGAGGCGCTTCAACTTGCGAATTCCGGGAAGAAATAATTTGTCCTGCACCACTCCGGCCTTAATGCCCGCCGCCTTCGCCTTCCTGGCAAGCTCGAGCGCGACGGTCGAGTCGACGGCCAGCGGCTTTTCGCAATAGATATGCTTCCCGGCTTTAATCGCTGCTTCTACGTTCGGCGCGCGCGTGGCCGTCAGCGTAGCGTCAAAATAAATCTCGTCTTTGGGATCGGCCAGGGCCTTCTCGAGATCGGTCGTCCACCGCGCCACGCCGTGTTCCTTGGCAATCTGCTCCAGCTTGGCCGCATTGCGGCCCACAAGAATCGGGTCCGGCATCAGCCGCGATCCGTCGGCAAGTGCGACCCCGCCTTCCGCGCGAATTGCAAGAATCGATCGCACCAGGTGCTGATTCAGCCCCATGCGCCCGGTGACGCCATTCATAATGATGCCAATCCGTCGTTCTTTCATCTTTTCTCCAAGCTGAAGTGAGTTCCGTACGGGAAGCTGCTGGATGCAATCGACTGACTGCTATTTATTCTATTGTTCGAGTGTGGATTGGAGCACAAGCGAACACAAAAAAAGCTCCCGAAGGAGCTTTTTTCTGCATTCGCGAAGAGCGCCTGTTATCGAATTCGCGTTAGTTCCGCTTGAACCTCTAAAACGTGGGTACTTCCGGGGATGTCCGATTTCCAGAGAATGACGGGTTGATTTTCCTGCATCAGTGCACTGCTGAACAGAGTAATTCGCGTGTCACGGTGGTGGCTGGACGCCGCGTTTTGTCGCTTCTTTCTGTTGATTGTCAGCTAGAGATGTTTGCATGACGTCGCTACGTCAATTCAATCCCATTCTGAAATTTGCGGAGATTGAGAATCGAGCGATAATCGCCGATATGTTACCGTTCGTATCACCGCTGCGTTCTGCCCTACGTGAACCGGAACATTGGCTTTCTAGGTTGGGCGTGCGCTCGGTGGCATATCGGCATCCAGCAGTCAATGTGTAATGCTGCGACGCCAATTTTTTGTTGGCCATCCATTTCCGTCAAAGTGTAGGTGAGGCGGTAGGGTCCGGAATTGTGCGCTGCGTGTCCGTTTCAGATGGATTGCCGGATGCGGCGCCTGCGTTGCTCCGGTTTTGAAGGCGACGGCCATTCTGCTGCGCACTCTGTGCCAACACCGGAGCGCCACCGGCGATGATCGTCACGCATACAAGAGAAAGCAAAAGAGATCGTCTGGATTGCATAAAAAGCCTCATTCCTGTGTTG
The DNA here is from genome assembly GCA_963823295.1 of uncultured Acidobacteriota bacterium. Classification (GTDB taxonomy): domain Bacteria; phylum Acidobacteriota; class Terriglobia; order Terriglobales; family Acidobacteriaceae; genus JAKAAZ01. Next base: position 19,554 of record CAWGLF010000021.1, read on the forward strand.
TTTTGACTTCTGAGTTAGCTTCCGCCCCAGTACTGCTCATGGAGCTGTTTCCCGAATTCGCCCGACTTCAGATAAGCGGCAAACTCCGCTTCCTGTTTCGCTTCCATCTTGGCCTGATACTCCGGGTTCAACTCCTTCAGTTCATCCGGCGTAGCTGTCCGCGCAAACTCGACGAGCAGTTTCTCCTGATGCGTCAGCGGATAGTCGAATAGATTGGCCGCATCGCGTGTGGCGACGCGCCTGGCTTTCTGATGACGAAGACGGGGTCGGGAAACAGTAAGAGCATGGGCTTTTGTCCTGGAAGGTGGGAGGTTTGCACGCGAAGCCGCCGGTAAATTCGCAATATTGCTCTCCCGGACCGCAGCGATTCTCTCCGGTTTTGAAGAATGCAAAAGCATGGGCAGAATGACCGCAAGGAAAACCGCCGCCACAGCACAGCCCGCAGGTATCCATAACCAAAGAGCTCCGCGCACCCGATGCGTTTCCGGCGCTGCTGCGATCCTGCGCTGCAGCCGCTCGAAATAACCGGCAGGCGGTTGGCCGCTCGCCGCAAGCCGCAACGCCTCATCGATCGAAGCGATCATGAGCATCGTTCTGATTCATCGCTTTCTCCTCTCTTCCGCTTCCAGCTTCTGCCGAAGCCGCTGTCTGGCGCGAAACAGACAGGCCCGCACGCCGGATTCCGTCGTTCGCAACACGGCTGCAATCTCAGAAATCGACAGCTCCTCGATGGCCGAGAGCCGCAGCGCTTCCCGTTCCTTGCGCGGCAAACCATCCATCAACCGCAGGATGCGAACGGTTTCCTCGGCTGACCGCAGGGTGATATCGGCAGGCACGTCTTTACTCGCCTGATTTTGTAAAAGCAGCTCCGCCTCTTCGAGCAGCGGCATGGAGCGGAGTCTTCTCCTGCGATCGAGCGCCAGATTCCACGCGATTCGAATCAGCCACACCCGCGGATTCTCAATCCGCGCAAGTTTCTTCTGGTCCCGCAGCACGCGCAGAAACGCTTCCTGCACGACATCCTCCGCGTCCGACGCATTTCGCAACACGCTGTAGACCACTCGAAACAGCAGCGCGGAATGCTCGGTCGCCAGTGCGGAAATCTCCGCGCGCACCTCAGCGGCGCTGGCTTCTGTGCCGGTGCTTATCCAGTTCAAAGTCTGCTCGCCCGTAGCCGCTCTGACATTCATAACAATTGGTTCACCATGAAAGACGCACTTGCAGGCTCTGGCGCTCGGATATTTTCAGATAATTTGATTCAGATCGCAGGGCGAATCAAACGCCGACAGGGAACGGCTTGGGAGACGACTCATCCGCATTGACGACGCCCATGCGGAAGCGCTCAAAAGCGCCCTGCAGCAGGCTTAGCAACGCCGTGTAGCCATAGCCGAACATGAACAGGAATAAGAAGGGGACTGTGATGTAGTTTCCGTTTTCGACGGCATACCAGATGGTGAGCGCGAAATAGGTGGCGATCAGCAGCTCAATCCACGGCAGAAATCCCAGCCGCTTGCGGTACTTCATCGCCTGCGATTTCTCGCCGCGCTTCTCCACGCGATATTTCGGCGTGCGCTTAAAGCTGCTCTTGATCCCGAACAGCGCTTCCATTACGGCTTTCGAATTCGTCAACGTCAGACCAATTCCGCCGAGCGCCATCACAAACGGCAAATAGAGCAGCGCGCGATACCACCGGCCGGGAAACAATTCCTTCTGCGAGACCAGATAAAACGAAGACACCGAACACGTCGATGCCAGAAACAGCGGCAGATCGATCAGCAGCATCTGAAACCATCCCTGATAAAAGCGGATGATCATCACCGGCATCATCACAATCGACAGCAGCACCATCAGCGGATAGCTGATATTTGCCGTCAGATGATAAAACGCCTCGAGCTTGATGTGGAATGGCAGGTCGGCGCGAAATACCCGCGGCAGAATTTTCTTTGACGTCTGGATCAGGCCCTTGGCCCAGCGCGCCTGCTGCGTTTTGAAGGCGGTCATCTCAATGGGCAGCTCCGCCGGGCATTCCACGTCCTGCAAATATTTGAAGCGCCAGCCCACCAGCTGCGCGCGATAGCTCAGGTCGGTGTCTTCCGTCAGCGTGTCATGCTGCCAGCCGCCGGCTTCTTCAATTGCCCTGCGCCGCCACATGCCGGCGGTCCCATTGAAGTTGAAGAACACACGCGCCCGCGAGCGCCCGCCATGCTCCAGGATGAAGTGGCCATCCAGCAGAATCGCCGAGACCTGGGTGAGAAAACTGTAGTCGCGGTTCAGATGCGTCCAGCGCGTCTGCACCATGCCGATGCCGGGATCGGCGAGATGATGGACGACGCGCATCAGCCAGTCGCGCGGCGGAATAAAATCTGCATCGAAGATCGCGACCAGCTCGCCTTTTGCCGTCTTCAAGCCGTGGTCAAGCGCACCGGCCTTGTATCCGTGTCGATTGGTGCGGTGGATATAGACGATCGGCTGCGGCTCGCCATTGAACCCATCGCGATACCGCTCGACGATGGCCGCGGCCACCCGCCGGGTTTCGTCCGTCGAATCGTCGAGCACCTGGATTTCCAGCCGGTCGCGGGGGTAATCGAGATTGCAGACCGCATCGATCAGCCGGTCCACCACATATTGCTCATTGAAGAGAGGCAACTGAATGGTGATGAAAGGCAGCTCGGCGAAATGCGTTGGCGGCTCGTGCGTCGCATTCTTTCTGTGTCGGTAATAGAGCCACACCAGCTGATACCGATGCAGGCCATAGAAGGCCAGAACGACCATCAGCACAAAGTAAGGAGTCAGCAGCGAGGCGTCGAACCAGTTGAAGCTATAGAGCGGAGCGAAAATCTGGTGAGCCACCCACTGCTGGTGAAAATAGTGAAACAGGGCGTTGCGGGGCGCAATTAGCATCGCGACATTTCGTGCCGCGGCAGAGTATGCCGGATTGTTCGCAGCGCCCGCCAGAAGCAAACCTGTTTCCCCCCTTCCTAGTCTAAATACGAACCCGGACGACAGGCATGCAGCTAGATGTTATTTCGCGCAAGCTTTAGAAATTCCGTGGGCCGCTCCACGCGCACTCCGCAGATGGTTTTTCCGAAATACACGCCGAAATGCTTGATGTCCCCTGTCAAAAGAAAGTCCGCTTTGGATTCGGCTGCGGCGGCAAGGATGGGACGGTCCTTATCCGGTAATGCGATTTCGAATGTCGCGCTAACATCCACATCCGATGCGACGACCTCCACGTTTCCCAGCAACCGCCTCAAGCGTGCCTGTTGCTCTTCCAGCGCAAGGTTGTTGGCGGCTTCCTGGACCGCATAGAGGGAGGTGAATAGCCGAACCCCGCGCATATTCCATAGAACGGCCAGACCCGCGCTCTCGCGGTATGCGGCCGAAAAAAGCACGTTCGCATCCAGGAAAACTCGCAGGCCGATTTGGGGCATGTCGGCCTATACCGGACGGCGATGCGGGATTTTCCGCGGAGACAATCCCATGCGGCGGACTTCCTTTACCGCTTGCGCGTAGTCGTCATTATCCACAGCATTGTTCAGCAGGAATTCCGCCTTCCGTTCATCGGTGTATGTCTCGACCGGCACCGCCACAGCCGGCCGCAGCAGGATTCCGCCGCTTTGTTCTTCGGCAATTAGCAGCGTGCCTTCCTCGATTCCAAATCGTTGCCGCAGCCTGGCGGGAACCACGATTGTCCCTCGTTTTCCAACACGGCTGGTTTCCATAAAATATTCTCCGATATTCAGAGTTTCCGGCATTCTGCAGAAAAAGGCAAGCTCTCAGGTAGAACCCCGGTTCTGTAAAATCACCGCCATGGCCGCGTTCACGCCCAGCACAATCGCCGCGCTCGTCATTGCGGCGAGTTTTGCCGCGGGTCTCAATGTCTACGCTACGGTAATGACACTCGGTCTGCTGGCGCATTGGCATTGGGTCGTCCTGCCATCGGGACTCGAAGTTCTCGGCGACGGGTGGGTCATCGCCGCCAGTGGAGCGATGTTCGCCCTTGAGTTTGTCGCCGACAAAATCCCCGGCGTGGACCTGATCTGGAACGCTCTGCACACCTTCATCCGCGTCCCCGTTGCCGGGCTGATTGCTTATCGGGCGACCGCGCATCTTTCGCCGCAAATGCAATTGCTGGCGACCGTCGGCGGAGCGCTGATTGCGTTGGCCGCCCATGGATCGAAAACCGCCGTGCGCGCCATCGTCACCCCCAGTCCGGAGCCGGTGTCAAATATTGCGCTCAGCAGTGGCGAGGACGCGATCGCCGATCGGATTGACGTGGTTCGCCACGCGCCATCCATGGACCGCCGCGGGGATTGCGATCGCACTGATTCTGCTGGCAGTGGTGATGGCGCGATGGATGGTAAGGACGCTGCGCAAAATGGGGAGAAAAATGGGCCCGCCCAGGATTGCTTCCCCACAACTCTAGAGCGTGCATGTGAATCAGTGCCTTTGATATAAATTTTTCAGCAATGGCGCTTTCAGTATCTGGCGCACTTAATACGTGTAGGGCAGGAGGGTCGGTATGGACAATGTGGCTGAGGTGGCGGAGAATGTCTATCGCATCTCCATCTATGTTCCGGAAATAAATCTCCAATTCAACCATTTCCTGGTCAAAGACGATGAGCCGCTGTTGTTCCATACGGGTCTCCGTGCGATGTTTCCGCTCGTCCGTGAAGCCGTGGCGCGAATCGTCGATCCCGCCAATCTTCGCTATATCGGATTCAGCCATTTCGAATCGGACGAATGCGGAGCGCTAAATCATTGGCTGGAGATCGCGCCGAATGCAGAACCGGTGTGCGGACTGGTGGGCGCTCTGGTCAGCGTCAATGATTATTCGGCCCGTCCGGCCCGTCCGCTGACGCGCGATGACGCCCTCAACACGGGCAAGTACCGGTTCCGCTTTGTGCCCACTCCGCATGTCCCTCACGGCTGGGACGCGGGCGTGATGTTTGAAGAGACCCAGCGGACACTGTTCTGCTCGGACCTTTTTCACCAGTGGGGAGACCGCGAAGCGCTTTCTACGGAAAGCATCATCGACCGTTGCCGAGACGCCCTGGTCGAAGCGGAGGCTGGACCTTTTGCGAATTACGTGCCCTACACACACCACACGGGCCGCGTGCTGGAGGAGCTTGCACAGTGTCAGCCCAGGACGCTTGCTGCGATGCACGGCTCCAGCTTCATGGGCGACGGTTCACAAGCCTTGCGTGATCTCGCGAACGTCATGGCAGACGTGTTAGGTCCGGGTTCGGCCGCCAACAGGTTTTAATTCAGAAACATCGTGCGATAGAGCGTATCGCGCTGCACCGGCTTAAACCCGGCATCGCGAATTACGTGTCGCAGTTCTTCTTCCGTAGTGTGGTTTGACGTACCCGCAGCCCGCACCACGTTCTCTTCGAGCATCACCGATCCGACATCGTTGCCGCCGAAGCGCAGGCCCATCTGCAGCACCTTCAGCCCTTGCGTCACCCAGCTCGACTGCACATTTTCGATGTTGTCCAGGTACAGCCGCGAGATGGCCAGCACCTTCAGGTACTCGACCGAGGTCGCCTCATCCCACCCGCGGCCGCCGAGCGCGGTGTTATGCGGCTGAAAGCTCCACGGAATAAACGCCGTGAAACCGCCGGTCTCTTCCTGCAGCCGGCGAATTGTTTCGAAGTGGTTCACGCGCTGTTCGAAGGTTTCGCCGACGCCGAACATCATCGTCGCCGTTGTGCGGAGCCCCAATTGATGCGCCGTGCGATGCACCAGCACCCAGTCTTCCGTACCGCATTTCAGCCGTGCAATGCGATGCCGCACGGCGTCATCCAGAATCTCCGCGCCCGCCGCCGGGGATCGAATCCAGCCCGGCATCGCGCAGCCGGGCAATTGTGTCCCGCACGGAAAGCTCGCTGTATTCCGCGATCGCCAAAATTTCCGAAGCCGAAAAACAATGCAGCCAGATCGATGGGAACCGCTGCTTGATCCCGCGCAGCAGCCGCTCAAACCAGTCGATCTTCAAATCAGGATGCAGGCCGCCCTGCATCAGCACGCCGGTCCCGCCCATCTCCACTGTCTCGCGGACCTTCTCATAAATCGTGTCGAAGTCGAGAATGTATCCCTCGGCCGCGAGCTTACCTTTCAGCGGGCGATAAAACGCGCAGAAGCTGCAATACTCCGTGCAGTAATTTGTGTAATTGATATTCCGGTCGATAATATAGGTCACGACGCCTTCAGGATGCAATCTGCGGCGCACCGCATTGGCTTCCATGCCAATCCCGATCAGATCGTCCGATTGAAACGCGTCCAGGGCCTGCTGGCGAGTGATCCCCATGGCTTTAATTTTACGCTTTCGCATCCGGTGGAGGCGTTTTCCGAAATGCTCCCCGCATCCAATCCTGCATCCCAATTCCGGGCATCACATTAAGGGGAATCAGTCGTTATGAAATCTTCGATATCAAAGCATTGCATGATCCTATCTTCTATTTTTTTGGCATCGAGCCTGTTGCCCATGGGTACAGGTCTCCAGGCACGCGCCGCCGATAAGGCAAACCCGAAACCCGACGTTCTGATCTTTTCCAACGGCGAAAAATTATCCGGAAAACTCGACCATGAGGCGGATGGCAACATATTCTTCAACAGCGAAAACGCCGGCACCGTGAAGGTTCCATGGGACAAACTCCAGTCCCTGCAAACCTCAAGACCCTTCGCTGTCATTGAAACCGGAGTAAAAGTCGGGCGCAAAAAGCCGAATCGCGACATCCCCCTGGGAACGATCACGGTCGAGGGAAGCACGCTGACAGTGAACACTGCGGATGGCCCGCGGCAGATGCCAATCAAGAGCATCGCGTATCTTGTCGACGAGCCGACATTTGAGAAGAATGTGCGGAATGGACAACGCTTCAGGCAGGGAATTACTGGCTCGATCAGCGCCGGGGCCAGTAGCGTGAGTTCTACCCAGAACAGCGTCAGCATCAATTCTGCGGTTGTCCTGGCGCGCGCCGTGCCTGCCGTGACCTGGATGCCGCCGCGGGAGCGCACGCTGCTGAATTTCAACAGCAATTATGGACAAGTCACGGAGCCGAATACTCCGACCGTCAAAACCAACATCGTGCATGGCGGACTGGAAGAAGACGAATATTTCAGCCCGCGTTTTTATCTGCTGCAGCAGGCAATGTTCGATCACAATTTTTCCCAGGGGCTGGATCTGCAGCAGCTCTATGGCCTTGGCGTCGGATTTACTGCCATCAAAAATACGAAGCAGCAACTGGATTTGACCGGTGTGATCGCCTACACGAAACAGTCATTCGCTGCCTCTTCCGCCGCATCTGCGACCAGCCAGAACATCATCGGGTCTAGCTTTGGAGATAATTATCTGCGCAATTTCCCTAAGAAGATTGTGTTCACCGAAGTAGCGGCGATCAATCCGGCGTGGAATACCCCGGCGGACTATACCGCGAACGTCGCTGTCGGCGCTACTTTCCCGGTATTTAAAAATTTCGGTTTTTCCGTCGGAGTTGTCGACAGTTATCTGAACGATCCACCGGCAGGCTTCAAAGGGAACTCCGTTCAGTTCAATACCGGCCTGACCTATTCGATCCAATAGACAGGAAGGACCTCGGGTTTGGCGGGAAACCCGAGGTCCTTATTCCGCTTCGGTTTGTTCAGGTGACATCTCCACTGGGAGTGGCGAAGTCACTGATGGCGCGATTTCCGTCCCGGCGACATGCACTTCTTATCGTGCCGGGTCATGTTGCCAGTATTCGTGATCAAGGTTACCGACTTCATTCAATCTCACCGAGGTCTTGGAACCTAGCGGGGTCACTGGATGGAAGCTGATGCTCACCACACAGCTATGCGACGCTGACAATGATGTGCTCGCGGTGCAATCGTTGTCGTCGGAGGAGTCCTGGCGGAAGTCTGCCGGAAAGATGAGCCGGAGAACTTCAGCGAAGCGTTGCCGATGTTCTGGACCGCCACGGTCCGTGGGCTGTCCATGCTTGTCGTGTCCACCTTCGCCGAGATCAAAGCTCAAAGAGGGCGGAATCGAGCGATCGATCTTCAGCACCTTTGAACTGTAGCTATCGGCGAAATAGAGATTGCCGTCCCCATCGAGAGCGACCTCATCGGGAGTGTTCAACCCGCGGATGAATACGGTCTTTTCACCGCCCGGCGTTACCTCATACAAATCGTTTTTGCCATCGTCGGTGACATAGATGTCACCGGCAGCATCGACCGCCATGCCTGCGGGAGTGACCCATCCTTTGCCCACCGTCGTCTGGGTACCGGATGGAGTGATCTTGTACACCACTCTGCCGTAGGTATCTGCGACGTAGACATTGCCGGCCGCATCCACCGCGATCGCCGTGGGTGCATTGAACCGCCGCCGACTTGTGTCTGTACGCCGGCCGGCGTCACCTTGATCACCGCTGGAATAAAAGGATCGCTTACGTATATGTTGCCCGCTCCATCCACAGCGATGCCGTAGGGATAGTCGAATCCGGTGCCGACCGTGGTCTGCACGCCACCCGGTGTGACCTTGTATATCGCGTCATTATAAGTGTCGGTAACGAACACATTGCCCGCCCCGTCGACGGCCACGCCCTGGGGCACGGCAAACCCGCTGCCGACTGCGTCTGAGTGCCGCTTAGCGTCACCTTGTATACCCGCATGTGGTCCAGATCGGTGACGAACACATCATCCTTCACGTCCACAGCTACACCTGAGGGACTGATGAAGTTGTGCCAACGGTCGACTGCGCTCCAGTCCGCTCAAAAGCCACCTGCGGCCCGATGCCGACGCCATAACCGGTTACCGTAGCCAGCACGGTGCCGGTGTTGCCGGCTTGGAATAGAACACCACCGCGCCCATCCGCAAACCTGCGGCCAAGGGCTTGAAAATAACATTGACCACGCAGTTAGTGGCCGTGTAGTAAGTCTTTGCCGTGCAGGTGCTCCCGGGCGCCAAGGTAAAGTCCTTGCCCGCGATGCCTGTCGTCAATACAGCGATGCTGCCCACCGTCGTGGGCGTTCCGGAACCGATCGTGAACGACAAGGAAGCCGCTGCGCTGGGCGATCCGACTGCCTGGGAACCAATGTTCACGTTCGAGCCGGTGAAGGTTACCTGTGCCTGCGCTGCAACCGGCAGCAGCAGACAGACCAGTCCGGCAAGAAACCAGCGAATCTGCATCCGCCGGAACCGCGGCGGAAAGGAAGAAACTGAGAGAGTGGGTATCATAACGACCTCCAACATTCGTCGGTAGACATCAATCAGGTGGGACATCAAGGGGGAATTCAAGTGCGATGATAATTCCCGGACCAGCCGTAGCGGTGACGGCGCGCTGGATCCGAAATGTTATCGAGTCCAGCGCAGCGCCCCGGCTAAGTGAACAATCGGCTGGCCTACTATTTACTATGTAGCGTAGACGGATCGAAGAAGTCGCTCAGGTCCTTTACTCCGGAATCTGCCGCGGCTCCCAGCAACGGATGCAGACCGAAAATTTCCTCGAATGTCTTCAGCGTCGAGCTATGGGTGTAGTGAATGTAATTCGTGTATTCGCTTTGGCCGCCGCCTTTGGCGAAGGGCGAGAGGATGAACATGCCAATCGGTCCATCGCTGAATGCGCCGTTGTCTTCGGCCTCATCCCAGACGATGACCAGGAGGCCGGCTTTTTTGTACTCCGGTGAGTTGGTAATCAGGGGCACGTTTTGCTTCAGCCACTGATCGCTGCGTCGCGTATTGTCTGCAGGCTCATCGCTGGCGCAGGGAGAAACACCCTCATGGCCGTCGTGGCACAGATTGGGCGAGATGAAGTTGTAGTGTGCCACTTTATGATCGGCGAGGTCAGTTGCCACTCGGAATATGGACAACGTGCGCGATGCAAAACGCCGAATGCGGATCGAAGTGATTCGTGGTGTCCGCGAAATTGACGGCTGGCACATGATTCACATCGACTTCGCTGAAATCCTGCGGGCAGTCGTCAAATTCCGGATTGCCGAAGTCCTGCTCCGCGTAGTCTTTCCAGGAAATCCCGGCGTTCGTCAGTAGGCGCTCAATATGTCTGTGCGAGGTTATATCGTAGACAGACGGTACATCGTCGAAAAGTTTGCCGAAATTTGTTCCCGCTGAGAGCCACAGATAATTCGGTGCGCTGGGATGGTTCCCCGGCGGATTGTAGTACCGCTCCGCGTGGGCCGCGTGATGCAGCAGCCATCCGTTGATGTACGGGGCCAGCGGATTGCCTTTGATATCCGGATCGCCAAACGAGGCTGCGGCGTTGTTCCCCGTCCAGTTGTGGTTTTCCATCAGGATGATCCAGACGTACTTGATCTTCGATGGCAGATTCGGTTGAGCGGCTGCGGCAGGCGCACTTGCGGCCACCGTCGCTGCGGTTTGTGCCTTCGCGGTGCCTGGCATTACGGCCAGCGACAGAGCCATCGCCGCGGTGCAGGTTAGAAATTTCCGTATATTTCTCACAACGTCCTCCATGGATTTCGGATCGAATTGCGACTCAGCTTTTGCTGGTCGGTGGAAAATCGATATTCAGCCAGAAAGCCCTCATCCCATCCGCATCGAGCTGGCCGAAAAACGGGCGATCAAAATGTCAAGCAAAATTGCACAGAATTACTCAACAGTGACGTACCGATGTGCCGTTGTCCTGCCGAGCCTTCAGCTGTTCGCCGGCACGTATTTTTTCGACAAAGAGATACTGTCTCCGTTCGAAGATTCACTGTCAACGGATTTATCGCGATTATTGAAGTTATGTTCAACAGGTTGGACGTGCGCTCGTGAACCCAGATCAGAGTAATCGGATGACGTGAACGCCAGGTAAGCGTAGAGTGAATCGTCGGATTGGTTTGCTAGCGACCTGTAGGAAAATGCGCCAGCTATCAAGCCGGATGCGAGAGCGATGATCGCGCCCGTTTATCAGCCCAAAACACATCGGCGCTGAGCCACTCCGGTGTACGGAAGCAGCTCAGCGCCGCCGCGAGCAAGTGAACCAATCAGCTGGCCAACTATTTCTGTAGCGAAGGCAGGTTGGCAAAGTCACTCAGATCATTTGTTGCCGGGTCCGCGGCGGCTCCCAACAGCGGCTGAACTCCGAAGAGTTCCTCCAGCGTCTTCAGCAACGAACTGTGGTCATAGTGAATGGAATTGGTGTACCCGCCTCCTTTGATGAATGGAGAAAGCACGAACAGGGGAATGGGACCATCGCTGTAAGGCCCGCTATCTTCCGCCTCATCCCAGGTAATGAACAGAATGCCGCCGTTTTGGAACTCGGGTGAGTTGGTAATCAGCGGTACATTCTGCTGTAGCCATTGGTCGCCGCGCAACGTATTGTCTGCCGGTTCCTGATCACTGCAATAGGAGACATTCTCGTGCCCGTTATGGCACTCATTCGGAGTGATGATGTTGTAGTTGGCAACGTTATGGTTTGCAAGGTCGGTTGCCATTTCGGCGTACGGCCGGACATGCGCAATACAGTAGGCCGACTGCGGATTGAAGTCGTCGGTATCATCCGAGAAATAATCCACGCCGACATGGTCGATGTCGACTTCGCTGTAATCGAGCGGGCAATCTGTAAATGCCGGTTTGCGGGAGTTCGGCTCCGCGTATTCTTTCCAGGTAATTCCGGCCTGATCCAGAAGGTGGACCAGATGCTGGTCCGAGGTAATGTTCTCCTGCGCGGGAAGGCCGTTCTCAAAATATCCGAAATTCGTCCCTGCCTCCAGCCATATGTAGTTCGTCGCGCTGGGATGGTTCCCCGGAGGATTGTAGTACTGCTCTGCATGTGCCGCAGAGTTCAGCAGTTCTCCATTGATGTAAGGGGCGAGCGGGTTGCCTTTGAGGTCCGGGTCGCCATGTTCCGCTCCGGTATTGTTCCCCGTCCAGTTGTGGTTTTCCATGATGATCAGCCACACGTGCGTGACCTTCGATGGCGGATTCCATTGTGGGGGCGTAGTTCCGCTTTGTGCGCGTGCGGCCCCCGGCATAACAGCCAGCAACAGTGCCATCGCCGCGCTGCAGAGTAAGAATTTCATTATATGTTTCACATACCCTCCTTGATTCGACTAAGCGAAGCCGCGGTCTTTGCAATTTCCATCGGAACATCCAAGACCAATGGCAATCTCAACCCTCCCGGGAACGGATGGCGGGGTGTTCAGAAGGGTTGTGCCGGGGCGTAGAACGAAACGAGAATAATCTACCGATATGCCGTTGCGGTGTCCCGATTCTGCAGTCAACGGCACGGATTGGTGAATGCAGCGAACACCGCCCCTCCACGGCATTCACTGTGTTGGATGATCGCATTTGCTGAATAGGATGTTCAACAAACCGGCGCAGCGACCATCCGCCAAGAGCGAAGGCAAATCGTTCGCGCCAACTGCAAAATCAGTCCACAGGTTTGTTCAAAACATCCTTCACCGGCTGTGGCAGGGGCTTATCGGCATTGGCGAGCAGCAGGCTTACCTGCCATCTCTGCTCCGTCGTCAGCGCCTGTTTGAACTCGGGCATGGCGCTTAACCGGATGCCGTTCGTAACCTTCCAATAGGTCTCCCCCGGCGGATCATCGCTGACACCAATCACATGATGCGCGCCATGCGCCTGCCACAGCTGCGGCGCATCCGGGTAAATCTGCTGGCCGAAGCTCGCCGGCTGGCTGTATGTTCCGTGGCAGCCCGCGCAGTTTTTGGAGTAAGTCTGGGCGCCTGCCAGAAGATTGTCCGGAGTGGGCTGGATCGGCACCGTTTTCGGCATATCCGCTGTTATGCGGGCATGCAGCGGCACCTGCACAATCTGCCCCTCGAACGGGAGCGGCCCGTCCGCCACCGCGACCGGCACATGCGCAAAACGGAAATAGAAGTAGAAAGCTACCGGCCAGATCACCAGGCCGATCAAAAGTCCGATTACAAAATGCCGCATGCATCCTCCCGGCTGGGTCTCCATCCTTCGTAGCCACATCGCGAAGGCTGGGATTGGATCAGACTACCGCAGCCCACAGAGCCCCCGCTAATGATTTAATGGAACTTTAGGAGAAAACTGTGCTGTCTCAGTTCACCCGGGGAGCCTTTCGCTTCCCAATGCTCGTGTTGTCCCGCGTCTGCTTCGGTCCCTTCCGCGCCGCCTCTTTCAGTCTTCTGATTTTATGCATTTGCATTCCACCACGCGCCCATGCGCAGGATCAGAGCCAGCCGGCTCAGCCGCAATCATCCTCGTCCTCGTCAGCGGATAGGCAGCAAACCCTGGAAACTCGGGGCAGTCTGGAAAGCCGCCGCCAGCAGACCAGGCTGCGCCGCGAAGCCCAGGCCATTACCGACACCTATACTCATCGCTGGGAGCTTTACGGCGGTGGCGACTACATGCGTTTCCGTCCCGGCCCGCATATCCATAACTCCGGCATGGGTGCATGGACCCTGGGCTTGACCCGCTACTTTACGCCCCGTTTCGGCATTACCGCGGACGCACGCGGCTTTTACGGGACCAACTCCCTCGGTCCCGTCAATGGCGGCGGCTTCAACGTCTATAACGCAAAGTTCAGCGTTTTCCCGTTTACCATCGGCCCGCAATATCGTTTCTACGGCGGCCAGAAATTCTCCATCAGCGGAGCCGTGCAGGGCGGGGCCGTCTACGGATATTTCGATGCCAATACCAACGGCATTCCGCCCCAACTGGTGGGTTTCTATCCCGCCGGCATCGTGCCCGGCGGCATTGCCAGCCTCAATGTGGACTACAACGTAAGTACGGGTCTGGCGGTCAGGATCGCGCCGAATGTTCTATTCGATCACTTCGACGGAAATCTCGACCACAACCAGGGATTTCTCGTCGGCGTCGTCTACCGCTTCGGCCGCCAATAGCAATCTCGCTAAGACTTGAGCTGTCATTCCGAGCGTAGCGAGGAATCCATGAGAATTTCGGCTGCGGGCGGGTTCTTCGTCATAACAAAAACGCAACAATCCATGTGCCCCATGTCTCGCTTCTGAGACATGGGGCGCTTGGCATGGCCAAAAGAGTCCTACGCCTTCGCCTTCACTTCATCGCGATGTTTGGCGGCATCCAGCGGATACTGCGGTTCCGTCATGCGAACCGGATCGAGAATCTCGGAAATCTCCTGCTCGCTCAACAGCTTCTTCTCGCGTGCCAGCTCGATAATCGAGCGCCCGCTGGCCACCGATTCCTTCACAATTTCCGCAGCTTTGGCGTAACCAATATAGGGATTCAGCGCCGTCGCCAGCGATACGGTGCTCTCCGCATATTGACGGCAGCGCGCTTCGTTCGCTGTGATCCCGGCCACACAGTACTTGTCGAACTGCCGCAACATGTTCGCCAGAATCGTGATCGACTGCATCACGTTGTGCGCCATCGTCGGCATCATCACGTTCAATTCCAGTTGCCCGGCCTGCACTGCCAGCGCTACCGCGGTATCGTTGCCGACCACCTGGAAACTCACCATCGCCGCCAGTTCCGGCATCACCGGATTGATCTTCCCCGGCATAATCGACGAGCCCGGCTGCAGGCTGGGCAGAAAAATCTCCGCAAATCCCGTGTTTGGCCCCGACGCCAGCAGCCGCAGATCGTTCGAAATGCGGATGATCTTCCAGCGCCAGCCCGCGCAGCGCGGCGCTCACGTCCGCCATGCCGGCGTTCGACTGCATGGCCCAGCGCATGTCCTCGGCGGGAATCAGCTTCTGCCCGGAAATTTTCGCCAGGTTCGCAATCGCTTTCTCCCGGTAATCCGGATGCGTGTTGATCCCGGTGCCGACCGCGGAGCCGCCCAGCCCAAGCTCGCGCAGAGTATCGCTGGCGCGGCGGATATTCTTTTCCGCCTTGCGAATGGCGACCGCATACGCGGCAAATTCCTGTCCCAGCCGGATCGGCACCGCATCCTGCATGTGCGTGCGCCCGGACTTCATCACGCCATCGAACTCCTTCGCCTTCCTCTCGAAGGTGCCCGCCAGAGATCCCAGCACCGGATATAGAGTCTCCAGCGCCAGCAGCGTTGCCAGCCGCATCGCGGTAGGAAATACATCGTTCGTGGATTGGCCATAATTCACGTGGTCATTGGGATGAACGTGCTTGTACTCCCCCAGCCTGCCGCCCCCCAATTTCTCCCCCAGGATTTCATCCGCGCGGTTGGCGATCATCTCATTCGTATTCATGTGCAGGCTCACGCCCGCGCCCGCCTGAAAAACATCCACTACGAATTCGTCGTTCCACTTGCCTTCGACGACTTCCTGCGCGGCCTTTGAAATGGCTTCGGCACGGTCCGGTTCCACCAGGCCCAGTTCCTTGTTGGCCTCGGCCGCCGCCGCCTTCACCATCCCCAGAGCGCGAATCAGCAACGGATGCGCGCGCATCCCGGAGATGGGATAATTGTCCACCGCGCGCGCCGTCTGCGCGCCGTAATACGCGCTTGCCGGAACCTCAACATGCCCCAGCGAATCCTTTTCTCTGCGAACTTCAGCCATTGCGAATACTCCCGACCGTTAATGTAAATTTGTCATCCCGACCGAAGCGCAGCGGAGTGGAGGGACCTGCGTTTCACCGCGGGAGAGCAAACATTCCAGTATATCGACCGCTTGAATCGGTTTGCACTGCTGATCGCCAAATAGTACCGGGATTGTTATCACTTTCTGATAACCTACTCGAGTGAGTCGAGAAAGCCGGAAAAAAGATCACGGACTCGAAAACCTTCTGGCACTCGACGGCGACACATACGTTATCCATGAAGTGGGTTTTTGGGTAAAGTTCGATGTCAAACGTGTGAAACCTTCTCCGGAATGGCCGCACGGCATCAGGTATTCGCTCACGCTTCACAGCCCGGGAAATGAACGTCTCATCGGGTTTGATAATGCACACGCAACGAGAAAAACCAGTGGGCCGGGTGGCAAGAGCAAGCTCCCATACGACCATCGCCACAAGTTCAATACGATCAGGCCATACACGTACAGCAATGCCTTGAAGTTGATCGACGATTTCTGGGAAGCAGTGGAACAAGTTGTAAAAGAAAGGACGCTCTCATGAACACCCTCAGAGTAGGAATCGCCTCTTACGAAAAGATGAAGGAACGCACGCGGGCCATCGCTCGCGGTGAATTAAAGCCCGGTCCACGCGACCCGAAGGTCTGGTTTCCATCCACGGAGAGCATGGCGCGCATTCTCTCTTCAAAAAATCAAGACCTTCTCGACGTGATCCGCAGAACCTCGCCGCAGTCGCTGACAGAACTCGCCGAAGCCACAGGGCGGAAAAAGCCGAACCTGTCGCGCACCATAAAAACCATGCAGCGCTACGGCCTCGTCGAGGTAACGGAACTCAGCAACGGAAGACGCGCGCCAAAGGTGGCCTACAAGCGTGTCGAATTGACAATGGAACTGGGGGCATAAACCATCCGCTCTCACAACACGGGGACGCCTGCCCTCGTTACCAGACTGCGAAGGTGAGATCATGACCAGGTTTACCGCTGTGACAACGCTGGATGATGCATTTAGGTCACTCCATCTCGCTATCGGATTACCAGACACGTTGAATGGGCGGAATCAGGCACAGTTCTTCCTCAGAATCGCTGTGATACTCGGTTGGCTTTCTGTTGAAGAGGCTGCTAAAGACGAAATACGGACTTGGAAACGGCGCGGATTTCGTGGGGTTGAACCACGATTGCTAACAGATAAGCTTTGTCTCTCAGCTGCATTGAGAGGCTATGTCGCAGAGATTTACCGGGAAGAGATCGATCAAAATGGCCAGGTTGTCATCCAAACCGACCGAGACGTCATGGTCCGCCAGGCGCTCGGAATCGACAGTCAAATACAGGGACAGTTCGATCTCCAAAAAAAGCTCTTCGATACTATTGAGTTTAAGACTCAAAGAAACATTAGAAGTGATGTTGTTCACGATAATGCGCAGAAAATCCTGACGATTGCTGAAGGAAGGAGCTGTCTTGGATATTGCACGCGATTAATAGCATTCACTTCAGGGCACAGCGTCAAAACAAATATATACTAGCTCCCGCTGGCCCACTAAGTTCGCTGAACGGAGAGCGAATCCGCTTTCCCTCGCGCGACCCTCCGACTCTGCTTGAATAAGCACATGAGCCATTCCGCACCGCCCGCGCCCGAGCACGTCGACGTCCTCGTCATCGATGCCGGACCCACCGGTCTCGCCTGCGCGATCGACGCGGAGAATGCCGGCTCAGTCCCTCAGGTTCGCGCAGCTCACTTCGCTCTTTTCGCCGGATGCGATTGCCCGAATGCAGAGTTGGATGGCGAACGTATCGCGGAACAATTACGCCTTTACGGCTGACACGGTCTGGTAACCTTCTAGGTTGAGTATGGACAAGCTCACTGTTATATCGAAATTACGGGAACATGAGTCCGAGCTGCGCGCTGCCGGGATCGTTCATTTGCGCCTTCATGGCTCAGTTGCCCGGGGTCAGGCCTCGGGCGCCTCGGACGTCGATCTGATCGCCGATTTCGATTCGAGCATGCGTCTGACTCTCATCGACATGGCCGGCCTGGAGAACTATCTTGCCGACCTCCTCGGCGTTCCTGTTGACCTGTCGCCCTCCAACACGCTGAAAGAGCCGGTGCGAGAGAAAGCAGCGCGAGAGGCCGTGCTTGCCTTTTAGCGATCCTCTTCTTCTCTTTCGCGACATTCTGGAGAGCATCCAACGTATCGAAGAATTTACCGCTGGCATGAACCTGCGTTCCTTTACTGAAGACGCGCGCACCGTGGCGGCTGTCGAACGCAACCTGCAAAAGATAAGCGAGGCCGCTGTCCGGCTGGGAGATGATGCTGAAAAGCTATGCCCCGGACCACCCTGGCGCAACATCCGCGGAATGGGCAACTGGCTGCGCCATCAGTATGACAAGGTCGACGTCGAAACCGTTTGGAACACAGTGCAAAACGATCTGCCGCAACTCCGGGCGTCTGTCGAGAGGGTGTTAAAACTAAAAACATGAGCCGATACGACGGCAGAACAAAACAGGACGAACGCCGCAACGAAACCGCGCCGCCCGAAGCGCCCGATCAACTTCAACCCCACTCGACTTCTCCTGCCGAGTTTTCCGATCACTTCGACGTTCTCGTCATCGGCGCCGGGCCCACCGGTCTGGCCTGCGCCATCGACGCGCAGAATGCCGGCTTCCGCGTCGCGCTGGTCGATAAAGGCTGCCTGTGCAACTCGCTGTTCCATTACCCGTCGAACATGACGTTCTTCACCACCCCGGAACTGCTCGAAATCGGCAACATCCCTTTCAGCAGTCCCAACCAGAAGCCCAATCGCCAGGAAGCGCTCGAATACTACCGCAAGGTTGCGCAGCATTTCCGCTTGAACATCCATCAATATGAATCTGTCGAGCGTGTGGATGGGGAGAAGGGCCGCGCGGCGCATTCACCGTCTATTGCGCGGATGCGGCCGCTCGAAAACATACATATCAGGCGCGAGCGCTGATCGTCGCCACCGGTTATTACGATCGTCCGAATTATCTGGATATTCCCGGCGAGGAGTTGCCGAAAGTCTTCCACTATTACAAGGACCCGCATCCCTACTTCGACCATGACGTACTGGTGATCGGCGGAAAAAATTCGGCAGCGATCGCGGCGCTCGATCTATGGCGGCACGGCGCCCGCGTCACTCTGGTCCATCGTGGCGAAAAAATGCATCGCCATGTGAAGTATTGGATTCTTCCCGACATCGAAAATCGCATCCGTCACGATGAAATTCACGGCTTCTTCCGAACATCCGTTGAGGAGATCGCTCTCGATACCGTGCGCCTGCGTACTCCCGAAGGCGAGCGGACGCTGAAAAACGATTTTGTGTTCGCGATGACCGGCTATCATCCGGATTTTGCTTTTCTGGAGGCATTGGGTATTCGTCTCGAAGGCGTCGACCGCACCCCCGTCTATAATCCGGACACTCTCGAAAGCAATGTTCCCGGTATCTACCTGGCCGGCGTCATCGTCGCCGGTGCACGCACGAACGAAATCTTCATCGAGAACGGACGCTTCCACGGCGCGCAAATCGCCGCCGGACTGCGCCAGTCGCTCTCACCAATAGATCGGTCTTTGCGCGAAATACCATCGTTCTAAACCGGTGACAGTCACAGTTCCGAAATCGGACAATTTTTCTGCAACCTAGTCGTGGTGGTTCGATAATGAAAACAGGCTGGCTGTCCCATACAATGGGTCCATATCCCCAATGCCTCGACTTATCCCACGAACTATTCGGGGGCAACTTATCCTGGGCACGGCCGTGCTGCAATGCCTGCTCGTCTCTGCAGTTTTCTGGTATGTATATCGCCAGCAAAGCACCACATTGCGCAATCGCACAGCGGAGCGCCTGACATATCAGGCGAATCTGCTCGGCAGCACCGCGGCTCTGGCTTTGAGAACGCAACATCTCAACAGCCTGCAATCCATGCTCGACGGCATGCTGGATACGCCGACCATCAGCGCCGCTCGCGTCACCGATTTCTCCGGCCACACTCTCGCGTATGGCAGCAAAGCCGGCAACGCTGCCTATCCTCCTCTTTCGAGCATCGAGCGCCAACAGCTATACCCGTTCGATCGGACGAGGATTTTCGACAACGGAACCAGCGGCATGGTAGCCGTTGCTATCGTCAAGGTCGATGGCATTCCGGTCGCTCTGGCCTGGGTATACCCGGACATTTCGCAAGATCAGGTCGATCTATCAAGTCTGCTGCGCTCCGCGTTCATCTTCGCTCTGCTGGCCATCGCCGCCAACGCCCTGTTTTCCATGGTTCTGGCCCGCTCCGTCACTCGGCCTCTGCGCGGCCTGGTACGCGGCACCAAGTTGCTGATTCGCGACCCGGAACGCAGCGGCGTGTTTCCTCTGAAAGTCCGGTCGCTGAATGAGGCCGGGGAACTGACCCACGCCTTCAACACCATGGTCGCGGCTCTGAACGAACAGCGCGCCGGACTGAATGACACTCTGGCCCTGCTGGACTCGATGCTGGCCAACGCTCCCATCGGTTTCGCGTTTTTCGATCGCAAAGCGCGGTACGTGCGCGTGAATCAGTTCTGGGCGGAAATGGACCATCTCTCTATCAGCCGGCATTTGGGCCGCGCGGTCCATGAAATTTTCCCCAACCCAACAGCAGCCGATCTCGCCCGCGCCATGGAACACGTATTTTCCAGCGGCAACCCGGTGCGCGATCTGGAACTGCACTTCGAGCTGGCCAGCATGCCGGGAAATCCGCGTACCTGGCTGGTGAGCCTGTATCCGGTGCGCATCGGCGGCCGTCGTTTCACCATCTATCCGGCGGCAGACGATGAAGCTGGCGCGGGTCCATCTGCGGGTTCATCTCCAGATGCGGCAGAGACCGGCGAGGTCCGCTGGGTGGGCGCCGTGGTCGTCGATACGACAGACCGGAAAGTATCCGAGGAAATGCTACGGCGCACGGAAAAGCTTGCTGCCACCGGGCGTCTGGCCGCCTCCATCGCCCACGAAATTAACAATCCTCTGGAAGCGGTCACCAATCTGCTCTATCTGCTGCACCAGCAGCCGCTCGCCCCGGAAGCTTTGCAGTATGCCGATATGGCCCAGCAGGAGCTGGCCCGCGTGTCCCAGATCACGCAGCAGACATTGCGCTTTTATCGCGAATCGTCGAAGCCTGTTCTAACCAATCCGGGCGAGCTGCTGGATTCCGTTCTCAGCCTTCACCAGGGACGTTTGAATGCAGCCAAGGTGGAAGTCGTTCGCCGTTACCGCCATAATCCCGAACTGCTGGCCTTCAGCGGAGAGATGCGCCAGTTGTTTTCAAATCTGATTGGGAACGCTCTGGACGCCATGCCCAGGGGCGGCCGATTGATTCTTTCGGTTCGTTCATCCTTCGCATGGAACCAGCCGGAGGATCAACCGGAGATTCCTGGCGTGCGCATCGTGGTTGCGGATACCGGCTCCGGGATGAGCCAGGCGGTGCGAAGACGTATCTTCGATGCCTTCTTTACCACTAAGGAAACCACCGGAACCGGACTGGGATTATGGATCAGCTCGGAAATTGTCACAAAACACCGGGGAACGGTTCGCGTCCGCAGCCGCCCTCCGCAGAATTTGACGGCCACCCTCCCGCTCGACGGCGGAGCGAAATCCGCTTGCGGCACAGTCTTCATGTTGTTCTTTCCTTTTGAAGGCAACGCCGGTCAGGTGTGCTCCGAACACGGCAACCACGATGTTCAGGTCGAGGGCCGCGCGTAACCGGGAACGCTCTCTGTTTGCAACTTCAGCTTCCCAGTCCTCGATCGAATGGACAATAATCTATCGCAACTTCACAGCTAGAGCGAGGCATCCTCAATCGTAGGGCTGCGTAACGAAAAGAACGCAGGTCCCTCGACTACATCATTTAGTTGCAATGACTTCGATCGGGATGACAGCTGCTTTTTAGGCGCAGCAATTCGGAAATCGCGTAGGCTCTGGGGCGCCCGGTTCGATCTTAGCGATGCCCGCCGCCCCCGCCGTGGAAGCCTCCTCCTCCGAAGCTACCACCTCCTCCGAAGCCACCACCTCCGTGGAAACCCCCGCCGCCGCTGAATCCGCCGCCCCCGTGGAAACCGCCGCCGCCACCGCTGAATCCCCCGCCGCTGAAGCTGCGTCCGGAACTGAATCCGCGTGGTGCGGAACTAAACCCGCGGGGTGCGGAACTGAATCCGCGGGGCGCGGAGAAGCTGCGAGGGCCGGCGTACCCGTAGCTGCGCATTCCACCGTAGCTGCGTGCTCCACCGTAGCCGGGGCCTCGGTTATAGCCATTGCTCCGGTTCATGTTGTAGCTGCGAACCGGCGATCCGGCATATCTTCTGCCGCCCATGGCCGTCCTGCCGCTGGGCATAGCACGCGAATATCCGGACCGTCCCGTCATCCCGCGCGCGTAGCCGCCGGATCGGTTGAACTGTCTGGCGTTAAAATCGCCCGGCCCGCGGCGGCCTTCGAAGCCGTGGCCGCCACGGTAGCCAATATTGTTCGCGTTGCGGTTGTGCCAGAAGTGGCCGCCGTGCCAGTATCCGCCGTGATATCCGCGGCCCCAGTAACCGCCGCCATAGCAGATTCCGCCGTAGTATCCGACCGTAATTCCCCAATAACCGGGATACCAGCCCCAAAGTCCGTCATCCGAAGCCCAGTAACCCGGAGTCCACAACGCGCCCTCGTAAGGTGGGGCAACCCATTCACCGGGCACCCAGTCCCAATCGTTGTTCTGCCAATCCCAATAGCCGGGGGTCCATTCATAGTCGTCACCGGGAGCAGGCGGCTGATCGTATGCGTCCTGAGGGAGGGGCGGTGGAGCTACATCGGTGGTTTCGGCAGGCGTCTGTCCCTGCGGAGGCGGGTAATTGGAATAACTCTGCTGCGGTCCGTTGTCATTCCCATAGCCGGGCGCCTGGTTAGCGTAGTCCGGCGGTGGAGGCGCTTCATTCCCATATCCTTGCTGCGGGGATTCATTGTAATAACCCGGCGGAGGGGGCGCCTGGTTGGTATCGCCCGGTGGCGCTTCATTGTGAACGCTTGCGGAATGGGGGTGTAGCCCGGTTGCGGCGGCGCTTCATCTCCATATCCCTGCTGGGGGGCATTGGTGGGATATCCCTGGGTGACGGTGACGCCATCATTGCCATAGACGATCACCGGGTCGCCGTTCTGCGCGAATGCCGGCGCGACCAGAAGCGAGCTCACCAATCCTGTAAGGAGAACGGAATGAAAGATACGCATAAACCAGCTTCTATCTCGTGCTCCCCGCGTATCCACCAGATTCTGTGGCTTGAGGAGCCGAGGTCCGAGAGAGTTCCTGTGTGGCCAGTTTCGTGCCTTCTTCAGGGACTCTCCCAAGTAATTGAAACGCGAATTTCCGGGAATAGTTGTGGCCCGGGGCTGCACATACATGCCTTCAAAAGTGGATGCGTGGGATTGCCACACCGATGCAGCGAGGCCGCATTTTCCACCGCGTTTACGCTGGTAGAGTAGATTTCAGGCCCCCTTCCCAGTGTTCATTCGCTCGCAACGCGTCCATTTCATCGGTATCGGCGGCATCGGCATGAGCGGAATCGCGGAGATTCTGCTGAATCTGGGGCATCGCGTTTCCGGCTCCGACCTGAAACTTTCGCCGGTCACCCGGCGGCTGGCGAGTTTGGGCGCGGTAATTTTCGAAGGGCATGCCGCGTCGAATATCGCCGGCGCCGACGTGGTGGTGATAACTTCCGCGCTCAGCCCGGACAATCCCGAGGTTCTCGCCGCGCATGCTCAGGCAATCCCAGTGATTCAGCGGGCGGAGATGCTGGCCGAGTTGATGCGGCTGAAATACGGCGTGGCGATCGCCGGAATGCATGGCAAAACCACGACGACGTCGATGATTGCCGCGGTGCTGGCCGCGGGCGGACTTGATCCCACGGTGGTTGTCGGCGGGCGGGTGGAGGCGATGGGCTCGAGCGCGCGGCTTGGCCGCTCGGAGTATCTGGTGGCCGAGGCCGATGAGAGCGACCGGTCATTTCTGAAACTGTCGCCGATTTTGGCTGTAGTCACCAATATCGATCGCGAGCATATGGACTGCTATCGCGACATGGAAGACGTGGAGAGGGCCTTCATGGATTTCATGGATCGCGTGCCGTTTTACGGCGCTACCGTGGCCTGCATCGACGATGCGAAACTGGCCGCGCTGCTGCCCCGCGTTCGGCGACGCGTGCGGACCTATGGTTTGGCCGAGGACGCGGCGTTTCGTCTCGAAATTCTGCCGTCTTCGTCCAGCAGGGAATCGCGATTCCAGGTTACTTATAGCGGCAATGTGCTGGGACCGTTCACGCTCTCAGTTCCGGGATTGCACAATCTGCGAAATGCCACGGCGGCGGTTGCGGTGGGCACGCAGCTTGCCATATCACCGGAGAAAATCGCCGCCGGGCTGGCGGAATTTCGCGGCGTCGAACGCCGCTTCGAATTGAAGGGAAAAGCCGGCGGAGTAACCGTGGTCGATGATTATGGTCATCATCCGACGGAGATTCGCGCGACGCTCGAAGCCGCCCGCCAATGCGGGTTCGAGCGCACCCTCGTTCTGTTCCAGCCGCATCGCTATACCCGCACGCGCGATCTGCTGCAGGAATTTCGCAATTGCTTTGATCTGGCGGACGCGGTGTGGGTGCTCGATATCTATGCGGCCAGCGAGATGCCGATTGCCGGCGTTCATGCGCAGAGCCTGGTGAAAACGATTGATCGCGCGGAAGTGGTCTATGCGCCGGGATTTGAATCCGCCGCCGAGGAGATTGCGCGCGCGTCGCGGCCTGGCGATCTCATTCTGACCATGGGCGCTGGCAACGTTCATCAGGCCGCCGCGATGGTGCTGGCGGCGCTCGAGGCGGAAGCAACATTGGACAGCAGTTCAGAAAGAAACGAGCAACAAACCCGAAAAAAGCGGGAGAAAACCGAAAAACTTGAACTCAGCATGTAAGAAGCGAGTTATAGTCAAAGCGGCGACTCTCACGACCAGCTACGGCCGTGCAAAAAATCACAGAACGCGGAAAATCAGCAGGGTTGCTCGATCCGGAGCAGGCCCGCGATGTTCCTCGCTCGAAGCGATTCGCGGACCGAGTGGATTTTCCTGAGCCGATGTTGGACGAAATCGCCGATGAGCAATCGGGAGAGCGTTTTTTGCGCGAGCGTCAGCGCGGCGGGATGCGCCGCCGCAGCCGATCGAGCGTTCAATCGCGATTTTCCTGGACGAATCGCTGGGTGCAGGTTTCGGCAGCTTTGATCGTCGTGGCCGCACTGGGCCTGATCGCAGCCGCCACCTGGGAAGGAAGATCCGTATTGCTGCACAATCGCCGTTTTCTCCTGCGCTCGAGCGGCAATATTCAGTTCACGGGCAATCGAGTGGTGAGCGCCCGCGAGGTGCTGGAGGTGTTTGCTCCCGATCTGGGGCACAGTATCTTTGGCGTGCCGCTGGCCAAACGCCGGGTATCGCTGCAGCATATTCCCTGGGTGCGGCGCGCGACCGTTATGCGGCTGTGGCCGAATCATCTGCGAGTTCATGTGGTGGAGCGTACTCCCATCGCGTTCGCGCGCGATGGCGACGCCATACGGCTGGTGGATGATGAAGGCGTTCTGCTTGATCTGTCAGATGCCGCCGCCCAGCATTATTCATTTCCCGTGCTTACTGGAGTCTCCAGCTCTGAACCGCTCTCGACACGGGCGGCACGCATTGAGATGTACCGCCAGTTTGTTCACGCGCTTGATGCCGGCGGGGAAAATGTCTCGGCTACGCTGAGCGAAGTGGATCTATCGGATCCGGAGGATGTCCGTGCTGTTTTCGAGGGCGGGGCGCATCCGCCTCTGGTGCATTTTGGCATTAATGATTTTCTGCCGCGGTATCGCGCTTACCAGGCGCATCTTGCGGAATGGGTGCAGCAATATCCCAAGCTGCGATCCGTTGACATGCGGTACGGCAGACAGGTAGTACTCGATACCGGTATGCAGCCGGCCGCTGGATCGACCGGGATTGGCGAAGCCGCCGCGGCCAATTCGAACCAGGCCGCCGATGGTGTTCCGGCGAGAAATACAAGCGCCGCGAAGGGGGAAAAGAAATCGGCGCCGCGAAAGAGGACGGTGAGGCCCAGGCATCACGTCGCGGTTCATCGCCATGCGAGGTCCAAGAGGCTTGAGCGCGGACATCGAGTGCGCCGTCCGATTATCCATGTGGTAACTGGGATTTAGAGCAAAAGGAGCGGGATGAGTACTTTTTGCGCCACAGTAATTTGGAAAACGCTATAGCTGCAATCCAGAGCAGCGGAAAGGGAGTGAGATGCCGGAACGGGAAGAGAAAAACATTACGGTGCTCGATGCCGGCAGCTCCAGGGTGCGCGCTCTCTCCGGTGAAATCGCCGATGGCGCGATTCGTTATCGCGGTCATAGTGTTGCGGACGCGCTTGGAGTGCGTCGCAGCATCATCTCCGACTTGTCGCCTGCGACGGAATCATTTGACGATGCTTTTCAGTCGGTCGAGGACGCGACCGATACCGAAGTCGCGAGCGCAGCGGTTGGCATCGGCGGCTCTCGGGTACGGGGGGTGACCAGCAGAGGCGGCATCCTGCTGGGCCAACGCATGCGCGAGATCACACGGGACGATGTGCGGGCCGCTGTCGAACGGGCGCGCGAAGTGCATCTGCCGGCGGAATATCGCGTGCTGCATTTGCTGCCACAGGATTTTGTAGTGGATGAACAGGACGGCATTCTTGATCCGGTGGGCATGATCGGTGGCACGCTCGAAGTCAACCTGCACATCGTGATGGCCCCGGCAAGCACGATGCAGAACGCGGTCACCTGCGCGAACAAGGCCGGAGTCGAGGTATCGGACACCATTTTTGAAGCGATTGCCGCTGCCGAAGCGGTGCTGAGCGCTGATGAACGCGAGCTTGGGGTTTGCGTGCTCGATATCGGCGCCGGATCGACCGAGGTCGCCGTTTTATTTGAAGGCGCGGTGGTGCATACGGATTCTCTGCCGATCGGCGGCTCGCATTTCACAAATGATCTGGCGGTCGTGCTGCGCGTTCCGCTGCCGGAAGCCGAGCGCCTGAAGCTGCAGTATGGTCACAGCATCGTGACCGCGATTCCGCAGTCGAATGAAATTTATGTTTTGGAGCCGGAGGCAGGGGATGGGCGGTACCGGCAGATTCCGCAGCGGCATTTGAGCGAGATTCTGGAACCGCGCGCGCGCGAACTGTTCCAGATGCTGCGCAACAGCCTGCGGCAGGGCGGGGTGCTGGAAGCGATGGGCTCAGGATGCGTGCTGACCGGCGGCGGGGCCAAGCTTCCCGGCATGACCGAACACGTGGAGAATATGCTGCGCACCCCGGCCCGCATCGGCACGCCGGTTCCGCTGTCGCGTATGCCTGGCGAGCTGGTGGACCCGGAGTATGCCACGTTGATCGGATTGTTGCTGTACACCCATCGCGTTCGGGAGCAGCGTGGAGCGGAGGATATTGGAATGGGAGCGCGGTTCCGGGCAATTTTTGCGGGCAGCATTTAATTGAAGGTAATCTTGGGAGCAAGGACAATCCAGTCAACGGCGGGAAGCAACGAACTTGAGGGGTTTCGAATGATGAATGAGGCGATGAGTGAGACGATGGGTAGCTGCCGGCAAAACGATCATGAACAGATGTTAGCCGTCGATGACAACCTGCGGATTCAATATCAGGATGAAGTGCCGCGCGGGGCAAAGATCAAAGTGATCGGAGTGGGAGGCGGAGGCGGCAATGCCGTCAACCGCATGATCGAAGCGCATGTTGAAGGGGTCGAGTTCATCGTCGCCAATACCGATGCGCAGGCATTGCGCTCCTCGAAAGCGCCGGTCAAGTTGCAGCTGGGAATGAAGCTGACCAGCGGTCTGGGCGCGGGCGCAAACCCCGATGTTGGACGCCGCGCCGCCATTGAAGATTCCGAAAAAATCATCGAGGCGCTGGAAGGCGCAGATATGGTGTTCGTGACCGCCGGTCTGGGTGGAGGCACGGGAACCGGCGCCGCGCCGGTTATTGCCTCGCTGGCCAGCGAAATGGGAGCGCTGACCGTTGCCGTTATTACGCGGCCGTTTGCATTTGAAGGCAAGCGGCGGCTACTGCAGGCGGATCGCGGTGTCGAGGAACTGCTGGAAAGCGTCGATACCATGATCGTGATCCCCAATGAAAGGCTGCTCCACGTTGCTAAGGACGCCGGATTTTTCGAGTCCTTCCGCATCGCCGACGATGTGCTGCGCCAGGGCGTGCAGGGAATCTCCGACATCATCACCATTCCAGGGATCATCAACCGCGACTTTGCCGACGTGAAGACGACTATGTCGGGCATGGGATTCGCGGTGATGGGAACGGCGATGCGCGGCGGCCCGAACCGCGCGATGGAAGCTGCCCACGCTGCGATGTCTTCGCCGCTGCTGGAAGACGGAGCGATCGATGGCGCGCGGGGAATCCTGATCAACATCAGCGGTTCCAGCTCGCTGAAGCTCAGTGAAGTCAATGAGGCCTCGACCATCATCCAGAATTCGGCGCATGAGGACGCTAATATCATCTTCGGCGCGGTGCTCGACGAATCTTTGGGAGATGAGATCAAGATCACCGTCATTGCAACCGGCTTCAGGCCCCCGGCACCGGCAAACGGCGAGCGCCTCCATCAGTCGCTCGACATTGCTCCGTCAGAGAAGATCGCCGAGTCGTCTGACCGGCGCAGGGCGGCAATGAATGCGGCGCCTTCGAAGCCCAGGTTCGCCAGCGAGTTGGCCGAGGAGACTGCGGCGGCTTCTGCGGCTCCTCGCCACCAGAACGCGCCGGCAGCCGAGCAGGAAAATCATCCGGTGCCATCGCAGGCGACGGCAGCTCCTGGCGGAGGGCAGAATTCGGCGGCCCAGGTTTCTTCGGGGGCGACGCATAATTCTGGTACCCAAAACGGCACCGGACGTGAGAAAGTATCGACAGCAACCACGGAAATTGAAGACCGGCAACTGGATGTGCCGGCATACCTGCGCCGTAACGAGCTGTCGTAGAGCAGTTCCACAGTTACTGTAACCGTGCTATGAATCCTGTGGTGCAGCTTTTCTTAAGGAAAAGCTGCGCGGAATTCCAATATCGCTGGATACACCTACTGTGGAACTGCTCGTAGCGCGCCGGGAATGCCGGTTCGATGAAGCGGGAATGCCGGTTCGATGAGATCTGTCCGGCGCATCCAATGCAAATGGATTGGGCCGCCGGACGATTCGCCGATTTTTTTGATCGCTGCAACTGCACAGGTGCTGCCGCCATGAAGCTTCCTCTCGTGTTTCGTCTGATTTTGCTGTTCGCATTTGCTGTGCCCTCCGCAATGTGGGCCTTGCCCGCGGGTGCAGACACAACCGGCAGCGTGGCTGCCGCGACTGCTCATCGGCATCATGGCAGGCTACATGTTCGCCGCCGATCACGGCGAGGCGCCTCTCTTCATCGCGCTGGGTACCACTCGACGCGGCGGACGTATGTGCGTCATGGCAGGCGTTACCGCCGGCATCGCTACTACGAGCATTTCAGCGCCAGCTCCTATGCGCAGGACCAGACCGTGGGAGATATTACCGGAGGAGAGGATCCGGTGGTACGCCAGGCTGCCGTGGCCGCGCTGGGGGATATGAACGGGACGATCGTTGTCGTTAATCCCAACAGCGGCCGCATCCTGACCATGGTGAACCGGCATCTGGCCTTGTCGAGCGGCGCGGAACCGTGCTCGACCATCAAGCTCTCTGTAGCTCTGGCTGCGCTGGAAGAGGGAATCATCACCCAGGACACGCCGGTGAATCTGGGTGGCCATTACCATATGACCCTGACCGAAGCGCTGGCGCGCTCGAATAATCTCTACTTTGAAACGGTTGGCCGGCGGCTGGGATTCGATCGCGTGAAGTATTACGCAAACATGTTCGGTCTGGGGGAACTGGCCGGCTACAACATCCCCGGCGAACAGCTTGGAGTCTATCCAGACCAGCCGCTGCCGGAAAACATGGGCGGCGTGGGGCGGATGTGTTCCTTCGGCGAGAGCGTTTCGGTGACTCCATTGCAACTGGGAGCGCTGGTGTCGGCGATTGCCAATGGCGGCACTCTCTATTACCTGCAGCATCCGCAGACCCCGGAGCAGGTGGCCAGCTTCGAACCGCGCATTAAGCGCCAGCTGAATATTGCGCCCATCCTGTCTTCAATGAGCACGGGCATGGCGGATGTGGTGAAGTTCGGCACCGGGCGCTCGGTGCTGGCGAATTTTAAGGATTTTCCTGTGCTGGGAAAGACGGGTACGTGCTCGGACCACGGCACGCGGTTTGGCTGGTTTGCTTCCTACGCTGATACCCCGTACGGGCGGCTGGTCACGGTGATTTTCCTCGAAGGCGGCCGGCCCACCTACGGGCCGAAAGCGGCGGAGCTGGCGGGGATTTTCTATCACAATCTGGAACAGCAGAATTACTTTATAACCATGAGCGCGGGCCAGCAGAAGACGGTGGATTCGGGAGTTGTTGCTACGCGGTGAAGAGTGCGCCGGTGATCTTGGCTTCTCTTTGTGTCAAAGTGGCTGAGAAGGAGGTCCTCTCCGCCTCGTTAATCGTGGGGGGAAGCAAAACGATGCTAGGTAACTGGGAATCTCTGTCTACCGCCCGTGCCATAATCGTAAAGCACACTCGGAACAATGATTGGAACTAAAATCGGAGCCGTCGCGCGATGCTCCCGATGACACGTCCAGCGCTTTGTATAAACGAGCGTTGTATCGGAGCAACATGAATATCGATCATCTCTGCTGGCGGTCTCGGCAGGTATTTGGTCTCTTGACGGTCTTCACCTCGATAATAAATTGGACGTTCGTATCGTGGAGCGTTTTTCCGAGCGGGACGGTGACTTCGAGTCGTTGCGGTTAGCTGGAATACATAGATGTAGACTTTTGGCAGGGCGTGGTTGTGGTTATTTATCCAGAACACCTCTGCACTGAAGTTTGCACCGCATTCGATCATTCTGCATATCTGTTTGGCGCCTATGGAATCCAAGTAACCGAGATCGTTTCCGGGATCATCCCCGCTGTAAATGAGGATCGCGTCCCGGTCTACTGGATTGTTGGGTTCAGGGACTAACAGTAATTGCATTCCTGTCCGGAGTTTTTGAGCCAGGGCAATCCGATTATGTCCTTGCTTGTTTGGATGTGTGAGTCCGACGAGGCTGCGCTGAAATCGATATATGCATTCTTTTGGGCGTCCGAGAGCGTCCGTCCATTGAGTCATGCTGGCAGCATACCGTAGTCAAACATAAAGATATATGCGTCGATTTGTCCAATCTTGACGTCCTCGAGATCCGAGCTTGTACTGTCGATGTGGAACTATTGGTGGTGTTTCAGTTCGAGCCAACATGGGCGGTAAAAACAGATCCCTAGATTGCGAAGACCGAAAGCACGGTCTTCTCCGCTCGGGATGACAGGTTCCAAACTGAGACCTCACCGAAGCATTTGATCAGATCGCCGCTCTAGTTTTTCCGTTCCACCAAATATCGCGCGACCGCTTTCAGTGGGTCCGCAGAGGCGCCGAATCCATTCAGCTCCGCAAACGCGGAATCGATCAGGTTGCGCGCATCCTGGATGGATTTTTCGACCCCGTAGACGGCGGGCCAGGTCGCTTTCACTGTGGCTGTATCCTTGCCCGCGGTTTTGCCCAACTGCTCGGAGCTTTGGGTGACGTCCAGCACATCGTCGACGATCTGAAAAGCAAGTCCGGCGCGCTGCCCGAAGATGCGCAGGTGTTCGACGGCACTTGGATCGCCGCCGCCGTAGATGCCCCCCGTCACCAAGCTTGCCGTAATCAGCGCGCCGGTTTTGGCGCGGTGAATTGCCTCGACCAATCCGGCGGTCGGCGTCTGGCGCTCACCTTCGACGTCCATCACCTGTCCGCCGATCATTCCGCCAACTGTGCCTGTCGCACGTGCGATCTCCGCAATGACCGACACCGCGGCCGCAGGCTGGCACCGCAAACCGGAGAGCGTCTGATAGGCAAGCGTCTGCAGCGCGTCTCCGGCGAGGATGGCAGTGGCCTCACCGAATACCACGTGGCAGGTCGGTTTCCCCCGGCGCAGATCGTCGTTGTCAAGCGCGGGCAGATCGTCATGGATCAGAGAATAGGTGTGCAGCATTTCGATCGCCGCGCCCAGATCTTCCACTCCGGTGGGGAGCTGGCCATTTTCCGAAACCATGCGGGCAGCTTCCATGCACAACGTGGGACGCAGCCGCTTTCCCCCGGCAAAGGTGCTGTGGCGCATTGCTCGGTGGATCGAAGTCGGGGTGACTTCCGCGCCCGGTAAAAGGCGCTCCAGCGCAGCGTCTGTAAGCTCCGCTCCAGAGCGCAAGATCTGTTGGACTTCGAGGGACATAGCTCTCATCATAGAACGAAAAAAATTGAACGCAGGTCCCCACTCGACCCGCCTTCGGCTCGCTCAGGGCAGGCTCTCCACTCCGCTTCGCGTCGGTCGGGATGACAGTTTCTCAATATTGGAAAGCGTTCACGGCATCAGCTTAAGTGTGTGGGTGGTGGAAGCCTGGGTGGCAGCATCGCTGAAGGGGAATGGGAAGGTAGTTCCTGCATACCAGTAGGGCCACTGGTCCATGTAGTACGGGCTCAGCGGATCCCCCGATTGACCGGTGACGATATTCAGTGTGGAACGATCGAGGTTGGAGAAGTCAACCGTCAGCCGTTCCGATGGGCCAAAGCTCCGCGATACCTGTTTAACGGTGGTTCCATCGCCGGATTGTGGATGAACGCCGGTACCTGTCCAACTGCGCAGCCACGGAACCATTCCGTACAGTGGATGCTCGACTTCGACCGGATGGACATCGCCGTAATGCCAGTCCTTCAGGTCATGAGGCGCTCGCGCGGCCGTCATTCCACGTTCTACGGCATCGGCAAGAAAATCGTTCCAATTGCGGTAGCCTGGCGGCAACCAGCGGGAAGGCTGCCCAGAGACGATCTGCTCTTCAACAAATGACGACTCATACCAGTGATAGAGTTTCCATTCATCGCCCAGCCGGAACCGGAGAAGCATGGGCCATAGCGCCGCCCGCGCGGCATCAGCGATAGTCGCCGCCGGGGATGCAATCGTGACGTTGCCATCCCAGGACCGCATCAGGTTCGCCGCCTGACGCAGGCGATGGTTGGGGTGGTTCGAGTGGTCGATGGCATAGGCGAACCGCTGTGCCAGCTCGTGATCGAGCGTTGAGTAGACATCATTCTGCAGCGCTAGCAGGTCGGTCGCGGAGAGCTTTGGTTTCGCGGCCAGCAACTTCCAGACGCGCTCATTGCGGTAGGGCGCTGCCCAGTCGAGCGTCAGCGGATAGGGATCGTTGTCGGGAGTGACGCGGGAGTTTGCCGTGGCCAGGATGCCGCTCGGCGGGTTATAAACCGACGGCAATTTGTCGAACGGGATATATCCCTGCCATTCGTGACGGTCATCGATGACGGGGACGGAAATCAGTCCGCCGGGCCGGTTCGGAATCTTGCCTATCGCCTGATATCCGATATTGCCGTCGATATCTCCATACACCGCGTTCTGGGGCGGGCCCCCGAACAGGGAGAAGGCGGCGCGGAACTGATCCCAGTTTTGCGCGTTGTTGATCTGATAAAACGGCAGCGTCACGGTTGCGGGATCGTAGACTGTCCAGCGCAGTGCAAGCGTGCGCTGCTCATGCGGCAGCAAGGGCGTGATGACCGGGCCGCGATCCGTGCGCAGCACATCGAAGATCAGGTCGCGGGCTCCGCGCACGTGAATCACTTCTCGCTGGCGAGTGAAGGGACGCCATCCCTGCGCCGTTTTGTATTCGTCGCCGCGCCTCTGCTCTACATACACATCCTGCACATCCGCATAGAGCAGCGTGAATCCCCAGGCGACGCGGGCGTTGTGGCCGACGATGACGAATGGAATGCCGGGGAGGGTGACACCGGCAACATTGAAATTTCCGGCGGTTAGCTGGGCTTCATACCAGGTATCGGGAATGGTGTGGTCGAGATGCATATCGTTCGACAGCAGCGGCATTCCGGTGACGCTGTGCGCGCCTGAAACGACCCAGTTGTTCGAGCCGGCCGCGCAGTCGCGGCAATCCTGTGCCTGCGCGGACGGCAGCAGTTTCTCCAGATGCAGAATGTCCTCGATGCTTTTCCTTGTGCTCACCTGAGAGGAATCGAGCGGAATCCGTGGGACGGTTTGGGGCGCGGTAATGTCGGGCATGATGGAAACCGGCGGATGATCGCGCCAAGAGCCGACCGGATATAAATCATCGATCAGGGTAGGCGATTGCAGCCGGGCGGCAATTTTTTCCCGGGCGAGCTTGATGGGGAAATCGTTGCTGAGAGTCTGTTCCATATTGAGCGCCACCAGCACGGAATCGAGAGGCTGCCACGGTTTGGGGCTGTAACGGAGCAGGCGGAACTCCGCCGGAAGATGGTCCCGGGCGGCGGCGATAGATGCGTTCACGCCGCGTGCATAGTCGGCCAGAAATCGGCGGTCGGCTTCCGGCATCGCCGCGAGTGCCGCTTCGGCGGCATTGCGGATTTGCAAAATTCGCTGGGCGCGATCATGCTCGACCGCTTGCGATCCCATGATCTCCGCCAGTTCTCCGGCGGAATAACGGCGCAGCATGTCCATTTGCCACAATCTGTCCTGCGCGGTGACGTAGCCTTGGGCCACGATCAGATCATCGATATTGGCAGCGGAAATGTGCGGAACGCCGTGTTGATCGCGGCGGACGCTAACCGGTTGCGAAAGCCCAGCCAGGCGCAAGCTGCCGTCCAACTGCGGTAGAGATGCGCGCATCGCGTGTTTGAGCCAAAGGGTCGCGCCCCAGGCTAAAAGAAGAGCCAATAATAACAGGACGAATACTGCCACCGCGAATCGAGCGGACCAGCGGCCAAAAAGAGACCTGCTGCGGGGAGCCGACTGGACGGTTGCCATGCGATTTTCAGTCTAGCAGTCAGCCGTTTCAGCGCAGACATGACATGGATCACTTTTCCGCCAGAATATCGACCTGCTCGATTTTCGGAGACTCAGAAAACAGATCCGGCGCCTTTTCGAAAAGCGCTTCTGCTATCTTGCCGGAGAGGTGCGCCTTTCGGCCCGCTTCGTCGTCGAACGTATCGAAGATTCCAAATTTCGAGTTGCCCAGGCGAAGCGCATACCAGGAAATTGTTTCCGGTTCCTGCTGCGCCAGCGGCAGCGCGCCGCGAAGGAACTGGTCCACTTCGTCTTCTTTGCCGGGCTTCGCTTCAAGGAGTCCTAACAATCCGAATTTCGCCATCTTTCACCTCTGGATCACTTGGATGCGGGTCCTGAGGCTCGGCGACCTTGTTCAGTCGAATGCCATAGTGGGGCTGCGTCTTCCAGACAAACAAAGCGGCCAGTACAACGATCAGCAGAATCCACGCACTGCCCTCCGGGCCAGTGGCGCCACCACTCAACAGAAGCGCACCGGAAGGATGCGCGTGCATCAGGCGTCCGAAAGAAACAGTGCCGCTGTCGGCAGTGCCATAGAAGTATGACTCTGCCCAATCCCACGCCGTATGAAAACCGATTGCCCACCAGAGATGGCCGAGTCTCCACAGGCTGAGCGAAAATACCAGCGCGATCAGTGCGGCAGCGATTAGACCGAAGGGGCTTTCCCCAGGATTGCGCCCATGCATCAATCCAAAAAGCGCCGCCAGCACAACAGCAGCCGGCCAGAAACGGATGCCTCGCGCCAAGGTGAAGAGAAGATATCCGCGGAGCATCAATTCTTCCATCATCCCCACCAGAAAAAAGCAGAGCGCCCAGGCCGCCGCGTAGGCGACGGTCCGACCAAGCGGAGCATGGGCGCGGCTCAGATCCAGATGGTGAGTGGCGACAAGGATGCCCACCAGCAGAGATAGAAAAACGAACCCGCTCACGATGCCGATTAAAAGCTGGCGGACGCGGTCGATGCCTATAAGACCATAGAAAGCGACTCCGTGCCCCTCGATACGCGCCATCACGGCTGTTGCGATCACGACAATCAACACGGTTGTCGATTTGGTGATGATGGCCAGCGTCGGATGGAACTCGCCGGAGTTTTGCTGGTGCAGATGCACGGCGAACCAATCAAGTTCGAGCTGGGCGAGGGAAAGTAGCGCCGCGATCACGACGATGTAGAGCAGAATGCTCCAGCCAGCCCGCAGGCCATCGGGGCCAAACAAGATGGGCGGGGGCGCCGGCCTCCGGGTAACGGATTCCAGCGGGTTTAACTCCCGACGCTGCGTTTCGGTTGGAGGAATCTCCATTCCGGCTCCTCACTCCAGGCGTTCAGGTTTCGTGGTACATCGTACGCGAATTATCGCGAAGGAGTTCCCGCGAACTGCGCGAAATCGCGTTCCAGACGATCGCTGATCAAGTTGCGCTTGACACTTCGGCTGCGGCCAGCAATCCTAGTGGTTTCAGCCCAACAGGAAAATGTTCGACGGAGCGATAATCGACCAGTGAAGGTTCGCGTTTTTTACCACGATAAATGTTTTGACGGCGCCTGTTCGGCCTCGTTGTTTGCGCGGTTCCATCGCGAATGCATCCAGCCGAGCGCGGAGTACAAGTTCTGCGGCCTGGTGCATCGCGCCGGCGCGCTGTTCGACGAAAAGGATTTTACCGGAGACGAAAATGCAATCGTCGATT
Organism: uncultured Acidobacteriota bacterium; assembly: GCA_963823295.1. GTDB lineage: Bacteria > Acidobacteriota > Terriglobia > Terriglobales > Acidobacteriaceae > JAKAAZ01. The sequence goes on from CAWGLF010000021.1 coordinate 55,695, forward strand.
TCAAGTATTCCTCTTCTCCGAAGATCACCTGGTGGTTTGACCATCATCTCAGCGCGTTTTTAACGCCTGAAGACCACGCCCATTTCCTGGCGGGGCAGCTGGACCCGAAAATCCGCGAACGCCAATTTTACGACCCGGATTATATTTCCTGCACCAGCTTCCTGGCGTATATCGCCTCCACACATTTCGGATTCGATATTGCTCCGCTGTCGGAGCTGATTCGCTGGGCCGATGTTGTCGACGGCGCACTGTATGAAAGTCCGGAGAGCGCGGTGGAAATGGCGCAACCGGCGATGAAGCTGACCATGGTCATTGAATCGACCGATGAGCCGGGCTTTATGCCACGGCTGATTCCGCTGCTGACCGAGATGAGCTTCGCGGAAATTCTCGATCAGCCTTTTGTCCGCGAGCGGTTGCCCGAATTGCTGCAGCGGCACCGGTATGCGCTGGAGCTGATAAGAGAGCGATCGACGTGCGAACAGGGGACGATCTATTTCGATATCACCGACCATCCGCTGGAAGGCTACAACAAATTCATCCCGTATTATTTGCATCCCGAGGCGACGTATAGCGTCGGAGTGAGCCGGTCGAGCTTTCGCACGAAGATCGCCGTTGGCTCCAATCCATGGACTAGGGTGCCTGCGGACCAGATGGTGAATCTCGCCACTATTTGCGAACGCTATGGCGGCGGTGGACATGCGCGCGTCGGCGCCATCTCATTTCCGCGAGAGAAAGATGATCTGGCGCGCCAGGCAGCGGCGGAGATCGTTGCTGAGCTGCATTCGCATTACACTTCTTCGGTCTAGACAGGATCAGGTCTGAACGAAGCCCGCGCAAACCAACCTGCAATGAAATTTCCCACTTAAGACAGCGGCGGCTCGCGGCGGCGGTGAATCTCGTCGTTTTTCACTGAAGCGCGCCCGTTTTTTGCCGAAGAACACAACACGAACCTCGACGACAGCGGACGTGAGTTCCTCTCCATTCGCGTTACTTGGCGCCACTGAAAGAACCGGCAGCGGAGCAGGCGATTGAAAGACCTATTTCCTCAAATGGATTTCGGGGTAGAGCCAATCTGGTCTCTGGATGTCTGCGATGACCGCTCTGGCGCAGCACAATCCATCGCGTCTGCCATCGCAATTGGGGCAATGTTCGGCCTGCTGTGCGCGACCGGGCGCCTCCTGTCTCGGGAAACCCAGCATGTTGCCACATTTTTTCCCGCGGATGGTGTACTGACAGCGTTCCTGTTATGCCACCCGCGACGCTCCTGGTGGAACTTTCTTCTGGCGGCGTGGGTGGGGGACGCGATTTCTATCCTGCTCCTCGGCGGTTTCCTGGGAACCAGCGGCTTCATGGCTTTCTGCAATGTTTTGGAGGTTCTGATCGCGGCACTGTTGCTGAGGTCGGCAATTGATCGGGAGAAAGATCTTGCATCCCCCGCCATGACGGTTCAATTTCTGCTGTTCGCCGTGGGTTTAGCGCCCGCGATCTCCGAACTGCTGGCTTCGGTCTACTACCATTTCGTTTTCGGCTCGCAAATCTGGCAAATCCTGAGTCGGTCGTTTCCTGCGCATGCACTGGGCATGGCGGTGATGATCCCTGTCGCGCTGGCGGGGGGCAATCCTAAGCTGAAAACTCTGTTCAGCCGGACGCGCTGGTTCCGAACCACGGGAGTTCTTCTGCTTATCCTCGCCGTCTCTATAGCGATTTTCGAACAGGACCGCTATTCGCTACGTTTTCTCTGGTTGCCTTTGCTGATGCTGGTGGTTTTTGAAGTGGGTATCCTCGGCGCGATCCTGGCGACCTTTGAAGTTTTGATTACCGGCGCACTTTTTACGCTGCGTGGCGCGGGACCCTTCTGGATGGTGCCGCGCGCGACGCTGCAGCATAGTGTTCTTCTTCTACAGGCCGCGGTCCTGGTGCTGCTGGTATCAGTGGTGCCGTTTGCCGCCATTCTGGAACGTCAGCGCCAGTTGCGGACCCACCTGCGGATGGGGATCAAGCGCTATCAACTGCTGGCCGATAATTCGCGGGACATCGTGGTGCTGGTGAATCTGGAGGGACGCCGCCTGTATGTCTCCCCCGCGGTTCAGGACGTGCTTGGCTGGAGCGAAGAGGAGTGGATCGGTCAGAACGCGGCCGATTTCATGCATCGTGAAGATCTGGGCCCATTTCAACGATTGCTGAAAGAGATGTTGCGCGGCGAGGACCGCCGCACGTTTCGCTACCGCACGCGGCACAAGAACGGCCGGTATCTGTGGATGGAGGCGAATATCCGCGCTCTGCCGCAGGAGGACAGCGGAGAACCGGCTGCATTCGTCGCCAACGTCCGCGATATTACCGAGCGAGTGGAATCGGAGAAAAGGCTGGCGGAAGCACATGAACAGATCCAGCAGCAGGCGGAGCGGGACAGCCTGACTCAGCTGGCGAATCGCAGATGTTTCGATGCAGCTCTGGAGAAAGAATGGCGGCGCGGCCGGCGCACCGGCAATCCTGTAGCGTTGCTGATGGTCGATATCGATCACTTCAAAACAGTGAACGACACTTATGGACATCGTGCCGGAGACCAATGTCTGCAGGCTGTTGCTGAAATCCTAAGAAGATCGGCGCGCCGGCCGAGCGATCTGGCCGCCCGCTACGGCGGAGAAGAATTTTCCATACTGCTTCCGGATACTGACATTGCGGCGGCAACGGTGCTGGCGGATTTGCTATGCATGCACATTCGGGAGCACCTCTTTGAAGCGGGCACAGGGCGTGCGCTGACGATTACAGTGAGCGTCGGGGTGGCGGCCGAGGTCCCGGACAAGAATATTCGCGCCGACCGGCTCGTCGAGGCGGCAGACCACGCGCTGTACGCGGCCAAGCAGGCGGGACGCAACTGCGTCATGCCCGAATACGGCAGCGAAATGACGGCGGCTTTGCTGTATCCAGTACAGTAAAGGCATGCGTTCGTAGTCCTTCATTCGCGAAGATTTCTATCGTGGATGGGAGATCCGCAAACAAAAAGCTTGTCCACCATGCGCCGATATCACACGACATTTTTGCTTTCCGCCACCAGTGCCGAGCAGTTTCCTGAATCTTCGGTGCCGGAAATCGCGTTCCTCGGCCGGTCGAATGTCGGCAAATCCAGCCTGATCAATGCGCTGCTCGGCGAACCTGCCGCCCGCGTTTCCTCGACGCCAGGCCGCACGCGCGCGATCAATTTCTTTGCTCTGCATGTGCAGTCGCGGGCGAAGCCCGAACTGATCCTTGCCGACCTGCCTGGTTATGGATATGCGAAAATTTCGCGCTCGATCAGCGCGGAGTGGCCGGCATTCATCGATCCGTATCTTGCGAGTCGCGAGACGCTGGCCGCCTGCGTCTGTCTTGTAGACATGAACGTACCCCCGCAGCCGGGCGATGCCATGCTTGCCGAATATCTCGACAGCATCGGGCGGCGACGCATTGTTGTTGGCACCAAGGCGGACAAGCTTTCCGGCAATCAGCGCGTCGTCGCCGTCAATTCTCTACGCAAGGCTTTGGGAATTGAAAACATACTGGTCTGCTCGGCGAGAGATGGGCGGGGCATTCCAGAACTTTGGAGGGCGATTCAGAAGATCCTGGAAGATGCGCTGTCTTAATGGGCGGATTCTGGCATTCGGCTGAACCCGCATGTCTCTCCACTTCGCCTTCGCTCAGGGTCCGGTCGAGATGACACTTCGTTCAGTGATTTAATTCGAGCAGACATATCTTCCCTGGCCGAAACGGATGCGGCCAGGATGGAGCGCCCGGTCATCGAATCTCGACAGGTGCGTCAAATTCGGCGGATGCAGTCGCGCTCTTTAATCGTTCGAGCAGACGAGTACGCTCGGTCGGGCTCAGTTCAAGCACCCGTTGCAAAGGTTTCTGGCGATAGAAATATCCCGGCGCCCGCTCCAGCCATTGACGGCGAATCTGGTCTTCGGGTGGAAGCAGATCGAGCGTGATCCTGTCCATGCGCCGCAGATCCTGCTGGTTGGCCGCCCTCCAGATCGCCTCGGCAGGCGAAGTGGTCTCCGCCATGGTCGCCGCTTCGGGCAGGAGCTCCGCTCCGCGTTCCATCATCGCATCGAGTGCCTGGCGAGATGCGGAAGCTGCCGATTCCAATTCGGATGCGATCAGGTCCGGCTGGACGCCGCGTTCCACCATGGCCGCCAGCATCTTCGCCGGATCGCCCAACAGCCCGGCCGAAAGCGGTGTCTGCTTGCGCAGTTCGTTCTTCAGGACGCGCAGCGCCTCATCGAGGGTGTTGACGATGAAATCGCATGCTCCGCTGCGTGCGGCCGCTTTCAGCTTTTGCGGGTCTGGTTCGATGCCGAGAAACACGCCGCCGGCAATAGTCGTGGCGATGGCCAACTCCGACCCGCGCTGCCCATAGCCCAGGCACAGCAGCAGGTGCCCGGCCGGAGCGCCGGCATGTTGCCTTTCGGCGATCGATTGCAGCTGGAGATAGATTCGGTAGACTGCGATCTGTCGCGGCTCGGGATCGACAGTTCCGCTATCTCCCATTGCGGTTACCATTCCGAGTACGCTTTGCCGTCGCTCCCAACCTGATCGGAACCGCTGTGGACGTCATCGATCCCGGTCTGCGACTGGTCGATGCTGGTGTAGGTATCCGACTGCGCCGTCACCCAGGTATCGCTGCTGTGGGTCATCGGATCGATAGGCATCTTCTTGAGATATCCGGCGGTGACCAGATCGTCCAGAGATTGCGGAGCTTGCTGCTTGTCTTCTGTGTATTGCTCGATGGCATCCCGCATAGTGTGCAGGTCCTGGCGCAGCGCTGCTTCCCGGGCGGTGCGTATGGAGGCGATGAAGCTGGGCACCGCAATCGCGAGAAGAATGGAGATGATGAGCATGACGACCATCAATTCCACGAGCGTAAATCCGCCCTGAGAGCGAGTGCGCCCATGGCACCCGGGTTGTCTGGCGGTCATTACCATGTTTTGTATTTTGTCCCGTTCAACGCCGTCCCGTCGGAGGCAGAGTGTACATCAAAGACGTTCTGACCGCCCCAGGAATCGCTGTCCGGATCGTCCTGCATCGAGCGCAGCACCCAGTCCTGTTTGCCGGTCATAGGGTCAACGGGAATCTCCCGCAGAAATTTTAATTTATGGTCCTGAACCGTGACTCCCTTGACCAGCGTTTCCAAATCCGGCGGATATCCGAAGGTGTCGATTTCTGTGCGAAAGGCTTGCCGGTCGGCTGCATCTTTATATTTGTCGATGGCGTGCCGCATCTGCCAGAGATCGTCCCGCAGAACCTGTTCCTTGTGGCGCTGAATCTGAAAACGGGCAATCGGATACGCGACAGAGGCAAGGATCGCGAGAATTGCGACGGTCACAATCAGTTCGATCAGCGAGAGTCCCTGTTGTCCGGACCTCCGAGACCCGGGCCTTCTTTCCGCGTGCATTCGACGGGCATCGCTGCCGCGCCACATAATGTTGAAGATGGCTTGAATGGGCCGCCCACCGCTGCGCTCCGGTCGGGATGACAAGTTTCTGAGGGATCGAGAGAACCCATACCTCAAAGGCGAGAGGTGAGGCACCCAGATCCGCCTGCCATTTGCATCCATCCGGTTCCACTGCATTGCAAAACTGCTCCCTGCCTCCCTCAGATTACTGGACATGTACCACGGCCGGGGAGGCGGCGATGACCGGCAGGATTGTCTGTGCGCTGTTCCGGGCAGCGGATTTCGTCACCTGTACAGTAGCGTCGCCCGAAGCCTTGGCCTGGAAGGTGAGCACGCAGATATTGCCATTGCCGGTGACGCCGTGTACTCCCGGCGGCCGCGAGGCACTGATGGTGACATCTCCGTTGCCATCGTCGCGATGAACCAGGGCGGTGGTCTGACCGTCCTTCGCCAAGAGGTTTCCGGTATCGACATTAACCAGGTTCAGTACTCGCGGATCATAATGCAATTGCATCGGCACCGAGAAAACGTCCTGTCCGCCGCTCAGGTTTACCTGCATCTGGAAGGTGCTGCCTACTTTGTGCACGCCTTGCTGCGGAGAAAGAGAAATTTGCAGCGGCGCTCCGGCGGCGGTACCGGTTGCCGGGATCTCGCCTGGATTCTGGCCCGCGTTGCGCATTCGCTGGGCAATCTCGCCCGCCATCTGATTGGCGGCTTCGGCAGCATTTGCGGGAGGCGTACTCGGCTCAAAAGTCAGCGGAGCCTTACCGGCGCGCTGAATGAGGCCGTCGGAAACCTGTGCTGCCTGCTCGTTCATCCGCAAGCTGACGTTGGTGCCGGTGCCCGTGTCGATGGTGCGCAGGTTGAGCGGACTCAGATCGATGCGCCGCACCAGATGCGGAATCAATACGAAAACAATCTCGTCGTTAACAGTTTCCGTCTGTTGCGAACTGAACAGGTATTTGAGGAACGGGATTTCTCCCAGCCCGGGCGTGCCGCCAATCGTCAGGCTTTTGGAGTGCTGAAGAATTCCGCCCAGCAGGTTCGCCGTGCCTTCCTTCATGCGGATGTTCTGCTGCAGATCCTGTTGTCCGATGACCGGCTGCGAAATCCCGCCCAGGTTGCTATAGCTGGTGATGTTCGAGACAACGATGATGTGAGCTTCATCGAGACATCGCCGTCGTAATGGATGGTTGGCTGCATCTCGATCTGCACGCCGACATCGATATAGGAAAACTGAGTGCTGACCAGCGGGCTGATACCGGCGGCGGCAATGCCGGCGCCGGGCGAAAACGATCCGGTGGCAATCGGGACTCTCGAGCCAATCTTCAGCGTGGCCTTCTCTCCATCGACGGCGCGAATCTGCGGGTTCTGCAGCACGCGTGTATCGGAGTCCGTCAGCAGCATGTTCAAAGTTGCAGTGCCGATGGATACTCCAAAGTTCGTCGCGTTCAGATTGCCGAGATCGTTCAGTGACAGGCTGCTGCCTGTGCTTGTAGTTCCGGTGGTTCCTGTGGTGACTCGTGCTGGTGGTACTCGTCGTCGATGTAGTTGCCGCGGCAGTGGAGGCCTGCAACTGCACGCCGATCGATCCTGGAAGCTGGAGACCGATGTTGCGCAGCAGGTCCTTATTGACCTCAAGCACCGCGATATCGACGACGACTTCGGGCTTGGTCTTGTCCAGATCGTCGATGATTTTTTGGGCCAGCAGCAATTGGTCCGGCGTGCCGCGCATGACGATTGCGCTCTGGCTCGGAACCGCCTGCATCTTGACCGAGGTGTCCATCAGGTTGCGAACCGCATTTAATACTTCATTCAGATCGTTCGGTGCGGTGATATTGCCGAGATAAAAGGTCTGCACCGCCTGCTCTTCGAGTTCTGTCCGCTTCTGGCGCGTATCCGCAGCGATAAAAATAGTGTCCGCGGTGACCGGCCGCCAGAAGGTCTGCGAAACGAAAGCAACGCTGCGCAGAGCGTCGTACAGAGTGACGCGGTTCAGATCGATAGGAATACGTTTCGAAGTGTAATCGGGGTCGAACAGAACATTGATTCCGGCAATTTTGCCGATGGTCTGGTAAATCACTTTGCTATCCGCGACCAGGTGAATGGTGATCGGCTCGTTGGAAAGCGGCTTCAGATGAAGCGGGCCGCCGAGTGCCTGCATCTCCTGCTGGGCCTGTGGGGAAGTGACGGCGGAGTCGTCTGGATTGTGCTGCACGGCCGTACCGTTAATCTTGGCGCGCGTCCGGTCTACCTCCTGCTGCGCCGCTTCATAGCTGGGATCAATGGCGAGAGCGCGCAGAAAATCGGTCAGCGCATCATTCAGCTGTCCCTGCTGGCGAAGCTTGCGCCCCATGTCGAGATATTGCGAGGCGGCCAGGAAGCGGAGCCGTATGTACGATTCCTTGTACTTCATGTCATCCGGTTTTGCCAGCCACGCCTGCCGATAATCCTGATATGCAGTGATGTAGTCCTCGCGAATCTCCGCATTTTTCCCCGCCTTGTACAGGTTCTTGGCGGATTCAGCGTGCAGGGGGGACAGCGATCCCTGAGTGATAAGAAAAATCAGCAGCAGGCAAAGCCCGCTCGCAACACCCTGGCGGCGAATGGCGAGAGCTGCCAGCGAACACGGCCCAGAGGCACAAGGGAACGAATGCGCGGATGCGCTTTCAGATGTGGGGAGGGAGGTATCGAGAGATAAATCTAAGCGCAAAGGCATGAATCCGACGCATCCCGGCGTCACGATCAAAACTCCGGGGGATTGGCGATGTTGTGCTCCAGCAAAAACAACGGTTCGTATTCTCACTATACACCGGCAAGCCCGGCGAACGCGGGTTCGGGCCATCTCTATGAGGGACGCTCCGCAAGGACCAGATGTTAGCTGAGGCGCCAAATAATATGTCAAAAAGGTGGTGCGGTTGACCGGGGTGCGGGATGATCATCTGGATCTGTCTGCGTGCTAGCATGAAGGTTTCGAGCTCTCCGTTATGCCGCGCCCACCTACAACTCTGGTTCCGAATGCACCGAAAAAGCCGAAACCGCGCGATCCGGTTGCGTCCGGCGAGCGCGATGCCGCGGTGAACCGGGTCGCCGGGCACAACTATTTCCTATTGGAGAAATTTGAAGCGGGACTGGTCCTGCGGGGCACAGAGGTCAAATCCATCCGCGAAGGGAAAGCCAATCTGCGCGATGCCTATGGTTTGGTGAAAGACGGGGAAGCATTTCTTTTGAATCTGCACATTGGACCCTACTCCCACGGCAGCTATACCAACCACGAGGAAACCCGCACCCGCAAGCTGTTGCTGCATGGCGAAGAAGTCCGCAAGCTGCTGGGCAAAGTGCAACAGAAGGGGCTGACATTGATTCCGACGCGGCTCTATTTCCGCCGGGGCCGGGTCAAATGCGAGCTCGCCGTGGCCAAGGGCAAACAGACCTGGGACAAGCGCGAGACCGAGCGCCGGCGCGAAGATGACCGCGACGCGCGAGTTGCGATTGCCGCAAGCAAACGGCGGAATGCTTGATGTTCGGAAGACCCAGGTGAGCTTTCCAAGCCAGCGCGCGAAAAGATCCAGAGAGTCTGATCCAAATCGGGCAACACGCAGGTTCCCGTTCGACTCACCCGCTGATGGCGGGTTTCGCTCAGGGCAGGCTCTCGATTTCGCTGCGCTCCGGTCGGAATGACACTTCTATTGATACGCGAACTCTGAAGGGAACTGAATCGAAAATGAAAACGAAACTCATCTTTGAAAATGTATCCTCGCTTCCGACCGAACTGCTGGTTCTTGTCGCCGCCGATGCGTCCACTTCGAAGGAGAAAAACGCGCCCGCCCAGCCGGTTCTGCTGACGAAAGATTCCGCGATTGCGAGTGCCGACAAGCCCGTCCTGAAGAGCGGCGAATTTTCCGCCGGAATATGCGAGACGCTGTTGCTGTATGCGCCGCCGGAACTGAAGGCAAAACGCCTCCTGATCATCGGCGCAGGAAAGGCCGCGAAGGTTTCGCTGGATGAGATTCGCAAGGCCGCCGGCGCCGCCGTCCGCTTCGCCAAGCCGCGCAGCATCCGTGAAGTTACGCTGGTCCTGCCGGAGCATGATTCGTTGTCTCTCGCCGCTGCCGCGCGCGCCGCCGTTGAAGGCGCGTTTGTGGGTGACTTTGATCCCGACACGTATCGGTCTGACCGCAAAGACCGCTCTATCGAGACGTTTACCGTCGCCGCTCCGGCATCGGCCGACAAAGCCACGATCGAGTCCGCGTTCCGCGAAGGGGTGATTATCGGCGAATCGCAGAACTTTACACGCTCTCTGGTCAACGAGCCGGGAAACAGGCTGACGCCAACCGTTCTGGGCCAGCGCGCCGCGGCCATGTGCAAAGAGCAGGGCTTGCAGTGCGAAGTCTACAGCACGGAAAAGTTGAAGGAGCTGAAGATGGGCGCGTTCTGGAGCGTCGCTCAGGGTTCGGACGAGCCGCCCGCGCTCATCGTGATGCGCTACGAGCCAAAAACGGTTGCAAAGGACGGTCCGGTGCTGGCGCTGGTGGGCAAAGGGATTACCTTCGATACCGGCGGCATCTCCATCAAACCCGCCGACAACATGGAGAAGATGAAATACGACATGGCGGGGGCTGCGGCCATGATTGGCGCGATGCGCGCGATCGCGCAGTTGAAGCCGAATGTGCGCGTGATCAGTATTGTCTGCTCGGCGGAAAATATGCCGTCCGGCAAGGCCTACAAGCCGGGCGATATTTCGGTTGCGATGTCGGGCAAGACGATTGAGATCATCAACACCGACGCCGAAGGCCGCCTGGTGCTGGCCGATGGTCTCCATTATGCGAAGCAGCTTGGCGCAACGCATCTGATCGATGCGGCCACATTGACGGGAGCTTGTGTGGTGGCGCTCGGAATGCTAAACGCCGGAGTGTTTTCAAACGACGACAAGACCTACGAGCAGTTCCACAAAGCCCTCGAAATCTCCGGGGAAAAGTTCTGGCGGCTGCCGGTCGATGACGAGTACCGCGACCTGATTGTGTCCGATATCGGCGACATCAAAAATACCGGAGGGCGCTGGGGTGGGGCTATTACCGCCGCCATGTTTCTGAAAGAGTTTGTCGACGACACGCCGTGGATTCATCTCGACATTGCAGGCGTCGCGTGGATGGAAGACCAGAAACCCTGGATCGCGAAAGGGCCGTCTGGGATTGCGGTGCGCAGCATTGTGGAGTGGGTGCGCAGCTACGCTGGGCAATGACCGTGAAAAGCTTGTCGTCCTGAGCGCTGGAGGCGAAGAGATCTTGTGGTTTTCGGCAGATCACGAGATCCTCGCTGTGCTCAGGATGGCAGTTCTCTTGAAATATTTGGAACCGCTACATCACGTCCGGCACATCGATCCCCATCCAGCCCAGCGCGCGAATTAGTTCCCGCTGCGCGACGGCGGCGGTTGCCAGCAGGAGTATTTTTCGTGTGGGATCACTCTCAGTCAAAACGTGGTGGCGATGGTAGAAATTGCTGAACTGCTGCGCCAGTTGGAACACGTACTTCGCCAGATACGCGGGCTCCGTGGTCTGGATTGCGCGCTCCAGCACGTGTACGGACTTTGACGCCAGCAGCCACATCTCCCACAGGCTGTCGCCATCTTCGCCGGAAAAGTATGCAGCAGCGTCGATATTTGCGAATTGACGCAGCGCGGCTTCGGGAGCAACGCCGGCTTTGCGAAAAATATTCGCTGCCCGCACCACCGCATATTGGGCATACGGGCCGGTCTCTCCTTCGAAGGAGAGCGCATCCTGAAAATCGAACGCGATCACCGTGTTGCGCGTGTAGCGCAGCATGTAATAGCGCAGCGCGCCCACCGCGATTTTCTTCGCGATATCGCGCCGCTCGGTTTCGCTGCGTTCCGGCTGACGCGCATTCACCTGCACCAGCGCGGCTTCGATCAGCTTGTCGATCAGGTCATCGGCTTTGACGCCGAAACCCTTGCGCCCGGAGACCTCAATATAGGCGCGGCCCTGGTCTTCGGCGGAAACCGTATAGCCCAGCTCCATCGCGCAGCGCGGCGTCAGCGCCACCATTTCATAGGAGAAGTGGTGATAATTGTCAGCGGCTTCTGCAAAGCCCATACCGCGCAGCGCCTCGATCACGTTGTTCTGCGGGTCGGCCTGGCGCGAATCGATGACGTTGTAGATGGCGTCTGCGTGGCCGAAGCTGGGCGCGTCACTGTCGCTGGTCTCGGCGGAAATCCAGCAGCGATGGCCGTCAGGATAAGCATGGAAAAGGCGATATCCAAAATCGAGGCCGAGCTTGTTGAATTTCCAAAGGTGATAGGCGATGTCCTTGCCGACGTAGGTGACGGTACCGTTGGAGCGCACGATGATCTTGGCGTCCTCGTCCGGCTCGCTCGCCCCATCGGTTTTTTCTCGATCGAGTTCCTCATCGTCGGTGGTTCCCGCGCGGCGCATGACCCAGCAGCCTGCGTTTTTGCCTTCGGTCTCGAGGTAGAGAACACCCGATTGCTGCAGCAGTTCGAAGGCGCGATTCCAGAAATGCAAATGCAGAATCTCGCTCTCGCGGGGCAGAAAATCGTATTCGATTCCGAGCCGCAGCATGGTTTCCAGATGCCGCCGCAGAATGGCCATGGACACCAGGTCGGCGATGGCGGCGGTTTCGTTATTGCCGGCCTCCAGCGCGTGCAGGGTATCGAGGCGGATCTGTTTCCGCGCTTGTTTCTCGGATTCGTCCGCACCGTACCACTGGGAGACGTTCGCGTACAGGTCCCAGCAGGCGTAGTCGATGCGCTCGCCGCGCGCGGCGAGCTGCTGCATCCAGCGTTCAACTCCGCTGAGGTCCAGGTGCTGCAGATGGATCAGCGCGACAGCCACGTCGGCAACCTGAACGCCGGTGTTGTCGATGTAATTTTCGACGCCGACTCGATAGTGCGCGGCGCGCAACATGCGCACCAGCGTGTCTCCTAAAATCGCATTTCGCAGGTGGCCGATGTGCGCTGCTTTGTTCGGGTTAATGCTGGTGTGCTCAACCAGTACATGAGCATCGGTGCCGGGCAGTTCTTCGTCGGCTGAGGCGATCTCTTTTGCGGCCTCGGCCCGATCGAGGCGGCAGTTAATGTAACCCGCACCGGCGACTTCAAAGCTGGAAAATCCGGGCACGGTGCCGATAGCGGCGACGATCTCTTCAGCGATCTTGCGGGGCGCTTTGCGCAGGGTACGCGCCAGCTCAAAAGCGAGCGGCAAAGCGTAGTCGCCCATTTCGATTTTCGGAGGTTCTTCGACTGTCAGGCGGGTGAGTTTCCACTTGGAATCTGTTGCGGAGGACAGCCTCGATGTGCGTCAAACAACGACTGGCGGCGGGTGCGATACACGAATCTGTGTTTCCAATCGGGCTCAATACCCTGGATGAGGTAAACGGATTGTAACAGAGCAGGAGCAACGACTGAGCAACTGGTGATATCCAATCAATTTTCACCACCGGAGAGTCGCAATGGCGATCACATTGAACCACCTCATCGTTCCAGCCCACGACAAAGTTGCGTCGGCCCAATTCGTTGCTGATCTTCTAGGACTCACGGTGGGTGGGAAAAGCCCCGGCAACGCGCCTGAAGGATATTTCGCCGTGGTGCCGGTGGGAGAAACACACCTCGATTTCTTCGATGTGGCACAATTCGAACCGCACCATTACGCATTTCTTGTAGACGACCAGGAATTCGATGCTATTATCCGGCGAGTGAAGCAGGCCGGACTGGAGTACAGCGCCGATCCGTTACACAAGGAACCGAACCAAGTAAATTATCTGGAAGGCGGACGAGGCTTTTATTTCCGCGAACTCAACGGCCACAACCTGGAAGTGCTAACGCGGCCCTCAAGCGTGAAACGATAGCGCTGGAGCTCGACATTTAGCCCATCGAAGCATGGTGGATGAGGCAGGTCCGCGATTGACGCGGATTTCCCGCACCCCTAAGATAAGGAGTGACTCGCTCTCTCCAGCCGGACGCCGAGGACCAAGCGCAAACGGCATGCCAACCAAAGAAAATAAGCAAGATAGCAGGCCGGCGTTTTACATTACCACCCCTATCTATTATGTGAACGCGCGGCCGCACCTGGGGCACACCTATACGACGGTGGCTGCCGACGCGATGGCGCGGTGGAAGCGGATGCGCGGCTACGATGTTCATTTCCTGACCGGCACCGATGAGCACGGGCAGAAGATCGAGCGTTCCGCCGCGAAAGCCGGCAAGACTCCGCAGGAATTTGCCGCGGATGTGTCGAATGAGTTCCGTACCTTGTGGGACCGCATGGGTCTCACCTACGACGACTACATTCGCACCACCGAAGAACGTCACAAACGCGGCACCCAGCATATGTTCCGCGAATTACAGAAGCGCGGCTTCATTTACAAAGGAACCTACTCCGGCCAGTACTGCGTGTGGGATGAACTGTACGTCGAAGGGCCTCCGGGAACCGCTTGCCCGGACTGCGGGCGCATCACCGAAACGGTGAGCGAAGAGAATTATTTCTTCAAGCTTTCGGCCTTTGAACGCAAGCTGCTGGAGTATTACGACGAGCATCCGGACTTCATCCGGCCGGAGGCGCGGCGCAATGAGGTGGTGACGTTTGTGCGCGGCGGCCTGCGCGATCTCTCCATCAGCCGGACGAGTTTCAACTGGGGCATTCCGGTTCCGGGCGATGAAAAGCATGTCATTTATGTATGGATGGATGCGCTTGCAAACTACATTACGGCGCTGGGGTACGGCAGCGAAAACCAGGCGCAGTTCGACAAGTACTGGCCCGCCGATGTGCACCTGATCGGCAAGGAGATCAGCCGTTTCCATTGCGTCTATTGGCCGGCGTTTTTGATGGCGGCGGACCTGCCGATCCCGAAGAGCATTGTTGCGCATGGCTGGCTTTTGTTTGAGCAGTCGAAGATGTCGAAATCGCGCGGCAATATTGTTCGCGCGGAGACGGTGCTCGATGTGCTGGGGGCGGATGCGCTGCGCTATTTTCTGCTGCGCGAAATTGTCTTCGGCCAGGATGGCAGCTTCTCTTTCGATGCCTTGGTGCAGCGATATAACGCCGATCTGGCGAACGGCTATGGCAATCTGGTGAGCCGCACGCTGGCGATGATCGTGAAGTATTTCGATGGCGTGGTGCCGGAGGGCGAATCGGAAGCCGGCATCCGCAGCGACGCGGAAAACGCCATCGCAAAGGTTTCGCGCTGCTACGATTGCCTCGACTTTTCCGGCGCGCTGCAGGAACTGTGGGCTTTCGTCGCTAAAATCGATGGATATATTACGGCGACGGCTCCGTGGAAGGCGCTCGACGGCTTGTCGGAAACGCAAAACAAACAACGCGTTGCGAAGATCCTCTACACCTGCGCGGAAGCGATTCGCATCATTACGGCGCTGGTGTATCCAGTGGTTCCCGAGGCGGCGGCGAAGGTCTGGCGGCAGCTTGGACTGGGCGACATTACCAAAGCAGATTTGAAAGATTTTCGGTGGGGCGATCTGAAGCCCGGCACCAAGCTTGGCGAACATGGACCTGTGTTTCCCCGCGCGGAAAAGGAAGCGATCGAACGTATGCAGGAAATGGAAGACAAACGAATTGCGGAAGCGCCGGCGGAAACGGCAAAGCAGGATCGGCCATTCCTGAGCCGGAGTCTGTGGCAGTCGAAACGCAACGGGCGCAGGCCCATGCGTCGGAACTGCAGTCGGTAGGAACCATGGTTTCCGCGGAGCAGACGGTGCAAGCTGCGGCAGTCGACGAGCGCGCATGCGGCAGTTTCCGTGGCCGCGCCGCAGACCTCAGCCGAGCAGCCCAAAATCAGTATCGAGGATTTCGCCAAGGTGGAATTGCGGGTGGCCGTGATCCGGGTCGCTGAGCGCGTTCCCAAGGCGGACCGGTTGCTGCGGCTGGAGGTGGATCTTGGTTATGAACAGCGGCAGATTGTCGCCGGCATTGCCGAGGCGTACACGCCGGAATCGTTGATCGGACGCAAAGTGGTCATTGTCGCCAACCTGGCGCCGCGCAAATTGCGTGGACTGGAATCGAACGGGATGCTGGTGGCGGCATCCGTGGGGGAAAAAGGCACGCCGGTGCTGGCGGGATTTCCTGGAGGAAGTGGAGATCGGGGCGCGGCTGAAATAAACCTAACCCATACTCGTCACAAAGTACTCGGCGAGTATGGGGCACCCGGCTGATCAGATTTCCATTGCTGAAGCCTGGAAGTGGAGAACGGTTCCACCATGCTGGTCGATTCCCATGCACATCTTGACAGCGAGCGCTATGCGGAGGACCGCGAGGCGATGCTGGTCCGCGCCCGCGAGGCTGGCGTGGAGATGATCCTGGCGGTCGGGATTGGCGAGGGACCGGCCAGCATGCAAGGTGCGCTGGAGTTGAGCCGAGAATACGCATCCAACCGTGATATGCCGCGGATTCTGGTCAGCGCCGGGGTTCATCCGCATGAGGCGGAGCAGGCCGATGCAGCGGCGCTGGAGAAGCTGAATGCGCTGGCCCGCGAGCCGGAGGTGATTGCCATCGGCGAGATTGGGCTGGATTATTTTTACGACAATTCGCCGCGCGACGTGCAGCGCCGCGCCTTCGTGCAGCAGATGGAGATTGCCGCAACGCATCGGCTGCCGATTCTGATTCATTGCCGGCCGTCGGCCGAAAGCACGAATGCGTGGGATGATGTTTTGGTGTTGTTGGAAGATCATTGGCGGCAGACCGGACTGGGCGGAGTGCTGCACTGTTTCGCCGGAGAGGCGCGACACGCAAAACAGGCGATGGACATGAACTTTCTGGTTTCATTTGCGGGAAACATCACTTTTCCGAAGGCGCAGCCAATCCGTGATATTGCCGGGCAAATCCCGGCGGATCGGATATTGATTGAAACCGACGCGCCGTTTCTGGCTCCGGTGCCGCATCGCGGCAAGCGGAATGAGCCGGCGATGGTGCGCCATGTGGCGGAGAAGCTGGCTGAAGTGCGAGGCGTCGATTGTGAGACGATGGCTGGGACGACGACGGAAAATTTTGAGCGGTTTTTTAGCGTTTAACGCGAAAGCTGGAAAAGGGTTATGGCGAGCGAAAATTCTTTCGATATTGTGAGCAAGGTAGATGCGCAGGAGGTGTTGAATGCAGTCGAACAAGCCTCCAAGGAAATCCGCACCCGATTCGATCTGAAAGACTCGAAATCGGAGATCAAACTGGAAGGCGAGGAAGCAATCCAACTGGCCTCGAGCGACGAGTACAAACTGAAGGCAGTGACAGAAATCCTGCAGCAGAAGCTGGCCAAACGCGGAGTATCGTTGAAGGCTTTGACCTACGGTAAGGTCGAACCGGCGGCGGGCTCCAGCGTGCGGCAAAAGATTACGCTGCAGCAGGGCATTCCGATCGAGAAATCAAAAGACATTGTGAAGCTGATTAAGGATTCGAAAAGCAAGGCGCAGGCGACCATCCAGGCCGACATGGTGCGCGTCAGCAGCAAAGACCGGGATACGCTGCAGGATATGATTGCATTGTTAAAGAAAAAGGATTTCGGCATCGACCTGCAGTTCACCAATTATCGATCGAATTAGCTTTTCCGATGACGGACGGAAGACTCGTCCCCGCAATACGGAGCGACTTTTGAGCACAGCGGCCATTACCACGGCGAAAGAAGTATTCGACCTGCTTCGCGACGATTTGGCCGCGATCGAGCGGGAGTTCGAAGACAATTCCGCCTCCGATGTGGATTCGATCACTGAAATTGTCGGATATCTGCGCGAGGGTGGCGGGAAGCGGATCCGTCCCGCGCTGTTGCTGCTGGCGGCGAAGGCGCTCGGCTATAGCGGCAACAGCAGCATTCGCCTGGGCGCCGTGATTGAGATGGTGCACACGGCCACGCTGGTGCACGACGACATCATCGACGTGGCGAATATACGCCGCGGCCGCCCTTCGGCGAATACGGAATGGGGCAATTCCAAATGCGTGCTGGCGGGCGACTGGCTATACATGCAGGCCTTCCGCGTGGCATTGGAGGAGCGCAATTTCCGCATTCTCGATCTGTTGATCAGCCTGACGCAACAGATGGTGGAGGGCGAACTGCTGCAGATGGAGCGCCTGGGAAGCGCGTTGAGCGAGCAGGAATATTATGAGCTGATCTATCGCAAAACGGCCTGTTTGTTCCGCGTCTCGATGCAATTGGGTTGCGTGCTGGGGGGCGCTTCGGAGCAGACCCAGGAACTGCTTGGAGACTACGGACGCAATCTGGGGTTGGCGTTTCAGATTGTGGACGATGTGCTTGACCTGACTGCGAGTGAAGAGGTGCTGGGGAAACCCACGGCGAGTGACTTGCGCGAAGGTAAGGCAACGCTGGCCGTGGTTCATGCACTGCAGACGGGCACGCCGGAAGAGCGGGCCGATATTCTGGCAGTCATCGGAGATCAGTCGTTCGAGCGGGTCAGCCACAAGCGCATTCTTTCGATCCTGCACGGCAATGGATCGCTCGACTATGCAATGCGGGCGGCGTACGAGCATGCCGAAGCCGCGCGAAAAAAGCTTTCCATCCTGCCGGAGTCAGAATTTAAGCGGGCACTGTTATGGGTGCCGGATTTTATTGTCGCGCGGGAGAAATAGCTGTTTCTGATCCAGATGGTTTGGGATCCAGATCGTTTGGTTTCTGCAGCGCCTTCGTATTCCAATCCCTGCCATAAAAATGATGATTACTGAGGAGATTTCATGATGTGGTTGCAACCGGCGCGTCTGCGCAAAGCATTGCTATGCGCGGGCACTTTGGGAGTATTGTGTGCATTGGCTTTCGCTCAGGGAGCGCCGCCCAATTCTGAACAGCAGGTGATGAGCCATCTGAATCAGGTGCTGCGCTGGTCGCAGCAGTGGGAGAGCACCGATGTTTACGTCTCCCGTCCTGCCGATGAGTTGTACGTGGAGAACGGCCGGGATCTTGCGCAGCAGGTGACCAAGCTGGAATTTCAATCGGCGCTGGCGCAGGCTGCCTTGGTTGGGCAGGCCGCGAAGCACGCAACCTCCGGCGGCGGCTCGCACAACGAGGCGGATACCCAGAACATTTTCCGGATGGAGCAGCGGATCAGCTCAGCAGATGCAGGCACTCCAGGCCGAGTTGGACACGAGTGAATAAGCAGATTTCTTCTGCGAAAGCGAAGGACCGGGCGGCGCTGGCAAACGCGGCGGGATACGTTGCAGGGCCAATTGCAGCTGGCGCAGGCGCTGCAGGAGGACCTGCAGAAGCTGAGCTCGTTTATGAACTCCGCGGAAAGCGCCAGCGGCCAAGGCACGGAGTTGACCAGAAGAATTCTCGCGCTGCAGCGGGCAAACCCGAATGGGGAGGTCACTGCAGCAAGCGGAAAGACAACCGGCAAATCCACCTCCGCGGCCAAGCATCCGGCCCTGCTGGTGCACAGTTCGCAGAATACGGGACTGATCGGGCAGATGGGAGAACTGGTCCATTTTGTACAAACCATACGCGTGTTGAACCAGCTGAAGGGCGACGGGTCGGATTTGCAGAGTGCTACCCAGCAGCTTCGCGCTCCATTGCTCGCCGCACTTCGAGCCACGTTGCAGCAGGGCCAGATCGAACTTTCCAATGTCGCGCCGGACAACGGTGCACAGGGCAGCACAACCGCGCCAACCGGCTCCGGGAACCAGAACTCCGGTACAAGTACACCGGCGGCTGCACCCCAAAATGCGACAGGCGCGACGACGGCTGGGACGAAAACAGCGGCGCAAAAACAGCGCGAGATGTTGGACCTGGTGCAGCATTTCAAACTGCTTTCCAGAGCCACGTTGCCGCTAAGCCAGGAATTGATTCTGTTGGACCAGAGCCAGGCAAACCTCAACCAGCTCCAGGCTTCCATCAAACACGATTACATTTCGGTTCTGCGAACGCTGCTACTGAAAGTGGCTTCGATTCTGATTGCGCTGGGTTTGATCTGGTTATTTTCCTGGTTATGGAAGCGCGCCGCATTCCGCTATATTCACGATGCGCGGCGTAGGCGCCAGTTTCTTACCCTGCGGCGAGTGGTCACCGGCTTCTGCATGTTCGTGGTGATCCTGCTGGGGTTCGTCAGCGATTTCAGCTCCCTTGCTACGTACGCCGGCCTGATAACCGCCGGTATCGCTGTTGCGTTGCAGGCCGTCATCTTATCTGTTGCTGCATATTTCTTCCTGGTCGGGCGCTACGGAGTGAAGGTCGGAGATCGGGTGACGGTGGTTTACAGCGGGAACAATAGCGTCGCCGGCGATGTGATCGATATTGGTCTGGTGCGTTTTTACATGATGGAACTGGCGGGCAGCGGTATCGACATGCAGCCAACCGGGCGGATTTGCGTGTTCCCGAACTCGGTTTTGTTCCAGACGAATCCGCTGTATAAGCAGCTTCCCGGAACCGAATATACATGGAGGGAGATTGCGCTTCCATTGAGTGCGGATAGCGACGCGGCTTTGGCAGAAAAGGAATTGCTGGCTGCAGTCGATCGGGTGTACTCGAGCTACGGCTCGCAGCTCGACATGCACCAGATGTCCGTCGAGGCGACGCTGGGCGTGCACATGGAAACGCCAAAACCGTATACGCGAATGCGGTTTGTGGCGACCGGTCTCGAGGTGATGGTGCGGTTTCCGATTCCGCTGCGGAAGGCGGGGGAACTCGATGATCGCATCATCATGGAAGTGACGGAATTGCTGCGGAAGAATCCGTCGATCCATCTGGCCGCCGGCGCCGCGCCGGATTTGCGCTCTCCGGTGAAGGTATAGGCGCATCGTTTATGCGAGTTCGTGCCCGCGGTCCAGCGTGGAAACGATGGTTCCAGCGGCCGATCCAGCCGAAGTGGCCGCGCGATCCCGGTCCGCCGAATTTTGTACTGAAAACGCCGCCGGCAGTTACAAGAACGATGCCGAGGAGCGAGAGCATATCGGGCGCATTTTTCCAGACCAGCCATCCGATCAGGCCGGAAAAGACAACCACGGAATAATTGAACGGCGCGATTCGGCCGGCCGATGCCTGGCGATAGGCGAGGATGATGAGCAGTTGGCTGATCGCCATGAAGATACCGATGCCGATCAGGTACATCCATTCCCGTTCTGTTGGCGCGCGCCATTCGGCGGCAGCATAGGGCGCGGTAACGAGCGATGAAATCAGAAAATAATAGAAGAGAATGCGGTTCGTGGTCTCCGTGGTGGAGAGCCGGTTGACCGTGACCAGCGCGAAGGCGGAAAACACGGCAGCGCTGATGGCGAGCAGGGCGCTTGGATTCTGTACCAATGCCGCGTTCGGTTTGAGGATAAGAATCACTCCGATGAAGCCCACCAGCAGACTGGTCCAGACGACTCCGCTTATTTTGTTCTTCAGCCACGACCAGGTGATGAGAGGGATAAATAGCGGCGCGGAATTCGAGAGCAGAACGGCATCCATCAGCGGCATTTTCTTCACGGCCGCAAACATCAGCGCCTGCGAAAGCAGACCGGCGATCGCGCGCAGAATATGCAGACCGATTCGCGAGGTTTTTACGCCGGAAACGCCGTGCCGGAACACCCACGGGAGAAACAGCAGCAGGCTGATGAAATTCTGAAAGAAGACGATCGTGCCGGTCGGTACATGCTCGGCGGCCTTGCCGAGGGCGCTCATGATCGCGACGCACAGGAAGGCGACGACAATCAAAAAGCCACCGAGCGGCGCGTTCTCCGCGTGGGCCGGTGCAGCTACACGAGTTGAATATGGGGTCAGCGGCATGGCCCGTCCGCTATCTCTTCGCTCTACACCGATCTGAGAATTCTGCTAGAGACTGCCAGCCTGGCGAATCATGCCGCCATCGATGAAGAAGGTGCTGCCGGTCGAATAACCGGCTGCGTCGGAGGCAATGAAGATGGCGAGATCGGCCACTTCCTCCGGCTTGCCCCAGCGTCCCAGGGGGATTTCAGCCATCAGCTCCTTCTCGATTGTTTTGTTGGCCTCGACGTCCGCATCGATCGGCGTAAAAATGGCGCCGGGCGCAATGTTATTCACCGTGATCTTGTGCGGCGCCAGCTCGACGGCGATGGTGCGCATCAACATGCGAAGGCCGCCTTTGGCCGCGCAGTAGGGCGCGTTCGTAATCATCGGCAAGTCTTCATGGACGGAGGAGATGTTAATGATGCGTCCGCCGTTCCCCTGCTGGATCATCGCTTTGGCAGCGGCCTGGGCGCAGAGGAAGGGGCCGGTGAGATCGACAGCGATGACTTTTTGCCATTTGTCGAAAGGGTATTCGGTGAATGGATATTTGTATTCGATGCCGGCATTGTTCACGAGAATATCGATGCGTCCAAATGTCTGGACCGACTGCTGAATGAGATGGGTTGCCTGTTCGGGATTGGAGACGTCGGCCTCTACGGCGGCTGCTTTTCCGCCGGCTTTCTGGATTTCCTGCACGACTCCATTGGCCAGATTGGGATTGCCGATGTAATCGATCACAACGGACGCGCCTTCTTTGGCCATTCCCATGGCGATGGCTCTTCCAATGCCCGTGGCTGCTCCGGTTACAACAGCGATTTTGTTTTCGAGTTTCATATGGCGTGCTCCTCGGACGCGGTTCTATTCACAATGTACGCTTTGCAATTGACTGACAAGCCGCAGGTCCGGTTCGACTCACCGCTGATGGCGGGTTCGCTCAAGGCAGGCTTTCCACTTCCCCTTCGATTTCGCTCCGTTCCGGTCGGGATGACAGGCATTAACAAATCACGCGGATTTTGATCGAAAAAACTTCACATTCAAACCCGAAACTTCTCCGCGTCCTTTTTTAATTCCAGTCCAAATCCGGGCCGGGACCAGTCCGGAAACATTCGTCCGTCGCGGGGTTCACAGAACCCATCGAAGAACATGCGCTCGATGCGGGCGTGGTCATGGAAAAATTCCAGATGGCGCGCGCGGGGAACAGCGCAGCAGGCATGCATGTGCATACTGGGCGCGCAGTGCGCGGAGAGCGCCATCTGATGTGCATCGCAAACTGCGGCGGCGGCAAGAAAGCCGGTAATTCCCTGGGCGCGCGTGGCGTCGGCCTGCAGGACGTCGACGCTTTTCGCCTCAATCATGTTCGCAAAATACGGCACGGTCCAGCCGTACTCGCCGGCCGCGACTTCCATCGGAGCAGGCACATGCTCGCGGATCAGATGAAGGCCGTAGAGATCGTCGGAGCTGACCGGCTCCTCAAACCAGGTGACATTCGACTGGTGAAAAATTTGCGCTAAATGGATCGCCTGTTTTGCCGTGTATGCTCCGTTGGCGTCGACGAAAAGAGCGGTCTTATCGCCAATGGCCTTGCGCGCAACTTGCACCCGGCGCGGATCGTCTTCGGGATGCGTTCCGATTTTCATTTTGACGAAAAGAAATCCTTTCTCCGCCCATCCGCCCAGCTGCGCCTGCAGCTGCTGATCGTTATACGATGTGAATCCGCCGCTGCCGTAGACAGGAATCGAATCGCGCGCGGCGCCCAGCAACTGCACCAGCGAGATTTTCAGCAGCTTCGCGCGGAGATCCCATAGGGCGTTATCGATGGCGGAGATTGCCATGGCCGCGATACCGCGGTTGCCGAGATTGCGGACAGCCATCTGCATCTTCGTCCACAGCGCGGGGTGTTGAAAGGGATCGGCGGAAGAAATGATTTCCTTCAGCAGATGTTCTGCGATTTTTGCAGTAGCATCGTCGGCATAGGTGTAGCCGATGCCCTGCGTATCGCCCGCCGTCAGCTCCACCAGAACCATGGTGGTCTTGTCCCAGGAAAATGTTCCGTCCGCTTCGGGCGCATCGGTAGGAACCGTATAGACGCGAACGGCTGTCTTCGAAATTGTATCCACCTTCAAAGGGATTCGAGCCGTCTCTTGCGGGTTGTACTCAACGCGATTGAGCCGCAGACCGCTTTGCTGCACCGTGAATGCTGAACGAAATCGCTTCGGCTGCAATGCTGCACCCGTCCTAATTGCAGGTTTCATACATCCCACGTCATGAAATTTACCTCTGAATAAAGTAGGGACTTTTTGCGAGACCGAACACGCAAACGCGCGTTTTACAAATCCTAAGCCACGCAATCCAGCCATACAGGGAAGGTTAACCAATGCCAATGGGCAAGCAAGTAGCGGATATTTTGTTCGATCGCCTGATCGAATGGGGTGTAGACACGATTTTCGGATTTCCCGGCGATGGAATCGATGGCCTGTTTGAAGGATTGAGAAAGCACCAGGAAAAAATAAAATTCATTCAGGTACGGCACGAGGAAGCGGCAGCGTTCGCGGCCTGCGGCTATGCGAAATATACAGGCCGGCTAGGGGTGTGTCTTGCGACTTCAGGGCCGGGCGGAATCCACCTGCTGAATGGCCTATATGACGCCAAGTGCGATGGGCAATCCGTGCTTGCGATCACCGGGCACACGTTTCACGATTTGATCAACACTCATTATCAGCAGGATGTCGATCTCGACAAGCTGTTCATGGATGTCTCGGTGTACAACGAGCGGATCATGGGCGCAGCCCACGTGAAGAGCGCAGTAGATGCGGCCATCCGGACAGCGCTGACGCGCCGCGGCGTGGCACATATCACGATTCCGAAAGACATTCAGGAGTGGCCGGCGTCGGAGAAAGATCGGTCGGAGGCGAACGTTCCGCACCATAGCCAGAACAAATTTACTCGGACCTTTCCGATTCCGTCGCATGCTTCGCTGGAAAAAGCCGCAGCGATTCTGAATCACGGCTCGAGCGTGGTAATGCTGGTGGGCGCCGGCGCGCTGGGCGCGCGCGAGGAAGTTCTGCAGACAGCCGAGCTGATTGCAGCTCCGGTGGTGAAGGCTCTGCTTGGCAAGGCAGTGATTCCCGACCGTCATCCGCTGGCCATCGGGGGAATCGGACTGCTCGGTACCGCGCCGTCACAGGATGCGATGCAGGAATGCGACACGCTGCTGATGGTTGGATCGAGCTTTCCGTATATGGAGTTTCTGCCCAAGCCCGGAAAAGCAAAATGCGTGCAGATCGATATCGACGCTGAACGGATAGGGCTGAGGCATCCGGTCGATGTCGAGCTGGTGGGCGATGCAAAAGCAACGCTGGCAGCGTTGATTCCGCTGCTGAAGCACAAGAAGCGGCGCGGATTTCTGGAAGAGAGCCAGGAACGCATGAAGAAATGGAATGAACTGATGGACCAGCGCGGCACCCGGGAGGACATGCCGATGAAGCCGCAGGTGGTGACGCACACGTTGAATCGCCTGCTGGATGACGACGCAATCGTATCGTCGGACAGCGGCACTATTGCGACCTGGACCGCCCGGCATGTCGAGATGCGCGGAGATATGAAGTTTTCGCTCTCCGGGTCGCTGGCCACCATGGCGAATGGACTGCCCTACAGCATCGGCGCTGCGGTCGCCTATCCGGGACGGCAGGTGGTATGCGTGGTGGGAGATGGTGGCCTGAGCATGCTGATGGCCGAACTGGCGACCATCGCCAAATACAAGCTGAACGTCAAGGTCATCGTGGTGAAGAACAATGTTCTGGGTCAGATTAAATGGGAGCAGATGGTGGAGGATGCCAATCCTGAGTTTGGGGTCGATCTGCAGCCGATTGACTTTGCCCAGGTCGCCGAGGCGTGCGGCGTGGCCGGCTTCACCATCGAGCGCCCTGAAGAGGCGGAGTCCGAGCTGCGCCGCGCTCTTACTCACGAAGGTCCAGCTGTTGTGCAATGCGTGGTGGATCCAAACGAACCTCCGCTGCCGGGAAATATCAACATGAAGCAGGCAATCAATTTTGGAGAGGCTTTGGCCCGCGGGGAAAAGGACCGCTACGACATTATCAAGACGGTGCTCGAAGATAAAGTGCGTGAAGTGATTTAGGACCGTTGTTTGTGCCGAGATTCCCAATGGAAGATGTCATCGGTCAAGGGTGTCGAAGATGAACGACGGAGATGGGATGACTGAGGCCGAGACAAACACAGCCGACCCGCAGCAAAGGACCGAAGAAAATGCTTCGGAGGGTTCGCTGTGGGCCGAGGGCATCCGGGACCTGCGGCTGGCCGATGAACATATCCGGGAAGGCCGATTTCAGCGCAGTCTGGCGCTCCTCGCCGGCTTCTCCAGTCTGATGACTGGAGTTGAAGTCGGCTACGAGCACTATCGAGGCAGTTACAGCCGCAGAGTGATGTACACGCCGGTAGCGTTCAGCGTGCTGCTGTTTGCCGGCGGTGTAGCGGGATTCTTCAGCAAGCGGGCAGCGCGGCAGATCCTTCGCCCTCTAGCCGCGCTGACGCTGGCCGACGGCGTTACCGGATTTTACTTCCATGTTCGCGGGATTGCGCGCAAACCGGGAGGATGGCGCTTTCCCATGACGAATATGGTGATGGGGCCGCCGGTGTTTGCGCCGCTGCTGTTCGGCCTGAGCGCGTATCTGGGCCTGATCGCTTCGTATCTCCGCCGCGAGGAAGATGAGGAGAGTCCGGACGACGACGTTGCCTGGGTACCGCGCGCGGCGCATGCGCATCACTGGATGAAGGCGATGCCCGGCGAGCAGATTTCGAAGCACGAAAAAATCAGCTGGGCGCAGGACCTGCGGGAAGGACGCTTCCAGAAGCATATGGCGGCGGCAACGGCGCTGTCGGCGTTCTTCAGCGGCTTCGAAGCATTCTATTCCCACTACAAAAATAACTTTCGCTACAAAGCGCAGTGGACGCCGGTGATATTAACGCCGATGCTGATGGCCGCCAGCCTGGGGGCAATGCGCAGCCGCAAGGTGGCGCACACCTGGTTGCCGGCGTTGTCGGCGGCCGCGGTCATCAACGGATCGGTGGGCTTTTTTTATCACTCGCGGGGAGTGCTGAGGCGTCCGGGCGGGAGGAAACATCTTCTCTACAACATCATGTATGGACCTCCGGTGCTGGCGCCGCTGCTGTTCAGTGCCTGCGGCATGCTGGGCCTTCTGGCGAGTCTATTCCGGAGAGAGAAATGAAGAAGCGGAAATCCAATGACGGCCAGCCCGGGTACTATCCGGGATACCACACATTGAGCCAGCAGGCGTACTGGGACGAAGCTACGCGAAAAACCGTGCTCGAAAGAGTGACGCGATCTCGAGAGCTGCATTTCTTCACGCCCGAGGAGGCTCCGCTGATCGAAGCGATCTTCGAGCATCTTTTGCCGCAGAGCGATCGCGATGAAAAATACCGAATTCCAATCGTTCCGGTCGTGGATGAGCGGCTCTATAAAAATCGGCTCGACGGCTATCGTTACGAAGGATATGCCGGCGGATCAGGATGCTTACCGGATAGGGATGCAGGCCATCGAGGAGATTGCACAGACAACACATGGCAAGAGATTCCTTGAGCTGACTGCTCGCGAGCAGGACCAGTTGCTGCGCAGCATCCATGACGGCGACCCGGAGGGCGCGCAACATATCTGGGACAAAATGCCGGTGGAGCGGTTCTGGATGCTGCTGGTGCAGGATGCGGCGGAGGCCTATTACGCGCATCCCTATGCTTGGGATGAGGTTGGATTTGGCGGCCCGGCTTATCCGCGCGCCTATATGCGGCTGGAACGCGGGGAGCCGGAGCCATGGGAAGTCGAGGAGCAGCGATATGAATGGCAAGCTCCTGCAGATTCCGTTTCGGATGTTTATGAACCGGTCGGCAAAAAGGATCAGCATCACGCGTCGCCAGGGCAGGGAGGTACGCATTGAACTGGTTGCGCGCCGATCTTTTCAACGAACGCAATGACAATGGCCACAATGGCCATGCGCTCGGGCCTATTCAAAAAATCGACGTCCCGATGCGCCACTATGGCGAAGAAGAAGTTGACTACGTTGTCGTCGGCGTGGGTTCGGCGGGCGGCGTGCTTCTGCAGCGGCTGTCGCGCGCGGGTTTCCGCGTGCTGGGTCTCGAAGCCGGTCCTTTCTGGAATACGGAAACCGACTGGGTCAGCGATGAAGCAGGCTCGCACAATCTGTATTGGGAAGACCTGCGGATCACGGGAGGGGACCATCCTCTCGCGCTGGGAGCTAATAACTCAGGACGCGGTGTCGGCGGCGGCTCCGTGCATTGGGCGGCTTTCACTCCTCGGCTGCATCCCTCTGACTTTTTTATTCATTCGCTCGACGGCGTAGGCATCGACTGGCCGATGAGCTATGACGAGCTGAAGCCCTACTACGAGCTGCTGGAGATGGAGATGCCGGTTGCTGGGCCGGCCTATTATCCCTGGGGCGATCCGCACAGCTATGCCTATGGACCGCATCCGATGGGCGGTGTCGGGAATGCGCTGATCAAAGGCTGCACAAACCTCGGCATCGGCGTCAGCATTGGCGGCCCGGTTGCGATTCTTTCGGGTTCGCATGGGGACCGGCCGCACTGCATCTATCGCGGCTACTGCATTCAGGCCTGCAAGGTGGGCGCGAAGGCCAGTACCCTGATCACGCATGTGCCGGACGCGCTGGAAAACGGCGCTGAAATCCGCGACAACTCCATGGTGAACCGCATTCATCTGGACCGGAAAAACAATCGCGTCACCGGGGTGAGCTATTTTGACGCGAAGGGCAATGAGCATTTTCAGAGAGCGAAGGCGGTGATTGTTTCCGGATATGCGATCGAGACGCCGCGCCTGTTGCTGAACTCCGCCTGCCCGGGATACGAGAATGGTCTGGCCAACTCCAGCGATACCGTCGGCCGTTATTTGATGGCGCAGGCAGGCAATGTAATTCTCGGCCGATTTGAACAGCTGGTCCGCATGTACAAAGCTCCCCCGGCGCATGCCTTGACGGAGGAATTCTACGAGACCGATCCCAAGCGGGATTTTGCGCGCGGCTTCGCCATCCAGACCGTCGGACCGCTCCCGATCGCATTTGCCAAGCAGATGATGACGGCGAAGGGCGCATGGGGATGGGGACTTCGGCGCGTGATGATGGACTACAACCACTGGGCGGCGTTCGGATTCCTCGGCGAAATCCTTCCATGGCCGGACAATCGCGTGCAGCTTGCGAAGGAAAAAGATCGATTCGGCCTGCCTGTTGCGAAGGTTACTTTCAATCTGCACGATAACGACCAGAAGCTGATCGAGTTCGGCAAGAACAAAACAATGGAGGTGATGCGGGCCGCGGGGGCGGAGGAAGTAGTGCAGGAGGCGCGGTATGCGCACCTGGTCGGCGCCGCCCGAATGGGTTCAGATCCGCGCACGTCGGTGGTGGACAAATTTGGCCGCTCGCATGACATCGCCAATCTGTTCGTTTGCGACGGCAGCGTTTTGCCGACCCAGGGTTCGGCGAATCCTGGACTTACAATTCAGGCGCTGGCGGCGCGCACGGCGGACTATCTCATATCGCAAGGTGAGACGGTGTTCAACTCCGATACGCGCGACATGACTGCGCCACCTCTACGCAAACATCTTGCTCCTCCGGGGACCTATGGCAGAGGCATACCCAGATTTGCGAACGCGACGCTATGAGCGGCTCATCGATAACGGCGGCTCAACCGGATACGGAGCGCGAGGGCCGCATTGCCGCCGCGCTAAAGGAGAGCAATCTGGACGCGCTGCTCTGTGCGGTTCCGTCGCACGTGCTGATGCTGACCGGGTATTGGCCGGTGATGGGGAACACGGTCGCACTGCTCACTAAGGATGGCGAGGCGCACCTGCTGCTGCCGGAGGATGAAAAGGAGATTGCCGCTCAGCTGTCGAGCGCGCGATGCACCGGCTTCAGCCCCGGATCGCTGAGCGAGATCACGAATTCCGAAAAGGCGATTGCGCAGCCGCTTACGTCTCTTGTTCGTTCCCTCGGCCTCGATCATGCGCGGATCGGCGTGGAGTTGCGTGGCTCGCTTTACCCCATCTCTTACCTGGCGCAATTTCGCTATGGACCGGCGCTTCTGGACATTCTGCGGAATGCTTTTCCTCACAGCAGCCAAATCCCGGCGGATGATCTGCTGAACCGGCTGAGCATGACGAAAACAGCACGAGAACTGGATCGCTTACGCCTTTCCTGTGGCATGGCCAAAGCGGCCTACCAGTCGGGCAGCGAGGCCCTGCAGATTGGATTACAGGAACCGACGGCAGCGGAGCTCTTCCGGACCGGCTTTGCCAAATCACAGTTGCGCAATGGAGCAACCCGGCGGGATGCATTTTTTTTCTGCATGTCGGGGGTGAACTCCGCAATCGCTTACGCCGCCTACGCGCGCACACGGGAACGGGTGATTGAACCGGGCGATCTGGTGATGATCCACTGCAATTCCAACGCCGACGGATACTGGACCGACATTACCCGCACTTACACCTGCAGCGCGCCGGATGCGAAACAGAAGGAGATGCGCGCGGCAATTCTGGAGGCGCGGGCGGCGGCATTGTCGCGCGTAGCGCCGGGAGTTCCTGCATCCGATGTCGATAAGGCAGCACGCGATGTTTTGACCGGGCGCGGCTTCGGGAAGGAGTTCAAGCATGCAACCGGACACGGCGTGTGTTTTGCTGCCTCGAACCACGACGCGATTCCAAGGGTGCATCCGAAATCGACCGATGTTCTCGAAACCGGGATGACCTTCAATATTGAACCGGCCATTTACATCCAGGGATACGGCGGAATGCGCCACTGCGACGTGGTTGCGGTTACATCCAGCGGAGTAGAGGTCTTGACCGATTTTCAAAATGTTGCTTCCGATCTGGAGCTGCATGCCTGAAGGCCGGAGCAATAGCGATGGATTCGAACAAGAGGAGATTATGAGATCGAAACAAGTAGTGATGGTAACGGGAGCGTCAGCGGGGCTGGGGCGGGCAATTGCGCATGGCTTTGCAAAACGAGGCGCTCGCCTTGGATTGATCGCGAGAAATCCGGAGGCGCTGGAAGCATGCCGGCAGGAGGTGATGCAACTGGGCGGCGAGGCGATCGTGCTGCCGCTTGATGTGAGCGATGCCGACGCGGTAGATGATGCGGCGAGCAAGCTGGAGCAGGCTTTCGGTCCGATCGATGTGTGGGTCAACGATGCCATGGTTTCCGTGTTTTCGCCGGTCAAGGAAATGAAGCCGGATGAATATAAGCGCGTCACTGAGGTCACATATCTCGGATATGTATACGGCACGCTTGCCGCTTTGCACCGGATGCTGCCGCGGGACCGCGGCACCATCATTCAGATTGGCTCGGCGCTGGCGGTTCGCAGCATCCCGTTGCAGTCGGCGTATTGTGCCTGCAAGCATGCCATTGCCGGATTTACGGATTCGCTGCGTTGCGAGCTGTACCACGATAAAAGCAACGTTCAGTTGACGATGGTTCAAATGCCGGCCATGAACACGGTGCAGTTTACCTGGGTCAAGAGCCGTTTGCCGGACAAGCCACAGCCGGTGCCGCCGATTTTTCAGCCGGAGGTTGCCGCAAAAGTAGTTGTGCATGCGGCGGAGACCGATCGGCCGCGTCGGGAATACTGGGTCGGTTCGTCGACGGTAGAGGCAATCGTGGGCCAGATGTTTATCCCGGGGCTGCTCGATCGATATCTGGGGCACACGGGATACAAAGCGCAGCAGACAGGCGCGCCTGATAACCCGGACCGCCCCAACAATCTTTGGCATTATGTGGGCGGGACGCACAGCGCGCACGGACCTTTTAACAAGCGCGCCCGTTCCTTCAGCCCACAGGTCTTTGCGGATCTGAATCGCGGCTGGTTGTTGTGCGCCGGCGTTGTGCTGGCCACGGTAACTGCGGCGGCGTGGAAGAAAAGCTAACCCGTACGAAAAGGAGAAGCACTATGGTGTGGGATCCGAGACCGGAACCTTACGTGGAGGAAGACACCGGCGTTGGGCATAAAAAAATAGCCATTGTTTGTTGTTGTGTGGCGATCGGTACGCTGGTGCCGGTCGCGCTGGTGCAGCTTCGAGTTTTAAAAACTCTTCCCGATCCGCCGGGAACATTTTTCAACTCAACGGAAATCGTCACGTCGAAAGGCGCGTACAGATTCGGGATTCCGGATGGAGTTCTGGGGATCGGCAGCTACGGCGTCACACTGACGTTGCTGATCCTTGCCGGTCCATCGCGGCCCATGCTGCAGAAGGCATTGCGCAGCAAGCTGGCGCTCGATGGGACGATGGCGGTAAGGAGTGCGAAAAAACAGGTGACGCAGTTTGGACGGATCTGTTCCTGGTGTATGGGGGCTGCGATTGCGACGGCGGGCCTGGTTTATTTCGCGCGCAGATCGCGCGTGATGGAAGGGGCTCCCAAGGACTGATGCGGCATCGATCGCGCGGCTATAATTCCTCTCATCCATGAATTGGAATGGGACAGGGAACGGGAATTGGACAGGCCCATGAACTGGAATTGGACAGGCGCGATTCGCCGCTGGTTCGACCCGGAACAGGGCGCGCGCGACCGCTTGATTCCACGCTGGATCTTTTTGCGCGCGCTTGGACTCATCTATTTCTCCGCTTTCTTTTCGCTGATCTTTCAAATTCGCGGGCTGATCGGCCCGCGAGGTATTCTTCCCGCCAGCCAATATCTGGACGCCATCGCACACGGCATCGGTCCTCTGCGTTTCTGGTTTGCGCCTTCGCTGCTCTGGTTTTCGACCAGTTCGCACATGCTGATGGCGCTATGCTGGGTGGGCATCGTGGCCTCCCTGCTGGTCGTTGCCAATGTGTGGCCGCGCGCGACGCTGGCTGTTTGCTTCGTCTGCTTTATTTCTTTCGTCACCGCGGCCGGAGATTTTTCCAGCTATCAGTCGGATGGAATGCTGCTGGAGGCCGGATTTATCTCGTTGTTCTTCGCGCCCGGCGGATTTTTCCCAGGCTGGGGAAGCAAGCATCTTCCGGTACGCGCCAGCCTTTTCCTTCTGCTGTGGGAATGGTTCCGAATTTACTTTGAATCGGGTGTGGTCAAGCTGGCCAGCGGCGATCCCCAGTGGCGGCATCTGACGGCGATGGATCAGTATTACCAGAACGGTCCGCTGCCGACGTGGATCGGATGGTATGTGCAGCACCTGCCGCACTGGTTCCAGGCGGCCACCGTGGTCGGAACTTTTGTGCTGGAACTGGTCGTGGTGTGGATGATGTTTCTGCCGCGGCGCTGGCGAATCGTCTGCTTTTTTATCGCCACGATATGGCAGATTCCGGTGATTCTGACTGCGAACTACGCGTTTCTGAATTACCTGGTGCTGGTGCTTGGCTTTTTGTTGCTGGACGATCGTTTCCTGGCGCGCTTCGTTCCCGCGCGCTGGCGTCCGGCCGTCTCCGCGAATTCGATTCCGGATGAGGATTCCGTTCGCGAAGCGACTCCAGTGCTGCATATCAACCCGGCTCAGTATGCGGAGGGCGAGACTGAGCGTGAAGCATTGCCGCCGGCGTATCCCGGTGGGGTGCATCGGCATCTCCGGGCTTTGCGCCTGGCAGTGATCGCCGTCGTGCTGAGCTGGATTTTTTATGCGACCACGCTGCCGATGCTGCAAATGTTCTGGCGCGGCATTCCCCTGCCGGAAGGACCGGTGACGGCGCTCGAACCGTTTCGCATCGCCAACCAATATGGTCTGTTTGCAGTGATGACGCCGCATCGATACGAGATTGAATTTCAGGGGTCGAACGACGGCCATACCTGGGTGGCCTATCCGTTCAGGTACAAGCCGCAGGATGTACACAAAGCTCCGGGAATCTACGCGCCTTATCAACCGCGCTTTGAGTGGAATCTGTGGTTTGCCTCACTGGGTTCGTGGCCCCAGTATCCGCTGGTTCCCAACGCGGAAGTGCTGCTGCTGCAGAATGATCCCGATGTGCTGGACTTGTTTGCGGGCAATCCATTTCCGGACAAGGCCCCGCGTGAGGTGCGAGCGGTGTTGTGGCAGTACTGGTTCAGCACGATGGAGGAGAAGCGGACGCAGGGAATCTGGTGGCATCGCAAACTGCTCGGACTGTACGCGCCCACACTGGAGATAGAGCCGGATGGGCGGATCGCCATGGTCGAGCAGCCGACGCTCCTCGCGCCGCAGGAATAAAGTAGTTCTCACATGGGCAACGATAACCTCAGAAAAGCCTGCGTCGTAGGTTCAGGTCCGAACGGGCTGGCGGCGGCGATTGTGCTGGCGCAGGCCGGGCTTGCCGTTGAGGTTTTTGAAGCGGAGTCGCAGCCCGGCGGCGGGGCGCGAACCATGGAGCTGACGCTGCCCGGCTTCCATCACGATTTCGGCTCCGCCGTTCATCCCATGGCGGCAGGCTCGCCATTTTTTTCTTCACTGCCATTGCAGAATTACGGTCTGGAATGGGTTCATTCTCCGGCGCCGCTGGCGCATCCATTGGACGATGGCACGGCCGTGATGCTGGAACGCAATCTCGACGATGCGGAGGCGGCATTGGGAGAGGATGGCAGAGCGTGGCGCGCGCTGATGGAGCCCTTCGCCACCCGCTGGGCGGAGCTGGCGGGAGATATTCTTGGTCCGCTGCTGAAAGTGCCGCGACATCCATTTCTGCTGGCGAAATTTGGTCAGGATGCAGTTCCGCCCGCGACCTTCGTTGCACGCCGGCGATTTCGCAGCGAGCGCACCCGCGCTCTGTTCGCAGGTCTGGCGGCACATTCTTTCCTTAGCCTGAATGAGCCGCTGAGCGGATCTTTTGGCCTGGTGCTGGCTGCGGCAGCGCACGCTGTGGGATGGCCGATTCCTCGCGGTGGAGCGCAGTCGATCACGAATGCGTTGAGCGCACACCTGACACGACTGGGCGGCCGGATAACAAGTTCGACGCGGGTGGAGAATCTTGGTCAGCTTCCAAAATGCGATGTGATGCTGTGCGATATTACGCCGCGGCAGTTACTGCATCTGGGCGCGGAGCGATTGTCGCCGGGCTATCGTCGCGGCCTGGAGAAGTATCAGTACGGCCCCGGGGTGTTCAAGGTGGATTTCGCGCTGTCGGCGCCGATTCCATGGAAGGCGGCGGAATGTCTGCGGGCGGCTACTGTCCATCTCGGCGGGACCATGGAGGAGATCGTCGCTTCCGAAGCGGCGATGGCGAGCGGCCATCCCGCGGGAAGGCCGTTTGTGCTGTTGGCGCAGCCGACCTTGTTCGACCCAGCGCGCGCGCCGCAGGGCAGGCATATTGCATGGGCGTATTGTCACGTGCCGAATGGTTGCCGGACGGACATGCTGGAGCGGCTGGAAAATCAGATCGAACGCTTTGCGCCGGGATTCCGCGATTGCGTTCTGGCGCGGCGGATCTTTTTTCCGGCCGATCTGGAGGCGATGGATGCGAATCTGGTGGGCGGAGATATCGGCGGAGGCGCGGTGGATCTGCGGCAATTTGTATTTCGCCCGACATGGCGGCAGTACAAAACCTCTGCCGAAGATATTTATTTCTGCTCGTCCTCTACGCCGCCCGGCGGAGGAGTGCATGGAATGTGCGGATATAACGCGGCCACGCTGGCTCTTCGAAGCCTGAAACGATGACTGGTGAAACGAGGCGTTATCGACCGCGATGAGTCCAATCATCCACCACCAGGCCCATATCCTTCAATGCGCCGATGGTAGCTGCCATATTGGTCTCAACTAGTGTGCGATCTTGCGGCGTTTCCGACTCCCGGCTGACGGCGACGACTCGCCCATAGGGCCAGGCGCCGTCCGGCAGCGCGACCAGCGCGCGGGGCAGATCTTTGAAGCGCACATTCAAGATATGTTTTCGCGCCGAGCTCAGCCGTGTCAGTCCGCCGCGATCGATCGGGCTGTCGTTTTCATCGGGCAGGTAGATGCGAATCTGGATCATGTTGGTCTCGACGGTCAGAAAGGGGTTCTGCCATTGAGATTGCTGGTCGATCGCAAGATACGTGCTTTTGGAAGGGAGCGGAAGCTGATCCAGTTCCTGCCGGGCGTTTGTCTTGGCGGCGTTCCAGGAAGCCGCATGAGCCGACATATTGAAGGAGTTGTTTTGTCTGCACCCGTTGGCGAGGAGCAGAGCACCAAGACAAAGCGTGGTCAGGATCGCGGATCGGAGAGAAAAAGCCTGCATTGCTATCAGAATATCAGCGCGATGATGGAGTTTCCGGCGGTCAGCATCCTTTCCAGACCGGTGACCGCTTGCCGAGAAAGGCCGCCGTTCCTTCGGCCTTATCCGCGGTACCGCAGGTCAGGCCGAAGAGAGCGGCTTCGAGAAACAGGGCTTCTTCGAGTGGCAGATCGTAGCCGCGATCGATGGCTTCGAGGCTGTACCGGATGGCGAGGGGCGCCATGCCGGCGATGATGCGGGCGATGGCTTCTCCGCGGGCCAGCAGCTGGTCGGGCGCGAGGACTTCATTCACCAGGCCAACCCTGAGTGCCTCGGCGGCGGAGATCATTTCGCCGGTCAGAATCATCTGCAGCGCGACTCCCTTGCCTACCAGGCGAGCCAGCCTCTGGGTTCCGCCGTAGCCGGGAATCAGGCCGAGCTTCACCTCCGGCTGGCCGAGCTTTGCATTCTCGCTGGCAATGCGCAGGGTGCAGGCCAGCGCCAGCTCGCATCCGCCGCCGAGCGCAAATCCGTTGATGCAGGCGATGACGGGCTTACCGCAGGTCTCGATGGAACGGAAGACGGCCTGTCCGCGCAATGCGAGATCGCGGCCATCGATTGCGTTCGCTTGTGCGAGCTCCTGAATATCAGCGCCCGCGGCAAACGCCTTTTCGCCCGCTCCGGTAAGAACGACGGCGCGGATCGAAGCATCGTCGCGGATGGTTTTAATGGCGGTGTGCAATTCCTCCAGCGTGGCTGCGTTCAGAGCATTCAGCACCTTGGGACGGTTGAGGGTCAGGAAGGCAATATTGTCGCGGATTTCAAACTGAATATTTTCAAATGTCATGAATGACCGAACCTCGATGCAGCTTTCAGAATATCGGCTAATCGAAAAACTGCGGAGTCTCGCTTGCGCGGCCATGGTAAACCAGCGCGCAGCCATCTTTTCAATCACGGGCGTTGTACCATCGAAACATGATTAAAGGAATCACACTGGTTCGCGAGGCGCGCTCGGCTGCCGATTTTGACACGCTGGCAGGCTTTTTTTCCGCGCTCGGCTTCGAGCCGGGGAAGGGTTGGGCAGACGAGTTGAGCCGTGGCGCGCCCTTTCTGGCTCCCTTAGGCAACGTGGAATTTGTGGTGGGGAAGTTGCCCGCTACACCGGAGATTCTGATCGAGGTGACGAGCCTCGACAGCGTGCGAGAAGTTGCGGTGCGCTGGGCGGCGAATGCAGGTGTGGCTGAGGAATCAATTGCGCCTATAGTAGCCACGCATTGGAACTCTCGCGTGTTTACCGCTGAGCCAGTCCCGGGGATGATTTTCGGATTCTGGGAACCGGAAAATCCGCACCACGGCCGGCCGGTGGCGATTGAAGGAGACCTGAGCGCTGCCGGGATGCGGTTTGGAATCGTAGTGGCGCGATGGAACGCGGTAATTACCGATCGCCTGCTGCAGGGCGCGCTGGACGCGCTTTTGCGCAGCGGCGCGAAAAGAGACGAGATTAAGATTGTCCGGGTTCCGGGCGCGTGGGAGATTCCCGCGGCGGCGCGTTTGCTGGCGGAGAGCAAGCAGGTGGACGCCATTGTCACGCTTGGGTGTGTTGCTGCGCGGCGAGACGGCGCATTATGAAGCGATCTACACAGAAGTTTCGCGCGGTATCGGTCAGTCGCAGCAGGAAACAGGCGTGCCGCACTCTTTCGGGGTGCTGACCTGCGAGACGCTGGACCAGGCGCTCGACCGCGCCGGCCTGAAGATGGGCAATAAAGGATTCGAGGCGGCGCTAGCGGCAATTGAAATGGTGGCGGTGAAGCGCAAAATTGAAACTGTATCTGTTACAGAACAAACGGCGGGCAAATAGTTATGGGCAAACGCCGCAAGTCGCGCGAGATTGCGATGCAGATGCTGTTTCAGTCCGATCTCGGACGCCAGAACGCGGAGCAGGTGCAGGACACATTCTGGGCGGCGCGCGAAAATATCGATCCGGGCACCCAGGGGTTCGCCGAGGATTTATTTCGCGTCGCCATGGCGAGGCAGGACGAAATCGACGGGTATATCGAGCAGGCCAGCGAGCACTGGCGGCTGGAGCGGATGGCCGCGGTAGATCGCAATCTGCTGCGCGCGGCCATCGCAGAAATGCTTGCGTATCCGGCGACGCCATTGCCGGTCATCATCAATGAGGCGCTTGAAATCGCGAGGCTTTATTGTGCACCCGAATCCGTGAATTTTCTTAACGGCATTCTGGACGCCGTCGCGCGTGCGTTGCCGCGGACAGCAAAACAGCTGGCTCCGCAGGAGCGAAAAGAGCCGCGGCCGTAGGCTTTCAATCCACAGAAAAATTTAAAGCGGTTCTCGTTCAGAATCCAGAGAACACCGGCTTCGTCTGGATTCTTCGCTGCGCTCAGAATGACGGTTTTTTCTATATGTAAAAAGAAAATCTCTAATCAAAAAAAAGACCCAGGTCTCAGAAGCGAGACCTGGGTCTTCATATTTCGGCCTCGCTATTTGCTCGCCGGATTAGTCGATCCCTGTAATGGGCGTGGTCTGGCGGCGAGGAACAAGGCGGGCACGGGATTGTTTTGCGTGCAGGCCAGGTAGGGGTTCGCCGGTGCCGTCGTGGTTGTGCCGCACGTCAGGCCGGGATTGATCTGCTGGGTATCGTTCAACGTCGTCGTATTGATGAAGTGCACCATGTCGTCGCCGCTTGTGGATACATAGAAGGTGTTGGTATCGGGGCTGAACACGCCTCCAACCGGAGCACCGGCCTGACCGGTGAGAGGAATATTAACGACCTTTCCTGTAGTGACCTGCCCGGCGGGACACGTACCGCCGGGCGCTTGTTGTTGCGCAGTGCACGGAATCTGAAACGCAGGCAGCGTGTTGTTGCTGCCGCTCGAGCTCGACGGCTGGAAAGTTACAAACGCCAGTTGAGAACTCGGCGAAACCAGCACCTGGTCAATTGATTTAATATTCGGGGTCGCCAAACCGTACTGGGTGAAGCTGCTGGTGAACGTCAACGGACCATTCAGCGGACAGGAGCCGGATGGAATTGCGGGCTGAATATCCGTGAGTTGCCCGGCTGCGGTGGCGCCGATAATGTGAAAGCCGTCGGTCGATGCCGCCAGCTGATCGGTTGCAACTCCAACCGTTTCGGCGAGCGGATAGTAAGCCGTCGGGTTCAGTGCGTTGTTCGGGTTTACTCCCGTAGGCACCTGTCCGGCGGGCGGCGGACCCGGGGTTTGCGCGCCCTGATTATTCGGTCCCACGGCACAATAACCGAAGGCGGTTGTTGTGGGTCCCCCGGCAAATGCTCCCACGCCGGGAATGGTAACGGCGACGCTGGTCGAGTCGATGGGGCAATTGCCGGTCTGACCGTTATCCGTACATGTGTGCCAGCCGGTGAACTTTGAATATGTGTAGAGAGTGTTGCCGCCCACAATGTAGAGGGTCTGGCTGTCCTGAGTGAAAGCCGCGGAATAAGGCGGGTTCACCTCGACCGAGGGATCGATCGGCTGATTGTTCACATCGCATGCAATGGTTGGTCCGGGCGCGCCGAAGGACATCTCTGATGCCCCGGCCTTGCCGATTGCGGGCGTGTACAGATAAAAGAGCTGGCGGCAGGGATCGTGAACCACTACCAGAGTGTCATCGGGAGAAACGGCAAGCACAGTCCCAGGGATACCCGGGGCTTCGGTCGTTAGCGCCGTACCTGCGCTGGCGGAGATGGACGCGATCATGGTTTCATGCGCGCTACCGAAATACAGGTAATTGCCGGATTCGTCCATCACCATGGAATTCGGCTGGTAGGGCAAGCGTATCGGCGTGCCGACCGTTCCGGTTTGGAAATCTACAGGCACAAAGTTATAGGATTGCGGGCTCGACATGTAAAGGATGGTGGAACTGGGCCCGGGCGTATGCACCTGGATGGGATTGCTGGTGATCGGCTGCCCCACGCTGAGATTTCCAATCTGATCCTGGGGTGCTGGATTGCAGATACCCGGCATACACTGGGCCGTAATCGCCGCGTCGCCTGGGAATATTGGGCTGACAGATCCGCTACCTGAGACCGGAATGTTGATGGGATCGTTCGAAGTGTAGGTAAGAGACAGTCCTGTGATCGGCTTGCCGAGCGTGTCGGTGACCGTTGTCGTGAGCGGCTGCACGTTGTTTGCGTTGACGGTAACGCTGGTCTGATTCGTGTTGCCTACCCTGAGTTGAATGTTCTTCGGCGGGCAGGTAAAGAAATATCCGGCGGTGCTGGTCGCCTGGGCCACCGTCGCGGAAATCACCGTCGAGCCCGGATTAAGCGCGGTTGCCACGCCATTCTGGTTGATGGTGACGATGCTCGAGTCCTGTGGAGAATATGTCAAATGACCGGCGAGGGAGGTTATGTCTGTCGTCCCGCTATATACGGTCGCATTCAATTGAATCGTCTGGTTCTGCGACACGCAGGTGGGCGGCGGCGCATTCGAGCCGTTGCCCAGAGTAACGCTGGTCACCGCGGGATGTACGTAGACGGGCACGCGGTTGCTGGTTGCGCCTCCACCGCTCGCCGTAATGTAGGCGATACCGGATTGCTTGGTCGGAATACATGTGGTGAAGTCGGGAACGCCATTGCCGGTATTGCGATTCCACGTCCCGCCGCAAACGCTGCCGCTCGGCGATATGTCAGCCAGTTGGAGATTGGTGGTTCCATAGGTGAATGTGTTGAGCCCCGAGGATGCACCCTTGCAGTTCAGCGCGGTCGGTGTGGACACGGAAAAAATCTGCCCATAGCCGAGGGAAAGCCCATAGGTTTCCGGCTGAAGGGTGATGGTGGCAGTAGCGTTGACCTGCGGACCGCTTTGAAATCCGCCACAAAAATTCTGGCCATTGTCCTTGGCGCACCCGGTGATGGAAATGCCGACAGGTAGGGATAGAGTGCACAGAAGCAAAAAAAATACGAACCGCCGCATTGAACCTCCCCGCCACCGCTTGGCGCGGAATGGCGGTCACTGAAAACGTCAATATTCTTCGACGCGAGCAGATGAATTCCATTTTAGGGCTACACCACGGCTTCGGCAACCAAAGCCGCCGTATAGCGACAGCGCAACGAGTCACGGAGCGTCGGTGCGCGGCTGCTGTGCCCTCCGTAGTTGCGGGAATGCTACGGCGTGGGCGGCATGTATTTCTCGAACCACGCAACCGCGCGTTCCAGCACGTCGCGGCTGTGGTTTGGATTTGTAAATCCGTGGCCCTCGTCGGGGTAGACGACCAGCTGTACGGGGACATGCATGGCCCGCAACGCGTGCCACATTTCAAACGACTGCGGCGCCGGGCACTCTCCGTCGCGGTCGCCGACCACGATCAGCATGGGGGTTTTTGCGTTTTTGATGTAGTTGATTGCCGAGCTCTTCGCATAGACGGCGGGATCGTCGTACACGCTGGCGCCGAAGAAAGGAATCATCCACTGATCGATGGAGTTTTGTCCGTAATAGCTTTTCCAATCCGAGATGCCCGCCCCAGCTACGGCGGCGCGGAAGCGATGCGTCTGGGTGACGGCAAACATGGTCATAAATCCGCCATAGCTCCAGCCGGTAATGCCGACGCGATTGGAATCGATCGGAAATTTTCTGGTAACGGTATCCACGCCCGCAAGCAGATCGCGCAAATCGCCATATCCGAAATCCTTGCGGTTGGCCTGGGTGAATGCTTCACCTTCACCGTAACTGCCGCGCGGGTTCGGCATCAGCACGAAATAGTCAAGCGTGGAATATGCGACCGGGTTGTAATTGGCGGAAGGCCAGCGCGGCAATGTCTGATTCGCCGGGCCGCCGTGGACCCAGAGAATCAGCGGATATTTTTTCTGCGGATCGTAATTCTTCGGATACAGCAGCCAGCCTTGCACGCGGAAACCCTCGTTGTTCCAGGTCAGGCTCTCGCTTTTGCCCCAGTCCGGCTGCAGGGAAGAGTTTAGATGAGTGATCTGCGTCAGGTGATTGAGCGGGCCGGCCCAGATCTCCGGCGCCTGTCGAAGCTGGATTCGATCAGCGCCGCCGTTGGCACCGCGCCGGGATTCTTCGCGAAGGAGAGGCTCAACTGGCGCACTCCATCGCCAATGGTCGCAGGAAATGTCACCCGCGCGGATTTGTCCTCCACTCCGGTCGCTGGATTGACGACGCTGAAGCGGGATTCGCCGTCCACTACCTCGGTAAATCCGAGACGATGGCTATCGAGCCAGTGTGGCCAGGCGGCGCTGGCCTTCCGCCCCGCAGTCACGTCCCGCGCCGGCCCGCCCGCGGCCGAAACCAGGTAAACATCCCCGCCCGTCTCGCCGAAATCGCTCATAAGCCCACCAATGAAAGCGATCTGTTTGCCGTCGGGTGACCAGCGCGGGACGGCGATCTGCATTTTGGGCTGCAGAATGGAATGCGGCGTTCCATCGGGGAGTGCCTGGGTATACAGTTGCGCGACCCACCAGTTGTCCTCCCCCGGAGGCGCAGCGGCGATGTAGGCGAGGCGCTTCGAATCCGGCGACCAGTCGAACTCATAGACGTGCAGGCTTGCCGGAGTGACCTGCGTAAGTTGCGGCATTGTCGCATTGGCGGCAGTCGAATCGATGACGGCCACGCGCTGAACCTCGGCGATTGTGTGCGCGCTGATGACGCCGATCAGCGGTTTGATGGCGTGCAGCGCATCCGGCGGACGGGTGGCATTCTCCACAAAAAGAAAACTCAGGTGTTTGCCATCGGGCGACCATGTGACGTTATGGATGAATCCCTTCACCGCCGTCAGTTCGCGTGGGGTGGACGGAGCAGCGAGGGCGCCGGAGGAATCGAGAGTCACGTTGGTGGAAAATACCTGCTGCTGGCCGGGCGTGGCGCAGTCGGATGCAAACGCGATCTGCTTGCTGTCCGGCGACCAGGCTACGTCACCCTGGCTGCAATTGCGGGCGCTTTCCGCATTCGATCCGGGCATCGAAATCTCCTGGGTCGAAGCCGCCGAGCCGTTCAGCAGGCGAAGTTCGATGCGATTGCCGGAGCTTCCGCTGGGCGCAACCCAGGCCACAATTTTTCCATCCGGAGACATCTCCGATTGACTGGGCGTGCGAGT
Source organism: uncultured Acidobacteriota bacterium (assembly GCA_963823295.1). Classification (GTDB taxonomy): domain Bacteria; phylum Acidobacteriota; class Terriglobia; order Terriglobales; family Acidobacteriaceae; genus JAKAAZ01. Next base: position 98,132 of record CAWGLF010000021.1, read on the forward strand.
GCGGTCCAGCTCCTGCATCCAGTTTGCGAGAAGCTGATTCTGCGCCTCAGCGTGATGGCTGACATCTGCTGCCGGAGCAGCGGCCTGGGCCAGCAGCGGCTGCGTCGAGAGGCCGAAGAACAGCCCCACTGATGCGATGAACACGCTCGAAGCGATGATGGGAGAAGAGAGAAATGGGATAGATCGGGAAGGAAGCTTCATCGTGTCGGAGGCTATCACATTCTGCCTGAAGTTCTCATCTCCGAGATCTGGGCTTTCTTACACTGCTACTGCGCGGATGGGATCGTGATGGAGCCGGCGTTGCAGTCTCGGACAGCCTGGCACGCGATCGGCTGAAGCGTTTTGCTGAGGCAGAACTCGACGCCGGCAAGATAGCGGTTATGACAGCTGATGGCGATATCTTCGGCGGACATTCCGGGGTTTGCATCGGCAAAGAGCTGCTTGATTTCGGCGGCGCTCTGGCGCGAGGTTTGCGAGGGAGCCGCGAGCGCCGGCGGAATTTTGATTTGGTTGTAGGCCTGGCGCACCACCTGGAAATACTGCTCGGCGGTAAGGCCGGTGCAGGTGCCGTGAGTCGCCCATTCGTGCGCAATCAGGCGCGGGTCGGGCATGATGTCGAGCATCGACGACGGATCGGAAAGCCGGGGCGCGTTCGAACATTGCGATGGCCACCGGCCGTCCCGATCCTGCGGCCATAGCCCGTGAACGACGAAACCGCGATGAGAGCCATCGCACTCCGGACTATTGCGATGGCCATGGCAATACTCCGGCGCCCAGGAAAGCGTGAGCAGGTAATAATCGAAGTGGCCGGTTGGCGCGGGAGTTGCCGCGCGCGCATTGGCAATCTTCGCGTTTGCAACTTTGGCCGCCGGATGACTGACCGGCGCTCCGGAGTTTTGGCAACCAACTGCAAAGATGACGGTGAGGGTTGCGAGGAGCAGGCAGTGTTGAGTTTTCATCCTGACGTCCTTTCGTTACCTTTCATAGATGTTTGACTCGGCGTTGAGATGTCCTCTAAGGTGACTCGATGAAATTCGAATTGCGTGAACTCCAGGCCGCCGACGTTCCTCGCGTTGCGGCGACGGACGGAGGCCCGGCCTGGCACGGCGGAGTCGAAAAGTGGAACCAACGTCTCGCCGATCAAACTGCAGGTCTGCGCCTCGTCCTGCTTGCGGCGGACGCATCGAATGTCTTCGGGTACGGCTCGCTGCTGTGGGCCTCCGGGTATCCTCCGTTTCGTGAGGCAGGCATTCCAGAGATCAACGATGTCGTGGTGGCCGAAGGGCACAGGGGCCAGGGCGTGGGGACTCAACTGATCCATGCGCTGGAGGAGCGGGCACGCGCCGCTGGCTGCGCAAAAATCGGAATCGGTGTCGGTCTCTACCGCGATTACGGATCGGCGCAGCGCCTCTATATCCGGCTTGGATATGTGCCGGATGGGAACGGTATCGCGTATGCGGGCTTAGCCCGTGACGCCAGGGGAAAAAGTTCTGGTGGATGACGATTTATCGTTGTGGCTGGTGAAGCCGCTCCCGGATCGACCCAGACCGCTAAGAGCACTTCGACCAATTACGGTCAACGGCGGCTGATCAGCATCAATCCATAGGGATAGATCTCGCAGCTGTGCTGCGCAGAGGAATGCCAGACAGTACCATCGGCATAGCTCACCGAGTCCAGGTTCACCATGCTGACCCACGTAAATGCGGGAAGAAAGAGTTCCGTCGATGTCTGCGATTGCGGATCGATTTTGAGTTTCAGGTCGATGGATTTCTGAATGTCGGAGGAATCTTTTGCAACGGTCTGCGCGGGGAACAGGCGAGCCTTTGCATCCACTCCGTGGACTGTGATGTGAAGCCCCACGATTTCAGTATATTTCCGGTTATTGAGAGTGAGCTGAAGTTGCTGAGCCACTCCACTGTGATGGCGATCGGCGAAAGCCTGCGTGCCCGGCCCCGGTTGCCGCAGCGCCTGCATCTCAATCGGACACCCAGTGCTGACATGCACCACCTGCGCGAGCACCGTTGGTTGTGTAGCATTCCGCCCGGAATTCTGGGCCAGTAACGTCATCGAACCAAGAAAGAGCGCGAGCGAGAATGCAGCGGCGGGTTTCATGTCTGGCTCCTATCAAAGAGGAACTAGCGGACGCGATCAGCATACTCCGGGGGATTGTCGCGAGCAAACCGATCTCTAAAACTACGTAGCGAAGTTGAAGGATTGTGCGGAAAAGTTGAAGGATTGTGCAAGAAAGTTGAAGGATTATGCGGAGAAGTTGAAGGATTGTGCGGCAGGCGATGAGGCCCAACAAAGATGCAAACCGCTGATTCTAAAGACCAGCTGAGGCTGAGGCGGCCTTTAGACCGGCGAAACAGGTGGAAACTGCCGCATTTTCCGCCAGCGGTTATATCTTCAGCGCTATATGCATCGTCTGCGGAAGGAAATTCGGCGCGCAGGGGTCTACAGCCATTTTACCGAATTGGGGCTTTATTGATTTCCCTGGATGAAAGTGCGGAGCCTGCACCTGACGGTCGCGACGAGCTTTCACCGGAGCAGCGCGGCCCGGGTGGAATATTCGGATGGCAGGACTGAATGCAACGCAGGGTCTCGATGGCCACGTCCTTCGGCTGGATCATCGCAGGCTCTGGGTTCCTGACCGTCATTCCATTCAGCTAAAGGAGGGCTTCCCCCAGCGCGGAAAGTTCGCGCGCCGGGTCTACGTGTTTTTCGCGGCGGTGGCCGGCGTGTTCTGCTGCGGAAACTGCAGACCGCTGAAGAATCCTTCGCTCTCAAGCGAAACCACGTTCTTCGCGTTCGTCAAAAGATCGCTGGTCGCCTGATAAACATGCTGGACGCGGTCCGCGGGAGGAACTAACAGTTTTGCATTCGCGATTTCAAGCTCCCACTTGGCGACATGTTGCTGCAGGGCGACCTGGGATGTCGAATTGCCGCTCCATGTCCGCTGCCACCGATAAAACGAGCTGAGACCGGTCAGCGCGGCAACCGCAATGCTGACGAGCGAAAGTATCAGGTCTTTATGCGGAAAGGCCCGGGAATCCGCTGCCGCAAGCGCCGGCAGAGTAGCGCTCAAAACGATGGTTGCGATTCCCGCGGCGCGGAACCAAAACCGTGGGCCGGCGGTATGGGTCTTGTAATAGTCGATTCGCGTATCGACAAACTGCTCCTTTATTTTCTCCGCGGAAGCGACGATTTCATCGAATGTCTGGTCTGTTGACACTTGGTATACGGTTCCGTCCATCACAGGCCCCTTTACGATTACGCCTACGATTACAGAACGGAATCACCCGATTGTCTATCAATTTCGCGCCGATATTCTGGTCCTCGGCCCCGGCGCGCGGCCACGCGCGATTAATGCTTGACCGGCGCTATCGCACCATGCGCCGCGAAACTGCCGCGGTAGCGCGACGTGTGTCCCACCTCGGCGATCAACCAGTTGAAAATTGTAGCCTGATCCGGCCAGCAGGCCCCGTTGACCTGATACTTGGGCAGACGCACCCCATCCAGATAGAAGCTGGGCTGCGTCTGACAGGGGTCGGCGATCTCCTGTCCGCTTCCTGCCTCGATCAACTCGTGGGCAAAGGTGCTGAGAGTTCCAGGCAGGTCCGAGTTCGATGTTACCCAACACGAAGCCGCTTCCGGCATGAGTTGCTTGGTGTTTTTGCCGAAGGTATTGGGATCTGTGTACGCATTGCCCGGCGCCAGGAAGAGCGTGTACACCACCCGGAATTTCGGTCCGGCCAGAACCGCCCCTACGTCAGGAAATAGTCCAGCGGAAGGTTGCTGCCCGTTATATTCCTGCGGCGTCTTGACCCATTTCTCTGAAATCGCACGGCTGATGATGCCCGCGCAATCCGCGTCGGAGAATGGGTTGGGAAGGGGATAGCCCGCAGGCACAATTGCGCCATAGTCGTAGAAGCCTCCGGCAGATACCCCATACGAGGCCAAGCCATCCAGATAATGACTCTGCACGATGTTGATGATCCCCTTCAGAATGTCGAAAACGCCGAAGGAAGCGCTTGCGGGCGTGGGGATCGGCCAGCCCCAATAGAGGGGTACAACCAGCAGATGCGGGAATTCCATTCCATTCTCCTTTCGCTGCAGGCGGCAATTATAGCGATGGCCGGTACATCGGTCTATGGCGGCGTTTTCGCTGCCGATCCGGTGCCGAGTGCTCCACTCAAGCAAACAGAAGGCTTCCACCATCGCGCAAAGTTCGCGCGCCGGGACCCCGGCTCTTAATGGGGCACCCGCGCTAGTCTGAATCGTTGAACAGACCACAAAAGTGCCAGATGCCGGGAGGATAGGCAGGGGGCTGTAGCCACATGCAACGTTTTAGATGGTGATTTCTCCCTTGATCCTTGTAGAAAATTTCCGTAACTATAAATGCGATCTTTGCCCCCTTGTGTAACTGATTGAGATCGTCTTGAGCAATCGTTGTAGGCTTCAGCGATTCATCCAATACTGCGGGACTAAAAAATTGTTGATCGCCGGCATTCATGGTGCTTGTTGGCTTCCCGACCATTTTATGGTGCTCCTTGGCAACTTCACGAATAAAGGAATTAAACAACTTCCTTCTGCGTTTTTGGCGAGCAGTCATCTTGAATCGAAACGACCCCCCATACCAATGAGGCGCACGGCCCGGTCCGATAAACTTATACGTCACATTGAAACCAAAAAAATCGCCAGGTATAAAATCAGGTCCACCTCCGGCGGGACCGATATGTCCCGGAAATGCAGGGTTTCCGACATAACGAATATAACTCCTCCGCGCGATCGTTGTTCGCGCTATTTGATTAACTTTGATTGTCACGGTCTTCTCTGCGGTACGGTATGCCGGATCACGAGGTGTAAACGTCACAGATAACGTATCTATTCCGGTAGGAAGGTGGCACCAATCGCCGGAATGTAAGAAAAATCGCCATCAATGGATGCTCTGGCGTCCAGTTCCTTTACCGAAAGCGGCACTCCCTTATTGATCGGGGACTGGAGATGGCCACGTGATGACAACAGGCTTAGTTTCCCGCCTCCGGGGCCAAACCTTGAACCCGATAAATCCCATTCCAAACCAGATAAAAAAGCAAGATTGTTGTTGTTCGTATAACAGATCGCAATCGAGTGGACGCTCTCTGCCAGCCATGCTCAAAAGCAGCGATGCTAAATCGGTTCCGCCGAAGATGGCCAAGACCACAATGCTTGGGCGCAAGAGAGTTCCGTATCCGGCTACAAGGGTGATCACGCGCCGCCGGCCGTCGCCCATTCAGCCCGACGCGGATACTGGTCTTGGTCTCTTGATCCATGGCCGGAGTATACCCGGGATCCTCATCCCATCCTTCGTAAACAACGCGAAGGATGGGGACCCGGCCACTACGCGACAGGCGCTAAAGGACGCGCGGAGGTCGAATCGGAATGGACTGTCAAAAAGCGCGAATGCGCGATGGAAGGCTCACGCCCGGGGGAGGAACGACCCCACTTAAGCCAAGTAGAAGGCTTGAATAAGGCACCCGGCGGACCTTGAGCTACTCTTTAAAGCTGTGAAGGAAAAGGGCCAATCCGGGCGAAAAGAGAATGCTTCCAGGCACGATCAGCGTACCGGCGATTACGATGAGCGGGTTGAATGGAGTGCGGATATGGGCGAACCACCATCCAAGCCTCACGCCTCCGTACATGAGGCCGAGCCCGAGCAGCATCCAGATTATGCGCTGGCCTGCGCCCATGGGTTCGGCCGGGGAGGACCCTCCTCCACTGCTCTCCCATGAGTCATCTCTGTCGGATCTGGTCGAGGCCCGAATCTTTTCCGCAATACTGTTCCGGAGAGTAGTCGCGATATCCGGACTCCTGGGCATCGTGACCAGCTTTATCGATGTAGATACTGCTTGGCTTCTGCCCTTCTAGGCCTTTTTGGAATCGATCGAGATCGCCCACCTACCTCCTTCCTTACCCTAGCCTCCATTGAACTTTCCCCGGTTTCCAGCAGCCCCACCTTTTACCAGACCGGGGAGAATTCAGCGCCGATGCGCCCTCGGCGACCTGCATGGCCCGGGTACGCCTGGATCTTCATCCCACCCTTCGCCAACAACGCGAAGGGGGGGGCACCCGGTCAAAGAACGGCTTGAATGGGGCACCTCGACGCGTGAAATCAGGCGGCTTCGACCGTGAGCTTCAAACCGATGGCTTTGGTGACGGCGACCAGCGTCGATAAACGAGGGTTTCCCTCGGCCGACAAGGCGCGGTAGAGGC
>CAWGLF010000022.1:0-30959 GCA_963823295.1 uncultured Acidobacteriota bacterium
CTAATCGATCTTGATCTTGCGCAGCAGGCGGAAGTCCGAAAGCATCTTTCCGGTGCCGAGCACGACCGACGCCAGCGGGTCGTCGGCCACCGAGACAGGCAGGCCGGTTTCTTCGCGAATGCGCTTGTCGAGATTCTTGATCAGCGCGCCGCCGCCGGTCAGCACAATGCCGCGATCACTGATATCGGCGGATAACTCCGGCGGTGTACGTTCGAGGGCCACGCGAATGGCATTCATGATGGTGCTAATGCATTCGGCTAGCGACTCGCGGATTTCGCTGTCGTCGATCGTGATCGTCTTGGGAACGCCTTCGATCAGGTTGCGGCCTTTGATTTCGAGCGTCAGCGGCTTGTCCAGTGGATACGCCGAGCCGAGTTCCATCTTGATGTGTTCCCCCGTGCGCTCGCCGATCAGCAGGTTGTACTTGCGCTTCAGGTAATTCATGATGGCTTCATCCATCTGATTGCCGGCCATGCGAACCGAGCGCGAGTAGACGATGCCGGAAAGCGAAATCACTGCTATATCCGTTGTCCCGCCGCCGATATCGACGACCATGTTTCCGCCCGGCTCGGTAATGGGCAGACCGGCGCCGATCGCCGCCACCATCGCCTGTTCGACGAGATACACCTCGCTCGCCTTGGCGCGATACGCGGAGTCCTCAACCGCCCGCTTTTCCACCTGCGTGATCTCCGAAGGCACGCCGATCACGATGCGGGGATGCACCAGCATCTTGCGGCCGTGCGCCTTCTGGATGAAGTAGTTCAGCATCTTTTCCGTGACTTTAAAGTCGGCGATCACGCCATCCTTCATGGGGCGGATGGCGACAATATTTCCGGGGGTACGACCCAGCATCTCCTTCGCCTCTTTGCCGACGGCCTCGACTTCTCCCGTCACTTTGTTCAGGGCGACGATGGAAGGCTCATTGACAACGATGCCTTTGCCGGCCGCGAACACGAGTGTGTTGGCCGTGCCGAGATCGATGGCCAGATCGCTCGAAAAAAGGCTGAACAACGAACGCAGATTATGGCTGCGCGAAGCGCGAGAGTGATAGCCGTTAGAGGAGGACATCAACCTGTCACGTACCTTTGCTGGATTGTGATGAATTTCCATTGTAAGGCCATGTTCGCCGCCACGGTCAGGTATCGTAAGGAGGGAATCGGGGAAGATATGTGCAAAGAATCCCCCTTTGGCGCCGGGTTCAAAGCCGGCCACGGATTCAAGCCGCTTCCGATCCCCTGATCAGGACCCGCCGTGGACAGCATTCGATCTAATCCGGTGACGCGTGGAACAATGGCCGTAATCGCGGTCCTCGCCTGGTTTGCGCTTGCCCTGCAGCTCTATCTGGAGATCATACGGTCTCTCGCCGGCGCCGGGCCGATGCTTTGGATCATCGCCAATTACTTCAGTTTCTTCACCATTCTGACCAATCTCCTGGTAGCGCTCGGGCTTACGCTGCCGCTGCTTCTGCCGGAGTCCCGCTGGGGCAGATTCTTCTTAAGCGCCGCCGCGCAGACCGGGATTACCGTGTACATCGCCATGGTAGGGGCGACCTACTCGCTGATGCTGCGTCATCTGTGGAACCCGCACGGCGCACAGAAGCTTGCCGACGTGCTGCTGCACGACGTGGTTCCGGTGTTGTATGTGATCTTCTGGCTGACCTTTGTGCCCAAGGCGGAATTGCGCTGGAGACATGCTTTCTGGTGGCTTTGCTATCCAGTCGCTTACATGGTGTACACGTTAGCTCGCGGTTCCGTGACGCGATGGTATCCCTATCCCTTCATCGATGTCACGGCGCTTGGATTTCCGCGGGCACTGGCGAATGGGGGAGTCGTGCTGCTGGTCTTTTTCCTGCTGGGGTTGCTCGCCGTATCGGTGGGCCGCTGGAGGGAACGCAGCCAGGCCCAATATCAGTAAGGTTCCGTTTGCGGTATTCTCTATCGTTCAGTCGAAACGGCCCGAGCAGAAAAATCGAGAACCAATATGGCAAACGCCCGGCAGAAAAGCAAACGAACTGCGACCATGCAGTCAAATGGACGGCAGTTCAAAAATCTGATCGGCGGCAAATGGGTCTCTGCCCATAGCCGCAAAACCTTTGAAAATCGCAATCCCGCCGACACCAGCGATCTGGTTGGGACCTTTCCCGCATCGGGCGCCGAGGACATAAACGATGCGGTCACCGCCGCACGCGAGGCATTCCCGAGCTGGCGCCTGGTGCCCGCTCCCAAACGCGCCGAAATTCTCTATCGTACCGGCGAGCTGCTGACCGCGCGCAAGGAGCAGTATGCCCAGGAGATGACCCGCGAAATGGGCAAGGTGCTGGCGGAAACGCGCGGCGACGTGCAGGAGGCCATCGATACCGCCTTTTACATGGCCGGAGAAGGCCGGCGGCTCTTCGGTCAGACCACGCCGTCGGAACTGCAAAGCAAGTTCGCCATGAGCGTGCGGATGCCGGTGGGCGTCTGCGGCATGATCGCCCCCTGGAATTTTCCCATGGCCATCCCCTCCTGGAAACTGTTTCCGGCGCTGGTCTGCGGAAACACCTGCGTCTTCAAACCGGCCGAGGACACTCCGCTCTCCGCTCTCAATTTAGTTCAGACGTTGATGGATGCAGGCCTGCCGAAAGGCGTCGTCAATATTGTCTTCGGCTTTGGTCCGGATGCGGGAGCGCCGCTGGTCGAGCATCCCGGCGTGGACGCGATCAGCTTCACCGGATCGAGTGAAGTCGGACGCATCGTCGGCCAGGCGGCGGCCGCGCACTTCAAGCCATGCTCGCTCGAAATGGGCGGCAAGAACGCCATGATTGTCATGGAAGACGCCAACCTCGATCTGGCGATTGAAGGCGCGCTGTGGGGAGCATTCGGCACCACCGGACAGCGCTGCACGGCGACCAGCCGCATTCTGCTGCAGAAGAAAATTGCAAAGCAATTTACGCAGCGCTTTGTGGAGCAGTCGGAGAAATTGCGCGTTGGAAACGGATTGAAGAAAGACGTGCAGATCGGACCGCAGATCAATTGTCAGCAGATTGAAACCAGCGAGCGTTACGTCGCCATCGCTCTCGAGGAAGGCGCGAAACTGCTCACCGGCGGCAAGCGTCTCAACGGAAAGGAATACGGCTCCGGATACTTTTTCGCGCCGACAATTTTCACCGCGGTCCAACCTTCCATGCGCATCGCCCAGGAAGAGGTCTTCGGTCCCGTGGTTACGCTTCTGCAGTTCGATACATTTGACGAAGCGATCGAGATTGCCAATGGCATCCGCTACGGGCTCTCGACCGCAATCTATACCCGCGACGTAAACCGCGCCTACCTTGCCATGCGCGACCTGGAGGCGGGCATCACGTATGTAAATGCGCCGACCATAGGAGCCGAGGTGCATCTTCCTTTCGGCGGAGTGAAGAAGACGGGCAATGGCCATCGCGAAGGCGGCAACGCCGCGCTCGATTTTTACACCACCTGGAAGACGGTCTTTGTCGACTACTCGGATAGATTGCAGCGCGCGCAGATCGATACCGGAGAATAGACGAACCGCAGGTCTCTCCACTGCGCTTCCCTCCGGTCGGGATGACCGCTTTTTGGATGATTTTCGGTGAGCATGAATCGTTTCAGGAGAGAAGCATGATCATTGGCGTTCCCAAAGAAGTAAAAGATCACGAAAGCCGCGTGGGCATCACACCGGCCGGGATCAAGGCATTGGTCGAGACCGGCCACAAGGTGTTGGTCGAAACCAGGGCCGGCGATCTTTCGGCCTTTCCTGATGACAGCTATCAATCCGCTGGCGCGGAGATCGTTGGCTCGGCGTATGACGTGTGGCGCTTGGCCGATATGGTAGTCAAGGTCAAAGAACCCGTCGAAAAAGAATACGGTTATTTTCGCGAAGGCCTCGTGGTGTTCACGTATCTGCACCTTGCTCCTGTATTGGGATTGACCGGCAAGCTGCTGGAGAAGAAAGTCATCGGGATTGCTTATGAAACCATTCGCGACCAGGCAGGTACGCTGCCGCTTTTAACTCCTATGTCGGAAGTGGCGGGACGCATGTCGGTACAGGTAGGCGCGGCGTATCTGGAAAAAGAAAAAGGCGGACGCGGCGTGCTGTTGGGCGGCGTTCCCGGCGTGCCTCCGGGAAATGTCTGCATTATCGGCGGCGGCATCGTCGGCACCAATGCCGCCAAGGTTGCATTGGGCATGGGCGCCAAGGTGACGATCGTCGATCTAAACCTGAACCGGTTGCGCGAACTGGATGACATCTTCAACGGGCGCGTCTACACGCTGGCTTCGAACTCCTATAACGTCAGTCATGCAGTTCACGAAGCCGACCTGGTGATTGGCGGCGTGCTGATTCCAGGCGCGGCCGCGCCGAAGATCGTCACCCGCGCCATGGTAGCGAAGATGAAAAAGGGCGCGGTCATCGTCGATGTGGCGATCGATCAGGGCGGATGCATCGAGACGGCGCGGCCGACGACCCATAGCGATCCTTCTTATGTAGTCGATGGCGTGGTGCACTACTGCGTAACAAATATGCCGGCCGCCGTGCCGAACACATCCACGCTGGCGCTGACCAATGCGACCTTCCCTTATGTCATGCGCCTGGCGCAGATGGGCGCGAAAGCTGCAATCCAGGCCGACAGCGGACTGCGTGATGGCGTGAATACCTACGGCGGCGTGCTGACCTGCAAGGCCGTCGCGGACTCACAGGGCAAGCCCTGGAAACCGGTGAGCGATCTGGTGAAGTGAGTCCGCAATCCGGGTACCCCGGGTGGGAAACGTGGTCCTATCGGTGTATAGGGCACGTCGATAGAATTGTCATCCCGACCGGAGTCCGCCGCAGCGGACGGAGTGGAGGGACCTGCTGTTTTCGGCCGGATGCCGGGTGCCCCACTCAAGCCTCCGTTGCTTGAGTGGGGTTGCGTCTAAACTCTACCCACGAATCCTTACACTGCGGTCCAGATCAAAGGTCAAAACGGATTCCGCTGGCAGGACAATATCTTTATTGCCGGTAAACGCACTTCCGGCCGCACCCCCGCCGCCGCCGACCAGCCCTCCCACCAGTGCTCCTTTGCCGCCGCCGGCGATGCCGCCAATGATCGCGCCCAGGCCCGCGCCCCCGCCGGTCATAATCGCGGAACGCTGGCCCTTTCCTTTTTCCACCCGCTCCAGGCGACTGGTGCGAACAGGATAGGTGCGGCCATCCGCGCGCACGCTCTCCAGCCGCAGGGCGAGGACTGCGTGACCCTTAAACCGCCCCATGCTCTTGGCTTCGACGACTGTGCCGCGCGCCTGCGCACCTGCCCTGATCACGGTTCGGTTATTTACCCGTACCGGGCTGGCAAGAGTGCCGGAAAACGGCTGGCCGGTCTCGCTGTTTTTGCTCGATAATGTCTGGCGGAGCTGAACGCGGATTCGCGTCCCCGCGGGAATGACGATAGTCGCTGGCGCAACCGCTTGTGAGGGCGGAGGCGGCGCGTTCGGCGCTGCTTCTTCACTGGCGGGATTCCCGTTCGCCGGCGCCGCTGCCGCGGTGGCATTCCCGACAGCCAGATTATTGATGACCTTGTGCACGCCATCAACTTTGGCGGCATCGTTCGCAGCCAGTTCCCGCGGAGCCGGCCCGCTGACCGTGCCGGAAAGCGTGACGGTTCCGTCGTTGGCAGCCACTGCGATCGTCTGCCCCTGAAGCGCCGCATCCGTGTTGATTTTTTTCTGCACATTGGCCGTCAGTTGGCTGTTGGAAGGGCTGCTGCTGCATCCGGAGAACGCCAGCGTAACCGCGGCCAGCGTAAGCAGCAGGTACGGCGAAAGAATTTTCGAGATTCGTTGCATAGTGCCCCCAGAAATTCAAAAGTTTAGACTTCAGCGACGCTGTCAAGAATATATTCAGAACTTCATCAGCACAAGGAACGGCAATCCGGGCAGTCAATCAATTTGAATAGGAAAATCTACGGGTGCCCCATTCAAGCCATCTTTTGGCTTGAGTGGGAAAGATGGTGCAGTTGGATACCGATCTGTTATCCCGACCGAACCCTGAGCGTAGCCCCCCTGAGTGAGCCGAACCGGGATCTGCGCTCGCCTTTGAAAACAATCAAACTGCACCAGTACCCAAATCCTATAATTGTTTGCAGATCCTTGCAGGCGGACACGGTGACAAACACGGGCGGCAATCGACGAACGGCGGTAGTGCTGCTGGGTTCACTCGCCCTGCTGGTTCTCATCGTCCTTGTGGCGGAGAATGCTTTTGACCTGAAGTTTCTTTCTCCCACCAACACCGGTTCCATCCTGTTCTTAACCGCATTTTCCGGCCTGAGTTTTCTGCTGTTTCTCATTCTGGTCGTTCTTCTTCTGCGGAATATTCTCAAGCTCTATGCCGGCGAGCAAAGTCGCGTGCTCGGTTCACGGCTGCGTACGCGGATGTTGCTAGGTGCTTTGCTTCTTTCTGTTGCGCCGGCATTCTTCATGCTTTTCTTTAACTATCTTTTGATGAACCGCTCGATTGACCGCTGGTTCTCTCAGCCGGTTGTGGAGCTGCGGAATGAAGCCATGCGGATTGCGATGGAGATGTCGCACTATGCCGCCGCCAATGCCCGCGCAGAGGCTGAATCGCTTGCCAACACCTCGGAATTGGCCGCCGGCGATACACCCTCCGGCCAACAGGCAATCCTCGATCTCTTCCATCAGCACAAGGTGACGCTGCAGGGAGGATTCATCGTCGTGTACCGCGACGGCAAAGCCATCGACCAATATCAGGTGCCGGGACGTGAAGGCCCGATGAGCCTGGCTTCCGGGGTCGATCCTTCCGCCCATGCGGAACCGATCACTGGTGGCCTGCTGACCGATACCATCCTGCGTGCTGCGCAGCGCACCGATGAGCCGGTTTTGCGTTCCGGCACGACCGCATACACCGTAGGCGCAGCTTCATCCCGGCAGGGATTAGTTGTGGTCGTGGGTCTGCCGCTGTCGCCGGATGTGGTCTCTGCAATGCGTGAGATTGAAAACGGAACCGAGCGTTACTGGGCGCTGTTGCGTACCCGGCGGCATGTTCGGCAGACATATTTTTTCGTACTGCTGCTGCTGACCGGCCTTACTTTATTCGTCAGCAGCTGGCTGGCGCTGTTTCTCTCGAAACAGGTGACGCGGCCGGTGGAGGCGCTGGCCGACGCCATGGATGCCATGGCCTCCGGGGACTACGGCGCGCGGGTCGATATCGCTGCCGGAAGAGAGCTGGGAGAGCTGGTGCGTTCCTTCAACCATATGGCGACCGATCTTCAAACCAGCCGCAGCCAATTGGAAGCGTCCACGCAGCAGTTGTCGATTGCCAATAGTGCCATCGATGAGCGCCGGCGCGAGTTGGAAACGGTATTGGAGACGATTCCGAGCGGCGTTGCCACGCTCGACACCGATCTGCGGATCCTGCAGGCCAATCGCGCGTTTTATGAAATGCTCGACCCGCTGGGTGAGTTGTCCATTGAAGGCCAGCCGATTCAGGCGTTATTCCCGGCCGAATCCGCCGCGGAAATTGGACGAGTGCTGCGTCGCAGCAGCCGCCTGCCTGTCGCTTCCACCGAAGTGGAGGCGCGCAGCACACACGGGCCGCTGCACTTGATTCTTACCGTGACGGAACTGCGCGGCTCGTTACAGGGCCACCTGGTCGTGATTGACAACGTGACGGATGTGCTGCGGGCGCAGAAACAGATGGCGTGGAAAGAAGTGGCACAGCGGGTCGCTCACGAGATCAAGAACCCGCTCACGCCGATTGCGCTTTCTGCCGAACGGATTGAGCGGCATCTGGACCGGGGCTTGAACGACGGCTCCGCCGAAGCATTGCGCGGAGCGACCGAGGTGATTCGCTCCTCGGTGCAGACGTTGCGGCAACTGGTGGATCAGTTTTCCGCGCTCGCCGATTTTCCCGCCGCGCATCTGCAGTCGGCGGATTTGAATGCGATTGTCGAAGAAACGCTGGTCCTGTTTGAAGGCCGTCTGCAGAGTATCGAACTGCGCCTTCACCTCACTCCGGACATGCCGCCGGTGATGGCCGATGCCCAGGCCATGAAGCGCGCGTTGAGCAATCTGATCGACAACGCCGCCGAAGCGATGCAGTCGAGCCTGCTGCGCGTGTTGACGGTGCAGACAGGATGGAACGCGGCGCAGACAATGGCGGAGATTGTCATCGCCGATACCGGACACGGCATCTCGGAAGAGATAAGGGAACGGCTCTTTCTGCCCTTCTTTTCCACGCGCCGCCGCGGCACAGGCCTCGGGCTTTCGATCGCCGCGAAAATCGTGCAGGAGCATCAGGGCAGCATTCGCGTCGAGAAAAACGCTCCTGCCGGCGCGCGCTTTATTGTGGAGATTCCGCTGGCCGATCCCGCTGGTCCGCAGGAAATGCCGCTGCCGGACGTCAGTGTGGCGGCGCGATGAATCACATCCTCGTCATTGATGACGAACCGGATATTCGCCGCACTCTGGAAGCGATCCTGGCCGAGGAAGGCTATGCGGTCACCGCGACGGGGGCTGCCGGCGAGGCACTCGAATTGCTTCGCGACGCCATCTTCGATGCCGTGCTGCTGGATGTATGGCTGCCCGACCGCGATGGCCTCGATGTGCTCCAGGATATTCGCGCCATGGACGGCGGCATGGGGCCGGAGGTCATTATCATCTCCGGACACGGAACCATCGAGGCGGCGGTGCGTGCGACGAAACTCGGCGCATACGATTTCCTCGAAAAGCCGCTGTCGCTGGAGCGAACCCTCATCATCGTGAAGAATGCGATTGAGGCGCGGCGGCTTCGAGTCGAGAACCGGGAGTTCCAGCAGCAGTTGACCGCGCGCGCCCGCGTCACCGGAGAAAGTGTGCCGGTAAAGGCGCTGCGGCAGCAGATTCGCCTGATGGCTCCGACAAATGGCCGTGTGCTGATTTACGGCGAATCCGGCACCGGTAAGGAACTGATCGCGCGCGCCATGCATGCGGAAAGCTCACGGTCCGATCGCGTGTTCGTCGAATTGAACTGCGCTGCCATCCCGGAGGATTACATCGAGACGGAACTCTTCGGATACCGTCACAGCGCCTTCCCCGGAGGCCCGCCGGAAAAACGCGGCACATTTGAACGCGCCGACGGAGGCACGTTGTTTCTCGATGAAGTGGGAGATATGAGCCTGAAGACCCAGGCCAAGGTGCTGCGGTCGCTAGACGAGCAGCAGTTTACTCCCGTGGGTGGGGCCACTCCGGTTCGCGTGGATGTGCGGGTCATCGCGGCGACAAACAAGAACCTCGAAGACGAGATCGCAAAAGGCAATTTTCGCGAAGACCTTTTTTATCGCCTGAACGTGATTCCGTTTTATGTGCCGCCGCTCCGTGAGCGAAAAGAGGATATCCCGCTGCTCGCGCGAGAACTGCTGCGGGAGTTCGGCCGACAGTATGGCCGGGCGCGAATGGAAATCTCAGAGGACGCATTAACCGGGCTGCAGCAATATCATTGGCCGGGCAATGTGCGGGAACTGAAGAATGTGCTGGAGCGCGTGATGATTCTGAATCCGCAGATCACGCGCATCGAGCGGAAGCATCTGCCGGTGCTGGTTGCGCGCAGCACGGGTCGGCGCGGCGAAGAATTCTCTTCTCTCCAGCAGGCCCGCGAGGCGTATGAACGCGACTACATCCTGCGCAAGCTCGAAGATTGCGGCGGAAACGTGAGCCGCGCGGCGGAGATTCTTGGCCTGGAGCGCAGTCATCTTTACCGCAAGATGAAGGCGCTCGGTATCAGTGCGAAAGAATCGTGAAGGGCATTCGGTCGTTAAAAAAATGTGTCATCCCGACCGACCCTGAGCATAGCGGAGGGGAGCGGAGGCACCTGCTGTTTGCTGGATGGGTTTCTCAATCGCGTATAGCGAAAACAGAATTGTCATCCTGACGGTGACCGGGGTCCCCGACGCGCGCGTTTTTCGCGCGTTGGGGTAGATAGCGAAGGATCTTGTGTTTTGCCGGCAAACCGCAACAGTATCTGCGCTCGGCTCTCGGGTGCCCCATTCAAGCCTTCTTTTGGCTTGAGTGGGGTCGTTTCACTGCTGGGCAGGCAAATCCTCCGCACAAAAAAATCTGTTATCCCGAGCGCTAATCACTCTCTCTCCGCAGAATTGTCCTCCTCACTCTGCATTCGCCCCAGCGATTCCAGCTGGTTCCGCCAGTCCAGCGAGTTGAGAAATGCATTCGACCCGCGCCAGTCATCCGCAACTTTGACGAACAGTTCCAGATGGACCTGCATCCCGAGGAAAGATTCCAGTTCCTTGCGCGCGGCGATCCCGATCTGCTTCAGCATTGCGCCGCTCTTGCCGATCAGAATGGCCTTCTGGCCGGAGCGCTCGCAGAAAATTGCGGCCGCTATGCGCGTCAAAGGTTTTTGTTTCGGCTTGCCCGGTTGCGCGGCGGAAGGCTTTCTCTCCTCGAAGCGTTCGATCACGACCGCGCTCGCGTAGGGAACTTCCTCGCCGGTGAGATTCAGGATCTTTTCGCGGATGATCTCCGCCGCAAGAAAGCGTTCCGGCTGATCGGTGAACTGGCCTTTCTTGAAATGCCGCCGGCCTTCCGGCATGTACTCGATCAGCTTGTCGATCAGACGATCCAATCCGTCACCGCCGCGCGCAGAGACTGGAATGATCTCGGCATAATCGTGCAGCGCGCTGAACTGGGCGATGAGCGGCAGTAGAGTTTCTTTTTCATCCACTGCGTCGATTTTGTTCAACACCAGAAACACCGGACATTCCAGCTTTTTCACCAACTCCAGAGCGAAAGCATCTTCATTGTCCAGCCGATGCTCAGAAGACGTTCGCCCCAGAGAATTGTCATCCCGAGCGGAGCGGAGCGAAACCGGGGTCCCCAACGCGCCCTCTTTTGGCGTGTTGGGGTGGGAAGTCGAGGGACCTGCTGTTTCACTCCCAGCCGAGGCCGCCGCAGGCAGCCGCGTCCGCCGCGTCACATCCACTACATGCAGCACGACGTCGCGGGATTCGAGCGCGTCGTATATCTCCTGCAGCATCCGCTTGTCGAGCAGGTTGGTGGGTTTGTGAACTCCAGGAGTATCGACAAAGACGATCTGCGCGGCCGGGTGCTTGCCTTTGACAGCGTCCACTTCGAGCACGCCATGAATGCGGTTGCGCGTAGTCTGCGGTTTGCGGGTGACGATTGCGACCTTCTCGCCGACCAGCGCATTGATCAGCGTGGACTTGCCGGCGTTAGGACGGCCGATGATCGAGACGAATCCGGAGCGGAGTGCCATACATAATTAGTATCCACCCGAAAGATTCCGGCTTGGGCCACGCCGATTGGGCTAATGATTCAAAACGAAATTGAAGTGGATCGTTGTCTCGACCTCCACAGGCTTTCCATCCACCGTTACCGGCTCATATCGGTACTGGCGGACGGCTTCGAGCGCCGCATCATCGAGCAATTCTCCAGCGGAAAGCACTACGTAGGGCTCCCGTACTTTGCCGTTCTCGCAGATAGTTGCATCGACGGCCACTATTCCCTGCATCCGCCGCAGCTTGGCTTCCCACGGATAAGTGACGAAAGGGTGATAGATAAGTTTGGCGGCTTTGACGTGGGGATTGCGTTTGATATCTGGATCCCATCGGTCCAGGTTTTTTGGAGGTACCGGGATAGCCGATATCGTCGCCCCGTTCTGTTTAAGCGGCTCCAGACTCTCAACTGAAATGATAACTATCTGAGTTTTATCCCAAGGCAATATTGATATTGCGCGGAACGAGTAGGTTTTGAAAAGGTTGAAAATCGTTATAAAAAGTGGCTAGATCGCCGATCTGCCGGATTTGAAGGGCCCCTTCTGGGCTGAATAGTAGCTTTCAACAAGCCCCACAGTGTGGCCCGGCCCTTTGGCCATATAAGGTTGGCTCACGACGGTAAAATCTATCCCACTCAATCTCTTGTGCTGTATCTGGCAGTCGCTTTCCCAAATGGTGTCAAACTGAGATGACATTGGCACCGCTCTGACGGTCTGTCGCAAACGTAATGGGACGTACACAGAACTGGCGTAGACCGTTTGCTCGGCCCCGCTACCAATCGATACCCATTTGAAATCGCCCAGAGTGGCCTCTTTCCGCCACAAATCTTTCGATTCCCACCATTCCTCGAACGTTCCGTTTCCGGTGAACTCGGCATCGCCGGCCGCAGTAAACGTGGCCTTCATGTGAAAGGGAATCCCTGCAGCAGTAAGATCGCTAACCTGCCGCGCCCGCGCAAAAAAATCCAGCGACGTATGCGGCCACGCAATCGCGGGATGAGCAGCCGAAGAGGCCGTTAACGGCGTAGCAGTTGGTGTCGTCTGCTGCGGAAACAGCAGCGTTGGAAAGAATAGGAAGAAAACCAGGCTCAGAAAGTGATTCATATGCAAGGACTACATGGTTGTAAGCGGAGAATACCCAGCGGAATGCGACGAGTCCAGACTTTTCTTCCTACTGCCTAGCTCTTTGACTGAAGAGCACCACATTTCCAAACGCTTGCGTATCCGGAAGACTAGCCGAATACTTCGCCATCTTTTCCGGGTGATTCAGGCAATTCAGGCAGATCACCATACAAACCGGCTGCGCCGATGGTCGTTCATACTGAATGGACGAGTTCTCGACGTCCACATAGCGTATGCGGCGCGGAACTCCGTCTTCGTTCAGCATCGCCATCATCGGATATTCAAAATGCAACAGGTTCGCATCTAGCCCGATCGATCCGCAGCCGGAGGCCCTTGCTGCCTTCGCTGCAGCGATCCAGGAATCCGCGATTTCCCGGTGAGAATCGAAAAAGTATGTCTGCTCCCGCGGAGTAGTCAGGACGCTTCCGGAGAGGCCATGTCTGGTAACGAGCGGTCTGGTCTCGTTCACCAGGGCTAGTGCAAGTGCTATGGACAGGACGCCCGCTGAAATCACATTCACAGCCCACCTGGGCAGAATTCTGACAAGCACCACGGCGCTGAAAGCGGCGGCCAGGATGAAAACCGGAATCTGATATCTTGCATTCCACGGCGACCAGCGCAGCAGCGCGCAATACATCACGAAAGCGCCCACCACTCCCAGACCGAACCAGCCTGTCTCTCTGCCAATTCTGCGGCGATACGCGAAAAACAGAACGCCAGCCAGCAGGAACAGGAACAGATGTATTGGATCCTCACTCAAGACCTCGTTCCGCGGGTTGAATCGCACGCCGAACTTCGGGGTGAATCCCAGTTGCGAGGCCACGATCTGGCCGGGGTCGTTGGGATCGACCCCGAGGCTTCGAATGAGGCGACTGGAAACCTGACTGGCGAACCTGTTTGCCCGCTCGTCCGGCATTCCTTCGTGCAGCGCGATATTTCGGATGACATTCGCCGCGGCGAGCGACGGTGTGACGCGGTCGGTGCGAAACATGCGTCCGTTCACCGCACCGACGCCGTAAAAATATGGGAACCCGGTCGGCGACCCGGTATAGCGGTAGTTGCGAACCCACAGCGGAACGCAAATGAGAACGCTCAGGGCGGCGATCGCCGGCAGGCGTACTAGAAGACGGCGCGCTTCCGTCCTGCTCCACGTCAGGGCGCACGCCAGAACAATGCATGGCAGAAACACATACGACGTGCCTTTCGTATACACAGCCAGGCCTAAAGCGGCTCCAATGGCCAGGGCGTGCGGCCAATCCTGGCGATGCCTCCAGTGCAACAGCAGATACACCGCCACTACGATCCAGTACGTTGCAACTACATCGTTTTTCGTGCTCGAGGCCGCGAGTACCACGGAGGGGACTGTCGCGCTGAGGACCGCGGCAAAGATCTGGGAGCGGCGATTCCAGCCCAGCTCCTTCGCCACCAGACTTGCGCCAAGAATGCAGCCCAGATACGCGCACCACTGCACCATGCCCAGCAGCCGGTCCGAGCCCCACAGCAGGTCCAGATGCAGCATGATGTATTCCGCGAACGGGGGTTGATTCAATTGCGACCAATCGATGGTCGGAAAGAACTGTACGCCGCGGGTGTTGATCCATTCCACGACCCGGGGCAGATGGTACTCCATCGCATCCCACGTGTTGGGGGCGGAGGCGACTGCCGTAACGCCGGTCAAGGCGGCGATCAGAGCGATTGCGGTCAGGAAAGCGCGATCGATCCAGGGAAGCGGCGAAGCCGGTTCCCGACCGTTCCACCCGGCCGGCGGCAGCCGCCTCGATCTCCACATCCATACGAAGCAGGCGATCGCGAAGATCAGCCAACTGAAGGCGATGGACTCTCGGGTAACAAGCCGGAATGGAGTGAGCGCCTCCGTAATAAAGGTGACAAACACTGACCACGGAATCGAGGCGTACAGAAAAGATGCGCGCCAGCCTACTCGCAGGCGGCGAAATCCCATGACCAGGAACGCAAAAGCTGCAATCGGCAGCAACAAGGGCATGGTACCCTCCCGAAACAACCTCACATCTGAGCTTGATATCGGTCAGTAGTAGGGCAGATTTGCGCTTAGGACACTTGCTATTCGTTGTAGTGGAGCAGGCTGAAAACGTCAAGCCCTTCGAAGCGCTCGCGGCCTTTTAGGAAATCGAGTTCCACGGCGAAGGCAAGGCCGGCAATTTCGCCGCCCAGTTGGCGGACGAGCTTGACCGTCGCCTCCATCGTGCCGCCGGTGGCCAGCAGATCGTCGACGATGACCACGCGCTGGCCCGACTCGATGGCATCGAGGTGAATTTCCAGCGCGTCCGTCCCGTATTCCAGATCATAGGTCACGCGGGCAGTTTTCGCCGGCAGTTTTTTCGGTTTGCGCACAGGCACAAAACCGGCATTCAGCCGATACGCCAGCGCCGGACCAAAAATAAATCCACGCGCCTCGATGCCGAGCACTAGATCGATGCCCTTGTCGAAATAATGCGCCGCCAGCGCATCGATCATCATGGCAAAGCCGCTCTTGTCTTTCAGCAGTGTGGTGATGTCGTAGAAGAGAATGCCGGGTTTTGGGAAATCGGGGACGGTGCGGACAAGTTTCTTCAGCGGCTCACAATCGATGTTCAGTTGCGACATTGGCTACCATGCTCCTTCAATCTCAAATGCCTGTAGTTTTTCAGCCTCTTGCTCCGGCCGCTTCTGCACTTCGATCTGGTCCACGCGCGATCCTCGCGAGCCGCTTTGCAGCTTCGCCCGGAATTGCTTTAAGTGTTCTTCGCTGCCCGCGGCCAAAACTTCCACGTGCCCGTCGGCCGTGTTGCGCACCCACCCGTGCAGGCCCAGCTCCGCCGCCTCCCGCTGCACATACCAGCGGAAGCCGACACCCTGCACACGGCCTTTCACAATGTAGTGGCAAACCATTTCAATTGAATGAAGCTATGCGCGCGACAAATACGCGCCTTCAGCGGTATCGATGCGGATCTTTTCCCCTTCGTTGATGAACGGGGGCACCTGCACGACCAGCCCGGTTTCCATCTTCGCCGGTTTCGTCACCGATGACGCGGTGGCGGACTTGATGCCTGGCTCCGTTTCCACGACGGTCATCTCCACGATCTGCGGCAGGTCGATGCCCACAGCAACGCCGTCAAAGAAAGAAACCTTGATGGGAAGATTGGGAATCAGGTATTCGACGGCATCGCCCAGGATATTGCCGTTCAGATGAGTCTGCTCGTAGTTCTCCGTGTTCATAAATACGTATTCGTCGGCATCGGCGTAGAGAAATTCCATCGCCACTTCATCCACCACCACGCGGTCGATCGGGTCGGGGGAGCGGAAACGGTGCTCATACATCGCGCCGGTACGCAGGTTGCGCAGCTTGGCCTGAATAAAAGCGCGCAGGTTGCCGGGCGTGCGATGTTCCACCTTGAAAACCGAGTGCAGTTCGCCATTGTGCTTGATGATCATGCCGGGACGCATTTGCGTGGCGGGAATCGCCATAAAGAACGTGCTCCTTAATTGTGGTAAGAATTTCGTTCCGCGCCGGACGGGCGCCGGAACATCAGAGTCAACAGTTCAGTGTAGCGTAGCCTGGGAACTGCGATATTTACCCTTCAGTCTGGTTCTTTGAAAATTGCCACAAAGCTCGGTCCAAAGTGCGCATCGAAACATTGAATTTATATGCAAGCCTTCGGCAGATTTCAACGTAACTCCACCAAAATGAAAACGTGTACACAGGTGGTTGAGGAATGTCCAAAGACCGTAACGCACGAAAATCGAGAATCGGATACGGATATGGATGGCCAAAATGAAGCAATACTGAGGCAGTCGGGCAATCCACCCCCTTGAGCAAAGTCAGCACTTCAATCCTTGCTTCTTCATGCTGGGTTTTGAAAGCCATCGCTGTTATTTCGCGGATGAACGGCTCATCGTTCTCCATGCATGTGGGTTGCGTGCGAGCCGTCTTCCAGTGGCAGACTCTTAGGAAATCTTCCTTCCCGTAATACCCGTTCCTCTTGGCTCTCGGGCCAATTTCGGTGATGATCTGGTCCTCATGTATTTGATTTTTGTTCTGATCGATATATTGCCGAGCCAGTTTCTCTATCTCACTCGGACCAAAACGGAGTCGGTATTCCATTGCCGAAGTTTACCAAGGCCGCGCGGCCCGCATCCAACGCGCATTGACCTCACGATTGCTTTGCGAATTCCGGGTCACCCACATCTCTCGGGTCACCCACATCTCTTCGGGTCACCCACATCTCTTTGGCTATCCGAAGATGCGCAAAGAACCTCCGCATTCTTGCTTGTTCTTCTCGGCACAGGCATTCTGAATCGATCCAGGTCGTGTTGAACACTTGGGGTAGACCCCGGACTTTAGTCCGGGGAATCGAGTTCAGATCGGCGAGCGTTTTTTTTGAATCGGAGCGGTAGACCCGGGACTTCAGTCCGGGGAACCGAGTTCGAATCAGGGTGCTCCTTCAGGCGCTGAGGTCCATTGCCTACGCGATCGCAGCTACCCAAAAATCTTCGCGAGGAAATGACCGACCTTGTGAAAGAAACCCCGCCTCGGCGGACGAGGAGCGGGTGCAGGCACTTGCGCCACAATAACCGGTCCGGTATTCACGGTCGGTCCAAACCCCGGCGCAGGCGCGGTGGCAACCGTCGCCGCGCTCTCCGGCGTGGCCATGCCATTTGGTATTCCGGTGGGAACAGTCTGCTTGGGCGCGACGTAGCTCAGCGTGGTCGTCACCTCGGAGTTGACCTCTCCAGGCATTGTGGCTGGCTTGGTTGGCAACACCGGGGGCGGCGCGAGCCCTTCGCTCACCGCCAGCGGAAACGCCGTATCCGCTGGCGTGGAGCTGGGACCGCCTGCCGGGTGAGTCGCCACGACTGCTTCGCCCGGCTTGGCTGCCTCAGCTCCCGATTTCGCGGCCGCGCCGGCGCTGGCCACCGACACCGCTGCGGGTTGCGGCGCCGGACAGCCACAAGGCTGCGGCTCATGATCCACCACATCGCGAACGCTGCCATGCTCGAACAGCACGCGCTGATTGGCCTGCACGCGGTAGACGCCAGTGCCGATCTGCTCGCTCACGGTTACGTAAGGCGCGTCGGCTCCTCCATTGTCCACGCAGGTATCGCCTGCGGCGTTCACCCGGATTCGCACATCAGCTTTTCCCGGACCGGAGAGCAAAATGCGCAGGTCAGGCGTCAGCACCACATCGGAATTTTTCCCCACCGTGTAATGTGCCTCAATCGCTCCCCGATCAAGCGCCAGCATCAGTGGACTGTTGGGGTCGGAGGCACTGTTCTGCTGCGATAAATGCAACTCGGTCGTGGCACAGAGATCAAGCTCGCCGCCACGTGTCAGATGAACCGGCAGCGTGACCTTGCCCGCCGTGACCGTGCTCCCATTGCCGAGCAGGGTGTTTTCTCCGCTGAGCGTAACGGCTCCCGCCACCTGAATCTTTTCGGCGGTCGAGGAGATGTCGATGTGTCCTATCGTCTGCTGGGAGGGCGATTGCGCCCTGGCTGCGGCAGTCCATGCGAAAATCGCCGCAACAATGATCGAAACCGAGGGTCTACAAATCCAGGCGAGTTGCCGGTTTCCTTGAAAATCGGTGGAGAACAGCACTCATTATTGTACTTGTAAGCCCACCGTGAAGGTGCAACCATGAACTGTGAGGAAACCCAAATTGGAGGGAGTATGTGCTATGCCCGACGCATCGCCATCGTCCAGCCTGACGCAAATCGTCATATCGACCGAAACGCTCAATGCACTGCGCAAAATCGCGGAACAGCAAAATATTTCCGTCTCCGAAGCATTGCAACAAGCGGTCAATGTGACTCAGTTGCTGGTGGATGCGGAGGGCGACGATGACACGCGCGTTCTCCTGAAAAAGGGAAGCCGCGTGCGGGAATTAAAGATGGTGTCCGGCAAGGACGGTGTCCGGCCCCAGAAATGAATGCGGTAAACACCGATGAATGGCACTTCGGAATCCCCCTCCGTAGTTGGCACTAAGCCGAAGGTCGAGTTCGTGATTTCCGACACTCCGGTTTCAGAAAGTTTTGGCAAAGGGTATGCCCTGGTACCGTACAATCCGCAGCGGCAATACGATCATGTTCGAATGCTTGTCACGGTCGGCCTGCTGGCGCTGTTTGGATTTGTGATCGTTTGGGTCGTACTGAAATCTTCCGCTTCCAGGGATGTCTGGATACAAACCAAGGACATGCTGCAAATCATCCTGCCGGCTTTAACGGCATTGATTGGATCCGTCCTTGGATTCTATTTCGGAACGCAAAGAAACAATCCTCTGCTCCGCTGATATTTTCCCTTCGGAACATTTTTCAAATGTGTCATCCCGAGCGGAGTCGTTGCGCAGCAACGCGTAGTCGAGGGACCTACTTTTGCTTTACGCAATGCGCGGGCTCATCCGCTATTCCAGCTTCAGAAAATTCGCGATCAGGCGCCGGCCGTCGTCCGTCAGCACGCTTTCCGGATGAAACTGCACTCCTTCAACGGGAAAGTTGCGATGGCGCAGTCCCATGATGAGGCCATCGGCGCGAGCGGTGATTTGCAGTTCTTCCGGCAGGGCATCTTCGGAAACAATCAGTGAGTGGTAACGCGTGCCCGTCATGGGGCTCTTGATGCCGCGGAAAATTGTCCGCGAATCATGCTCCACGGCGCTGGTCTTGCCGTGCATCAGTCGCGGCGCGCGCACCACTTTGGCGCCAAATGCCGCGCCCACTGCCTGATGGCCCAGACATACACCCAGAATCGGAACCTTCCCGGTGAAACGGCGAACCAGCGGGATGCTGATGCCGGCCTCCTGCGGCGTGCAGGGACCAGGGGAAAGCAGAATCCGCTCCGGCGCCAGCGCCTCGACCTCTTCCACCGTTACCTGATCGTTACGGCGCACTTCCACCTTTTCGCCCAGCTCGCCAAGGATCTGCACCAGGTTGTAGGTGAACGAGTCGTAATTGTCGAGGACGAAAATCATGGCAGGACGCTGCACTCAGAATATCAAGTTCCGCCGGGTCGCAAGAAACACCCGCGCCGCGCCCCGGTGGATAGTGGCGCGGTTTGATACAAAATCTGTCATCCCGGGCGAGTGCCCAATCAAGTCGTCTTTTTGCTGCGGTTCATAAAAATCTGTCATCCCGAGCGGAGCAGGCCGTGTTTTTCGGCCTGCGAAGTCGAGGGACCTGCGGTTGTTTTTGAAACTGGCTCAAACTGCACCGCGCCTCCCCGGTGGCGACTCAAAATATAGCCGTTTCCCGCTGCAACTCTAAAAGAACCCGGCGGCTCTAAGCTAGCGAGTCCAGAGGTCGCATATGTTCAAAGTTCGCCATGTATCCTCAGCCATCCTCTGCCTAGGCGTTTCATTCGCAACCTGCTCCGCACAAACACCCGCCACATTCAAGACCCTGACCTCTACCGAACGCCCATCGACGGACGTTTCTGCGATCGATGTGAACAATGATGGCATTCTCGATCTGGTCCAACAGACAATACCCTCAGGACTTAGACCGAGCACCTTCAAGCCCGCATTTACCGTCAGGATCGCGACCGGCGACGGCTCGTTTCGCGCTCCCGTGGTCTATTCCTTTCCACCTTCAGTGGGTGGGGGTTATGGCGGCGCCCCGATGGTTTCCGGCGACTTTAATGGGGATGGCAACGTCGATCTCATCTTCCAGGGAACCACTCAACTTTTACTGTACTTGGGCAAAGGCGATGGAACCTTCCAGGCGCCCAAATACATCACGCTTGACTTTCCATCCGGCCAGCAGTCGGGACGTTTGTGGCTGGCGGACGATTTCAACGGCGACGGCAAGCTGGACCTGATAGCGACCGGAGGGAGCACCCGGCGCGGAACTCCCGAATCGATCTACCTGATTCCAGGCAATGGTGCCGGCGGCTTTGGAGCCGCGATCTCCATCGATACATTGCCCGTGGCCCATGGTGCGGACACCGACTCTTATTCTGCGGACACTCTGCTCGCTGGAGATTTCGATGGCGACGGCAGGGCCGACATTGCATTCGTCAATGACTATACCTGCGATCAAGGTCAGACTTGCGCCAGCGCCGTGCACGTGTTGTACAACGATGGCAACTCACAATTTACCGACACGACAACCAGCGCAACAATCACCTTCGCTGGATTCAATATCTCCTCCACAGGAGACCTGAACAGCGACGGCCGGACCGACATTTTTGCCACCTCATACAATCCCGACACGAGCAGCACTGAACTTTACGTTCTGTACGGCCAGGCCGGACGGGCTTTCCATATGTACACCATTCCCGACTTCACGCCGTCCGCGATGGCTGATTTCAATGGCGACACGAGAATGGATCTGCTCGGATCACTCGCGAACACCAGCGGTCTCACATTCCTGCTCGCCACCAGCAGCGAAGGCGCGTTTACCCAGCAGACCTACGCACCACCGAACAATCCGTACCTCAGCGGTTCTGTGGTCGGCGACTTCAATTTCGATACCAAGCCGGACATTGTAGGTGCGGGACAACATACGATCAGCACCTATGTCCTCTCCGACACGCTGAATACCACTGCAGGCGGGAACTGGGGCGGTTGCGCCTACCCGAAAGCCGGCATGGGAATCCACGTTTGCATGCCCGCCAGTTCGGCGGGGTCGCCGGTGACATTCAACGCGTCCGCAAACTCCTTTGGACAACTCCGCAAGATCGAGCTGTGGGTGGACGGCAAAAAGGTCACGGAGCAATACCATGCCTGGGGACCGAGGGCATGGTTCAACTTCAGCGACGCGCTTGCGTCCGGTACTCATCGCGTGGTCTTCATTGCGGCGGACATCGATAATCGGCTACAGGAGACCGTCTTAAATTTGACCGTGAAGTAGTCGGAGACTTCACAGGAGTGCACATGTCCATTAGCAAATTTTTATCGTCAGCTATCCTCTGCCTGGCCGCTTCCTTCACCTGCTTTGCCCAAGCCCAGACACCCAGCTTTTCGGCCCACACTACTACGATCAACAACTACCTGACCGACTTCCACTGCGACCTGAACAACGATGGCTACGAAGATCTGGTCCTTTTAAATCCAGACCCCCTCGGCTTCATTGTCCTGCTGTCCAACGGCGACGGCACGTATCGCGCGCCCATCACCTACAACACCCCGAATGAAACCAGCATGGTTGCGTTCGGGGATTTCAACGGCGACGGCAACCTCGATCTAGTGTCAGAGACAAGCGCGGCCTCCATAGCCTCCAACGTCTCCATCTATTTTGGAAACGGAGACGGGACCTTCCGCGCTCCGGTCGCCCACGCCGTCAGCGGACAACTGTGGTCCGTTGTTGCGGCCGATGTGAACCACGATAACAAGGCCGATCTGCTGCTGCTGACCACCTCCGATGGCGGCACGACCAGCGATCTGCAGGTGCTGTTTTCCAAGGGCGACGGGACTTTCACTCCTGGGCCGACGACCCACAACCTGCTGCCAGGAGCAGTGCTTCTCACTGGCGACTTCGATGGTGACGGCAAGGCCGACGTGGTGGCAATTGCGGGCTCGCCCGACAACGACAGCCAACAATTTGAGATTTTCTCCGGCGACGGTGCCGGTCACTTTACTGAGACCTATAGCGACAGCACCTCCGATCTTGTGGATTTCGTTGTCGACGATGTCAACGGGGACGGCATATCCGATCTGATCGGCACTACTTCCGGCCCACACGGAGGAGCCAAGCCCTATCTGACGGTCTTCTACGGAAACTCCGATCGAAAAATGACGTTTGCGGAGATTCAGACCACGGTCTACCCGCTCATGCAGCTTGCCGTCGGCGATTTTAACGGCGACCGCATCCCCGATATTGCATTCGAGTCCAGTTCCGCTCAATCCGGTTACCAGGTAAACATTCTCTCTGGCAAGGGAAATAAACAGTTCGGCCCCATGACCCCGGTTTACACGCTCAACACCCACGGTCTCGGGTTTAGCGATCTCGGGGACCTCTACGGGTTGCGCGACAATCGCGACACCAAGGCCGACCTAATCGTCCCGGAGGCCAACACTCCGAACGGAACCGCAACGCTGGTCACCCTGCTGAACGATACAGCGGGCAATTTCCCCACATGCAATGCGCCGAACGCCGCCGTGGGAATCGCTGTGTGCAGCCCATCGACGAGCACCGCTGTTTCGCCGGTGAGCTTTGCTGTTGGAGCGGCGGGGGACACGCCTATGCGGGACGTGCAGATTTGGATTGATGGAAAGAAGCAGGCGGAGCAATTGCCGGGCGCTTTTTCCAATTACTCCTTCCTGAATGCGACTCTTCCAGTAGCCGCCGGTTCCCATAGGCTTGCGATCCTCGCCGTCGGCTGGGATGGTTCCACTGAATCCAAAGTGTCCACCCTTAATGTAACTTCGTCCTCGTCGTGCAGCGCGCCGACATCGGCAGGGGTCCATGTGTGTCTGCCGGCCAGCGGTTCGAGCGTCAGCTCGCCCGTGCAGGTTCAGGCAACGTCGAAGGTCACCGGGACCATCACCAGCACGCAACTGTGGGTCGATGGAGTGAAGAAATACTCCACCGCCTCGACGTCACTCAACACCTCCGTCAGCTTGGCCGCTGGCAGCCACCGCTTCGCCGTTCTCGCAACAAATACGGCCGGGCAGAAGTGGGAAAGCGCCATCGATGCGACGGTGCAGTAATGCCTGACAGCCTGTGCCTGTACACCGCAGGTCCTCGACTGAAAATCGAGGACCTGTGCTTTCTGTCGGCTGAGTAGAGTCGCGATAGCGTTTTGGATCTTCAAGTGCCGCGCGACGAAGCAGCGTCCGCAACCCTCAAATTGAGGCAGTCTGGTTGAGGCAGTCTGGCAACTCGCGAACAAACCGGCATCTCTCAATTAGCGGAGTCCAGGAGTCCCGCCATGTTCAATCTCCGAAACGTGTCCTCAGCCGTCCTCTGCGTAGCCGCCACTTTCGCCACCTGCTTCGCACAATCGCCCGCCACCTTTTCAACCCAGACCGCTACCGAACGCGCATCTTATTTCCCCTATGCGATCGACGTGAACAACGATGGGATTTTGGACCTGGTCCAGGAAACCGTGCAGCCGGCCGGTACCTCGAATACATTTACCGTCCGCATCGCGAACGGAAATGGAACGTTCCGCGCTCCGGTGAGCTACACCTTCCCAACCCGATTCCCTGGCGGCTCCGTGATGGCTTACGGCGATTTCAATAGCGATGGCAAGGTGGATCTGATCTTTTACCCAGGCACCACGGGCAATCAACTCGTGTTGCTGCTAGGCAAAGGTGATGGCACCTTCGAGGCGCCCAGATACATCACCATCGCTCTGTCGTCTAATCAGTACCTGGCCGGCGGCAGCGCGCTTGTGGCTGCGGATTTCACCGGCGACGGTAAGCTGGATCTGGTGATAACCGGAACTTCGGGTGCCGGGAATGTGCTCTATCTAATCCCGGGCGATGGCACCGGCAACTTTGGCAGCCCGACCATAATCTATTCGATGGCCGGCCTGTATGACGCTTTTGCCGGCTACGCTGCTGGGGATTTCGACGCCGACGGCAGGGCCGATGTTGCGTTCGTGGATGAATACTGCGTGCAAAACGGCTGCACCGACATCTTGCACATCTTGTACAACAACGGCGGCTCACAGTTTACTGACAGCGCGCCATATTCCTCGACAAACCGATTCAATATCTCCGTGGGAGACCTGAATAGCGACGGGACGACGGACGTTTTCGGCACGCCCCAGAACCCGAGCAATCAAACACTCGCCGTCCTCTACGGCCAGACTGATCGCACCTTCCATACCTACATCATCCCCTCTCCCTACCTATCGACGGTCTCAATGGCGGATTTTAATGGCGACACTAGAATGGATCTGGTCGGTACAGCCCCGAACAGCGGTGGCACGGGCTTTGGTCTCGTATTCTTTTTGGCCGACACCAGTGAAGGAATGTTCACTCAACAGACCTATGGACTGCCAAATTATCCGGCTGTCGGCCCCCCGCTGGCTGGCGTCTTCAATTCCGATACCAAGCCTGACGTTCTGGCTGTCATGCAAAAAAGTCTAAGCTCTGCGAACACTACGTCGATCATCGTTGACGCCCTGAACACCACCGCAACAGGGAACTGGGGCGGGTGCTCCTATCCGCACGCCGGCCAAGGCATATCGGTCTGCGCGCCAGGCTCCTCGACCGCTTCGCCCGTGACCTTTAATGCTTCCGCCAACTCCTTCGGCCAACTCCGCCTTATGGAGTTGTGGGTGGACGGCAACAAGATTGCCGATCAGTACCACGCCTGGGGTCCGCGCGCCTGGTTTGACCTGACCGGCACCACTCTGACGCCCGGCTCGCACAAAGGGGTGCTGTTCGCGAAAGATATAGACAATCGCCAGCAGCAGACCGCTTTCAACTTCACCGTAGGAGGCGCGGCGTGCACTGCACCGTCTACCGCCGGGGTCCACATCTGCTCTCCCGCCAGCGGGTCCACCGTCAGCTCGCCGGTGCAGGTGCAGGCGGCGGCGAGGGTTACCGGCACCATCGCCAGCACTCAACTATGGGTGGACGGGGTGAAGAAATTCACCGCCGCAGGCAGTACGCTGACTACTTCCGTCAGCTTGGCCAGCGTCAGATAGCCGTGGGGACCAATTGAAAATGAATAGATATTGCTGCTGGTCGAATTATTCCCGGCAGCGAAGAGATACTTGCCATTCACCGCCATCTGAACCACATCATGGGAGAAGGGCGAATAGGGAACGGCAGTCAGTTTGCCGTTCGAGGCCACCGAATAACCAAGAATCCTGTTGGTCTGTCCGGTGTAGTTGCTGGTCACATAGACGAACGCGACCGGCGTGGCGGTTGTGTTGCCGGATTTGGCGGGATTTGCGGCGAACGATGTACCGATGCACAGGGTGGAGGCGAGGAAGACTGCGGTGAAAAATCGGTGCGACATGGCGGCTCCTTAGGTAAAGAGGATTGAAAGAAACCTCAGAGGAAGCCCGATTCTTCAAAAAACCGATGAAGAAGCCGTCGATAATGCGCTGCAACAGAATTGCGTCAAAAGCGGAGGGAACGCCAAATCGAACTCAACCTGAGTTCCTACGACAGCTAAGATGCGGTGGACAATCACCGGGGATGTTCTTTATACGCCTTAACTAGGGCAACGAAGTGGAGAGCTTGTCCTGAGCCAATCCGCCATCAGCGGGTGAGTCGGACGGGAACCTGCTTCTCTCAATACATCGCAAAAATCTCTCATTTCTAGCGGAGTTCTTGCGTGCCTGTCCACTGATCTCTGTCCACTGTTTCGCACAGGTGCCCCATTCAAGCCCGTTCTTTGGGCCTGAGTGGGATGAGATTTCAGCATCGACCAGGGAAATGAATATGGGCCCAAAACGGTAGACTGGCTATAGACTCCGTACCAGTCCCGCGCGATCGCCGCGCCTCCGGAACGCAATCAGCCAGTTGACTCCCGATACTCCCGCACTTAATACGCAGAGTTGAAGGCGCAATTATCCGGCCATTCGCGTGTGTTTCGCAGGGAAAAGCCTTTGTGCCCGAACAGAATCAGCAGCTTGCACCGCGCTACCTTCCCGCATAATCCTTCAACTATTCAACACAATCCTTCAACTATCGCGCACAATCCTTCAACTATTTCGCGCAATCCTTCAGTAATTCGCTTGTTCCCGCCAAAATCCTGCCCAAATCCGCGTGTCCTGCTGCGTCGTTAACCCCGCGCCCGCTCAATCGCCCGCACCACCGCCTTGGCCTTGTTCACGCTCTCCTCGAACTCCTTCTCAGGAATCGAATCCGCCACAATCCCGCCGCCGGCCTGGATATGCCCTTGCTTGCCGAGCATCAGCAGGCTGCGAATCGCAATGCAGGAATCGAAGTTCCCGGAGAAATCCGCATAAAACACGCTGCCGCCATATACGCCGCGCCGCGCCGGCTCCAGTTCTTCGATGATCTCCATGGCCCGCACCTTGGGCGCGCCCGTCAACGTCCCCGCGGGAAAGCAGGCGCGGAACGCATCCACCGCGGAAAATTCCGGGCGCAGTGTTCCTTCGAGAGCGCTCACCAGGTGCATCACGTGCGAGTAGCGCTCGACATACATCAGATCCTTCACCTGCACGGAGCCATACTCGCTCACCCGGCCCACATCGTTGCGCCCCAGGTCCACGAGCATGATGTGTTCGGCCACTTCTTTTTCATCGGCCCGCAACTCATCCTCAATGCGGCGGTCCTCTTCTTCTTCCTCGCCGCGCGGGCGCGTCCCGGCGATGGGCCGATACTCCACCTTTCGGCCGTGCACGCGGACCAGCAGTTCCGGCGACGAGCCGGCGAGGTGGGTGTCCCCGGGGCGGCGCAGGCCCACGCGCAGAAAATACATGTACGGCGACGGGTTTACGATTCGCAGCGCGCGATAAATGGAAAACGGATCCACCCCCGGCTCCACATCGAAGCGCTGCGACAGCACAGCTTGGAAGACATCTCCTGCGGCGATGTAGTCCTTGATGCGCTCGACGCCGGCCAGATAATCCTGCTTGCGCGTGCGCGATTTAAGGGCCAGTTTTCCGTGCACGGTATGGCGAGCCGGTTTCGGCAGCGGCTTCGCCAGCCGCCTCTCCAAATCATGCAGCCGGCGAATCGCATTTGCGTAGGCGGCCTGAGGCTTATACCGCTGCAGGTCGGCGGTCGCCACCAGCAGGATTTCCTGTTTTACGTGGTCGAAGGCGAGCACCGTGTCGAAGAACATCAGGCAGGCGTCCGGCATGCCGAGCTCGTCTTTGGCGGTCTCCGGCAGCTTTTCAATCAGCCGCACAGCGTCGTAGGAGAAAAATCCGACCGCCCCGGCGGTAAACGGCGGCAGCCCGGGAAGGCGGGCCGACGTGTGCCCGGCGAGCGAATCGCGGAGCAACTCGAAGACATCGCCTTCGCTCGATTCGATGTGGTCGCCGGTATGGGTGCTGATCTGCTGGCCGTGAGCAATGATCTTTTTATAGGGGCGAATCCCCATAAATGTATAACGGCCAACGTTTTCGCCCCCCTCGACGGACTCGAGCAGGAACGCCTCGGGTTCCCCATAGGCAACGCGCAGAAAGGCCGAAACGGGGGTCTCAAGGTCCGCCGTCCACGGCTTGCAGATGGGTACCAGGTCGTGGCTGCGCGCCAGACGCTGGAATTCGGCTAACGAAGGTGTAATGTTGGACTTAATCGACATAAATCAACGCCAATCCTACACGTTGGAAGCGAAATTGCGTATCAGGAATTTGGATTCAGCATGGATTTCGGCGGGTATTGCACCCGAGCATTGTCAACGTCAACTTCTCTTTGAGTCTGCCGAGCCTGTTCAGATGGGATCGTATTTTCAGTTTGATTTCACTTCTTTTTTACGGCACCAGAATGCACCCTCTGGAGATGAGCGGATTCGCCCGCCAAGGACGGGTTCATATTCAGCGCGATCTGTTTAATTTCCGACGCGCCTTTACTATCGCCGCGCTCGCGGAGAGCGCTCGCAAATTCGGTGTAGAACTGCGCGCCAGACGGAGACTCGCACTTGTGGCTCTTCTCGTTCAGGCTCTTGCCCTTCGCATATGCCTGGATGGCTTGGCTTGGATCCGGTGAAGAAGAATAGCGAAGCGTGTGTGCAAGTCGAAACTGAAACAGACAATTGCCCGCCGCGGAAC
The DNA here is from genome assembly GCA_963823295.1 of uncultured Acidobacteriota bacterium. Taxonomy (GTDB): domain Bacteria; phylum Acidobacteriota; class Terriglobia; order Terriglobales; family Acidobacteriaceae; genus JAKAAZ01. Next base: position 28,055 of record CAWGLF010000022.1, read on the forward strand.
TCCCGAGTCTCTCAGCAGCCATGTAATGCTCGCGCGCGGAGCCAAGATCAGGCGGGTTCGATAGATAGAGTGCATCTGCCAACTGGACGTGAAAGCTGGCAAGTCGTCCATACCCAGGAAATTGGTTAAGCGCGGTCCGATACGATTTAGCTGCATCATCATACTGGCCAGCTACGAAGTAAGCGTCACCGAGCCTCCGATAAAGGGCAGTATTATCCGGCTGGTCCCGCAATTGGTTATTGAATATGTCGATTTCCCGTTGGCTGAACCGACCCGCCCATGAAGAATCAAGGTTTTGCAGTTGCTGGGCCTGCGCGGTAATAGTCTGAACTTCCTCAGGTTGTGATCGTAACGCTCTATTGAACGCCTCGTCCGCTGACGTGGAGAGCTGTTCTCGTTCGCCAACCGTCGTCGCTCGTTTTGACTCAACAAATAATATGTAGCCAAGCTCAAACAGGGGTTCCTCTGCGTCTGGCTTTATCAATGATGCCCACCGTGCTGTTTGCTCCGCGTCGTTCTCTGGCCGTGCAGTTTCTGCCGCGTTTGCGCTGGCCTCCCACTGCGGCTGCTTTGAGCAGGGGGGCAAGTCGACTGGAAGCCTGGAGACGCGATCCGCATTGGGTTTGGACTGTCCCTGGCTCCCCTGTTCCGTGTCTTTCTCCTTCTGCTGTTTCAAAAGAGTGCCAACCAGGATCGACAATGGCCCTGGGAAATACGGTTTGATCGCCAGTGCGCACTGAATCTGCGCGACGGCCTCCCTGATTTCCTGCTCTCGCTCTACCGGACCGGTTTTCGGGTCATAGGACATCAGCAGAAGAGTCGATCCCATATTGGCTCTCGCACCGGCACTTTGACCATCGATCCTTAGAGCCGCTTTATCGACCTCCAGCGCGTTTTCAAACTTGCGTAACCGCTCAAATAACTGACCCTTGTTTAGAACATAGTTGGGATATCGATTACCCATAGGGATCCAGCAGCGCCATGCCGGACAAGATACTGCAATCGCACGGCGATCGTACTTCATAGCCTCTTCATACAGCGATTCTGAGTCTTTGCTTTTCATCAAATCGGCTTCATCCGCCTCGATGAATTCGATCATCCCGAGAGCGAGATGGCTTGCGTGGCTCTGCAACTCGTTCGATCGTTCCTCCGCTGCCATCGCCAGGTCGAATTGCTCCATCTTCTCAAGCGAGTACCCCAGCCAGTAATCGGCGGATGCGTTTTCGGGCTCCCGCCTAACCCATGCCACAAACACTCCTGTCGCCTTCTGATACCTGCGATTCGCAAGATAGTACCGGCCGAGTGTCGCAGGATGAAGGTCCGCGAACACGTGCGCAGCAAGGTCGTTGAGATAAGACGGGATCGCGTTATCATCTATTTCTCCGGGAATTTCCCAGTACATTGCACGCGAGCTCGCGTTGAGACGCGCTCTTAACCGAACCTTTCCAGGGCCGCTGCGGACCACTTCTCCTGAAATGTTCTCTTGGTTGTAACGGAGATATCTCCAGATTTTAAGTATTTCGTCCACGGACACGCCATGGACCAAGAGCTCAAAACTGGTTTGAACAGGGATTTTGGGGGTTTCAGGAAGGGGATTATATTGCTTGCTGCTGGAGTAATCGGTCGTTCCGGTGAAATCGTCCGACGTTCGAATCATGCTCTGGAACTCATCAGCCATCAGATTGGCAAGAGACTCTCCGCTATATGGAATTGTCCGATGCTCTTCGACCGGCATCCCGAATGGTGTGATGACTATTATGGTCTTCTGGTCCCAAACGCCAAGTAAAAGTGCAATGGCAACTGTAACTACCACAAAAGTGAACAGCACCACGGGAATGCCGATCTTGAGGTCAAGCAAGTCGCGTGCGTGGTCTTTTATAAAGCCAGCAACGGCTCTCCCGATGCGCGATATTGCGGAGACCGCTCGTTGCAATATCGCGGCCAATTGCGCGCCGCGAGCGTTAAGGAAGACTCCGGCTGCGATCATCCATCTCCGCGGTGAAACTTTCATGCTCCGCTCCGAAAGAGATCCGATTGCCAACAACCATATGCTTGGTTGACTGCAAGAGCAACAGGAAAAACGTTTGCCATTCACAGCTTGCCGGAGTTGCTTGCGTCAGCTTATACTCCGTAGGTTTGGCCGGAATGCGCGGCGCGAGGACGACAGAATTGCAGCCCGTGCGATTGCATTCCACCGTTTATGGAGACAATTGCAATGAATACGGTGACGCTCGAGCAGGAGATGAATCCCTGGGAAGCGCAGGCTGCCCGATTCGAATTTGCCGCACGCAAGCTGAACCTCGATGACGCGCTATGGAAAGTTCTAAGTTTTCCCAGCCGCGAGATCATCGTGCATTTTCCGGTATCCATGGACGATGGCAGCGTTCAGTTGTTCACCGGGTTCCGCGTCCATCACTCCATGGCGCGGGGGCCGGGGAAAGGCGGCATTCGTTACTCGCCCGAGGTGACGCTGGATGAAGTGCGGGCGCTGGCCAGTTGGATGACCTGGAAATGCGCCGTGGTGAATATCCCCTTCGGGGGCGCCAAAGGCGGGGTGATCTGCGATCCCAGAAAGTTGTCTCAAGGCGAGCTCGAGCGCATCACCCGCCGCTACACCTCGGAGCTGATTGAATTCCTTGGGCCGGAAAAGGATGTTCCCGCGCCGGACATGAATACCAACGAGCAGACCATGGCCTGGATCATGGATACCTACTCGATGCACATGCGCCAGACGGTCACCAGCGTGGTCACCGGAAAGCCTGTCGAAATCGGCGGTTCGCGTGGGCGCAAGGAAGCAACGGGGCGGGGAATCCGGGTGGTGTGCCTGGAGGCGCTGCGCCACCTGGATATGCCGGTAGAGGGATGTCGCATCATCATTCAGGGATTCGGCAATGTCGGGTCCGCG
>CAWGLF010000023.1:0-13807 GCA_963823295.1 uncultured Acidobacteriota bacterium
AGGGCTGCTGAAGTTTCCGATAACTACTTTGACTTGCTGCCGGGCGAGCCGGTGACGATCACCGTCCGCAGCAAGGCTCCGCTGTCCAACTGTAACGCGGTTTGAAGACAATTTCTCTGGTGGACGCATTTGCGCCAGATACGGTGTAGAAGCCTGCCGGGGCGAGTTCTTCGCCTGTCGAATGATCGAGTATCCCGGGGGCACCCATTCTCAGGGGGCTTCAGTCGTTCGCTCCATGAGAAGGGTTTCTTTCTCCTGGCGCACAACTCGGTAGTGCGACTGCAGGTACGGTTCCATGATCGGTTTGACGCGCGGCGCACCTTTGGGCAGAGGGAAAAGAAATCCGCCTGCCTGTGAATCGGGACTGGTATCCCACACTATCCACTTGACGCGATGTGTCTCCAGCGTATGCACGGCATCCTGAAACTGCGTCTGCGTGTTGTAGGTGTAGGTCAGCAAGGTGTACCGCGTCGGATTCAAAGTACCGGATAGAACGTAATACATGGGGATATAGGGGTAGGCGAAAATTTCCTCGCCGGGAGCGGCGTGAGCCTCCAGGGAAGCGAGGATCGGATCGTCTCGCAGGAGATGCACAGTGCCGAACCGCGTCACCACCGGGTGCGCCACCAGGGACAAAAGAAGGCCGTAGCAGGCCAGGCAGACGGCGCTGATGGCGAGCACCTGCAGCAGAAGTTCATACGCCTTGGCGCGGTATTGCTCCAGGTAGTAAACGCACAGGATGAGGAGCAGTGGCGCTCCAAATACAAGGTGGCAGATGTCCTTTCTGTGCATTTCAGACGCCCACATTGCCCAGCCGCATATCCAATAGAGCAGGATCTCCGGGCGGGAGAAGCTTTTCCAGTTCCGGATACCAAAGATCGCCAGCACAAGCGGAAGGGCCGCGACCAGAAGAAACGGAAGCGACAGCAGGGCCGCCATCGGGATGCGCCACAGGGCAGAGCCGGCCGGACCGGCCCAAATTCGCCAGTACTCCACGCCGAAGCCTTGGGCATAGCGGACATTGTTGACGCTTCCGCCATAGTGCGCGGAGGGCCATAGGAAGTTCGTGTAGAACAGGTCCCAAAGCGCTCCGTGGCTCCAGAAATATGCCAATACGACTCCAACGATGGCGACGAAGCCAGCCGACAGGAGTGCGATGGAACGCAGCAGTTCCGCCGGTCGCCGGCGCTCTACCCAACAGAGCCAAAGGACTATGGCGACAAAAAGCAGTCCTCCCTTGGGCTGGTGAATGCATAGGGCTGCGCCCGCCAACGCACCGGCAGCGATCAGCAATAGCCGCTTGCGCCGATCCAGCCAAAGGACGACAAAGACGACGGACAGCAGGGCTACGAAGTTGCTGTCCACGTGATGACTGATGATCGGCCACAGCATGCCGAAATACGTTCCCGCCAATAAAAAGCATGGCAAAGTCCGGTATGGTCCGCAAACCCGACGGGAGAGGAAGTACATCGACAGTGCCGTGCCCAGCGAGGAGATAAAAAGGCAAAGCCGAGCGGCAAGGAAGGACACGCCGAAGAGCTTGAAGAACGCGGCGAGCCAATAGAAGGTGCCGGGGCCCATGACCTCAAAGAAATCGCGGGCGAATACCTGCCCGTGAAGAATCCTGATCGCGCCGGAGATTTGGGTTCCCTCGTCGGTTCCGTACAGCAGGAGACGCATGAATGGAAACAGGTACAGGCTGGCGCAGAGGGTAAAGACGGCGTAGTCGAGGTATTTGCGCCGGGACGGCAGGGGCGTAATGGTTGCGACTTCTGGATGTTGCGCAAGCGTGCTCATCCGGCGCCCTCATATTTGATCAGGGTTAGCAAAACGCCACGCGATTGGCGCCGCTCCAAGGCATCAAAGATCTTCAATTTCGCTTCGGCTGAAGCGCCCCGTCACCCTGAGCGCGGTGAGGGTGCCCTGCGGTTGCGGAAAGTGCCCCTGCAGGGAAGCCTCCCTGCACCCAAGATGACGAGATCTTCGATCGAATCCAGCTTTCATCGGCTCCCTGGGGTGAAATGGCTAACCAAGCCACTCACTCAAGGATTGCGTTAGCCGCCGATGAAGTTATTAAAGTCGTTAACAGCGTTATTAAAGGCGTTGTTGACGGCGTTATTAAAGTTATTTCAGTTATTATTATTGTTATTATTATTGTTGTTATTGTTGTTATTGTTGTTATTATTGTTTCCGCCGCCGCCGCCACCACCGTTAGTGACGTAGGTGGTTAGCTTGGTGCCGGTATTGGTGAAAGCGGTGTTGATTTGGGTTGCCAGCACTTTCATCCCGGCGGTAGCCGCCAAGGCGACTAGTGCGATCAGCAGCACGTACTCAACGAGATCCTGACCCTCGATCCTTAGCAGGACCTTCAGGATTTTCTTTACTGTCCGGATTGTTCTCTCCATTACAAGTCCTTTCCCGGGGATTTAGTTTGGCGTGCGCCCTCCTTGCGAAGGAAGCACGTTGTAGAACCCGATTCGATCCACAACGTGCTTTTCCCACCAGAAGTAACGCACGAATGTTTGGCTACCCGGCCTGTGCGCTCTGCTAGAGAATTATCCGGTGTAAGTTGCCAGCTTGGTGCCGACAGCGGTGAAGGCGGCGTTGATCTGGCCGGCCAACGCGGTCATGCCGACGGTTGCAGCCAGAGCAATCAGGGCTATGAGGAGCACGTATTCGACCAGGTCCTGACCTTCCTCCCTCATCAAGAGGCATTTCATGGTCACATATAGTTGCACCATCGTGTCATTCAGTTTCGTCATCATTGGGTCTTCTCCCGTACATTGAAGTGCCAGCCGCAGGCTGGGTATGCCCTTATAAGAGCAAGCGGCGCGCCAATTCCGGAAATGGGAATAAGCAATCAAAACCAGCGAGTTAACCGGGAGCGCGGCGGGATGGGCGTGAACGCCTGTATACATCGGAGATAGAAGAGATAAGGCGCGTATACAGGAGGGGGTGAGTCCACTGCCAAGCCGGATCATGGAACGCGGAGCTGATCTGAGTAAGGGCCCGAACCCACGTCCGGGCGCGAGACGTTCGGCACCCGAATTGGGAGCATCGATTTTGGTCTGTGATTTGCAGGGAAATGTGTGTTGGCGAGATTGGCGTCATGGAGGCCGGCGGTCAACGACGAAACAGGTTTGACCCGGATTGGGTCCTCTACTAAATTGAGGGCACCCATTGCCCTCCACAACCAGCGAGAGCACCATTGAGCACACTGGAAACCCCTCCGATGGATTCCGCCGCGACGGCTGAACAGTGGGCTGCCGTACATGAGGCTGCGGCCGCGCCTGTACTACCTGTGCCGCCGGAAACGGTTCGCGCCCCTTACTATTGGAATCCCTGGACACGCCTGGGGTTTCGCATGGCCTTTATCTTCTTTGTTCTGGTTACTTACTTATACTGCAACGGCACCCTCTTCTACACCTTCTCGACCGGCAACACGATCAATTACGTCCTGACAATACCGCTGAACTATCTCGCCGGGTGGTTGGGACACCACATTTTCGGCTTCACCCAAGTTCCCAACAACTGGGTCCTGCATCAGCGTGGCGACGATATGAGCAACTGGGTGCTGTACCAGTTCTTTATTTTCGTCGCAGTGATAGGGGGCCTGGCGTGGACGGCGATCGCGCGACTGCTCGGGAGCCGGCGTACCGAATACCGGAGGCTCAACGGATGGCTCCGTTTCTTCCTGCGCCTGGAGGTCGGGGCTTACATGATCAGCTACGGGGTGATCAAAGTTTTCCCGCTGCAGATGCCTCCGGTTTCGCATGCCGTACTCAACCATCCGACGGGAGAGATTAATGGCAATCTCATGCTCTATACCCTCATCGGGATTCAACCCATTTATCAGTGCATCGCCGGATTGATCGAGACGTTTGCGGGCACGCTGGTCCTGTTCCGCCGGACCGCACTGGCGGGAATGCTACTGTGTGTTTTTGTGATGAGCAATGTGGTACTGTACAACTTCTTTTTCGACGTGACCGTAAAGCTGTTCGCCCTGACGCTGCTGCTGATCGAGATATTCCTGGTACTGCCGGACCTGCAGCCGCTGTACAAGTTCCTGTGGCGGCATGAGGCGGCGGCGGCGGCAGGGACCTGGGTTCCCTACGGTACCGGGTGGGGCACCCGGTTCTATGTGCGAACCATGGAGGTTGTTTTTATTGCCTCGTTGCTCACGTTAATTCCCATGGTCGATGGAATACTCTGGCACCAAAATCATGTGATGGCCCAGGTTTCCTCCCCGCTGCTGGGCGGCTGGCGCGTGGATTCCGCGACTCCGCCGACGGGACCATTCCGAACCTTTCAGAAGAATGTTCTCGTGACCGAGCTGTATATCGACACGGCGAACCGCGGCGATATGTTCTCCACCGACGACCTGTTCTGGCCCACGATGTTCACTCTTGACGCAGACAAGCATACGATTTTCCTATCTCGCAAGTCGACCAGGAGCGTGCTATACCACTGGGAGATGCCGGATGCGAACCATCTGACATTGACGCCTGTGCCAGCCACAGACGTGCCGATTCCGAAACCTCCAGCGCCGCCATGGCCAGACTGGACCGGCGGACCCGTGAGCCTGATACGAATTCCACTCGCGAAGCATTATCCGTTGCTCGATCCGCCCTTTCACGTGCCGATATGGGGCAATCGAATGGACTGACCGAAGTGGCTGCTCCAGAGCATTTTCCCAATACTGCGAACTTTGCAGGTTCAATCATGTGCAGCTCACCGGGCGAGCTGCGCCGAGATTTTCGCTTCGGTTTAAACCAGTAAGCAAGCTCAATCGGCGGCGGAAAACTCGATGGTATCGCCAGGAGCGGTTTTGGAATCGCGGACGGCGCCGGCGGCGAGTTCGATGACGGAATGAGCGGTGAAGCAGAGCGACATGCGCCAGGGCGGAACGGCGCTACGCACCTTGCGCACGCGCTGCTTGCGGTCGATGTAGACGAGATCGATGGGAAACTTCATGCCGAAGGTATGGACGGCTTCGCAGGGCAGGATCCAGAGGGCTTCGCCGGGGGCGAGACCGTCGCGACCGAGCAGGCCTTTTCTGCGGGTGGATTCGTTGTCGGCGAGTTCGGCGCGGCGGGCGAGGACGGTGTCGCGGGTGAGGTTGGATATGCGGAAGCGCGGCGCCGGCTTCGGCGTGCTGGGATGCGCCAGGCGTTCCGAAATGCGATGAACTAGATTCACCTTTCCAACTCCAACAGGGCCGATTCCAGCGGTTTCCTGTTACTGAACATCGGAAAATCTCAGAAGAGCCCTTTTCCCTGAGCGGATTGCAGAAACTCTCGCAGGTTTTTCAGGAAATTAGACCGGGACCGGTTTTCCTGTTGCTTTATGGTGGCGTCGCCGTTATTCATGGAGCGAAAAGCGTGTGCGCCGCCAGCATTTCGGAAATACAGAGATCCTAGTCGCCGCAGCGACCTCAGGATGACGATACAGCCATGGTGAACCTGCTCTAAGGCAAGCTCCCGCCTCGGCCGCCACCCATGCCGGATTGGGCTGCAGTGTTGCCCCGGCCGTTGCCGCCTGTGCCGCTTTGGACAACGAGGGGCGCCTCCGGCTGCATGCTCTCCTGCAATTTCTCAATGGGAATCGTGGGTGGCGCAGGCGGGAGCGGCTTGGCGCCGGTCACCTCAGGTCCGGGATTCTGCATCGGGACATTGGAGTTAGGCTTGAGGAACGGGGTCGGATAATGCAGCGCGGGCAGTGGAACGCCGGCGGGGATGGGAGCGGTGATCTCCGGCGTTACGATGACGATCAGTTCGGTGTTGGTGCGGTTACGGTTGATCGATTGAAAAAACTTGCCTAGGATTGGGATATCACCAAGAAACGGAATTTTATTGAACGTATCGGTGTCGCGATTGTCGAGCAGCCCGCCAATGGCAAAGCTCTGACCGTCGCGAAGCTCAACCTCTGTGTTCACCTTCCGTTCGTCGAGGCCTGGAACGGTAAAACCGGAGATGGTGATGCCGTTGGTGTAATCGAGCGAGCTGACCTCCGGGGCGACCTGAAGGCGAATGGTATTGCGCGGGGTGATGGTGGGAATAAAGTTCAGCCGAACCCCAAACTCCTGGAACTGGATGGTGACTGCTCCGACGCCGGCTCCGCTGGTTCCCTGCACGACGGGATAGGGAAACTGGCCGCCAGCGAGGAAACTCGCCTCCTTGCCATTGGCCGCCAAAAGGTTGGGCTGGGCCAGGATCTCTACGACTCCCCTGGTCTCCAGGGCTTGGAGGGTCGCGCCGAGGTTCAGGTCAGGACGGAATACAAATAAATTGATCGGGTTTGGCACTGTGGGCAGATACGGCTGGGTGCTCCCAACGCCCGGCGGAGAGAACTGCCCGGTGCTGACCGTGCCGATCGTGTTTCCCGCGCCGGTACTGAAGACGTTCAGGCCGAGCTGCTTTTGCAGCGTGCGATCCACGCTGACGAATCGCACCTTGAGCAGAATCTGCGGCTCGGCGGCGGGGACATCGACGTACAGCAGATTGATGACTTTGCCGGCGGTGGATGCAATCTGGACCGCGCGATCGGAACTGTTGAGGTCCTTGACCGTGCCGCGCAGGAAAATAAGCCCATTGTCGAAGCTAATCTTTAAATTCTGACCCGGAAGTTCCATGCGGAGCTGGCGGCGAAGCGACTCCATGCTGTCGTTGGCGAAATAAGAGTTGGGATGGACGGTTACGTTGAAAAACTGGCGGCCGCCGCCTGCTTCAAAGATGATGAGGCTGGTTTCACCGGGCATTTTGCCGTTGACCAGCACCTCGGTTGGACTGGTGGCCTGCGCTTCGGCGACATCTCCTAGCCCGACTGTGATCCGTGTAATCGGTTCGGTGGTATCGACCAGCACCGATTTTCCCGCGCTGACGGAGAGCTCGTTGGAAACGTCCTGACTGGCAGTTGCGGGCGTCTGCGCGGAATAACGCGGAGCCTGGGCCTTACGAGCGGGCTCCGCACAAGTTGCGAACGCCAAGGCAAGGAAGCAAATGAAAGTAGTCCAGATTCTCGCCATCACTATTTAGCCCCGTGCGAGACGAATTTTGCTTCACTCCGCTTTGCTCCGTTGAAGACCTCGATCAGGTAAACGCGGGAGGCAGGCAACACTACCGCTTTGCGGCCTTTTCCAGTCGCGAGTTTCACCGGAGCTGCACCGAACAGCTCGGCGGCGGCAGCGCCCGGAGGCTTGGCAAACTTCGTGTCCAGCGGATTCCGCAATGCCAACTGTATACGCGTCGAACTACCGGCCAGGCTCAGCAACTCCGCCTGTTGCGGCGTCACCAGCAGATTGACAACCTGCACCTGTTGCGGCTTGCCCTCAGCATCTCTCTGAATATCCGTTCCGGCCGAAAGCACTTCGATGTTTTGCAGTAGCGTCCTTACCCTGGAGCCGGCGCTCGCCCTGCCTCCCTGGCCGGGATCGCCCGAGATCATCACATCCACGCGCATTCCTGGAGTCGCAAATCCAGCGACGCCGACAACATCATCGACCTTAACGGCACAGGCTCGCATTCCCGGCGGGATAGTCGCAGCAAGACCGCCGCCGGAGCCGGGAGTGGCCAAGCGGGCATCAAGGATCGGCTCGCCTTTGTACAGATTAGATACCACGCCGCGGCCTACAGCGTCTGATGTATTGAGAATCGCACCCTTGGGCAACGATCCGGGGAGATCGATGGTAGTGAGATCGGTGGGGCGAAGAACGCTTCCCAGCTTGATGTCGGTTGCAGCAGCGACGATTTGGGTGGTATTGTGGCGGGCTGCGCCGATACGATTGGCGGCGACGCGGAACACCAAGTAACTGCACGCGACCGCTACAACGAACGCACTCAATAGGATGACCAGTAATCTTCGGTTCATTCAGACACCTTTTCGAGGCTGAAACGTCAGCTCCGCTTTCCTCCCCCCTAATCGCAATTGCTGTGCCAAAGGAACGAGTGAACCCTTCGACAGCAAATCAGGGGTTTAGAGCGCTGGCGTATCAGGCAGGTGTGAACACGTGTATACCAACCGGCTTTCCTGTGTAGCCGCGCAGACACGCCCGGCCAGCACCGGCCCGCTTTAGAAGGGGTTACAGCCATAATGGTTGGCCGGGAAATTGCAACCTTTAAAATACGGGACCTTAGCCGGTGAGTGTGCTTCAACACTCCACTGCACCATGCGTTCGCTGGATCGGCGTTGAGAGTCAGGACGGATGAATGAGAAGGCCGGTCCGGGGGTGTAGCCGACCTTGAATTCTTCACGCACTATCACGCTTTTCGTCCCGCCCCCACCATCGCGTACGGGTCCTTCCTCATTTGCGGTTTCGGTGCTGACGCACGTCGTGGTCCTGGGTCTGATGTTTCTCGCCATCACCTATGCGCCGCGAATTTCCGATCAGCTCCCAGCGCAACGATATACCGTTCGGATTTTGAACCTGCATAGAACGGAACCGCGGCTACGCTGGTCGCCCGGACACGGCGGAGCACCTCAGGCCACACAGGCCATGGCGCATGCCGCTCGATCCGGCGGTCAGCGGGCCGCTCCAGCTGTTCCCAGGCAGCTTGCGCAGCGCATCCCGGCGACGCAAACGCTGATTCAGCCGAATGCGCCCGCCAACCTTCCGCTCCTCGATGCTTATGTTCCGCTGGTCGTGATGTGGACTCCGGAAAGCATTCCGATTCCGAAGATCATTCCCCCGCCTCCGCAAAAGGCAACTGCGGCGGCAGTGCGGCCTTCTCTGACCGCGCCGAATCACGAACAGCATGTTGCCGATATCGAGCTCTCATCGAGCCCTTCGATAACGGGGACTGTTCCGCTCGTCGCCAGCACAACTTCGCCTATCATGATGCGCAGCCCCGGTGTAATAGCGGTTCCGCAAACAACGTCAATATCCACGGCCCAGCCCACTGGGGCGACAGTCATGTCCGTCTCCGACGTTCTGCTTGCGCAGGGAACAGTTGCGTTGCCGTTGGCGAATCAGACTGCATCCGCCTCCCCTTCAGAATTGCTGTCAAGCGGACACGCAGACAGCACATCGGATAACGGGACCGCGACCGGCCAGCAAAGTGGATCAGGCACCGGCCAGAATCCTGGTGCTGGTGGAAACCAGGAGTCCGCTTCAAGTGGGTCGGGCGGAAACAATGGAGCGGGAATGGAATCCGAGTCGCGGTCCAATACAGGGTCCCTTGCAGGAGATCCATTCGCGCTTGATCGAATTCAGCTGCCCAGGAATGGCCAGTACGGAGTGGTCGTCGTGGGTGCTTCTCTGGCCGACCAATATCCGGAGACGCTCGGGATGTGGTCGGGCAGGCTTGCCTATACTGTTTACCTGCATGTAGGGCTGGCGAAAAACTGGATCCTCCAATACTCACTACCGCGGTTCGCGGAGAAGGCGGGTAACAAGGGTCGGCCGGACGCGCCGTGGCCCTACCTTATTGTTCGGCCGCACCTGATGCCCGATGATTCCGATGCCGACGCCATCATGGTGCATGGATTCATCAATTCCGGAGGGCATTTCGAGCAGCTTGCCATCGTTTTTCCGCCGCAGTTCACGCAGAAAACGTTCGTGCTCGGCTCGTTGGAGCAATGGCGGTTCCGGCCCGCCATGCAGAATGGACAGCATACACCGGTCGAAGTCCTGCTCATCATTCCCGAAGATACGGAGTAACTGCGGACGCAAAAAGGTTCGCTGGGAATCGCGGCAGAGACATCTTTGGTTAAGAACGGGAGGTCCTGCAGTGATCGCTTTCGCGACACCTTCACTGCGAGATGACCATCTGCGAGGTGCTGGTCATATTCAGAATGCTACTGGGTATGAACGGAATCGATAACGGATATTGATAGTTGACGGTCACCTGCACCATATTTCCCGGATTGGTGCAGTTCGCGTTGGGAAAGCAGGTCCCTCCGGCGGGATAGGCCGAATACGATGTTGCCACCGTCATCGCAGAGGGATCGATCCCGGGAAATCCGAGGCTCTCGATATAGGCCTGAATATCCTGCTCCGAAGCGGGGCACGCAGTCGCAAATCCCGTGCAGGCGCTGCCCCGAACGATCGCAAAACGGGTTCCCTCGCGCGCAGCTTCCGAAAGGTAGTGGTAGGTATACAGCGCCAGTCCCATTTCGATAATGCCAAACAACATGGTCAGCAGGACGACTGAGGCGAAAGCCATTTCGACGATGGCCGAGCCTTGTTCACTGCGAACGCGGCATTGTGGGGGCAAACTGTGCCCAGCGGTTTTGTGCAGGCGCGCCACTACTGCCACACTTCCATAATTGCCTGCCCATTCAGGGTGAAGATCCTGGGAAAACCCGGGTAAAAGATCATGGGTGCCATGGTCGCGGAGGTGTTGACCTGAACGTACTCAAGCATGCGGGAGCCGGCGCAATCACCGGCGACACAGGTGGAAGGCGCTCCGTTGGCGCAGCCGCAGAAGTGGGTTGCGGTCGCCGTCAACCCGCGAACGTTCGGTCCATCACTGAGTGCGGCGGTCTGCATCCCGGAATTATCGGACGCGGTAATGTGGTTTTGCGCACCGTATTGGACGCCGGCACGGGCGGCGTTGGAGGTTTCGATTGCGGAATAGGCCATGCGCGCAAACTCCGCGGCGCCCAGCAGCAACAACATCAAAAGCGGCATGGTGAGGGCCAGCTCAACCATCGCCTGGCCGCGTTCGCAGCTGGACGCATAACGCCGCGATGAGGTTATCGTCCGCTCGCTAGAATAATTGGAATTCGTTGTAGCTATGCGATTCATAATTTACTCCACCAGTGTGGCGGCCGTTAGCACGGACGACGGATCGATAAGGGCGTAATCCTGCAAAGTACCAGTGCCGTTCAGCGTGAGTGAACCGACGTCGGCCGAGAGATAGAGAGTGTCGGTTGCGTCCCCGGTGATACTGACACTTGCGTTGGGGGCGTAGATGATTCCTTCCAGCGTGGAATTGGGGCTGATGTTCAGGTTCAGGGCCAGGGTGGCGCTGGGGTCCTGATAAATCAGAAGGCCGTTATAGACGCCGCTGGTGGGCGCGGTGAGGTTCAGAATTGGCGTGGCGGTACCAGGGGGAAAAAGGCCGAGCGGGAAATACAGTGTGACCTGATTCCCGGTAATCACCGGTGACCCGGTGATGGTCACCGGCCCGTCGATGATGAACGTGCCGGCCTGGAGCGTGACTACGGCACTTGGGCCAATAGTTAGCCCGAGGTAGCATCCCTGAGGCAGGCTGACATTGCCGGTAGGCATGGGATCGGCATTGCAGGTGGCCGGGGAGAACGCCGGGGGGACCAGATAGGCCAACGGATCGTTTACGGGAACAATTCCAGTCACAGGATTTGGAACGGGTTCGCCCGTGAATCCGCCGACGACGCCGATTGACTGCGCAGTCATCGTGCCGTTCACGACCAGGGCGTCCGCTGAGTCGATCGAGTTATCGAAGACGGAACAGTTCGAAACCGACACATTGAAGGCGCCGTTTACCGTAAGATCCGCTCCCGAGTTCGCCAGGGTATAGATACAGCTCCGGTTGGGATTCATGGTGGCCACCGCGCGAACGGCCACATTCATGGAAAAAAAGTTAAACATTCTGGCAAAAATCGTGGGCTGATCCTGGGTAACAAGCGCCTCCACGTAATTGCTGTTTCCCGCGAACGCGCCATAGAGCGGCGTTTGATGTACGTCCACGACCGTCCCGTTCGCCCCATTGATAACGCCATTCTGGGCAGCGGCCGCCTGGCCGACGGTCTGAATCGTCGTGCCATCCTGCGTCAGATAATTGAGTTCCGCGGCCCCGGCGATGGCGGCGCTGTCGGCCGCGATCTGCATGTTTCTTTTGGTGTTGAACATGATTCCTATATCGGCCGCGAAACCCACGATGCCGAGCAGGATTGTCATGCACAACAACGTTAGGATCATGGTCTGGCCACTCTCGTCTTTCAGATCCAGCTTTCTCATACTTGCTCCCTGGGCGTGCCGGGATTGAACCCTGACTCAACGATGTCCGCCTGATGTTCGGTGAAACGATCTCCTTTGCAGGACCTTAAATCTCCGCTGGGTGCTGGCCATTCTCGCCTGCTATCGCATCCTTTTTTCAGCTCCAATAATGTTCCGTAGAAAGACCTCCAACGCCTTTTGGTCGGCTGCCGGATTCCCGCCATATTGCGCTGCAGACGATTTCCGGCTTTGCGGCATAATAAACGCAAAGGCCGCTCCATCCATTCCCTGCCGAACTACCTTGGTCTGCACCGCAATCGAACGTTGCGCGCCAGCCTCGGATATTCCGGTCCTTTGCAGCGTCATCGTCACCAGCGTGCCTGGATACCAGCACTGATCCGTTTGCAGATACAGCCCGGTTGAACTAATCTCCCGGACTTTATGTGCACCCGGAGCGGCCCCGTCCCAGTAATAGGCAACCAGCCCGAGTACTTGCTCTCTTTTTGCTTTCCGACGGTCTGAAGCCGACCAACGCTGGAACCAGCGTCGCGCCTTTACATCAGCCGTCCTCGACTCCATTCACAGCTCCTTCCATGTCGCCGCTGAGGGATGCAGCACCCTCCCCCTTCAATCGACTCACCATCTCCTCAGCCATGCAGATGACCAGCTGATCTCCCGCTTCGGTATGGGAGGAATAGATCGTGTGAGGCGGCAATTCCAGCACGCTCGAAGCCTGTGTTCTCAGCGGCGCGATGCGAAATTTGGGAAAATGTTCGGTCAGATAAATGACCCGACAATTTTCATCCAGATAAATCAAGTCGAGAGGAACCAGAACCCCCCAGGTATGAACTCCGCTCGAAGGCACAACCCAAAGTCCCTCGTCAGATCTCAATTTGAATCTTCCAATCAATCCTTTGAGGCGCGTAAAAATCGTATCGGCGACACTGACGCCAAGGCTTAAGAAGCATTCGCGAGTCTGGTTATATACGCAATATGTTCTTGCTTCCATTTACACCCCGCCTTGAGCGTGTGCCCGTCAATACGACGTTAATTTCGCCCAGACTCCTCGATGGAACCTGAACCGTGGATGAAATTCCTGCTGTCGCATTCCGATACGCGCTCGCCTCGACTCCTCACGAGCGAACCACAACCCTCCACCCCGGCAGGGAATGATCGACCGTGCCGGGCTGGCTTTTTACGCGCGCCATGAGATCGTTCTAACGAACGCGTGTCCGGCGGCGCTGAATCAAAACAAACATCACGACGACAAAGAGTACGCCGGCAACTACTCGAATGATGGTTACGGTATCCACGTCAATTCTCCTTCCTCATTAATTGAAGTACGTATGAAAGTTTTCCATGATGATGATGATCGCCGGTCCGATTGTCACCAGAAACAGCGATGGGAAAATGCAAAAAACCAGCGGAAACACCAATTTGATGGTGGTCTTAGCCGCCTGCTCCTCGATCGCCTGACGGCGTTGCGTCCTCAGCGTGTCAGAGTGAATGCGCAAGGTTTTGGCAGCGCTGGTACCGAACTGTTCCGACTGCACGAGTACGGAAACCAGGTTGCGCACACTCTCGACGTCGGAACGTTCGGCAAAATGCCTCCAGGCATCGCCACGACCGCGTCCCGCGCGTTGTTCCAACACGACGATCCCAAGCTCATCAGTAATCGCGGGCTGGGCCTCACGCAATTCCACAGCTGTTCGCGCCGTCGCCTGGTCCAGGCTCTGGCCAGCCTCGACGCAGATAACCAGTAAATCCAGCACATCGGGCAGGCCCTGCCGAATTTTCGCCTGCCGCTTTGAAATTTGCCTGCCCAGCCAGAAGTCCGGCGCCAGAAAGCCCAGACCGAGAGCCAAGGCGTAAAGAATAAACGGGCTGTAA
>CAWGLF010000024.1:0-29644 GCA_963823295.1 uncultured Acidobacteriota bacterium
ACTCGAAGCATCTTCTGCTGGGCAGGATCGTTCACGAACACGTAATGGCGGATGGGATCGATTCCCACGACCACGACATAATGGAGCGGCCCCAGAGATCCGTTTGGCTGAATGGCCACAATAAGCGGACGCCCCAGCGCAAGATGGTGTTCGAGATCGCTCCATTTCCCCTGGAATGCAAATGCCTCGTAGCCGGAATCTCGAAGATATCTCTCCATGCCGCTGGCAAAAATTCCGTGGGCGGAAGGAGAGAACAGCGCTGCCTGAATTTTTATTGGATCTGCATCGGCTTCAACCGGTAAAGATTTCTTCCGGTCCCAGTATTGCATCACCATGGCGATCGAGGCCGAGCCACAGCCGTCTTTGGTTTGTGACGCAAACGGAACATCGATCCAAATCGCAGGGGCTGCTGTCGCGAGGGCCTGCACCGCAGCTGACTCGGCGGTCGATAGACCGCCGAAAATCAAGAAGACCGCCACACAGCACAATTTCATTCTTTATGCGAAAATCCCGATCAAGATCGCCGCAACAACTATGATGCCGATAATGGTAAATATCCCGAGAAAGCCAAGCCCGCCCGCGGCGAGGCCCTGCTGCGCTTTCCGCGACTGCGCCGCCAGCCGGGCAAGCTCGGCGTCATTCAACTGGCTGACCGCGTTGGTCACCTGTTGAGGATTGACGCCCTCCGACTTCATCACACGCTGCATCTCCTTCATCGCTAAGAAGCTCTTCAACTGTTTTTCATTCTGTTGGCGAACAGCGGAGGCACCTGTTACATCGTTTTGAATCTGTGCCGGCGCAACCACGTGATCTTGCGCCACAATGTTCTGAGGCACAGCCATACCAAATACCAACAGCGAAACAGCGACAGACTGAACCGCGCGACTGGCAAACCTGGTCATCTTGGACTCCAAAATTAGGATTAGGCTGGATCCCGCAGACCTTATGGCGTGCGTATATCCGTCAGCAAGAGTGGATGCCGGAATGTCACCGGCGCGTTGTAAGAATCCAGGAAATTTCCGGCCCAATCTTCTGCCGCGAATCTCGGCCATTCGCTTCCAGAACTTGGCATCTGCTGGTTTATCCGCCCACAGCCGCGCGCTCGGTACTTGCTGACAATTTCGCCGTCCTCACCTGTTTCTCCCATGCGAACGGGCGCCCGTCAATCGCGCGCTTCAGCGTCTTCAGCAACACCAGGGAAAAGACCTGCCGATACGTGAACCGCTGGATCCAGATGTGAAACAGCAGCCAACCGTCACCCCTATTGCTGGGGTGGCGCGGCTCCAGCAAAAAGGCCAGCGAAGACGCGAGGAAATCGACCACCAGGAAGGCCAGGAAATAAACGATCAGCTTCTCGAAACTCGCCGTGCTGGCAGCCTCCGGATGGAAGTGCCGATCGACCGCATAATGCAGTGCGCCGGCAAGAAAAATGAGATCGATGAACGGAGAGAACAGCGGGAGAATGATCTGGAAAACGATCATGTTCGGCAATGCGAACAGGCTCATCGCGCGATGCCGCAGGAAAGCTCCGCGATGTTTGACGACCGCCTGCAAAATTCCAAAAGACCAGCGGAACCGCTGACGCATTAGGCCGCGCATGTTATCCGGCGCCTCGGTGAATGCAAACGCGCGGTCCTCATACACGACCTTCAATCCCTGCTGCAGCAGGCTCATGGTCAGGTCGGCATCTTCGGCGACCGTATTCACGTGGTAGCCCTCCGCCGCCTTTACCGCAGCAGTACGCCAGGCACCGATTGCCCCCGGGACAACGGTGACCACATCGAACAGATCGAGAGCGCGGCGATCGAAGTTCTGGCTGGTGATGTATTCCAGAGCCTGCCAGCGCGTCCAAAGGTTGATGCGGTTTCCGACCTTGGCGTTTCCCGCTACCGCGCCTACCCGCGGATCGGCCATACGCGGGATCAGTTTTGAGATCGCATCCGGCGCGATGACCGTGTCCGCATCAATACCGATATAAATGTCTTCATGCACGTGTTCCAGCCCAAAATTCAGCGCTCCGGCTTTTCCTCCGTTGGGTTTGGTCAACACCGTCAGCCGGCCGGACGCCAGCGCCTCTGGCACTGCGGCCTGCGCAGCCTCAAGCGTGCCATCGGTCGACCCATCGTCGATCACAATCACGCGCAGCTGCTTGTAATCCGAGCCAAGAACAGACCGGATGGTTCTCGCGATCACCTTCTCCTCGTTGAATGCGGGGATCAGTACGCTCACCTGTGGCCGATAATTCTCCGCCCCGGGATATAGCTTGCGTTTGCGCAGCCGATCGATAACCGCGAACAGTCCGACGATGAGCAATCGACCCGTCATGAGCACATCGCCGACAAAAAAGATGATGACCACAGTGCGCTGGAAGAATGAGATCAGCCAGAATGCAATGGCGTCGATACGCGCCTGCCAGCGCTGCTCCGGTGGAATCGGCGGCATTACCTGTGCACGTGTTTTGCCGATCAGCGCCGAGACAGGAACAATCTTGTAGCCCTTCGCCCGCAGTGTGTCGATCAACAGCGGCAGCGCGGCAACCGTTACCGACCGATCGCCGCCGCCGTCGTGCATCAGGATGATGCTGCCGCGAAATTGCGGCTTGCTCTTCATCGCCTCCAACTGATTTAGGACGGTTTGAACGATCTGCTGCGGAGTTTTGCGCGGGTGTTCGTTCCAATCGTTCGTGTCGATTTTGTCGCCCACGATGATGTAGCCCATCTGCTCGACGTGATCCACCGGCGCAGCCTGCTCGTTCGTATCCGGCTCCTGATCGATCGAATACGGCGGACGGAAATAGAGCGGCTGCACGCCCAGCTCCGCGGCAAATAGCCGCTCCGTGCCATTCATCTCCAGGTTCAGCTGATGAGTCGAAATCTGACTGATATCGGGATGGCTGAAGGTGTGATTGGCTATCTCATGGCCTTCGCGGTAATAACGTTTCAGCAGCCCGACATGGTCCATCGCTTCGGCCCCAATCACCATGAAGGTGGCGTGGACATGCTCGCGTTTTAGAATATCCAGAATTTTCGGCGTCCAGGTAGGGTCGGGTCCGTCGTCGAACGTGAGAGCCAGTTCATTGGGGTGATAGCCGTATTGCTGCAGCGTGTACGACTGCGGAAAGGTTTGGATCTGCTGGGCGACAGCGAGGTTCGAGTCGGAATCGATATCGATTTTTCGTTTGCCATCCCGGGGCCTGCCGATCACCTTCAGAACGTCGCCGTCTCCTTCCGTGTTCACGTTGGAACCTGGAGGAATGGTGGCCAGCAGTTGCGCCGCATTGGGGGCCAGCGGTTTGTCCCAGATGTTCCATAGCGTCGGGTCTTCGCTGCCCAGCCTCCACAGCGCAAATGTCTGGATGCCCAGCTCCCGCGCAGCCCTCATTTCATTCATCGTAGTAACGGCGTCGAGATACCAAACCTCGTGACGCGTATGTGCATCCTCATCGTCATACGCAAAGTGCATATTCAGAGAATCTGTATCCAGCACCGGAGCGGCTTCGGAATCCGATGCCTCCTGCCACGCATCTTGCACTTCAAGATCATCTGAATTCAGCACCTTCCCCGGAATCGCCTTATGACCCTTTCGGCTGGGCAGTGACAGCGTCCAATCGTAGCCATAATTCCCGATGCTGCATATCAACTTGCTTCTCGGAATTACTTTCAGAGCCTGCCGAAGATTGCGGACGAACCACTCCTGACCGGCGACCGGCCCCGGATTGCTCGCGGATTCATGCTGGTCATAATTCATCAGGATAATTCCGTCGGTGTGGGCGGCATAAAATTTGAAATCCCAGTCGTCGTCAGCCACCGGAACATTGATGTAGAGACGAAGCCCTCTCGATTTCAATTTTGAGTAGAGCTCCGCCACCAGCTTGTGGTACGCAGGTTGCGCATTGCTGGGAATGGCTTCGAAGTCAAGCGACAGGCCGTGATACCGCGGATTGGCGGCCAGCAGCGCGAGCGCCTGCCGTTCAAACGTCGCCCGCGCCATGGGGTTAAGCAGGAACTTCGCAACCACATCGGAGCGGAAATCGCCCTTTAGCTGGTCAAAATTGTTGACCATGGGAAAGATTTCGGTATCGACATGCGCCTCCGTGATAGCCCGCATTACATTGCCATCCTGGTCGACATTATGAACACCGCTTGCATCCACCGCCGCATAAGGGTGATTGTCGAGCCTGAAGGCGGTCAATTTTCCGTCCGGCGTAATCACATGAAGCCAGTCGGTGAACAGCAGATCGATATCATGAATGTGATGCTGCAGGGATGTGTAGCTGGCCGGGTCGTATTCCACGTAATACGCTGCACGCAGCCCCTCGCCGGAATTGAATGGGATATCCGATGGACGCCGATGGCGCTTGCGCCGCAATGCGCGCTGTCCCGACTTCGTTTTCGCGGAGTTTGCTGAATTCCGCAGCGGTTTATAGTTACGCTTCTGTACCGGCAGCAGCAGCTCTGGAAGTTGTGCACGACGCAACACATTGATCCCCAGGGCAATCAACACAATCGTCGACAAAACCGCGGCGATGTCGAAGATGCGCCGCAGCCGCTTCCATCTCTTACGCCCAGGATCGTAAAAAATAGGCTTTGTCATTCAGTGGGATGTCTGTGCTCTATCGTAGCTGCCGGAGGTGCTTTTTCTCCAATTATCGGAAAAGTTTTGGCAAGCTTGTATGATCCATAATCAATGCTTGAACTGCTGCGCCACTCTACCCGGAACGTTGTAGCCGCGCTTGTGGCCGGGCTGCTGCTGCGGCTCTGGTTCATCCATTATTATCCGGTTGTCGACGGCGACACGCTGGTCTACGGAGAAATTGCCCGCAACTGGTTCGGGCACGGAATTTATGGCCTCAACGGAACCAACGGCGCCTATCCCACCCTGATCCGGCTTCCTGGCTACCCGCTTTTTCTAGGTATCTGCTTCTTTTTCTTCGGGGTGAATCACTACACCGGAATTCTATGGCTGCAAGCGATTATTGATCTTTGCGCCTGTCTGCTGGTCGCCGGGTTTGCCGCCCGCACAGTATCACACAGAGCAGGCGTGGCAACTCTCTATCTCGCCGCACTATGTCCATTTACAGCCAACTACGTCGCTTCTCCGCTCACCGAGACACCAACGATTTTCTGCATCGCGTTGGGTCTCTATGCGTTGGCACGTTACCTCGAACAGCCACGCTTCGGTGGCTGGTTCTGGGTGCTCGCCTTCAGCATTAGCTATGCTGCCTTGCTGCGGCCGGACGGCGCCCTGCTGGGCCTCGTGCTTGTGCCTGCGATGTTCTGGTACGGACGAAAACACATCTCCGCGCAACGGAGCGCGACCCAAGCCGCTGCTTGTACGCTCCTTGCGCTTATTCCCTTCATTTTATGGACAGTCCGCAACGAACGCACGATGCACGTATTCCAGCCGTTAGCACCCCGTTATGCCAATGATCCTGCGGAACATCCTCCACGCGGCTGGATCCGCTGGGTACAAACCTGGGCTGGCGATTATGCCTCTACCGCGGAAATCTATTGGAGCGTGGAGGGCTCTCCCGTCGACATGCAATTGCTTCCCTCACGTAGCTTCGATACGCCTGCGGAAAAAGCGGAAACAGCAAGCCTGATAGCTACATATAACCACGATCAAATCATGACACCCGCGTTGAATGCAGCCTTCGGCAAACTCGCGCAGCAGCGAATTCGCCGGCATCCTTTTCGCTTTTACGTGGTGATGCCGTTCATGCGGCTTGAAGACATGTGGCTGCGGCCCCGAACCGAACAGTTGGATATTGAGCTGCGCTGGTGGCAATATGAGCATCACCCCGCGGAAACCATTTTTTCCTGGAGCTACGCGGCGCTGAATCTCGCATACCTGCTGCTTGCCGCATGGGGCCTGAAGAAGCGTGTTCCCTACGCCGGAGTCATGGTAGCTTACGTCGTGCTTCGCTGCCTGCTGCTGCTAACGCTTGAAACCCCGGAATCCCGCTACACACTGGAATGCTTCCCCATCATCTTCATCCTCGCCGGCGCCGCGATTGCTGGACGGGCCGTCGTTTCCCAGTAAATACAGTGGAGATTCGTCACTCTGATAAATACAAAACACCCGTCATTCTGAGCGCAGCCGGGGTCCCCGACGACAGGTCTTCGTTGCTGGGGTGCGAGCGAAGAATCCAAAGGGTAAACGCTGGGCAACACAGGCTTGCAAATTCCGGGGTATCTGGAATTAGGTTATTTCTGAATCACCTGCGTCTTCGCATCCGTCTTGATCTTGAACACGGAGGCTGGAACCTTTTTGTTGTATTCGATGTTCCGGAAATAGGATGTCCGCTTGTCGCCGGAAGGCTCAAACAAAATCTGCTTCAGCGAAATTGCGCGCGTCGGGTCCACCCAGATCGTTACGTGGGAAAAATTGTTGCGCACGCCTTCCGACTTACTTACCAGATCCAGCTTCGCCGTCTGCACGCCATCAATGGCTTCCATGCCCTGATATGTGATATTCCAGCTCTTCTTCAGATCGCTGCCGCTGCCGCCGAAACCGATGGTCAAAAAGCTTTCATACTGGCCCTGTTTGTTTCCCGCATGGAAGACAGTCATCTGATCGATCTGCGGCTGATAGAACTGCAGCACGCCGCCGCTATAGACAAGATATTTTTTCGCGGGTTGGCCATCCGCCTTTTCGATATCCGCCGCCATGCGGGTTTCACCGCCGGTGCGCTCAAAATAAATAGTGCCGGTTTGCGTGTCCGTGCTGCTGACCACAAGCTCAAACACGTCCCACTGAAAACTCGCTTTCGCGGAGTGAAACTTCGCCGAGGCCGCATCCATCTGCGCCAGAACTTTGTCCAGATTGGCATTCGAGGACGACTGTGCCTGCGCCATTCCTGCCCAGACCACTATCGCTCCAACAAGGACAACCACCCCGAATCCCCTGCACCACAAACTTTTCATAATTCGCCTCATTTATCTGTGCGCCCATACGCGATAGGCAACGATCTTCTTGCCATCGGAGCCATCACCGGCTCATACCTGTCGATGGTCACATATCCGGAGATCGGAACAATGACTGTCCGCAGTTCCAGCTTCACATCGTGGTCATGAAAAGCAGCCAGCGTCGCCGCGTCAATCTGGTACATCAGCTCATTGTGTCCATCATTTTTCACCACTACCTGGCTGGGCGGCAGCATTCGCTCGACCGGCTTGTCATGGTAGTTGATGACGCGTGGCGATAGAAAGATGAACAAAAGAATCAATGTCACCATCACGTCATAGTGCATGCTGCCGCGCTGATAGGTCCAGAACACGTAATTGCGGAGCACTCGCTTCATCTTTCTTCCCTCAAACGCATATCGATCATATAAGGCGGGCAGAGTGGGTGTGGCGATCCCTCAAACTCATCTAAGAAATTTGTCATCCCGACCGGAGCGTAGCGTAGTGGAGGGACCTGCGTTGCATTTTCTTTTCCGCACGTGAACACCTCGCTCACTTCCGCGGCCGTATCACCGTCTCCCCACCCATATACGGCAGCAACACCTTGGGGATTTGGATGCTGCCATCCGCCTGTTGGTAATTCTCCACCACCGCCAGCCACGTCCGGCCCACCGCCAGCCCACTGCCATTCAGCGTATGAACGAACTCCGTCTTTTTCTGCCCTTGCGGCCGGTACCGTATATTCGCGCGCCGGGCCTGAAACGCCTCAAAGTTCGAACATGAAGAAATCTCGCGATAGGTTCGCTGCCCCGGCAGCCAGACCTCCAGATCGTAGGTTTTAGCGGCCGAAAATCCCAAATCGCCGGCGCACAGGTTCATCACTCGATACGGCAATTCCAGGGCCTGCAGAACCGCCTCGGCATGAGCGGTCAGCGCCTCATGCTCTGCATACGACTGCTCCGGCGCAACGAACTTCACCAGCTCGACTTTCTGAAATTGATGCTGCCGGATCAGCCCACGAACATCCTTGCCATGCGAGCCGGCCTCGGCGCGAAAACAGGGCGTGTAGGCAGTCAAAGAAATCGGCAATTGTTTTTCGTCCAGGATTTCGTCTCGAAAAAGATTCGTTAGCGGCACCTCGGCCGTCGGAATCAGCCAGTGATCGCCGCCCTCGCAGTGGAACAGGTCTTCCTCAAATTTCGGCAACTGACCGGTACCAAACAGCGATGCTTCATTGACCATGTACGGCGGCAGAACTTCCCGGTATCCATGCTGGCCGGTGTGCATATCGAGCATGAAATTCGCTAGCGCCCGCTCCATCCGCGCGCCCGCGTCCCAATAAACCGCGAACCGCGCCCCGGAAATTTTCGCCGCGCGTTCAAAATCGAGGATGCCCAACTGCTCGCCCAATTCCCAATGCGGCTTTGGCGGAAAATCGAATGAACGCGGCGTACCCCAGCGGCGAACCTCCACATTTTCTTCTGCGGAAGTTCCTTCGGGAACGCTGTCGGCGGGCAGATTGGGCGTTTGCTGCAGGACTGCCTGCATCTCCAACTCGGCTGCCTCAGCCTCGCCATTGCAGCGCTCGATGGCATCTTTCATGGAGCGCGTCCGCTCCATCAGCTCCGCGGCATCTTGGCCGCTGCGCTTGCGCTCAGCAACTTCGGCGGAAATCTGATTCCGCTCAGCTTTCAACCTTTCGGAATCAGTAATGGCGGCGCGCCGCTTCCGGTCAAGCTCCTCAAACCCATCCAGCAATCCCGCCGCGTCCGGCCCTCGACGCGCAAGCCTCTCCTTCACCTGCGCCAGGTTCGCGCGCACAAATCCCAAATCAAGCATAAGCGTCTATTTTACAGGGGAGAAAAACCGTGGTGCCGAGTGCCCAGGTCTCGATTCTGAGATCTGGGATTTTCAAATCAACTCGAACGTCGCAATTCCCGCTTTGCGTTCTCGTCTAAACCTCGCGCAGAATCGAAGCTGGCCTGATCTACCGGCCCATCGATTTAAAGTTTACCGTGCGGCTTTCAACCGTCTCATTCGCGGACTTCTGATCGGAATCCTGCGGATGGTGCTGCTGCAGAACTCCATGAAGGACGTAATAGCCATCCTCGTCGCGCTCGTTGGCTTTGCCGCGCAGAATCGTTCCGCGAAACGAATACCAGACTCCATGCAGCACGCGAGTCTGAAATTCTATCTGGCTGCCATCCACCGATGCCTTGTCAAAGAAAAACGTCAAGGGTGTATTGGCATCGGTTTCGGCATCGCCCAGCTGCGATATATATCCGCTCAATCCAACCCGGCCGTTCCGATTGTTGCGCTCTATATCGATCTCGATCGACTCATTATCGTGATCGAAGTGATAGGCGCCGGAGACATCGTCGGGCAGCGTAGAGGATTGTTTGCCAGCGAGGTTTACGCCTGACTCATTCTGTGCGATAGCGTTTCCATCGGAACGGCGGTGCAGGCCTGGCTTCGAGGGCTGCTGCACTCGCATCGCTCCCCCGGCTACCGGCAGCAGCATCAGAACGGAAAGAACTTTGAGCAATCGATTGCATCGCATCGCCGTTCTCCTTCTAAAGCGGTTCTCGATTCAGATGTAGTCGCAGTCCAAAATGCCGCCTTCTCTATCTCAAACGCATCCGTGCTAAGCCAGCGGAAACGCCTGCGTGAGCGAACTAGACGAAATCGCTTTCCGTTCCCGGCAGCAGTTTTCCCTGGCGGATCTGCTTCGGCCTGGCAAGCACATCCAGGCGCATCAGAATTTTTCTGGCGAGCCCCGTCAATGGGATTTCATGCAATCGCCGGTCAGCCACCCAATCCTCCTCATCCACAACGGAAGATAATTCAGGATCGAGAGAAGGTTTTTCTTCAACCGCAAATACGGCGACATAATAATTCGTGTTCGTAATGGAATGGCGAATGCGCAGCACAGGCTCACCTCCCACTTCACCGCCGCCGGGCAGAACCGGAAGCTCCCACATTCCGGGCATTTGCGAGGCGCTGGCCGGGCGCTTCCGCAGCAATACAGCCCCATTGTTCAAGCCTGATTCCAGCGGCTTCCGAATCAGCGCATAATTCACTTTCCGGCTCATCATCTGCTTCCGTGGCCGCGCCACATGCTCCCCTCGCGTGCGGCAAAAACTCTGCACCGGGCACACCGCGCACAGCGGCACCTGCGGAAGACAAACGGTCGCGCCAAGCTCCATCATGGCCTGGTTAAACGCTCCCGGCACCGCCGGTTCGAGCAACCGTCCGGCTGCATCCTTCAGGCTTGTAATCGAATGTCGGCTGCCCGCTTCTCCTATTCCCAGAAGCCGTATCACCACCCGTTCCACGTTGCCGTCAACCACCGCGATCGGCTCTCCATAGGCAATGCTGGCGATCGCCGCCGCTGTGTAATCTCCCACCCCCGGCAAGCGCCGCAGTTCCGCCGAGAGTCTCGGCAAGGACCCGGCGTGCTCATTCACCAGCAATTGCGCCGCGCTGTGCAGCAGCCGGGCACGCTTGTAGTAACCCAGCCCACTCCACAAAGTGAGCACTTCTTCTTCCCGGCCCAGCGCCAGCGATACCAGGGACGGAAACCGCGTCACAAATTGCGTATACCGGTCGATGACTGTCGCCACCCGGGTCTGCTGCAGCATCACTTCTGAAACCCAGATGCGATACGGATCGCGCGTGCGGCGCCAGGGCAGGTCTCGCGCATTCTGGCGAAACCACGCAAGCAGTTTCAGGCGGAAAAGCTCCAGCTCCTGGGTCGCCCATGTTGCATCATTCATAATTTCGAGTGTAGAGCGGATTCACAGATACTGTACTCAAAAGTATGAGTCATTCTGAGCGAAGCGAGAGAATCCAAAGGGCCATGGTGGATCTTACGGCGGATATCGTCTTGATCTTGACCACCTGCCCAGGCTGAGAGCGGCCCAAAAAAAAGCCGCCCCGCGCGGGGACGGCTTCTCTTGATTTTGCCTGTCTTTATCAGTCGCCCATGACAGGTTCTTCAGCCTTCTCCGTCTTGACTTCCGTACTCTTCGGCGCAGAGGTAATCAGAGAATCGATGGCGACAAAGTTGTTTTCCTTTGGCTTTTCGCCGAGGATATGCTCGCGATATAGACGCGCCATCTTCGCAGATTCGGCATCCTGCTTCAGTTTGCTGTCGCGCGCCCGAATCTTCTCTTCGCGCGAGTTCTTGGCGATTCCAAGTTTGTCCAGCGTGTCGTTGGCTGCCGCATGCACGTGCTCGTCGTTCAGCACCAGGGTATTCTGCGAATCGGCCATACCCACCTTACGGCCGCCGGCGAAGATTTCATGCCGGCCATGCTCGTCATACCATTTCGTCAGCGTTGCCGTCATGTGCATCTTTTCGATGATGTTCCGCCAGCCAACGCCGGTGTTATAGGCGCAGAAGCTGATTTCGCCTTCCTGCGTCGCGTACGGGATAATGCACTGCTCGGTGCGGCGGAAATCGTAATTGAACAGGTCCTGGAACCACATACCTGCGATGAAGAGGAAGTTCCAGCGGTCGGCGCGGCGCTTCTGGATGTCCTCCATGGTGCGGTCACCGGTCACCTTGCCGTAGTTGCGGCCCGTAGCTCCAAAGCACTTGTCGAACTTCTGCAGCAAATCGGTCAGGCGAAAGTGCGTGGGCGCCTTCGCCGGATCGTAGTTGCGCAGCAATGCCAGCGAGACACCCAGGATCGAAAGAAATTTTCCCCGCGCCGCATCGTTAACTTTGGCCACGTCTTTCGCCAGACGGTCGGCATTCAGGAATGCCGTTACCGGAACCGCTTCCTTGGTTTCCTTGTCGATCATCAGCGCCATGCCGATGCCGCAATTCGGGTGACATCCGCAGGAGAGCTGGCCCCAGTCCTTATCGGGCCCGTGAACCAGGTCGGCCCAGTCCGAAAACGTGCTCATAAAGCTGATCGGGAACCAGTCCCGCGTTGGCTCGCCAAGCCCGGTCTGCGACTTCACATCATGGGCAAGGTGCGAGAGCGTATACCGCTGCGCCGTCCGGCGTTCGTCGCTGATATCTTCGTCGCGCCCAGTAAATGACACCGGCTGGAAGCTCAGGAAGTTGATCGTCTTCGGATTGTTCAGCGCGAACTCGATGATGCGCCCCACCTGCTCATTGTTGATCCCGTTGATAATCGTCGTCACCGGAACGATGTCCACACCGGCTTCATGCAGGTTGTGGATGGCTTGCAGCTTCACATCGAACAGGTTGCCGACTTTACGATGGGAGTTGGCGGCATTGCCGATCCCATCGAACTGCAGGTACGCATAGCGCAGGCCCGCTTCCGCAGCGGCCTTGGAAAACTCCTTGCTCTTGGCAAACTCAATACCGTTGGTCGCCGCCTGGACGGAGTTGTAGCCCACCTTGCGCGCGTACGCAACCGCATCCAGGAAGTAGGGGGACAAGGTCGGTTCGCCGCCGGAAAACTGTACTGACATCTGGCGGCGCGGCTTGATCGAGATCGCATTATCCAGCATGGTCTTGATTTCATCCCATGTCAGTTCATGCACAAATCCAACCTGGTTGGCGTCCATAAAACAGGGATCGCACATCATATTGCAGCGATTGGTCAGATCGATCGTCAGCACGGATCCGCGGCCATGGGTAATCGTCGATGTGCCGTGGTCATGCAGTTTCTCATCATTGTGGGCGCGAATGTCGCGGCCCGGAAAAACCTCTTCCAGATGGCGGAAAAATTCCGTGTCGATGGCCATTACATCTTCAAAGTGGCCATGCTCGGGACAATCCTTCACCATCAGAATGCGCCCATCGCGCTCGATGATCTGCGCCTTGATTTCGCCAATTTTTTCATTCAGGAGAACTTCGTGGGGCAGCTTGCCGTCCAGAATCTGCTGGCGGATGGCAGGCACACATTTCGGGCAAAGCGAGTCTGTGCTGCGCGGCCAACCCAGCGGCGGCTTCTCTTTCTGATACGACTTCAGCAGGGGCTTATCGGACCACTTGGGAGTGAACGACGCGTTGGGATGAATGCTGTTGACCTTTTCAAAAACCGTCCAGGCGCCTTTCGAAGCCAACGTAACGGACTTTTCTAAGAATTTGATGGCTTTTGGCATTGACGTCTCTCCTGATATTCGTGATTGGCGGAAGCGCCCCAGCTCTGACGACTCATTCCATATCCAGCGCCTCCGACCTTCAACCACTTAGGATCTCGAATCTTACAAAGCGCCTCAATTCTGTAAGATGCGGCCACGACGGGTTTTGGTTCACTGCGGCACAGCATACGGAATCTTCTACCTTCCAAAGGTACGCACCCACAGAAACACAACGAAATTGCGATGCATTGAATGGCAGAATTTGGCGGTTCGATGGCGATTGATCCAGTGTGAACGGCGCACCAAAATTACTGCAATAATTAGTCGAATCCGGCGCCGCCCTCCTCTTTTGAGACCGTATTCAAAATGCGCTGGAAGATCACCACTCGCAGGTTGATGCGGCTGGCTAGATCGGGAACGAATTCTTCGATCAGGTTGCCGGAAGGGCTAATGGCAAATGCCACCGCCAGCCGCTCCGCGGTAGCCCCAAATCCCTGCCTTCCCGGACCCGGCACAAACGTATTGCTGACTGCCGCCGTCGCGATGCCGCCAACCACGTTGGCATAGTTGAACATTGGCTGCCCGGTGTAACTCTTCGTCCATACCACCTGCGCAACGGCGTGTAGAATTCTGTGTTTCACCGGCATGAATGGTTCCCGATGATAGTGCGGGTCCTGATGCATTAAGGAAGGAATGAGAAAAGTACCAAAAAATTCACCCGTCATGTCCTCCGTCAAGCTCACCCCCGCATACTTGGCGAACCCATCGAAGCCGGGCCCGTACACGGTATGAGGATCCGATGCGATGCCGATGGCGGCATCCACCGCGATGGTTCCCAGATTGAACGGATCGATAATGTGCATGACAGCCGAATGCAGGTTGTCGCGGGCCGTCAGCGGAACTGCGTCGGGACTCTTGAGATACAGAACAAACGGCGATGGCGCCGTGCCGCAGCACATCACTGCCTCGGCCAGTGAGCAGGTGTCGGTCGGACAAGCCCGCTGCAGGTCGGGCGCGGTGCCAGGCACCGGATGCGCTCCGGCGAGGCTCGAAGAATATCCTGAAGCGCGAGACTGCCTCCGCGGGGTGTAGAGCGATTGCTGCGGGTCGGAGGGATTTACCTCGAAAGCAAGCGGACGCGGTCTCCAGTTTGGGGCGGCAGCAGAATCGGAATTATCATCTTCCCGGATTTCTCCCAGGCTGAGACTGAATGCCGGTATGTGTCCGGCGGCCACCTGGACGGCTGTTCCTCCGCTCACATCGCGCCACTCTGGCAGGACTGCGTCTTGCCGCGCCCTCACCGCCGATGGCGCATCGGGTAGCTGCGCCGCAAGCGTGAGCGGCGTCATCAACATCACCACCGCGAAAACGGCAGCCGGAAATTTCTTCACCAGCTGCCGCGCATCAACAAATTCCCGTCCGGCATGCAAGCAGGATGGTGGGCGTGATCCGCGAGTTGCCAATGCTGTCCGTGACATTCCGGTCCGTAATTTTTTCGAATCAGGCGGGCTGGTTTGCGGCAAAGGGCTGGCGGCCTCGCGTTTTTGCGCCACAAGCAATACAACTGCTCACAGGATACTTGTCTTACATACGTAGACCACATCTATAAGAAAAAGGTTTCATTGTCGAATGTACGATTTATTACAGCCTGTCTCATAGATGTCCTTGGTAGAAGCACCGGGCTTTAGGCCTGGTGATTGTTTCCGAAATGGCCTTGGTGGAAGCACCGGGCTTTAGCCCGGTGATATAGACGAAGAGAAATCAAGGGCTTTAGCCCCGGCTAACCTCGATTGGGCACATCTGCATTGATGAAACACTCTTTAGCAGGAACTGGGACCAGTAACTAACTCTGCACCCCGCCCGCAACCCGGAGCCATCGGCCGCGATTCAATTTCAAATAGAGACACAAGGATGAAAGATCGACAGAAGCGCGCGCCCAAATCCAGTTTCAGGTTGTCCGGCCTTCTGGTGCTTTGCCTGCTCGCGGCCGGCTGCAGGCATCGTCACGTTTACACCGAGCCGCCTCCGCCGCCGCCGGAAATCGAAGAACCCGTTCCGCCGCCTCCCTCCGCCGGCCACGCGGAAAACTACCCCGGCAAAATTTTTTCGAGCGAGATCGGAATCGCCAGCTGGTATGGCGCTCCGTACCACAACGCTCGCGGAGCCAATGGCCAGATCTACGACCAGAACGCCATGACCGCCGCCCATCGCACGCTTCCGCTTGGTACCGTCGTGCGCGTCACAAATCTCGAGACGCGCCAGTCCGTAGTCGTCACCATTACGGATCGAGGACCCTTCGTTCCCGGCCGCATGCTCGATCTGTCGCGTGCGGCCGCTCTCAAAGCAGGCGTCTGGCGCCCGGGAACCGCGCGGGTTCGCATGGATGTCCTGCGCACCCCGCCCTCCGCCTCGCACGAGGGCCGCTGGTGCGTGCAGATCGGCGCCTTCCACCACTCCCGAACCGCCGACAAACTTCGCGATCGTCTGCAACGTCAATATCCCGGTGCCAGTGTCATCGACTTCAAAGGAGTCACCGGCTACTGGGTCCGCATTCGTCCCTTCGGAGCATCCCATCGCGCCGCCGAGGAGATCGCCAGACTTGTCCATCCCGATGAGGGCGACCCATACGTAGTCCGCCTAAATTAATGCGGGTGGCCCATTCAAGCCCACGCTGAGCGAGCGAAAGTGAGTCGAACGGGTTGGCTTGAGTGGGCTAAAGGTTCTGTCATCCCGACCGAAACTCTCGCCCCAGGCGAGAACGAAGCGGAGGGACCTGCGGTTGCTGTGACTTTTGCGGCGACGACAGAAAAGCCAGAGGGCGAATCCTCTCGCGAGAACTCGCCCCCGGCAATCCGAATTTTCGAAGATCCGGTTTCGGTGACCGGATCACAACCTGACAGTCCCGTAACCGCTGGAGAATCCGCGAGCAGAACTCACACATTCCCTGCCATTCCGTTTCTGCATGTCGTAAGAGCTTTCTTTCCGCCTGCCATCTTCAGTCGCCTGAAGTGAGTCTCGTTTCCGATCCTCCGGCTGGCTTCGATTCCACTCTCTTCTCTGAAAGATTTCTCTTTCGTTGTCACCGAGTATTGCATGAGAATCTCTCGTTTTTCCGGGATTATTTCGGTGCAAATCTCGTATTTTCTGTGGGAAAGAGCCGTCGTTCCTGCCACCGGAAAAGCGGGTAGCCCAGAGCCTGCCCAATCTCCGCTTTACGAGATTCGACGCGATTGGGTTTATTCTCTTGAAGTCATGCGCAAACACATTTTGATGTCCCTCGCCCTGGCGGTTTTGATTTCAACGACCGCTCTCGTCTTTGCCCAGCAGTCGTCTGCTCCGAAACCGGAGGACACCGAAGTGTGGACGCCGATGCCGAGGATTGTTACGCCGGGCGCCACCGACGCAGCGCCTCCCTCCGACGCGATCGTGCTCTTCGATGGCACGAACCTTAACCAATGGGTTTCAGCCCAGGACAAATCCCCAGCGAAATGGACGGTCGATGACGGCATACTGACGGTGAGCAAAGCTGCCGGGAATATCCAAACCAAACGCGCCTTCCGGGATTACCAGTTGCATATCGAATGGAGAATTCCGAAGAATATTTCCGGCAGTGGCCAGGCACGCGGGAATAGTGGAGTGTTTCTTGCGTCTACCGGGCCAGAAGATGCGGGATATGAGTTGCAGGTCCTCGATTCGTACAACAATAAGACCTATGTCAATGGGCAGGCGGCCAGCATTTACAAGCAAAGTGCTCCGTTGGTGAATGCCAACCGCAAGCCCGGGGAGTGGCAGACCTATGACGTGGTATGGACCGCCCCGGTGTTCCACGCCGATGGATCGCTGCAATCCCCAGCCTATGTGACGGTGTTCTTTAACGGGGTGCTGGTGCAGAATCATTTCCAGCTGAAGGGCGAGACTCTGTATATAGGCAAGCCTTTTTATAAGAAGTACGACCGGGCGCCGATCAAGCTGCAGGCGCACGGCGATCCCAGCCAGCCGATCAGCTTCCGGAATATCTGGGTTCGGGAACTGAATTAGCAGGGAGCAGACGCGCAGATCAGGCTGGGGGAGGTGTGCCGCAGCCCTATTTCCATTCCCACACCTTCGAAACAGTGTTGCCGGAGCTATCCACGTCGTATTCAAACGCTCCGCACGCATTGTTCAGCCGCGCCAGCTTCGCCGATGTTGTCTTAAAGAACAGCATCCCCCGGTAGCTGATCGCGCCATCAGCCCCGAACTTGCCAGCGCCCGTTCCCTTCCAGGTAATCCCCTCGCCCTCCTGCGTCATCGAGATGCCCTGGCCCTCGCCGGAAATCGAACCATCCGCCGCAATTACCGAGATATAACTGCCCATCCCCGTCGTCGCAACACCCAGCATCTGGCCGCTGTCTTCAAACGATACTTCTACCGTAGGTGGTTCCGTGGAAATTACCCGTCTCACCAGTCGTTTCCCTTTCGTCTCGCCGATCTTTTCTCCAATCATGCATTGTCCTCTTTCGCCCAGCCTCAACGTGCGGGCATAGGCGGGCCAATTGTACGCTTCGCCTCTCCTGTGGAATTCGCCCCTCCCGGGGGACATCCCGACACCCCCTGTCCCCTACCGCATCGCGCCAGTGGGGCACGATGCCTTTGCCCGGGCACCCAGCGAATGATAGAACCGTTGATAACAAAGGAGAGCCGATGGTTCAGGTGGATCGAAGAGCATTTTTACAGGGCGCGGCAGCCGCGGCGCTGACGGCAACCATCCCGGAGGCAGGAGCCATGACTCTGCCTGCCACATCGAATCGGAAGACGATCGGAATCCAGGTCGGCGCTGTTTCTTTTGTCGATGAGGGAACCGAGCAAGTCCTGGATGTATTTCAGCAGGATGCTCTGATCAATACGCTTTTCCTCGCGACCTTCACCTATGGACGCGGTATCGCAGGCCGCCAGGTTCCGGGCCAGCCTTTGCCGGATCACGGCAAGCAGGAATACGACACCAACACCTTTTCTGGCGGAAATTACGCCACCATCCATCCCGAGTTCTATAAAAATACGGTCTTCAAGGGTACCCGCGCCACCGACCTCGGCAACTATGACGTGCTCGAAGCAGTTCTGCCGTCCGCCAGGAAACGTGGCATCCAGACCATCTGCTGGTTTGAAGATTCCTTCCGCGGAAATCTTCCCAACATCGACCAGCTCCAGGAAATCGACGTTTCCGGCAAGCACGCCGATACCCTCTGCTTTAACAATCCGAACTACCGCAATTTTCTTCTGGGCATCGTCGAAGACTGGTCGCGATCCTATGACATCGATGGGATTATGTGGTGTTCAGAGCGCCAGGGCGCTTTCTCCAACGCTCTCGGCGCGGAGCAAGAAGGCCGCGACATCAATCCGTATGAGGTCACCTGTTTTTGCCAGTTCTGCCAGGAGAAGGCCAAACAGCGTGGCATCAATCCGCAACGCGCCCGCCAGGGATTTCTTGAGCTAGCCAAATTTGTGCACGCCGGCCGCCAAGGTCATCGTCCCGTCGATGGTTACTACGTCGAGCTTTGGCGCCTGATGCTGCGCTACCCCGAGCTGCTCGCCTGGGAGATGCTGTGGACCGACAGTCTTCGCGAAACCTACGCAGCCATCTACCACCATGTCAAACAAGTCAAGCCATCGCTCGGCGTGGGATGGCATATCTCATCCACAAACTCCTTCAACCCGATCTATCGCGCGGAACAGGACCTGGCTGCGATTGCGCCCGTCTCCGACTTCCTGAAAATAGTCATGTACAACAATTGCGCCGGCGAACGCATGGCCGGCTACATCGAAAGCGTCCACCAGACGCTTTACGGAGATGTGCCGCCGCAGGAACTCCTGGAGTTCCATTACCGCGTGCTGAATTATCAGGAAAAAAGCCTGGCTGAAATTCCCTTTACCGGCTTCTCTGCGGATTATGTATTCCGCGAAACTCAGCGCTCCCGCGCTGGTCTTGCAGGCACAAACACCCTGCTATGGTCCGGCATCGACATCGATATTCCCACCGAGCCGAACCATAGTAAGTGCACGCCTGCCGGTGTCAGGGATGCCGTGCTAGCCGCATTCCGCGGCAAAGCCGATGGCGTCATCCTGTCACGCAAATATTCTGAGATGAAGCTCGCCGATCTAAAGGGCGCTCGCGCCGCGCTGCAACAACTTGATCTGACCTGATCCCTGCCGAGTCTTCAGACGAGTCGAACGGGGACCTGCGGCTCCTCAGGCTGATGACAAACTCGGCTTTGGGTAGACCCCCGACTTCAGTCGAGGGGATAAGTCATTGAAAATTTCGGAGCGCTTTAGGGCCTGGGGTTGGCAATGACAAGCTTGTGAACAATCTGAGCGACCTGCGGTTCCTTTGGCTGGGTACGGCAACGATCCAAAAGCCAAAGGGCGAATCCTCTCGCGAGAACTCGCCCCCGGCGTTCCGAATTTTCGAAGATCCGGTTTCGGTGACCGGATCACAACCTAACAGTCCCGTAACCGCTGGAGAATCCGCGAGCAGAACTCACACATTCCCTACGATTCCGTTTCTGCATGTCGTAAAGAGCTTTCTCTCTGCCAATCATCTTCAGTCGCCTGAAGCGAGTCTCGTTTCCGAGCCTCCAGCTAGCCTAGATTCCACTCTCTTCTCTGAAAGATTTCTCTTTCGTTGTCACCGAGTATTGCACGGGAAACCCGCGGTTCAACGGCTTTATTTTGGTGCAAATCACGTACTTTCTGTGGGAAAAAACAGCGCAATCCTACACGCTACACACCTCATCCCCGCCGCGCTCTTTCCGACCGTGAAGCAAGAATATCTCAGCGGCCTTATTGCCGCTATCGTTGCGAGCTACGGCCGCGAGACCACATACGCTACAATTCTGAGGCATTGATCGGGGGCCGAACGGTGAGGAACGCGAAAGCAGGAACAAGATCGCGACGCGATCGCATCGCTCCCGCCGCATTCATCTTTCTAATACTTGTCGGTCTGCTCGCCTCAGCGGTACCGGCTTTCAGTCAAGCCACTAATCCCGCCCAGAGGGTGTCGCCCGCCCAGGCTACGACGGACTGGGTGACCGCGTTGCCGCGGCAGCCGATCCACGTGGCCGCGTGGCCGGGGAACAAAAAGGTCGCCGTCTGCTTCGTGCTCTACGTGGAAGTGTGGGGCTACGCCCAGGGGCCGAACTTCCGCACCGATATGAAAGGCCGCGATCCCGATCTTGTCGATGAAGCATTCCGGCAATACGCCATCGACTGGGGCATACCGCGCGTCGGCCGCTTGTTCCATGATGAAGGCGTGCCGCTTAGCATCGCACTGAATGCGCAGTTCCCCGTAGAGAGTCCGCAGGTGTGGAAGCAGTTCCGCTCGCTCGTGCCGGCTGCGCCCATCATCGCCCACGGCATCAACAACTCCAACCAGCTCCTCCCGCTGGGGCGTGGGCTTGACGCGCAGGAGGAGTATATCCGCCGCACGATCGACATCATCGAGAAAGAAACCGGCGTGCGCTCGACCGGCTGGTCGAGCCCCGCCGTCTACCCCAACAGCGACACCTTCACCGCCACCGCCGCTGAGGGCATCACCTATTCACTCGATGCAATGGATAGCGACATCCTCTCCCGCCTCACCACAAAATCGGGGCCGCTCGTGCTGATTCCCTACCCGCCGGTGACGGTGGACATGGGCCAATACCTGTCGCGCGCCAGGGAGCCTGGCGATCTCGAGCATCTGTGGATCGACTACGTCACCGAGCTGGCCCGCGAGGCCGCTGCCGACCCCAACCGCGAGGCCACCGTCGTCGCCATCGGCATCCATCCCTTCGTGGTAGGCACACCCTCCGGTGCCGCCGCCCTGCGCCGGGTGCTGGAGAACCTGAAGCAGCAGAAGCTGGTCTGGTTAACCGACGTGCAGGCAGTTGTAAAGGCTGCAGGCGAGACGCACTAAAATCAAAATCACCATTTCCTAAATCGAATATGGCAAGACTCGGCGAACGCAAGGTGCTGAAGCTTAGCTTTTCACTCAGAAAGAGAGAGTGGCGACTTTCACGGTCATCAGGGGGCCCACCGCCAGGAAGACTGATAGACGACGATTCCAAACTCCTCCCACGTGGTCTTCGTCCACATGTCACGCTTTGGATCGCCGCCATATTTAGAAGACTCCGAAAGTCTACTATAAACTTCTCGGGTGATAAAGGTCGAAGCTGATCCAGAGCGAAGTGCGCACAGTTTGGCTGCGTAATTTGCTGCACGTCCAACCCACACCAGATCATTCTCGCCCCACACTCCGGTCCGGGCGATGAACAGTGGGCCTGTATCTATTCCTACCGCATGTTGTAGATCAAAAGAGGTTATGGGATAATTTTTTCTGATACGCGGTTTAATCTCTTGGCTGACCATGTGATTAATCTGTAGGGCGCACTTTGCTGCAGAAGAGTTCTTCGATTCTCCGATAAAGACACCCATTACGCGATCTCCATCAAACGCAGTGATTTGGCCCCCGTTATTCTTAATCAGCTCGCTTGAAACCATCAGGTATATCTTGTAAATCTCGGCGGCGAACCAGTTCTTGTGCCCTTGCACCAAGCCAGTCGAATCCACGAGATCGGCGTAAAGCACGGTTCCATCGAGATTTACGGCGTGATTTCCAAGCTGTACACTTTCTGGGCTCGGTACAGTCGTGCCGTCCCGCTGTTCCCAATGGTCCGTAAGGATATCGTCGATTCCCTTTTGCAATTCGAGAAGAGATTTCATTCGGTCACCTAGATCGGCCCTAATTGATTCACCAGTTTTCGGATTTCATTGCAAGCCGGCCCCAAACGGGAGCGCAGGGTTGAGCTCTCGCCAAGCGGGTAATCGATTGGACGTACCCCGAGTAGGTCCGACGGCATCTTCATCTCATTGCCACGAGTTACGAGCATCACTGTCCGAGTTCGTCCGATTGCACCAATAGCGAGCCCAAGTTCGAAAACGACGTTATCGCGGGGCGAGAAGTTCTCGACGGAGCGCGAACTGGTTTTGTCATCCGGAGTTATTAGTACAACAGCGAAATCTATTCGCCCGAGCAGATTGGTCAAGTCCTCGATAGCCGTATTCGACGCATTGAAGATCCCGTCGATCCAGAACTCAATTACAATCTGGTCGTGATCGAATGCAGTTTGGATTTCGCGCGCTACCGGGAGTGTCTCAGTGGAGCAGGCGACGAATACGACGGGCTCCGTCCGTGGAGTGCGTATAAGCCTATTTCGTTCAGTTAGCCTACGGCTGAGGATGACAGCCAAGCGCCTCCAGAGTTGGGGGTTTTCGTTGGCGAAATTGCTAAATAGCTCCTCTGAACACCTGAGAACCAAGCTTGGTTCCAGCGCAATTACAGATGCGGTCCTACGCGCGGTGCTGTCAATCAGAGCGATCTCCCCGAGGTGCTCGCCTGCCTTCCTTGTCGCCACCGGCCGACCATTCACTTGGGTCTCGAACAACCCAGATACGACTACGAAAAGGTCATTGTCGGAATTACCCTGCTTGATCAGTTCCGTCCCAGGTTCAATTTCTTCGAGCTTACAGAGGGAAAGAAACCGTGGAAGCCCGGGAGTTCCCCTGAGGACAGTCTCGTCGTTCAGTATGTCCAGCAACAATTTCTGACCAGCATCGTTCGAGAACCGCGACATCATCATTGCTTCTGTTGGAGGCGACTTCGCGTTATCACTCATAGCCAGCCCTCATGAAAAATGCAGGTACCGCGATTTCTTCGCGGCAACCGTGCCACATTGAACGGCCAATCATAGCTGAGCGCTCCGGAGGATGTGACGGAACAATCCGTAGCTAATTGATCACAGGACTCCCGATATTATACTGACGGGTCATGGCCCAGTCGTTGCCAAATCGACCTGGTCGTCTATCGAACCTGGCGAAGGCGGGTCGCGACTGCATCGAAGCTGAACTGCAATTGCCCTCAATGCGGGTGAACTGTGACTGAATCGACCGCGGAGCTTGCCCGACCAGAAACGAGGGAGTGCAGTTGAATAAACCAGCCTTGGTATTCCTTCTGTGCCTGGGCTGCATACTCGCTTACGGGACTGCTGGCGCCATACCGCTGCGGCAGTCTGTGTTCCCCGTCTTTGCAACGCAGCCCACCAACCGACAAAACCAACCGAACCGACCCAACCCGCCCAGCCGATCAGTCGCCGAGCCATCCCAGCCCGCCGTGTCGCCCGCCCAGCAACCTACGCCCGTGCGGCCAGCACCCTACACCCTGCCGCCCGCGCTCCTCGCGAAAGCCATCACCCTCACCCGCATCCGAACCATCCTCGCCTTCGGCGGAACTGCCTGGTCCATCCTGATTCTCCTGCTCGCACTCGCGCTGGGCTGGCCCGCGTCCCTGCGCAACTGGGCGGAGCGCATCACGCCCCGCCGCTGGCTTCAAGGACTCATCTTTCTTCCCGTTTCCATCTTGTTTCTGGTCATTGTGCCTCTGCCGGTCGAAATCTACGGCCATCACATCGCCCGCGCCTACGGAATTTCCGTCCAGCCGTGGATGGGATGGAACAGTTGGGCCGCAGACCAGTGTAAAAACCTGCTGCTCTCGCTACTCGTATTCACGCCGCTGCTTCTCCTGCTGTTCTGGATCATCCGGCGCTCCCCGCGCAGATGGTGGCTCTGGTTCTGGCTCTGCACCATCCCCGTCATTGTCTTCGGCGTCTTCATCTCGCCCATGTGGATCGACCCCATGTTCAATCACTTTTCCCCGCTGCAGAAGAGTGATCCTCAACTCACCGCCCAACTGGAGAGTCTCGCTCAGCACGCCGGACTGAATATTCCGCCCTCGCGCATGTTTCTGATGCGAGCCAGCGAAAAAGTCACCGGACTGAATGCGTACGTCACCGGCATCGGCGCCTCCAAGCGCATCGTGGTCTGGGACAACACCATCCGCAATCTGCCGCCCCATCAGATTTTGTTTATCGTCGGCCACGAGATGGGCCACTATGTGCTGGAGCACATCTACAAAGGGCTGGCATTCACGGTCACGATAATCTTCATCGGACTGTGGCTCGTCCATCTCGCGGTGGACTGGCTGATCCGCCGCTATCGCGCGCGCTGGGGAATTCGCGACGTCGACGATTGGGCCGCGCTCGCCGTGCTGGTCCTGGTCGCCGCCTGCTTCAGCTTCCTCTTCTCGCCCATCGCCAATTCCTTCAGCCGCTGGGAGGAACATCAGGCCGACATCTACGGACAGGAATCCATCCACGGCCTGGTCCCCAATCCACAACAGACCGCCGTCCGCACCTTCAACGCCCTCGGCAGAGCGTATTTAGAAGTTCCCCACCCAAACCCCTGGACAGAATTCTGGTTCGACAGCCACCCATCAACGTCAGAGCGCGCAACTTTCGCCCAGCACTACAATCCCTGGCGCGACGGCAGCCATCCGCGATATTTCCGAAAATAAAATGGGTCGGGTGCGCATCCTTCGCGCGTTTGCGAAGGGTGGGATGAGGATGCCTCGCTGTTGCGACTGCGGCCGTAATGGTCGTCTGCCTCTTGACTGCCTGGATCGTTCCATGAAATTCTTTGCGCCTGATGAGAGAAGCCGCCGCCCCATCACGTCGAGAAGTTCTGAGAGTGGCCCTTGTCGCCGTCCCATCTGTATTTCTTTGCGATCCCCGGACCCTGCTTGCAGCCAGCGCCTCGTCTCGCCTCTCCGTCGAGGCGTACATTTGGCTGGAACTTCTAGGTCGGCAACACCAGCCATTGAGCGAACATCTGCCGGATATTTTTTCAACCGCCAGAGCCGCGGGTTTCCGAAACATCGAGCTGACAGACGACTTCTTCACGCCCGACCTGAGCGCGCGCACGCTGTCTCTGCTCCAGAAGAACCAATTAAGCGCTCTATCCGTTTACGTGCACGGCGCCATGCATGAGACGGCTGTCGGTAATCAGACCGAGCAGCGAGCCCTCCGTGTGTTTGCAAGTGCCAAAGAGGCCGGGTGTAAAGCGATCATTTGCGATCCGGATCCCAAGCCCGCCGGGGAAAAGACCGACCGGGAACTTGCCCCCCAGGCGATGTTGGTGAACCAGCTCGGGCGAAAACTGGCAGCGCAAGGCGCGAATTTGCGCCTCCACAACCACAAGGTGGAGCTACGGTCCGGCGCCCGAGAGTGGCGCTATATGCTCAACCACACGGACCCGAAGTTTGTGTCCATCTGCCTTGACATCGATTGGGTGAAGCAGGCCGGACAAGAGCCGCTGGACTTTTTACGAGAGGCCGGCTCCCGAGTCACCGAGATCCACGTCAGAAGTTCGCGCAATCTTGTCTGGCAGGAATCCGTAGAGCCCGGCGGCGACGTCGACTATAAGCGTGTTGCCGCTTTCCTCAAACAAGAAAAGCTTGAACCGCTGATTGTTGTGGAACTCGCATACGCCGAAGGCACCAAAGTCTCTCGCTCATTGGAAGAGGATTTGCGGCGCAGCCGAGTGTTCGCCGAACGAACGTACAATGTAAGCGCGTGACCACCGGTTCATGACCGGCCTTTCGATGGCCGATCCCGCCATATGCCGGGTGGCCCAGGCCTTCGGTTATGAGACCTGGGGGCACCCGCGCAACGCCCATCGAATTTCTATCTCCCTTCTATTTCCGGTTTCGTAATTGCTGTCGTTACCGCTTGTTCCGCCGGTCAGACCTGGTTTGGTCTGACCGGCGAAGCGGTCTTAGCGTTGGGCTGCATCGGCATCTTGCGCCAGATTTTGTAACACCTTAAAGAACTCCCCCGATTGTCCTTTAAAAAGTCCCATGTTCGTCAGGAAATTGACTACGTTCATCGCGATCCCTTTTGTTTCTGTTGGACGGATGATCGAGCATGGCGGAAGCTTCCGGCTCAGGAATGGGCACGGCTCCGGCATGATCAGGTTCGTTTGAAAATTCGGCCCGCCAAACGGCTTTTTGTTCAGGTTTGGAAAAGTTACCCAGACTTTTGTTACGGGGTCCTGCGCCGTCAAAGGTGGCGCATTGCCCGCCTTGTCATGCCATGTTTGGAAATGCATCGTTTCGGTGGGCCCAATACTGATCAGAATTCGCAGCACCTCCACACTGCTGGCCCTCTGAGCCATCGCGGGATAGAGGCTGGTGCCACCTTGTTCGATTGTCGGCATGTGGAAACCGGCAGTATTTGCGATCGCCTGAAGAAAGTTTGGGTCTTGGGTATCGTCATCCGTCCGGGGAATGGCCGTATGCTCCCCCACCGCCAGAGTTGGTATTGCCTGCGGGAAAGCAAAATTCGGATCAAGGTCAGGATTGTGGGCGCTGCTGCGATAGCGGGTCCACCAGCTCGTATCCACAGTAAGCCGCATCAGGTTTGTCAGTCGTAGTTTCCCGCTGGAGCCTGTCGCCATGCTGCCCTGTAGAGTGCGAAACGGCTCAAGATCGACTGTCGCTGCTCCTTTTGAGGCCAGATACGCATTCAAAAAGCTCTGATGGGTGTTTTCATCGTCAGTATTGTCTTTGATGTACTGGGCCATGTCCGAGTCCAGTACCGAAAGAGCGGCGGTGTAGGCGGGATTGCCGCTTCCACCCGGGACTTCGCTGTCTTGAATGCCTCCAAGTTCGTTGTACTGCTCCCAGAAATCCGTCTCCAGGATTTCCGCTGCTGCCGCGAATCGAAGCAGGGCTGCATCTCCGTGTTCGAGACGGCTGCTGCTTTCCTCCTGCGCCAGCACTGCGGAATTGTTGCCCAGGAGCCCAACGCCAGTAGTCGCGATAGCTGCTGCGGTCAGCCCGTTTTTCATAAACGAACGCCGGTTGATTGCGGTTTTCATATTGGTCCACATATCGTCCATACAAAATTCCCTCCATGCGTTAAGAGCCTGAGCGTCTCAAGCGCGCAAGTTGTCAGCCAAATGTGCCAAGATAGTCATTTGTTTGTCGAGTAATTGTCGCCGCTCACAACACCCCGCAGAGCGTATCTCGAATTCCAATCCTCAGAAATGAGATCCTTCGACAGACTTAGGCGGGCTCCGGAGACCTGGGTCATAAAAATTGGCGACGGAATTACACCGGCCTGTCGCCATGCGGCCCGGCAGAGTGCGAAATGGCTCGCGATCATGGTTCCAACGTTTCCCGCCTGCTCCAGTTATGGAAGCAGGCAGA
Organism: uncultured Acidobacteriota bacterium; assembly: GCA_963823295.1. Lineage (GTDB taxonomy): Bacteria > Acidobacteriota > Terriglobia > Terriglobales > Acidobacteriaceae > JAKAAZ01. The sequence continues at coordinate 27,085 of CAWGLF010000024.1, forward strand.
AGCCATTCCATCGGTAACTCACCAAAGTTTAAAGTTCGTAGAGCGTGGATTGCTCTATACTCAGTTCTGCTTTAGGTACGTCACAGGATGAAATAGTTGAACGAGAGAGTGCCTGAAATATCAGGCCGATCTGAATCCTGCGCACTAACAATTTTTATTGGAGAGCTTGCTGATGCGTTTCTGCCTGCTACGTCTACTTGTGTGTCTTTTCATTGGTTCTCTGCTTGTCCTCTCTGGCTGCGGAGGATCGGGTTCCTCCGGCGGTTCGTCCCAGCAACCGCCTTCCTCATCGAATCCCACGCCGAGCATTGCCTCCGTCGCGCCTGCCAGCCTTATCGCGGGATCGTCGCCCCAGACGCTCACGGTGACCGGGACCGGCTTCATTGCGTCCAGCGTTGTAAGCCTGAACGGCACAGCGCTTGCGACCACTTACGTGAGCTCCACTTCAGTCACGGCGGCGATACCCGCGGCGGCGATTGCTGCCGACGGGTCGGTAAAGATCACGGTGGCAAACCCCACACCCGGCGGTGGCACTTCGGCCGCTCAGAGCTACAGCATCACCGTTCCCAAGCCGGGCGTCACCGGACTTTCGCCGCAGAGCGTTCCCCAGGGAGCGGCAGCCATGATCGCCGTCAGCGGCACGGGATTTGAGGTGAACTCCATCGCCTCATGGAACAGAAGCGCGCGCAAAACGACGTATGTGAATTCGACCACCCTCCAGGTAGCACTAACGGCAGCGGATGTGCAGAACTTCGGCACCGGTCAAATCTCGGTGAGCAATCCCGGGCTTTCGCCGAGCACTCCCGTGGATCTTGCGATTATCGCCAATACGCCGACTATCACATCGCTCAGCCCGAATTCGATTGCGGCTTTTACCGGATCGAGTGTGCCGCAACAGGTCTTCATCGGCGGTAGCGGATTCGCCGCCAACGCCACAGTCCAAGCCAATGGTCAGTCCGTCCCGGTGATTGGACAGACAGTCACCTCCATCACCATCTCGCTCAGCGCCAGTTACTTCGCAAATGCGGGTCCTATCAATATTGTTGTCAGCAATCCCGGTTCTCCCGTTGTATCTTCGAATACGGCGGTGCTTACGGTGAATGCGGCCAACGCGGCGACATTTACCGTCTATCCGAACTCTGCGGCCGCAGGCAGCCCCGATACGACGGTCACGCTTCAGGGCAACGGCTTCTACAAAGACTCCGTGGTCAGTTGGAACAATTCGCCGCTCAAGACCACGTATGTCGGCCCGTCGAGTGTGACAGCCGTCATCCCCGCCTCGCTGCTCGCCGGATTTGCCCAGGCGAACATCAGTGTGTCCACACCGGAGAACACGGTCCAGGCGCCGCCTCAGCCATTCGATACGTTCCTGGCGCTGCCGGTAAACGACATCGTCTACAACTCCGTCGATGGTTTCATTTATGCCTCCATACCAGGTTCCGCGGGAGAAAACCTCGGAAATTCCATCGCGGCAATCAATCCCACTACCGGCGTCATCCGCAAAACAATCTTCGTCGGCAGCGAGCCGAATCGTCTCGCGCTGTCGACGGACGGCACCCAACTCTTTGTCGGCCTGAACGGAGCCGGTGCAGTCCGGCAGGTGAATCTGACAACCGGCAAAGCAGGCATCCAGTTTGCGCTCGGCGGCGGCCCCGGTGTGTACAACCCGCCATACACTGGCGTCGGTTTAGCGGCTGTTCCGGGAGAGCCGGACTCCGTCGCGGTCTACGGGACCAATGGTGTCGTAACGATCTTCGACTCCGGTGTGGCGCGCGCCAACAACAGCAGCAGCTCCGGACTGCAAACTTACTTCGTCCAGAACATTGGCGGGCTAGCGTTTGGCAACTCCGCTTCCACGCTGTATGCCATGTCCAATGCGATCGGCGGATACCTGTATAAGCTCACCGTCGATGCGACAGGGGTGACCGCCGCAACCCAGATCGGCACCGGTACCAGCGGCAGCATGATGCAGTATGACAATGGCCGCTTATATCTGCCTACCGGCACCGTCTACAGTGCGTCGACCGGAAATCAGGTCGGCCAATTCTCAATCGCCAGCAGCTATTCCACAACGCCGCTTGCCGCCTCCGGCCCGATTGTCTCCGACTCCACCCTGAACCGCGCCTGGATTATCCCCACAAACTACGGCACCACCGGCCCGCTGCTGTCCTTCGACGAGACCACATTTGATCCCGTCGACAGCATCCCGGTCACCGGGGTTGGGAGCACTGTTCCTTCCGTTGGTGTCAACAATCCGGAAGACCTGATCCGCTGGGGACAGAACGGCCTTGCCTTCCACACCGCGAACCAGCTCTATGTATTGCAGGGACCGATCGTTAAGGATACTTCCAACTCTCCCGCGGATATTGCCGTGACGGTGAAAGCGCCTGCGACCCAAACGACCGGATCGGCCCTGACCTACACGTTGAGTGTGGGAAATCTTGGACCTAATGCTGCACAAGGCGTCACCCTCACATCCATCTTCCCGCAATCGGTGATCTTCGGCGCCATCGAAAGCACTCAGGGCACCTGCAGCGGGTCAGGTGAGTTTTATTGCTAC
>CAWGLF010000025.1:0-47758 GCA_963823295.1 uncultured Acidobacteriota bacterium
CCAGGTCCAGATCCCGCTCCACCGCGCGCAGCACCTCGTCACTGATCCGGCCTTCATCGCGCAGCCGTATCAGCGTCTTTCTCTCCGTCTCCGCAGCCTCGTGGCTTATCACTCGCAAACGCCTGTAGATTTCTGCCCCGGCCGGACCGCCGTCGTGGTTCACGACTGCCAGCCGGTGTTGGTACTGGTGGATCAGGTCGTCGTAGACGTGAACCTCATCCCCGCTGGCTCGCTCCCGCCCGGCACGCAGCGCTGCCAGCCCCTCCTCGGTCGCGATCCGCCGTGCTTCTTGCTCCTCCGCAACCATCTCGCCTTTGCCCGCCAGTCCAAGGGCGCGGATGATCGGCGGCAGTGTGGATCCTTGCACCACCAGCGTTACCAGAATCACAGAGAACGTCAGAAAGATAATCAGATCCCGTTGCGCAAATGGACGGCCATCGGCCAGCGTATACGGCAGCGAGAACGCGGCGGCCAGCGCGACGACGCCACGCATGCCCGTCCACCCCACCACGAAAAGATTCTTCCCCGATGGCCGGGGCTGCTTCTGGCCAAGCATATGGGTGCGAATCCAAAACGCCACCCAGGTGCCCGGAAACGTCCACACCAGCCGCAACGCAATCAGCACCCCGCTGAACACGACCGCATACAGCAGCAGGGTCCAATGGCTATAGCCGTGGATGCCCTCCAGCACATACGGAAGCTGAAGACCAATCAGTACGAACACCAGTCCATTCAACGCGAAAGTCATCGCCTGCCATACCGCCGTCAGCTGGATTCGCACCGTGGGGGAGTAGATGATAGGGCTGCGCCGTCCGATATACAGCCCGCAGGCCACCGTTGCCAGCACCCCGGAAGCGTGGATCGCGTCTCCTGCGAGATAGGCCGCATAAGGCACAACCAGGCTGATGACGATTTCGATCGGCCCATCTTCCACGAAGCGCTCGAACCATGCCGCCACAAATCCAAGGACAAGCCCGACACCAAGGCCGCCCGCCGTCAGCCACACCAGCCGCAGCAAACCTCCTGCAATCGAAGGCGACGTACCGCGCAGCAACAGCGTCAGTCCGAATTCGAGCGCCAGCAGGGCGCTGGCATCGTTGAGCAGGCTCTCGCCCTCCAGCACATCGACGATGCGGCGCGGCAGCCCCAGCGTCTTCGCAATGGAAGTAGCGGCAATCGCATCCGTCGCCGATATAACAGCTCCCAGCAGAAAGCCCGATTTCCAGTCCAGCGCCGTGATGAAGTTGTCGGCCGTATAGGCCACACCCCACACCGTGAACGCCACCAGCCCGAAAGCAAGCAGGGCGATGCTCACCAGGTTGTATCGAAAGTCCCGCCAACTGGTGAGATACGCTGCCCCATACAGCAGTGGAGGAAGGAAGATGTAAAACACTACATCTGGATTCAGCGGAATCCGCGGAACGCCCGGCACGAAGCTAAACAAAAGACCAGCCAGCACCAGCGCAATGGGATAGGGAATGCTCCACCGGCGAGCCAGCCCGGAGAACGCCGCGACCAGCACCAGAAGCAGCAATAATGTCTCTATTTGATCTGCCGTAGCTCCGCCGCTCATCGATCCCTCAGTTTTTTGCCTCGATCATAGCATCCGCTTTCTCTCTTCGGGCACGAGATTCGGATGTTACCCTGAGCTTTCCCCGCTTTCAATCGAAATCTTTATCGCGGTTCTGGATAGAGTCACCGCACGGAGGAATCCAACCCAATGCTCTTCAGCAAACTGCTGCTCCTCACCGCCTGGCCCGGCCTGCTCAGCATGGCGGCCATGGTTCCTACCGCGATCTCCAGTCCGAGAACGACCGACCCGCTCCACGTCTGGGCCGGCCACGCTGATCCCGCTCATCTCGACGCCTGGGTCAACGGCCATCTCGAAACTCAGCAGCAGGCCCTCCAGCAGTTGCTGGCCGTGCAGGGCACTCGCACGCTCGCCAACACCCTCGCCCCCTTTGACCGGGCTTATGCCGCCCTCACTCTCGCCGGGCAGGAGGCCTACCTGATGTACGCCGTCTCCCCCGACAAATCCGTCCGCGACACGGCCAACACCCTGGTACAAAAGGTCAGCGCGGCCAGCGTCGCCCTTTCACTCAACCAGCCGGTCTATCACGCCTTGGTCGCCATCGACGCCACCCACGCCGATCCCGCCACTCGCCATTATCTGGAGCGCACTCTGCTCGAATACCGCCTCGCCGGCGTCGATAAGGACGATGCTACCCGAGCGCGCATCAAGCAGTTGCAGGACCGCATCACCCAGCTCAGCCTCACCTTCGGCAAGAATGTGCAGGAGGACGTCAAGACCGTCACCGTTCGCAATGCCGATGAGCTCGCCGGTCTGCCCGCCGACTACATCGCCCAGCACAAGCCCGCCGCCAATGGAACCAATGATGCCGGCATCATCCATCTCACTACCGACTACCCGGATTATGTCCCGGTCATGACCTACGCGAAAAGCGCCAGCCTGCGCCGCGACATGTTCCTCGCTTACAACACCCGCGCCTATCCGGTGAACAAGCAAGTCCTGCTCGATCTGTTGGCCACGCGCCAGGAACTCGCCACCATCCTCGGCTACAAACATTGGGCCGACCTCGCCACCGCCGACCAGATGATCGGCTCCGCGGCCAATGTGCGCAGCTTCCTCGCCCAGCTCGATAGCGCTTCCAAAGCCCCCGCCGAGCGCGAATACAAGATGGTGCTCGACTTCGCCAGACAGCAGCAGCCCAGCCTCGAGGATATCCCCCTCGACAGCCGCTCCTATTGGTATGAGCAGTATCGAAGCAAGGTCTTCCACTTCGACTCGCAGTCCGTGCGTCCCTATTTCCCCTATGCCCAGGTGCAGCAGGGAATTCTCGACACCGCCGCCCGGCTCTTCCATGTCGAATTCCGTCCCGACCCAACCGCCGCCGTGTGGGACCCATCCGTCACCGCGTGGAATGTCTATGATCGCAGCGCGGTCAGCAAGCAGAACGGCCAACTAATCGGCCGCTTTTATCTCGACATGCACCCGCGCGAAGGCAAGGACAAGTGGTTCGCGCAATATCCCATCGTCCCCGGCATCGCCGGCAAGCAGATTCCCGAAGGCGCGCTCATCTGCAATTTTCCCGGCGGCAAGCCCGGCGAAGAAGGCCTGATGCAGTACTCCGACGTCGTCACCTTCTTCCACGAGTTCGGCCATCTCATGCACGCCATCCTTGGAGGCCAGCAGCAGTGGGCCGGAGTCAGCGGTATCACCACGGAAAACGACTTCGTCGAAGCTCCCTCGCAAATGCTGGAGGAGTTCTTCCGCAATCCCAAACTCCTCCAAACCTTCGCAAAGAATTACAAAACCGGCGAGCCTATCCCCACCGAGCTGGTCGAAGCCATGGACCGAGCCAGCGCCTTCGGACGCGGCGACTGGGTGCGCACCCAGCTCTTCTACACCCGCTTCGCGCTCGACCTCCACGACATGCCCCCGGCCGACATCCATCTCGACCAGCTTCTCAAGTCCGACTACACCGCCGCGCTGCCCTACGCCTGGGTCGACGGCAATCGCATGTATGCTGCCTTCACCCACCTCGTCGGCTACTCGTCGAATTACTACACCTATCTGTACGACAAAGTAATTGCCCTCGATTTCTACGGCCAGTTCGATCCGAATGATCTCGTCGCCGGCCCAGCAGCCCTGCGCTACCGCAAAGCGGTGTTAGAGCCAGGAGGCTCCGAACCCGGCACCCAATTGGTCAAAGATTTCCTGGGCCGCCCGCAAAATTTAAACGCGTTTGAAAACTGGATGAACGAGGAATTCACGGAAAAACGGTCCGGCAACTAACAAAAAACGGTCATCCTGCGCGTAGAAAAGGACCTCTGAATTCCTGCAAAATTGGGCCATGCATCCAGACCAGCCATTGCCCTGACCGGCATAAACGGCTAGAGCGATTCCAGAGTAGGTGTATCCAGCGAGATTGGGTTTCGCGCAGCTTTTCCTCAAGAAAAGCTGCACTACACGATCCATGGCCCGGTACAGTAACTGTGGAATTGCTCTATCCTTCTCACAACTCGAATCGGGAGTCATCGGAATGCGCCTGTTATCTCGTCCTTTCCTCTTGGTCGCCCTGCTCGCCTGCCTGTCTCCGGCCTGCCAGTCCCAGTCGAAAACGCCCGACCTCCACGGAGCCTATCGCTTTCAGCGCGCGCATTGGATCTATGTCCATCTCGACGGTACCCCGCATCAGATCGGCTTCGAACACGGATATCTGCTGGCGCCTGAAATCGAAGATGCCCTGACCGCCGTTCGCCTGGACAACACCCACAGGACCGGCCGCAAATGGCAGTTCTTCCGCTCCACCGGGCAGAATGTTTACTGGCCCCACATCGAAACGCAGTATCGCGAGGAACTGCAGGGCATCACCGATGGGCTGAAAGCGCACGGCGTGCACGATATCGATCTCTGGGATGTGGTCGCGCTCAACGGACTGCTGGAAACGCCGGAATACTACCTGCCATGGCTGAAAAGCCGGAACCAAAAGGGCGAGGCCAGCCCGAAAGCTCCCGGCAACTGCAGCGCCTTCGTCGCCACCGGCGACTGGACGAGCGACCATAAACCGGTCATCGCGCACAGCATGTGGTACTCCTTCCTGATCGGCGAACGCTGGAACATCATCTTCGACATTGCCCCGCAGCACGGCTATCGCATCCTGATGGACGGCTTTCCCGGCAAAATTGACAGCGGCGATGATTTCGGCATCAACTCCGCCGGCATGGCGATCGCCGAAACCACCATCACCGGCTTCCACGGCTTCGATCCCCACGGCATTCCGGAGTTTGTCCGCGCCCGCAAAGCCATGCAGTATTCATCCAGCATCGACGACTTCGAACGCATCATGCTCGCGGGCAATAACGGCGGCTACGCCAATGACTGGCTGATCGCCGACAATCACGCCAATGAGGTGGCGCGGCTGGAGCTGGGATTGAAAGTGCACCGCCTGTGGCGCAGCAAAAACGGCTTTTTTGTCGGCTCCAACTTTGCCAGCGATCCTAAGCTGATCAAGGAAGAAACCGACTTCAATCCCAACGATCCATCCAGTTCGCCGAACGCCCGCCACAAACGATGGGACGAGCTGATGGCGCAGTACAAAGGACGCATCGACGTCCAACTCGCGCAAAAATTTCTCGCCGACCACTTCGACGCCTACAGCAGGAAGGAAGACCCCGACGAACGCACCCTCTGCGGACATATCGATGCTTCACCGCGCGGGGCGCCGCAATGGAATGACCCTCCCTTTGACCCCGACGGCGCGGTCAGCGCCAAAGCCGCCGACAGTTCCATGGCCGGCAAAATGTCTTTCCTGGCCCGCAGCGGCCGTCCCTGCGGAGAGGATTTTCTGGTTGCGCCGTTCCTCGCGAAACACCCGCAATTTGACTGGCAGAAACCGGTCCTGACCGATATGAAAGGGAATCCCTGGGCAACGTTCCGCGCCGGCGACCGCTCCGGTCCATCCACCACGGCTGGCAACTAAAGGCGGATAGAAAAACCCGCATTCGAGCGAAGCGAAGAACCTCTGCATTTCCGTCGCAGCTGCAATCGGGAGAGTATAGGTCATGCCAACCGGATGACGAAGACCGACGCGGCCGCCACATTTCACTTCCAATTCGTTGGTCGTCCGGTTCCGGCTCGTTCCTGAGAACATCGACCGACATCGCGCCCAGCATAGAGGATGCGAAGAATGATTAGTAATGCCTCGGCGGTCACCTTTGTAAGGCAATGGTTACCCGGACTAGCTTGCTCAAACCAACGATGAAGTTCCATGTACTCTAATCCTGGGCGTATGTACGTCGGACGGCGGGGAATTCCCACGTCTAGACGCAGCGGCGAATCGGCAAGCTCAAACTTGTATCCGTATCCCCATTCAAGACACCCGTAGCCCGAGCGGCAATGGAACCCACCTTATTACCCTGGGCACGTATTATGTTCATTCGTACTCGGTTGCCTCGAACGGAGCGATTGGCAAGCAGGTATCACAGATCAATACGCAGGATTACCCCGACAATGGTAACTGCGCTGGGAATAAGCAGGGAACCATAGGCCTCGCCAGCCTGAATCATGCTGGCAAAAATGTGTATCTTATGTTCCCTCTTGATACGGGCAGTTGTTCTGCTGCGATTCAAACGTATGACATTTCAAAATCAGGCGATCTGACATTTAATGGCGGCATAATGACTGGAGGCAATGCGGGAACGGGACTTTATCAAGCGCCAGCAATCATAGCGAACGACACATACGCTTATGCTGCAAGCGACTTTGAATGTTGTGGAGGTTTCGGTGCGTTCTCTGGATATAGACTCGGGAGCAATGGAGAAATGCAGAACTGGACATTCAACATGTCGGACAACGTGTCTCCTGTCAATTACGCCCGCCTGTATGTTACTGCTGATCCAACCAATCATTTAGCAGCGATACTTGCATCCGAGCAGGAGGAATCTTTCGGTCCCGCCCAGCTTGCCAGCTATACCGTGGATCGGCCAGGGGAACCTTTCTACGACGAGTACCGCGAAAAATATGCCCTACCCGAAGGTGCAACAGAATTCAAAATTTCCCGGCTGGACTCTGAATCTTTCCTCATCGGGCAAACTTCTTGCTGTGGGAGGGGTTGGATTACAGGTCTTCCACTTCAATGGCGCGAGTCCAATTACTCCTTTTACTCCTCACCGCGGATTACTTACAACGGCACAAATTCATCAGATCCACTGGGACAACAACAACCATCTTTTTGCGCTGAGCGACACGAACAACAGGCTGTACGTGTTTACCGTTACGCCGACCAGCATCGCCCCGGCTCCAGGATCGCCCTATAAGATACTCCATCCGAATGCTTTAGCTGTTGTAGTGAAATGAAATACGGTTAGCGTGCGAGGCGAGTCTTCCCCAGGTGGAATATAACCTTCACACAATCTTCTGACGGCGTTCATAAAACCGGCATGGACGAAGGCTCGGAAGACATGGATGAAGATCGGAGGGACCGGGTCGACCTGGAGGGCGTTCGGCCGAGTCTATCGGAACTGCTGCACAGAGGACGCGCCCCCGTTCCTTGACGGGTGGCCCAAGATATTTTGGTTGAATGGAAGGGGAAAAAGCCTCAAATCAATTGTTAGAAGTGATACGCAAATCCAATCGCAGGCTGCGACATGATGTACCGGCGTCCCACGGAAAAATCGAACGGCGCGTTCTTCAATCCGAAATTCGTGGAGTTGAAGATCTGTCCTCGATACTGCACCCGCAGGTCCCAGCTCGGACTGAGTTCATACGCAATCCCACCGCCGAACAATACCGTCAGCTCATGGGTCTGCTCCGTGTCATAACTGGTCGTTTTGGTGCCGATCGGGGTAAAGAATAAAAGTCCGCCGCCGCCTTCAATAAAGGGATTGAAGCGCTTGAAAGTGAAGCTGCGCACATACGCCACCGTCGCTTCCTGCAAGCCGGTATAGACCCTCGCGCTTTCGCTGCTGGTCACGAATTTATTCGTGAAATGGCTGTAGGAATAATTCGCTTCCACGGCGCCATTGGGAGTCAGCAGATACCGGTAGCCGAGATACAGTCCGTCTCCCAGGGTGGAGTTCTGCTTCACCACCGGCGCGCTCTTGCTGGACACATACGGCTGAATCACACCCATAAAGCTGAGATTGATGTCCTGCCGCGCGCCCTCGTCCTGCGCCAAGCCGATTTGCGCCAGCAGGGGCAGCAAACAGAGGAAAAAAAGCAACTTCTTCATTCGTTGGTGAACCTCTGACCGGTCACTTACCCGGTCGATTTTTCAAACCTGCATCCATCCACAACAATCTGTCATCCCGACCGGAGCGTAACCGGGGTCCCCGGCGACAGGTCTTCGTCGCTGGGGTGGAAGCGCAGTGGAGCGACCTGTGCGTTAGCCCCGCCGCTCTCCAATGCATCAGAAATGGTACGCGAAGCCGATCGCCGGCTGTTGCAGCACGTAGTAGCGATTGGTACCGAACTGCGTAATGCCGAAGTCGATCGACTTTAAAACGAACGCGCGATATTGCACCCGCAGATCCCAGCTGGGACTCAATTCGTACGCGATGCCGCCGCCAAACAACGCGGCAGTGGCCTTCGTATTCGAGCCCGCATTCGTCGTTGTTCCCGAATCGTCGATCGGCCGGAACATCAGCAGGCCTACTCCAGCTTCCGCAAATGGATTGAACTTCTTGTATACGAAACTGCGGACGTAGGCGACCGAGTACTCCTGCATGGAATTGTGGAATCTTGCGCTGGGAATCGGCGCGACATATTTCATATTGAACTGGGAATACTGATAATTGCCCTCAATCGCGCTGCTGGGCGTCAGCATGAAGCGGTATCCCAGCAAAACGCCCTTACCCAATGTTGAGGTCTGCGTTACTCCATTTCCCGTGATGGTGGGCTGATATGTGCCAACGAAACTGGCGCTGACGTCCTGCCGGCTCTCCTGCGCAAAGCTGAAGGTGGCCAGCATGGGCAGCAGACAAAGCAAAAAAAACAACTTCTTCATTCGGTAATGGACCCCTCGTCCGCCAACCCTGGCGCGCCGCCGCACAAACATGTCCGCGCGCAAAAGTGGTTTGGCTCTCAAATCCGTGACTGTTTGCAATTGTACCTGTCAGGCGCTTTCTGCGGCAGCACGCGGAGCCATTTTCCGGCGATCAAAATTCTGACGGGGTGGCCCATTCAAGCCCTCTTTTGGCTTGAGTGGGACGAATTTGGCCTGGTGCGCGAAGTTCGCTCAGACACCAACTCGACTGCCCGCGTGCATGGTTTTAGTCCGGCAAAACAAACGCGCGCAGAGATTTCATCCCTGCGCACGTCCGTTGTGCATTTTCGATTGTCTGGTTTATTGCGGAGGAGGAGGTGGAGGAGTTCCCGCATCCGAAGACGGCGGTGCGCCGGCTCCCGGTCCCTGGTTTCCACCGTTTTGATTCCAACGTTGGCGGCGCTGCTGCATCATCTGATCGAACTGCTGCCGCTGGGTGTCGGTCAGAATGGCGTCCAGCTTCTGATGCGTGTCCTGCATCAGCGTCCGCATCTGCTCATGCCGCTGCTCAGGAGTAAGCGAAGTGTTCTCATGCATCGCTCTCATCTGCTGATGCTGATTCTGCAGAATAGGACGTATCTGCTGCTGCTGCTCGGGCGTCAGGTCCAGCGCTTTCGTCAAATGCCGAAGCTGCCGATTCGTGCGGTTGCCGTGCTGCGTGCCCATCTCACCCTGGGAATTGGATTGCGGAGCATTCGTCCCAGAAGTGTCATTCTGGGCCAGCATAGCTGAGGGAATACAGAGAGCGACTCCCAGGATTGCCGCTCCCGCGCTCATGAAGTGAATTGCCTTACGATGATTCATAGTTGAACCTTTCCGGCGTGCGTACTCTGCGACAGCAGAAGAATAAACTTGATCTTCCGCCCCAGTTGCGCGCTCAGTGATGTAGACGGCAGATGAGATTGGAAGTTGCGTTCGCCGCCATTGAATTCGACAGCGAGAGAATGCGGGTGGGATAAACTCCCACAGCCCTTCCTCATGCGTTTTGTCAGTTGCGGCTCGCCGGTGGCACAATGTTAGGTTTGCGGCGATCGGTTCAATGCAGACTGCAGGAGCGACTCCCAACGTATGTCATCCTCGACCGAAATCAACCGCGATGCGCAGCCCATTGCGCCCGCGGCCGGAATAACGCCCGCGGCCCCAATAGCGCCCGCGGCCCCAATATTAGACCGGCTCACGGCTGCCAGAATTCATCGCAATCTTTCCGTGCCTCAGCTCGTCGCCGTTTCGCTCGCGCGTGGAGAGTCGAAGCTCGCAGCCAATGGCGCGCTGGTCGCCTATACCGGCGCGCGCACCGGCCGTTCTCCCAGAGATAAATTCATCATCCTCGATGACCGCACGCGGGAGCGCGTGAACTGGGGCCGCGTTAATCAGCCATTCGATGCAGCAAAGTTCGACGCGCTGCTCGAACGCGTTCTTGATTCACTCGCCGGCCGCGATCTTTATGTGCAGGATTTATTCGCCGGTGCCGACCCACGCTATCGCCTGCCGGTCCAGGTCATCTCGGAATACTCCTGGCACGCGCTCTTCGTTCACCAGCTTTTTCTGCGGCCCAGCCCACAGGAACTAGCCTCACATGTGCCGGAGTTCACCGTCATCGCCGCGCCGGAATTCGAGGCCGTGCCGGAGCGCGATGGCACCCGCTCCTCCACCTTCATCCTGGTCGACTTTACGCGCGGAATTATTCTGATCGGCGGCACCAGATACGCCGGCGAAATGAAAAAATGCATCTTCGGCGTGTTGAATTTTCTGCTGCCCGAGCGTGACGTGCTCCCTATGCACTGCTCCGCGAATGTGGGCGAGGACAATATATCGGCGTTGTTCTTCGGGCTCTCCGGCACCGGCAAGACAACTCTCTCCGCCGATCCGCATCGCCGCCTCATTGGTGATGACGAGCATGGCTGGAGCACGGAAGGCATCTTCAATTTCGAAGGCGGCTGCTACGCCAAGTGCGTCGACCTGTCGGAGGAAAAAGAGCCGCAGATTTATCACGCCATCCGCTTCGGCGCGGTGCTTGAAAATGTGGTGCTCGACGCCGCTACCTGCGAGCCGGACTATCACGATACTCGCTTCACGGAAAACACTCGCGCCGCTTACCCCATCGACTACATGGAAAACGCTCTGCTGCCCAGCGTCGGCGGCCATCCGAAAAATGTTCTGTTCCTCACCGCCGATGCCTTCGGCGTGCTTCCGCCCATCTCGAAGCTCACCCCGGAGCAGGCGATGTATCACTTCATGTCCGGATACACCGCAAAACTCGCGGGCACGGAGGCTGGACTCGGCAGCGAGCCGGTGCCGGACTTCTCCACCTGCTTCGGCGCGCCCTTCATGCCGCTGCCGCCTAAAGTTTACGCCGCCATGCTTGGCGAGCGCCTGCGAAAACACGGCGTGCAATGCTGGCTCGTCAACACCGGCTGGACCGGCGGACCCTTCGGCGTCGGCCGCCGCATGAGCCTGCCGTACACCCGCGCCATGGTTCACGCCGCACTCGATGGGCGGCTGGCGAAAGCGGAGTTCGTCACCGAGCCATCGTTCGGCTTCACTATTCCGACATCGTGCCCCGATGTTCCGATGGAGGTCTTGAACCCGCGCGATGTCTGGAAAGATCCGGCGGCCTACGATCAGCAGGCAGCCATGCTCGCCGGTAAATTCCACGAGAACTTCACCCGCTTCGACGTGCCGGAAGAAATCCGCAACGCCGGCCCGAGAGCACAAAAATAGATTTACATTGCAGTCCACGAAAGATTTGTCCTTTGCTCGGCGATGGAAGCGCAGGGCTTCAGCCCGGCCGTTTCGATGTCACAGGTGCGGGACTTTTCGCTTCTGCTCTTGGGTGGGAGCGCAGGGCTTTAGCCCTGCGAAGAATGCAGCAATTTCAGGGGCTTCAGCCCCGGATTTTCCTTCGCGAATCCCCGATACTGAAAGCAGCTAAAAATGTTCGTCCGTAAACTAACAATCGAACGCATCGACGAAGCCGGCCAGCGCCACCCCTGCCCCATCCACTGGATCGACAACTTCGCCATGCGCAACTTCACCAACGACGCCATCTTCGACGACACCCTACCGGTAGCCGACGGCCTGCTCGAAGCAGGCTTCCGCGTGCCCATCGATCGTCTCCAGCCCGCCATGGAAGACTGGTTCCGCCGCAAAGGCTATCTCAAGCCGCCCGAATCCCTGAGCATCACCGAACTTGCGAACTCGTAATTTCCTGTCATCCCGACCGCACCTGACTCAGCTCAAGCGGAGGTTCGTTCCGCCCTCCGCAATGGCCAGATGAGGACCTCCTGCCGCTCCGCATATCCCAGAAGGGCGGGTGACACATCCAGTGAAAAACCTGTCGCAGCCTCGATGCTGTTTCGGTAAATCTCAGCAATTGGTTTCTGAAGCGGCCATTGGGCATGGTGGATGTCCCCACGCCAGAGTGTCCTGCCGGACACGGTGTATAGGCAATAGCGTTCCGTCAGCCAGTGCTCCAGCGTGCCCGCCGCGGCGTGGTACACCGAAGACACCGGTTTATAGCAAGCGTGAAAGGACGCGGGCGAGAGCCGGCGTTCACTCGTGTAGTGGATTTCTGAATCCGCTTTCCTGAGTTCCATCTTGGACCGAAAGTACGGCAGACGATAGAACGCACGGGCGCCGGACACGGCCGCTAGACTCGCTGCGTCCAGGCTGAAGAAGTAGATTCCAGGTCGCTCGCCGTATCGGACATATGTCCGGCAGTTTAGTTCCGGAAAGGACCACAAATGTCCGAGCGGGAAAAGGCCCCGCGGCCTCATCCGGACAAATAGAGGTGTGATCGATATCCATGCTTTCTGATCGAAGCTGTCTATCTCCAGCTCTGGCGGCACCAGTGAACGGACTTGAGAAACAGGCAACGGCCAGTGTGCAAAAAGCAAGTCGTACCATCCTTGTTCCATAATCCATGGCCCCGCTGGAATTGGCCATGGCCGGTGTTTTGTCTGACTCAGAATGGAGGCTATGTCCATGTTTTTTGATTGGATGCAAATTCCGGAATTCCGGCGGACGGTCCCGCGGTGCATCCAATTGGTTGGAAGTTGACATCTGGTGTTTCGCACAACAAGGAGAAAAAATGAGCGTCACAACCGCAGAAGAATTATTTGTGGATGAACTGAAGGACATCTACTCCGCGGAGAAGCAGGCAGTGCGTGCTTATCCGCGGATCACAAAAGTGGTCCAATCCGAGGAGTTGAAGCAGGCGTTGCAGGAGCATCTTGAGCAAACGAAGCAGCATGTTGAGCGGCTGGATCGCGCCTTCCAAATGCTTGAGAAGCGCGCTACCGGCAAAACCTGTGAAGGCATGAAGGGCCTGCTGGAGGAGGCAAATGCGCATGTCGAGGAGATCGAAAAAGGGCCTCTCCTGGATGCCGCGCTGATCGGTGCATTGCAGCGCGTAGAACATTATGAAATTTCTGCCTACGGCACGGTCGCCACGCTGGCGGAGGCGATGGGCCAGGAAGAAATCCATGAACTGCTGGCGGAAACCTTACAGGAGGAGAAAGACACGGACGAGAAGCTGACAGAAGTGTCCAGGACCGTGAATAGCGAAGCACTCGAAGAGGGTGAAGAAGAGGAAGATGAGGACGCCACTGACGAGGAGGAGGAAAGAGCTGCGAGCAAGAAATCCGCGTCGAAATCTTCCGCCAAGAGCAGATCCAAAGGCAAGCGGTAGCCGATAGCTCAGCCATCCTGCGGAACAAGAGGCTTTTGTTCAGGAGTGAAACGAGACGAGCGAAGGACCTTGCGGTTTGTAGGCGGAAGCGCGAGGCCTTCGCTTCAGTTGAGGATCGCGAGTCTTGGCCTATGATCCATATCAGCAGAGCCGCGGGCGAATCCTGCGAGCCTGAAATCGACCACTCACCCAAATCTCCAAAGACTATTTGCGGCAATCGAACACAAGCGAACGCAGGACTCGTGCCTTGATTCGAAGGAGCATCACCATGGCAGCGACTAAATACAATCTAGGGTCTACCACAGATCCGCATCCGGTATCCCGAGACCCGGAAGATCGCCCCACAAAGAATGAGCAATCCAGGCGTGAGAAGAACCTGGACAAAACCCTGGCCGATTCCTTTCCGACGAGCGACCCTCCGTCCACTATTCCCGATCCTTCTGGAGAGATTTAAGGCATTCTGAGATACTGAATACTGTGGTCTTCCAACGACCACGCGCATAATCCCTTGCCATTTCAAGCACAATAGATTGTCCTCCCGACCGGACCCTGAGCCTAGTCGAACGGGAACTAGAGGGATCTGCGTTTTCGGTCTCTCATCCAGGCAAAATCGATAACCCCCCTGTACGCAAAAGGCTTCGCCACCACCTGACTTCTGCGGCGTGATCGAAATTTTACTTGCCCGAGTGACTCGCTATACTGCCGAATGAGTCAGGTCGCTGCGTACGCGACCGATGAGGACAGGGGTCAGATGAAGCTGACGTCAGTGAACACTGGGCTTCCCCGGGAGGTGACATGGCACGGGAGAACCGTGACTACCGGAATCTTCAAGGAACCAGTCCACAGCCGTGTCCTTTTGCGCAAGCTTAATTTGGACGGCGACCGTCAAGCGGATCTTAGTGTTCACGGCGGCCCTCACAAGGCCGTCTACTGCTATCCGCTCGCACACTACGAATACTGGAAAGCAGAGTTGCCAGGCCGAGAGCTGCCTATGGGCATATTTGGAGAAAACTTCACACTCGATGGCTTGTTGGACGAGGAGTCGGTCCATCTTGGCGATCAGTTTTCCATCGGTTCGGCGGAAGTGGTCGTAACCCAGCCTCGCCTCCCCTGCTACAAACTCGGCATAAGATTTGAAGCCGACGACATGGTAAAGCGATTCTTCGCCAGCCGCCGCACAGGTTTCTACCTTGCCGTTACCAGGGAAGGTGAAGTTGGCGCCGGCGATGAGATGAGGCTTATCAGTCGCGACCCAAACATCGTGCCAGTTGCGGAGATCACTCGCTTGTATGCCGAGAAAAGATATAGCAACGATGATGTGGCCTGGGTGCAGCGAACCCTCCGAGTTGCAGCATTACCTGAAAGTTGGAAGGAGTACTTCCGCGATCGGCTCGCGCAGATTCCCACTTCCGGGTATAAAGTCGAGATCGCGAGCAACTCTTCCCGCGATTCGAGGAAATCAAGTGCGATCACATGTTGGCTGCTATCAACCCGCCGCGCCCTGACCACCGAACGTAACCGCGCCTCAGTCTTCGACTCGCCCGTACTCGGGAGCAACGCGCCAACGCGAATATAGAAGCGCGGATCACTTCCACCATGCCGACTTGTCAGTACCGATGTACTGCTCAATAATTTGACCGTTGGACTCTCAACTCACGCTTCGAACCACGCCCCATAGTGCGTTTTCTAGTAACTCGCACCGCTACGTCGCGCATTACGCAGGTAACGCATGGCGCGTGTTCAAAAGCTGGTGATCCCGCACAATTTCTTGCTCTCCGGCGGAGTGGACGGCATTCGCGTGCCGATTGAGAAGAAAATAAAACCGCCATCTCTTCGCTTATGGATGGCGTGGCTAAAGGGGCTGAGATTGCGATCGCTGAGGCTGGAAGCCCCGATCAACAAAGGTGTGAACGTCGGTTTGCTGAATGATTACGTCGGTAATTGCGCGCGGGATATTGTTCTGCGCGAAGGCCGGCAGTGAGGCATGCAAATATCACGGCGGAGTTAAATAATGGCTTGCCGCTGCAGGAATCACGGCTATTATTGGCAGAGCGAAGTAAGATTCGCAGCCCACAAGTTGGCGGCGTCGGACGCATCTTGGGCACATATGTCGGCATCGAACCGATGTGAGCTTTGAAGAGAACGACATAGAACATTTTCACTTAGAAAAATGGGGGGACGACGTGGAGAAGATCGTTCGATCTGGATTAATTGCAGCGCTGCTGATCTGCTCGATGCAGGTGATGGCGGAGCACCAACCGACGCCAATGGAAAAAGTTCGGGTGCTGGCGGGCACGCATGCCGTGACAACGGAAAAGCGTCATGGCATCTACTGGGTTGAGGTGGAAGGCAGCGACACCTTTGGCACCGGTGCAACGCTCGATGAAGCCGCGAACGACTTCCTTGCAGACGCTGATCTCATCGAAAATGAAGCCAATCGTCCCAACCTGAGGGCCATGCCGCAAGAATCAACGCCACAAGTCGATTGCGCCCAGGTCTATTGCCTGTAGCCACGCGCTCGAATGCAGATAGATCGGGCATTTGGCCGGTGAGTCGTGCAAGCAGAGGCTGCGTACAGAACAGCTCTGGCATTTCGATGCCAGCGCCCGCCGGTATTCCGATCGAGAGCGTTTTGCCCCAGCTTCCATACACACCAAAACCAACGTCGCCATCTTCGATGACGCCCTGCCGATGAGCGACGGTGTGCTCGAAGCCGGCTTCCGCGTCCCTCGACCGCCTGCACCCCGCGATGAAAGATTGGTTCTACCGCAACGGCTATCTAAAACCGCCCGAGTCCCTGAGCATCACCGACCTACCGCACGCATAATCTTTTGTCATTGCGAGCACAATAGATTGTCATCCCGACCGAAGCGAAGCGAAGTGGAGGGATCTGCGTTCGCTTCTCGTCTACACAACCGGCCTCTCCGGACGGCCAATCTTCCACGCTTATTGCGTGGTAGACATAGGCCCTTGCAGAACGACCAATCACTGTCGGTAACGGGTAATGTCGCCGTCGCAGCCGGCGTTGTTCCATTGGCCGCAGTTACGGCCGGATTAACAGCCGCCAGCGTCGAGGCGGAATTTACCACGATCATGCCTTTCATCCCCGAGCACTGGATATGCCAGAACTAGTAGTCTTGGGTTTCGGCTGATACCGGATCGGGGAGGTGCTTCCATCGTCGTTCAGCTGCAACAGTACAACTGCCTTCGTCGCGGAAGCCGATTTCTTTGGCTTATTTCTGCCGGCGGCCGGTACGGCTGCAGTCGGCTGCAGGTAGAACAGGCCCGCTGCCTGTTTCGGTGAAATACTATACTTCAATGCACAACCTGTGCTGGTGCATCGATCGGCAATGGCTGCTGCTTGCCGCTGCCGATCTTGACAGATGCAAACCCGATAAAATTTTCACCTCTCCAGGAAGTAAAATCCGAGCTCATCGCTAAAACTGTTGGCCTGATGAGGCTCTTTACGTTGAACAATTGCCATGCGATCTCGGGATATCCTTCAATATGCGCGTACATCTGATTGTCCATGCATCCAGCTTGCCGGGTTGGATGGTGAAGGTCGCTGTGCAAATGTAGATCTCCGGGTCACAGTAGAAATTACTCGACGAAGTGGGTTTCGAACAATCCTTGGGAAGGAGGCACCCTGAAATCGAAACAGTATCGCTATCGCTGACCATCACGAATTGCACCCGGAACTCCCAACCATTCACCGCGTGGATCCAGGTTGGGTTGGTGACGTCCCACGCTATCGGTTCTTTGCAGGGGACGCTGTCGGTATCACCTTGTTTATGTTTGTCGGAGCACGGTGCGAGAACGGGCCATGCTTCCAGGGGCTGCTAGGTGCCAGGGATCGACGATGTGAAAGTACATTGATTTTGTATTGCTTTTCAGTGCTGAACATATCTGCTCGGATTGTTGTGCTGAAGTTTTGTCGTTATTAGGATTCGTTCCCTGATTGTCTACGGAGCGTAGTTCGCAGACAAGCCGGTGGGTGACCGATATTCAGGATCGCAATAGAGTCTGCACTCTTCGCTATAACTCAAATCTGTCAAATACACTTCCGGATTTTGTTCCCAGACGTTTTTCGTACCGCCCGTCACGAGCTGGACGGATTCTCCCGGACTGGTCAGCGTGGTGTTAGAGGAGCCGGTTGGGGTGATCGAATTCGAGGCAGGGGGCGGGTTTGTCGATGAAGATCGATTTGCAGGAGCTGCGGCACTTATAACTGTAAAAACTATTTTGTCCTTGCATTTGTCCTTGCCTTTGTCCTTGCAGTCCGGCATCCATCGAGCAACACCTACTCTGGCCACGGCGGAGGATGATGTCTTGGGGTGCGCAAGGGGTGGCAATGTGCACAGAGCATTGAAGCAGGAAAAACGGACTCCCGCGACTGTTACATTGACAGACTTTGGCAAGCTCCCGGAGATTACAATGGGCTTCTGTTTCCCCGGCATTTCGGGCGCAACAATTTCAATGGTCGGAAAGGTTCCGCTGGACTGCATTCCATCGACATTGACGACCAGGGTTTCTGGAGAAAGCGGCATCCAGGTGTTGATCTGGCGACTTGAAATCGATTCTTCCAGCAGTCCACCACTTCCCACTCCACCCTGAATTGCTCGTCCGAAGGATCTCGGGCGCGGGTGAGCAGAATACCGTTGGAATAAACCTCCGCCTCTTGGTCTATGGGAGAGCCGAGGGTGATCGTAATCGATGCCAAGGAGGGAACCGACGGCTGGGACAAGTCGTAGCTTGTTCGGGTGTAGTCGATACTACACACTGGCTTCGTTCGCGTTTTCAGCTGGCTTTTCCAGCCGTACCGGATCATTGGATGGCTTTGTCGGCTGACGATCACCCGTTTCGCAACTTACCGAGTCATCGGGAGTTTCGGTGGCGGCGGGATTGGGCGCGGCATGATCGCCATCGGCGCACCTTTTTGGGTCATCGGGATATTTGCACATTGTTAGACTGACGTGCGCCAAAGTATCGTTGATGCGGTTTAATTCGTCGCCAGAGGAATATACTGGGACATCTTTTTTCGGCTTCATCCAGGCCGATCCGTTGTAGGTCACAAGCGGCTGAACGCAACCCTTTGGAATGCGTACGAGAACGAATGTGCGCTTGATGTCCGAGGAAATGATCTGGTTGCCTAACGGGATGCCGAACTTCCAGCCAAAGTCGCTTTGCCCCACTCCATACCCGGTGATGTACGAGGACTGGCCCAGGACCTGAGACATGCGAAGATGCTCGCGGTTATAGGCCCCGTTCAGGCCAATGCCAAAAAAAGCCAGCGCCGCGCCCAGGTTGATCGACGAGTCCCGATAATGGGTATCGGTGACGTTGAGAGCGGCGACCCGAGGAAACATGTCCACGATTGTCGGACCATCAGTGGTATTGCCATTTCCACCCTTGCAGGTCACCCGTAGCGTGTGTCGAGAATGTGTTTTTTGCGATTCGGATGAGGAAAAGTGCCAGTGTCGAACTCAATGAGATACATGCGATCTTTAGGGTCCATCGAATCCGGCCGGGACATGGTGCCGACCACGCGCGCCAGGCGCGACCACAGCAGGTCCATCTGATTGTCCATCTGCTTGGTTGCGGGAAAGGACGGCCCACCGCCAATTCCCGCGGCGCTAACGCCGCCGGGCACGGCGGTGGTAAAGCTTGTAACCGGGGGCGCCACCGCTGCGGTTGGGGCGGCGGGCGGAGCCAGGGCAGCCGGACTTCCCTTGACCAGCGTCATCTCCGCAGCCAGCCCGTTGATGGTCGCCTGTTCGGCGGCGATGGCCTGGTTCGCAGCAGTTGCTTCCGCTGGGTTGTTCGACGCAGTGGCCGCGTTCAGGTTTTGCTGGTCCTGTGCCAGCACCTGCTGAGCGGAGAGCTGCTGCTGCAGGATACTTTGCTCCTGCTGCGTCAGGGTCGTCTGATAGCCGAGGTTTTCCACGGCCGTCTGGGCCGCCACGGAACTTTGCACGCCGGAGAGCTGGTTATATCCGGCCTGGATTTGCAGGGACTGCGTCAGTGCATTCAAGCTGGAGGCGTTCGAGGAATTCGGATACAGTGTCTGGTTCGCGACCTGGGTGCTGACCGTGTCTTGAAACAGGCCGTCCAGCAGTGGATAGACACGTTCGTATGACCACGCCTGCGCACCGATCGTGACCTCGAAAAATTTTTGCGCGGGATTAGCAGATTGTTTTGCCCAGGCAGGAATGAAGGTCAAAGTTATTGCGATGAATACGAATACAACTCGAGGAATTCGCGTCATGAATCCCCCTTCCTTTCAGAACGCGCACACTGTACGCCGTGCGTACGGAAATGGAAAGAAAAAAATGAAGCAAGTTTTACCTGTTTGTTTGCGGTGCTATAGGGCCGTGAAGGTAGCGAACGTGGGTCTTTTCCCATCCCATCAGGCCTTCGCCCCGTTCGGCACTGCCCTGCCGTCCGTCGGCCGGTTGCCCCATTCAAGCCTTCCATTGGCTTGGCTGGAAGAGAATCTGCGCCGTATCCCGCCCTCATTTCTTCCCAGGAAAGTTCTCGACGTAAAAATCGCCGGCCCGGCCAAAATAAATGGTTTTTCTGCTTTCGAGCCAGACGCCATAATCGGTCACCCCCGCGGACATAATGCGCCGAAGAAACTCGCCATAGTCAATCTTGCCGCTCTGAATCGCGGCCAGCGCCTCTTTCACTCCAGCAGTGTCAAACTCCTTCGCGATCGCCGGAGCGTTCTCGAGCGGCATGCGGACGACATAAGCCTCCCCCTCCGCGTTGTAATGCGTCTTCTCCATCCGCACCAGGTCGGCGCGGTAACGCTCGACACCCGTCCCGGCCATGCGTTGAACGGACTCCGGAAAGCTCAATTTCCCTTCAAACGCCAGCCGATCGCAGTCTTCTAGAAGTTGTTGATTCATAAAGGTATTCTCCCTAATATGACAGCATCCTGTCATATTGACAGGATGCTGTCAAGATCGTGATAATCGGGCCTGCCATGGCAATCGAACTGGATGAAATTCTCCTCCCCGAAGACACGGTTTCCACCATCATTGAGGACATCTTTCAACTGGCCGGAGCGCTGCGCCGCTGGGGAGATGGTGTGGCCGCCAAATCCGGCCAGACCCAGGCGCGCTGGCAGGTGCTCAGCGCCGCCTCCTC
Organism: uncultured Acidobacteriota bacterium; assembly: GCA_963823295.1. Lineage (GTDB taxonomy): Bacteria > Acidobacteriota > Terriglobia > Terriglobales > Acidobacteriaceae > JAKAAZ01. Next base: position 20,407 of record CAWGLF010000025.1, read on the forward strand.
CGCCAACCGTACCGTGCCGCAAATCGCACGACGTCTGGGCCTCGCCCGCCAGAGCGTTCAACGCGTGGCGGATCTACTGGTGGAAGAAGGCAGGGCACGATATGTCTGGAATCCCGACCATGAGAGCTCGCCGCTTCTGCGCCTCACCACACGCGGCAAGGACAGGCTCGACAAGATGAACCGTGTCGCCTCCGCCTTCCATAAGGAACTCGCCGGTGGCCTTCACCCGGATGACCTCCAAGCCGCCAGAACCGTGCTGCACAAGTTCTGCGTTCAGATCGAGCGCGACCTGAGACCGGAAGAAGAATGACGCGAATCATCGCCGCTCCAAGCTCAGGCGATGCATCGCCGATCGGTGAGATGAGGGCGGGCGGAAAAATCCGTTGTCTTTGCCTTTTGGTGGAAGCGCAGGGCTTCAGCCCTGCGAAACAGCAAGCGAATGCAACGGGCTTCAGCCCCGGGTATTTTCTTCGCGATCTTCACCCAGCGGGTGCCCCATTCGGAACTGTGCCTCGTCCTGAAGACGAGCCAGGCACGCGGCGCAGCAACCGGAGCGCTCGCCAGCACATCCATGCCGCGCTCGCCCACAGCAGCACCCCGGTCCCGATCGCTCCGATCGGATCTCCCTTTCCAGGGGAGAAAGCGATGGGGTAAATCATCGCCCAGGCCACCATCGCCGCGCCAGTAATGTAGTGCACCCGGTTGTGGAACAACCGCGCCAGCGGGAAAAAGTGAATTCCCACAATCAGAATGATCGCCGGCAAAATCCAGATGGCTAGCCCCGAATAGCTCAGCACCAGGCACACGGCGATGATTACGCCCCACTGAATCCCATTGATTCTGCCGAATTTTCGATTGATCACTTTTCGTCTGGCTGCGTTTCCATCGGCGCGGAATAAACGAAATGTCCGCCGCATCGTGTAAATGCTGGCGGCAAACAGCGCCGCCACAAAGCAGCTCAGCAGCGTCAGCACCGCCGCGTTCGCGTGCCCCGAATACACGAGTCCCAGGAGGATCCACAGCATTCCGAAGAACCCGAGGAAAAGGTTCCCGATCGCCATTCCGAAAGCGCGGCCGGCGCATTCCGGTACAGACATTTTAGTGAAGGGTTGACCTTCCATGTCGATTCTCCTTCGACTGCTCTGTGCGAGCGGTTGAATTTTGCCAAAAATCACGTCAGCGCCGAACCCAGCATCTTCCGCAGCGCCCGAATATAGTCCGCGAGCGCCGCTCTGCCCTCATCCGTCATGCGATACAGCGTCATCGGCTTGCGCAGAACGAACTTCTTTTCCATCTCGATGTACCCGGCCTGTTCCAGCTTCAACAACTGTGCCCCGATGTTCCCGTCCGTCGAGCCTGTCCTGTCGCGCAGCCACTTGAACTCCGCGTTGTCCACGCCCGAGAGCAGCGATAGGATCGCCAGCCGCAGCTTGCCGTGAATGATGGGATCGAGTTCCGGCAGATCAGGCATGACTGACTCCGACCTGGGCTCTCCTTCGACGGTCGAGGCGTTCGCGGACCATCAGATATAGTCCGAAGCCGATCATTCCAATCAGTGTTGCCGCCGCCAAAATCGGGATCACCCATGCCGCGGGGACAAAGCAGGTCACCACCGCCGCCGCCCACCAGATGAGGCCAACGATGAGCTGAACACGCCAGCGCAGAATCAGAGCACTCGAAAAATTGGCAACCCCCAGAAGGACCTCAACGGCGGTGATGAACGAATGAAGTTCAAAATGCCCGCTGAGGGCGACAGGAAAGCAGAAAAGGAACAGCGCGGTACCCACGGCAATCCAGATCGCGCGGATGGACCGGGAAGTCGTGGTCGCAGGATGGACCCGCTTCTTCGTGCTGCTGACAACGATGGTGATGATAGCGGCAACAATCATGGTGACAGGCCATGCCAGCTGCGGGCGATACGTGGATTGCGCCCAGCCGATCGCGATCAGGTACGCGGCGCCCCAGAGGACCTGTGTCCACCCCCAGTACTCAATCGTGCGGCGGCCCTCTCGCATCATGGTTTCGATCAGGTCGATGCGGCTGAGCAGCTCGTTCTGCGATTCATTTTGTATTTCGTTCATGGCTTTCTCGCTTTCAATATTCGTGTTGGAGTGACAAAAAGAAAGTTAGGGAACCAGCCCTCGATTTCCGTCCAGGCCAGGGCGCGCAGCGCATTCATATTGCGATGGCCGGCAGACTTCGGTAGCGCGCAGGTGGAGTGTCCCCGCTCAGCGAAGTAGGACAATGCGAGTCCATTGATTACCGGCAGATAACCCTCCGAAGATCGCGCCCCACCGGGACGCCCGGTGCATCAATTCCATAATTGACCGTTCGGGGGTGGGTGGTGGTTTGTTGCTCATCACGACTCTTACTCTACAAAATAGAGCACTCTATGTCAAGCGGAATTATCTACGATTCTGCGCGTTGCCCACCATCCTTTTCTCACTGTTGATTCGATCAACTCACTTGCGTTTCCCATCGCAGCCGGGTTCCGCGCCGGGCCGGGTTTGTTGCAGCATGGCGGCATCCCAATAGATGAAGCGTTTATTCCGTAACCGTGACGCGCACAAAATCCTCAACCCCAGGGCAGTGCTTTGAGTACCGTTGTTACCAATAAAGTTCTCCTCTCCCGGCGATCTTTCGCCGATGCTTCTTTCCACAGACTGCAACGTGCCAGCGGATGGATCAACAGCCATCCGAGGTGGGCATTTTTTCTGCTCTCAATCGCTTATGCCGGCGCTGTTGCCGCTCTCTCCTCGATGAAAATGCTGTGGCTGGACGAGCTGATCACGCTGCACATTGCGCGTTTGGGAAGTGTTTTGGCGATCTGGCATGCACTGGCGGCGGGAGCCGATCCGAATCCGCCGCTCACTCATCTGCTGGTGCTTCTATGCATGCGCATCTTTGGGGAACATACCGTCGTTCTGCGGTTGCCGGCGATGGCGGGATATTGGGTTGGAATGCTGGCTCTTTTCCTTTTCCTGCGCCGCCATGTGCCGGCGGTATGGGCGTTGGCGGCAGTGGTGATGTCGATGGGCATGGCGGCGTTTGAATATAGCTATGAGAGCCGCTCCTACGGCATCTTTTACGGTCTAGCAATGCTGGCGTTGTATTGCTGGTGTCGCGCGATCGATCCAGGCCTGTCCTCCGGCCGGCGCTGGGCTGCGCTGACGGGAATGGTGCTGGCCCTGGCTGCCGGTATTTCCACCAGCTACATTGCGGTGCTGGCATTTCTTCCGATTGCCGGAGGAGAGGTGACGCGGACACTGCAGTCGATCCGGGATCGGCGATGGACTCGCTCGAGATTTGCCGGCCTTGTCCACTTCCGTATGTGGATCGCGCTGGGGCTCGCCGCCACGCCTCTGCTCGCTTATCGGGAACTGATTCAGCGGTCGATCGCGGAGTTCGCGCCCTATGCGTGGAACAAGGTCTCGCTCGACCAGGTCGCCGATTCCTATACCCAGATGGTGGAATATGTCTTATATTCTCTGCTGGCGCTGTTCGTGTTCACCATCGTTGTTCGCGTGCTGTCGCTTTTTTGCCATCACTGCCGCGCGGCCATTCGTCCGGCCTGGATCGGTGAACTGGCGACTCAACAGGCCGACTCCGGGTCGAGCACGTTGCCGCTGCATGAGGCGGTCGCGGTCTTTCTGCTGCTGGCGTATCCGATCCTCGGCTACGTCGTAGCTTCGCTCCATGGCGGGATGCTTTCGCCACGCTTCGTGATCCCGGTCTGCTTCGGCTTCGCCATAGCGGGCACCCTGGCCTGCTATCGCATTTTCGGTCACATTCGCTCTGCGGGAATTATTTTGCTGCTGATCTGCATCGCGTGGTTCGGGACGCGGGAGTCCATCATCGGCTTCTGGTACATGGAGCAGAAGCAGTGCTTTTACAAGGTGCTGAATACTCTCCCGGCGGCCGAATTCGCGGGAGATCCGATTGTGATTCCCGACCCGCTTATGGTGCTGACCTTCCGGCACTATGCCCCGGCGAATCTTGCGTCGCGGGTAGTTTTCCCGGTGGATTTTCCTGCGATCCGGCTCTACCGGGGCGATGATTCGCCCGAGCAGAACTTATGGGCGGGGCGGAACAGCATCTATCATTTGCCTGTGGTGCCGCTGGCCAGGTTCCAGCGCTCCGCTGGGAAATATTTGATTATCGCGAGCGACGGCAACTGGCTGGTGCAGGACCTGATGCACCACCGGTATCCGGTCGAGCGGCTGCCGATCAATACCCGTGCTGGGGCGATTGGGGGTTTTACTCCGCTGGCTCACGGGACCCCAGTGTTTTATTCCTCGGTGGGGGATCGCTTTTTCAAAACGACACCGGGATTTGTGCTGGCGGCGATTCCCTTTCGAACGAATGCGAACCTTCCCGGGGCCAAACTTACCCCGGCCGAGGGCGGGCCTTTCGACGATCCGAAATAACAGGAACTTTTGTCACATATTTTCTGGCGGGTCGTCGAATTCGGGTGATTTGACAGCATGTTGTCATATTGACAACATGTTGTCATAATTGCTGTATGTTGCTGGATACATGCGGTTTACTGCCCCCCTTCCCGTAGACCCATTTTTTGGCAATTGCACGGTTTTTAAGCCTAAATTTGCGCCGAGCGTCCGGCTCGCGGTCCGTCCGGAACACAAGGTCATTTGCTCTGGTGCGCTTGATTCAGAATGATCTCCGGATTCAGGAAAGTAGGCCGGGGCTGAAGCCCCTCACTTGTTTTCTGCGATATTCATCGAGCTAACGCCCGGTGCTTCCGCTAAAGCCGCAATTTAGGTTATGTCGTCGGTGTTGAAGGCGGGCTTACGAACCGGTTCCTCGGCAGGCTGCTCTACCAGCTTGCGCACCACGTCGTCCATGCGGGTCTGCTCCTGCTGAGTCTGCGGTTCGGCAGAGGCCGCAAGGCGCTCCTGCAAGTCGCCGCCGTCGAGCTTTTCGAGCAGCACTACCGCGTGGGCCACGGCCACGTCATCCTGGTGCAGACCTTCTGGAGTTTTGGCCTTGATGCCGACGTTGCGGGGATCGATCTTCAGCAGCTCGGCGACGCGCTCGCGCAGCTTCTCCGCAACCGGACCGATTTTTGGTGCGGCCAGGATCAGGGTGGTGTCCACATTGCAGATTCGATATCCGGCGTGGTGGATTTCTTCGAGAGCCGTTCTGAGGAAGAGCGCGGAGTCGGCATCTTTCCAGCGCGGATCGCCGGGAGGGAAGAAGCTGCCGATATCTCCGGCAGCAACCGCGCCCAGCAGAGCATCGGTGATGGCGTGCAGCAGGATATCGCCATCAGAGTGGCCGGCCAGACCGGAAGGATGGTCGAAGGCAACGCCGCCGATCTTCAGCGGAACGCCGGGTTGGAAGGCGTGGGAGTCCCAGCCGTAACCGATTCTCATGATGTTTTCATCGCGTTTTGAAAAATTTGATCCCGCTTCTTCTCGCGTCTGCTGGCAAACCGCATGTTCCTCGACTCCGCTGCGCTTCGCTCGGAATGACAATCCTGATTATTTATGAGACCGTCCCGACCGCTTCTAATGCTGCTGGCGGAGATAAAACTCGGCTAAGGCCAGGTCTCCGGACTGCGTGATTTTGAAATTCTTCGGTGATCCTGGGACGACGGCAACTTCGATTCCAAGGCGCTCGACCAGGGAGGCTTCGTCGGTGCCGATGAAACCGTCGGCTTCGGCTGCTTCGACGGCGCGGCGGAAGAGACCGCAGTGAAAGCCTTGCGGAGTTTGCGCCAGCACAATGCGTTCGCGCGGAATGGTCGAGGTGATGATGGCGCCGTCGGCGGTACGCTCGACCTGTTTGATGGTATCGACCGCCGGCACGGCAACGATGGCGGCCTGATGACGCGCGACTTCTTCGATGGTGCGCTGAATGGTTGCCGGATCGATGAGGGGGCGGACGGCGTCGTGCACCAGCACGATATCCTGATCGTCGGCGGGCAGCAGTTTCAGCGCGTTCCGGACCGATTCCTGGCGGGTATCGCCGCCTTCAACGACCGAGATTTTTTCCTGCAGGCGGTGTTCGCCTAACTGCGTCTGCACGCGCTCAATTTCATTTTTGCGGACGGCGACGAAAATCTGCTGGACGCCTTCGACCTGGAGAAAGGCGCGGAGCGTGAGCACCAGGATGGGCTGGCCGCCGAGTTCCAGAAACTGCTTGGGAGCGTGGCGGGTGCCGGCGCCCGGCGCCATGCGGGTGCCGAGTCCGGCGGCCGGAATGATGATGAAAACCTTCATGAACTGTGAAGTATACCGGAGGGGATTGATGCCCGTCGCTATGACAGATGATCATCCGGCGAGGAATTTCCGATTAGTTCATGGGCGCGCCGGCCATGGCGGAGCGGTCCATGTTATCGTGCCCGTGGTCGTCATCCTTGATGCCCCAGATCTTTTTGTTGGAGGTCTCGTAGGGATAGACGTGGACCATCCATCCGAAAACGTGGGGATAGAACGTGCCGCCGGCCGCGTCGCAGGCTTCTTTCGTCGTGATGGAGCCCATCAGCCCGAACTTTGCGCCGGTTCCCAGATAGGCGTCTCGGTCCACATGGGGCGCTCTGCAGAAATTTATATGCTGGTGCCAGTGCGCGATGCTGAGCGGAATTCGCTGATTGAGCTCGTCTTCAGTGGCCCTCCGGCGGTCGGTGTACATGACGCCGACCAGCGTGTATCCGCCGTCCGCATTTTTCTTATAGAGCAGGGAAGTCGGCTTCAGCGGGTCGAATGCGGTTCGGGCCTCGAATGCGTACTTGTAATTCGTAAAGTGGTATTGCGGCTGGGGTACATTGGGCAGAAATATCCTATAACCGTCGGCCAGAGCCTTGCGGTAGTCGCGGTACGGCTCCATTGCGGTCTTCGCGGCCGCGACGATGGCGTCCGCCTTCTGTTGGTCGCCTGGCTGGATCGGCCGCAGGGTGGTCATATACATATGGCCGGACATGTGAGACATGCCGCCGCCCGACATACTGTTCACGGTTGCGTTCTGTTGCGGAGCCTGCTGCGCGCCGAGCGCGAGGGCTGGTCCGATCGTGAGGCACAGGAACAGAGCGGCCGAAGATCGCCAGCAGAACCGGCGGGTAGTGTTGGTTGCGGACATGAGGATCACCTCGGGAAGATTGTACCGGTGCTGAACGCGGAAGAGGAGGCGACTGAAAGCAAGCTGGCCGCGAGTCATTCGTTGCCTTTGGGGACCCAAAACGCGTCTGCGCGATATCCCAGGAACCGCTAGGTTCCTCGACTTCTGCGCTCCGCTCGGAATGACAACTCTATCTACAGACCGCGTTCAGCCTTCGACCGGTTCCACGTAGAACATTTCGTTGGTGCGGCGGAAGCCGCTGCTTTCATACATGCGGCGGCTTTCTTCTGTTGCGTGCAGGGAGACGACACGGATTTTCCTGCGGCGCGCTTCGGCCAGGGCGAGCTCGATCAGGTTGCTGGCGATCCGCTTGCGGCGAAACTCCGGATCGACATAGACGTTCAGCACATAGCCGCGGTGAGGCTCCGGGTCGAGCGGATGCGGCGGCCAATCCATAATCATGAGGCCGGCTCCGGCAACGACTTTGCCCTGGCTGAGCGCCAGCCAGCCCATGTATTTGCCTTCGCGCATCATGGGACCCACCCAGGCTTCAAACGCATCGGTGACACGGCGGAGGGCGCTGTTGTCGGCGCGGCCGGCATCGACAAACATGCGATGGCGGTGGCGCGCGATAATGGGTGCATCCTCCGGAGTGGCCTGCCGCGTTTGAATTGTGCTCAAAACCATGCCGCAAGTATACGAGCACGCTGGCGGGGGCTCCAATCGGGGGACAGGAAAGGCAGGATTCTCCACTCCGGTTGCTGCGGCGACCTGCGGTCGAGATGACAAGATTTTCATAGATGCGATGAAGAAAAGACATCTGAAGACAGACGATCCCGGCGCGGCGCTGCCGCTGGATACGGCCCTGTTTGCGCCGGGCGAGCGGGTCTGCGTGGCGGTTTCCGGCGGGGCGGACTCGACCGCACTGCTGCGCGCCTTGCTGGCGCGACGGGCGGAACTGGGGCTGGTGCTGAGCGTTCTGCATGTGGAGCATGGGTTGCGCGGCGCCGCCGCTGCCCGGGACGCGGAGTTTGTGTCTGCGCTGGCGGAGAAATTCAGCCTGCCCTGCGAAGTGATCGCGGTCGACACTCCGAAGCGAGCCGCGGAGCAGAAGGAATCGATTGAGGAGGCGGCGCGGAATTTGCGCTATCAGGTCTTCCGCGAAACATTGGCCTGCGGCAAGGCGGACAAGATCGCAACCGCTCACACGCTGGACGATCAGGCGGAAACAGTGTTGATGAAGCTGCTGCGAGGGGCCTGGACGGAGGGATTGAGCGGCATCCATCCTTTGCTGCGGTTTGAGGAGACTGGCGGCGTTTGTGTTCGGCCTTTGCTGGGCGCGACCCGGGCGCAGATCGAGGCCTACCTGCGGGCATTGGGCCAGTCATGGTGTCAGGATGAGACCAACGACTCCCCCCTTCACACGCGCAATCGAGTTCGCCACGAATTGCTGCCCGCATTGCGGGAATACAATCCGCAAATTGCCGAGACGCTGGCCCGCATGGCCGCGAATGCGCGCGCGGAAGAGGAGCACTGGCAGGCAGAGCTGGCGCGCCTGCTGCCGCAGTTGCTGTTGCCGGGAAAACCGGTACGCGGCGGAGGCCGCAGCGTTCCGACTGGGCCAGACATGCCGATGGTGGCCCTCGAGATCACGAAATTGCAGGGGCTGGACCCTGGGTTGCGGCGGCGCGTGTTGCGGGTGGCTGCGGAAAAATGTGGCGCGACTCTGGACTTTGAGGCTACCGAGCGGCTTCTCGGGATGATTGCGTCGAAGTCATCTGTCGCGCCTCAGAAACATCCGGCGAAGCGGCTCGAATTGCCTGGCGGCGTGCGGGTGGAGCGCTCCGCGCGGGAGCTGCAGTTTCAACCGCGTCCGCCTGCGGCACGGGATGGAGCGCCGGCCGGGGAAACAGCGTCTGGCTTGCCGGAGTATGAATTGCAAATCCCTGGGACGGTGGAGGCGCCGGCATTTCAGGCGCGTTACACGGCAACTCTGGAAGATAGTGAGCCGGCACGCGAGGCGGCGGAATCCTCCAGCCGCAGATTTCCTGCAGCCTGCGTGCGCGCGTGGCAGCCGGGAGACAGGGTGGAGCTTGCCCACTCACGCGGGCCCAGGAAAGTGAAGGAAGTTCTGGAACGCATGGGCGTTCGGGGCGAGGAACGGACGGCCTGGCCGGTGGTTCTGTGGCAGGGAAGAATCGTGTGGATGCGCGGCGTGGCGGTGGCGCTGGACAGAACTGGTATTCCGGCGGGGAGTGAAGCGGGCGCGATGGCGAATTTGCGCGTGCATGAGACGCGGCTATAACTGCAACGGTACCGTGGTCACACGACAATCCCGTCAGAGTTGTATCGCGGGAGTAAGATAAATATAGGCGTTTTCTTGGGGCAAGTCCGCTGTCTGTGCGCCTGCTCGGCAATTGATCCCCCGGTTAACGGAACACGATAGATCGTGCGACCGGTTGGCGCTGGGGAGCGTCTAACAGTATAGTAGCGTCTAACCACATAGATAAAGGGGCGGCGGTGCGGGAATCGAAAATGGCGATAGTCTTTTTGCCTGTATCAGGATAGATTCTTTGTACCGGTTGCATGGTTGGAAACGAGGGTAGTTCGTGAATTCAACAGTTAAAACAATTGTCTTCTGGGTGCTGATCGCCACCTGCCTGATATTTCTGTGGCGGCTCGTGCAGACCGGGTCGGGGATGGGCAAGGACCAGGAGATCCCATTTTCGAAGTTTTTATCGGACGCCCAGCAGGGCCAGATTTCCGACGTGACCGTCGTGAACAACGAAGTGCATGGACACTATCGCGCCGGCAAGGAAGTCTTCCACACGGTCGTGCCCTCGAACTATCCCGACATGTACAAGGTGCTGGAAGATCACCAGGTCAGCGTCAGCATCAAGGACACACAGTCGAGCGCCTGGCTGAACCTGCTGATGGAACTGCTGCCGTTCATCATCCTGGGTGCGATTTGGTTCTATATGCTGCGGCAGATGCAGACGGGCGGCAACAAAGCGATGTCGTTCGGCAAGAGTAAGGCCCGATTGCTTTCCATGCAGCAGAAGAAGGTGACATTTAAAGATGTAGCCGGGGTGGAAGAGGCCAAGGAAGAGCTGAAGGAGATCATTGAATTTCTGCGGGATGCGCCCAAGTTTCAAAAGCTGGGCGGGCGGATTCCCAAGGGCGTTCTGCTGGTTGGACCTCCGGGCACCGGCAAAACTCTGCTGGCGCGCGCGGTTGCCGGCGAGGCGAACGTTCCTTTCTTTTCGATTTCCGGTTCGGACTTCGTGGAAATGTTTGTCGGCGTGGGCGCCAGCCGCGTCCGCGATCTGTTTGAGCAGGGCAAGAAGAATGCTCCCTGCATCATTTTTATCGATGAAATCGATGCGGTCGGACGGCATCGCGGCGCCGGTCTGGGCGGCGGACACGATGAGCGCGAGCAGACGCTGAATCAATTGCTGGTGGAAATGGACGGCTTCGAATCGAACGACGGCGTGATCCTGGTCGCCTCGACGAACCGGCCGGACGTGCTCGACCCGGCACTGCTTCGCCCGGGACGCTTCGATCGCCGTGTGATTGTAGGACGTCCGGATGTACGTGGGCGGGAAGAAGTGCTGCGCGTCCACGCGAAGAAAGTTCCGCTGTGCGGAAGATGTTCAGCTTGCGCGTGCTGGCGCGCGGAACGCCGGGATTTACCGGGGCCGATCTGGCCAACATGGTGAATGAAGCGGCCATCAGTGCCGCGCGCGCCAATCGCAAAGTTGTGACCATGTACGACTTCGAGTCCGCGAAGGACAAAGTGTTGATGGGCGCGGAGCGCAAGTCAATGCTGCTGACGGATGAGGAGAAAAAGACCACGGCGTATCACGAAGCCGGGCATGCCATCGTGGCTGCGCTGCGCGATCATGCCGATCCGCTGCATAAGGTGACGATTATTCCGCGCGGCATGGCGCTGGGCCTGACCATGCAGCTGCCGGAAGACGAGCAGCACACCGTCAGCAAGGAATATCTCGAGACGCAACTGGCCATCCTGATGGGCGGCCGCTGTGCCGAGGAAATCTTCCTGAACCAGATGACCACCGGCGCCGGCAACGACATCGAGCGGGCTACGGAGCTTTCCCGCAAGATGGTCTGCGAGTACGGAATGAGCCGCCTGGGACCGCTGACCTTCGGCAAGAAGGAAGAGCAGATCTTTCTGGGCCGCGAGATCTCCCAGCACCGCGATTTCAGCGAAGAGACGGCGCGGCAGATCGACTCCGAGGTGCGGATGCTGGTCGACAATGGCTACCAGTCGGCGCACTCGCTGCTGGAAAACAATCAGCCGCTGATGCACCGGCTGGCTGGCGCCCTTTTGGAGCGCGAAACACTGGATGCCGAGGAATTGAGAATGCTGATCCAGGGCAAGGACCTGCCGCCGATTCGTGTCTCGCCGCAGGACGGCCCCGGAGGCGATGTGCAGCATGTGCTGAAGCCGGAAGGTGGACGCGCGCCTGGATTCCCCGGAGAGCAGCCCTCCCCGGCATAACGCCTCTTCTTCTTTCACAAGGAGCAGCCTTTCGAGGCTGCTCTTTTTTTGCGTGACGCTCTTCTCATCACGTCAAAGCGATCTGGCGTGTTCCCTCGGAAGACGGCAACTCCCGATGCCGGTCGAGTCTCTCACACGGCAGAGGCGACCGCCTCTGAAAGAGGGAGATCCAGTGAACGATACCGATTCCAACTTGTCCCGCCGGCATGTACTCTCCGCGCTTGGCGCTATCGCTGCCGCCGCTGCGACGCCGTCCGCCGTGGCTGCACAAGCTGCGCAACCCGGCGGCGAATCTACCGCGCAGCCGCTTGTCGATCCGCGAACCAAGTATCCAGCGCCGCCTTTTAAGGAACAGCCGCAGCCGTGGCCGGGTCTTGCCAGCAAGATGGACCCGAAGCCCGATCACGGCGAGACCAGTTACAAAGGGTCGGGACGCCTGCTGGGACGCAAGGCGCTGATCACCGGAGGCGACAGCGGCATGGGCCGGGCGGCGGCCATCGCCTACGCCCGCGAGGGCGCCGACGTGGCCATCAACTATTACCCGACAGAGGAACCGGACGCCAAAGAGGTGATCGATCTGATCCATGCCGCGGGACGAAAGGGAGTTCCCATTCCCGGCGATCTGCGCGAGGAAGCCTTCTGCAAGCAGCTCGTCGAAAAGACCGTGAACAGTCTGGGAGGACTGGACATTCTGGTTTCAAACGCGGGCGGCAGCACTCCGTCGCCAGCATTCTGGACCTGACGACCGAGCTGTTCGACTGGACGATGAAGACGAACATTTACGCGCCTTTCTGGATCATTCGCGCCGCAGTCCCGCACATGCCGCCGGGCGCCACCATCATTGCGACCACGTCGGAGCAGGCCTATAACCCGTCGGAGGACCTGTACGATTACGCGCAGACAAAAGCGGCGACGATGAACTTCGTGAAGTCGCTGGCCAAACAGCTCGCATTGAAAGGCATTCGCGTGAACGGCGTTTCTCCGGGACCGATCTGGACACCGCTTCAGGTCTCCGGCGGCGCACCTCCGTCGCGCTACACGAACTTCGGCCGTCATTGGGAAACAAAGACGGGCGACTACCCGTTGATGCGTCCGGGGCAGCCGGCGGAACTGGCGTCGATTTATGTTCAGCTCGCCGCGCAGGACGCGAGCTATACCACGGGAAACATTTACGGCGCCGGCGGCGGGAAAGGGCAGCCATAACCGCATGGTTTGAGTGGGAACCCTCGCCGTTGTCGTGATGGGAGGGAAGCCCCTCGGCGCGGCGTGCTCGCCACCCCAATGGGCGAAAGGCGGGCGCCCGGATTCCCGGGAGAGCAGCGCGCCCTGGCATAACGTCTTCTATCAAAGGAAAAAGGGGTGGCCTTTCGGCTGCCCCTTTTTTTCACGCGGCGCTGTCTCCTGGACAGTGCCGGGATGAGGCCGTTATTGGGCTTGGTGCCGGCGCTCCGCAAGGTGAGGTCAGCAGATCGCAGATGTCGCCGCTCTGCTGCTCGCGGGCAGCCTGGGCCGCCGCGGGGAGTTGGCCTAAGTTCCAGTTCCACTGGATGAAGCGGAGGATGGAGACGAAATCCATCTGCTGGTGGGAGATGTAGTTGGTTTTGGCGAACGGGGAAATGACGAGGACCGGCACGCGCGCTCCCAGGCCTTCCGTATTGGGGAGCTGGGGCGGGGCGACATGGTCGTACCAGCCGCCGCTTTCATCCCATAGGACGATAATGGCGGAGTTCTGCCAGATGCTCGAGTTCTGCACGTCCTGCACGACTTTCGAAAGAAATTCGACGCTGTCCATGATGTTCCCGCCGCCGGGATGCATATCCTGCTCCCCGTCCGGCTGAATCCAGAGCACGGAGGGAAGGGACCCATTGCTCAGAGCGGACTGGAAGGACGCCAGGGTGAAGTTCTGGATGTGAGAAGAATTTTCCGTGCTGGTGAAGTATTGAAAGGGATCCTCTTGCGGCTGGTAATCCGTGCATGTTCCGTTCTGCGAATTGGCGTAATTGGTCTGGTAATAGCCCCAGGAGACCTGGGCGGCAGAGAGCTGGTCGCCGAGAGTGGTGGCGGTGAGAGGAGCGGCGATGTGGCCGGCGTTGCCGTCCTTCTGCTGCTCGACGGCGCTGCAAGGGTCGTAGTAGGGGAGACTGGAGGCGGTGGTGATATCGAAGGGCGTGGCCGCCACCATATAGAACTCCTGGGCGGGCTCGCTGTTCATAGCGGAGGCGAAAAAGTTGTCCGCCAGAGCGTACTGCTGGGCGAAGGACCAGAGATTGGCGATGGACCAGGGGCTCTTGTCGCTGGCGAGGCCCGAGATGGTGTTGTCGTAATACCGCATGGACAGGTCGCCCTCGTTGTAGGCAAATTTGTCCATCAGACCTTTGTCCCAGCTGGCGACGTACGTGGGCCGGTTATGGGTGAGGTCGGCGACGGAGAGAGTATTCACCAACGTGGGCGAAACGGTATTTCCCTTGGCGTCGACCTGATTGTAGCTGGGTAGGGAGGCATTCAAACCGTTGACGCCGGGATAGGTGCCGAACAGGTTGTCGAGGGAGTGATTCTGCATCATCACGATAATCAGGTTCGTAATCGGAGAGTTCGTGGCTCCCTGGGTCTGGACGGTGACCGTGCTGGAGGAGGTGACGCTGGCGCCGCTGTTGGAGGTCGCCGTCAAGACGTATTGCGTGGTGGAGGTTGGGGAGACGACCGTCGATCCGGAGGCGGAGACGATTCCTATGCCCTGATTGATCGAAACTGTGGTGGCGTTGGTAGTGGTCCAGGTCAGGGTGGCCGTGTTTCCGCCGGTAATGGTGGTGGGAGAGGCAGAAAGCGTCGCCGTGGGAACAGCCGTCTGCACGGTAACGTTGGCGACCGCGGTGGCGGTGCCGTTATTGCCTGTCGCCGTCAATGTGTACTGGGTGGTGGCGGATGGCGTGACGGTGGTGGATCCGGACGCCGGAACGGTGCCGATGCCGGGCTGGATGGAAACTGTGGTGGCGTTGGCGGTGGACCAGGTCAGCGTTGCCGGGTTTCCGGCGATGACGGTAGTGGGAGCGGCGGCGAGGGTCGCTGTCGGAGCGGACGCCACGGTGAGATTGATCGTGGTGAAGGAGGACTGGCCGCACTTGTCCCACTCCTGGACGACGGTGTGGTTGTAGCCGGGGTTCAGAGCCAATTGAGTATTGATCTGGGTCGCTCCATGGGAGCTGTACACCTGGACATTGTTGACGTAGATGCCCATGGAACCGATGCCCTGGGGACAAGTGGGCGCGGCGCCGGTAGCGACGTATTGCACCGGCGAGGTGACAGTGGCGCCGGGGGCGGGGCTGGTGACGGTGACGGTTGCGAACGCGGGGGCCGCAATCGCCACTAGAATCAAGGGGACATAACGGAGAGTTTTCATCACTTGGGCCTCTGGCAAATGGGGCTGGCAGACTGTTCTATTTCTTCATGTCCCGGCCAAGGGGGGTCTTGAACCTGGAATACGGGCGCTGGCGGCTTGAGGGCCGTCTCTTGGATGAGAATACACGCCAATCTGCGGCATGTGCAACATGGTTTGCAGGCGATTTCGCTTAGTAAACAGGTGTTTCGAGCGGGGAAACGGGGTGGTTCTGGGCAACTCGTGATCTTGGGTCACTGCTCCAGCCAACCCGTTCGAATCGCTCTTGCTCGCTCAGCGAGGTCTTGAATGGGGCGCCCGCGACTCCGAGGTTCTACAATCGGAATGTTCCCAAAATCTTTATGCGCCGGGTTTTCATTCTCGCTTCATTGTCGGTCTGTCTGGCCACCGGCTGCGGCTATCACACTGCCGGCAGCGCGACGCACCTGCCGCCGGATGTGAGTTCGATCGATGTCCCCATCTTTCAGACCAAGGTGGAGAATTACCATACGGAAGTCGCGTTCACCACGGCCGTAGTCGAACAGCTGACCAGCCGAACAAAAGACCATGTTACGGAAAGCGATCATCCTGGCGCGGCGGACGCAACGCTGCGTGGAACAATTTTGGCCGAGACCTATACGCCGTTGACTTATAACTCGCAGACCGGGCAATCTTCTAGCTACCTGATTACCGTGACGGCGAGCGTGGTGTTGACCGGCGCGGATGGAAAGGTGCTTTACAAAAACGACCATTTTCTTTTTCGTTCGCAATATCAGGAGACGGCGGACCTGACCAGCTTTATTCAGGAAGACTCCCCCGCCGTGCAGCGGATGGCGCACGATTTTGCCCAGTCGCTGGTAAGCGATTTGCTGGAGTCTTTTTGAAATGGCAGCGATAAGCGGGGAAAAAACGAAACCGGGCGGAAGTTTTCTGGCAGTGGATCGGCTGCTGAAAGAGGTGCGCACGGATGCGCGGCGGCCGGGTTACGTGCTGCTGGGCGATGAGGCATTTCTTCAGCAGCAGTGCCGCCGTGGAATTATCGACGCCCTGATCGAGCCTGAGTTCCGCGAATTCTGCGTGGCGGATGTGGACCTGTCGGAAGCGAGCGTCTTCGACGCCATCGACCGGGTGAGCACGCCTTCGCTGATGGCGCCGTTTCAGATTATTTTCGTTCGAAATGTGCGGCTGCTGTACCAGCGCGGCGCGAAGAAAGAGGAGTTTGCCGACGATCCAGAAATATCTTCGCCTGCCCAACCCGCAGGCGCTGCTGGTGTTCGTTGCGGACCATCTGCATATCCCCGCCGACGTGCGCCGCATGGACATGCAGGATAAGGACCGGTATGAGCGCATTCGCGAGACGCTGGGCGATTTCTGCGGCGTGATTGAGTTGACCCAGCCGGACGAAGGCGATGCGATCCGCTGGGCGATTGAGACGGCGGAGGGGCGCGGCGTGGAGCTGGAGATGGATGCGGCGCGGGAGCTGAACGATGCGCTCCATAGCGATCTGATGCAGATGGCGTCGGAGTTGGAAAAGCTGATGCTGTTTGTCGATAAAAGAAAGCGAATCACGCTGGCGGATGTTGAAGAGATGGTGCTCTCCGCGAAACAGCGTTCTCTGTACGAGCTGACGGATGCCATCTCCGCCCACGACGCGCCGCGGTCGCTGCTGCTGTTGCGAGGTCTGCTGAATGCGAGCGAAAGCGGCGAGGATGGGGCCATCGGACATCTCTACATGCTGGCGCGGACCTTCCGGCAGATGCTGGTGATTCTCGAAAAAAATGTTCGCGACTCACGCGGTATCTGGCAGGCGCTGTGGCCGGGTTTTCGAGTGCCGCCGTTTGCCGTCGATGAGTTGATCCGGCAGGCTCGGCGGTATCGTTCGCGCGGCGACCTGATGCAGATGCTGGAGCGCATCGCCCGCGCCGATCTGGAAATTCGCTCTTCTCCGCCGGACAAGGCGCTGGTGCTGGAGCGGCTGGTGATCGATTTGGCCAGAATCGGGAAAGCGCCGGCGGCGGCCTCGGCATTCGTGCGCTCCTGACTAGCGATTATCGAGATCGCCCGGTATCCACGTGATTATTGCTCCCCTGATATCCGTCAGGTATAACTCGCTTATGTTCCAATTCGCAGGCCCTGGTATCTATCCTCGAATACATAACACCCACACTGCACCAAGCAAACCACTATCATTCCATCCCGGAGCCGTAGAGAGAGCACAGTCATGATGAAACGAACCATCACCGTTTTATTTATCGGACTGCTCGCGACATCGGTATGTTGGGCGCAGGAGTCGCGCGGAAATCTTTCTGGTCGTGTGACCGATACTTCAGGTGCGACGATTGCCGGCGCGCAGGTGCGAGTTACGAACGAACAGACAGGCGTGGCAATCCCTGTCCAGACAAACGATCAAGGTTTGTTTACGGTTCCGTTTCTTAGTGCCGTCCTACATACAGTGTTACGGTTGAGCATCCTGGTTTTAAGAAATTAGTTCGGCAAAGTGTAGCAGTCGCAGGTCGAGCAGCGAAGTGCAACTCGATCTTTCGCTCACAGTGGGCGAGGTTTCGCAGCAGGTCAAAGTCACTGCGGCTCCTCCTCTTCTCAATACAAGGAACTGCATCCCTTGGCATGGTTGTAGGGACGAAGCAGATTCTAGGACCTGCCGAACGCGTCGAGGAAATGTTGGAGAATTTGCAGATCTTTCTGCCGGTGTTGCTCAAGGCGGTTCAGGAATAGCGATTCACTATGCAGCCATTCAACAATGGCACGTCCAGCCTCGTCTCAGAATGGCAACTCCATCTTTTCGAATGAATGGTACGATTCGATGGCGATGCCGAATATGTTTGCCAGCGGCTCGGTGCCACGGGTTGCCTTCTCTCCTCCACCGATGGTAATCAGCGAGTTCAAACGGTGATGACGATATTTTACGATGCCTGCTCTGGGGCACACGATCCGGGCGCCATCATCAACATGAACACACAAAGTGGGACAGAGTCAGTATCACGGCGAGCTTCACGAATATTTATGGCAGCGACGCTTTGACTGCGAATTTACTTCTTTGCGAATCGCGCGGGGCAGAAGCCGGCATCCTATTCAAGCCAATCGTTACGGCGGCGCAATTGGAGGACCAGTATTTTTACCCCACATCTACAACGGAGACAAAGGAACCAGGAAAGACATTCTTCTACTACGTATTTGAAGAGAACAAATGGGGCACTCCAGGACACCTTTGACTTACGGAACAGTTCCCACTGCCGCCGAACGTTCCGGCGACTTCTCAGCGCTTTTATCATCTGGGTCCAAGCTATGCCAATCTACAATCCATTTTCGACCGTATTGCTCGGCAATGGACTCTACCAACGGACTGCATTCCCGAACAATATTATTCCGCCAAACTCCAACCTGCTGAATAGCACGGCCTTGAATTTACTAAAGCTATATCCATTGCCCAATACTCCAGGTACGGCGGGTGGAGTGAACAACTATACCCAAGGCAATAGTACCCGATATCGAAAACTACTACACACACTTTGTGCGGTTCGATCATAATTTCAGTGACCGCAGCCGTATGTTTCTGCGAATGGACTATGACGACTGGGTATGAAAAAGAGCTTGCTTATTACGGCGAGACTAATCCCGCCAGCGGTAATCACACTCGACGGAATGACGCTGGTCTTGCACTTGACGAAGTTTATGTTATCAATCCTTCGACAATTTTTGATTTTCGCTACGGCATTACCGCTCAGGAATTTCCCAATGGTCCGCTCAATACGGCCAATCTAAATTCGCTCGGCTTTTCTCCCGCGTTTTCCTCGCTTTTTCCGGCGAACGCGACGGCACTCCCAACGATAACTTTTACCAACTATTTATTCTCAACTGGGTGATGTCATTGCGCCGACTAGGCTATCAATCCAGCTTGATCCATAGCTTTTCCGGAAGCGTAACGGAACTGATCCGGAGTCATACACTTCATTACGGACTGGACTTCCGGGTCGAGCGTGCGAACGGCGGCCCGTATACCAAAAACCAAGCGACTTTGAACTTCGATTCGACCTATACAAACGGCCCATATTCGACCTCGCCGGCTTCGTCGATCGGCCAGGATTTTGCTTCGTTCTTACTGGGCGTACCTGGGACCGGAGGGACGGTAACGACGAACAGCAGTTATGCCGATCAGGACCTGTGGTACGGCGCCTATCTCCAGGACGACTGGCGGGCTACCCCGAAACTGACGGTGAATCTTGGTATCAGGCTTGAGCATGAAACACCCGTAACCGAGCGTTACAACCGTGCTGTGGTGGGCTTTGACAATACCTCCACCAACCCTGTCAGCGCGGCTGCCACTGCGAACTATGCGGCTAACCCAATGCCCGGTCTTCCGCCTGATGACTTTAAAGTTCTGGGCGGCCTTCGCTTTGCTGGAGGTCCCAATGGCCGCTCCTTCTGGAAAGGTCAGTCGATCGAACCGATGCCTCGCATCGGGTTCGCCTATCACGCAACACCCAGGACTGTACTGCGTGGGGGCTATGGCATTTTCTACGACACGATCGGTGTTTATCGCTCGCCGGCCATCCAGACCGGCTTTAGTTCTTCTGTCGGAAGCGAGCGTCTTCGATGCCATCGACCGGGTGAGCACGCCTTCGCTGATGGCGCCGTTTCAAATTATTTTCGTCCGCAACGTGCGGCTGCTGTATCAGCGCGGCGCGAAGAAAGAGGAGTTTGCCGCAATCCAGAAATATCTTCGTCTGCCGAACCCGCAGGGGCTGCTGGTGTTCGTTGCGGACCATCTGCATATTCCAGCCGACGTGCGCCGCATGGATATGCAGGACAAGGATCGATATGAGCGCATCCGCGAGACGCTGGGCGATTTTTGCGGCCTGATTGAATTGAGCCAGCCGGACGAGGCCGATGCGATCCGCTGGGCGATTGAGACGGCGGACGGGCGTGGCGTCGAGCTGGAGATGGATGCGGCGCGCGAGTTGAACGATGCGCTGCATGGCAACCTGATGCAGATGGCATCCGAGCTTGAAAAGCTGATGTTGTTTGTCGATAAGAAGAAAGCGAATTACGCTGGCGGATGTTGAAGAGATGGTGCTGTCCGCGAAACAGCGTTCCCTGTATGAGCTGACGGACGCCATCTCCGCCCATGACGCGGCGCGGTCGCTGCTGCTGTTGCGGGGGCTGCTGAATGCCAGCGAAAGCGGCGAGGATGGCGCGATCGGACATCTGTACATGCTGGCGCGAACCTTCCGGCAGATGCTGGTGATTCTCGAAAAAAATGTTCGCGATTCGCGCGGCATCTGGCAGGCATTGTGGCCGGGTTTTCGAGTGGCGCCGTTTGCCGTCGATGAGCTGATCCGGCAGGCTCGCCGCTACCGATCGCGCGGTGATCTGATGCAGATGCTGGAGCGCGTGGCGCGCGCCGATCTGGAGATTCGCTCTTCCCCGCCGGACAAGAGCCTGGTGCTGGAACGGATGGTGATCGATCTGGCCAAAATCGGGAAAGCGCCAGCCCCGCCATTCATGCGCTCCTGACTAGCGATCATCCCGATCGCCCGGTATCCACGTGATTATTGCTCACCTGATATCCGTCAGGTATAACTCCTTATGTTCCAATTCCGCAGGCGCTGGTATCTATCCTCGAACACCTAACACCCACACAGCAGCGGCAAACCACCGCCATTCCATCTCCAGAACTGTAGAGAGAGGCCCAGTCATGATGAAACGAACCATCACAGTTTTAATTATCGGACTGCTCGCGACATCGGTATGTTGGGCGCAGGAGTCGCGCGGAAATCTTGCCGGTCGAGTGACCGATACTTCAGGCGCGGCGATTGCCGGTGCCCAGGTACGAGTCACGAATTCACAGACAGGCGTGACAATCCCTACTCAGACAAACGATCAAGGTCTATTCACGGTTCCGTTTCTTATTCCATCCTTCTACAGTGTGACGGTTGAACATCCCGGCTTTAAAAAGCTGGTCCGTGACAACGTGCAGGTCGTAATCGAGAGTCACGTGCAACTCGACGTTTCGCTCACAGTAGGCGACGTTTCGCAACAGGTCACAGTTACTGCCGCTCCGGCTCTTCTTAACACAACGAACGCATCGCTGGGCACGGTCCTTGATTCCAAGCAGATACTAGATCTACCGAGTGCGGGAGGAGGCGTTGGGGAAATGGCGGCGCTTGCCCCCGGCGTTGCGCAAGGCGGAGGAATCGCGATCCACTATGCGCCATTTACCAATGGAACGTCCAGGCTCGTCTCAAACGGCAGTTCCGTCTATGCGAATGAATGGTATTTCGATGGCATACCAAACATGTTTGCCAGCGGCACGCAGCCACGCATTGGATTCGATCCGCCGCCAATGATGATCAGCGAGTTCAAACCGGAGACGGTGTTCTACGATGCCTCTCTGGGGCACGCGATGGGCGCCATTTTCAACATGGACACCCGAAGCGGGACAAGCCAGTATCATGGCGAGCTCCACGAATATGTCGCCAACAACATTTTGAATGCGAATTATTTCTTTAACGGCGGTCAGGCGCTCGCGCACTTCAATGACAATCGTTATGGTGGCGCGATCGGTGGGCCAGTATATCTGCCTCATCTCTACAACGGAAACAAAGGGACCAAAAAGACGTTCTTCTACTACGTGTATGAACGACACAAATTTACCAGTCCAGACTCCTTTGGCTTACTAACAGTTCCCACCGTCGCTGAACGTAATGGCGATTTTTCGGCGCTTCTATCGATTGACCCGAGCTACCAAATCTACAATCCATTTTCGACCAAAGCGGTCGGCGGTGGCGTCTACCAGCGGACTGCGTTCACAAACAACATCATTCCAAAACCCCTCTTGAACAGCACGGCCCTCAATATCCTGAAACTAATTCCATTACCGAATACGACAGGAGCGGCCGATGGATTCGAACAACTATCTTGAGCCCCTTAATATTACCGATACTGAAAGCGTTTACTCCCAATTTGGGCGGATCGACCATACCTTCAGCGACCGCAGCCGTATGTTTTTGAGGGTTGATTACGACAACTGGGTTGAAACGGAACTCACCTGGTTCGGCTACAACAATCCAACCAGCGGCAATAAGGATGGGCGCACTGACATTGGTGTCGCGCTGGACGAAGTCTATGTCCTCAATCCTTCGACGATCTTCGATTTTCGTTACGGCCTTACCGCACAAGAATTTCCCAATGAGCCGCTCACTCCGGTCGATCTGCCTTCGTTGGGATTTTCTCCTGGGTTCAGCAACCTTTTCCCAGCCAAGGCGCCGTTTCCTTTTATGACCTTTAGCAACGGGGCCACTTACACTCAGTTTGGCGATTTCAACGGCCTGACCCTCGTCGACCAATCCAGCGAGATTAACAGCTTTTTGGCAAGCGTAACTCAACAGCTGCACAGTCATAATCTTCATTACGGAGTGGATTTTCGCCTCGAACGCGCGAACCAGCGTCCATTCAGCCCCAATACGGCGAGTCTGAACTTCGATTCAACCTATACAAACGGCCCATTTTCGACGTCGGCGGCATCGGCGGTCGGTCAGGATCTTGCTTCTTTCGAATTGGGCATCCCGGGGAGCGGGGGAGTCGTACAAACCAACAGCAGTTATGCCGATTCGGATCACTATTTGAGCTTCTACCTGCAGGACGACTGGCGGGCGACCCCAAGGCTGACAGTGAATCTGGGCTTCAGGCTTGACCACGAAACTCCCGAAGTCGAGCGTTATAACCGCGCTGTCGTAGGTTTCGACAACACCACGCCCAACCCGATCAGCGCAGCGGCCATCGCGAACTATGCCGCCAACCCAATCCCCGGCCTTCCGGCCAGCAATTTCCACGTTAATGGGGGCCTGCTCTTTGCGGGCGGTCAAAATGGCCGTTCTTTTTGGAGCGGTCAGGCGATTGAAGCGATGCCTCGCATTGGATTCGCCTTTCAAGCCACGCCGAAAACTGTGGTCCGGGGAGGTTATGGCATTTTCTACGATACGATCGGCATTTATCGCTCGCCGGCCATCCAAAATGGCTTTAGTTCGCTCACGCCTATCAATGCCAGCCTGGACAACGGCGTGACGTATGTCGCAACTCTGGCCAATCCTGTTCCCAATGGCGTCATCCCGCCGCTAGGCGCGGCGGGTGGATTGTCCACGGCGCTCGGGCAGTCATTGTCCGTTTATGCGAGGAGCCGGTCTATCCCCTACGTGCATCGCTATTCATTGACTATCCAGCGGGAGCTTACACCCGATTTCGTCCTCGATGTGAGTTATGTTGGCAGTGTAGGGCGAAAACTTATTGTATCGACACCAATCAACAATACGCCTGCCTCCTATCTCAGTACTTCCCCAACCCGCGATCAGGCTGTCATCGATAATTTGGGCACAGTCTATCCGAATCCGTTCTTCGGCCTGGCCCCTTCGTACACGCAAACAACCACTGTGGCCCAACTGGTGATACCGTATCCACAATTTGGCCAGATCACCGAAACCACAGACCTTGGGCGGTCGAACTATAACTCTGTGCAAGTCCAACTGGAGAAGCGATTCACCCATGGGTACAGCATTGGTTTTTCGTACACATTTTCCCGGCTCATGGATGCCATCAATTACCTGAACAACACCGACCCGCTCCCGTGGTATGGAGTCAGCGCGTACGACCGTCCAAACATTATCTCTATCAGCAACCTATTTACTGTGCCTGTCGGGCGAGGGAAATGGATCGGTAACGACATGCCGAAATTAGCCGATCTTGTGGTCGGCGGCTGGCAGTTGAACACAATTGTCACCTACCAGAGCGGGGACGCATTGACATGGGGCGATGTGTTATTCACTGGCGACCTATCGACAGTACGATTGAGCGCCAGTAAACGCAACCTAAATCACTGGTTCAACACCGCCGGATTTAATACGAATTCAGCGGATCAGTTGGCCGATAATATACGCAAGTTCCCGCTCCGGCTGGCCAATGTACGCGGCGACGGGCAGGACTTGTGGAATGTCGCCCTGCTGAAAGATTTTCCGATTTACAAGACTCTGAAGCTACAACTGCGGGGCGAGGCCTATAACGCGCTCAATCATGTGAATTTTACCGACCCGAATACGAATCCTACCAGCGGCGCATTCGGGACGGTGTCAGGTCAAAATGGAAGTCCCAGAACAATGCAGATTGCTTTGCGTTTGTTGTTCTAGAGCGGTTTTCTTTTAGATGAAGGCAAGAGTGACGGGCTGTTTTGATCCGACTTACATCTGAACAAGAACTGTTCCAAGCAAGAATCGGAATGTCGGGCACTCGTTTCTTCGGCTGGGCTCAGGCGATTATCCTTTCTTCTTCCACGTGGCTGCCGGGACGCGATGTGAGGGTGACGGCGGCGGCGACGATCATGGCTCCGCCGAACCAGGCGATTGTGCCCAGATGCTCGCCGAGAAAAACGATTCCCAGAACCGAGCCGATCACCGGTTCGAGATTCAGAAAAACTCCGGCGCGGGAGGCGGGCACGCGCGTCAATCCCCAATTCCAAAGGAACGTTGTGCTGGTGGTGCAGAGCAGTCCGCTGGCGGCGAGCGCCAGCCATGCCGTGGCGGAGATTCGAATCGGCGGCGGTCCATCGACCGCGAAGACCCATACCGCCAGCATCACTGTTCCGGCGGCCAATCCATAGGCTGTGACGACCAGCGGAGAATGATCGCGCAATAGCCGCTGATTGAGCAGAATCCAGGCGAGCGCGATCATCATGGACGCGACCACCAGCAGATCGCCGATGAGAGTCGGAGTGTCTCCGGGACCGCCGTGGTGGCCCCCGCCAAAGGCGATCAGGGCCGCGCCGATCGAGGAAGCAGCCAGCGCGAGCCAGCCGACACTGTCGAGCCGCTCGCGGGCAAAGATGCTGGCGCCGACAGCGAGCACGACCGGCAGAGTGCCGACCATCAGCGCGGCGTGGGACACGGTGGTGCGGGCCAGCCCGGCGAATTGCAGCAGGAATTGGACGGGCACGCCGAGAAACGAAGCAATGAGGAGAATTCGCCACTCCTGACGGTTGAGTCCGGGGCGGCGCAGCACCAACATGGGAGCCAGGCCGATACACGCGAACAGGAAACGAGAGAGCACCATGTGGGCGGAGCTCATCTCACGCATGGCGATCTTACCGAAGAAGAAGCCTGTCCCCCAGATTCCGCCGGCCAGCGCGCAGGCAGCATAGCCGAGTGCTGCTCGGGAGCGGGCGGCGGGGGTGGATGGCATTCTTCTACTTTGACAGAGAAAAACGGTGGGCGGGGGTGTGGTATCCCATCCTAACCGGACAGAACGCGGTTAGGATGGGAGCCCGGAGTTTTGCCCGGGACACGAAAGACCCCGGTTAGCTTCGCGAACCTGGGGCACCGGCATTTTCGGAACGGCGAACCGTATCTGCTACCAGACGCGGCAGCGGTCTACCGGAGCCATGGGCTGGCCTTTTCTGCAACTGAAGGCGGTGGCGAACTCCGGCATGTTGCGGACGACGCCGTTGGCGCGGAAGTGGTTGGGCGAGTGCGGATCGGTCTGCACCAGCAGGCGGACGAAGGCGGGCCGGTCGTTCGAGCACCAGTTCTGGGCGTAGCCGATGAAGAATTGCTGCTCCGGGGTATAGCCGCCCATCTTTTTCGACAGATCCATATTGTGCTGGTGGGCGTAGGCTTCCATGGCCATGTAGGCGAGGCGGATGCCGCCATTGTCGGCGGTGTTTTCGCCCAGCGTGAGCTTGCCGTTCACGTGGAGATCGCCGACGGCGACGAAGCTGCTGTACTCATTGGCGATGCATTCGGTGCGCTGGTCGAACTGTTTCTTGTCCTGCGGCGTCCACCAGTTTTTTAGATTGCCGTGCCCGTCGAACTGGCTGCCCTGATCATCGAAGCCATGGGTGAGCTCGTGACCGATGACGGCGCCGATATGGCCGTAATTGATCTGCTGCGGCTGGGAACGACTGTAGAAGGGCGGCTGCAGAATGCCGGCGGGAAAATTGATATCGTTCATGCTGGCAACGTAGTCGGCGTTGACGGTCGGCGGGGACATATCCCACTCGTTCTTGTCCACCGGCTTGTTGATTTTGTTTAGCTGGCGCTGGGCTTCAAATTCGCGGGCGCGAATGGAATTCTGGAGCGCCTGGTTGGGCTCAATGGTCAGCTTGGAGTAATCCCGCCATTTGTCGGGATAACCGATTTTGTTGGTGATCAGATCTAGTTTCTGAATGGCCTGGACTTTGGTTTCCGGCGTCATCCAGCTCAGCGTGGTCAGGTCCTTGTTCATGGCGGCTTCAATGGCCTTCACCATATCCAGGGTCTGTTGTTTGCTGTCGCCGGCAAAATATTTTTCGACATAGACCTGGCCCAGAGCTTCGCCAAGCGCGGCGTCGGTGGCGGAAACACAGCGCTTCCAGCGCACCTGCATCTGCGGAACCCCGAAGAGCTGGCGGCCATAGAAGTTGAAGTTTTCATCATCGAATGGTTTGGGAAGGCGCGAGGCGAAGGAGTCGAGCAGATGCACCCGCAGATAATTGCGGATGGTTGTCATATCGGTTTGCTCGATGATGCCGTTGAGCGCCTGGAAGTAGGCCGGACTGGCTACATTCAAGGTGGTGATGGGGGGTGCGCCGGAGTCGCGGATAACGGCGCCCCAATCGAGGATTGGATCGGTGGCGACGAGACCGGCGACGGTTTCGATGTGATACGTCTTGTAAGGATCGCGCCGCTCGACCACTCCCATAGAGACTTTTGCAAGGGAGGTTTCAAAAGCGAGAACAGCGTTCGCATCCGCTGTGGCCTTGGCCTGCGGCTCGCCGTAGAGGTGGAGCATGTTAGCCAAGTGCTGCGCATATTGCTGGCGCAGAGTGAGGCTTTTGGCATCGGTGCGGAGGTAATAATCTTTTTCGGGCAATCCGAGGCCGCCCTGGTCGACAACGGCGATTTCCCGGGTCGCGTCTTTATAGTCCTGCATGGAACCGAGATCGAAGAACGCTTTGACGCTGATCCTTTGATAATGGGCGATGAGGGCGGGCAGCTCTTTTTTGTCCTTAAGCGCAGCGATGCGATCGAGTTCGGGCTGGAGAGGCTTGAGGCCGGCGGCGTTAATGGCCGTCGTGTCCATGCAGCTTGAGTAGTAGTCGCCGATCTTCTGTTCGTTCGCGGAGCGGGTCGGCGAGGGCTTGGCTGCCTGCTCCAGAATGCCGTGGAGTAGCTGACGGTTGTACTCATCGAGATTCACGAACGGGTTGAACCAGGGCTGATCGGCGGGAATGGGATATTTCTGCGCGAATTTTCCGCAGGCGTACTGATAGAAGTCGGTGCATGGGTCGGCGCTGGTGTCCATGACACTGGAATCGAAGCCCGGAATCGGAGCGATTTTGG
>CAWGLF010000026.1:0-34069 GCA_963823295.1 uncultured Acidobacteriota bacterium
TGCCTGCTACGCACGCCGGCAGAACCGAACTGTGGCACACGCGTCTGGGTAAGTTTGTTTCGGCCAAGACGAGTACCGGCACGAAGCAGCTATTTCAGGAGGCGAGCGCCGATCATGCGATACCGTTACGCGCCATCTGGTCGCCGGACTTTAACGACCATGGCGACTGGCCTCCTCCGGGCGAGTTCCTCACCGCCATGTCGCCGCG
Organism: uncultured Acidobacteriota bacterium; assembly: GCA_963823295.1. Classification (GTDB taxonomy): domain Bacteria; phylum Acidobacteriota; class Terriglobia; order Terriglobales; family Acidobacteriaceae; genus JAKAAZ01. Next base: position 209 of record CAWGLF010000026.1, read on the forward strand.
CGACCGCGCGGAGATCGTGATCCTAACCTCCGGCATAAAGGGCTATTCGGTCGAAGACGCCAATGGCAACGTCAAGCCATTTGTTCCCACGCCCATCAATGCGAGCCGCCTCTTCTTATCGTCGCTCGGCGGATGGTTGAGCTCGCGGGGAGACTGGCCAAAACAACCCTTCTACACGTCTGTGGGGGGAGGTCCGGTGGCGCTCGATATCAGCGAGTGGGCCCACATCGCGACCGAAGCGCGCGACCACTATGTGCGCATTGTCTATGAGGGATTTTTGTACCCGTTTGGACATCGCGCAGCGCTGATCAAGGTGACAGAGCGAAAAGTTGTTCCCGCCGGGGGGGTTGTCCCTTATCCGACCGCGTACTTGAAGCAGCACATGTATGTCGTGGTGCGCGAGAAGGTGAAGAAATACGACGCGGCTTCGTTCAAGTTTGGACGGCGCGAGATGCCATTCTGGCAGAGCGTGCGCATTGATACGCTCGTGACGCCTGACATCAATAAACCGAACCCGATTCCCAATGGAACCGTGAATCCTGGTTCGTTCTGGATTGACGTCGGGGTCGGCGGTTTTCCTTTCCACGTAACAGCGACCGATCTTGCGGGTAAGGCGGTGGACTTTCTCGCGCAGCTTATTTTCATGCTCGAAAGCGAGCCGAATCTTGCCGCGATTCAGGCAGCATATAAGGCGCCCACCAGCCCTGGCGATCAGCGTGTGTGCACCGTCACCGGGCAGAAGGTGGCGTATGCCAATCCAAATACCGGCGACACGACGCTGAAGACCAACGGGTTGTTCTTCGATACGCAGATACTGCAGAGTACCCCGCCTTATCCAGTCGTTCCTTTCGTTCCGGTTCTGGATCAGGCGACAGTCACGGTGCCTGCCCTTGAGCAGATACTCGGCAGCGCGTCGCCGGTGAATATACAGCTCTACACCAACTATCTGAGCGCGGGCCTTGACGTGAATGCGGGTGTATATGCGCAGATCAGCGGCACGCCCCCGGCGATCCAATTCAGCGCGGACAAGGCGGGCGGGTTTGCCACACCGAATCTCTCGCTCACAGCGCTCTCCGCAAGAAAGGGATTGATTGCCGGCAATCCCGACGATGCGGCCAAAGGGCTGATTCGGCCGGCGGAGTTCTTCTCCGACCTGGGCGCGAAGCTCTTCGGCACAGTTCCCTTGCAGGCTCTGATTCCCGTGGATGGCACCGGCGCGGCCAATGCCGACCAGAACGCGCCACAAATTAAAAACTCGCTGAAGCCGAACGCCAAAAATCCAGACACGCAGGTTACACAGGTGGCGTGGAACCCGCAACTGAAGAATTACGAGAATGACCCGGTCCACGTCGAGTTCAACCAGAACGGGCAAATCTCTGCCCTTACATTGCGTGCGACGTTGACACGCAGTCTGAAAGGAGCGGCACCGGAGTCCAGCATCAACGGCGAGCTCACCAGCTTTCAGGTGAACTTGCTGGGTGTAGTCGCGATTAATTTCAATTCGTTAAAGTTCACTTCAAAAAATGGACAAAAGCTGAACGTAAAGGCAGACCTGCCTTCGAAGGACGCGATCGCCTTCATTGGTCCACTCGAGTTTGTGCAGAAGCTGGCCGATATCCTGCCGCCGGGCATCTTCGGAGGCAAGGGCCCGTCGATCGATCTGGCGCCGGATAAAATTCGCGTGACCTATACGCTGGGGCTGCCGCCTATCTCGGTGGGCATGTTCGCCATCGAGCATATCTCGATCATGACCGGCCTGGACCTGCCGTATCTCGACGGCAAGCCTGTCTTCGAGTTCGCATTTGCGTCGCGCGGTTCTCCATTTCTCATCACGGTCGAATGCCTTGGCGGCGGTGGGTTCGTCCACCTGGTCATCGATGCTGATGGCGTCGAGATGGTCGAGGGCGCTCTGGAGTTCGGCGGCGAGCTTTCCATCGATCTCGGCGTAGCGTCGGGCGGCGTCAAGATCATGGCGGGAATCTATTTCAAGCTCACCGGCACGAGCACCGATCTTACCGGCTTTGTCGATGTTTCCGGCGAGGTCTCCGTCCTGGGCATCATTTCGATTTCAATGGACCTGAATCTGAGCCTGAGCTACCAGGAATCCAACGGGAAGAAGACGGTACAGGGTAAGGCGACCCTGACGGTTTCCATCCACATCCTGTTTTTCAGCGCCTCGGTGCAGATTTCTATGGAGAAAAGTTTCGCCGCGAATCCCGGCGATCCGCGGATCGACAACGTTCTTACCCCAGGAGACTGGGCGACTTTCGCGGCTGCTTTTGCGTGATTGGGAGCTAAAGGATATGGCGAACCAGACCTTTGTTTTCATCGTGCTGCCGAACGGGGTCACCGCGGGCAAAACGCTCCGTCTGTCGCTCTATCTGACACCGCGCCTGGATGGCGGAGCGACACTGAATGCATTTCCGGATGTGCTCCAGTGGCCGCAACTGATTCAGACCAGCGGGCTCAACTTTGAACTCCGCTGCGCCGGCAAGACAATTACGGTGGCCGCTGATCGCGCGGTCCTGCGGCCGGACATATGGCAGCAGATTTTCAAGAAGACGACGTATGTTGAGCCTTTCAAGATTCCCGACTTCGATCAGCGCCTGATCGTCTCCTATCCCGTGCGCGAGGCAACCAGTTTTTTCAAATACGCTTACCAGACAGTAGGCAGCGGGAACCTTGTCAGCCGCGGCAACGAAGGTGGAATCGCAGGTCTTCTGCGCGATCTGAGCTTCCGCGATGGCCCTAAGTCGACGCTTGACGATGAAATTTCTGAGATGCGGCTGCAAATGTGGAAGGAGCAGCGCCAGCAGGTACTGGGTGGCGGCGAAATTCTGAATCCGGCTATTTCGACGCCTGTGCCTCCGGATGGCGTGCCGCCCGTGCTGACGCCGCCGGCAAATGTTCACGACACGATGACGCGCTTCGCGATGTTTCATAACATGCCGCCCGCGCCGAACAGTCCACCGCTTCCACAAACGGAGGGAGACTTTGCCAAAACGCTCGACTTCCATCGTGCGCTCACGTCGCTGAACTCTTACCCTTCGCTGCTGCGGGCGCTGGGACTCGTTTTCGATGTGGAGGTGCCGGAGAGCTTTTGCCCCGCTTCCCCCACAACGACGACATACCGATCCATTCAAGTGCGCAAAGTTATCCCCGGATTCGCGTGGAAGCTTGCGCCCAAATTCGTGTTCCCCAACACCTCTTATACCCGTGATACGAACTCTTTCGGTACGGCGCCGGCGACCGCGGTCGGTGATCTCGCCGGCGGCGCCTATCTTCCCGGAGATATCGTCGAGGGATATCTTGCGCTGGCTCCGAACAACTTTCACCTGTCACAGGTAGATCTTGATGGTGGTCTGCTGAAAGCGTTGACCCTCGCCGATAACGCGCAGAATGCCAGGGATCAGTCTGTAATCGGGGAGACGTTGCCCAGTTTACGGTCGTCCGGCATCGGCCTGATGGCCGACGGCCGGGGCGTTCAGTTGCTGCATGCTATTACCGATAATAAGAGCTTCGATCAAGCACTGCAGTCAAACACCGCGCTGCCGAGGGCATTGAACGCACGGGATCTGGTGCGCGGATTTCGCCTGGATATCTGGTCGTCCAGCACGCAGGAGTGGCGTTCGCTGCATCGCCGGAATGCGACCTACCAATTCGGACCGAGTGCAAACATCACTCTCAACCAAGCCGATGAGGAGGGGTTCCTGCAGCCGACCGCGGCACAACCCGCAGCGGACCCGACGCGAACACCAGATGGGGTCGCAACGGCCAATAACATTCCGCAGCCTGGCACTGACTTATATATCCACGAGCGTGTTGCGCGATGGGATGGCTGGAGCCTGAGCGCGTTTCGTCCGGGACTGGCGTTGAATCGGAGTCCCGATCCGGCCATGGCCACGACGCCAGACCCCACAGTGAACCAGCCGATGACGCCCTTCAAGATGACGACGAATTTCGTTGCGATGCCAGGCTCGCTTCCGGAATTGCGCTTTGGGGTGAAATATCGCGTGCGCGCACGAGCGGTTGACCTGGCCGGAAATAGTATTCCCCTGAACAGCACGACACCATCCAGTCTTGCCGCGCCCGCGAACGGAGCAGCTCTTCCCTACCTGCGGTTCGAGCCGGTCGGCGCACCATTGCTGGTCCTCCAGCAGCCAACGCAGCCGGGAGCCACGCTGGAGCGAATGGTGATTCGCTCCTATAACAGCAACCCGGCACTCGACTCCATGGCGACAGCGGACACAGACCATCGCCACGTGGCCCCACCTCGTGTGGCGGAACGCATGGCGGAACAACATGGGATGTTCGACGATAACAATGGGAAATTGCGCGGCGATGCAAGCACGTTCAACTTGATCGTTGCGCGCGACAATTCCGAATTGCCGACGCAGGGCGGTGTACCGCTCGATCCTTCTCCGCTTTTGGAGGTGGGTTACCTGCCCGATCCCATCACTCGCGGTGCGGCCTTGCGCAATCTGCCGAATTCACCGGACAACACCAACGGCAGAATCGCCAGCAATGCGCTGAACTACGAGATCCTTCCTGACGTGCAGCCGCGGCCAGGTTCGGTGACCTACGTTGATTTCGGCAGCCAATGGCCCCAACGCTCTGCGTTCCTGCTTTCGTTGGAGGAGGCGACAGCGAAACCGGAGTGGGATGCGGCGAAACGCGAGTTGACTGTCTCGCTGCAGAAGGGGGCGATGGTTTCTGTCGACCTCAGCAGCTATCTTTCCGAAAGCGACCTGACGTTGATGGGCGTGTGGAACTGGCTACGCGAGTACTTTGAAGCGCGGGAGATCGCCGCGATGCAGAGTGGCATCGCCGATTATTTTTTGGGAACTACCGGCGACTTGATTGCATTGCTCACACGGCTGGTGCTGGAAGGTGGACACGAGATGATCACGCCGGCGCGTACCCTGGTCATGGTGCATGCGGTGCAGCAACCGCTGGGCCGGCCGCAGTTCGTTCAGTTGCCGGTGGTGCATCGCCCCGCCGATCCGATTTTTGCCTCGGCACTGCGCAACTCCTTCACGCCGATCACCGCCTGGCGGTCGCATGGATCTCATTCCGCTGTACTGTTGGGAGCGCTGGAGATTAACGGATCCAGCACTTCGCGAATCGACCTGCTGGCGCGTTGGCTGGAGTACAGCGACGACCCATCGCAGCCCGCACCGCAAAAAACATGGAACAGCGATCATGTCGAAACCATTCACCTGGCCGATACCACTCCCGGTCCGTTATACGCGGATGCAACGCAGACACGCATGGTCGCGGTGTATGTGCCGAAGGTGGACTCATTGTGGTTTTCCGCACCTTTTGACGATCTGGATGGCGTATTTACGCCGAGCGACGTAGCCGCGCCTGTACACCGCTTCCAGGACAGCAAGCACCGATGGGTGGGCTATTCCCCGGTCGCGACGTCACGCTATCAGGAATATTTCCCCGCTGGATTGGACTTTACCCGGAGCGGCGAAACCCTCGTGGTAGACGTGCCAAGCTCCGCACGACCGCTCGCGCCGGATGTCGCGTACGTCGTTCCGACCTTCGGATGGGAGCAGCAGGAGACGACCAACGTTAAATCGAGCGTCCGTTTCGGCAATGGTCTGCGCGTCTATTTGAATCGTCCGTGGTACTCCTCAGGCGACAGCGAATTGCTGGGAGTGGTTCTCTGGAATGGTTCCGCGCCTGATTATCCGACGCGCGAGGCTTACAAGCCATTCTTCACGCAATGGGGCAACGACCCCATCTGGAAGACGGGTTATCTTGCGGATGTCCCGGCAGTCGGCGACTTTACCGGCGCGCTGACGACGGCAACGCAGCTGCAACTGGAAGAGACGGCGAAGCAGTTCGACGTAGCTGGTCACCTGGTGGAGTTCGATCAGCAGCGTGGCCTGTGGTTCTGTGACATCGAGCTCGCGAACAGCCTGTCCTACACGCCGTTTATCCGGCTTGCGCTGGCGCGGTATCAGCCCCACTCCGTGCAGGGCGTGGAGCTTTCCCGCGTGGTTCTTGCGGATTACGCACAGCTGGCGCCTGACCGTTCGGCGGTGGTAAGCATCGATCCATCGGACATTCGCCGCGCGCAGGTGTTTGTTGGAGGATTGGCGCCGCAGGGCCCAACCCAATCTGTGATCGAGGTGACGGTGGAACGCCGGTTGGCCCATGCCGTAAGCGATGTGGCGTGGGAGGTAGCGCCGGCGAATGTGGTGACAGTGACAGAGAATGCGCCGGATGCCAGCGAGCCCGATGCGGTGCTGTGGTCCGGCAAAATTGTGTTTGCAAAGACACCGCCGCCCGGGCAATTCCGTATCGTGGTACGTGAGTTTGAGCGGATTCGCATCGATGCCGCAACGCCGCGCGAGGTGACTTTTGGCGAGCGGCTCGTGTATGCCGCCATCGTAAATTACGATTACCCGGCCGGCAATTGAATTGGGGGATTGTATGGCAGAAAATACGCAGCCGGCACAAACGCCGATCGCCATCTTCGATGAGTTCCTTGTCGCCGCGGAATGGCGGCAGCTACTCGACTACACGCTGGGACATGCGCAAGCCTTCGCGGCCACGCAGGTCATCGGCGCAAATGGCGAAAGTCGCCTGGACACGCGCTATCGCCGCTCAAAAGTCCTGTTTGACCTGGGGCCGTATCAGCAGATGTTCGTCGATCGACTGCTGACGTTTCTTCCACATGTGGTCTCCCGCCTGGGAGATCCGGGGTTCGGCGTCTCGCATGTCGAGGTGCAGCTAACCGGCACGAATCATCAGGAATTCTTCCGCATCCACACCGACAACGACTCCTCCGAGGTCCACGGCCGGAGACTTACGTTCGTCTATTTCTTTTATCGCGAGCCGCGAGGATTTGCCGGCGGCGAGTTACGCATCTACGACACGCAGCGGGAGAATGGCCATGCCAGTGCCATCGGACCGTATCACGTAATCCACCCGATGCAAAATCAGGTGGTGTTCTTTCCCAGCGGATGCCTGCATGAAGTGCTGCCCGTCGGCGCTCCATCCGGCGATTTCTCTGACAGCCGTTTCACTGTAAATGGATGGTTCCATCAATGACCCCTTATGGATTTCCTTCCGAGTACTACCACTGCCTGCTGGACGAGCAGCCATACTACCTGGTGCCGTCGCGTATCTATGGACCGGATATCGCCGGCCCGCTGGTGGTGAATCCGCAGTGCTGGTTCTCATGGCATGGCCCCTTGCCGCCAGATAAAGCCGCCCAGGTCGTCGCCGGGGAGTACCTGTATCCCAGCGAATGGATGGTGTGGGTGAGCGATCCGGGAACACGCGCAATTTGGCCCTACTGTATCGGCCAGGAATATGCAGGTTATCTGAGCGACCTGCGGCCCGGATATTTTCTGGATAAAGATCTGCCGCCGCATGTGCGCTGGGTGCTGACTCGGGCTCACGTTCTGGTGGAACAGGGATTCGCGGAGCGGAGGCACAAAGAGTGGCTGGATACGGTGTGGCACTGCGCGAACCAGTTTCAGCGGGGCTATACCGCGCTGGATGGGTTGATTCCTCCGTTTCATCTCGGCGCGATGCGACGGTATTACCGTTATCACACTCGAGCCGGCTCGTTCACGCTGGGCGATGGTCAGGTGGCGCGACGATACGTTGCACACAACGAGGGAGTGGCGCGCTTTATTCACTGCCAGCTGACGCACGCGGTGAGCGATGTTGTACGGAGTATGGTGAAGCCGTCGTACTCGTACCTGGCGGCTTACGAAAGCGGATCGACGCTGGAGCGGCACACGGACCGGCCGCAATGCGAATTTACTATTACGCTATGCATTGACGCCACTCCCGAGCCAGAGGCGCAGGTGCCGTGGCCGATTCATCTGGATATTTCCGACGGTTCGTTGCGGGTATGGCAGCATCTGGGCGATGGCCTTCTTTTTCGCGGGCGCAATCTGCCGCATTATCGGGACACACTGCCGGATGGATATACATCCACCTCATTGCTTCTGCATTACGTCGACTATGCCTTCAATGCGACATTGTCTTAAGCGGACGGTAGGAGGATTTCCACAAACTTGTCATCCTGAGCGAGCGAAGCGATTCGAAGATCTGCTTTTGCCAACGCCGCAGGATCATTCGATGTGCACATCTATCAGGCTTTGCTCTACGAGTTGAACGTGGGAGGTCAACGGGAAATCGCCGGAACGGTACGGAAGAACTCATCTTCGAGATTGCTAAAGTAATGGGCCAGAACACTAGGAATTTGCGGGCCGCGTGCCTCCCGGAATTCTCCACCCTGTGCCACATCCGCACGCGACATCTGGCCCAGAGAGAATTGCGGAAGGTGGCCCAGCGCGAGCCACAGAGCGACCTGCTCAATGATCCACAGATTCGATGAAGGATACGGAATGGCGCGTGCCTGATCGTAATTTGTGAGGGTGCTTAATACTGCGGATCGAATCTTCTGATCGCGGCTAGCATGGTCTGTTGCGCCAAGTTCGCAACCGGCCAACAGTCGCCACGCCAGATCGAGGTTATGGATACGGATGCTTTCCAGACCATGCCAGATGCCGTTGTTGAGCACACACACACCGGAGTTGAAAGGAGGAATCGGCCTCAACCCTTCGTGTTCCGCGATTGCCGACAGCAAGGCTTCGTCGATATGCGAATCGTCATATCCGTAGTGACTGCGCCTCGATTTTGGCTCCTCCCGTGCATACCAGTCGCAGTAGGCGCTGCGATCGATCATGCAATCAATGTTGTCGAAGAAGAAAGTGTCGCAGTCGAGATAGATGACCTGCGAAGCATCTTGAAGCGGGCCGTGCGCAAGGGAAAGAAATTTGTGGAATGTGGGAAACAGGGCAAGAGTGGATCCGCGAACGTGCAGGAGGTTCAGATATGCGGAGTAGTCACCCAGGTAGTGAACGCAAACAGAGCGGTGCGATGCCTCTTCAACCAGTTCCGCAGACGCGCCATTGTAAAGAAACAGATAGACGGGAATGGTGGAGTTATATCGCCGAAGACTGCGGATGCTCTGCGTCCATTGATATTCCCAAGGACTGCCTGGTGCGTTCGCCAGCGAGTAATAGACAAATCTCACTTGATACCGCTCCTCAAGCGACATAACCGCGAAGGAAAGAGTTGGTAAGTTCTATGTCCAAATACGCGGTCACTTCGATTCCCCTTGCACCGATCACCGGTATTCACAGTGGAACGGGCACGTTTCAAAATCCCAACTGGCTGGTCGTGCCATCGTCTGTCCCCGGTTCAGCGAATCTGCAGTTCGTTGGGCAATGGGTGCAGGTGACTACGATGCTGTTCCAGATCAGTGACAACGTCGTGCCGAACTGGTTCGGGGTGGCAATTCCACAGGGGATCACGGACTTCTCCAAAGCTCACATCTTTTTTCATCCTATGCCTGCGCAGGCCGGCTACCTGGATACGGATTATGGCAGCAAATCGGGCTTGTGGCCGCAGCTCTTCTACTACATGGAACGACTGGGCTACCAGTTAGATGGGGCTGCGCGTAGCCAGATCATTATCATGCCGTTCCTCACGAATTCCGCGACAAATACCGGCATATTTCTCACGAACTGGTTCGATATCGTCACAGACATTCTGACGGCAGTGCGCGCGACACTGGGCGCTGACGACGGGAGCATGATCGAGCTTTCGCAGTTGGTGGTTTCGAGCTTCAGCATTGGGATCGTGTACTCCAGCAATTTTCGCGCGGGTGCTCCGAACCTCAGTCCCTACTTGAGCGAGGTGTGGGATTTCGATGGGTTGTTCTCCAGCTCCCCGCAGCTTTCTAGGAACCTTGTCAGCACAGCCCAGTACCAGGCGATCAAATACGATCAGGATCCGTCGTCCGGACCGGCGAGCTTCCATGTGCCGCACCCGCGCTGGGCGGACTATGTGGACGCTCCGACGACTTCGATACAGACGCATTCGCTGATTCGCGACTTCATGTTTCTGCATGCCGCATCGATCAGTACGGTGGGTGCGCTGATCGGAACGACCCAGCCCGGTACGAGCCCCGATTCCGGCCCCGCAACCACTCCGGTGAGCACGCCTGCTCCCGGAAATGGCGGCCCCGACATCACGCCTGTTCCGAGTAGCGGGCCAGACCCGGGCGCAATACCGAGTCCGGTTTCGCCAAGTCCAGGAACAGCCCCGGATGCGGGTCCCGTAACTTCCCCGCCGTTCACGACGCCATCGCCCGTACCGCCGTTTCCTACGCCGGTGGCTCAGCCGAGCCCGCTACCTGGCCCGGTGCCGCCTCCGGTACCGAGCGTCACTCCCTCTCCCCCGCGACCGATAACACCTAGTGTTGTGCCCTCCCCGCCGCGACCGGTGCCTCCGAGCATCACCCCGCCCAAGGCGGGTGGACCAACTCCGGCACTCCCGCCCGAGATGACGGCAGTACCGCATCACGACGGATGCCGGTGTAACTGTTGTGCGATGGCTGGCATTGTCGCGGCCGTGGCGGCCACGTCGACAACTGCCATCACGGCGCTGACCGCGATAACGGCCGTGATGAAACAGAAGCTTTGAAGAATTCACCTTCAAGGCTTCCAGAAGGCCCGAACGCAGGCTCGGATTCGATATCAGCAATATCAATTAGTGCCGAGCGAAAGGCCTGTCATTCTGAGCGAAGCGAGAAATCCAGACGAGGCCGATGTTCTCTGCATCCTTGCGGAGTTTACTCTGAACAAGGCCGAAGGGCTCAGAATGACGACTCTACAGCTGCGAAAGGAGAAGAACTAATATCGAATGTCAGCCATCAGCAATTCCACTTCGCGCCGCTGATCGCCCGAGAGTGGCAGCAAGGGCAGGCGCGGCTGTCCTCCATAGTATCCATTCAGATCGCAGGCGAACTTCACGCCTGGGATTCCCATCTGTGCTCCAACGCGGTTCGACGCGACGCGTATCCGTTCCTGCTTCTCTTCCGCCAATGCGGAGTCCCCTTCCTTCCATGCTGTCCATACTTCGTAGCAGCATTGTGGTGCGCAGGCGGCGAACCCGAGAATTGCACCGCTGGCACCGGCTTTCAATGAATCATGCAGCGTGCCGGCGCCCCCGGCCAGGACGGCAAACCCCACTTCCTTCTGACGCGTTTTCATCGTGGATGGCGCGGTGGCAATGGCCACTGCCGCACCTCCCTTTCCAAGCGCCTCCGCGGTGACAAACTTTTCTGCATTTCCGTTCGGCTGCGCTCGCATCATCCGCTCAGTCACGGCGGCGAAGACAGGCGTCACCGTCACGCTCCGCTTCACCGGTTGCGTCGCTGCGACCAGGGCTCGAATCCGTTCGGGTTTGCCGCTTGAATCTTTGATTCCGATGATATTCGGGTGTTGCGCCAGCTCCGCGACAACTTCAACCGGCAGATCGTAAAGCGTAAGCGTCGGGACACTGTACAGCACGACCGGGAGCGGCGAGTGGTCGGCGACCGTACGGTAATACGTCAGCATCTCCAACTGCGGAGAGTCCGCACGATGGAATTGGTTGCGGTAGAAAAATGGCGTACGCACCAGAACGGCGTCGTAGTGGAGCGCGGCGGCGTGCTCGGCCATCGTGATCGTATGCCGCACACTCTCCTGGCCCACCCCCGCGATCATCACTTTGTCGGGAGCAGCGGTTGCAATGGCGACTGCCAGCATCTCGCGCTGCTCCTCCGGACTCAGCATGACGGCTTCGCCGGTCGAGCCCAGCACCACCATTCCCGCCAGCTGCGTGCGGGAATACCGCGCCACATTATGTTCGAGCTTGCGAAAATAGAGCTCGCCGTCCGGGTAGAACGGCGTCGTGATGGCGGAAAAAACACCCTCAAGCAGCATCAGGTTATTTTAGGCTAGCCAATAGCTGAAATGAAACGAATCTAAACGCGAGCCGCAATACGGGCCGCATGCAGATGCTGCAACGCATTCACAGAAATATCCTGATGCTGCAGCGCGGCCATGCCGCCGGCGGCAGCGCGTGCCGCGGCGATGGTCGTAATCGTAGGAATGCGCTGGGTAACGGCGGCCCTCCGAATTGCCTTCTCATCGAAAAACGTATCCTGGCCGCGCGGCGTATTGACGATCAGCTGAATCCGTTCTCCTTTGATCAGATCCACGACATTTGGCCGACCTTCTTTCACCTTGTAAACGCGCTCCACTATGAACCCGGCTTTTTCGAGCACGCTCGCGGTGCCGTGCGTCGCGACAAGATGGAAGCCGAGCTCGACAAACTGCTGCGCCAACCCAACCACGGCAACTTTGTCATGATCGTTGACGCTCAGGAACACAGTTCCCTCGGCGGGAAGTTTCTGGCCAGCGGAAAGCTGCGCCTTGGCAAACGCCTCGCCGAAATTGTCAGCGACGCCCATCACCTCTCCTGTCGACTTCATCTCCGGACCCAGAACGGTATCAACCCCGGGAAACTTACTCCACGCGAATACCGGCGATTTCACAAAATAATGCGAGCCGGTTTCGAGCGTGGTTTTGCGTTCGATATACTCCGGCAGGAATTCGCGCAGCTTGCGCCCGGTCATCAGCCGCGCGGCAATCTTGGCCAGCGGCACCCCGGTTGCCTTCGAAACATAGGGCACCGTACGAGAGGCGCGCGGGTTCACTTCAATCACAAAAATATTTTCGCGCTGCACGGCGAACTGGATGTTCACCAGTCCAATCACATTCAGCGCCCGGGCCAGGTTGAAAGTGTGCTCGCGGATCGTGGCCAGCACGCGCTCCGACAGATCGACGCTCGGCATCACACACGAGGAATCTCCGGAATGGATGCCAGCCTCCTCAATATGCTGCATGATGCCGGCAATCACGACGTCATCGCCGTCTGACAATGCATCGACGTCTACCTCGACCGCGTCTTCAAGGAAATGATCGATGAGCACCGGCCGTTGCTGCGAGTATTCAACCGCTTCGCGCATGTAACGCGTGACCGCATCGTTGTCATACGCGATCACCATGGCGCGGCCGCCAAGCACATACGACGGCCGGACCAGCACGGGATAGCCAACCCGCTCGGCGCCAGCCACAGCTTCTTCGACGCTCGTCGCCAGGGCGCCCGGAGGCTGCGGGATATTCAGCTCTTCCAGCAACTTGCCGAACCGTTTGCGATCTTCCGCCAGATCGATCGACTCCGGCGAGGTGCCGATAATCGGCACGCCCGCGGCCTTCAGCGGCAGCGCGAGATTCAGCGGCGTTTGCCCGCCGAATTGGACGATCATTCCAATCGGCGCACCGGAGGCAGCTTCATGCTCGTAAACTTCGAGAACATCTTCAAACGTCAGCGGCTCAAAATACAGCCGGTCACTCGTGTCGTAATCGGTCGAGACGGTCTCCGGATTGCAGTTGACCATGATGGTCTCGTAACCGTCTTCCTTCAGTGCAAATGCAGCATGGCAGCAACAGTAATCAAACTCAATTCCCTGCCCGATCCGGTTCGGTCCGCTGCCCAGGATAATCACCTTTTTCTTCTGCGTAGGAGTCGCCTCATCCTCTTCGTCATAGCAGGAATAAAAATACGGTGTATAGCTTTCAAATTCGGCCGCACACGTATCGACCAGCTTATAGACCGGCTTCAGCTTGTGGCGCAGACGCAGCTTGCGGATCTGATGGGGCGCATCGGACTTCTCCATTCCCCACAAATCGGCCAGCCGCGCGTCGGAAATGCCCATGCGCTTGGCCCGGCGCAGCGCATCGGAAGAAATGCCGTCATAAGACGTTTCCGCCAGCTCCGCTACAGTATCAGTAATTTCTTTGATCTGCTGCAGGAACCACGGGTCCATGGAAGTCATCCGCGCCACCTCCCGTACCGAGTAGCCGCGGCGAAATGCATAACGGATGTACGCCAGGCGTTCCGGGTGCGGCGTTACCAGCCGCTGCGTCAGGCGTCGAGGTTCGATCACTTCCGAGCTGATGGATCGCCCAGTTTCAAGCGAGCGCATCGCCTTCATCAGAGACTCTTTGAAGGTGCGCCCAATCGCCATCACCTCGCCGACCGATTTCATCTGCGGGCCCAGACCTTCATCCGCACCGGGAAACTTTTCAAACTGCCACTTGGGAATCTTTACCACCACGTAGTCGATCGTCGGCTCGAAACACGACGGCGTCTTCTGCGTAATATCGTTTGGAATCTCATCGAGCGTGTAACCGACGGCCAATCGCGCCGCGATCTTCGCAATCGGAAAACCCGTAGCCTTCGAAGCCAGCGCGGAGGATCGCGACACGCGCGGATTCATCTCAATCACCACCAGGCGGCCGGTGGTTGGATGCACACCAAACTGCACGTTCGAGCCGCCGGTCTCGACGCCAATCTCGCGCATCACCAGGATGGTCGCATCGCGCATTGCCTGATATTCGCGGTCGGTCAGCGTCTGCGCGGGCGCCACGGTGACGGAGTCGCCGGTGTGAACGCCCATCGGGTCCATATTTTCAATCGAGCAGATGATGATGACGTTGTCGGCGAGATCGCGCATCACCTCCAGCTCATATTCCTTCCATCCCAGCACAGACTCCTCGATCAGGCATTCATGCACCGGCGAAAGATCGAGGCCGCGCGAAAGAATTTCGATCAGCTCCTCGCGGTTGTAAGCCAGGCCGCCTCCCGAGCCGCCGAGCGTAAACGAGGGACGAATGATGACCGGGAAGCCGATCTTGCCGGCAAACTCCAGTCCATCGCGAATATTATTCACCAGCGCCGAACGCGGCACATCGAGACCAATCCGATGCATCGCATCTTTAAACAGCAGCCGATCCTCGGCTTTCTTAATGGCTTCGAGTTTCGCGCCAATCAACTCCACACCATATTTCTCAAGCACGCCGGAATCGGCCAGCTCCACCGCCAGATTCAATGCCGTCTGTCCGCCGACTGTAGGCAGCAAGGCGAACACGCCGTTATCGCCATCGGCGGTCAGCATTTCTTTCTCAATGCGAATAATCTCTTCCAGATACTCGCGCGTCAGCGGCTCGATGTAAGTGCGATCGGCCAGCTCCGGGTCGGTCATGATGGTAGCGGGGTTGGAATTCACCAGCACCACCTCATAGCCCTCGGCCTTCAAAGCCTTGCATGCCTGCGTGCCGGAGTAATCAAATTCGGCCGACTGGCCAATAACAATAGGCCCCGAGCCGATAACGAGAATCTTCGTGATGTCATTTCTTCGTGGCATCTATTCCCAACCTGTATTTCTTGTGGCTAAAGCCCGTTTAACTCTTCGCATCGACCCCGCGGCTGTAGCCGCGACCCTTCAAAACCGATGCTGCTCATCTGAAGTTCTTCGATAAATTCAGATATAGATATACTCACTTCTTCCACTCCTCCATCATCCGGCGGAAGTCCTTAAAGAGGTAATGCGAATCATGTGGCCCAGGGCTGGCTTCCGGATGGTACTGCACGCTATACAGCGGCAGCGAACGATGGCGCAAACCTTCAAGCGTGTTGTCATTCAGATCAACATGGGTCAGTTCAACCTCGCTCTCTTTCAGCGAATCCGGATCGACGGCGTAGTTGTGGTTATGCGCCGTAATCTCCACCTTGCCGGAGGCGGTATGCTGCACGGGATGGTTGCCGCCATGATGCCCGAATTTCAGCTTGTAGGTTTTGCCCCCCAGCGCGAGGCCAATAAATTGATGCCCCAGGCAGATCCCGAAAATCGGCGTTTTGCCCATCAATCGCCGGATATTTTCCTGCGCATAATGAACCGGCTCTGGATCGCCGGGGCCGTTCGATAGAAACACGCCGTTCGGATTCAGTGCCAGTACATCTGCGGCAGACGTCTGCGCCGGAACTACCGTGACGCGGCAGCCCTGTTGCGTCAGCATCCTCAGAATGTTCCGCTTGATGCCGTAGTCGTAGGCCACCACATGCAGATCCGGCTCCATTCGCGCTGCGGGCTGCGCGTCAGTGGCGAGCGGGTCTTCGTTCGCCATCTGCGGATCGTCCGTGTCCCATTCGTAACGAGCCTTGGTCGTTACCACACTCGCCAGATCCGTGCCGTCCATCTTGCGGATGGAGCGGGCCTTCGCAATCAAGACTTCGGGATTGGTTTCGAGCGACGAAATCACGCCGCGCATGACCCCGTTATTCCGCAGATGCCGCACCAGGGCGCGCGTGTCAATCTCCGAGATCACCGGGACATTGAACCGCTCCAGATATTCGTCCGCGACCCGCTGCGAGCGCCAGTTGGAGCTGATGGGAGAAAATTCCCGTGTGACCAGGCCCTCAATGTAGGGCCGGTTCGCTTCATCGTCTGCGTTGTTAGTGCCGTAATTGCCAACCTGGGGATTGGTCAGGACAACAATCTGTCCCGCATAGGAAGGATCGGTGAAGATTTCCTGGTAGCCGGAGAGCGAAGTATTAAAAACGACCTCGCCGTAGCATTCTGCCTTGGCCCCATAGCCGCGGCCCTGAAAGATACGCCCATCTTCGAGCGCAAGTATGGCCTGCATCGCGTCTCCGCAGCGTGGATTTTATCAATTTTAGCAGAGGCAGCGGGTCGCCGTCCTTGTGGAAGACCGGACATTTTCCGGGCGCGGCGGCGTAGGGGCTACCTTACCACTCCCATAACGTCCGCAGGCCAATAGACGAACGACGCTTTGCCGTAAATTAAATCGCGCTGCACCGGGCCAAAATCCCGGCTGTCGCTCGAAATCAGCCGGTGGTCGCCCATGACAAAATACTGGTTCGCCGACAGCACCGTATCCGGGTAGGAGCGCTCATCGCGAAAACGCGCCGGTACGTACGGCTCCGCAATTGCTTTTCCATTCACGTATACCTGTCCATCGTCGATGCGAAGATCGTCTCCGGGAACAGCAATGACCCGCTTGATGTAACTCTTCACCGGATCGCGCGGATAGTGGAATACGACCACATCCCCGCGATGAATCGGCTCAAAGTGATATTCGAATTTATTGATGAACAGCCGTTCCTGATCCTGCAGCTCCGGCATCATGCTGGTCCCTTCCACGCGTACCGGCTGGTAGAGAAAGGTAATGATCAGGAACGAAATGCCGATCGCAAATAACAAATCCCGCAGCCATACGGAGAGCGTAAATACGCCTTTATTATCGCCACGATCATTTTGTTCAGTGCCTGGAGAAGGGTCTGGGTCGGAGGGCTGCAATGTAAGAATCTACCTCATCTACTATTTTATAACTTCCAGGAGTTCGGCAGTTTTCATCGCCCAACGGCCTGGAGAATCGTATCCGAAATCGTGACAAGCTGACTGATTGAAGAAACTGCTAAGCTAGTCATAACCCGTAATTTCTCTCCATGCCTCGCTTCCCTGCCGCCCACGCTCTGCTGCTCGAGTCCATCCGCGAGCACGCCTTTCCCGGCGCGGCATACAGAGTGCTGCTGCATGGCGATCCTATTGCAATCGGCGCAGCGGGCCAGTTTACCTACGATCCAGACTCCCGGCCGGTCATGCCGGAAACGATCTTTGACATCGCCAGCGTCAGCAAGGTGGTGGCGACGACGGCTATGGCCATGCTGCTGTCCGAACGCGGACAACTGAACCTCGACGAACCCATTGCCGTGCGGCTGCCGGAATTCGTTCGTGATGAGCCCCGGGACAGCCCCAAACGCGCCATCACCGCACGGATGCTGCTGGCGCACTCCTCCGGCCTGCCTGCGTATGAGCGCCTCTTTGAAAGCTACCGCACTGCTGGCGATCTGCTGGATGCGTGTCTCCGAATGCCTCTCGTAATGCCCCCCGGAGCGCGGACGGTCTACTCCGATATTGGATTTATCGTTCTCGGTAGCTTGCTGGAAACGCTCGCCGGCGAAAAACTGGATCACTATTGTGCGCGCGAGATTTTTACCCCCCTTCAGATGAACTCAACCATGTTTCTTCCGCAGCCGGAAGTACGGCCATCGATTCCGCCCACCGGAATCGATGAAGCTCTGCGCCATAGAGTGATACAGGGAGAGGTGCACGATGATAACTGCTGGGTTCTCGGCGGTGTCGCCGGTCATGCCGGCGTTTTCTCAAATATTCGCGACACGTTGCGCTTCGCCGCTTGCATTTTGGATCAAGGTAAGGACCGGGGTAACCCGATATTCCGGCCCGAAACCGTTTTGCTGTTTACTGCACCGCAACCGGCTTTGTCCGGACCTGTGCGAGCGCTCGGCTGGGACATCCCTTCGAGGCCTTCTTCCTCCGGACGATTCTTCAGCCCGCATTCCGTCGGACACCTGGGCTACACCGGGACTTCCCTGTGGATCGACTTTGAAAAGGACCTTGCGGTAGCGCTGTTCACCAACCGGACCTTTCCTGGGTATGGTCCCGTAGACGTATCGAAGAAAATTCAGCAGGTGCGCCCGCAATTTCACGATGCGATCCTACGCGAACTTGGATTCGGCTAGAACCAACGTAACCCCGGAGCGCTGCGCTCCAAAGAACGCTTAGCTGCTGGACCAATCCAGGCGATACAATTCGAATGGAGCATTCTTTCGGCTCTCGCTGGAGTTTTTAAAGGCTATGACGACAAGCACGATGGAAAAACGAGCCAGACATGCCGAAAATAACGGCAAAGATACGATTACAGATCTGGATCGCCTGATAACGGAAAGCGCGAACGAGGCCTCTCTGGGCTTCGACACAAAATCCGCGCTGGACATTGCACGAATTATCAACCATGAAGATGTAAAAGTCGCGGCAGCAGTCAAGAAAGCGTTGCCGGAGATTGCTACCGTTATTGATAATGTGGCCCGCGCTCTACGGGATGGAGGACGGCTCATCTATGTGGGGGCGGGATCGAGCGGCCGCATCGCCGCGCTCGATGCCTCCGAAATTCCGCCCACCTACTCCACTTCGCCGCAGACAGTGCAGTACATTATGGCCGGGGGGCCGAAGGCGCTGGCCTCGTCGATGGAGACGAATGAGGATTCGCGCGAGCTGGGGCAGCGCGATATCGCGCGGCGCCGGCCTACGCGGAAAGACATTGTGATCGGGATTTCCGCCAGCGGGCGCACCCCGTATGTTGTTGCAGCCGTGGAATATGCGCGCGGACGCGGTTCGAAGACCGCGGCCGTCACCTGCAATTACCATTCGGAACTCGCTACCGTTGCCGATGTCACGATCGTCGCCGAAGTGGGCGCGGAGGTGGTGCTGGGCTCGACACGTATGAAAGCCGGCAGCGCGCAGAAGATGATTCTGAACATCATCACCACCGGCGCCATGACGCGACTCGGCTATGTGTATGGAAATCTTATGGTTAACGTGCACATGAAGAACCAAAAGCTGGTCGAGCGCGGCATCCGAATTTTGACCCAGTGCTGCGATGTGGATCATGAAACAGCCGTCCGGACCATTAAAGCCGCGGGCAAAAGCGTCCCCATCGCCGTGGTGATGTTGAAGGCGAAGGTCGATAAGCAGGAGGCCGTCCGGCGGCTGGCCAAGGCCGACGGAAATGTCCGCCGAGCGATTGAGGACACCACGCTCGATCTGTAGGGTTTGTCAAGTGTTTGACAGCAAGCTGTCAGTTTGACAACATGTTGTCACATCTGCCGGTAACCTGCTGTCCTATAGCAATTTACGTCCCAGGAAAACTGCATGGACAAATTCATCATTCGCGGCGGAACCCCGCTGCAAGGCACGATCCGCATCAGCGGCGCAAAAAATTCTGCTCTCCCGTGCATGGCCGCCGCCATCCTGACCGAGGATGAGGTCATCCTCGAAAACATCCCCGACGTGCGCGATATTGAGACCGAACGCCGGCTGCTCGCCTCCATGGGCGCGGAGGTCGATCTGGGATATGGTCGAGCGCATCATCGCACCCGCATCCGCTGCGCGCTGCTGTCGGACCCCGTCGCCAAATACGAAATCGTCAAGACGATGCGCGCTTCCTCGCTGGTATTAGGCCCACTCATCGCCCGCACCGGCATGGCTCGCGTGGCCATGCCCGGTGGCTGCGCCATCGGTGGCCGTCCAATCGATCTGCACATTAAAGGACTGCAAGCCATGGGCGCGGAAATGACCCAGGAGCACGGCTATCTCGAGGCCCGCGCGAAACGCCTGCGTGGCGCGCACGTCGTCTTCGACAAAATCACCGTGACCGGCACAGAAGACCTGCTGATGGCCGCGGTTCTTGCCGAGGGCGAGACGCTGATGGAAAACTGCGCGCGCGAGCCCGAGGTTACGGACCTGGCGGCGCTGCTCACCGCGATGGGCGCTCGCATTGAAGGCGCGGGCACAACCACTCTGCGCATCCAGGGTGTGGAGCGGCTGCATGGCGCGCGGCATCGCATCAATCCGGACCGCATCGAAGCGGGAACATTTCTGGTCGCCGGAGCAATTACCGGCGGCGATCTGACGCTTGCCGGCTGCAATCCAAGTCATCTTTCCGCCGTCATTCAAAAGCTGCGGGAGTGCGGCGTGGAATGCGAGTTGAGCGCGGATTCTATCCGCGTCCGCGGCGGTGGTCCGCTGCATGCGGCCAATATCTCAACGGAAGAATATCCCGGCTTCCCCACCGACATGCAGGCGCAGTTCATGGCGCTCGCAACGCAGGCCGAAGGAACTTCGCGGGTCACGGAAAATATTTTCGAAAACCGCTTCATGCACGTGCAGGAACTGATTCGCATGGGAGCGAACATTCGCGTCGACGGCCGCATCGCCGTTGTTACCGGCAAAACACCGCTATCCTCAGCGGCGGTCATGGCCTCCGATCTGCGCGCCTCGGCCTCGCTGGTTTTGGCCGCGCTGGTGGCTGAGGGAGAGACGATCATCGACCGGGTCTACCACATTGACCGCGGCTATGAGCGCATCGAGGAAAAGCTGCGCGGAGTGGGAGCTAAGATTCGGCGGATTGGGAATGTGTTCCGCGAAAACGAAGCTGCGGTCGCCGAGGTTACGGCGTAGGTCTGCATGGGCGAGATTTCGGATCACTGCGTGCTGCCGGACTGACTAAACAAATTCATATAAAGTGCGCCGACGGCTGGACTACGCCACTATCCACATATTGCCTCCGCGATACTCAGTCAGCGCATTGGCCTTTCTCGACAGTCCCAACCTGCGCCATCGATTTAGCTAAAGACAGCCGACATGTCAGGACAATCCGCCGTCGACAAGTGAGGTGGCGAGTTAGCTAGAGGTGAGCCCGCCTCTCCCGAGGGCAAAATTTAACTCGCGAGCCTACCATTCGGGCGATTTCCGGATCATCTCCTCGATGCATTGAGAAGCATCTGCTAGTTTTCCGAAGTCTGCCTCGCGGCAATCTTGATACTGCATGGTCTGGAAGAGCCAAGGAATTCGACTTTCTTCGAATTGGATAGGGAATAGCAGCCTATGTTCGACGTGTTTTTGCCGTATCCAAGCCGCCTCGAACTCGTCTTTACAAAACTTGCTTGACCAATACCGTGGCGTGTAGAGAGCAACGATCAGTCGTGCATTATCCAGCGAGTCTGCAATTTCAAGCAGCCAGCTTGTGCCGGGATGGAGCACCCGACGATCAATGAAGATGCGAAGTTGCGGGTTTGTGCCCTCAAGGTGCTCGCAAATGGACATCGCCGCTTTTAAGTCTGCATGTGCATAACTGATGAAAACGTCGTACTTCCGGTTTAGGTCTACCGGTTTGTTCTCAGGAAGGGCGTCCGCATGACCTGTGGTTTCAATGAAAGAGCTTGTTTTTACCTGCAAGAATGCTTTCTGCGCGCGTAATGAATCTTCAAGAGAATAAGTGACGATCTTCAGTACTCGTACATCAAGCCCGCGTCGGAACCAAGAAAGTGCGGCTTTCAATATTGCAATTAGAATCTCGTCAGCTGGATAGCCCTGATCGCCGGCACCAATAAGCGGCATGGCGATTGATCTATGAGAGATGCCCAACGTAGATGCTGGTACAAGTGCCCGGAACACGTCATCTGCAATTTCCGGAGGAGTTCCTCGCCAGCCCGACTCCACACAGAGAAGTCGCTGAAAGTTGCTCGGCTGCGGAACGCGTTTGGAAACCCAGCAGGAGAAGTCCTCTCGTAAATCGAATTGCTTGTTCGCTGCCAGACGGGCCACCGAAATTCCTGCATTCTCAAGCGCTCCAATGAGCGAGTTCAATGTGGGCAAATAGTCGTTCTGAAACGCCGAAACCACGAGAAGATCGACCGCCTGGTCATCTGGTAGGCGAGATAGGTCTCCCCTATACAGTTCAATGGTTCGTAGCGTTCCATTATGTTCAATCTCCCAATTCGCAAGGAGGTCCATGGACCAAGTATAAGAGGCCTAGCGTACTACTGTTGAGTTCGTCAATCGAGGAATGAACAGATTGATTTTGCTGTCACTCAAGTTTGAAGCTCAGCGCCCACCGGGGTCAGCAGGATTAGTCGTTTACAAACGCTCTTTTCTTACTTGATGCACATCTTCGCTGCGCTTGGGATGACAACTGTTTTTCGTTGAAAGGGCTTGGTACGAGAGTGCCGCCGCACCCAAAATTCATGGGCACCCAGCTCTCTGGGTAAATCGATAATTCAATCACCATTCCAGCTCGGGGCTGGGCCATATTGGACCGAGTTCCCATTTGAAAGCATGTTCAAACAACGTGAACTAGCTCGTAAGCGCCGAGGCTTACCAGGTCGTTAGGCGAAACTTCACCCTCCTTGTACTTGCTGCGCGATAGTTGCAGCAGCTTCTTCGCTCCTAGTCGGTATACGCCCTTCCAGCTGTATGAGGAACCCAACATGCTGTAACCGGAGAAAAGCATTTCCAGCTGTTGATCTTCGGTAACACCAGGAAATCGGTAAACGCCGAGCCGGTACCTCATATCGCGGTATACATTGATGCTCCGCGTGAACACGCCGGACGTGATTGCCTCCAACACCATTCCTCGACCTGCGTAGCACGCAGAGTGGCTCCAGGTTCCGATATCAACTTTGGCAATAAGGCGACTGATGACACTGGAGTTGTCAATCACCTGGACAAGATCGGACGGTTGAATGCACATCATCATCTGCGACCATCGGTTTTCGTGCTCTTCAAAACTAATCGGGGTTAGTATTGGTAATCTGATCGGGCACCGAAAAAAATTGAAGTCGCGTTTGAAAATAGAAGCGAGTCCTCGTCGCATCAACTCAGGGTTAAGCACATTGTGCTTGAAGAACGTCTCGACACCGGCTTCGTAGTCTTCGGGCCATTGCACCTTGAAGACCATCAGCTCTTTGCCGCGCATGTTCTTAGTTACTGTTTTTACTGGAACTCTGACCCAATGTTTTCTGATCGGAAAAATTACCAATTCATCATTCGTTAAATATCCGACCTTGTTGTGCCCAGTTCGATCTGCCCTGAACCAAGGATCATAATCCAGAAAAGTGCATGTGCGAATCACACCACCAGCATCAATTCCCAGACGTTCGGCGTCAAGGAACTTAAGACCTTCTCAATAAGCGCATTGGCGCCGAATCACCCATGGACGGATCCCGTCGGCGTTAGACCTCATTTGCGCGCTGATCCGCGAGTCATCCTACGCCCAGCGATTCGCGTTGCAAAAGTCTAATGCGATTGCTTCCTGATGAGCGAGCTCCGGTCGCTCCACTTCCCCTTTGATCCCATATCTCAAATTCGAGATGTGGGGCACCCGGTTTGATCTCGCTCGAGTGAATGGAGTGTGTTGCTCCGCTTCCCTTTTGACTACGTCTAGGTGCAACGGGATGGCGGAGTTTCACGGAACGCAGGTCCCTCCACTACGCTTCGCTTCGGTCGGGATGACACGCTTTTGAGTACGCCAGAAGGTGCGAAGCGGCTTCTTTGCCGACCACGCGGTGACGGCTCGAATGATTTCCTCTATTTTTCAACGTGCGGCATGTGCCTGCTGTTCGTTCACCGCTTGCTCGAAGGTGCGCTGCGCATGAGCGACGAAATTCTCATAGCCATCATGGTCGATAAAAACGCGAGGGCCCTCGCGCGGATCGTGCCGGAGCTTCGCAAGCATGTTGAAGTAGCTCCCGTGCGCCCCAAGAAAAACGTCACAGGGCAAAGCACGCAATACAGCAAACGTGTGTTGAAAATCCTGAAGGATGCCGGGGTAGCTTACGGGATGGTGCGGCGTCGCGACGAAATGGTATTCCGACCAAAAACTAACTCCGCCTACGATGACGATGTTGCGCAGTGTTCCTGCCGGATCGCCTGGTATATGAGAGCGCATGGTCCATGTGGTGCAGCCGCGCGTGTGGCCGGCAGTTTTATGAGCTGTCAGCGTCACTCCACCGAGGGTCACCGTGTCTTTGTCATGGAGGATGCGATCAACATGCACAGGTGTGTAGGTGAGGATATTGGGAGACGGAGCGAGAAAATCGGTTCGAGCGCCGGTCTCGGCCACGCTCACATCGCCATCCATCACCATGTTCTTCGCATGTGTTTCACGAATCACCTCGGCTGCGCCACCTATGTGATCAAAATGGGCCTGACTGTTCAGCAGAATTTTTGTGTCCTTCCAGCGGAAGCCTAGCTTCTCCACGCTGGCGCGTATTTGTGGCGGCGAGGTGGCGAGATTTGCATTGATGAGGATATTTCCGTTCGGGGTGACAACCAGATAGCTGGCAAGGTCCTGGCTACCCACGTAGTAGAGGTTGTCGGCGATTTGGAATGGAGCTATCGGTTTTGTCCATGCAGCGTCGGTGGCTGCATGGGAGAGTGTGGAAATGGAGAACAAAATGAGCAACAGCCAGAAGCGGCGCACACGCATGTCCCTTTATACAGCGGCTTTCGTGAGCCCTATCGAACACAGCTACAATGATTGCTGCATAGCTTCGTCATGAGGAATTTTTTTGCGCCAATTCGATTTGTCCGCCATGCGATGCGCGGGCATTGGCTGCGGCCGTGGCGCAGTCCTTATCTTCGGTGGCGGATCGAGACGTATTCCGGGGTTCCTGCTGACACGATCAATGCCCGGATTTTCTGGAAATTTGTGTCGTCGGAAAAAGGACGGCTGCTGCAGTTTCTGCGCTGGACGGCGGATATGGACGAGCATGCGCGCGTTTCGGGCAAGAAGGGCTTCTGATAGGAAAAAAGCTCGTCATCCTGAGCAACGCGAAGGACCTCTGTATTTGCCTTTGTTTCTCAGTGCAGGAAAACCGGCCCATTCTAACTGCATCTTTTGCGGTTAGAAATCGGGAAGCATCACCTAGTTGCCTAGCTCAAGCACGATCTCGCTTTCGTCGGCGTGTTTTGTGCGCATCACAAAAATGATGCTTCCCAGCACCACCGCCGCGCCGGCAATCATCGTCCAGGGCACCGTTTCCCGCATGAAAAATGCGCCTTC
Source organism: uncultured Acidobacteriota bacterium (assembly GCA_963823295.1). Lineage (GTDB taxonomy): Bacteria > Acidobacteriota > Terriglobia > Terriglobales > Acidobacteriaceae > JAKAAZ01. Next base: position 25,426 of record CAWGLF010000026.1, read on the forward strand.
TGCCACGGCGATGATGGGAACGATCAGTTGCAGACTGGTCAATTGATAGGCCTCGATATGCTTGAGCAGCCAATAGTAGAGGGTAAAGCTGAGCGCGCTGGCGAAGATGCTCAAAAAAACTACCGCGACGATGGAATTTTCGGTCCAGACCGATGGCCTGCCGCGTTCGAAGATGAGGCTGGCGAGAGCGAGCCAGATTCCTCCCAGAAAAAACTGGATCGCGGTACTCACAAAAGGATGGACGCCGGCGAGAGCCTCTTTTGCGTACACCGAGGAGGCGGCATAGAGCAGCACAGCGGCCAGCACCGCCACCGCGCCGACGGCCTGCCACAGCGAAGTCGAAATCGCCCCGGAGACGACCAGCCCCATGCCGCCGAGGCCGACGATCATAGCCTGCCAGGCGGTACGCGGGACGGTGCGGCCCGCCATCCACGGCGTGAGAATGGCGGTCATCAGCGGCATCGCGCCAAAGATGAGCGCGGTGAGGCCGGAGGAAAGCTTCTGCTCCGACGAGAAGGTCAGCGCCGAAGGGACGGCAATCATTGTGAGGCTGAGAAGAAGGCTGGCGCGCAACCCGCGGCCGGTGGGCCATGGGATTTTTCTGAACACAATGAATGGAAGCAGAATCAGCGATGCGAGCAGGAAGCGAAGAGAGGCGCTGTGCATCGGCGGGACGGCCGTTACCAGGACGCGGATCGCCATCCAGGTGCTGCCCCAGACGATCGACAGGACGAGCATGGCGAGAATTATGCGAACTTTTGTTGCGGGCTGGGGAAAAACCACAGGTCTCTCCACTTCGCTTCCTACCCATGACGCGAAAACCGCGTGCGATGGGACCTCGGCTGCGCTCCGGGCGAGATGACACTTTGTTGGGAGCGTCCGATGAGAAACCCCACATCTCAAAGTCGAGGATGTGGGGTTTCTCATGTTTCATTTCGCCTTCTCAGCTTAGCGGCGACCGCCGCCACCACCAGGACGTCCGCCGCGCCCGCCGGGACGTCTGCGGCGATTGTTGTTGCCGCCGGGGCCGCGTCCGCCCGGAGTTTGCGATTGCGGAGCATGGCTGCCTTCTGCGCGGTTGAAATTCGGTGAGTCCGAAGACGACTCGCCGCTTTCCGCATCGAAATCGGCGCTTTCAAGGACGATGGTGCTGCCGTTGGTGCTGGGCTTGCGCCCCGCCGCAGGATGTGCGGAAGCGGCAACATCGCCGACGTGACCGCTCGCGTTCGGATCGGGTAATCCCAGCTTGATGCGCTGCTCCTTCAGCACCGCTTTGCGGGACAGCTTGATCCGGTTGCCTTCGATTCCCAGCACTTTCACCAATACCTGATCGCCGTCGTTCAATTCGTCCTTCACATCGTGGACACGATGCTCAGCAATTTCGCTGATGTGCAGCAAGCCGTCGGTTCCGGGAAAGATTTCGACGAACGCTCCGAACTCCGCCAGGCGGACGACTTTGCCGAGGTAGGTCTTGCCGACTTCCGGAACAGCCGTCAGGTTGCTGATCGTCTCGATGGCACGCTTCAGGCCCTCCGCATCCGCAGATGCGACGTTGACCTTGCCGGTATCATCGACATCGATCTTGACGCCGGTGGCTTCGATGATGCCGCGAATCGTTTTGCCGCCAGGCCCGATCAGGTCGCGAATCTTGTCGACCGGGATCTGCATGGTGTGGATACGAGGCGCGAATTCCGATTTCTCCGTACGCGACTCACTCAGAACGGCATCCATTTTGTCGAGCAGGAAAATGCGACCCGTGCGGGCCTGCGCCAGCGCTTCCCGCATAATCTGGCCGGTGACGCCGCCGATTTTGATATCCATCTGTAAGGCGGTGATGCCGTTGCGGGTGCCGGCGACCTTGAAATCCATATCGCCGTAGTGATCTTCCGCGCCGGCAATGTCGGTGAGGATAGAATAGTTGTCGCCTTCCTTGACCAGGCCCATGGCGATTCCGGCGACGGAGGTCTTCAGCGGTATGCCCGCCTGCATGAGCGCGAGGCTGGTTCCGCAGACAGTGGCCATGGAAGAGGAACCGTTTGACTCCAGAATGTCGGAAACGATGCGAACCGTGTACGGCGACTCCGTGTCGCTTGGAAGAACGGCTGTAATGGCCCGCTCTGCGAGCGCGCCGTGGCCCACTTCACGGCGGCCGACGCCGGTCATACGCCCCACTTCTCCAACGGAAAACGGCGGAAAGTTATAGTGAAGCATGAAGCGCTTGCGCTGCTCGCCTTCAAATGTTTCCAGGCGCTGAGAATCGTCAAGTGTTCCTAGGGTGGCGGTGACGAGCGCCTGGGTTTCGCCGCGGGTGAAGAGGGCGGAGCCGTGGACGCGGGGCAGCACGCCGACCTCAATCGAAATCTGCCGGATTTCGTCGAACTGGCGGCGGTCGGGACGGATCTTCTCCTTGATGACCTGGTCGCGGAAGATGTTTTCGCGGATGGCTTCGTAGTACTTCGAGAGCTTCTTCGGGGCGGCCGCATCGTCGGCCGGGAGCGCGGTCTTCAGTTCATCTTTGATCTGTTTGACGAGCGCATAGCTCTCAAATTTCGGGTGCTTGTGGGTATCGAGCGCATCCTTCAGGCGATCTCCCACTTTCGCGTAGAGTTCGTCGTAGTAGGCCTGGTCAAACTCCGGCGGCGTTACGGGGCGCTTTGGCTTGCCGGCTTTGCCGACCAGCTCAGTGATGGCCGCACAAATCTTTTTGATCTCGACATGTGCAAACTCGATGGCATCGACCACCGAATCTTCACTCACCTGCTTGGCGCCGGACTCGATCATGACAATGCCATCGGGCGTGCCGACGACGGTGATGGCCATGTCTCCTTCGCGCACCTCGGCGTAGGAGGGATTGATGATGAACTGGCCACCCACTCTGCCGACGCGCACCGCGCCCACGGGTCCGCCAAACGGAATGTCTGAAAGCGAAAGCGCGCAACAGGCAGCGTTAATGCCGATGATGTCGGGATCGTTATCCTTGTCCGCCGACATAACCAGCGCGATCACCTGGGTTTCGTTGCGGAATCCTTCCGGGAACAAGGGCCGAACCGGCCGGTCGATCTGGCGGGCGGTGAGAATTTCGCGTTCGCTGGGACGGCCTTCGCGCTTGATAAATCCGCCGGGGATGCGGCCGCCGGCATACGTGTATTCGCGGTAATCGACGGTGAGGGGGAAGAAATCAATTCCCTCTTTCGGGTCCGGCGAGGCCACGGCAGTGGCCAGAACTACAGTGTCGCCCAAGGTGGTGAGTGCTGCTCCCGAGGCCTGCTTGGCCATACGGCCGGTTTCAAAGGTAAGACGCTTGCCGCCGTTCAATTCGACGGTAACTTCATGTTTCATAAAATCCTCAAATATTTCTGTAGGGGGGCGGGGGTGCAGCACGGCAGGAGCGTGGGGAAGTTGGCAGGCGGCGGGGAGAGGTGGAAATATGGATGCGCGGAAGCCGCTTGTCGCGCTTCCGCCTGAATGCCGCAATGCTGAGGTTCAACCACGTTCGCTGGCCGAAAGGCTGCGGAACGTCGCTGCCGCTTACTTGCGGATGCCCAGTTTGCCAATAACTTCCCGGTAGCGATCGGTATCGTGTTTCTTCAAATAATCCAGCAGACGGCGGCGATTGCTTACCATCATCAGCAACCCACGGCGGGAGGCATGATCCTTATCATGGGCTTTAAAGTGATCCGTCAACTCGGAAATGCGCTCGCTCAGAATCGCGATCTGCACCTCCGGACTGCCGGTGTCGCTCTCATGGATGCGAAAGCGTTCTATAACATCGGTTTTTTTTGCAGGTGCCAGCACGGTGGCTACTCCTCTTATGATTGTCGGTTACACTCACGTAAGTGTCTATCTGAGAGTAACATAGTTTGCCCTCAACTGGCATCCAACTACTGCGGGAGTATCCATCTCCGTGCCAGACCGCGACCGCTCTATACCCAATTGCCCCGCCGTTAGCCTGACTACCGATTTCGGCCTGCGTGATCCATTTGTGGGGATCATGAAAGGCGTGATCGCCGGAATCTGCCCAGCGGCTCGCGTCATCGACATCACGCACGAAATACCGGCATTCAACCTGCTTGATGGCGCGCTGGCCATCTGGCAGGCCTGGCGCTATTTCCCTGTCGAAACCATCCACGTGATCGTGGTCGATCCCGGCGTCGGCTCTGAACGGCTGCCAATTCTGGCGCGCATGGGGAGCCACTGGTTTGTAGCTCCCGACAATGGCGTGCTGACTCTGGTGGAACGCGAAGCGCTCCGCGGGCGAGGAAACGTCTGGTATCGCCAGATCAAGAATCCCAAATACCGGTTGCCGGTGCAGAGCAACACATTTCATGGACGAGACATTTTCGCCCCAGCGGCGGCGTACCTGGCATGCCAGATCGAGCTCGGCAAGGTCGCGGCGGAAACTTTCGGCCCTGTGGTTGAGAACATCGTTCAATTGCCAGCCGCGGAGCCGGTCCACCAGTCCGACGGATCGGTCGAGGGAATTATTCTGAAGAGCGACCGGTTCGGAAATCTGCTGACAAATCTCGCAGCCAATGACCTGCCGAATGACGGTGGGGGATGGAAGATTCAAATTGCGAATCGGGAAATTACAAGTTTTGCCCGCTTCTATGCGGAAGGAGAACCCGGGGAGGTCTTCGCCGTCATCGGCAGCACGGGACTATTGGAACTTGCTATGAATCGCGGCTCGGCGCTGGAAGCGATTGGAGTTTCACCGGGAGCGGAATTCAGCATAATTCCAAAGCAGATATCTCGCGTGGAGACTGGTTAAAGCATTTTTGGCTCTGTTGGCATGCTCGGTTTCCAACGCGGAAGCTGGTGCTGGCGAGGTTTTAGCCGGCGTTTTGCAAAGGCGCGGTTTCTTAAACTTCATTCTCCGAGCTTTCGGCAGCAGCGTCTCGAAGCGCCTCGACGTCCGCAATGTCCCGCGTCCGCCCGGTTTCAAGCTTGTTTCGAATCAGATGTTCTCGAGAGATGACATGCGCAGGGATTTCACCTTCAACCAAACCTTCGACTCGGTCTTTCCAGGCTTCATCGAAATTAATTCCATTGATGCGTTGCAGGATATCGATTCGCGCCGGAGGTTGGCCGATCTGAAAGCCGGAACCCTGCTCGTCATTGAAATCCGCGGGGCTGAACCCATGTAGCGGCGCGCCGAATGCGGCGAGAGCGTGATAAACGGCCTGACTATTTTCTTCGTCCGCACGGATGAAGATGTCCAGGTCTTTCGTGGCTCGCGGTTCGGCATGAACGCCAACCGCATAGCCGCCCACCACGAGATATTTAACGTCGTGGGCGTTGAACGCGAGTAAGAGTTCTTTCAGATCTTTGTTCATCATCGAGCCGAACTCCCTTAAACGCGTAGGCATTCACACTTGCCTCCCAAACAGCGACGATGCGATCCCCGACAGGGACGCCCTGCCAGTAGCGGTACGTCGCCGCCTGCTGCTGTTTGGGATCGGTGATTTTGCGGATTGTCTTATCCATACTCTTATCTGTCAGGGCTGTTTTCTCCCGTTTCTAATGTCCGCCATTCTGACGAGGTGAAGAATCCAGAGGTCACCAGCCACATGGATGCGGCCCGGATTCTCTGGATTCCTCGCTGCGCTCGGAATGACGGCGATTTCTGAACTGCTGGCTGCTACCGCCGCTCGACCAGCATCTGCTCCTTGATTAGCTGATTCAAGTCGCGCTTTTCCAAACCATGCTCGCGCTTGTTGTACTCATCCACTTTGCTGGACCAGTTCATGGAGCAGAACTTGGGCCCACACATGGAGCAGAAGGCCGCTTCCTTGTAGTAGTCGTCAGGCAGCGTTTCGTCGTGCATGGAGCGGGCGGTCTCCGGGTCAAGCGAGAGCGCGAACTGCTTGTCCCAGTCGAAGGTGTAGCGGGCGTGACTGATGGCGTCATCGCGGTCGCGGGCGCCGGGACGGTGCCGCGCGACATCGGCGGCGTGGGCGGCGATTTTATAGGCGATGATGCCGTCCTTTACATCTTTTTCATTTGGTAATCCGAGGTGCTCTTTCGGCGTAACGTAGCAGAGCATGGCCGCGCCATACCAGCCGATCATCGCCGCGCCGATCGCACTGGTGATGTGGTCATAGCCCGGAGCAATGTCCGTGACCAGCGGGCCTAACGTATAGAATGGCGCCGCGTGGCACAGCTCGACTTCTTTCTCCACCTGTTCTTTGATTTTGTCGAGCGGGATGTGCCCGGGGCCTTCGATCATGGTCTGGACATCGGATTTCCACGCGATATTCGTTAGCTCGCCGAGAGTTTTCAGTTCCGCAAATTGCGCTTCATCGCTGGCATCCGCCAGGCAGCCGGGACGAAGCCCGTCACCGAGCGAAAAGCTGACATCGTGTTTCGCCATGACTTTCACGATGCGGTCGAAATGCTCGTACAGAAAATTCTGCTTATGATGATGCGTCATCCACTGCGCGAGAATCGCCCCGCCACGGCTGACAATCCCCGTAATGCGCCGCGCTACCAGCGGAACATACTGCACTAGCACGCCCGCGTGGACGGTAAAGTAATCGACACCCTGCTCGGCCTGCTCTTCGATCACTTCCAGATAGACATCGATGTTCAGGTCTTCGAGCTTTTTGACCCGATTCAACGCCTCGTAAATCGGAACTGTCCCAATCGGCACCGGCGAATGGCGCAGGATGGCTTCGCGGATGGTGGGAATATCTCCGCCCGTCGAAAGATCCATTACCGTGTCCGCGCCGAAGTGGACGGACGTGTGCAGCTTGCGCAGTTCCTCGTCGATATTCGAAGTGATCGCGGAGTTGCCGATGTTGGCGTTGATCTTGCATTTGGACGCGACGCCGATTGCCATCGGCTCCAGCTCCGGATGGTTCACGTTGGCGGGAATAATCATGCGTCCGGCTGCGACTTCGTCGCGAACCAGCTCCGGCGACAATTTTTCAATGTGCGCAACATAGGCCATCTCTTCGGTGATCTTCCCAAGACGGGCGAAGTGCATCTGCGACATGTTCCAGTCGCCGGCGCGTGCCGCTTCCTCACGGCGTTTCACGATCCATTCCGCGCGTGGTCTGGGTACGGTTCCGTTTGCCTGTGCTCCGTTATGAAGATGCTTGCCGTTGTTGTGATCGCTCATGATGTCCTCTGCTTACGTTAGAAGCAAAAATCAGCTTCCAATATGGTGATTATACGCGGGCTATTCTGGTGCTTTGAGCGATGGGGAGCGCAGTTCCGGTAAAGAAATACCGGGTGGAGTTGCAATCCAGCGATGCGGATTCACTGCCGTCGGAACATTGCCCTGCACCTAATTCATAGGTCTGCGCTTGACCACATCTCTCCGGCCTCCTACTCTGGAGAGTTGAGGAACCCCACGATGCAGAGCGACAAGTCAACCCTCCGGATCATCATCGCGACGGTCGTCATCCTGGGGACCATTGGATATCTGGCATTTACCGGTGTTGAAGCGAATAAAAGCTACTACGTAACCATCCAAGAGCTGCAGAAGATGGGGAACCATGCATACACGCGGCACCTGCGTGTTGCCGGGAATGTGCAGCCAGGCTCCATTGAGCGCGACGGCGCGCACATGCAGTTTGTTCTGGTGGAGCAGGGGCGCAAACTGCACGTGAATTATGCCGGTGACGATCCACCGCCGGACACCTTTAAGGACAACGCCCAGGCGCTTGCGGTCGGCATGTACGGCCGGGATGGGGTATTCCACGCTACGCAGATCCAGGCCAAATGCGCGTCCAAGTATGCTCCCGCCAAGCCCGGAGCGCAGCCGAAACAAACGGCTGCGATGATTCTGGCAGGGGCTCAGGATTAAGAGAATGCGCACGTCATTCCGAGCGCGACGAGGAATCCAGAGGAAGCGGACCGAGTTGATGCAGCGGACATTCTCTGGATTCTTCACTTCGCTGCGCGGAGTTTACCTTGAGCGTAGCCGAAGGGTTCAGAATGACAAATTTTTCCGTGACTCCAAACCATACTGTCGGAACTGAATTTCCCATATACTCCACACGTGCGCCAAGCCTGTGCAGTCGAACTCAGCGATATCTCGAAGCTTTACGGCACCTTCGCCGCATTGCGAAAAGTTACTGCGGAATTTTTTGCCGGCCGATGCTATGTCATCCTGGGACCGAATGGAGCCGGTAAATCGACACTGCTGCGCATCGTTGCCGGCCTGATACGCCCCACGTACGGAAAACTGACGCTGCTGGGGTCTTCCGATCCCGGCGCAATACGGAGCCGGGTCGGATATCTCGGCCACGACTCTATGCTGTACGACGAGCTGACGGCGCTGGAAAACCTGCGTTACACTTCCCTGCTTTACCGTGACAGCCGCGATTCCGCCGCAGCGCAGATGAAGCCCGAAGAGGCGCTCGAAACCGTCGGGCTGGATCCGCGTCTCGACCGGGCGGTGGGGAAATTCTCGCAGGGCATGCGGCAGCGTGCGGCGCTCGCGCGCGTGCTGATGGCCCGGCCGGAGCTGCTGTTGCTCGATGAACCATTCTCCAACGTCGATGTAGCCAGCAGCGCGCGGATGCTGGAAGTGCTGGCGCAGCTTCGCGCCGCGGGAAACACGATTCTGCTGACCACGCATCAGCCGGAGCTGGCGCGCCCCATCGCCGACAGCTTCTGTAGCATGACCGATGGCCAG
>CAWGLF010000027.1:0-87580 GCA_963823295.1 uncultured Acidobacteriota bacterium
GAAGGCGGAGCGCGTCGGAATCAACATGATGGACATTACTGTTTGCGGCGCTGTAGCGCCATACAATCCGATCCTCGGTGGCAAACTCGTATGTCTGTTGTTATGCAGCCCTGAAGTCGTTCAGGCCTACAGAGAGCGTTATAAGAATCATGTCAGCATCATTGCGTCCTCAATGGCAGCAAAGGAAATTCATCGCGATCCGCAGCTCGTACTTATGGCAACGACGAGTCTCTATCGGGTCGGGTCCAGTCAATACAGTCGCATTAGAGTCTCGGCTGATTTGGTGGGCGGTATTGAAGGAGAGAATATCGGTTTTCTGGAGTTGGGAAAGAGCGAAGGGTTTGGTTCGTTTCATTTCAGCAAGGAGACTGTCAAGGTAGCTCAGGCCCTCTTAGGCCGCTTAGAGGGTGGTCGTAAGGTGAACAGCATCTTTGGTGAAGGCGTGAATCCTCTCATGAGGAAGCTGCGTGAGGCTCTAGACGCAGTGAATCTCCCAAGCGAACTTGTTTTGAAGCATGGAAATCGCCGGATCATCTATGCGGTGCCGTTGGCCAGGAACTTCAGGAACGTTTTGATGGGAATAGACCAGCGAGCCTCCTACATCATTCCTGCTGGAGTTGGGGTGGGTTCTACGTCTTTGCTTGCGGAATATTGGCGTCAGAGATGGCTAGAACGAAGAATTGACAACGACTCGGTACTCGCGGAGGTCGAGAAGAATCGGCTTTCGTATCCAATCGTTCACGGCGCACGAATTGTGCTCGCCGTAGATGACAACCTTATATAGGGACTGATCCTGAAAACCTGATTAACACCGCTTCGAAGGCTTCAGAAATCCCATCCGCAAAAGATATTTCCATAGACCGCCATTTTACGTCTGCGGCAGTCAAGCTTCACTCCCTCCAATCGTTTCAACCAGGAAGGTTGCTGCCGTTGATCGTCGCCCGATCTGGAGTGAAAACATGCTTATGTTTAACAAGTGTGCGAACGGGACCCGGAAGGCCATCAAAGTCTTAGGCCCCAAAGGAACTCCCCTAGATGCACCCGGAGAACAGTCAGGTTTTTGCGCCGGAACGCATGAGCAGCCAAATTCTGGTTCGCTTTCACGAGGAAATATCGCAGCAATCGGCCGAAAATCCCGGTCTTCTTTGCTTCTTGCGCGGGAGAAGTCCACACTGCTGACTAGATGGCGGAGGGAGAGGGATTCGAACCCCCGTAGCCCTTTCGGGCTAAGCGGTTTTCAAGACCGCCTGTTTCAACCACTCACACATCCCTCCGCGTAGGGACGGCCATACTTCTTACCTGAAGGATATCAGTACGACCGCCTGTATCAGGGTCGCGTCATATTCCCGTCAACTCACCCGCGCCTCGCTACTCATTTTTCAGAAAGTCGATCAACCAGGCCTGAATGCCGCCTCCGCGCCATCCCACAGCACGTGTTCCTAACGACACCTGCTTGGGGAAATGCCCCGTGAATTTGCAAGTAGATTGTGCTGCGTGAAAGTCCAGTTAGTTCGATGACCGACCGTAAGCGCAAAATTTTGGACATCATTGACTCCTCCTAAGGTGAAATTCTGCCCCAGGACCGCCTCTGCGCGAGGGCCATTTAGTCACCACAGAGTCACCAGAAAATGGGTTCCCTCGGTTTGCTTTACGTAGGTTTCTTGTTTGTTGGCGTCCCACCCGAATTTAAGTTGGAACCACATCCGAAGGTGGCTTCAGAGGGTCGATTCTCTGCGTATTTGCTGTGAGAATGTGGCTGCCTAAAGGAAAAAATGGGAAGAATTCATTGTTTTGGATGCGTACCAGGTCATTTCCCATCTCCCCACCAAATTTTAAACATAGGAGACGCTGATGTCGCGTCGATCGTTCAGGGGAAGAACACAGGGAAAACAGCGGCCAAAGCACTTTAACGGATGCAGCTGGAGATGGAGATTCCCAGAAAGGTCATAGAACAAATATCTGCAACATCCACCAGATTAGGAATAGAGCCACCATCACTCCCGCGATATGGGCAATCCATTGGCTTGGCGTTTTCGGCTTTCCGAAGTTGAACACGGGGTAAATAGTATCAGCTCGCGCTAAGGGCAAGTTGTCGTGAGGGAAAGCAAGCCCGATTATCCGCATCCAACGGGCTATTCGGCGGTTGCGCATCTTTGGGCGATAATAGTTCAATAAGCGCGTTGGCCTGAAGGCAATAGTTAAGATTCGGGTCATGGCAACACTCCCGCAAAGCACACCCGCCGATCTGGTGCTCGCTGACGTGGACGGCCAGAAACTCAGCTTCTACACGCGGCGGCTCTTTCAGAGTCTCGGCATTCGGGATGCGTCCTTCCATTCTCTGAGACACACGGCGGCAAGCTGGCTGGTGATGCAAGGAGTAGACCTCTACGCGGTCGGACAGCTGCTAGACCATCGCACGCCGCACATGACGCAAAGGTACGCGCATCTTTCGCCGTCCTACATGGCGGGAGCGGTAGGGAAGTTGGACACCGTTTTCGATGGAGTGATGCCGGAAAGCTCCGCCAGTAGCTCTGCGTTAGTCCCCGTAGAGTCCCCGCTTTTTGAAGCGCCGGTGATGAATAGCTCTAAGCTGCTGCAGCGATTGGCGTCCCCGACGGGATTTGAACCCGTGTTATCGCCGTGAAAGGGCGGTGTCCTAGGCCGGGCTAGACGACGGGGACGCGAAAGAGAAAACTGCGCGGCGCGGACGGCTGCGTTCTTGAAGCGCGCTTCAAGAATTTGCGGCGGATACGTGGCTCTAGGGCTCCTGAAAACTGAGCCGCAACGATACCTCCACCAAACGTCCATACTGAGCCTACCAACGGCTTTCCGGAGTGTCAAAGCCGGAATCGACGGAATCACTGAGCTTGAAAATGGGACTGGCCGGATTTTGCCGGCGATCTCACTACAGTCCTTGTTCATCGTTGAACGGATCGCTCCCCGTGCCATATCTTTCTGCCGGAAGGGACACTCCCTCAGATAGAATGAGCTTTTCGCATGACGAACGACCGCCTGGGGAACGAAAACACTCCGCTGAACGTCTTCTACATGCATGCGACAGGTAGCTGTCGCGAATAAATCCTGCAACGTCAGCTCGACGGCTACATCAAAGCAGCAGGCCTGTTTTGACCAGGCCGATTTTCACCATTGGGGTTTCGATTGAAATTTGACCGGACGAGCATTTTTTTCCCAGCCATGACGGCCGCGGTTGTCGTGTGCCTGACAGCGTGCAGTAAAACTCCTGCCCAGCCCGCCGGACAGGGGCCTCAAGCAATGCCCGTAAAAGTCGAGACGGTAGCATTGAAGGCGGTACCGGTCAGCGATAATTTTGTGGCGACCATTAAATCTCGGCGCTCGGCAACCATTCAGCCCCAGGTCAGCGGAAATATCACTCAGATATTTGTTCACTCCGGGGAGCAGGTACGCACCGGGCAGCGGCTGATGGAAATCGACCCGCGCCAGCAGCAGGCAATCGTGGCCCAGCAGCAGGCGACCGAACAACAGGCGCTGGCTGTCTATCAATACAACCAGAAGGATATTGTCCGCCAGCAATCGCTGTTCTCCTCCGGAATTATCAGCAAGCAGGCTTTCCAGCAGGCAAGCCAGACCTATAACAGTTCCAAGGCTACCTACGAATCGGATGTCGCGGCCCGCAAGTCCGCCCAGCAGCAGCTTGCATATTTTCACATCAGCGCGCCGTTCACTGGTATTGTCGGCGACGTGCCGGTGCATGTCGGCGACTACGTTTCTCCGACGACTGTTCTGACCACCGTGGACGACAATACGCAGCTTGAGGCCTACATCTACATCCCGGCCGATCGCGCGTCCCAGGTGCGCGTGGGCCTGCCAGTCGAAATTACCGATCAGGCCGGTAACGTGCTCGACCGCACGAAAGTTTATTTTGTGTCTCCTCAGGTCGATAACAGCTTGCAAGCTATTCTGGCGAAGGCAAAAATTCATACCCGGCCAGACGTGCTGCGCAACCTGCAACTGGTCCGCGCCGTTGTCATCTGGAGCACCGCTCCAGCTCCTACAGTCCCAGTGCTGGCGGTCACGCAGATTGGCGGGCAGCCGTTTGTGTTTGTTGCTCAAAATCAGAACGGCCACTACGTCGCCGAACAGAAAACGGTCGATCTCGGCGAGATGGTCGGAAATCTCTATGCCATTAAAGGTGGTTTGCAGCCGGGGGATAAGGTCATCGTTTCCGGATTGCAATTTCTGGTAAACGGCGCGCCCGTGAAACCCGTGTCGTAACCGCGCAAATGCTCTGTGCAAATGAAGTTTCACCGAGAAATGCCACACAACTAGATCGAACTTTACGAGGCAGGTAGCTCAAAGTGTTTGTCGATTTTTTCATCCGACGCCCGGTCTTTGCCACTGTCTGCGCGCTGCTGATCATTCTCGCCGGCGCGGTGGTCATTCCGACGCTGCCAATCTCGCTTTATCCGCAACTTGCCCCTCCGCAGGTGACCGTCGCGGCCAGCTACGTGGGCGCGAATGCCCAGGTCGTCGAGTCGGCAGTCACGATTCCACTTGAAGAAGCGATCAACGGCGTCGAGGGCATGCGCTACATCACTTCCAGCAGCGGCAACGATGGAAGCAGCCAGATCACCATCACGTTTCAAACCGGCTACGACCTGAACATTGCCGCCGTCGACGTGCAGAACCGTGTTGCCAGCGCGCAGGGCCAGCTGCCGGCAGAGGTGAATAACAGCGGTATCAGCATCACGAAAGCAAACAGTAACTTCGTATTTGCCGCGGGCTTCTATCCGGATCACGGGCAATATTCCGATCAGTTCATCAGCAACTATGTCGATGTTTATGTCGCGGACGCATTGAAACGCGTTCAGGGCGTCGGCGGCATCCAGGTTTTCGGAGTGCGGAAATATGCCATGCGTCTGTGGCTTGATCCGCTGAAAATGGCGGCGCGCGGCCTGACGGCGACCGACGTGATTACCGCACTACAGCAGCAGAACGTCGAAATTCCCGCAGGCGCGCTGGGTGCGCCTCCGATCAGTTCCAAACAGCAATTTCAAATCTCTGTAAACGTCATTGGACGTTTGACCGACCCGGCGCAATTCGACAATATCGTCCTGAAAAACACCCCGAACGGCATCGTGTTGCTCAAGGATGTCGGACGTTCCCAACTGGGCGCGGAGACCTACGGAACTGACCTGAAGTACAACGGCTACACCGCCATAGGTTTGGGCGTGCAGCAGTTGAGCAACGCCAACGCGCTGGCCGTTGATCGCGACGCCAAGGCTGCACTGGCAAAGTTGGCGCAACAATTTCCTCCGGGCCTGAAATATGCCATCGCCTTCGATACCACCACGGTGGTTGGAGACTCGATCCGCGAAGTGCTGAAGACACTGATCGAAGCGATCATCATCGTGATTGTTGTCATTTTCTTTTTCCTGCAGGACTGGCGCGCCACCGTCATTCCCGCTGTTACCATTCCTGTGTCGCTGGTCGGCACCTTCGCCTTTATCAAAGTTTTCGGTTTCTCCATCAACTCGCTCACCCTGTTCGGTATCACGCTCGCCACAGGACTCGTGGTGGACGACGCGATCGTCGTCATTGAAAATGTGCAGCGCCACATCACAGAAGAGGCGGTCGACACGCATCAGGCGACCTCCGATGCCATGAAGGAAGTGACCGGCGCCGTCATCGCCACCTCGCTGGTATTGATCGCGGTCTTTGTTCCGGTCTCCTTTTTTCCGGGAACCACCGGAATTCTATATCGGCAGTTTGCGCTGACCATCGCATTTTCCATCGCCATTTCTGCTTTCAATGCGCTCACGCTTTCGCCCGCTTTATCCGCGATTCTGCTGCGGCGCGAGAGGGTGCACCACGGTCTCCTCGCCGCGGTCGAGCGCGGCATCAAAGCCATGAATACCGGCTACGCGCGCAGCATCCATACCGTTCTGCGTATCCGTTATCTAATGATTTTGCTGTTTGTGGCCGGGCTCTGTGCCACCGTCTTTATGTACACGCACGTGCCCACTGCGTTTGTTCCGCAGGAAGACCAGGGGTACATCATTCTGCAGGTACAGGCGCCCCCGGGAGCCTCGCTCTCCTACACGGCAAATCTCGCCGACCAGGCGCAGGTCATTCTGGCCAAGCAGTCGGAGATCCAGGGTTCCTTTGCCGTCTCGGGATTCAGCTTCTCCGGCAGTGCGTCGAATTATGGATTGATCTTCGCCGCCCTTCGGCCATTTTCTCAGCGCAAGGGCAGTCAGCACTCCGCCGCGGCGCTCGTCGGACGCCTTCGCCCCTTAATGTTTCAGGTACAGGGCGGCTTCGTCATCCCGTTTGAACCGCCCGCCATTCAGGGTCTCGGCAGCTTCGGCGGATTTCAGTTTGAGCTACAAGATACCGGCCACAATACGCTCCAGGACCTTGCCAGCGTCGCCCAGCAGATCGTACAGGGAAGCCATCAAAGCCACGATCTAACCGGCCTGTTCACGCCCTTCACCGCGAACGATCCGCTGGTCCAGGTCGACATTGACCGCGAAAAGGCGCAGACCCTCAACGTGCCGCTCAGCCAGATCAGCGATGCGCTGCAGGTCTACATGGGATCGTCATACGTCAACAATTTCAATTTCAACAACCGTTCCTATCGCGTGTATGTGCAGGCCGACCAGCAGTTCCGCCGCAGTGCCCAGGACCTGCAGGCCTTCTATGTGCGTTCCGGCAGCGGTCAGATGATTCCGCTCGGCAACTTGGTCACCATCACACATACAGCCGGGCCGCAGGTCATTAGCCACTACGACCTGTTCCGTTCCGCGGAAATCGACGGCTCGGCAGCCCCGGGCATCAGCTCCAGCCGCGGCCTGACCGCGATGGAGCAATTGTCGAAGAAGTACATGCTGCAGGGCATGCAATATTCCTGGACTGGATTGGCGCTGGAAGAAATCGAATCGGGCGGCAAGGCCGCGACTATCTTCGGCCTCGGCATCGTAGTCGTCTATCTGACTCTGGCTGCGCTCTATGAAAGCTTCGTGCTGCCATTCATCATCCTGCTCTCGGTACCGATGGCGGTGCTGGGAGCCTTAGCCGCCGTTTCCATGCGCGGGCTCTCCGATGACGTGTACTGCCAGATCGGTCTGGTCATGCTCATCGGCCTGGCTGCCAAGAACGCAATTTTAATCGTCGAGTTTGCCGAGCAGTTGCGCAAGCAGGGCCGCTCTATTATCGACGCAGCCATTGAAGCCGCCGAACTGCGCCTGCGCCCTATTCTGATGACTTCCTTCGCCTTCATCCTCGGCGTTGTGCCTCTGGCAATCGCCACCGGCGCCGGTGCGATGGGTCGCCAATCCATCGGCACCACCATCATCGGCGGCATGCTGGTGTCGACAATTCTGAACCTTTTCTTTATCCCCGTCGTATATGTGATTACTGTAACCATCACGGCGAAGATCTCCGGTTCCGGCCAGAAAGGCCTGCCGGTGCAGGAGGGAACCAGAGAGGCAATTGCCGAAACTAGCAAAGCCTGAATGAAATGGGGCCCACATCTCGACCTTGAGATGTGGGGTCTTCTGGATGATTTGGAAGACGTTTTTACCAGCGCAGCAGAACCAGCTCCGAACAAAACCCCGGGCCGACCGCCGCCAGGATGCTATAGCTTCCGGCCGCGGGCCGATGCTCCATCATAAAGGTCTCCAGCACCAGCAAAACCGAAGTGGATGACATGTTGCCTTTGCGGCGCAGGCAATCCCACGAAGGCGCGAAGGCCTCGCGCCCCAGTCCAAGCGAATCCGAGCATGCGTCCAGAACCTTGGGCCCACCGGTGTGCATAATCCAGGTGCCGATGTCATCGCGCTTCATACCGTAGTCGGCAAGAAATGAATCGACATCCCGCGGAAAGTTCTTATGGACAGCGTCGGGGACATCCGGGGACAAAACGATCTGGAATCCCTCTTCGGAAATGTCCCAGCCCATCAGATGTTCCGTGTTGCGATAAAAGCTTGAACGATAGCCGAGAATCTCGGGACCGTCGGCTTTCACCTGATCTCCGGCCACCACCACGGCAGCCGAGCCATCGGCAAACAGACCGGAGGCGATCATGTTGGCGACAGATAAATCCATACGTTGCCAGGTCAGGGAGCACAATTCGACTGAGAGCAGCACGGCGATCCGGTCCGGGTACGCACGCACATAATCTGCCGCCTGGCCGATGCCGGACGCACCCGCCACACATCCCAAACCGAAAATGGGAGTGCGGCGCATACCAAGAGGCAAATCCATCGCATTACTCAGCTTGGCATCAAGGGACGGTGCGGAGATCCCGGTGACGGAAACCGTGATCATGGCGCTGATTTCGCTCTTTTCCCGCCCCGCCCGCGCAAGTGCGCCGGTAACAGCTCTCTCTCCGAGTTCTACTGCTGCCTTGATCCAACGGTCATTGGCATCGCCCCAGGTGTCGATCGAGGCATACTCTTCGATTGGATAGGCTAAGTGGCGGCCGTCCACCCCAACCCTCTGGTGGAGGCGCTCCAGAACGTCGCGTTTTTCGAGTTTTTCCTTCCAGTGCTCGCACAATGTCTCGAAGATTTTCTGCTGGCTGTAGTAAAACTTCGGCATTGCACTTGCGACGCTTGCAATTCTCATTCGATATGATTCGCTTTCCTGCGTTTGCTTAGCTGGAGAAAAGATTCCCTTGAGAGTATCAGCACGCGTGTTCGGATTGCCAATCTGTTTCCACCGATGTCACCAGATCTTTGCCTGACATCGAAAACAGAACCGCTATTGTTTCCGCCATTCGCTAGCTTCCATCCGAAACTGGCGCGGCGTATGGACCGGGCGGGGTTCCGGGTGCAGGGTTCACGAATATTTAATTTATAGCTTACCGGTTGGGCTCGGGCATAAGTTACGGAATTTGATGTGGGTTAAACGTCATGGCGCATGCAACTTTTCCTCGCTATATGCGTCTGCATAGAGTAACAATCTGTTTCAGGGAGTAGTTTCGTGATTCCAGAACGATTTGGCTCAACGCGGCGGTTTTATCCCAGGGCGCGGCGCATGGTTCGGGAGTTGCTGGTCTGTGTCGCCTTACCGTCCGATACTGCTGATCGGCGCAAACGTGGTGGCGCAGAATTCCACCCCATCTCAATCGCAGCAGCGCTCCGACGAACAGATTGCTACAGATATCAACAATAAAATTCAGGCCTCCGATGTGCTGCGCCCGCTCAATCTGGGCGTGTGGATTCACGATGGTGTCGCCACCCTGAGCGGCACTGTGCCTCGACCTGAGTTACGCCAGCAGGCCGCCTCTCTCGTGCAGTCGGTGCCGGGCGTCAAGTCGGTCGACGACCAAATCACGATTGGCACAGCTTCGGCGAACTCCGCGGGCGCTCCCGAACAGGGCGCCGGCATGCCACCACCGCCACCGCCGACCCAGGCCGAACAAAACGCGCAGGGGAATTATCCGCCGCCTGCCAATCCCGGGCAGAATAGCCCTCCGCCGCAAGGCTATCCACCAAACAGCAGCCCTCCCCATTACTATCCGGTACCGGGTCAGCAACGGATGGTAACCGTTCCGGCCGGGACAACCCTCACCGTAATGATGTTGCGGACCCTCGACACCCGTCATACCAAACTCGGGAAGCACTTTCGCGGAGTGGTGGTCCGCGACGTCATCCTGATGAATGGAGCAACGGCAATTCCGCGCGGAGCCTATGTGGACGGGACCGTGGTCGACGCGCGCGGGCCGGGAAATCTGAAAGGCCATCCCCAGCTGGCGTTGCAGTTGGATCATCTTGATATGGGCTATGCGTCCTATCCTATGATCAGCTTCGTCTGGGCACGCCGCGGACCCGGCAAGGGCGGCCAGTCAGCGGGGACGATCGGCACCAGTGCGTTTGCCGGCGCGGTCGTCGGCGGTGCTGTTGGAGGAGGACCGACCGCATTGCTGGGAGGCCTGCTCGGCGGCCTCGGCGGCGCGGGACTCTCGGCCGCTTCTCGCGGTCCACAGTTGCTGATACCCGCCGAATCTGTTCTCACCTTCAGCTTGAAGGAGCCGGTAGTCGTCCGCGAGCCGACGAGGAATGAAATGCGCTCGCTTGCCGGGAACGTTCCGCTTACGAACTATGGACAGCCGAATTATCCATATAACGGGGGCTACCCACCCCCGCCTCCCCCACCTCCAGGGCCGCCGGGAGGCTATCCATATTAAGTCCTTGCCATCCCGTTCGCTTCCGGGCGAGATGGCGATGGATTTATACTGATAACAGCTATGCCGTCGCCAACCCAAGGCTTTGTGCAAAGCCATTCCCGCCCGGTGTCTCCAACATCGGATGTAAGGTCGTAGTCCGCACATGATTCGTTTTCTGCAACAGGACAGCCGCATCGTAAAAGGCATTTTCATTGGCCTCATCTCTGTCGTCGCCATCCTCATGGTCATTACATTGGTGCCCGGCATTTTTCAGGATTCGCCGTCGGGCAGCAATAACTTCGCCGTCGTGCACAGCGACGGCACCTTTGGCCGCTTTCTCGGAGGTTCTACAGACGTTCCGATCGCGCAGGTGCAACAGGTCGCGCAGCGGATGCAGCAACAGCAGCATTATCCCGACTTCGTCATGCCGTTCCTGATGCAGCGCGCCGGACAAGCGCTGGTCGAGCGCGCGGTTCTGGTGGAAGAAGCCGGCCGCCTGGGCATGACCGTGACCGACAACGACGTGCGCAATGAGTTGATGCATGGCCCGTTCGCTCCCATCCTGTTCCCCGGAGGTCAGTTTGTCGGTGAAGACCGCTACGACGATTTTGTGCAAAGTGAGTTCAACATGTCGCGTGCGGATTTCGAGAAGCAGTTAAAGGAAGAAATCCTGATCAATCGGCTGGAAGCCTTGATCACCGGCGGGTTGACGGTTGCGCCTCAGGATGTGCGGGATGCTTATTTGAAGAAGGCCACGAAGGTGAAGTTTCAGTATGCCGTTCTTTCCGCGACGGACCTGCGTAAGCAGATCAATCCATCCGACGCCGAGCTGAAAACCTTCTTCCAGCAGAACTCCGCGCGTTACGCCCATGCCATTCCAGAGACGCGGAAAGTGCAGTACGTGGCCTTTTCGCTGAACCAGGTGCCTGGCGGCGCGCCGCAGGTTTCCGGTGCCGACGTGCAGCGGTATTACAACCAGCATCAGCAGCAGTTCCAGGTTCCGGAGCAGGTGCGGGTTCGTCACATCCTGATCAAGGTACCCGCAAAGGCGGACGCAAAAACTGTCGCGGCGGCTCAGGCCAAGGCGCAAGACATCCTGAAGCAGCTGCAGCATGGCGGGAATTTCGCCGAGCTAGCCAAAAAATATTCCGACGATCCGGGCAGCAAACAGCAGGGCGGGGAACTCGGCTTTATCCAGCATGGCGCCACCGTTCCGGAGTTCGACAGGACAGCTTTTGCGCTGCAACCCGGACAGCTTTCGGGCGTCATACGCACACAATTCGGCTTTCACATTCTGCAGGTGGAAGGGAAGCAGCCCGCCCATGTCAAGCCCGTGGATGAAGTCCACGATCAGATCATGGCGAACCTGATCCAGCAGGCACAGTCCGAAACCGCGCAGAAGTACGCGGCGAAGTTGCTGGCAGAAGCACAGCAGAGCGGGTTGCAGAAGATGGCGCAACAGAATCATCTTCAGCTCACCAATACTGAACCGCTGCAGCAGGGCGGGGTGGTTCCCGGTTTGGCGGATGGATCGCAACTGCTCACTCAGGGCCTTCACGATGAAGCCCGGCGCGCCGCCGCAAACGGCTTCGACCGGCGAAGGCTATGCGGTCTTCCAAGTGTTGAACGTGGTGCCTGCGCATGCTCCGACATTCGACGCGTACAAATCGCATCTGCTGGAGGATTTCCGGAACCAGCAGATAGCCGGCCTGTTACGCAGCCGAACCCAGCAGCTGGCGATCAAGGCCAGGGAAGAAAATAGTCTGGAGAAGGCGGCGAAGGAAGTCGGCGCAACCCTGAAAACCAGCGATCTGGTGGACAGCACCGCGCAGGTTCCGGATCTTGGAGCGATGGACAGCGACGGTTCCGTTGCCTTCACCTTGCAACCGGGGCAGATCAGCGGGCCAATCATGACCCAGCGGACCGGCGTCGTTTTAAAGCTCGTCGACAAGCAGGCGCCCACGGCTGCCCAAATCCAGCAGAACATGGACACCACGCGTGATCAGCTTGTCCAGCAGCGCCGCGACGCCGCCTTTGCGGTATTCGTCACGACTCTCGAACAGCACTACACGCAGCGCGGCCTGATCCGCTACAACAAGAAAGCCATGTCCAATGCAAGGGCCGGCATTTAGTAAAGTGTTGTAAATCACCGAAGTGGAAAAGCCCTGGTGCCCCACATCTCGATGCTGAGATGTGGGTTGCTTTTTGCGCCGGAACCGGGATTGACTCGCCAGCCGCCGATATCAAGGTAGATGCACGTGCGGATCACGTGTCCCGCTAACCTGTTTTCGGATGCATCCAACCATGTAGACAAGGCCATCTCGATCTTTCCTTTTCGTGGAGAATGAATGCTTATCGAACGCGCCTCCGGCGTCCTGCTGCATGTGTCTTCTCTCCCTTCTCGCGGCGGTATTGGAGATTTAGGCCCGGCCGCATATGCCTTCGCGGATTTTCTCTGCCGTTCCAAACAGCAATACTGGCAGGTGCTGCCACTGACGCCGACCGGCTACGGCAACTCTCCTTATTCGGCGCTCTCGGCCTTCGCCGGCAATCCTCTGTTCATCAGCATCGAAACCCTGGCATCACAGGGATGGATCGATCCCAGCTCGCTTCAGGAATTGCCGCCGGGCGAAGGTCCGGTGGATTTCGAACGCGCGGAACAGGTGAAGCGTCCTCTGCTGGAGCAGGCGGCGCGCCGCTTTGCCGCACATGCGGAAGGGGACCCGAAGCAGCGCTTCGAGGCGTTCTGCCGCGACAATGCATACTGGCTCGACCATTACGCCACATTCAGCATTCTCCGAAAACAGTTTGGTGGCGCCAGTTGGCCCGAATGGCCAGCCGAGTATGTCCAATGCGCACCCCATGCCATGGCGCAGTTAAAAGCGGAACGTGCCGCGGAACTGCATTCCGAGAAGGTGATCCAGTTCTTCTTTCAGGAACAATGGCGATGTCTCCGCAGCTACTGCGCGGAACGAAAGATCCGGTTCATCGGAGATATGGCGATTTTTGTGAACTACGACAGTGCCGATGTCTGGATGCATTCCGATATCTTCCAGCTGGACGCCCAGAAAAAAGCGCTTCAGGTGGCCGGGGTTCCGCCGGATTACTTCAGCCCGACTGGCCAGCGCTGGGGCAATCCTCTGTATCGATGGGATGTGCTGGCCAGCCGGAATTTCGACTGGTGGGATGCGCGTATTCGCCGCGCGCTCTCGCTGTGCGATCTGCTCAGGCTCGATCACTTTCGCGGCTTTGAATCTTATTGGTCGATCCCGATGGAAGAGGAAACAGCGGTTCGCGGCAAATGGATGAAGGCGATGGGAACGGAATTCTTCGCTCATCTTCATCGCGAACTGGGTGATCTCCCACTGATCGCCGAAGACCTCGGCGTGATTACGCCGGAAGTCGAACAGATGCGCAAGAGTTTCGGTCTTCCGGGCATGCGGGTCATGCAATTTGGTTTCAACGGTCGCGGCGCGCACAACCATCTTCCGCATCGCTGTGACGAGAACATGGTGATCTATACCGGCACCCATGACAACGACACGACGCTTAGCTGGTGGCACCAGACCAATGAAGCAGAGCGCCAGGCCATCGCCGCTTACCTGCATCCCGGCGACGATGGCATCGTCTGGGCAATGATGCGAGGGGCGGCCACCTCGGTCGCGCGCCTGTGCCTGTTTCCCATGCAGGATGTGCTCCAGCTCGACGGTGCTGCGCGGATGAATACCCCGGCGCAATCCCAGGGGAACTGGAGCTGGCGCTATCATCCCGATGCTTTACAGCCGTGGATTGAAGAGAAACTGCTTGCCCTGACGGAGGTCACAGACCGCGATGGCTGGGTTGAGGCGGTTGGCGAGCCGATGCAATCTGCCTGAGATCGGCGACGCTCCTTTACGAGTGTGCCCGCTACACCGCAAAATGGTAGATACATTCTGTTACCAAAGCCCGAGGAGAATCGATGCCCCTTTCTGGAGAAGCCATTCGCATGATGAATTACGCCGATGATATCGGCACCACGCTGCGCCGTCTGCTGGTAGTGCTGCCTTCGCTCGCACCCGAGGAACGCAAGCGCGTTCGCGAATACATGCTTGGCGTTCAGCCGACCATCGATGACGTGCTGTCAGCACTCGAAGACAAAAATAAGCTGTGAGATCGGAGTAAGTTCGCGTTTCGCGCAGCCCGGCCGGATGAGCGTCATTCTGAACGAAGCGCAGCGAAGTGAAGGATCCAGAGAATGCCGGCGTTGGATACGCAGCCGCGTGCTCCACACCTCAGAAGTTTGTCATCCTGAACGAAGCGAAGGATCTTGCGGTTCTTTGCTGCAAACGGACCATATCAATCATTAAGGCACAGCCTGGCTCGTGGGCTGATAAGGCTTTTGTAAATATCCGCGGGCAAGATCGATTACGCCACCGGTATTGTCCTGGGTTTGAATCGCTTCGCGATACTGATTTACGGCGCGGTCGCGTTGACCGGAGATATCGAAGATTCTCCCCAGTTGCAGATCGCTCCACGCCTCCGTCCATTTCGGGATGCCGTCTCCGTGCAATGCGTCGCGGAACGAGTCAGCCGCCGCCTGGTAATTTCGCTGCTCAAAATACAATTCACTCAGCCTATAGCTGGCGAGAGAGCTGATATTGTCGATTGCAAGCGCCTGACGATATTCCCCAATCGCTCCAGCAAAGTTTTTTCCCGCGGCCATCCGCTGGCCGCGCAGAATGTGCACGCGAACCTGCATATCCGGATCGCTCCGTAAAAGCCACCGGTCCGGATCGAGCGAGATCTTTCGCGGGCACGGCTGCGGTGTTGATGATAAATTGCGTCTGACTTCCGGCGACATCTACGCGCTGGTTGACCGTCTTACCCTCCGTTTCGACGCGCACATCGACCGGCATGCGGAACAGATCAAGATCTTCGGTAATTTCGCCCACGGTGCGGTATCCCCCGCCGTTGCCAAGCCGATAGAGCGTCCAATTATCCTGCAGCGTCGGCGCGCCGGTGTTATCAAGCCATTGCGTGAAGAAGGGCCGCAAGTCCTGATGTGAAGCTGCTTCCGCAATCCTTTCAATCTCTGCGGAAGAGATTGATTTCTCGCTTTCAGAAAGAATTCCGTGCAGCATCTGTTTGAATTCGGCATCTCCGATCTGCCATTGCAGCATGCGCAGGATCATCGCGCCCTTGTCATACGTCATCGCCTGAAACTCGGGCGAAAAGGCCGGGTATTGCGCCACGTCCGCCAACCGGGCTGTGTCATCTGCAAGCGCGCTCGCAGAAATGTTGAGAATCGCATCCGTAAATGCAGTCTGTCCGGCAGTTTTTTGGAAATATTCAAGCTCCGCATAACGGCACATGCCGTTCGTAATCCAGGCATCGTTCAGCGTTGCCGGGCTTACATCGTTTCCCCACCATTGATGGGCAATGGTGTTGGCCAGCAGCCGCGATGCATTCGCCGACCTCATCTGCTGGCCGGCAATCGCGGCAATCTCCGGCGCCCAATATGCGGGCACAGTATCATCCGGCAGTTCGATTACATTCAGCTGGCGCGAATCCACAGGACCAAACTGTCCGGTGAAATAGTTGATTTCCTGATTGGCTGTCGCGGCAATATTCTTGCCGTCAATTTCTGGCGTTCCGGCTTTGTCGATAAGATACACGCGCACATTGGGATCTGCATTGGACGTGTACGGCTCTCGAAATTTGCCTGCGATGATTGTTCCCGGAAATCCAGCATGCGGCCACGCGAAATCAAAAACGCTCAAGCCGTTCGGATCCTGGTGCGCCGCTCCCTCGGAGCCGCTGCCGATCGCGCGTTCCCCCGCGGGCACATGCACATGGACCGTCATGGTAAAGCGGTCGGTCAGGTAGCCTGCCATCGGAAACCAGCGCGCCGGATACAGCAAGTAGCTGACCGGCTCGCCGATGGACGCAAATCGTGATGGCGGCCGAATGCTCATTTTGAATCCCAGGAGTGTCTGGGCCGAACACGCCGCTGTAAGTGAACGTCCAGGTAACTTTCTCGTTCATCTCCAACGCAGCCGCGGGCGTGACCTGGATGGCAGTATCGCCAGCCGAATTGCGAACCACGCTCAACGGCCGTCCAGCAGCATCGGCGGTACTGCTGACATGCAGAGCCGGATTGAGCTCAAAGGAAACCGCCGTCACATTCTTCAACACCGTGAAAGTCACGGCGGCCCGTGCGGCCATCGAGTGATGCGCCGGATCGAGCGTCAGATCGATTTGATATCCGCTAATGCGGATGGATGCCACTTGCGCCGTCGGTTGCGACTGCTGTCCAACAATGCACGGGGCGCTGATGAAACAAAGCAGGAGCGCGATGATCCAACGCAGGTCAGATTTCGACGGAGTGAACGGCAAGTTCATGCGTGAATTTCTGAGGCCATCGAATGCTTGCTGGAATCTTCCAGGAATTGCAAGACCCACGTCGCAACGCGGTCGATTGCGGTCCCGCTGGCCTGAACATGAAGAGCGCTCCGTATCGCGGCGAGCTCCTCAATCATCTTGGTTCGCGGAGCGCCGTCCGCCAGAAGAGGCTTCAATGCGCGAATAATATTTTCTGTCGTGAACTCGTTCTGGATCAGCTCCGGCACCACGCGCCTGCCCGCAATCAGATTCGCCATCGCAACGTGGGGAACCTTGACCAGCCTGCGGGCCACGGCGTAGCTGAGATCGGAAAGTCGATAGACGGCGATGAAAGGATTGCCGATCAGCGCGGCTTCGACCGTGGCCGTACCGCTGGCCACAATGCTTGCGCGTGAATGGCGAAGTACGGCGCGCGCATCTCTCACCACGTGAATGGGCACGCTCGTTTGACGCAGCGCGGCAGTGCTTTGCGCAACCATCTTCCGCACCCATTCCGGATCAAGCGTCGTCGCGGCCGGTAATACGTACTCATAAGCTGGCCCGAGTTCGTTCGCCGCCGCAATCATCGGGGAGAGATTAAGACGCAGCTCCTTGGCGCGGCTGCCCGGCAGCAGTCCGATCCACTCTTTCGACGGATCTAAACCATAATCGCGGGCAAATTCTTCGCGCGTGGCCGCCGGCTCCCGCAGGCCATACCCGGCCTCATCGGCAAGCGGATGCCCGACAAATTCCGCCTCCACGCCGCGCTCGCGATAATACTTTTCCTCAAATGGAAAGATGACCAGCATCTTCGTCACTCGCTGCTGAACCCAGCGGATGCGACGTTTCTTCCATGCCCATAGCTGCGGACTAACAAAGTAAATGACAGGGATGCCGAGCTTTTTCAGCTCCCGTGCAAGGCGAAAATTTACATCGGGAAAATCGATCAGCACGGCCACATCGGGTTTTCTCACGCGAATGCTGCGAACCAGGCGGCGATATTTTCCATAAATGCGCGGCATGTGGAGCAGAACTTCCGTAATCCCCATCACCGCGATCTCTTCCGCGCGCACCACGCACTCGCAGCCCGCATTATCCATCGTCGCTCCACCCAGACCGAAGAACTTCGCTTCAGGCAAA
Source organism: uncultured Acidobacteriota bacterium (assembly GCA_963823295.1). Taxonomy (GTDB): domain Bacteria; phylum Acidobacteriota; class Terriglobia; order Terriglobales; family Acidobacteriaceae; genus JAKAAZ01. Next base: position 17,654 of record CAWGLF010000027.1, read on the forward strand.
CGCGCGCGCACCGCCCGGATCAACATGGCGCCATAGCGCTCGCCGCTCGCTTCCCCGCGGAAATGAAGATATGTGGAGTATGCATTAGGGTCGTTTCAGATCATCTTTCATGTAGCGTATTTCAAAATAGATTTGTCATTCCGAGCGGAGCGCAAGCGAAGTCGAGGAACCTGCGGTTTGTCTCGCAATACGCGAGGTCCTTCGCTTCATTCAGGATGACGGTCTTGCTATATCATGGCCCGTCATTCCATCAATCAGCCGTAACCGCAAGTTGGCCGTGGACCGGCGTCTCCGATATCTCCTGGTCCCGATATTGCAAACGGTAGAGCTTCCAGTAGAGTCCGTGCCGGGCGAGCAGTTGTTGGTGCGTGCCGATTTCGCGCAGTTGGCCTTTGTGCATAACTAGAATTTGATCGGCGCTCTGAATGGTCGAGAGCCGATGCGCCACAACCACAGAGGTCCGGCCCGAAACCAGCCGCGTCAGGGCGGAGCGCACGCGCAGCTCCGTATCCGTATCCACGCTGGAAGTAGCCTCGTCGAGAATGAGAATGCGCGGATTGTGCGCCAGCGCCCGCGCAAAATTGATGAGCTGTTTCTGCCCGGTGGAAAGCGTGCTTCCCCTCTCGCGAACCGGTTCCTGAAATCCGCCGGGTAACGAGCGGATGAAGTCGCTGACGTTCACCTGCTCCGCCGCATTCTCGATCTCTTGATCCGTAATCCATTCCGAACCCAGACGGATATTGCTGGCCACCGTCCCGGTAAACAGCACCGGATCCTGCAACACTACAGCGAAACGGCGACGCAATGCCTGGATGTCCCATTCGCGCACATCGACGCCTTCAATCAGAATCGCTCCGCGCTGTACATCGTAAAAGCGAAGCATCAGGCTGCTCAGCGTGGTCTTGCCCGCTCCTGTGTGGCCGACAATCGCAGCGGTTTCACCCGGTTCGATGGTGAAGCTGACGTCGCGCAGTACCCATTCAATTTCTTCTCCGGCTGGCTCATTGTGGCGCAGTCGCTCGATGGTCGCGTCATCCAGATGCTGATAGGAAAACCACACGTTGCGAAACTCGATGCGTCCGGAGCCGTCGCCCGTCCGAGCATTGGCCGGGGAAACGATCGCCGGAGCCGTGTCGAGCAGCCTGAACACGCGTTCGCTGGCGGCCATGGCTGCCTGCAGGATGTTGTACTTGTCGCTCAGGTCCTGAATGGGGCGGAAAAAGCGCTGCGAATATTGGATGAAAGCCACCAGCACGCCCAGCGTGACCGCGCCGCGCAGCACGCCCCGGCCGCCGATCCAAATGATGATGGCGATGGCGATCGAGCTCAGAATTTCAACCGCCGGATAATACAGCGCATACGACATAATGGCGTCTTTAAACGCCTTCAAGTGTTGGCGGTTCACCTTCTCAAAGTCCTGAAAAGCGCGCTCTTCACGGTTGAACAACTGCACCACGCTCATTCCGCTGACGTGTTCCTGCAGGTGAGAGTTAATGCGCGCGATCGCGGTGCGAATGCGACGATAGGATTCCCGGACGTATTTGCGAAAAATCTGCGTGCCGAGCCAGATGAAGGGAAGCACGGAAAACGCCAGCAGCGCCAGCCACCAGTTCATCCGCAACATGACAAACACGATTCCGGCCAGCACCAGAACATCTTCAAAAATCGATACCACGCCGGAGGTGAACATTTCGTTCAGCGCGTCAACGTCGCTGGTCACCCGCGTCACCAGGCGGCCCGTAGGATTACGGTCGAAAAACGCGACGCTCAGCTCCTGGATGTGGCGGAAAATCTGGCTGCGAAGGTCATACATCACCTTTTGCCCGGTCCACTGCATCAGGTAAGTCTGGACGAACTCCAGGAAATAACTGAATACCAGCGAGGCAAGATAAATACCCGCCACTTCCGTAATGCCGATGAAAGCATCCCGGCTGAGGTGCGACGCAAGCAGTGACCGATGCGCTCCGGCCCGGTCCGTGATACCGGGCGTCATGTATAGATCGACGGCCACCTTGGTCAGGTACGGCCCAAGGATGTCCGATCCGGCCTTGAAAAGAATGGTAAGCAGAGAAATGCCCACCTGCCAGCGGTACGGGCGCAGATAGGTGAGCAGCCGGCGCATCAGGCGGCCGTCATAGGCTTTGCCGATGACATCATCTTCGTGTTGTTGCGGGGACTGGTTTGCGTCTGCCATGCGACACTGCTATTGTACGAAGTTTCCTGCAATCCTCTGCAATCGACGAAGTCGATCCTATGCCAGCTATCCCATCCAGCACGCTTGGAATTTACGTTTCCATCCCTTTCTGCCGCGCCAAGTGCAGCTATTGCAACTTCGCTTCCGGCGTTTTCGGGAGCCAGCGGATGACGGCGTACGTTGACCGCCTGATTGCAGAGATTCACCAGACCCGCCAGAAGGTGCAGGAATGGTCTGCGGAATTGCCGCTCGATGTAGACAGCATATATTTTGGCGGAGGAACCCCAAGCCTATTATCTAAGTATCAGATGCAGGTGATAGTGAAAGTACTGCACGAGGTATTCCGTCTTTCGCCAAAAGCCGAGATAACGCTGGAATGCGCGCCCGGTCAGTTAAGCAATACGTTGCTCGATGCTCTGCCGGAGATGGGATTCAACCGCGTCAGCCTGGGCGTGCAATCGTTTATTGACAGCGAGGCAGCCGCTGTAGGCCGTCTCCATACGCGAAGTGTGACCCTGGATGAAATCGCCCGCCTGCGCCGCGCCGGCATTCAGGACATCAATGTCGATCTGATCGCCGGCCTGCCTCACCAGACCCCTGATAGTTGGCAGCAATCCATTCAGGAAGCGATCGCCACCGGCGTGCCGCATGTAAGCGTCTACATGCTCGATGTAGATGAAGACTCCCGCCTGGGCAGGGAACTGCTGCAGGGAGGCACCCGATACCACGCGGACCATGTCCCCGACGAGCAGGCAATTGCGGCGATGTACGACTTGGCTTGCGAGCAGTTCACCACGGCAGGCATCCCGCAGTATGAGATTTCAAACTTCGCGCGGCCTGGAAACGAATCGCGTCATAACCTTAAATACTGGACACGCCAGCCATATCTTGGCTTCGGTCTGGATGCGCATTCTTTCCTCCAAACTCACGATGGAAGTGCAGTCCGCATTTCCAGGACGGATGATCTGACCAGTTATCTGAACCAGAGCGCACCGGAAACTATAACCCCCATATCGAATGCTGAGGCCGTCGAGGAAGCCTGGTTTCTGGGACTGCGTTTATCCGCGGGCGTTTCGCTTCCGGAGATGGAGAGAAACATCGGCCACGAGGCCATGCGTGCATTCCAGCCGGTGCTGCATGAATGTCAACAGGAAGGACTGCTTGAGCGAACTGCCAATCACGTTCGCCTGACGCAACGCGGACGGCTGTTCGCGAATGAAGTCTTCGCTCGATTTATCGGTGTTCAATCCAGAATAGAAAGTGGAATGGAAGCTGAGGGCGCGTTTGTCTGATCCATCGCAGGCGCCCATCCGCCGGTTCAGACGACAACGTCTGCGTCTCCGTGCTCCAGAAAATTGTCCCGTTGCTCCAGCCCAAGCAGGATCAAGCCAATGACAGGGACAATGATGTCCATATAAAGAATTATCCCGGCATTTCCAGGTGCAAAATTTCGGGCAACAATCATCTGCCGGATGTGACCGGCGGCAGCACCTAGAAGAAAAATTGACGGCCCAACCACGGCGCCGATTCGCAAGCCATGGCTGCCGCGAAAGGCGAGCAGTCCAACAAGCGCAAAGCCTAAACTGGCAAAACCCACCTCAGCTTGAAACGGGCTATTCTGCCAGCCGATAAAATGGGCAGCCATGTTTCCAAAAAAAACATGCATCACGAAGTTATAGAAATACGAAAACCCAATTTCAAAAAGAAGAAAGTACGCGAAAATCTCTTCGCGGATTTTCCGGGCAGAGCGGGGAGCTGCCGCCGAACGCAAGCGATAATGCTGCAGCGATGAAACCAAGGATCAAAAAGGTCAAGGAAAAATTGCTCAACGCCAGGATTATGAATGATCGAATCATCGGGTCCTCTTAAGCACTGGTTTACACTAAACATCCGGCAGCACTACAGAAGATTGACATGATCGACCTGCGCAGCGATACCGTTACCCAACCCACTGAAGCTATGCGTGCGGCCATGGCCACGGCCGAAGTCGGCGACGACGTCTATGGTGAAGATCCTACCGTCGCGCGGCTTGAACAACGAGCGGCTGAGATATTCCACAAGGAAGCCGCTATTTTTGTACCTACCGGCACCATGGGAAACCAGATCGCGATTCGCCTCCACACCCAGCATGGCCAGGAAGTCATCTGCGAAGCAAGCTCCCACATTGTGGATTGGGAAATGGCCATGCTGTCGGCCTTTTCCGGGTGCATGCCGCGGACAATTGCCGGCGATCGCGGGGTGCTGACGTGGTCACAGATTCAGGCAGCCATCGCGCCCGCCATTTACTATCGCGCGCAGACCGGGCTGATTTCGCTCGAGAACACCCACAATATGGCGGGCGGAACCGTGACGCCGCTCGATGTGCTGGAGGAAATCTGGGCCGGCGCCAAAAATGCGGGGCTTCCGGTTCACCTCGACGGCGCACGGATATTTAACGCAGCGGTCAGCCTGGACGTCAGTGTCGCGGACCTGTCCCGCGGCTTCGACACGATCATGTTCTGCCTGTCGAAAGGCTTGTGTGCTCCCGCAGGTTCCATGCTGGTCGGGACCAGCGATCATATCAAGCGGGCGAGGATTTTTCGCAAGGCGCTGGGCGGTGGCATGCGGCAGGTGGGCATTCTGGCTGCAGCCGGTCTGGTTGCGCTCGATACGATGACAGAGCGGTTGACAGAAGATCACGCCAACGCGCGCCTGCTGGCCGAATCCCTGGCCGAGACGCGGGGAATCACCGTCGATCCTGCTCGAGTTCAGACGAACATCGTCATCTTCCACCTGAGTAACGGCAAAAGCGCGCCCGAGCTTGTGACTCGGCTAAAGCGGCGCGGAGTCCTTGCCGGGAATGTGGGGCCGCACGCAATTCGCCTGGTAACGCATCACGACGTCGACCGCTCCCAGTGCGAGATTGCCGCCCGAACCATCGCAGAAGAATTGTCGCAGGCCTAACCGTTCCCCAATAGCGCATAACGTGTCGTCCCGAGCGGGAGCGCAGCGAAATCGATGAACCTGCCGTCTTAATTTCTCCAACACCCATTCACACAATTGTCATCTGGCATTCATGGTTCTTTTGCCGAAAATTTCTCTGGCTGCGATACTCTGGCCACGGCAGTAAGTCCGCCGGCATCCGCCCCATACGAAAGAGGAACCCAGGCTTGAATCAGACGATCTTTGTTCTGGAAGACGATCAGGATATTTCTCGGTTAGTGCAGCACAATCTGGAGGTGGCGGGATTCGCGGTGCGCTCGTTTGTCAGCCCAGTCGGGGTGCTTGCGGAGGCCGAACGCAAGACTCCCGACCTCTTCCTGCTCGACATCATGGTTCCCGGCGGAAGTGGGCTCGATCTATGCCGCCGCATTCGCAAGAACCCTACCCTCGCAGTCACGCCGGTTATTTTTCTCACCGCGCGGACCAGCGAAAATGATCGTATTCTCGGTCTTGAACTCGGCGCCGACGATTACGTCACCAAGCCATTCTCTCCGCGGGAATTGATTGCCCGAGTCAAGGCAGTGCTGCGCCGCTTCGAGCGTCCCACCGCTCCCACAGTGCTGCACTTCGATCAGGTCGAAATCGACACCGGCGCCATGCAGTTGAAGGTGGGCGGGGAACTGGCGGCGACCACCGCCACAGAATTTCGGCTGCTGGAGTATCTGGCTCGCCATCCCGGGCGCGTGTTCAGCCGCGATCATCTGCTGGATGCAGTTTGGGGCGATGCTCGCTTCGTGACCCCGCGCTCCGTCGATGTATATGTGCGGCGCATCCGGGAAAAAATTGAGACTGATCCGGAGAATCCGCAGTATCTTAAAACCGTGCGCGGCGCCGGCTACCGTTTCGAAATACCCAAAGAAATCTAAACACCTGCCGCGACGCGCCCCGGGTTCTCTATGAGGCAAAGAGTATTCTTCAAGCTGCTCGCGGCAATGTTCCTGGTCTTGCTCGTTGCGGCGGGCATGCTCGACATCTCGCAGCATAATATTCTCGAAGCCTCGCTCCAGAATCGCCTGGCGCGCAGTCTTGCCGAAGAAGCGCGGTCTATGGCTCCTCGACTTAGCGCGACGGATCCATCCGGGATCCCATTGCTGGCGCAGGAGGAAGCGCATGCAACCGGCGCAAACGTAGCCATCGCAAAACGGGATGGAACCGTTCTGGCCGATTCCACTATGGGCCAGGGCGGCGCTCCCTCCCGCGAGTTGCTGCTCAGTTCTCCCGAAATCCGGGCCATCACAATCCAGCATCGCGATTTTGGGCGGCACGTTGCACGCGGCAGGTTATACGTCGCCGTTCCGGCAGGTCCTTATATCATCCGGCTGGACTCCACGTTGCGCGATATAGAAGATACGGTGCATGTCGTGCGTACCAGCCTTTTATGGGCGACCCTGCTCGCGCTGGTGCTGGCCACGCTCGTATCTGCGCTGATGGCTCACGCTGTCGCGCGGCGTCTGGCGCGCATCGTGGAATTTGCTCATCGACTTGCCGGCGGCGATTTTTCCGCCAGAATTCACGAGACCGCGAGGGATGAAATCGCGGCCGTCGCCAATGCTCTCGACGCGACGGCGATTCGGGTGGAGGCCGTTTTCCGCGAGCTCGAGGACAGCCGCAAAGAACTGGAGACGGTGCTCGATAGCATGGAAGAGGCCGTTATTGCCGTCGATGCGCAGAGCCGCATCCACTGGACGAATCGCGTGATGGTGCGTCTGAACGGTGCGCCGATTCCGCCCGGCGGTGCGCTGGTCCAGACTGTGCGCGATCCGGACCTGCTGGACTGTGTCGAGCAGGCATTGCGGATCCGAGTCACTGCGAACGCGCGGGCAAAGGCGGTTGTGCCCGGACGAATCTTCGAAGTGAGCGCAGCGCCCATGTTGGGCGGCAGCGCCGTTGTAGTGCTGCACGATGTAACAGAGATTGACCGCGTCGAAAAGACCCGCCGCGACTTCATCGCGAACGTCTCCCATGAACTGCGCACGCCCCTGACTTCCATTTCCGGCTATGCCGAAACCATGCTGGAAGAAGATGGTCAGCTGTCGCCGCAGGCGCGCGACTTCCTGGCGATCATCTGCCGCAACGCAGCCCGTATGACGCGCTTGACGGAAGATTTGCTGGCCTTGGCCCGCATTGAATCTGGCGAGTACAAGCTGAACCGGAGACCTGTTGCCGCTGGCGTGCTGATGGACGAGGCGGCAGCGGTGATGGCGGGCTTGCTGATGGATCGAGACATCGTGCTGGAAAAGGAGGAGCATGCGCCGGCAATCGTGATGGCGGATACCGATGCCATTCTGCAGGTGCTCTCAAATCTTTTCGAAAATGCGGTGAAATATGGTGGCGGCCAGCGGATTGTGATTGGTTCCCGCCTCGTCGGAGACGCGGTTGAATTCTATGTGCAGGATTTTGGGGCGGGCATTGCATCCGAACATCTCGGGCGGATTTTTGAACGCTTTTACCGCGTGGATAAAGGCCGCTCGCGGGAGTCCGGCGGTACCGGGCTGGGCCTGTCGATCGCCAAGCACATTATTCTGGCCCATGGCGGGACCATTCGCGCCGAAAGCGATTTGAACAAGGGCAGCACGTTCTTCTTCACCTTGCCCATCGCTCACTCCAGTTCAGATGCGGAAGAATCGGCAGCCGTAATCGCCGGCAGCGATCGGGAGCCGCCAAAGGGTTCAGCTTCTGTATAGCTCCGTTTATGGCGGTTGCCTGATTTCGCGGAGAAAAGATGCACTGTCATCCTGAACGGAGCGTAAGTGAAGTGAAGGATCTAGAGGTTCAAGGAAAGCGGAATATCCGCGGCAAATCGTCCGCTGTGTCAATGTCCCATTCGCCTTCGGGAAACTCGACATGATTGATCCGCAATCCAGATCGCTCGAAGACAGCGCGCGCACCCTGGTCGCCTGTCAACGCCAGCAGCTCCGGGAATATCGCACGGGGCACCACCGCGGGCACCCCGGCGCGGCCGGCATAATGAGATGCCGCGATGATCTCCGGTTCGGCCCGGTGAATCGCCATGAGTTGGCGCAAATGTTCCGCGGAAACCGCCGGCTGATCGCATACCATCAGCAACGCGCCCGATGCTGCCGGCGCTTGTTCCACCACGGCGGCAATTCCCAGCCGCAAGGAACTGGCCATGCCTTCCGGCCATTCTGGATTTATCAGAAAAATGCACTGCGGAACATTGGTAGCTCTCTGGATCGCTTCCGCATGTGCACCCACCACCAGGAAAATCGGTGCGGCTCCAGCCTCCGCCGCAACGCGCGCCGCACGTTCGAGCAGCGTTTCATCGGAGCTTTTCAGTCGCAGCAGTTGTTTCGGGTGGCCCAGGCGCGTAGAGCCCCCAGCGGCCAGAATGATCGCTGGGATCGCTGGCGAATCAGCTGAACTCATGCGGAATGTCCAGCGGGCATTGCGAAGGAATATAGGGTCGCTCCGGAGCGGCACTCAGAGCGTCCTTATCCATCCGCCGCGAGGACGCCTCCTTGCCATGCAGCACGGATTGAATTTCCGAGATGATCGCGAGCGCGACCGCCTCCGGGTTATCGCCGCCAAGATCAAGGCCGATCGGCGCATAGACTCGCTGCAGGCATTCTTCCGGCGTCCAACCCAGCTGTTGCGCCGCTTCCGTCAACAGCAGTTGACTGCGGTGTCGCGCGCCGAGCAGCCCCAGATAGCGCAACTCCAGCGGCAATAATCTGCGAAGCAGATTTCTGTCCTGCTCGAAGCTGTGGGTCAGCACGGCTACGGCATCTTGCGAGGTCAATTGCAGTTGCTCCAGATTGACGGCGTTGTCGCTCAGCGCGAGTACCTGCGTGGCTTCAGGGAAGCGCGCCGCCTGCGCCAGCCACGCTCGTCCATCGGCCACCGCAACACGCCATCCGAGCAGATGCGCCATGCGAACCAGTGGACGCGCATCCTCGCCGGCGCCGAAAATTACCAGCCTTTGCGGCGGCAGAATCGATTCCACAAACACACCGCTCGACTCTTCAGTCATGGAACCCGAAGCCTGGCTCGCCAGCCGAATCAACCGTGCGCTTACTGCGGGATCGGCGTTCTCACTGGCAAAGAAAATCGAGCCGTTTTCACGCAAGATCACCCGCGCGAAAGTTCCAATCGGTTGCTCTGCCGAGGGAAGCTGCGTTGCCGAGGAAAATCTTTCTCCAGTCTGTGCCGCGTCCATCGCCCGCAACATCGCGTCCGCCTCCGGCAGTGCCGCCGGCTCCAGCAGGACATCAAGCACACCACCGCAGCCAAGCCCGTAAGGGATGTCCTGATCCTCAACGTAAACGCTGGACCCGGTACTCGGATTCGCGGCATCGAATGGGTTCTCGAAGCGCGTTGAATATGTCTCGATCGCCGCTCCCGCACGCGTCACCCATTGCGCCTTGCGCACGATTTCAGTTTCCAGGCAGCCTCCGCTGATCGAGCCCGCATACCTGCCAGCCTGTATGTACATCCGCGCACCTGGCCTGCGATAGGACGAGCCTTCCACGCGCACCAGCGTGACCAGCACGCCGGAGCCATCCTGCCGGTTACGCCACAGATCGAGGATTGCGCTGGATTCAGACATTTGTGCGTTGAACGACGGCGGCACTGCAGAACAGCCGCTTCTTTACGGTACATGGTTTGAGACCACCAGTGTCAACAGAGTGAGGCTGGGCCGGATTTCCTATCAGGTGTATAGCAGCGGAACCAGGCCTACGCATCCGTTCCTGAAAGAACAGGTTGCACGTAAGAATCCCCGCCATCTCACAGGAATAGCGAAACCGGCCTGATGCGACCCGCTCCACAACTCATCCAATTGCGGAGAATCGCTGCAACGCCAGCAACCTGCGGAGAGGACTAAAATAGTTACATTATGGGAAACACGGTAAAAACTGCGTTTCTACTCACCCTGTTGACACTGTTGTTTATTTGGCTCGGCGAGCACTTTGGTGGGCGCAATGGCTTGATCCTCGGATTTCTCTTCGCCGCCGGGATGAATTTTTTTACTTACTTCTACTCCGACAAGCTGGCGCTCAAAATGTATCGTGCCCAGCCGGTGACGCAGAGAGCAACTTCCGCGCGCCTATGAAGTGGTCGAGCGCATGACCCAGCGGCTGGGCCTTCCCATGCCGAAGATGTACGTGATTCCGACCGAGTCGCCGAACGCGTTTGCCACCGGCCGCAACCCGAAACATGCTTCGGTCGCGATGACAGAGGGCATTCTGCGGCTGTTGAATGACGACGAGCTCGAAGGCGTTCTGGCGCACGAACTCGGTCATGTCCAGAATCGCGATATCCTGACAAGCTCCATCGCCGCAACGCTGGCGGGCGCGATTACATTGGTCGCCCGCATGGGCTACTGGGCCTCCTTATTCGGCGGCTATGGCGGTGGTGATGGTCGGAGCGAACGTGAAGGCGGCGGCATCGGCGGACTTTTAATGCTGATCCTGGCGCCGATTGCCGCCATGTTGATTCAACTCGCTGTCTCCCGCGCACGCGAGTATGAGGCGGATGCGACCGGTGCAAGAACGACCGGCAATCCCTACGCGCTGGCCAGCGCACTCGAAAAGATCGACGCGTATTCCAAGCGCCTGCCGATGGTGGCATCGCCGTCGAGCGCCCATCTGTTCATCGCGCAGCCGCTGGTCGGCGGCGGCATGTTCACAAATCTGTTCTCCACGCATCCGCCGATGGCAAAGCGCATTGAGCGCCTGATTGGACGCAAGTCTGTCAGCGGACTCGAATAATCTCGTCAGAACAAATCAGGGGTAAACGATCAATGGTGCGAACACTGGTGCGCAGTCTCATTTTGTTTGGCGTGGCTTTCTGGGTGGGCGGCATATTGTTCTTTGGCGCGGTGGTAGCGCCGGTAGCATTCGGCTCGGTGATGCCGATGCTTTCCGATCCCGTCCAGGGCCTGAAGATCGCGGGAACCATCGTGCGGGTTTCCATCCTGCGCCTGCATGATATCGGTCTGGTCTGCGGCATCATTCTGGTGCTGCTGTGCATCATCGAAAAGACCGCCCGCCTCACGTGGCGCACCATCGCTCCGCAACTGGTCTTGCTCGCGGCCATGCTGGCCCTGACCGCCTATTCTCAATTTTCCGTCATTCCGCGCATGGACTCGCTCCGCGTTCAGGCCGGAGCTGCGATGGATAATCCATCGGCAACTGTTCCCGCCAAGGTGGAATTTAATCGGCTGCACAATCGGTCGACCCGGCTGGAGGGCATCGTGCTTCTGTGCGGACTGGGTCTGATCGTTCTTTACGCACGGCCTGAGCCGGCAGGCTGAAATGTGTATTTATAGCGTGTGAAAAATCTTTGCCTGCGCAAAAAGCACCACGATTCCTACAACTGTCTGGAGTAGCGAAGCCCCGTAAAGGTCCCGGATGATGTTCTTGTCCCGGACCTGCTTCTGCACAATCGGCAGATCGATCAGCAGACTGGCAATCGAGGCCAGAACCGTTGCTATTCCCGCCTCTCCTGCCAGAACCTTGCCGTGGATCACAAGGTTCGCGGCTGCTGCGGTGGTGCTGGCGCTGCTCACCAGTCCGCCCAGAACACTGATGACTTGAAATCCAGACGAGCCGAATAATCGTTGTCCAAGTGTCCCTAGAATCTGAATCGCCAGAAATAATGCCGCAAACGTCAGTACCTTCTTCAAGGAAACGGGAGATGCGAGGGCGAGTTTATTGTCGATTTGCGCGCCCGTGGACCTCTTGTGCTCGCGGTAAACCCAAAAGGCAGCGATCAATGACATTGCCAATATCGGGAGCACGGCCGTACGGATAGCGCGGGGAGAGAATATCGCAAGGATTAACAGATTTCTCGCGAACATTGCGACTGACGTCAACAAGACCACCGATACCGTGACTCCGGTAAGTCCGGCCACGGACATGGTTGAGACCATCTCTGCCACGGTTGCTGTGGAGTTGACCAGTCCTCCAAGAATTGCCGTCGGATAAAGGCCCTTCGATCCGTAAACGCGCAGCAATACATAATTGATAAAGCCAAGAGACGCGACGACGATCACAATGACCCATGCTTCTCTCGGCTCTATCAGCCGCCATCGATCGATAAAGCGATCCGGCAAAAGCGGCCAGATTACGAATCCAAGCAAGCCGAGAAGAATGGCGCTCCGGACCTCTTCCTGGCGCAGGCCGCCGGCAAACGCGCGGAATTGCGGCTTGAGTGAGAGCAGCATTGTAACCACGATGGCGCCGGCAACCGGCGTGAACAGGTGGCCATCGCCGACCAGAATTCCGAGAACGAAGATGATGATCAACGCTACCGATGTCGTGGCTTCCAATTTGCGCATGATCTGCACGCTGTGCAGATTCATAAAAATGATCAGAATCAGTACCGCCATGCCCGCCAGTATGCTGAAACTCTGGCCGGCAAGGGATGCCAGCAATCCCAGAAGCGAAGTCAGTGCGAAAGTACGAACCCCGATATCTTTGTTGGCCCACTCGCGCTCAAAACCGACCAGCAATCCAATGGCGAGCGCAATGGCCGCCTTTACGGCGATATCAGTCAAAGGAAACGCGGCGTGGCTGCCATGAAGAAAGTTCAGCCAATTGTGGATGGCACACCTCGATAAGTCGAACTGGCTTAAATGTTGAATCCGATCAGCAGCTAAAATTCCTCTTCGGTTCTTCTGCCGGTATGATCAAGATTTGGCGTCAGAATCGATGTTGTTGCTTTGCCATCAGGCAAGATTAACCCATACAGGACAAGCATGAAGACTGGAATTATCGGCCTGCCCCAGGTAGGCAAAACTTCACTGTTCAAAATTCTAACCAAGGCGAAGCTCGAAGATCGCGGCTATTCCAACCCTAGGGAAGTCCATCTCGGAATGGCGCGAGTTCCCGATGAACGTCTGGAGAAACTCGCCGCGCTCTATCGACCGAAGAAGACTGTCTTCGCAACGGTTGAATATGCCGATGTGGGCGCCATTGGACAGGAAGCACTGAAGGAACCTGGCCTGCTGGCGAGCCTGCGAAATGTGGACGCGTTAATCCACGTACTCCGCGTCTTCGACGATCCCTCGGTGCCGCTCGCCGCGCCGATTGATCCGCTGAAAGAAATTCAGGACGTCGAGTTCGACCTGATGCTGAGCGATCTGACGCAGATTGAAAAACGCATGGAGCGCCTGGAGAAAGATCTGAAGAAAATGCGCACCCCGGAGCTGGAAGCGGAACACGCGCTTTTGGTACGCGCCAAGCCGCAGTTGGAAGCGGAACAGCCGTTGCGCGCCATGGATATGACTCCGGAGGAAAAGAAACTGATCCGTGGATTCATGTTTCTCAGCCAGAAGCCGGTGCTGTATGTTCTCAATATTTCAGAGAGCACGACTCTGGGCGCCGATCTCGAAGCCGCCGTGGAAAAGTTTGGACTGGCCCAGATCGCCTCGCGGCCCGGCACCGGCGCGACCGCCATCTGCGGTAAAGTTGAAGCCGAGCTGGCCGAAATGCCGGATGAAGAAGCGGCGGAATTTTTGTCGAGCTATGGTCTGGTGGAGAGCGGGCTGCGCCGGCTGATCCGCAAAAGCTATGAGCTGCTCGGGCTGATCTCTTTTTTCACCGTCGGCGAAGACGAGTGCCGCGCCTGGACGATTCCGGTGAACTCGCGCGCGCAACAGGCGGCCGGAGCCATCCACTCCGACCTCGAAAAACATTTCATCCGCGCCGAAACAATCCATTGGGATACCTTGCTGGCCGCGGGTTCTGAAGCAGCAGCGCGGTCACAGGGTACACTGCGCCTGGAAGGCAAGGACTACATCGTGCAGGATGGCGACGTGATGCACATCCGGCACAGCGGATAACGGACGGGACAGACAATGGCGCACGCTAGCACGCCGTTCGGCGTCGTTCTGTTGCTGGGACTAGTCGCCGGGCTGGCCGATGTCGTCGGCGGCCTGCTTCTGCTTCGCATGCGCGCCGAGCGCTTCCTGCATGGCTTCGTCGCCTTCGGCGCCGGCTTTCTGATTGCTGTTGCGCTGATCGAAATGGTGCCGGAAAGCATGCAGGCATCCCCGGTCGGCGCGCCTTTATGGATTCTCGCCGGCTTCTGCGGAGTCCATCTGCTGGAGCATACCCTGGTCGCGCACTTTCACTTTGGCGAGGAAACCCATGCCGAGGAATTTCTTCAGCGTTCGACCGCCTACTCCGTTACCTTTGGTCTCGCCGCACATACGTTTTTCGACGGCATCGCCATTGCCAGTGGATTCGCCTTTTCCAGCGCGCTCGGATGGTTGATCTTCACCGGAATGTTGCTGCATAAGCTGCCGGAGGGATTCACCGTGGGCAGCGTCATGCTGGCCAGCGGCCGCAGCGCCCGCGTCGCATTTACTGCGGCGTGCATACTCGGCGTAGCTACTGTGGCCGGCGTGGCTGTCATCCATTTCCTCCCCGGACTCGCCGGCATAGGCTTGCCCGTCTCCGCAGGCGTAGCCTTGTATGTGGCTGCAACCGATCTGCTGCCGGAAGTGAATCGTGCGCATGGCACTCGCTTTCGGCTGTTGTTCTTTCTGGGGGTCGGCGCGTTTTTGCTCGCTCGAATGATTTCGTAGTATGGAATGGTTCGACGTGCCCTCAAGCCTCCGTCTTAGTGGGCTGCAGCAACGGAGAAAGGATCTTATGAATAACCCGCAGGCGTATGCGCTCGTCACTGGCGCCAGCTCCGGCCTTGGCGAAGAGTTTGCCCGGCGACTGGCCGCGCGGGGCTGGTCTCTCATCCTGGTAGCTCGCTCGCAGGACCGCCTGCAGAGGCTTCGCGATGAATTATCGGCCGCACACCCAGCCATCGATGTCCGCAGCATCTCACTCGACCTTTCCGCACCCGGCGCTCCATTGGAGCTGTTCAGAACAACCCAGGCCGCCGGTCTCGAAGTTGATTTGCTTATCAACAATGCAGGCTTCGGCGCGTTCGGGGAGTTTTCCGCGACCGACCGGGAGCGCCTGCGGCAGATGCTCGATCTGAATATCGCCGCACTTGTGGAACTGTCGCATCTCTATCTCGAGCCGATGTACCGGCACTCACCGCCTCGCCGAAGCGCCGGTGGAATTATCAATATCGCTTCTGTCGCCGGGTTTATGCCGCTTCCGTATAGCGCGGTCTATGCGGCTACCAAGGCGTTTGTGGTTAGTTTCTCGCACTCGCTCCATGAGGAAACCCGGCAGCGCGGAGTTCGCGTGATGGTGGTAAATCCCGGGTCGACGGCAACAAACTTTTTTGAAGTGGCGGGAAAAAGCCCATTCAGCCATCCAGCGCGGATGCAGACAGCCGCCCAGGTTGTCGGCGAATCGCTAAAGGCATTCGACCGAGGCAGAAGTTCGGTCACCACCGGCAGTTCAAATCGCGTGGCTGTACTGGCAACGCGATTCGTGCCGCGTAGATGGATAGCATCCATTGTCGGGATTGTCGTGCGCCGCACTCGCTCCGCACGTTAAGTTTTTGGTTCCAGGGCCGGATTGCTGTTAACTCTAATGGACCCATCCGTGAAATAATCGCGCCTCGCATCTGGAACACAACCGTAGAGGTGGATTATGATTGCTAGGGCAACTGTCCTGCAAAACTGATCATCTACTCAATGACGAAATATGTTTGAGGATAAATGACACCGTGATTCTGGTTGTCGACGACAATCCCGTGCAAGCTGTGACGCGAAAAGCCATCCTGGCGGGAGCCGGGCTGGAGACGCAAACGGTTTATTCCGCGGAAGCAGCCTTTCAGGCGCTGGAAAACGATTCCGCCGGTGCGATTAGCCTGGTGATCACGGATCACATTATGCCTGGCGAATCTGGAAGTTATTTCGTAAAGCATTTGTGGGAACGCCGCGTCGGCCTGCCGGTACTGGTTCTAAGCGGGCTTGCGGAGGCCGAAGACGAATACGACGGTCTCGACGTCACTTTTCGTTCAAAGCCGATCCAGCCAAGGGAGTTAATCGCCTTGGCCAGCCATTTGAGCACTCCGGAATCCCGCCCCACATAAGCTTTTCTACCCCGCTTACCCGTCGCCGCTCCCATTGAACGCTCCCCGATTGCGATAGCTCCCGCGCTCTGCGACAATCATCAGTTACGTAGAAATATGGCGACATTCGGTAGTTTCGCGATTCTTCTCGGTCTGGTGCTGTGCGCTTACACCCTGGTTACGGGTGCTTTTGCGCTGCGGCGCATCGCCGTGCATCCCGAGGCAAGCGCCGCTCCCGAACGGCTGGCCGAGTCTGCCCGCCGCGCGGGCATTGCCAGTTTTATCGCGATGACAGCGGCAGCTTTCGCGCTGGTCTACTGCTCGTTTAGCAATAACTTTTCTGTTTCCTACATCCTTCATCATTCCAACCGCGCCTTGCCATTGCCGTATAAATTTGCGGCGCTATGGTCCGGGCAGGAAGGCTCTTTGCTGCTGTGGGCGTGGCTGCTGGCCGCCTACGGCTTTGTGCTGCGGGTCCGCCACAGGGTGGATGTCAAACTGACCGCGTACGCCTCGACCATTCTGGCCGGCATCCAGGTTTTCTTCACCTTGCTGCTGGTATTCGCCGCGCCGCCTTTCGCTCTGGTGCAGGGAGCCGTTCCCGCCGACGGCTTCGGGCTCAATCCGCTGCTGCAATATCCGGAAATGGTGATGCACCCGCCGCTGCTTTACCTGGGTTATGTAGGTTTCAGCGTGCCGTTTGCGTTTGCCCTCGGCGCGCTGATGATGCGATATCCCGGTGAAAAGTGGATTCACATCACGCGCCGCTGGACCATGGTGACATGGCTGTTTCTCACCTGCGGCATTTTCATGGGCGCGCACTGGGCCTACTCCGTGCTGGGTTGGGGCGGCTACTGGGGCTGGGACCCGGTGGAGAACGCCTCGCTGATGCCGTGGCTGACCGGCACCGCGTTTCTGCACTCCGTCATGATGCAGGAAAAGCGCGGCATGATGAAGGCCTGGAACGTGTGGCTGATCTTCACCACTTTCATGCTGTCGATTCTGGGCACGCTGCTCACGCGCAGCGGCCTGGTCAGCTCCGTCCACGCCTTTGCCGAGTCATCGATCGGCTCCTGGTTCTGGGCATTCCTCGTCATCGTTTTCAGCGTCTGCATCTTCACCTATCTTCGCCAGCGAAGCCACCTCCATTCCGAGCATCAGATCGAATCGCTGGTCTCGCGCGAATCCAGTTTTCTGTTCAACAATCTCGTCCTGCTGGCGGCCTGCTTTACCATTCTGTGGGGAACCCTGTTCCCCATCATCTCGGAATATGTGGAAGGATCGAAGGTCACCGTCGGACCGCCGTTTTACAATCGCGTCGCCGTGCCGATTGGAATCTTTCTGCTATTCCTCACCGGCATCGGCCCGGTCCTGGCCTGGCGCAGCACCTCCTTCAAAAGCATCCGTCGCAATTTCATCTGGCCCGTGACTGCAGGCGTCGGCACCGCGATCATCCTGATGGCGCTCGGTATGCGCCCCTGGCGCGACATCGGCACGCTCTATTCGCTGATGGCCTTCTCGCTGGCGGCGCTGGTCACCACCGCCGTCGGCAGCGAGTTCTGGCGCGGCGCGCGCGTCATTCAACGTCACACCGGCAAAAATATATTGTCCTCGATGGTGCGGCTCACTCGGCGGAACACGCGCCGCTACGGCGGGTACATCGTCCATATCGGCGTTGTTATCGTGTTTATCGGACTGGCAGGCTCAGCGTTCAACCAGTCGAAAGAGCAGGAGATGGGCTTCCACGACTCGATGACCATCGGCCCTTACCGGCTCGTCTGCCAAAGCTATACCCAGGACTCGAACGCAAATTATGACAGCGAATACGAACTGCTGAACGTATACAAGAACGGGAAGTATCTGCTTCAGATGGCGCCGGAACGCCGTTTTTATCACGCCAGCCAGCAGACCGAAACCATGGTCGCCGACCATTCCACGCTGCAGCGCGATTTGTACGTGGTGTATGAAGGCAGAAATCCCGATACCAACCAGCCGATTATCAAGGTCTTTATCAATCCGCTGGTGGCGTGGATCTGGATCGGCGTACTGGTCATGGCCTTTGGAACGCTGCTCGCGCTTGTGCCCAATCTGAATCCCAACCAACCCGACGCACGCGCGCTGAAAACAACCGCGCGTCCGGAAAACGTTCGCGAGCCGCAGCCTGCTGCGGCAGGGGATTGAGCGCGTGCGCCAAAACAGACTTGTCATTCCGAGCGAGGCTCAAACCGGGGCCCCCGGCCGGGTGCCCCATCCTTTGCGCCGCTTTTGCGTAAAGGGTGGGAGGATACCTCCTCTTTTTGATCGCTCGACGCTGCAAATCTGGCTGCAACTCTCGGCCGTGTGTCTTCTGCTGATTTTTTCCGTGGGTGCTGCGGACAATGTCGCGCGCTACAACACGCTCGGTCATCAGATGATGTGCACCTGTGGTTGCAACCAGGTGCTGCTCGAATGCAATCACGTGGGCTGCACCGTTTCGACGCAGATGGAAGGTGAACTGCGAACCGCCCTGGATCGCGGTGACAGCAATAACCTTGTTCTGCAGAATTTCGTCCAGAAATACGGACCCACCGTACTGGCCGCGCCTCCGCAAAAAGGATTCAATCTGGTCGCGTGGATTGCTCCCGGCGTTGTTTTCTTGCTGATGACGCTCGGCACCGCTCTGCTGATCCGAAAATGGAAACTGCACACCGTTGCCATGCCCGAACAGGCTGCAGCAGATCCGCGCATGGATGCCATTCGCAATCGAGTTCGCCGGGAGACCGAGATATGACATGGTTTGGCTGCGCGGCCCTTTTGATCGGAATTTTCGTCTATGTTTTCTATCCTCAGCGGAATACGGAATTGCAGACCCAGAAGACCCGGCTGGAATTTTTACGCGAGCGCAAGGAAGTTGTGTACGAAAATCTCCGGGATCTGAATTTTGAATATCGCGCGGGAAAGTACCCGGAAGAAGATTATCGTGCGCAGCGCGCAGCCTTGGAGAATGAGGCCACGCAGATCGTAGCCGAGATCGAATTCCTCGAAAGCAATTTTCATGCCGCGTGCTTGTTCACAATTCGGTCGATCGTCAATAGAATTGTCATCCTGAGCGTAGCGCAAGGACCTCGGTGACAGTTTTCGAAAGCTGGGTGCAAGGATGCCCCAGGATTTCGCTTTTGCAGACCAGGGCATTCAATGCGTCTGCCACGAAAAAAGCAAACTCAAGAAAGAACTTCATGAACCTTCGCCCGTACCTACGTTACCTCCATTTCGCTCGTCCACCCTTGCACTCGCCTGCTTCTGGCGCTCGCCGTCCCTGCGGCTTTCGCCGCCCCCATCTCCGGCGTGGTAACCAATCTGACGACCAATAAACCATCCGCCGGAGACACCGTCGCGCTGATCCGCCTGCAACAGGGAATGCAGGTAGCGGCCCAGACCACCACAGACGCGAGCGGTCACTACACCCTGAACATCGCGGACAGCGATCCCATGCATCTGGTGCGGGTCACGCATGACGGAGCCAATTATTTTCAGGCCGCGCCTCCGGGCCGCCAGGCGGTGAACGTCAACGTCTACAACGCCGCCGAAAAGGTCGAAGGGGTCTCGACAGAAGCCGACGTTCAGCGGATCGAGACCGACCAGAATCAGCTGCACGTCATCGAAAATTACTTCGTGAAGAATGCTTCTTCGCCGCCGCGCACGCAGTTCGGCCGGCACGCTTATGAAATCTATCTGCCCAAGGGCGCGCAGATTGTTTCCGCGGCCGCGCTCGGGCCGGGAAGCATGCCGGTACAATCCTCGCCCATGCCGACAGGGCAGCCAGGCCAGTACGCTTTTGTCTTTCCGCTACGCCCTGGCGAAACTCGTTTTCAGGTCAGCTATCGCCTGCCGTATTCCGGCAGTCTTCAGTTGCAGCCGCGCGTGGCAACGCCGGTCGATAATCTCGCGCTGATTCTGCCCAAGAGCATTCACTTCACCGCGACACCCGCAACCGCCTTCCAGCCCATCGATGAAGATGTCAACGTGCAGACATATCTGGCGAGGAATGTCAGGCCCGGCGCCAGGCTCGCATTTCGTCTCTCCGGTACCGGACAACTTCCGCCGGAAACAACCGCAACGCAGGGTGCGAATAACGGCGCCGCAAGCGGCCCGGAGAGCAATGCTCAATCCGCGGCGGCAAATCCCGAGGCAGCGGCGCAAGCTGCCGCTATCAACAACACTCGCCCTGGGATTGGCCTTGGCGTTCCGGTCGACACGCCCGATCCGCTGCACAAATACAAATGGTGGATCATTTCTCTGGCCGCTGTTTTGCTGGCGATCGGCGCTGGTATTTCGATGAAGCAGACCAATCCTTCGCCGAGTGTCGCTGGCGCGCCGGGTGCGACGGTTCCCATTCCGCCCAGCAGCGGTGGCCCTGCCGCGGCGACATCAATCGCCGTCTCCAATGTCCCAGGCGAGCAACGGGCTAAATTGATGCAGACCTTGAAGGATGAGCTGTTTGCGATTGAAACTGAACGTATTAATGGGATCGTGACGCCAGAAGAATACGACCGGCAGAAAGCCGCGCTTGAGATTGTGCTGAAGCGAGCCTTGGAACGCACCCCGGCGAACTCCCCAATGGATGCGCGTACGCCAGGTTCGCGAAGCTAACCAGGATCGTATGCCTGCTTAGGATGCTTCAGCCTCTTCGCCAGCCAGCGTTGGCTCAAAGCGTACCTTCGCCGCGCGGGGAACATACTCAGTCCGAATAATCTGGATCGTCTTTTCATGCAGCAGAAGCTCCGTCGCGCGAACGCGAGGATCGCTGTGGAACCAGTGCTGGAACGGTTTTGCTGCCAGCAGATTGGTGATCGCCAGCAGAGACATCCCCTGATGATGCGCCATCCACGAATGCACCAGCACGTATTTTGAGCCATCCTGCGGCTGCCGGTTCTCGGAGTAATCCGCCGACTCATAAAATCCGAACTCCCCCAGCCAGCCCATCTTTTCCATGCGGCGCAGGTTCGCTAGCGCAGAGATCGGATCGGCTTCCAAAGCCAGCACGCTGGCATAGGGTGCGATCACCAGCGCGCCCTCTGGCGGCGGACTCAGCGCCAGGGCAGGCACGCCGAAGGCATGATATTGGTAATTTCCCGCCGCATCCCGCTGGCTGTGGCCGGCTTCCGAAATTCCCCACGGCACCCGATGCCGCGCGGCATATTCCCGGTGTGCGCTCACCGCCATCGGCAGCGATTGCGCCAGTAAAGTATCGGGCGAGGTCTGCATCCAAAGCGTCGGCATCATGTATTCAAACATCGTGCCGGTCCATGACAGCAGCGTCGGATTGCCGTCGATAAGCGTCGTTTTGCGTCCCGCTTTGAACCATGTTTCCTGCAGCACATCCCCTTTGCCGATGGCGATGAACACCGCGGTACGCGCTTCAGAGGCCAGCAGATCGTAGCAGGAATCCAGAGGACGATCTCTCCCGGTGTCGTACCCGATCGTGAGCAGGCGCCGGTACGGATCGAGCAGGACACGATAATCCGTCGCAAGAAACATCCGTTCACAGACGCCGGCAATGACTCTCAGGTCTGCAACCAGTCCGTGCAGCCGTTCTTCTGCGAAGCCGAGTACGCCCGCCAACTCGTTGACGAGATCGACATCTGTTCCCGCAGAAGCACCCGCAGAAGCACCTGTAGAAGCGCCCGTCAATTTCGCCAGAGATGCCCGTATCTCCTGGCACGCGGCAAGTGAGCTCTCCGGCGTATAGAAATCAATGGTTCGATCGGGTGGGATCTCGGCCAGTTCAACGACTTTGGCAAACTTCGGCTGCAGCCACGGCAAATAGAGGCGCACCAGCGTGGTGATTGCATGCAGCCTGGCTTCGGCCGCGTGCTCACGATCGGAAGACGCCCTGGGTTCAAGCGCCAGCAGCGCGTGAAGCCATTCCGGTGAGTCTTCTTCGTCATCGTTTTTTAGTGCCGCTTTTATCTTTGCTCCAAATGCGGAATGCGCCTCGAAATCATTCACTATATCGAGCAGGCCATTCCGCAGCGCCGGCAGCATGGGAGTCTTCAGGAATTCCAGCGTGCCCATTCGCAGGCTGCACAGAGACGCCAGAAAGTTTCCGCTGTCCACGGTTGAAGCGATATACGGCGCGATCGGCTCGAGTGTGTCCGTGGTGTACCAGTTCAGCAGATGCCCCTTCCATTTTGGAATCTGATCGAGCGTGCGAAGGTTCGCGAGAGTTTGTTCGGCGTACTCCGGCATCGACAGATAACCCAGAACCACGGCGGCCTGACGCGCGTTCAGTTGCATTCCGGCATTCGTCGGAGAAATGCGCAGAGCTTCGCGAAGGCCTTCCCCCTCCGGGTCCTGCTGAACGTTGTCCGGCACCAGCCCATGATTCTGCTGGACAGAAAACCGCTCGAAATAGAGCCACGTACGCCACGCAAGTTTCCGCATCAATCGCATTTCCGCATCGGATAGCTGAACCTCTACATCATGTGGAGAACGATTGAGCCATGACGTGATCGGTTTGGCCAGTGCCCACAAAATGAGAATGGGAACCGCCCACAGAAGCGCCGCCGGACGTATTCTCCAGACCAGAAGGGCGAGTCCCAGCGATAGCAGCGGGACCAGCCGCATCGTCATCTCAACCGGGGTTATCTTGTCGCCTCCGAGCTCCGCCTCGGCCGCGGTTTCCCATTCCAGCAGACGCTTGCCCGTCACGAAGCTGCGAACCAGCGATCGGATGATTGCGTCGAACATCAGCAGTGTCTGATGCGCAAGAAAAGAGAAATTGAGCGCGGTTGAGAAGAGCAGCGCCAGCGAATCTCGCATTGCTTGACGCACGTATCCGCTCTGTTCCGCAAAGCTGGCGCGCACCCCGGAGAAAATAAACTGAACCAGCACCGGAACAAAGACGATCAGCAGCGTGGCGATAGTCCAGTATCCCGGAGTTCCGGGAAGCCAGAGCCAGCCGAGGACCAGCAGAAGTAACGTCGCCGGTTCGACCATGCTTCGCCGCAGGTTATCGAAAATCTTCCAGCGCGAAATGTTGGAGGTAGGATTCTGCACCAGCTGCCCGGCATCGTTCGGCACGCGGTCCAGAAGCCAGCGCAGAATTTGCCAGTCGCCCCGCACCCAGCGATGCTTGCGCCGGTTTTGCGCGCTGTAGTGCGAAGGATAGTCGTCCAGCACTTCAACATCGGTCAACAGGCCAACGCGCCCGTACGCGCCTTCGATCAGGTCGTGGCTCAGCAGCGAATTCTGCGGGAATCGGCGATCCAGCACCTCATGCAGAATTTGAATCTCATACAGACCCTTTCCGGTAAAAATTGCTTCTCCGTAAAGGTCCTGATACACGTCCGAAACCGCCCGCGTATAAATGTCGAACCCGGTCTGCCCGGAGTAGATCGACGCCAGGCGGGAGCGGGCAACGGACTTCACCGTGATGCCGACGCGCGGTTGCAGCAGGCCGTATCCTTGCCTCACGATCCGCCTGTACGGGTCGAGAATGGCGCGATTCAGCGGATGGGCAATTGCGCCCACCATGCGGCGCACCGAATCGCGGGGCAGCTTGGTATCGGAATCGAGCGTCAAAATGTAACGCATTCCATTCAATACCGATGTATTGCCCGCCTTGTAGGGAAAACAATCCAGCCCTCCCATAATCAGCCGGTTGAGGTCCAGTAACTTGCCTCGCTTGCGCTCCCAGCCCATCCACACGCCCTGCCGCGCGTTAAATATCCGGTGCCGGTGCAGCATTAGAAAGCTTCCGCCCGGAGAATCCTTATAACGTTGGTTCAATTCGTCGATCAATTGTCCGGCAAGCAATACCAGAGGATGTGTGTCCCGATCTCGCGGTTTTTCTACCGAGTCAGGAAGATCGGTGAGCAAGGCGTAGTGAACGTTGCGATCCTGATTCGCCAGGCTGCGCACCTCCAGCTCTTCGACCAGATCGCGCACCTGGCGCTCATTGAGCAGCAGCGTAGGCACCACCACCAGCGTCTTGCAATCGGCGGGAATACCTTCGGAGAAATCCAGTTTCGGTAAAGCCCGAGGCTTGAGAATGGCGCTGACGGTGTGATTCATCAACTCCACCGCACCTTGCGAAACAGGCAGCAGGAGAAGTAAAAACGCGATGCCAAGTCTTCCCAGCGGGTTATAAGTCGGCACTAGCGGAAAGATGATCGCAGCCATCGTCAGCAGCGCGATAACCAGGATTCCGCCCAGATAAAAATCATCGGGATAGCGGTGCAGCAGGGAACGCACACGATCGATCACCCCGGGGCGGAATCCACACCGCACTTCGAGTTGTGCACGGCCATGATCGATCAGGTAATAGCCCACATGGGAATGACGCGCGGTGATGCGGGGATTCGCATCCGCGTGGTGCGACGCTTCTTGCGCCATGCTCAATGCGAGTTGCGCGATTTCCATTTCGCTCATCGGCGATCTGGCCGCGATCTTCGCCAGGGTCGTCCGGTACATGTCCCGGCTATCGAAATCCATTTTGCCGTAAGCGCCGGCGGGATCCTGACAAAGGATAGGCTCGAAAGGAACAAGAGGTTCGAGAATGTTCGACCAGACCGGCAGACTCACTTCATGAAGCGATTGAAGAGAGGCTTCCAATGCGGCGTCGCTCACAGGCAAGTTGCTGAAAGCGCCCGAGGCGTGGGCAAGAATTTCTTCCAGTAGCGCCAGCTTCAGCGCCACCGGCATCGCCCACAGCTCTCGCACATTCAGTGGTTCCTCGGTCTGATATCCCCGGATAAAGCTGGACAGGGCCGGAATGCTCCACTGATATCTCGCGGCCTTCAACATCGAATGTGCGACCCCGATGATTCGCGGCGTCTCCATGCCGGCATCGTTGCGCGCGGCCGGCAATTTCCCCAGCAGCCTTCAGCGAATGCTCAACCTCAATCGCGGAGGCTCGCAGAAGCCGCGTGTTTCCCTCCAGCCGCTGCATGCCTGGAAGCAACTGGTTCTCGCCGGATCGCCCGGATTTCCTGTCGCCTGGCGCGCACGTGGTCTTCTGTGTATTGCGCCAGGGCGAATGCGGAACCGACGGTCAGCAAAACGTGTCGCCGAAATTGCCTCAGATTCGAGGCCTGCGCCATCACGGCATGGCGGCTTGCGAAAGCCTGCCCCTGGTCCCAGAGTTCCCGCGCGGCTGTATCGGACAGATTCATCGATAACTCGCTGCCTGCATCTCGAACATCTCCGCATAAAGGCCGCCGCGGCGGATCAATTCGTCATGCGTGCCTTCTTCCGTCAAAACACCGTGCGAAAGGACGACGATCCGGTCGGTCATCTTTACCGTTGAAAAGCGGTGTGAAATCAGCAAAGACATTTTTCCCCTGGTCAGTTCCGCAAATCGCTGGAAGACCTCCTGCTCGCTGCGCGCGTCGAGCGCTGCCGTTGGCTCATCCAGAACCAGCAACTGCGCGTCTCGCAGATACGCGCGCGCCAGCGCCATCCGCTGCCACTCCCCTCCGGAAAGATCGACCCCTCCCTCGAATCGGCGGCCCAGTTGCTGCTCCATTCCTTCCGCAAGCCGCGCGATCACTTCATCGGCCAGGCTCATCTCCGCCGCGCTTTCAATGCGGTCCAGCCGGTCCCGTTCTTCAATGCGGCCCACCGCGATGTTGTCCCTTGCCGTCATTTCATACCGCATAAAATCCTGGAAGATGACGCCGATTTCATGGCAAAGATCCTCCATGTCATACTCTCGCAAATCTACCCCATCGATCAAAATCTGGCCGTCTGTCGGATCGTACAGGCGCGTGATGAGTTTGACGATGGTGGTCTTCCCCTGGCCATTTTCTCCGATCAGTGCGACCCGCTCACGGGGATGAAGATGGAAATTGAAATTTTTCAACACCAGCCGCGTGGTTCCAGGATAGGCGAACGACACGTTGCGAAACTCAAATCCCTTTCGAATAGGGCGGGGAATCTTAATCGCGTTGGGCTTTGAACGTACAGTCGGCTGCATCGCAAAAAAGCCCAGCAGATCGGTAAGAAATAGCGCCTGATCGGCAACGCCCGATGCATTGACGAAAATCTGCTGCAGGTTCGCGCTGACCTGCAGAATTGCCGAGGATCAATACAGCACAGCACCGCGACCGAGAAACTTGCCGTGAATCGTTCGCCACAACACCAGCGCGTAGGCGCTGTAATATCCCGCGGTAGCCAGCATCGAAAGAAGTGCGCCCGCGAATAAGTCGGCGCTTCGAAAGATCGACATTCTGATCGAAAATTATGTTCGCCATTCCGCTGAAACTGCCGACCAGAAAATCCCGCAGACCAAACAGCTTCAGCTCTTTCGCCGCCTCTTTGCTGCCGCCCACGTCTCGCAGGTAATCCATCTTCCGGCGCAGCGGCGTCTGCATAAAATTCTTGGCATATCCCAGGAAATGCGAAATGGCTTTCTCCCAGCAGCGCCGGAATCGTTCCGGCAATCAGCAGCAGCAGCAGCAATGGAGAATACTTTGCGATGTAAACCGCGAGGACGATGGTGGTCAGCACCTGCTGCGTCAGCGTGCCCATCATCTGGATCATGGCGATCCTGTCCGTCGCCTGCGCTTTGGCCCGCTCCAGCCGGTCGTAGTAATCGGGATTCTCAAACGCCGTAATGTCGAGCTGGGAAGCATGCTCGATGACGCGAATGCTGATGTGCTGCATGTACAAGATCGCCCAGCAGGCTGTCGCAAAATCCAATCGCGCGGCTCAGAATGGCGGCCAGGCATGCCAGCCCGAACTCCAGCCCGACGATCCACCAGAAATGGGGAGGCAGCGCTGTATGGCCGTCGCAGGCTGATAACAATTTCATTGATCAGCCAGCGGGAAACCGCAAGAATCGCCACCGGCAACAGCGCCAGCGCGATGCGCAGAACCATCGACCATACCACCGTCTTCGGCCCGCATTCCCACACCATCTTCATGACAGGCGGAATGTTGCGCATCGCCGCGATCCGCGTGCGCCACGTGTCGCCGTACGATTTGGGAATGTTGGATTCTGTCACTGCCGGCCGGGATCGCATCTAAGAATGTTGAGAATCGTAAAAGCCAACGCACAAACTCCAGACGAGCGTATTCCGAGCGCCCGCTTCAATACAAAGTGTCGTCAAATACTAATATTTGTAGATGAGCCTAAGCTGCTTTTGTTTGCTTTACTTATGGTGATTCCGAAATGCTGTGTGCTAAAAACAGACTGTCATCCCGAGCGCAGCCGAGGGACCTGCGTTTTCCTTCGGCCTCTCAGCAACTTCATTCTTTCACGGCCCACCCATAAACCATGACACAGCGACCCATTGAATCCTGCGGCGTAATCGGCGACCTGCACACCATCGCCCTCGTCGCCATGGACGGCGACATCGACTGGTGCTGCCTCCCCCAGTTCGACTCCCCCAGCGTCTTCGCCGCGCTGCTCGACCCGGAAAAGGGCGGCCACTTCAAACTGGCTCCCGAGCAGGCTGGAACCAACCGCCAGATGTACATGCCGGAGACCAATGTTCTGCTGACCCGTTTCATGCGGGCAGAAGGCGTGGGAGAGATCATCGACTTCATGCCGGTGCGTGAAGACTGCGCAATGAGCAGTGACTCCGTTATCCATGAGATTATCCGAATCGCCCGGGCGGTTCGCGGAGCCGTACGCTTCCGCCTGGAATGCATTCCCGCCTTCAACTACGCCCGTACTGCGCATCGCACCGAACCGATCGAAGGCGGCGTTTTAT
The DNA here is from genome assembly GCA_963823295.1 of uncultured Acidobacteriota bacterium. GTDB lineage: Bacteria > Acidobacteriota > Terriglobia > Terriglobales > Acidobacteriaceae > JAKAAZ01. The sequence goes on from CAWGLF010000027.1 coordinate 45,482, forward strand.
TTGAAACGGAAAACCAGCGAATGGTGCTGCTCGGTCCGGGTCCATGGCAGATTCAGGATGGCAAGGCCGTTGTGCAATTTACGTTGCAGCCGGGAGAAACGGCGGAGTTCGCCCTGCGCCACTTGGCTAAGCCAGACGATCCCGGCATCAAGGCTCCGGTGGAAGGAGCCCGGCTGATGCACGATACGCTCGCCTTCTGGCGCAGATGGCTGTCATATTGCAAATACGAGGGCCGTTGGCGGGAGACCGTTCTTCGCTCCGCGCTCACGCTCAAGCTGCTCACCCATCGGCCGACCGGCGCCATCGTTGCAGCACCCACCTGCAGTTTGCCGGAGGAGATTGGGGGCGTCCGCAATTGGGATTACCGCTATACCTGGGTGCGGGATGCCGCATTTACGGTTTACTCTCTCATCCGCCTCGGGTTTACCGAAGAGGCGACGGCCTTCATCGAATGGCTCTCCAAACGAATTAAGGAACAAGCCGGCACGCAAGGCCCGCTGAATACCATGTACAGCATTGATGGCAGCAGCGACTTGACCGAGTACACGCTGGACAATCTTTCTGGATATAAAAATTCCCGGCCCGTCCGCATCGGCAACGCCGCATCCACGCAGTTGCAGCTCGACATCTACGGCGAAATGATGGATGCGATTTATCTGTACGACAAGCATGTCTCTGCCGTCTCTTACGATCTGTGGATGCGCATTCACGGCGTGCTGCTGTGGGTCGCGGACAACTGGACCCAGCCGGATGACGGCCTGTGGGAAGTCCGCAGCGAGCGCGAGCATTTCGTCTATTCCAGGCTGCAATGCTGGGTTGCGCTGGACCGCGGCGTGCGTCTGGCCCAGGCAAGGAGCTTACCTCTGGATCGCGTACGACTGGAAACGGAGCGGGACCGCATCTTCGCATCGATCATGAAAAATGGCTGGGACCCGAAGCAGCAGAGCTTCATCCAGTCTTATGAATCGAAGGCCATGGACGCGAGCAATCTGATGATGCCCGTCGTCATGTTCATCGCGCCGAAAGATCCGCGCATGCTCAGCACGATCGATTGCATTATGAAGACGCTGGTTTCCGACAGCCTCGTGCATCGCTATTCGCTCGACGGCAAGCTTGCGACCAAAGATGGATTGACCGGACATGAAGGCACGTTCAGCATGTGCACATTCTGGCTGGTCGATGCCCTCGCGCGCGCCGAGCGGCTCGATGAAGCGCGCTTCATTTTTGAAAAGATGTTGACGTATGGAAATCATCTCGGGCTCTACTCCGAAGAGATCAGTTCCACCGGCGGCGCTCTCGGCAACTTCCCTCAGGCATTCACGCATCTGGGATTAATAAGCGCAGCTCTGCACCTCGATGAAAAGCTGCGGAGGTGAACGCCATTTCCTCTGTAACTGCATCCCCGATATCAGGCTTATGGGTTGGAACATTCGGCCCTGTATTGGATCAGAAGCGGCTGTCTGTTTCGCCTCTGGGCGCGTCCTGGAGCGAAGATCGAGTTAGTTCTCGAAGGCGATGGCTCCCAGCGAATCATCCCCATGGAATACCAGCCGGACGGGATGTATGTAACACATGTCGAGGGCGTCGGTCCGGGCACGCTCTACTGGTTCAAACTTGACGGTGCCGGTCCCTATCCCGATCCCGCCTCGCGCTATCAGCCGTCCGGGGTTCACGGTCCTTCGCAAGTCCTCGGCCCCAGCGATTTTTCCTGGGCGGAAGATAAATTCAAAGCGCCCGCGCTGCGGAACATTGTGTTCTACGAGTTGCATCTTGGAACGTTTACTCCCGCCGGAACATTTCTTTCAGCAATCGAAAAGCTGGATGCCATCCAGCAGCTTGGCGTCAACGTCATCGAGCTGATGCCGATTGCCGATTTCGCCGGTGAATACAACTGGGGCTACGACGGAGTATCGCTTTACGCGCCCGCCCATAGCTACGGCAAGCCGGATGACCTGCGCCGCTTGGTGCTCGAAGCGCATCGGCGCGGAATCGCTGTGTACCTGGATGTGGTCTACAACCATCTCGGCCCCGATGGTGCATATCACTCTGCATTTGCTCCCCGGTTTTATTCTGGTAAACACCATACGCCCTGGGGCGACGGCCTCAACTTCGATAGTGACGGCAGAGAAAAGGCGCGCGCGTATTTCATCGAGAGTGCGCTCTCGTGGATTCACAATTACCATGTCGACGGATTGCGCGTCGACGCCATCCAGACAATTCAGGATGACAGCAAGCCGCATTTCTTAACGGAGCTGACCGAGCGCGTGCACGCCGCAGGCCGCGAGCTGGACAGGCGCGTTCTCATCATCGCCGAGGACGCGCGCAACGAGCGCAAAGTCCTGCTGCCCCCGAGCCAGGGAGGCCACGGTTTCGACGGCGTCTGGGCGGACGACTTCCATCACAATATGCGCCGCCGCCTCGCCGGCGATAGCGATGGCTACTTCAGGGATTTCGACGGGTCCACCGTCACGCTCGCCAAAACCATCGAGAATGGCTGGTTGTTTACCGGCGAGTTTTCCAGCCATGATGGTTACAATCGCGGAACATCTCCCCAGGGATTGACGCTGGAGTCTCGCGTCATCTGTCTTCAGAATCACGACCAGATCGGTAATCGCGCATTTGGAGAGCGGTTATCGACCGAGATTTCCCAGGCCGCATATTTTGCTGCCAGCGCGCTCCTGCTGCTGGCTCCGGAAACCCCCTTGCTCTTCATGGGTCAGGAGTGGGCCGCCGCGGAACCGTTCCTGTTCTTTACCAACCACAATGAAGAGCTTGGTCCGCTGATCACCGAAGGCCGCCGCAAAGAGTTCCAACACTTCTCCGCCTTCAGCGATGAAACCCGCCGTGAGAGCATTCCCGATCCGCAGGCGAAAGACACATTTCTGAAAAGTAAGCTGAATTGGGACGCGCGTCAGGATCCGAGTCACAGCGCATGCCTGCATTGGTATCGAACACTGTTACAAATTAGGAAGCAGTTGCTGGAGAAGGCGCAGTTCCAATCCGCCCGCGCTCTGGATGAGAACGTCATCCTTATGCAATGGCAAAGCGCGCATGGCAAATGTGCCATTGCCGTCGCACTCAATGGTCCGGCCCGTGCCCAGGTCTCAGAGGCGAAGGACATGCGGTGTTTTCTGGGTAGTGAAGAATATTCCTATACGAAAGATCCTCCTCACATCTTGTGGAATCCCGACACGGGAGAGTTGGACTTTCACCGCGCCGGGGCAGTCCTTATTGCTAGTGGCGATCTTATATGTGAAACCGGACCGGAATGAGTGATAGAAGAAGAGTCAGCGCGACCTACCGCCTGCAATTTACTAAAGACTTCCACTTCGCCGATGCCGAGGCTCTGGTTCCGTATCTTCACTCGCTCGGAATCAGCCATATCTACGCATCGCCCATTTTTGCCGCCCGCCCAGGCAGCCTCAGCGGATACGACACCATTGATTTCTCGCTGATCAACCCGGAATTCGGCGGTGAGCCCGCATTCGATTCCCTGGTACGGGCGCTGCACGGCCACGGCATGGGAATGATTATCGATTTCGTTCCCAACCACATGAGCGCTCAACCGCAATGGAACCTGTGGTGGCGCAGCGTACTGGCCAACGGCCCATCGTCTTCGGTTTCTGAATACTTCGACATCGATTGGTATCCCGCAAATTCGAATCTGCACGGTAAGGTGCTGCTGGCAATCCTTGGCAAGCAATACGGCGAGGTGCTTGAGTCCGGCGAGTTGCGTATTCGATATTGCAACGGGGAATTCTGCCTCATGTACGGTGATTTCAATTTGCCGTTGAATCCCCGGCAGATGAAGTTCCTCTTCCGTCACCGGTGGGATCAGTGGGTCGCACGAAGTCGTCCATCGAGCCCTCCGTCCGGCAGGAATTTGAGAGCATTCTGTTTCAACTGGATCACATCCCCGACTATCGCCAGGCCGGTGTAGAAGCGCGCATTGATCGCGAGCGCGAGACCGTGATTGCCGCTCGACGCCTGGCTCAGGTGATCGAGGGAAGCGTTTCTTTGCGGCGCCATCTGGATAGCGTGATTGAGGAATTCAATGGCCAGCCAGGGAAACCGGAGTCTTTTGATCTATTGCATACATTGCTGGAGCAGCAACCGTATCGGCTGTCCTATTGGCGAACGGCCATGCAGCAGATCAATTACCGCCGCTTTTTTGATGTCAATGAGCTGATCGGGCTGCGCATGGAGTACCAGCCGCTTTTTCACGCAGCCCATGTCAAACTGATCGAGCTGGCGGAGAAAGGCTCAATCGATGGCGTGCGTCTTGACCATATCGATGGATTGCTCGATCCGCAACAGTATTTGTTACAATTTCGCGACGCGACCGCGCACTCACGACAACCTCTCTATCTGATGGTAGAAAAGATTCTCGCCCGGCAGGAGTGGTTGAGCGCCGAATGGCCGGTGGACGGTGCCACCGGATATGAATTTCTTGCCCTCATGAACGGCTTGTGGGTGGAGGAAAATAGCCTCTCCGAAATCGGCTCGATCTATCGCGCCTTTTGCGGATGGAGGAAGCCGGAGCGCGATGTAGTCTACACCGCGAAGCGGTTGATTACCGCTACTTCGATGGCAAGCGAGTTAAACGTGCTCGCCCACGAGCTGAATCGCCTTTCGGAGCACGACCGTCGCAGCCGTGACTTTACCTTGGATGGCCTGAAGGAGGCCTTGCGCGAAGTTGTTGCGTGTTTCCCCGTATACCGCACGTATATCTCGGAGCGGGGATTTAGCCCGACCGATGAAATGGCCATCAACGAAGCGATTGGTCAGGCAAAAAGGCGTAATCCAACGCTTGAATCCTCCATCTTCGAGTTCATCCGAACCCATATATGCCCGGTGCGGCAACCAGGCGAGGCCGACGACGCATTCGCCCAGCGACTGCGCTTCGCCATGAAGTTCCAGCAGTACACCAGCCCCGTGCAGGCGAAGGGCATGGAGGATACCGTCTTTTACCGCTACAGCCCTTTGGCTTCACTCAATGAGGTCGGCAGCGGTTCCGGGCGCCGAGCCACCACCCCCAATGAATTCCACGACGCCAACATCCATCGCATGGAGCGCTGGCCGAATGCCATGCTGACCACGTCCACGCACGATACCAAGCGCGGCGAAGACGCGCGCATGCGAATCCACGCGCTGACGGAAATGCCGGAAGAATGGAAATCGAATCTGCGGGAATGGGCGGAAACTAACAAGCATGCGAAGACGGAGATCAACGGTCACCCGGCTCCAGACTCGGCCGATGAATATCTGTATTACCAGAATCTGTTGGGAGTGTGGCCGCCGCGTCAGACTACGGTTGACGATGATCTCGTCAGCCGCATGAAAGCCTTCATGAACAAGGCGCTGAAGGAGGCCAAGATTCACACCAGCTGGATCAATCCTTCCAACGAGTACGACGCCGCGGCAGAAAACTTTGTCGAACAGACGTTGCGTGGCCCTGCTGCTCCTGCATTTCTCGCGTCATTCATTCCTTTTGCCGAACGCTTGGCGGCACTCGCCGCCTGGGGATCGGTTTCGCAGATCGCCCTGAAAATGATGAGTCCCGGCGTCATCGATACATATCAGGGCGGCGAGTTGTGGGACCTGAGCCTGGTCGATCCCGATAACCGTCGCCCGGTCGATTATGCGACCCGGCAGCAACGTCTACAGATGTTGCTGGACAGCGTGGCGGCTCCCGCCATCCCCATCGAGCAGCGGGCCCATGCGCTCGCAGATTTGCGCCGGCAATGGTGGACCGGCGATCTGAAATTGCTGTATGTTGCCCTGGGACTTGGGCTGCGCGCGCGGGAGCCGGACCTGCTCACCCGCGGCAAGTATCTTCCGTTGCGAGTGGAAGGACCGCAAGCCGAGCACCTGATTGCATTCGCACGCGCATATCAGGGCAAGGTACTGCTGACCATCGCGGCACGCTGGTTCGCATCGTTGCTGTCCACGCCAGACTCCCTGGACGATCTCAAACAACGCCTGCACGATACCTTTATCGACATTTCCTCCGCCGGACCCGAAACGGTCCTGCGGAAAACCAGATTCCGCAACGTGCTCTCCGGAGCGGCAGTGCAGCTTCAAGAGGAAAATGGAAGGATGAGACTGAGCGCCGGAGAAGTGCTCGCTGGGCTGCCCGCCGTGTGGCTCATTTCCGGCTAGTGTATCGACTCCTAAAGTTCTCGCCATAATAATTGCGCTTTTTAGGTAGAAGCGCCCGCCTTTAGCAGGTGGAAGAGCCGGGCTTTAGCCCGGCGCCGAAGCTGCAAACAAAGGGCCTTTAGGCCCCGGTACTTCTAATTGGCTGATTCTTAAATGTGCCGCAAATTTTTGAGACAGAAGACTAGAACGAATAGGACGGATTCAAGTCCGGCTCAAATCCAACCATCTGCATCGCGTTTGTAATTTCCGGGTTGCGCATAAAATAATTCCACGCGAAGCCGGTTCGCAGATTCTCCGCCATCATAATGGTGATGCCCAGATCGATTCCCAGCTGGTCTTCGGCAAACCAGTTGGATTGCGGCTGGAAAGCGTCGACAAATCCATATCGTGTCCATGCCTTCTCGCCATATTTCTGCCGGATCGACAGCAGCACATGCGCGCACTCGGAGGGAAGAAACACCAGCGATCCGCCAGTGGCACAGGGCACTATGGTTCCATCCACGCCGCCAAACTCCGGCGGACCTCCCCATACGCGATATCCCGTAACCGACTCAGAAGCCGTAATTCCCCACAGGTTCTGGTCCATCCAGGGAAACTGGCGGCCAAGTGTAAGACAGAAGAGCTGATGCGCCCGTGTCGCTGCAATCGAGTTAACGAAATAATTCGTGTGCTGGTCCCGGATGTTCCGGAAATCGCACCACGCATGCGCGTATTGATGGATAAATAGTGGAGCGACGCCGCTGATGTAATTGATGCCGCCAAACTCGATGATCGGCCGATGCACCGCGTTCCAGGCGGTCGGCGGAATGGCGTTGCGCGGCGCGCCGATTGCCATCAGCAGCATGGTAAGCATCTCCGCATACACGTCCCATCGGTATTGGATAAATCCCGACTCCGGCAGCCAGCCCATCGCCAGCGTCTCGCCGCTGTTCAGCATCCACTGCCAATCGACGCGTTCATACAGGGTGGTGGCCAAAGCCTTGATGCGCAGGTTGCCGTCGAAAAATTGGCGGCACAGCAGAATCCCGGAAAGCAGCAGGGAAGTGTCGATTGAGGAAAGCTCCGATTCAAAAAGACGCTCGCCGCTTTCGATGTCCAAAAAGTGATAAAGGAACCCATGGACATGCGGGCATTGCTCCAGCAGAAACGCCAGCGTGGTCTCCACTCGCTGTTCGCATTCTGAAGCCGGCAGGTACTTGCGGTGAGCCGCAATACAAAGGACGCTCAGGCCAAAGCCGGTCGCCGCGATGCTGGCCACCCGGCTATCCGAGAGGCCGACCGTAGGAGCGTGATCGCGCACCAGGCCCGTCAACGGATGCGCCTGATCGTAGAAATAAGCGGCGCCGCGGCCCTCCATATCGTCCAGCAGCAGATCCATGACACTCGAAATCTGCGTGAGCGGACGATTGATGAATTTGCCGGGAGGGTGCGGATATTTCTTGGCAACTTCCCCTTCGGGCTTGGGAGTTTTTTCTTCCGGCGGAGGGGTTGCAGGTTGCTGGCCTGGCGGCGGATTCTGCGCCTGGTTCGCAGTCTGGGCCAGCCCCGGCACGCCGAGCGTCAGCCCGGCAGCCGCGGATGCGCCCACTCGGCGTATCAGATCCCGGCGTGTGAAGTGGGAATTTTTCAAGGGAATGACAATGCGTTCGCGGCAAATTTCTTTACATGGGTGTCCCGGGTCGCGAAGCTAACCTGGGTTCAAAGACTCCCTACCACGGTTCAGCCACCTAGTACTGCAGTACGCGGTGCAAAGCATCGACAACTTTGTCAGTATTCGGCATATAGAACTGTTCCAGAGGTTCGGCCGCGGGGATTGCCGGAACGTCGGGCGCGGAGACGCGCACGATCGGCGCATCCAGGCAATCGAATGCCTGCTCGGCGACAGTGGCGGAAATTTCCGAACCAATGCCGAGCGTGCGATGGTCTTCCTGCACAATGCAAAGTCGGCCCGTTCTCGACACCGATTCAAGAATCGTATTGTGATCGAGCGGATTCAGCACGCGCAGATCGATCACCTCGACGCTCGCGCCACTCTCTTCCTGAACCTTTTCCGCGGCCTGCAGCGCAAGCTGCAGGGTGTAGCCATAGGTAACAATGGTGGCGTCTTTTCCCGGCCTGCGCACCGCGCAATGAAACAGATCGGCAAGCACATCCTCGCCTTCGGGTATGTCTTCTTTGACGGAGGGAAGGCGATAAAGCTTCTTGTGTTCGAAGTAGACGACCGGATCATCCTGCCGGATGCTGGCCTTCAGCATTCCTTTGGCATCGGTCGGCGTCGCCGGGGCAACCACGATCAGCCCAGGCTCGTGCGCAAACCACGTGGTATTGGTCTGGCTGTGATACATGCCGCCGCCGGTGCCGCCCCCGTAGCAGACGCGCAGCGTCAGCGGGCATGTCTGCGAGCCGCCGGAGCGGTAGCGCAGCTTCGCCGCCTGCTGGGTGATGGCGTCCATCGCCGGGGTAATGAAATCGACAAACTGAATCTCCGGAACCGGCCGCAAACCCGCCATCGCCGCGCCGATCGCAGCGCTCACGATGATGCCTTCGGCCAGCGGAGAATCGATGACGCGGTCCGGGCCAAACTCTTCCAGCATGCCGCTGGTCACGCCGAAAGCCCCGCCCATCACGCCCACATCTTCGCCGATGATAAAAACATTGGGATCGCGCCGCATCTCTTCATTCAGCGCAGAAGTGATTGCATCCAGATATCTGACCGACATAATTTTTGATCTCGAATATTGGAATTCTTTTAATAATTACTTTTTGAAGGGCGTGGCTTCAGCCACTCCGTTGATCATCACATACGCGGCTTTAGCCGCTGAGGCAAGCTCTTAAATCTCGGCCGGACATCGATGCAATCAGTTTCCAGGTTTGATTAGAACTGGGGCGAATATGTCTTGCGGTCCAGCTCCCGATCGCGGATGTCGAAGGAGTAAAGATAATCCAGACACTCGATGGGCTCCGGCGCGGGCGCCTTCTCGGCAACCTCAACAGCGGCGTCCAGTTCCTTTGCGAATTCTTCCGAAAATTGTTTCTTCCATTCGGCGGAAAACAAGCCTTTGCCGGTCAGGTATCGCTCCATACGCGGCAACCGGGTCCTTCGCCTTCCACTCTTCAACTTCTTCCGCTGTGCGATATTTGGCCGGATCGATCTCCGAATGGCCATACCAGCGATATGTCTTCGCTTCAATCAGCGTCGGGCCGCCGCCGGAGCGGGCACGCGCAATCGCTTCCTGCGCGACGCGATACATGGCGACCACATCGTTGCCATCGACCGTGATTCCGGGAAATCCATAGCCGATCGCCTTCAGGCTGATATCGTCCACCTTGGTCTGCAGCTTCACCGAAACGGATTCGGCCCATAGATTGTTCTGGCACACAAACACAATCGGCAGGTTGCGAACGCCGGCAAAATTCAGCGCCTCGTGCCAGAAACCCAGAGAGGTCGAACCCTCGCCGGAAAACGCCACTACCACGTTGTCGTTCTTCTTCATCTGATTCGCCATCGCAATGCCGGTGCCGATGTTCAACTGCGCGGCGATGGTCGAGGCCGGAGTGATGATATTCAGCGGCGCATATCCGCCATGTGCCGGCGCCGAGCGGCCCTTGTCCGGGCTGGTGCTGCGTCCGTAAAGCTGGCTGAACATGGCCGTCAGCGGAACGCCTTTGATGAGGTTCAGAATAAAGTCGCGATGCGAGGGAGCGACAGTATCTTCGGGCCGCAGGTCAATCCCCGCGCCCACCGCCACAGCTTCCTGGCCCACCGCCGCGTAGTAATTGCCCTTGAAGCGAGCCTGCTTTTTCAATGCCCGCGCCCGCTCTTCGAACTGCCGGCATTTCACCATGGTGCTGTACAGTTGCTTCAGCTTTTCATTGCTGATCAGTGGGTTACTGCCATTGCTCGAGCTCTTTGTATCAGCCGCCGCAGCGGCCGGTTCCTTGACCTTGGTTGCCATTTTTCCGGTTCTTCCTCGCTTCAATATTGTATCGTAGTGAACCGCCCGATTCTGTGAGGCGTATGCCGCCAGAGCCTGCCCTGAGCTGGCAATCTAGCCGCGTCCTTTACGGCTAGATCGGAGGCCCAAAAGCTTGTTCGAAATCAGCCAGTGCCCATGTCTCGAGTCTGAGAAATGGGTCTTGTACATCTCTCTTGCGATCTCCAAAAACTACGTCGAATATTCCGCATTCACATGCACGTATTCCGCGGTCAAATCGCAGCCGAGGAAATGACAATTTCCGTCGCCCATTCCGAGCTCCACTCGCACGTGTACCGTTCTTTCGAGCATGGCCGCGTGAACCCTGTCCTTCTCAAAATCGTTAGCAACCTGGCCGTTGCGGCAGACCGGCAAGCCGCCGATCCAGACCGAAACCTTAAAAGGATCGATCGCCACGCCGGAATATCCCGCCGCGGCGAGAATGCGGCCCCAGTTCGGATCGCAACCCGCGAAAGCCGTCTTCACTAGCGGCGAATCGGCGATGCTGCGGGCCACGAGCTTCGCATCGGCGGCGTTTTCGGCTCCTTCAACACTCAGCTCAATGACATGCCCGACGCCCTCACCATCTTCGATGATCTGGCGGGCGAGAGAAGCGCATACCTCCTCCAGACCCTGGGAGAAGGCCGTCACATCTTCCGCGGACCCGGCGATCGTCACTCCGCTGGCTCCGCTCGCCAGCAGCAGCACAGTATCGTTCGTCGATGTGTCCCCATCGATTGAGATGCAGTTGAAGGTCGGCTCGACTGCGCGGTTCAGCAAGCCCTGTAGATCGGCCGCCGCAACTCTCGCGTCAGTGAAGATATAGACCAGCATGGTCGCGTGTGGAACCAGCTGCGGCGCAATCATTCCCGCTCCCTTGCCCATGCCAAGAATGTTCACCTGCTTTCCGCCGATTTTGACACTGGCGCCCGCGATCTTCGCGCGTGTGTCGGTGGTCAGGATGGCCTCGGAAAATTGCCGCACGTGTGCCGGAGTTTCTCCCAGTCCCGAGGCAATCTGCGGCAGCGCTGCAATAAGCTTTTCCGCCGCCAGCGGCACGCCGATGATGCCGGTCGAGGAAGGGAAGACCTCCTGCTCCGCAATCGCAAATTGTTTTGCCGCGGCTTTACAAACGCTGCGGCAGCCATCGATACCCTCCTGCCCGGTCGCGCAGTTCGCATTCCCGGCGTTCACCGCGACAAAACGCACAGCGCCGCCCGACTGCCGCAGATGCTCACCGCCGACGATCACCGGTGCCGCCCTGAGTCGATTGCTGGTGAACATCGCCGCAGCCGTCGTCCCCTCCGCAGCCAGCGCACAGGCGAAATCGGGCTTGCCGCTTGGCTTAATCCCGGCGCGCACCGCTCCAAAGCGGAATCCTGCCGGTATATGCGAAAAAGAGGAGAGCTGCGCGACTTCCTGAGATGTTTCGTCGGACATTGCCATTATCCTTTTGTGAATGGGGATGGAATTGGATTCACCGGCTTTTATCGATATGGAAAATGTTTCCGTGGCGCGCGGCGACACCACGGTGCTGCACCAGCTCTCGTTGCGCGTGGGTCCCGGGGAACATATCGCGATCCTTGGCCCCAACGGCTGCGGGAAATCCACGCTGATCCAGACTCTCACCTGCCAACGCTACCCGGTGGCTCGGGAAGGGTCCCGGCTGCGAATCTTCGGACGCGAGCAATGGGATCTGAGCGAACTGCGAACCCACCTTGGCGTCGTCGCTGCGGAGCTTCCCGGCGAGCGCACCCCGCACACTTCCGGCCGCGATGCGGTCATCTCCGGATTTTTTTCGAGTTCCACATTGTGGCCGCACCTTCACGTCACTCCGCAGATGCAGCAACGCGCGGATGAAATTCTTCGCCTGCTTGAAATCGAGCACCTGCGCAACAAACACGTGGGCCACATGTCCGCCGGAGAAACGAAACGCATTCTGATTGGCCGGGCGCTGGTACATCGGCCGCAGATTCTGCTGCTCGATGAGCCCAGCAATACGCTGGATCTCGCCGCGCAGTGGGAATTGCGGCACACTCTGCGCCTGCTGGCGCAGCAGGGAACCGGCATTCTGCTGGTGACCCATCATCTCTCCGACATTCTTCCGGAGATTGAACGCGTCGTGATGATGCGCAACGGCCGAATCTTCGCGGATGGACCCAAGCGCGAGCTGCTGACCGCGCCCCGCCTGCGCGAGTTGTTCGGCGTCGATGTGGAACTCGCGGAGCGAAATGGCTTTTTTCATGCCTGGTAAATAGAGCGTCTCTCAAATTCGCTTGTCATCCCGCTGAAGCGAATTGGAGTGGAGGGGCCTGCGGTTTTCAGTCGCTCAATATGCAAAGTGCTTTACACCTGCAGCGGAACCAGGTGATCTTCCACCCGCGCCGGACCGAGGATCGCAGTATCCGGCAGTACGCCACGCGCCATCGCAATCTCATCGCAGGCATGGAGCCGAGGGCAGTTCGCGCAATCCTTATAGATCTTGTCAGGCAGCGCGGTGCGCTCGACCTCGACAAATCCAAACCGCAGAAAAAATCCGGGTATGCGCGTGAACAGGCATACGCAGCCAACATTATGGCTCTCTGCTTCCGCCACCAATGCCTCGACAACCAATCCCCCTGCGCCTTGTTTTTTCGATTTTTCAGCCACCGCAATGGAGCGAATCTCCGCCAGATGCGGTCCATAAAGATGCAGTGCTCCGCAGCCGAGAAATTCGCCCTCGTCGGTTTCAGCCACAGTGAAATCGCGGACATTCTCGTAAATTTCCGCCGAGCTGCGAGGCAGCAGCGTACCGTCATGCGACAAGCTCCAGATCAGCCGATGAATGGCGTCCGCGTCCTGCAGGCGCGCTTTACGTGCCCGCATGGTTCAACTCCCTCGCTTCAACTGCATGATCTCGAGTGCGCGCGGCGCGTTGCCCCGCCCGCAGTTCGGCGGCGGTCAGGCTCTCGCGAACGCGGCCGCGTGCCGTACCGCCGGGAACATCGTGGCAGTCGAGTGTCGCTTCCAGCGTGATGGCATCAAAAAAATCTGACTCAAACGCGGGACTGAACTGGCGCAATTCTTCGAGCGTCAATCCATCCAGTTCACAATTCCTGCCGAGACAATAGCGCACCGCATTGCCGACGATCTCGTGCGCCGTGCGGAATGCAACGCCTTTATGAACAAGATACGTGGCCGCCGCCATTGCATTCAGAAAACCGGCAGCGCAGGCCGCGCGCATTCGCTCCGTGCGAAACTGGAGCGCCTGCGTAAAGCGGCCCAGCAGAGACAGCAATGCGTGCGTCTCTTCCGTCGCCGAAAACAGTGCTTCCTGCGTCTCCTGCATATCCTTGTTGTAGGCCAGCGGCAGGCCTTTCAGCTGCAGCTCGACAGTGTGAGACGCGGCAATAATGCGGCCCGACTTGGCGCGCGCCAGCTCCGTCAGATCAGGATTCTTTTTCTGCGGCATCGCACTCGATCCGGTAGAGAATGCCTCCGGCAAATCGACAAAGCCAAATTCCGCCGTTGCGTACAGCGTGATCTCCTCGGCGAAGCGGCTGATGTGCAGCGCAATCTGCGCCAGCGCCTGCAGAAACTCGAGCACAAAATCCCGATCGCTCGTCGCATCCATGCTGTTCGCCGTAGGCGCGTCGAATCCCAGTTCTCGCGCGATCATCTCGCGGTCTAGAGCCAGCGTTGCGCCGGCAACCGCGCCCGAACCCAGCGGGCACAGGTTCGCCCGCTGGCCACAGTCTGCCAGCCGCGCGCTGTCCCGCTCCAGCATGGAAACGTAGGCCAGCAGCCAATGCGCAACCAGCACCGGCTCCGCGCGCTGTAGATGCGTGTAGGCGGGCATGGCAGCGTCGCCCGCGCTGCGTGCCTGAAAAAGAAATGCCTGCCGCCAGAGATGCAGATCATCCTGCAGCATAGCGATCGCATCGCGCACATACAGCCGCAGGTCGGTCGCAATCTGTTCATTGCGGCTGCGCCCGGTGTGCAGTTTCAGCGCCGTGTTTCCAATGCGAGTTTTCAGCTCCAGCTCGACAAAGTGATGAATATCCTCGGCATCCGGATGACTCGCCATGGGATGATCGCGCCCGTCTGGCGTGGCCGCGGCCTCAAACTGAGCCAGAATTCCGTCAAGTCCGCCACAGATCGCGTTCAGCTCGTCGCCCGTCAACACCCCGAGCTGCGCCAGCGCCAGCGCATGCGCCTTGCTGGCGGCCACTTCATAGGGAAGCAGACGCCAGTCAAAGCGCAGCGACCGCTGCCAGCGATCGAACGCGCTATCAAGCGGCTCGCGAAATCGGCCGGACCACATCTTCACCGCACCGTCTCCTGATGTTGCTTCTTCAGGTGGACCAGCGTGCGCGCCGGCAATCCAAGAATCTGGATAAAGCCGGCCGCATCTTTCTGGTCGTAACTTGCGCCCATGGTAAACGACGACAGCTCGGGGGAGTACAAAGCGAATTCACTATGGCGCCCCGCGATGCTGACATTCCCTTTGTAAAGCGATAATGTAACTGTTCCGGTGACATTCTGCTGCGTATTCTCGACAAACGCATCGAGCGCTTCCCGCAACGGCGTAAACCAGAGGCCGTAATACACCAGCTCGGCGTACTTCAGCGCAACCTGCTGCTTATAATGCTTCACCTCGCGCTCCAGCGTCATCGCTTCCAGCTCGCGATGTGCAGCCAAAATCAGCGTGCCCCCCGGGGTTTCATAAATGCCGCGGCTCTTGATGCCGACAAACCGGTTCTCCACCAGGTCAATGCGGCCGATCGCATTGCGAGCGCCAATTTCATTCAGCAGTTCGACCAGTTGCACCGGATCAAGACGCTGCCCATTAACGGAAACAGGCGTGCCCCTCTCAAATCCAATCTCAACTGTTTCGGTGCGGTCCGGCGCATCCTGCGGCGAACGCGTCCACGTCCAGGTGCTGTCGAGCGGCGCATTGCCGGCATCTTCCAACTCCCCGCCTTCATGGCTGATGTGCCACAGGTTGCGATCGCGTGAATGAATCTTTTCGCGGCTCGCGGCCACCGGAATTCCATGAGCCTCGGCGTAATCGAGGCAGTCCTCGCGCGACTTCAGATCCCACTCGCGCCACGGCGCAATAATGGCCAGCTCCGGCGCAATCGCCTGATAGGCGTGCTCGAACCGCACCTGATCGTTGCCTTTTCCCGTGCAGCCATGCGCCACCGCGCTGGCGCCCTCCGCAAGCGCCACTTCCACCTGATGCTTGGCGATGACCGGCCGCGCCATCGAAGTGCCCAGCAGGTACTTGTCTTCATATACAGCGCCCGCGCGCACGGTCGGGAAAACATAATCGCGCAGAAACTCCTCGCGCAGATCGAGCACCACAGCCTTCTTCGCGCCGGTCGCGTACGCCTTCTTCACCACCGCATCCAGATCTTCTCCCTGGCCCACGTCGGCGATCATCGCGATCACGTCCATGCCGTAGTTTTCATTCAGCCACGGAATAATGATGGATGTGTCGAGTCCGCCCGAATATGCCAGAACAACTTTCTTCGCCATAAAAACTTCTCTCCCTCAGTAATCTTCAACACCGTTGTAAATAAAAATAAAGTTCGTCATTCTGAGCGCAGCGAAGAATCCAGACAATATGGATCGAGCGAACGGCTTCCGGATTCCTCGACTGCGCTGCGCTTCTTTTGGAATGACAAATTGTAAAGCTTGTCATCTCGCCCGGAGTTCCCGTCCATGCGAGAACGCAGTGGAGAGACCTGCGGCTTTGCCGGCCGCGTCCAGCAGCAACAGAAGAATCGCCTTCTGTACGTGCATTCGATTCTCCGCCTGATCGAAGACGATCGATTGCGCGCTATCAATTACCTCATCCGTCACTTCTTCTCCGCGATGTGCCGGCAGGCAATGCATGAAGACGGCATGGGGCGCGGCCCGGGACATCAGCTCGCAATTGACCTGGTAAGGCCGAAAAATTGTTTCGCGCATCTCCGCCTCGTGCTCCTGTCCCATGCTGGCCCAGGCATCGGTATAGATAGCATCAGCTCCGGAGACCGCCGCATATTGGTCAGTCATGTGCGTGACTGTTCCACATGAAAAAGTTCCATTCGACCCGTTGCTGCTGGCAATCATCTGCCGCGCTGCATCGAGAAACTCCTGCTTCGGCCCGTACCCTTCTGGCGATGCCAGCGTGATATTCGCGCCCAGCAGCACCGCAGCCAGTAATAACGAATGAGCCACGTTATTGCCATCGCCGACGTAGGCGATATTCAAGCCCCGCAGATCTCCGAAGTGTTCCTCCAGCGTAAAAATATCGGTCAGCGCCTGGCAGGGATGCTCGATATCGCTTAGAGCATTGATGACGGGGACGCGCGCATACTCTGCCATCCGGGTAATCGTTTCATGCGCGTACGTACGCAGGACAATGACATCTACCCAGCGCTCCAGATTATGGGCCACGTCGGCGAGCGTTTCCCGCGCGCCAAGGCGAGACGCTGTCTGATCGATGAAGATCGCCGAGCCTCCCAGCGTGTTGATGCCGGTCTCAAAAGTGAGCCGGGTGCGCAGCGAATCTTTTTCAAAAAACATCACCAGCTGTTTGGCGTCGAGAGCACGCCGGTAGACCTCCGGCTGCGCTTTCACCGCGTGAGCCGTGTCGAGAATCAGCCGCGCATCCGCCGCCGTCAAATCGCGGATGGAGCAGAGATCGCGCCCCGCCAGAGAATTGACCATCTCAGGCGCTGGTGCGGAAAGGGGAGCATCGCGCCCGGACGCGGCCGTCTCCAGAGCATAAGTCTTCATCGTCATCCGCGTGTTCCCTGACCGATTGTCTGGCCGGCTGTGGCCGCGACCGAAGCCGTAGCGGGGTTGGAGAGAATCTCATCGAGCATCTGTACGGCCTGGTCCACATGCTGGCGCTCAATAATATAGGGCGGTAGAAATCGCAGAACGGTTTCGCTGGTGCGGTTGATCAGGACATGCCGGTCCATCATCTCCGCCACCACGTGCTTGGCTGCTTCGGCGCTCGAAAGTTCAATGCCGAGCATAAGACCAATTCCGCGAACTTCCGTGATACTCGTGTGACGGCTGGCAAGCCCGTGCAATTGATCCAGAAAATATTTCCCCATCTGCTGAACGTGCGCCAGCAGCTTCTTCTGGCGCATGGTGTCGATCACCGCGATCGCCACCGCGCACGCCAGCGGTCCGCCGCCGAACGTAGTTCCATGCATCCCCGGCGTAAATGCCCGCGCCGCTTCATCCGTGCACAGCATCGCGCCAATCGGGATTCCGCCGCCCAGCGGCTTCGCCAGCGTAGTCACATCCGGCAGGATGTCATAGTGCTGGTACGCGCACCACTCGCCGGTGCGTCCCATGCCGCACTGGATTTCATCCGCAATGAGGAGTGCTCCGGTCTGGCTGGTCAGCCGCCGCGCGGCGGCAAAAAATTCCTTTGAGATCGGACGG
Source organism: uncultured Acidobacteriota bacterium (assembly GCA_963823295.1). Lineage (GTDB taxonomy): Bacteria > Acidobacteriota > Terriglobia > Terriglobales > Acidobacteriaceae > JAKAAZ01. The sequence continues at coordinate 63,049 of CAWGLF010000027.1, forward strand.
ATGCCGCCTTCGCCCTGCACCGCTTCAATGCAAACCGCGCAGACCTCTTCGGAAAACTTCGCTTCCAGATCCGCAACATCATCGAAGCGCACAAACTCCACGCCGGGAACCAGCGGTTCAAACGGCTCGCGATATTTCCCTTTATGCGTGGTGGAGACCGCGCCCATGGTGCGCCCGTGAAAGCTGTGCTCCAGTCGCCAGAATCTTGGTCCCCACGCGGTGGCCTTCGGACCGGCGCAAGGTTGCGTGTGCGCGCGCCAGCTTCAGCGCCGCTTCCCATGCTTCCGTGCCGCTGTTGCAGAAAAACGCGCGATCCAGGCCGGTCATTTCCGTCAGCCGCAGCGCCAGTTCCGCCTGGCCATCATGCAAAAAGAGATTCGAAATGTGCAGCACCTTTCGGCTCTGCTCGTCGATGGCCGCCTGAATCGCGGGATGACCATATCCAAGCGCGCTAACGCCGATGCCGCTCAACAAATCGAGGTAGGCCGTACCGTTCTCGTCGAACAGATGCATGCCTTCGCCACGCACAAATACAATCGGATTGCGCTCGTACGTGTTCACCAGCAACCGTGCCTCAGCGGCACGGATTTCTTTGAATTTCATGCGACCATTACCTCCGTTCCCTGGGGTGTCCGGGCCGAGCAGATGTCCGGTAGCTGAGCCGCCGCATCGGCGGGTAGAATTCTTACTCGCTGCACGCCGCCGAGCAACGCCTCGCGGCAGGCACTCAGCTTTGGCAGCATGCCGCCCCAGACAACGGCGTTGCGAGTCAACTCCGGAATCTGCTTCAGCGTCAGCCAGCGCATCACTTCGCCGTCCGCGCCGCGCACGCCCGGAACATCGGTCAGAAAAACCAGAACATCGGCATGGCAGGTCATCGCGCAGGCGGCAGCCATCTCATCCGCGTTGATGTTGTAGTATTCGCCGTCAAAGCCAAGCGCGAGGCTGGAGATCACCGGCACCGCTCCCATCTGCCACACAGCCTGCAGCCAGCGCGGATCAGACGCGGCAATCTCGCCGACAAAACCCAGATCGGGCGCGGTCCGCTTCTTGCGCGCGCGGAATACCAGCCCATCGCCGCCGGAAAGCCCGACCGCCGCCTGGCCATGTCTGCCGAACGTGGCGACCAGCTCTTTATTCAGCCGCCCGGCCAATACCATCAGCGCGGCGTCGCGCGTTTCCGCATCGGTAATCCGCAGGCCCGCAACAAATTCGCTCTGCTTGCCAAGTTGCGCCAGGGTGCGCGTCAAGCGCCGCTCCGCCGCCATGCACCAGCGCAACCTGATGGCCATCGCGGACAAGGTCCACAATCGCCTGGGTCGCTCCGCGCAACGTCGCCGGATTTTCCAGCGATGCGCCGCCGAGTTTCACCACAAATTTCATGCGAGTCCCTCCTGCTCCGGCCAGCCAAAAAGAAGATTCATATTCTGTACTGCCTGGCCCGATGCGCCCTTCAGCAGGTTGTCCAGACACGACACCACGATGAGCCGATGTCTGTCCGGCGCCAGCGCAAAGCCGAGATCGCAGTAGTTCGTGCGCACGCTATGCTGAATCTCCGGCAGCCGCGATCCCGACCAGCGCACCATCGGCGAGTCGGCGTAAAAAGTTCCGAAGCACGCGTCGATTGCTTCCGGCTCCGCCGGCTTTTCCAGAGTCACATAGACCGTCGAAAAAATTCCGCGCGGAATCGGCAGCAGATGCGGAGTAAAAACAATTTCACTCGACCTCAATCCAAGCTGCTCCAGCAGCTCCCCAGTATGCCGATGGCCAAAGACCGAATAGGCGGAAAGATTGTCCGCCGCATGCATGAAATGCGTCTTCGCCGTCGGCGCCTTGCCCGCGCCGGAAACGCCGGATTTGGCATCGCAGACGATTCCGCGCTGCCGGTCAATCATGTTTTCGCGCACCAGCGGAGCCAGCGCCAGAATGATCGAAGTCGCATAGCAGCCCGGATTCGCGACCAGCTGCGCCGAAGCGATTTCGGCGCGATGCAGCTCCGGCAGTCCATAAACAGCGTCTTGCTGCATCGCCGCCGCGGAACCCCGGTCGGCATCGGTCAACTTATAGATGGCGCGATTTGCTTCCTCGTCCAGCCGCCACGCTCCGCTCAGGTCGATCACGCGCACGCCGTGCTCCAGCAGTTGCGGCGCCCAGGCGCGCGACTGCTCATGCGGCGTCGCCAGAAAGATCACATCGATGCCGCGCTCCTTCAGCGCCTTCCATTCAAACGGCTCCACCGCAAGATGGCCGGCCCCGTTGTTGTCCGCCAGTTGCGGATGCAGATCCGTCAACGGCACGCGCGCATCGCCCTCTTCTCGCGCCGCGTGCTCATCTTTCATCCGCCCGAAAAAAACCGGCGCACGCCCACGCAGCCGCGGATGCGCCAGCAGCAGCCGCGCAAGCTCCGCCCCGGCGTAGCCGCTCGACACCAATCACCGCGGTTTGGGGAACAGTGGATGTCATGCTTCGAGCAGCCCTTCCAGCCGTTGCCGCAACCGGCTGGCGTGTTTCTGGTCCTGGCAGATGATCAGAATCGTGTCGTCCCCGGCAATCGTGCCCAGCACTTCGGGCAGATGTTCATGGTCAAGCGATGCCGCCACCGGCTGCGCTCCTCCGGTCGTCGTCCGCACCACCAGTTGATTCATCGCCTGCCGCACCGTCAGTCCAAAATCTGCAAACACGGTGTCCAGCGAAGGCATCTCATCTTCGGCATCGGCCCCGTTCGGCAGCGCATACCCACGCGGCCCTTTGAATAACTGCAGATCGTGAATATCGCGCGACAGCGTCGCCTGCGTCACGTCGAACCCGCGCCGCAGCAGCTTGCGGCGCAGCTCATCCTGGCTGAGGACCGGCCCATCGTTCAGCAGCGTCCGTATCGCATTGTGCCGCTCGGTTTTCATGGCGATATGTCATGTATAAGAATACAGATACGATGCATAAATATGCAACATCTGCTTGAATCGGATTTCTGGCACAGATTATAGAATGTGCGAATGATCTGGAATTCATTGTTCTGGCTGGGTCATCATGTTCTGGGTTGGGTCTCTGTTGCAGCGTTCTTACCTTCGTTGGCGCACGCAACCGACAACCCGCAAGAGCGCTCAGCGATGGACGAGTTGAATTTGCCCCGAACCGGCTTATTTTTGGGGCTTGGGGTGTGACAGTAATATTTCTCGGATTTCAAACAATCGAGCTTTTTGGGCATAGCCAGGGAAAACCGTCAAACCTTGCAATAGCAGCCTGCCCTGGATTACTGGCGGCCCTGCTCCTCTTCGGATTTCCGGGGACTGTAGTGATCGGCTCGGACGGTTTGCAACAGGTCCGTTGGTTTTGGAAGAACATCCAAATTCGATGGGAAGATATTGTCGAGATCAACACCGGTAGGAAGAGCCGTGTTGTGACGATCACTGGCGCGAGCGGTACGAAGATCGTTCATTCACGTCAATTGCCAGATCGGCCGCGATTTCTATTGGAACTCAAGCAACATTGCGGCGAAAACCTCCCGCCAGATTTTCCGCGGGAACCTACTGCTTCTCCAAAACCTGACATGTCGGTCTGATATAAGTAGCATGGAATGAAATTCGACCTCAAAACCGTAAACGACGTATTCTTCCGCGCCAGCGGAGCCGGCTCCGAACGCGCCCTGCAGTGGCGCGATCCCGCCGGCAAGTGGCAGCCCATCACCGGCAACCAGCTCTACGGCCGCGTTCGCGCCTTCGCCACCGCGCTCGCCGGATGGGGCATCAGCAAGGGCGACCGCGTCGCCATCCTCGCCGAAAATCGCTGGGAGTGGGCGGTCGCCGATTTCGCCATCCTCGCCCTCGGCGCCGTCGATGTGCCCCTCTACTCCACCCTCACCGCCCAGCAGGTCGCCGGAATGCTGGCCGACTCCGGCGCCCGCGTCGTCATCGTCTCGACAGCTCGCCAGTACGAGAAAGTCGCCGCCATCCGCGATCAAACCCAGCATCGAAAAAATCGTCCTCATGGACCGCGTCCCGGAGATCACCCAGGCCGTCTGGTTCGGCGATCTCATGCCCGCGGAAGAAACCCCAGCTCGCGATTCCGCCTTCGACCGCCGCGCCTACGACGTCCAGCCCGACGATCTCGCCACCATCATCTACACCTCCGGCACCACCGGCGAATCCAAGGGCGTCATGCTCACCCACGGCAATCTCGCCGCCAACCTCAACGTTCTCCACCGCGGCCTTCTCCTGGGATCGCCGCGACTCCGCCATCTCCTTTCTGCCGCTCTCCCACATCACCGCTCGCCACGTGGACTACGCCCTCTTCTGCCATGGCGCCGTCGTCGCCTACTGCCCGCAGTTCGAGCTGCTTCCGCAGGCCATGCGCGAAATCCGGCCGACCATCTTCGTCGGCGTCCCCCGCGTCTACGAAAAAATTCGGCAGGAGGTCCTTCGCCGCGCCGGCCAATCGCCCGTGCGCTCGCGCCTGCTCCAGTGGGCCCTCCGCCGCGGACAAGCGCAGCGCGAAACCCTGCTCGCCGGCCGCACGCCCGAACAGCGCCGCATGGAAGCTCGCCAACCGCCTCGTCTTCCGCAAAATCCAGCAGGGCTTCGGCGGCCGCGTCAGCACCTTCATCTCCGGCGGCGCGCCTCTCGGCCTCGACACCGCCGGCTGGTTCCTCGACGCCGGCATCCGCATTCAGGAAGGCTACGGCCTCACCGAAACCTCCCCGGTAATTTCGCTCAATACCGACGCGCCCTCGCCCCTCGGCACCGTCGGCCGCAAGCTCGAAAACGTAGAAATCAAACTCGCTGCCGACTGGGAACTCCTGGTCCGCGGCCCTTCCGTCTTTCAGGGCTACTGGAACAAACCTCAGGCCAGCGCCGAAAGCTTCGATGCCGAAGGCTGGTTCCACACCGGCGACATCGCCCACATCGATGCACAGGGTTTCCTCTTCATCACCGACCGCAAAAAGGACCTGCTCAAAACCTCCGGCGGCAAACTGATCGCCCCGCAGCCGATCGAAAATCACCTCAAATCCGACCCGCTCATTGCCAACGCCGCCGTCGTCGGCGACCGCCACAAATTCGCCTGCGTCCTGATCTCGCCAAATTTCCAAATGCTCGAAGCCTGGGCGCAGGAGAAGGGAATTGCCATCGCCGACCGCAGCCAGCTCGTCGCTCACCCGCATGTCGAAACCGCCTATGCCCAGATCGTCGAGCGCGTCAACGCAACCCTGGCCAGCTTCGAAACCCTGAAACGCTTCCACATCGTCCCCGAAGAGTGGACGCAAGAATCCGGCGACCTGACGCCCAGCATGAAGCTGAAACGCCGCGTCGTCGAGCAGAAATACGCCGCCGAAATCGCCCGCTTCTACGAAGACGAAGCCACCTCACACCGCTGACAATGTGTCATCCCGATCGGCCCCTGAGCGGAGGCAGGGTGCCCCATTCAAGCCTTTTTTTGGCTTGAGTGGGATCGTTTAGCTGCTGGCGCGGCAAATTCTCCCCACAAAAGAGCTCTGTCATCCCGACCGGAGTTCTCGCGAAAGCGAGAACGCAGTGGAGGGACCCGCGTTTGCTTTTTTTCTCCAGCAAAACGGTGTGTCATCCCGACCGGAGTCATTGCGTAGCGATGACGCAGTGGAGGGATCCGCTTTTTTCTTCCTTCCGCGCTTTCATTGCTGCAGAAACTCTGTCCTGCGAAGACGAATCCGTTTTATATCACTTGAACGAGGGAATTATCGATATCTCAGTGCGGCAGCTTGCGCGGCTCTCGTTACATCTAACTATCAAAAAGCTTCACGCCATCAGCCAATCAAAAAGAAGGATCGAATGTTTTTTACGCATCACAACTGCTTTCTCATGCAACAGAAAATGAGGCGGCAGCTTGAGTAAACAGCAGTTGCCCAATGCGGACCGGCTCGCGCTACGATGGACGATCGGCAATGTACACGAGCGTGGCTTTGAGATGCTCCGGCTTTCCATTGCGTGCGCCTTCCGGCTGTTCGGCCCACTGGCTAACTATCTGGTCTGTGTCAATTCGATTCCGGCAGCGGAGGCAAAAAACCGGACAGGCCCCCTTCCCGTCGAAATCGAGTGGCGCGAGGTCACCGGGGCAGATGTCCCGAAGGTGCTGCAGCCGCACTTTGATGAAAGCCTTATTGAAGGAATGGGCTGGAAGCTGGTCCCGCTGCGCACGCGTCCGGATCGTTACGAGCTTGCCCTCGACAATGATTGCATTCTCTGGGATGTGCCTGAAGGCATGCGGCAGTGGCTGCGGTCGGAAGATGCATCGCTTTTTGCAGAGGACGTAGAGCGTTGTCTGGGGAGCTTCGATGCGATCTGCCCGCCCGGAGCTCTCAATGCGGGCATTCGAGGCTTGCCTCCCGGAACCGACCTCGGAGCTGCTCTGGAACAAGTACTGAACGAGGCCGGCAAATTCTCCGGCGAACGGCCCCGGCTGGTCGCCGAAATCGAGGAACAGGGCCTGCAGGCCGCCGCCATCTGCCGCCTGCATCCGTTATTTCTCGTGAAGACCAGCGAGGTGAGCATCTGTTCACCGTTCTGGCCGCGCTCGCCGGAACTCGGCACATGCGGAGCCCATTTCGTGGGCATGAACGCGCCTCACCTCCCATGGGATTATTTCGATCGCCCGGCAGATATCTGGCGCGAAGAGCATTGGCAGCGCCATCGCCCCGTGCTCTACGAAAAAGCCGGTCTGCCTCTGCCGTAAGACAATCCGCAACTCCGGGTTTCTGCCAGGCGATGATCCTTACTTCAATGATTTCAGATATGCCACTACCGCGGCCGCGTCGGCACGGTTCATGTGATATTGCGGCATCGGTGGACGTGGTGGCTGTCCCTTCGGATCAAGTCCTGTCATCAGCAGTTTCATCGCATCCTTTGTGTCCCACCCATGCAGACCGGCAATGCTGGGCGAGACAGCGGCCCATCCCGGGAACGGCATCAGCGGGCCGAAAGAAAGTTTCGATCCCTTCAGCCACTGTCCTTGTAGAGGTTCGCCTTTGTTGTTCATCGGGCTGTGGCAGTCTCCGCATCCGGCCACGCTTTTCACCAGGTACTCGCCATGGGCGATCTGGGCCGGGTTCGCGGCCTTGATTGCGCGCTTCGTTGTTTGTGAATAACCAGGGAGAGCAATGGCCAGAGACAAGAGCCCAGCCGCGATAATTCCGAACGCAAATTTCATAATTTTTTATTCCTCGTACGAACAGAGAATTGTCCCGACAATTCTACAGAAAAAGCTTTGTAAAGCACCTTATTTCGGTGCGAACTGGATACCGCCTGAATACGCTCGGGGAAGCTCTGCACTCATGCAGTAAATTTAGGATGTTGGTCCAAGCGCACCACAAATCTTCTGGTCATGGCACTCACACACGCATGTCGGGCGGTTCTTAGCAGAAGAATTTTAATCTTCTTGCTGGCCGTTCCCATCATCGCCTGCGGACAGACTCAATTACCGCAAGCTTCCGCACAGAATCATGCTGCCATCACCCATGTATCGCCGTTGCCCGGCAACAACGATGCAGCCAGCGAAATCGACAGCTGCCGTGTGCGTCGCGTGACCAGTCTCCCTGGAAGTCACCAGTTCGCCAGTGATTTTATTGAAGCCATCGCCACCGATCCAACCCGCAACGATGCGGATCTCATCTGGGCTCTCACCGCGGACCTGAGCACCGCGGTCCCGTACTACGATCGAGCGATGTACATTTCGAAATCGAGCGATGGTGGCGCGACGTGGCATCAGGTCGCACGCATCGATTCCAGATATTTCAATGCCGGAATCGGCGAGGGCCTGAGGAACGGCTTCATCGTAGCTCCCGGTGGAACCTATTTTGTGATCACAACCCAGCGCGGAGCCTTCCAGGTTTTCCCTCAGCGGGGCACGTCACCAACATTGGTGAAACCCATCATCGGCCCTCGGGTTCCGTATTCGCCTCCGAAGGTACAGATTCCGAAAAAGCCGGGCGATCCTATTCGGGCAAATGCTCTGGGCATGACGGCGGACGGTAAGCATCTCATCATCGGCTACGGCTACTTTGACCTCGACCCACAAATTTTCACGTACCACAAAGCCGCAGATGGCTCGTGGATCGAAGATGGTCCAATCCCTGGTCTTCCTACCGAAATGGACATTCTCTCCATGCAGTTTGACGATCCCCAAAAGTCGGATCCAGCCTATCTCTACGTCGGAACCGGCGATCAGGCCTACCGGCTCGACCTCCATGCAATGAAATGGAGTCGCATCGATGGAGTGGGCCCGGATTCCGCCATCCATGCCATGAGTGTCGTGGGAGGTCTGCATCTGGCGGCCTGTTGGGGAGTGTATGAGCCTGTAGGCCCAGGCGCCGTAAAGAGAGTGACCGACGCAAGCTTCCTCTTGCATCCAGGCAAAGATGATGCCGGCCCCAACCTGCGAGCCTATGGAGTAGAGGTCGACCCATCCAACCCAAACCGGGAGGTTGTGACCTCGATCACCGGCGTGTACATCAGTGCGGACGGCGGAGAAACCTGGAGAAGGCTCAATAATCTCCCAGAGGAGGAGTTCCGCTCCGCCCACTTCAACTCCAACGGAACTGTTCTGGTCTCGGGAATCACAGGCACGTTCCTGGTCAATCCATTTTCAGACGCATGCTCCCCGCACCTGAGAATTCGCGGTCAATAGCGGCGGAAAGACTGGGCGCTCTTCTCAACAAAGTCGTCATCCTGAGCGCACCGGGGTTCCCGGCGACAGGTCTTCGTCGCTGGGGTGGGAAGCGAAGGACCTCTGTATTCCGTCCATCGCTGGAAGATGCAGAAGGGGAACAGTTCCGCCAATTTTCCGCAATCCCTTCCAGCCCGGAGTAGATGGCTGTCGGGTCCGCCAGTGCCTCTCCCGAGCCGGGCGAAGGGTGAACCGGCAATATCAGCAGAGCAGGAGCGCACATCCTCTGCACAGCCTTCCTTATGGGCCAATCTTTCTTTGATGCATTGCCTTCAGGATGTCTCTTTTCGAGAGCCGCTTCCATCGCTGCTGTACCAACTCCCGCCTGCTCTTCGCAGCGGCGGGAGGTGGCTGCAGATTGCTGACAAAGGTTGAGTCCTGCACGATGTAGAGCGTTCCCGCGCTCGCCTCAAAAGCGCCTGGAGCACCCCCGCTCGTCAAAACGGCCAATCCCGATGTTCCCCAGCGCACCATTTGAATGGGGGACCCGGCAATGTTGTCGAATGCGATCGACGACAGGGGCGCGAACGTCTTCTCGTCGAAAGATTCGATAGTGAAGCTGTTCGAATTCGCCTGCGCTGCCGTCTGCCCCAGGATGAAAACGCGATTCAATGAGGAATCCGGCGCCACCAGGCCCGACGCGTTGTAGCTGCCCACAATAGCTCCCGTGCTGGGATCGCCGACATTGCCATCATCGCTATAGATGTAGCCGGTTCCGGGATCGGAATGTATCTCCACTCCATTGGGATTGAAGGTTGCGGTTCCCTGGTTAACGTAGCCAACCCCGGATGGGCTGACTTCCAGCTCATACAACGGCCCTCCGATAGAGCTTCCCGCATCCGCTGGCCCGGGCGTGGAACTCAGGACCTGGTCCGAGGAACCCCACGCAAGTGTGTAATAGAGTGCATTGACGGCTTGGCCACCCGCCCATCCCGGCAGGAAATTCGGTCTTGGCGTCCCGTCGTCGAAAATTTCCACTCCACCCACGTCTGGGTCCGGCAAGCTGGGTTGAATCAGAGTAACGGCAGTGGAGTGCGGGTCTATCGGTGCAGCCTTCAAATCGCCCGGAAAATAGGGGCCGGTCTTTCCATTGTTCAGAACTGCCGACGCGGTGGCATTCAGTCCCGGCAACGCAAGCTGGGTCAGATTGGTGGCGCCGGCATAACCCACATAGAGGTACTCGCCGTTGGCGCTGTCGCTTAGCAGGATCGGATCAGGCGCGACGGCCTGCGACCTCACGACCTTGCCGCTTCCCGCGTTAATGGCCACAATTGCGTTCGGATACTCCGGGTCGTAATCCGCTGTTCCTACGTAAAGCAGCGCGCTCTTGGCATCCCACGCCATCCCCAGTCCGGCAAGATCCAGCGGCGTCACCCGCGTGCTGTCGCCCGCCGGCAAAACCGTAAAGGCTAGCGCGTTCGATGAAAAACAAGTTGGCGCTCTGATCGAAGACGCTGATATCGAGCGACCCAGCCGTCGCCAGTTCAGAGGATGGAATTGTGACACTAAGTTGCGTCGGGCTCACGTAGGTAGTGGGCAGGAACTGAAACTGGAGAAAGCTGCAGTTCCAGCAGGCCGTGCTGTCCGGGGAAAAGCCCGTGCCCTGGATCGTCGCCGTCACATCCGCGCTGCCCGCAGGTACCGCCTGCGGGTTCAGTGAAATCATCCGGCCATAGGCATTTGTGGATGTACCCGATGCCACGTCAGGAGCAGCATTGGGATTTACCGCCGCTCCATCGATCAAATATATGCCGCCAGTCCCAGAGGGCGGCCCATCGCCGGAAGTGGTCAACGCCAGGCCCGCGTTGCCCCAGCGCACCAGGTGCTGTGGAGCCCCTGTAATCGACGTGTCCGGTTGCGACGTGGATTCGCCCAATTGATCGCCGAAGAAGACGCGATTCAATAGCGCATATGTATTTAGGTCGAAAACCCATAGCTCGACAGCAGTGACATCGGTCCCGCCCACGCTATAGGTCGTAACGCAGTAATAGCGGCCCACCGAGGAATCGGCCGTGCAAGCCTCGCCGCCTATAGCTATCGGCAAATTGAATTGGCCCACCTGCGTTAGCTTGATCGGATCGAACGCGCCGCCATAGGGATACAAAAGCCCGTTGCCGTTGTCGTATTGAGTGTCGGAGAACAGGGTCAGCTGTCCACCGTTGTAGTTGACCAGCGACACTCCAGAGGAATTGACGCTGAGAGTTGCGATCCCCCCTCATCAATGGTTGTGTGGTTGTTCCCATAAATCGTCGAATTGTTCCCGCCCCATTGAATCCAATCGATCAAGGGTCCTCCTGGCGGACCAAAACCAGGAACATAGTTATGCCGTTGGGTTGCATCGTCGTAAATATAGACGCCGTCGCCGTTTCCATAGCGCCCGGCAATGACAGCGACAGCATGAGGGCTGGCTGGAGCAGCCTGCAAGGAAACCGCCCATTGCGGATCTCCTTGTGGATCCAATGGGAGTGGAAACGAGATGTCCTTAGTCAGACTCGGCAGCAAAAATCGTTGCACGATATTGCTTCCATCCAGCCCTACCCAGAGATAGGAAGCATCGGAGGAAATCGAAAGCTGGTTGGGATTGCTGACTGCGGATACAGGCGTTCCCGCAGTTCCCGCTATTGGATCAATGGCGACAATCGTGTTGGGAGCGACAGCGTCCGTAGACCCGATCGAGGCATAGAGCTTTCCGTGCGTGCCATCCCACACTATATCCTGCGGCGAAGTGATTCCCGCTACCGCCCTCACCCAGGTGGTCATGGCGGGCGCCGCCGCAATCGTGAAGGTAATGGAGCCCGACTTGTCTCCTGCAGGATTGGATATCGCTACTTTCGCATTTCCCACCGCGGCAAGATCGCTCGCCGGAATGCTGGCCGTCAAAGCGTTGGCGCTCGTGCAATCTACGAAAACCGATATGTTGGTCGACTCCACGCAGTTTGTGGCTAGCGCTGTTCCATTCCATTGGACAGCTACGCCATCCAGGAAATTCGAGCCATACACGAGCATCGTAATCGCGGGGCCACCGGCCTGCGCGGTAGAAGGTGCAATCGCCGTCAGAGTGGGCGTGGACACAGTGGGAGGCGTCGGGCCGCCCCCGGTGCCGCCGCTGCCTCCACCGGAGCCGCCACATCCGGTAACTGCAAAAATAAGACTGGCACTCGACACAAGAAGGGCATACCGAACCATGAGAGTTTCCTCGGCAGAAAAAGGACAGCAATGAAGATCAATATAGCATCCGGCGCGCAGCGGCAGATTAAGCCGGGTGCTCCATAGCCTGCTCTGAGTTGCACCAGAACCTGCCGTGAGCCTGTCGAAGGGTTCGCGAAGCTAGCTGGGCCTTACCATCTGTCATCCCGACCGAAGCGCAGCATAGCTCCCTGAAGGATTGGAACCTAATGGCTCGCGTCGGCGCTGGCCGGATGGTCTGCTGGTACGGGCTTCGCACTCTGGATCGCGTGAACAACCAACTTGGTTTTGAACGCCCCGAGATGCCCCCACCCAGGCTGGTACGACTTCCTGATGATTTCCGGTAGCTTAGGATCAGGAACTCCCGGCCCGTAAAACTCGCCCTCGAAAATCACCTCTGCCTTTCCCGCAGTGTCCAGTATGGATCGCAGCATCTCTTTGTTCGTGGTCGATTGAAGATCGAATTCAACCCAGGAGCTTTGAGACGGACACGCAGCGCCGGTAAGAACACTCCCCTCGAACCCGGTAATGTAAATCCCCCCAACCTGAACTGACCGCTGCTCACCTTGCTTCGCCGTCTGCTGTAAGTCGCACAGACGTACTTTCTCAGGCCTCGGTGCTGCAATACTGACCTGGATGTTCACGCCAAGCAGCAACGGTAACAACCAAAGGATTTTTCTTTGCACCTTCATATCCATGACCTCAATGGGCGGGTGGCCCATGTCTCAACAAGGGTGCCCCACAACTTGCCCTGAGCCTGCCGAAGGGTATCGATTTTGAGATGTGGGACGTTGCAGGCTGGGGAGTGTCGAACTCGCTGACCCGGGCTGACCGCCTAGCCCTGAAGCTTTCGGTTGCAGCGCAACGTAACGAGAAACCCGTCTGGCAAAAGCGATACTACTTGAAGTATTCAGGGATCGGAAGCGAATCGAAAAGCTGCGCTCTATCGCAATCCAGTCAGCCGTGGAGTGGCGCTGGAGCCGAAAGATCGGGAGTGGTCCAGCTTTCGCCACTACGCCACCGGGCGTCTCGGAAAACAGACCTAGAGCACATAGAGTGCACATCCCAAGCAAAGAGCGACTGCGGTGTCGAAGAGAACGGGCACGAGAAAAAAATAGCGACCTGCCAAAACCGCGTGCGCGATGTTGCCAATAAGCAAAAGCGCAACAAAAGGGCGCGCTGACTCGGGATGGGCTGCTACGAGGGCTCCAATTAGCCAAAGAAGTACGACTTCGATCGCTCCCCATAGAATGACCAACAAGCCGTAGCCGAAATAGAAGTCCCAGTAACCGCGCTGGAAACCCGAAAAATCGAACCGCTTTGCCTTCATGCTATTGACGATCGCCACTTCCTCCTGCCCATGTGTCGGTTTCGCGGATAGAAAGAGGAAGGTATGCGCAGTGTATTGAATGAAGGCAATCGCGGCAGCCACGCGTATAAGAATGGTTGCGCTCATTTCAATCACCTCACGGGAGTTGTCTGACACCTATTTTGTCAGGTAAGAATACTACAAGCTTCTGATCAACCGTATTGTCCGTCAGTCCGAAGGAGAAAGCGAGGGGAGGCGCAAGAAGCCGGGTTGGGCGCAACGAGGCTATCTTTACGAGCGCGCACGAATCCACCCTACTGCAGCGCCACGTCGACGCTGCAACGCGATTCCGGCATCGCTGCTGAATCCTGCATCCCTGACCTCTCTTCCGGAATGAATTTCGGCCCAAAACGGTAGAATCATCTCAGGACCGCTCTACTCATCCGGCGTGGTCATTCGGGTGCCCCGCACAATCCTTCAACTTCTCTACATAATCCTTCAACTTTCTCTGCACAATCCTTCAACTTTTCTCGCACAATCCTTCAACTAATCTGGACGTTTTCTGTCGAAAGCGGCCCGCTTTTCCATGGCCCACTCGCCTCGCGGTATCATATTTTCAGCGCCGAAAAAGAATCAAAAGTAGCATATTTATTCACGGCCCTGTATTTTTATTCAATTTCACAGGAGACAAACACCATGCGGGTAGGAATTTTAACGGGAGGCGGGGACTGCCCTGGCCTGAATGCGGTCATTCGCGCGGCGGTTCGCACGGGCATCTTTCATCACGGAGATGAGTTTGTCGGCTTTCTCGAAGGCTGGCGCGGCGTGCTCGAAGACAAGACCATGCCGCTGACCATCGACACCGTTTCCGGCATTCTGCAGCTCGGCGGCACCATTCTGCGCACCTCGCGCACCAACGCCCGCAAAAAGGAAGGCGGCCTCGAGCAGTGCATCGCCACCATCCAGCGCAACAAGCTCGACGCCATGATCACCATCGGCGGCGACGACACCCAGGGCGTGGCCAATGCGCTCGTCGAAAAGGGCGTCAAGTGCGTCGGCGTTCCCAAGACCATCGACAACGATCTGAGCGGCACCGATGTCTGCTTCGGCTTCGATACTGCCGTCAGCATTGCCACCGAGGCCGTCGACCGGCTGCACTCGACCGCCGAGTCCCACAACCGCGTCATGGTGTGCGAAGTGATGGGCCGCGATGCCGGCTGGATTGCCGTCTACAGTGGCATCGCCGGAGGAGCGGACGCGATTCTTGTGCCCGAGGTGCCGATCGATCTGGATATGGTGATCGCCAGCATCAAAGAGCGCCGCGCCCGCGGCAAGAATTTCAGCATCATCGTGGTGGCGGAAGGCGCGAAGATGCCGGCCACGGACACCAAAGCAACCCACGGCAGCAAGGTGGACGAGTTTGGCCACGAACGACTGCTCGGCATCGGCCAGTTTGTGGCCGACGAGATCGAGAAGCGTACCGGCTTCGAAACCCGCGCCGTCAATCTGGGCCACACGCAGCGCGGCGGCACGCCCACCGCGTACGACCGAATGCTCGCGACCCGCTACGGCGCCGCCGCGATCAATCTGGTGCATCAGGGCAAGTTCGGCCGTCTGGTGGTGCTGCGCGGCACGGAGATCACCGACATTCCGCTTCAGGACGCCATCGCCAAAACCCGCACCGTCGATGAAAAGCTGCTGGAATTAGCCAAAGGCCTCCAGCCGGTACTCAAGAAGTAGTATCGTGGTTTTCGAGTTTCACATGCGCGGTCAGCCCGCTGGGGCTGGCCGTTCGTGTATGTAGTATCTCCACCGCGCGGCCTGACTTATGGGCAGCCCGTTCTGTTTTCCGCCATGCCCCGGAAGTATACGCCAACCTTCCATCTCAATCGGAGGAATCATCGCAATCGACACCCAGCAGTTGCGGTCGTTGGAGCAATGAACCCCATGGGATGGCGCTTTCGGAATTTTTAGCGTCACTTCACGTGCGGCATTCCCGGCCAGCCGGCAAATCCCGAAAAAAACCTATTGAAATCCCTCGAAAAAGCGGCCTATAACCAGAATTCCCCGGCAATTCCAGCCGAGGTATCCGGCAGCGGCATTCATGGAAAAACGGGAGAAATATAATGGCTGGTCGCGCGCACACCAGAAGCACCGCAATCGAGATCACAAATGCCGCCACTGGTCCCGCTGCCTGGGCTGGACGCGAGGTCATGGACATCCGCCAGGCCGCGGAATACCTCGGCATCAGCGCCGACAGTCTGTATAAATATGCGTCAGAAGGCTTAATCCCAGCCTTCAAATTAGGCAATCGCTGGCGCTTCAAGCGCTCCCTGCTTGAAAGCTGGATGGAGCGCCAAAGCTCGCCGGGCGTAGTTTCGCCGCGCGAAAAAAGCGCGCGCCCCAAACAGAAAAAACCCGTCGCCCGGGCCCGGTAGCGCGAAGGATTTCGCCCTTTCCCATTGCGTCCCTGTCCAGACGGCCGGTGCAAGTGCTGCAAACGATCCGCCAACGCTCCGAAAGCAAAGAGCAGCAGCCCGGAAAGCTCATTATCATGGCATACATGTCTCGCCTTCAGTCTGCCCTTGCCTTGGCCCTGTTCACTGTTGCGCCGCTTGTCGCAAATTCTCAAAAAACGCACACTCACAACGTCGGAACAGTGCGTGAAGTGAACGTATCGACTGCGCCGGAGGTGCTCGATCTCGACATGTACTCGCGCATTCGCGACGAAGGCTTCAAGCACTCGCATGTGATGGAGTATGCGAGCGCCCTTTTCGACGATATCGGACCACGGCTCACCGGCTCGCCCGCCATGGCGCGCGCCAACGAGTGGACCCGCGCGCAGCTCACAGCGATGGGCTGCAGCAACGCGCACCTGGAGAGTTGGGGCGAGTTCGGCATGGCCTGGACGCAGCTGAGTTCATCGCTGGACATGGTGAAACCGGTGCCGGGTGTCTTTCTGGCGCAGGCGACACCGTGGTCTCCGGCAACCCAGGGTGCAGTTACCGCCGCTGTGATCTACGTACCGGGTCTCAAAGCTGAGAGCGATTTGGCCGCGTGGAAAGGTAAGCTCAGGGGAAAGGTCATCCTTTACGGCCAGGGAACGTCGTCGCCCGACGTAGATCCCGACAGCGTGCCTAAGATGGTGCACTATGATGCCGCCGCGCTTGCAGGCATTGCGCGGTACCCGCTCAAAGGCGCATCGCCAGGCGATCAGGCTGAAAAGTATCGAAAGATTTTTGCTGGAAAGGCCTTTCAGGAGAAGGTTGCAAAGTTCTTCGCCGATGAAGGAGCTGTCGCCGTGCTGGAACCGGGCGGCTCCGGCGGCGTGCTGCATGATGACACCAATTCATCGATGGGCTGGTTTGTTTACAGGCCGGAGCGTAAGCAAGCCATTCCCGAAGAGGTCATCGCGAACGAGGCCTGGGACCGAATGAGCCGCCTGCTCGATCACAAGGTGCCTGTCAGCGTGAGGATCAATATCGCGACGCAGTTCGGGGACGAGCACGCTCAAGGCTACAATACGATCGCTGAGATTCCCGGCACGGACCCCAAGCTGAAGGACCAAGTCGTAATGGTCGGCGGTCATCTCGATAGCTGGATTGCAGGCACAGGCGCGACCGACAATGGTGCGGGAGTTATCGTCGCCATGGAGGCCATGCGCATCCTGAACAGCCTGCACGTAAAGCCCCGGCGCACGATTCGCATCGCCCTGTGGTCCGGCGAAGAGGAGGGCATATTTGGCTCAATGGGCTACGTTGCCAATCATTACGCAACCTTCCACTACTCGGGTGCGAAGCAGGATGCGGATGTGCCGCTGTTTTTGCAAACATGAGCGCGCCGCCGACCATGAAGCCCGAAGCCGCCAAGCTCGACGCCTATTACAACAAGGACGGAGGCACGGGCAAATGCTGGGCATCTACGCCGAAGGGAATGAGGCGAGTCGCGGCCATCTTCTCGCAGTGGATGAAGCCCATCCAGGACCTCGGGATGGCCACGATGACGGAGCGCAACACTGGCGCTACGGATCATGTGCCATTCCAAAAAGCCGGACTTCCGGGCTTTGAATTCATTCAAGACCCGCGCGACTACGACAGTCGCACGCACCACACGAACCTCGATACTTACGAGCATCTAAGCGAGCCCGATCTGAAACAAGCCGCCGTTATCGAGGCAATTTTCCTCTACAACACCGCCATGCGCGATGACATGCTGCCCCGGCCACAGCTGCCGTTCAATGGACAGAACAAACCTCTCGAGGGTTTATATCCCGATGCTGTGAAGTGACGGCGATGGCCCATCCGACGTTAGTCGGGCTTGACACGGGACAGCAGCAATTGGCTCCTGTTTATCCACTCTTCCACAAGTGTTTTACCTGAACTGCGCCTTGCCGCGGGCGGTTGCGGAACCCTACACTGAGCAGACTGACGAGGCAGCACCCGGTCCCATTCTGTTCTCCGGTCCTGCGGCTCCGAATTCGCGCTTTATGGAGCAGGATCAAGTCTCGATTCTTCAACAAGTTCCAATGGTAATACAATAAGTAGTGGTATTTACTTGACAGGCACAACTTACAGCGGTACTTTCCCTCTACGGGCTTTTCCACGGCGGGGAGCGGCGGCCGCGGAAATTGCGGCAAACGAATCTGCCAGAGCCGCAAATCCGGCCCGAAAATGAACGTTTCGCATCATGCATCAACGTATCAGTACGGCGTAGACATTCAGCAACAGGAGGCATCCCCAATGGCCGAAATCAGCAAGACACAAACCGCTCCCGCAGCCGGGAAAACGGTGAAGACCTCATCCCCCTCCAAGCCCGGAGCCGGACTGCAATTCGCACGCTTTTTCAGCCGCCCGGATGTCTCGCCCTACGATGAGCTCCAGTGGGAGCGCCGCACCGCATCCATCGTCGACTCGAAGGGCAACTCCATCTTCGAGCAGAAGGATGTCGAGGTTCCGGTCGACTGGTCGATGACGGCGACGAATATCGTCGCCAGCAAATATCTCCACGGCCAGATCGGCACGCCGGAGCGCGAGACTGGTGTGCGTCAACTGATCGGCCGCGTGGCCGAGACGATTCGCGACTGGGGCGTGGCAGGCGGTTACTTCCGCACGCCGGAAGACGCGGCCATCTTCCATGACGAGCTGGCGCACATGCTGCTGAATCAGAAAGTGGCTTTCAACTCGCCGGTATGGTTCAACGTCGGCTGCGATCGGCTGGAACCGAACTCGGACGCGCAGAACTGGCACTGGAATCCGCACACCTGCGCGGTGGAGTTTTCTGTCACCGGCTATCGCAATCCGCAGTGCTCGGCCTGCTTTATTAATTCCGTGCAGGACTCGCTCGATTCCATTCTGACGCTGGCGAAGACCGAGGGCATGCTGTTCAAGTGGGGTTCGGGTACGGGCACAAATCTGTCGACCATTCGCGGGTCCACGGAAGTTCTTTCGGGCGGCGGCACGGCCTCGGGTCCGCTGAGCTTCATGCGCGGCTTCGATGCCTTTGCCGGTGTCATCAAGTCCGGCGGCAAGACGCGCCGCGCTGCGAAGATGGTGATCCTCGACATCAATCATCCGGACATCGTCGATTTTATCGAGTGCAAATCGAAAGAAGAGGCTAAGGCCTGGACGCTGATGCGGGCGGGCTACGACGGCTCCGGGCCGGACTCCGAGGCGTTCACGTCGATCTTTTTCCAGAACGCCAACAACTCCGTGCGCGTAAACGATGAATTTATGCGCGCGGTCGAAAACGACGGCGATTTCTCAACGCGCGCGGTCAAGGACGGCTCGCCGTTCCAGACCTACAAGGCGCGGGATCTGATGCACAAAATCGCCGAGAATACCTGGCACTGCGGCGATCCGGGAATGCAGTACGACACCACTATCAACCGGTGGCATACGTCGAAGAACACGGGACGCATCAACGCGTCGAACCCCTGTTCGGAGTACATGTTCCTGGATGATTCGGCATGTAACCTTGCCAGTTTCAATTTGCTGAAATTTGTAACTTCGGCAGGTACATTTGACATTCCGGCGTACCGTCACGCGGTGGATGTGCTGATTACGGCGATGGATATTCTGGTCGATAACTCCGGCTATCCGACGGAAGCGATCAGCCGCAATTCGCATGATTATCGTCCGCTGGGCCTCGGCTATGCGAACCTGGGCGCGCTGCTGATGGCCTGCGGTCTGCCATACGACTCCGACGCCGGCCGCGATTTCGCCGCGTGCCTCACGGCGATCATGTGCGGGCAGGCCTATCTGCAGTCCTCGTGCCTGGCGGAGCAGTGCGCTTCATTACCCGCGGCCACGCCGCTGACGCAGTCGACCGAGCGCACCGGCGGCGCATGCCCGGGCTTTTATGTGAACCGCGAGCCATTCCTCGACGTGATTCGCATGCATCGCGCGGAGGTGAATAAGATTGGCCGTTCGCGCGCGAGCGACGAGCCATTTGCGGTTCCGCAGTTGGATGAACTACTCGACGCCAGCCGCAATTGCTGGGATCAGGCGCTGGCGCACGGCGAAAAATATGGCTACCGCAATTCGCAGGTGACGGTGCTGGCGCCGACTGGGACCATCGGTTTCATGATGGACTGCGATACCACCGGCGTTGAACCCGATCTGGCGCTGGTGAAATACAAAAAGCTGGTCGGCGGCGGCATGATTAAGATCGTGAACAACACGGTGCCGGCGGCGCTGTTCAAACTGGGCTACAACAATGAGGCCGTGGATGCGATCGTGAGCTACATTGACGCGACCGGCACGATCGAAGGCGCGCCGGGGCTGAAACCGGAGCATCTGCCGGTGTTCGATTGCAGCTTTAAAGCATCGAAGGGCACGCGCAGCATCCATTACATGGGGCACGTGCGCATGATGTCGGCGACGCAGCCTTTCCTTTCGGGAGCCATTTCAAAGACGGTGAATCTGCCGAACAATGCTACGGTTGAGGACATCGCCGAGGCTTACATGGAGTCCTGGCGTCAGGGGCTGAAAGCCGTCGCCATTTATCGCGATGGTTCGAAGGGCACGCAGCCGTTGAACGTGACCGACTCGGAGGCGAGCAGCGGGAATTCGGCGCTGGATGCCGTCGCTGAACAATTGTTGCGCACTCTGGCTCGCGTGCCCGCGGATGTCGCCGCGATTGATACGCTCGCGGCGCAGCTTGCGGTCAACTCTGCGGAAAAGGTTCAATTGCCGGCCTCGAGCTTCGAAGCCTTGGGGCGGGCGGCGATTCAGAATGCCGCCGCAGTCGTGCTGACCCAGCAGGACCCGAACGCGCCGCCGCGCACGGTGCGGCATCGTCTGCCGGAGGAACGGCCATCGCTCACGCACAAATTCTCCATCGCCGGGCACGAGGGCTACATCACGGTGGGCCTCTATCCGAACGGGCAGCCGGGAGAAATCTTTATCAAGATGGCAAAGGAAGGGTCAACCGTCAGCGGCCTGATGGATGCTTTTGCCACGGCGATTTCACTCTCGCTGCAGCACGGCGTGCCGCTCAAAGTCCTGTGCGAGAAATTCTCGCACCTGCGTTTTGAGCCGTCGGGCTGGACCGGTAACGAGCAGATCGGATTTGCCAAATCGATTATGGATTACATTTTCCGCTGGCTGCAGCTGCGCTTTCTTTCCGGAACGCAGCTGCCGCTGTTCGCGGGACTCGCTGCGCAGGCGGCGGCCGCCGAAGGTGGCCAAAAAGTGTTCGCGCCGGAGCAGCACCAGCCAACCCGCGGAATGGGTGCGACCTCGGCACCGCAGGGCGGCATTCTGCCGGAGTTGAATGCGGGCTACGCAGCCAATCAACCGAACCTGCGGATGGAAGATCGCAGCTTGGTCCACACGGCCGATGCGATGCGCGAATTTGTGAATATGGGAGATGCGCCCACTTGCCACACCTGCGGCGCCATTATGATTCGCAACGGCAGCTGTTACAAATGCGTCGAGTGCGGCTCGACCAGCGGATGCAGTTAGAGCAAAGGCCAGCGCGGCCCCTACTCATTGCGGCGGCTGGCTGGTCAACGTTGCTGAGCGTAGTGCAATGGCTGCAAGCAGCACGACCACCAGCGCCAGCACCAGCCACAAAAGAGCCGGATGCCTCTCGGTAAACGGGCGCTCGTCGGGACGGGGTTGGTATTTTGGATTCAATTGTTCCGGCCCCGCTGTGGCCCGGGCCGCGTTGCTCTGCGGCATAAAAAGCTTGGCATAGTCATAGTTCGGCGCGGCCAGTGCTGGATCACCATAGTAGAGCGTGTAGCGCGCGCCGGCAGAAGCGTCAAAACACAGATCCCGCTCCAGCATCTCAAGGCGGACGGAGTTGATTTGGAGCGGAGCGTCATCGCCATTTTCGATGGCAACCGTCCACGTTGCCGCCGTGTCGAGGTCCGATTTCGGCGCGTCGACCGCCAGCCGCTCCTCGTCGATGCGATGACCGTCCTGAACGCTGTGGACGCGCAGAAAATTCCCGTACGATCTGGCCGGCTGCCACTGCTCGACCGCATTCCTGGCTGATCGCCGGAGTGATCGGCACTACCGTAACGCGTACATCCCGGCTGAAGTTGGCTGGCTGTGAACCCGGCGCGAGAACGATCCGGTCGACCGGTACATGAGCGGGAACAGTAAATTCGAAGACGGAAGAACGGTCCTTCAGCTTGACCTGCGAAGACTCGGCGACCGTCACGAACTTCGGCTGATTCACTGGCAACCGCACAACGGAAAGCCCAGTAACACTCTCCGGCGGCAGCAGCCCGGCGATACGGAAGTGAAGATACCGGAAATCTGACTGAGGCAGATGAAGAACGGTGCTGCGGCCCAGTTTCTGGCGAGTCAGGTCGAAAATGGTATACGACCCCAGCTTGGTTGCGGCCCCGGTCTGTTTCTGGCTCCCTGAGACCATCACTGTTGCGATAAAGTTTTGCTTTGTTACCGCAAGCTTAAGGTCGGTGTAGCTTCCGGTCGGCATGGAGGCGTCAAAGGCGGTCTGTCCTTTCCGCAGGCCCAGGTTCAAGGGCGCGACGAACTCCTCGGCCGTCCGGGTCCCAGCGGACCTGTTGATGACGTAAGGCGTCTCCGTGCGGCCACGGTACAGACGAAGGTCCGCAAGCTGCGGAGCAGCGTGGACAAACAGTCCCGCGTCGATCGCCAGGCAAGTTTGCGCCGCCTGCTGTGGCGCATTCTGGACCGGTCGCTCATACCGGAAATATCGGATATCCGGAGAGGCAACGGCCGCCGCAAGCAGGAGAACGGCAAGAACCGCCTTCACGATATCCGCCCACCCGGAACCCGCAGGTTGAGCCAGTCGCGTTGGTAGATGAAGCTGACGGCGAGCAACAACGCGCCCAGACCCAGAAAGCTGATGATCCGGTAGCCTTGGCTCAGCTCGCTCATATCTACCAGGAAGACTTTCGCAATAGCTGCCGCCAGAAGCACCAGTGCTTGCCAGCGAAGAAAAGCCGAGCGCCGCCAGAATCCGGCGCCAAGCAGGACCGCGCCGAAAATCATGAACAATGCCGAGTAGGAGAACTGCGCGTACATGTCATAGTCGCGCAGCAGGTTGATATTGCCTTGCCACCGCAGGAACCACCAGTAGCTGTGGATCTCCCAACCGATGGCCAGCAGGATCAGCGCATTCACAATCAGCACGGCGATTGCGGCGAGCGCGGCCCAGGAAAGAGAGCCTTGCCGTTTCTCCTCCGTTTGCGCTTTCCGCGCTATGCGGACCGCGAAGGCAAAGACTGCAATCCCGACGCAGTAGGCTCCAAACCGCTCGTTGAGGAATGGCGTGGCCGATGCCGGCGGATTCACCTCGACCAGCACAACCAGCCCGAGCGCGAGACAAAGCAGGGCGAGTGCCCGCAGCAACAGTGATTGCACACGATTTGCCGCCCACAAAAGCGCCGCGCCTTCCGCAAGCCAGCCGATTGTCAACCATCGCCCATGCGCTTTGAGCGGAATCGCTACGATGAGGAAAACGACTGCAAGGGCCAGATGAAGCGACGAAAGCAGTGCCGGGCTTTCATTCAATCTTTCGCTCGCAGGAAGCCGGCGCATCAATAAGTAGAAGGCGGCGAAAGCCACCGCCAGCCATGGGCCCGACCATTCGGTGCCGGATCGGTCGAATAATGCGTAGAACGTGACGAATCCGAGGCCCGCATTGGCGATCGGCAGAGGGATCAGTACCAGGTTGTCCCAGGTGGAAGAATGTTGGTCGTCTCTTGGACCCATTCGGACCAGACGAGGAGCGAAGGCGAAGATCAGAAAAAAGCAACAGAGAAAAACTGCCGTGATCGCAGTTTGGTTTTCGGAATAATAAGCGATCCACCAACCGGCAAAGAAGAGGACGGTGCCCACAAAAGCGCCAAAGAGCAGACGCGACCAGGGACGCAGCGCAACCAGAATAAGCACAGCAATGTCCAGTATCAGCAGATAAGAGAACAAAATAATTTCGTGGTTGCCGCCCGTCGAAACCAGAAGCGGCGTGCTCAGGCCGCCGACGATGGCGTAGAGAGCCAGCAACTCCGTATCCTCGAGCCACGCCAAAAATCCATTGAACGCTGTGACCAGAATCATGGCCGCGAAGGCCACGCCGGCCGGGATAAGGTGAAAAAGCGAGAACGCGGCCCACAGAGACAGATAAAGCGCGCCGCTGCCGACCGCCTTCAACGAGTACGCGAAAGCTTCATAGCCGCGGCTGCGAAAGCGCTCGGACCATGCGATGAATCCCGCGCCCGCTATGAGCCCGATCAACACTCGGCCCAGCGGACCGATCCAATGATTGTCGATTGCCAGCTTCAGAAACCATGCCGTGCCAATCAGCAACGCCAAAATGCCGATTCGGTTAAACCACTGCGAGCCGATTCGGTTTTCGAGCGAGCGAGCGTTTTTCGGCGTGTCGGGATACGAAAACACAGGACGAAGCGTCGGTTGCACCTGGTGTTCCGGTGCGGGACGTGGCGGCTGGTGCGGCGGCTCCGTTTGGCTCAAACCTGCGTCGTTGGTCTGCGGCCTGGCCTGTTCGCCTCGCACTACGATCCCGTAGCTCTGCAAAGCCTCTTCCAGCCGTCGCACGTGCAAACGCAGTTCGGCAACTTGTTCTTCAAGACTGCCGGGAAGGTGCGGGTCCATTGCGAATCACTCTACAGCATGAGTTACAGCTTTTCCAGCGATAGTTGGCTACAAACGCACAGCGATGCTTGAGGGCTGAATCGAATTAGGAATTTCAGTAGGGACATCGATGCGCTCGCAACAAACATCTTCAGGCATCTGCAGGGTCTGTCAGCCCTACTTGGAGTGAATTTCAGCGAAGAAGTGCCAGGCCATATCGGTGAAATTAAGGGGCGCATTGGGCCGATGCCGCTGA
>CAWGLF010000028.1:0-282431 GCA_963823295.1 uncultured Acidobacteriota bacterium
TTGTCTCTGCAGGCCGTTTCGGGGAGCTGCAGAGACACTTCGGCCCTACGTGGCCATCGTTTGCATCGGTATCAGCTTGCGCATACGCACCAGGTTGTAAGCAGCGATGGTGAGCCGATAGAACCAGTCCACGCGCTTGCTGACCGAGCGCCATGGATATTCGCTGACGTGCGGAGCCACGGAGCGCTCACGCAGTGCCTGGACGAACTCTGCTGCCTGATACTGTGTGTCGGCGCCCAACGTGAGCCTGCGCCCGGAACCGCGCATCACGGCTCGGTCCAGCAAGCGCAGCGCCGATGCTCGCTCCTCATCCGTACCTGCCAGAGTGACCTCGGCTGCAATCACCAGCCCGCTGCGGTTCTCCATGAGCGCGTGCCCCAGATAACTGGGAACGCTGCGGTCAGCCGCCGCCTTGCGGTAAAGCCGCGCATCCGGGTCGGTGGTCGACTCCACCTTGTCGCGTAAAAGCAGCCGACCTCCGTCGCCGCTTCCCGATCCAGGCTGCGGCGGGTCCTTCTTCTCTTTAAAGCTGCGCGCCGATGCCCAGGCCTGGATCAGTGTCCCATCCACCGTGAAATGCTCCTCGCTCAACAACTGGCGCCCGCGCGCCTCTTCCACCACCGCCAGCAACAACTGTTGGCTGGCTTGGCCGGCGATCAGACGCTCCCGGTTCTTAGTAAACACCGTCACATTCCCACACCGGATCGTCCATCTCCAGGCCTACGAACCAGCGAAACAACAGGTTGTAGTTCAGCTGCTCCATCAACTGCCGCTCCGAGCGGATCGAATACAACACCATCAGCAACTGCGCCCGCAACAAACGCTCAGGCGCAATCGACGGTCGTCCCATGCGCGAATAAAGCTTCCACAACTCGCCATCCATCCGCCGCAAGGCACCATCCACCATCCCCCGTAGCTGACGCACCGGATGATCCGATGCGATCCGCTGTTCCATCGTTACGTAACTGAACATCCCACGCTGCTGCTCATCGTCTCCACGCATACTCTCTTCTTAATCCAAAAGCCTGTGGACAAAAGTGATCCGAAACAGACTTTTTCCGCAGCCTGTTCAGCCCTGCGCTTCCACCTAAAGGCAAAGATAGGGTTCCTTCACCCTCACATCATTGCGGAATCTGGTTCGAAGCGGTCTCGCCGATCATGTAGGAGTCTTCGCGATGATTCACACCCTACCATTGCACGCCAGGGTATAGGCTGGGAAGCCGATATCCGCGATAGACATATGCGCCCGCCACCTTCAGGGTCCAAACCGTCTGCGGAGTGCTCTGGTTGGTCACCTCGAATATCTGCGAATTGGGCTTGCCGGGCAATCCACAGAGATCGTATTCGATGTCTCCATTGGGCAATTTTTCGGAGTTGCCACCGAAGAAACTGTACAAGCTGGTCGGAAGGACCTGATGGAACTCAAAGGTCGCGGTTTTCGCCACTTCATCGATCTGGAAGACGGGCACCGTGGTGTACAGGCATGAAGGCGGTTCCGGTTTCGTGGTTGCACAGGGAGAACCCGGAGGAAAGACTCGGAAATCTCCATTATCCATCAGAGTTAAGCCGAATATGCCCGTCGTGTATTTTGTGGTGAAGTTCGGCTTATGCTGGCCTGAAAACCAGTCGGTCGGGCCGGTGCCGCCGACCAGCTTGAAATCTCCCTGGTACCCCAGGCGCCAAATAATATTTCCGGTTCCAGCGCCATTGTTGTAATCCACTTTCACGAGCCAGTTCTGGTGGCGCATGGAGATGATGATATTGCCGTCGTCCTTCGAATAGATGATCGCATTGGTGTGCGTCCAATCAGGAAAGTTCTCAGGATGGCGATTGACATCCAGGTGATCGAATTCATTCCAAACCCAGACTGGCTTCAGATTGGTGTCCAGATCGATAATCACATCGCCCAGGACTTTCGTCGGAGCGGTCGTGCCCGGCAATGTCAGCATCTTGGATGTTGTCGCGATCACCAACCAATGTCCATTCGGAAGAACAGTGACGTCATGGGAAAAACTCATGAGCGGAATGTTGTAGTTAGCGGCGGCCATTTCGGTATTGAGCTGCGCCATGTCGATCTCTTTGACCGTGTTTCCGGTAAGATCGAACTCTCGCACCAGATTCGTTGTTCCGGGAGGAGCCGGAGCATGCAGGAAAGCAGAAGGCGAGTCGCCGGCATAAGCGAGATAGTTGCCGTCAGCCAATTGCTTCGGGGCTCCCAATTGAGCGGGCCCGAGAGGTGTCGGTGGGTTATAGACCCACAAGATATGCCCCGCCAGGTCTGTCACAATGATGCCCGCCTGTCCGCCATGTACCAGAGGATTCAGCATCTCGACCCCTGACTGCGGTGTCTGCCCGGGAGTGATGGTCGTAGTAATCTGCGGAAGAGTACTTGCCGGATAATGGCTCGTCGTAAAGGTGTGGTCAACATCAGTCGCAGAGGTGCCGTTCTGATATTGGACGTAGGCCCGCATGTGGTAGGTGGTGTCGGGTAGCATACCGGCCACGTAGATATTGACAGGGCCGCCGCCACTCGGGGTGGGCACGGACGAGGTCTGCAAGCCATAGTTCTGGGTGGTTCCAAAGGTGACCGTCACAAGAGCGGCGGAAGGCGGCGTGATCTTATACTGCGCTACCTGCGGATTGGACGTTGCGGTTACGGTTCCCGCAGGCAGGGCAGCGGGCGGAGCTAACGAGTTCGTGTTTGAACCGCAGCTCGCTAACAATCCCAGGAAAACTAACGCACCAATGCGTGGAAGAACTAGTGCGCCAAAGCGTGGTCGAATATTCATGAACATCTTTGCAGCTTCCGAAATCTTCCTGGAGCGAACTCGCACGGTCCAAAACGAAGTCAACTCACTCTTCCTGTAATTCCGGATGTAAATGGGCCTGCGAAGGATGCTTGCTGTGGCTGCAGGTACTCCACTCCGCTATGCTTTGGTCCACAAATTTATTTCGGCCAAATCAAGCTGCGGCACGGCCTCGCTCGGAATGACAGTTGATGAATGTGCAGGGTGCTACTGCCGTTGCGAATATGCAACTGTAGGTGGACGGGTGAGGAAGGATTACGCCGGCGCTTCCAATTTGCTGGACACTCAGGTCGAGTTAGCGCCGGGCCGCCACCGGTTCACAGTGTTGGCGATCAACACGGCGGGACAGCAGTGGGGAGCCGGTGTTTAGCTATGGTGAAGTGAACGCTCTCAGGACAGACCGAATAAGTGAAGAGCGTGGGACTGTATTCGGAATCGTTTGATAGATGGGCTATTTCTGTTCGTTCGCCTGGTTCGCGACCACCAGGTTATTGGTGACCTGGAACACGTTCGGGACCTGCATGGCGCGGGTGTACGCAAGCTGCTTATCCATCTGGTTGTTTACGACGCCGTACAAAGTGACCCTGCCGTTTTGAACGGAGATGCGGATCGGCTTCGATGGCACAATCGCGTACTGCTGCAGGGCCGGAAACCCGTAGATCGCGCGGTAGGTTGCGCGGCGTATTCCATCATCCATCGGCGAAACCGGATCGACGCTGATGCGATCGACCACACCTTTCACGCCGGGAGTAAATTGCGTCAACGAAAGGGCGGACTGTTTTGCCACGGGACCGAGCGCATGGCCACCGAGAGTCGCCACCCCGTTCTGCACCGACACTCCGATAGCGTCAAAGACCTGACCAAAGCCGACCCGATCGACCTCAATTCTGCTGAGCAGCTTTCGCTGGAGAACATTATCCGGAATGGTGGGACCGCCAACGGCAATGTTGTCGCGGACGTCCTTCACACCGCGCACCTTCCTGGCTTTCTTGATCGCATCCACTTTGTACCCGTACAGATCGACCTGGCCGGATAAAGTGACGGTGCCATCGTCAGAGGCGCGCAC
The DNA here is from genome assembly GCA_963823295.1 of uncultured Acidobacteriota bacterium. Classification (GTDB taxonomy): domain Bacteria; phylum Acidobacteriota; class Terriglobia; order Terriglobales; family Acidobacteriaceae; genus JAKAAZ01. The sequence continues at coordinate 3,874 of CAWGLF010000028.1, forward strand.
GGTGATATCTTTGTAGTTCTTGTTGCGAAGCTGCCTTTGGACTGCGTCGGTAAGCGACTGGGCTGTGTCGGCGGCAAATACGCAGGCCGAAGGACCAGTCAGGACGGGCGCCGCGACCCATCCCACCGCACCGAGAAACAGTACGACCACCAACTGCTGTGCAACTTTTCGGGTTCGCATCCTTTTCATCTCCCTCACAAAACCGAACTACCATCTTGCCGGATCATACGATACTCCGAGCTTTGCGAACAGACAAGATGCACTCTGTGAGACGCAATTGAAATCGAGAGCGATTCTGAATGACGGGATTTTTGATCCCTTCGAAAAATCCGGAAAACATCGGCTATGCCTGAATTCTTCGCTCCCACCCAGCGACGAAGACCTGTCGCCGGGGACCCGGCTGCGCTCAGAATGACGGGTTCACTTTTTAATCCGACTTCATCTGAACCAGAGACGACCGATAAGCCTGGCTCTCTTACTGCTGCAGGTAATACTGGATGGTCGTCACCACGCGCACCTTCTGCAGAATGCTTGCGCCGGATTGACCTGACATGCCGGCGGACATTCCTTCGCCATCCGATGCGGCGTCCGCGGATGATATGGAGAACAGGCCTTGGGACGCCTGCCGAATTGTTCCGACTTTGCTGCCGGAGTCGGCTGCAAAACGCTCAGCGGCGGTGCGAGCGTTGCGTGTCGCTTCGGTAATCATCCCCGGCTTAATTGAATTCAATCCGGTAAATACATAGCTGACGCTATTTTGCTGACCGTACTGCGGTCCGCCGCCCAGCACCACGCCGCTGGCGATCAACGAGCTGGTCTTTTGCACCGCGGCGGCCACTTTGGCGACATTCTGCGATCGGACAGTGATGGATTGCTGCACGATATAGCGATTGGGGGCGCGCGTCCCTCCGTAATCATTGGCCTGGGTGTCGGTGACTCCGGGCTGGCCGAGAGTGATATCGGTCCTCGGAATTCCCTGCGCGTTCAGAAATTGAAGGACTGCCTGGCTGTCCTGTGTGCTTTTGTTGTAGGTGGCCTGCAGATCGTTTCCGGCTTCGCGGAAGGATAAAGGCCAGATCGCCAGGTCCGCCTGCACGTTCCGCTCCGCCAAACCGCGGACCGTAACATAACGATCGGCGAGGCGAGTGTCTTTGATCTGACTGCCGAGGAGCCATCCGCCGAGGAGGAGGCCGAGGAAAATTCCTATGGCGAGGAGAGCACTGGAGAGGACTGCGCTTCGGTTTGATTCTGACATTGCGCTGGATTCCTGCATGGAAGGACTATCGGACAGAGTTGGAAGCGGGTCAAGGAAAAAACGGTAGGGTGGTGGGTCGCCGTAATACAGAGGTCCTTCGCTACGCTCAGGATGACGACATTCTGAGACGGCGAACGATTATTTATGCCGGGCGCGAATCTGCAGATACATGCTGAAGACGTTCGCTTCATCGCGAACGGCGATGACGGAGACGTTGCGAGTCAAATCATACTGCGCCTGGATCAATTGCTGCGCAGTGGTGTTGACGTTGGTGGCGAAGGTGAGGGTAACCTTGGTGCCGACCTGCTCCTCGACCGTGATGCGGGCGGTGGACTCGCCGAGCGTGCCGACAAAGTTGGGATCGACGCGAACGCTGCCGACGCCGAAGAGCTTTTGCACCCGGCTGCTGACGGCAGCGTTCAGAGCGCCGCCGAGCAAGGCTTCCGAGGTGAGATTGGCGCCGGCCTGCTGCTGCACCTCGCCGTATTGTGTTGCCTGCTCGTTGGTGCGGCCCAGAGCGAGCAGCGCCAGCACATCGGCCTGCGTCAGCGGCGGCTCCGAGCGATAGGAAATATCGAGCTTGCTGGGCGGACCATGCAGGCTGATGATGATGTCGTAATTCTGCACGCGGGCCGAGGCTTCGAGGTTGATCTCCGGTGAAATGGTCACCGGATTGTCAAAGATGATGTCTCCCTGCTGCAGGTGATATTTCGTGCCGGCAAAAGACGCGGAGCCTTCGGTAATGTCGATGCGGCCGAGAACCGAGGGATTTTCGAGCGTTCCACGGATGCGCAGGTTAACCTCTCCGGCGAGCGAAGCGAAGGAGTTTTGAAATCCCAGTGCCGGAGTGGAGGTAACGTGGACATCGAGCCGGACGCGATTGAGGGGCGATGCAGGATCGATGGGAGCGGAAACTCCTCCGCCACCGGCCAGAGATGCGAGATCGACACTGCTTCCGACTCCAAAGCGCGTCATGGTCACATTCCCGCTCAGCAGCAGACTGTCGGAGCTTCCGAGGAGGCGCAATTTGGCATCCGCAGAACTGGACACGCCTTTGGGATAACGGATGCGAACGTCATGCACGGTTGTTGTCAGATCGACAAAAACCCCATTGCGGTAGCCGATGAAGCCTTTCATCTGCAATCCGCCGCCGCCGGAAGAGCCGGTCAATTGCTGGATGACCATGCGGTCCTGATCGAAGAGTAATTCTCCATTCAGATTTGTCAGCCCATTGGTGATGTTCGGCAGATGGACATTTACATGGTTTACCTGCGCGCGGCCACGCAAATCGGGCTGGCGTGCGGTACCGCCGGCGTTTACCACAAAATGAATCTGCCCTGAAGACTCGATAGGCGGGGCGATGGCGGAAGCGAGTCCAACCTGAATCAAACCTTCTGAGTGCAGGCGCAGCCGGTAGTTGTTGATGAGATCGATTGTCCCGCTGGCGGACAGGTCCACATCCTGACCCTGGATATGGATGGGCTTGAGCTGCACTTTTCCATCTTTTAAAGAAACTTCGACGGGTCCACCAGAATGAATTGTCCGGTGACGGATGGTCATGGTGAAAGGCTTCAGAGTCGCGTCTGCCTGGATCGCGGAAAGCCGGCGGAGCGGTCCGGACATTGTCATCCTGCCATCGAGCGGCGATGCGCCATCGATGGCAGTCGATATCATGGTGCGGAGCAGCGGATCGGCATTGAAACCGGTGAACGTAAGCTGCGCCTGCGCGGGGTCATTCCCGTGGAGTTCCACCTGCCCTGTCGCATCCACATGGGCGTGGAGCAGATCGGCGCGAGAGGTGAGCATAAGAACTCCGCGCTGGAGATGCGCCTCCGCATGCAGACTTCCCATGGACTGATCGTCCAGCGCGAGATTTTCGATCTGGGCCGCACCGGTCGCGAGTGGAGACGCTGTTGTGCCAGCGGCCTGAATACGAAAGCCAAGCAAGCCGTCGACGGGCAAGCGTTGCGTTTTCAGGGCGGCAATCTGATTCAGCGCGAAGTGTTGGCCGGTCAGTATTCCGGAGAGAGCGCCGGTTTCGTAGTCGTAGGTAAGCTCGCCGGCGGCGGTACCTCTGGCAGCGACCAACTGCAGATGGGTGGCTTGCAGAGCATGGCCCTGCGCCGTCATCTGGATGGACGCGGCGCGAATCTGCTGGCCGGCAATCACGGCATGCGTCAGCGTAGCCTTGCCGGCGCCGTTGATATCATCCACGACGCCGGAAAAATGCGCATCGGCGGTCAGCTCTCCGGATGCGGGATACGACGTGTCCACGACAGATTGCAGATCGGCGATCGAGGCCTCGCTGGTCTGCATGCTCGCGGTGATATGGGTTCGCTTGTCGAACGTGTAGCTGCCAGGAGCGGTGCGGTCCGGCAATAACTGGAGAGCGGTATGAATGACCGAGTGGCCGCGTACCAGTTCGGCGTTGCGGACGATCAGTTCCGACGGCGTGTACGACACGTCTGCATGGAAGCCGTCCCAGGTGAGCAGATGCGCCGGCGCGACTGCATGGCCGTCGCTGGGAGTGCGTGCAGCGACCATTTCGAAGCGCTGCGAATCCAGATGGCCCACAGCTGCCAGCGCGAAGAACGAGCCATGGACATTGCCATGAAAAGTTGCGTTCCCGAGGAGCTTTAACGGCAAGGCATGCGGCTGACCGTTTGCCGTTTCCCGCAGATCGAGGATGGTCAAGAGTTGATCGAATTCTCCTAGATCATGGCCGGTGACATCAAGGCGAAGGGCGCTGTTCAAATCTTTTGTGAATAAGGTCAGCAGGCCGGAGGCATGCACCTGGGTTGCGGGCGTGTTCTCGTCGGCCTGCTGGATGACGAGATGGCGATGATTGCCCAGGTAGTCGGCATGGGCGCTTCCGGTGACGGGAATCATTCCCATCAGGTTCTGCGGCGCGCGCATGGTCAGGTCCCCGTGGACATCGAGGCCATGTCCAGGGCCCGTCCAGTGCGCGGTCACTTCGCCGGACGTAGCGGTGGTGAAACCGATGTTCCAATACTGCCGGGGCGCGACGGCGGCGAGAACAAATGGAAGCGTCACGCCGGAAACATGCGCCTGCAGATTGGCCTCCAGCGGCTGATAGCCGCGCGCGTTCTCTCTTTCTGGGGTAGTCGGGACGTGCTTTCTATGGAGGCGTGCCAGCAAATCCCGCGGATTGAATTTTTCATGGCGGGATAGCCAGGATTTCAGAGAGCGGCTCCCGGTAACGCTGCGCCCGACACCCGGCGAAACGACCGGCTCGGAGGGCCCGAAACAGTGCTTCATCACCAGATTTCCGGCGATCCTGCCGTGGTCCGGGAGAATGGAAGAAAAATTTGTCAGCGAACACTGATCGTTATCGACGAGAAGGTTCGTGTGCAACTCGATCTTCCGAAGACGCAACCAGGAGGACTCCCACTCGGCAGATTGCAGATCCATGTGGCCGGAGACCTGAAAATTTATAGCGGTGAATTTGCCCGGTTCGCCTTGCGCGTGGAGATCGAGCTGCGCTGTTCCATTGCGCAAATCATCTACGCCAGTAGCGACGCCGACCTGGCGCAGGTCGATGGAACCGCGCAGAGAGGTTTGCCAGCTTGGATGAGAGAAATTCCGCAGTTGTCCGGCGGCGACCAGGCGCGAAGGGCCAGTGGCTATATCGAGATTCTCGATGCGAACCGAGTCTCGGCCGATGTGGATATTAGCCCTTAACTTTGAATTGGCTTGTGGCGCATTCTTCAAGCGAAACGTGAGGTCTTCTGTTTCGAGAATGGCGTGGTATTCCGCATCCAAAGGCATGTATTGCATGTCGAGCTGGAGCGGTCCGGAAGCCATTTCCCAAGGGATGGCGCGATCGTTCAGGAGAACCAATCCATGGTGAACGCGCGTGCTGTCAATCGCCAACTTGAGCAATGACTCCGGCAATGGCTGCTTACTGGCGGTGCGGGGCTGCGGCTGGTTTGTTGCTCCGCCGGGATAGAGGATCAGATGAAACGTCGGCCGCTCGGCGGTGAGGCTGGCGAGGGCAATCTTGGGAGTAAAGAGCGAGATGAGTTTTGCGTGAAGGGTGAGATGTTGGACATGGAAATATGGGACCTGGCCCGGCACTTCCTTGCCGTGGATGGTCAGGTCATCAATCTCGACGGCGAGTCCGCGAACGCTCCATTGGAAGGAGCCCATGTCTACTTTGCCGCCGGTAGCGTGCTCAAGCGTGGCGATGATCGTCCGATGAACACGCATGGCAAACTGCGGCGTCGAAGCGTACCAGAGGAGTGCCCCCATTAAAACAACAGCGATGACCAGCACGCCTGCGGCTGTATAAGCGACATGCCGCCAGCGCGAGCGACGCGCCGGAGTCGGCTCATCCGGAACTGAAGGCGGGAGTGAAGGAAGATCCGGATTCATTGGCCGCTCTCTCCAGTGCCGTATGCGGAATCGAGAATGCGCACGTGTTGCTCGCTGCGCAGGCTTTTGAGCCATTGATCGAGCATGGCGCTGACCTGCTGCTGACGAAGAATTTCGCGGATGCGCGGGGCAACGGTCCTGAGCTCCGGAACCGCGGCCTTGTTGCGTTCAAGCTCCGGCGTCAGCACCTGATCGTAATACTTCTGCACATCGGCATTGGCGACGCGGGCGGCGACGCTGAAACGCAGATCGATGAATTGAAGAATCGCCAGCTGTTGTCGAATGCGATCTGCCACATCGGACGGCGTGAACCCGTGATCGGCCAGAAATTCCTTCCACCCGGCATCTGTACTGCAGTGGTACTGGGCACAGGCCGGAATGGAGGCGCGTAAAGCGGCGATTGATTGCTCGACATCTTTCTGTGGAACTTCGGCAATCCCAGGCTGCAGCGCGCGTTGTTCATCGATCAGCGTGCGATCGATGAGGCGGTCGAGGGCATGCTGCGGAGTTTTGTCCGCGGCAGGTTCGGTTCCCTGCTGCAGCGCGGCAAAGCGCATTTCATCATTCACATCGCTGGCCAGAATGGCCTGGTCCCCCACGACGGCTACGACGCGGTCGAGGATGGCGGTCTTTTGCACATCGGCCTCGGCGCGGATCACACTGGGTGTCAGCAGAAGAAACCAGAGCGCGAGAATGAATAATCTCATATTCGCCAACGAACCGCAGGTTTCTCGACTCCGCTCTGCTGCGCTTGGAATGACAGACTTTTTCGTAAACCCGCCTCTTTGAGTAATCAAAACGATTGCCCGATGCTGAAGAAAAAATTGAAGTGGCCGGAATTGCCGACATACGGCGGCTTGCCGCTGTAGTTGAGCACGGCTGGCAGAAGCGCCGGGTCGCTGACCACGGGATAGACCGTCGGGTTGATGTTATAGCTGAAATCCAGCCGAATGGGGCCGACGGGAGTTTTATAGCGCAGACCAAGGCCGGTTGCCTGCGCATCGTAGTTGAAGTTGCAGGTTCCTTCCGGCCCCTTCAGGTTGTAACAAGTGGTGATATTCGGCTGGTGAAAACGCAGCAGACCGGGGAACATGTCCGACGCATTCTGAAAGACATTTCCAAGGTCGTCGAAGATGGCGAATCCGAGATTTTGACCGATCCAGGGCAGCGGCACGGGAGGAATGCGCAGCTCCGTACTGTTCACAAAGGCCGCGGAACCGCCTACCGGAAAACCGGTTTGTAGATCGCGCGGCCCGGCGGCGTTGACGGAAAATCCGCGATGAGAAGTGGCGCCGCCCGCGTACAGCCGTTCCGGCAAGGGAATCAGACTGTAGGTGGGATTGCCGTAGGTGTTTTCGAGGCCGATCCGCGTGCTGCGCGCAAGAATCCAATTGTGTTTGTTCAAGCGGTAATAGTTTGACTCCTGCGTATCCAGTCGATTGAAATTCGCCTGCGAAGCCAACCCCGACCAGGCAAAAAATTCCTGCGCGGAAACATACCCTCCGCTGGTTGCGTTCAACGGATTGTTGCGCGTGTCGTGCACCCAGGTAAAGCCAGGACCGCTGACTCTGGTCGGCTGAGAGAGCAGCGGAATCAGCTCCGCGCTGACCTGCAGGCTGTTCGGATTTACATAGACGTATCGATAGCTCATCGAATAGATGAGGGTATTCGCCTTGTTGGGGCGCTGGGTGGCACGCACGGAGCCGCTGATGCTGGACGCCTCATACGTGGTTACATCCTGATTGCTGACGTAGCCGCCGGCGATGGAAAAATCGATGGTTTTATGACCATAGAACTTCGGGATATCGAAGGTCATGATGGCCTGCTGTTCCAGCGTGCCATATGCGGTTTGCAAAGTGAGGGTCTGGTTTCTACCGCCCAGGTTGATCCGGCTCACGTCGAAGGAAATGCGCGGGCTGGCCCCGAATTTTCCATTCGGGCTGCATGCAAACTTGGTTGGATCGACGCCAAGCTCGATCAGCGATGCCGCCGAAGGGCAGTTCCGCTGTGGAGTGCCGGTCTGGACCTCGAACCCAAAACCGTAGTCGTAGCTCCAGCGATGCGCCTCAGTCACGTTCAGCAGCACATCCTTTCGCGGCTGTTCTCCGCGCGGGTTGACGATGCCGGTATCCACTTCGTTAAACAAAGCGAGATTGTAGAGCCGGCGTTGCGTATCCGAAATGGCATTGCGGTCGAGCGGATCGCCGGGATGAATCTCAAGCAACCGATTCACAACCTGGGGCTTGGTGTAATGCAGGCCGTCGATCAGGACGCGATTGACGTAGAACGGACTTCCTTCATGGATTCGCGCCACGATATCGATCAGGTTCGGGTCAGCTTTTTCCGGATGCTGCTCGAATGTCAGCTCCACCTGCGAAAATCCATGGCGATAGTAGGTATCGAAAAGCTGAAGACGGTCCCCCGCCAGAGTGACGAGTGAGTACGGTTCGCCAGGGCGGGTATTCATTTGCGCCAGAAGCGCCGCCGAGGACAACTGCTCCGCGCCGATCAACTGCACTTTGCCGATGCGCTGCTGAATTCCTTCCTGGATTTCATAAGTCACACTGATGACGGCAAGCTTCTTCCGGGAAATGGCTGTCGTACGATCGGAGTCCGTGATCAGCGGAGTAATGCTGACGTCGCCGAAGCCGTTGCTTTTGTAGAGGGCGCCGATTGCCGCGATATCGCTTTCCAGCAGCGACTGGCTGAAGAGTCCGTGAGGATTGAGAGTGTCGGCCTTCTGAACGTTGAGCCGCTCCTTGATTGTGGCGGTATCGAAGTAGCGATTCCCCGTTATATTCACCGCCGTTACTTTATGCAGAGTTCCAGGATCGACGCGGTAGGTGATGATCTCCTCGTCCGCTTGCGGCTGCGCGACGGTATGCGTTACGTGCGCATCGAAGTAACCCTGCTTTTGAAAATGATTCCGCAGGTTATCGTTGCCTTCATCGAGCAGGTCAGGATCGACAGCACCTTCCTCATAGAGAGGGACCAGCCGTTTCACGTCGCGTTTGGAAATCTTTGCGCCGGTGACCACAACGCGCACGGCCGGACCGCGGGTCACGTCGAAACCATAATCCACCTGCGTAAACGCTGGGCGAAACGTCTGCCCATTGGCGCGAACAGTGGCCTCCAGCCGGTCTTGATCCTGGTAATACTTTCTCAATTGGCGCAGCGCCCGGGGCACGGTATTTGGGGTCACCCCGGATTTTTCCTTCAGCTTGGCGATCCGGCGAAATCTTGGAACAGTCATTCCAGGGCTGCCGGTAACGGTGACAGTGCCGACGATGGCTTGCTTTCCGGTCTCGACGGTGTAGATGACGTCGACCAGATGCTGCGGGCCGGCGGGGATGGTCCGAACGGCAACGGTGGGCTGATAGAAACCATTGCGCGCCAGTGCCGCTTTCAGATTTGCGGTTGCCTGATCGAGTTCTTCCGTGGTGAAAGGTATCCCGATCTCGAGGCGCGTGGCGCGCTGGATTTGCGCCGCGAGGAGTTCCTGCTTGATTCCGCGGACAAAAAGCCTGCGCAGAAAAAGCTGCGGCACACCGCGAAAGATGACCGTGACCTCGCCATTGGATTCGACAGCCTCGGCTAGCACATCCCTATATAGCCCGCTGGCATACAGCAGATGGAGGCTCTCCTTCACATTTTCAGCGCTCAGCTTGTCGCCGGGTTGAAGAGCGAGCTTCTGTCGCAGGCCGTCAATGTCTTCCGCCAGCACGCCCTGAAATTGCACATCGTGGACGGGAAGACCATACCAGGCCTTGAGATCGCGATACCGAATCAGTGCGGGCGGGGCGGGTTTCGCCGGCGATGACCCGGTCGGCTGCTGCGGGGATGGAGCGGCGGAAAACCCCGAAGCGGGAAGAGTGGTTCCCAGCGCGATGAGCCCAATCCACGCGACCTGCCGCCAGACACTGAGCGCTCTCTGGATGTGGTTTTCTCCGCAAAAGTTATGCCGTATCTATGGTTAGAATACTCAAGCCGCGCGGAGTGTGTCTTGGCGGAGCGGAGAATCACCCACGAGATAGGAATTTTCAACCGTAAGCGGATGTACGGGTGAAAGCAGCGGCCTTGAGGCCGCTGAATGAATCGCATAATCTCCGAAAAAGAGCATCGCCGCTATCTCACGGTAGTGATGGAGAACGTACCTTGCTCTTGTGGGGAAGGGAGGTTATATCCCAAAAGCAAGACCGGGCGTAAAATCGCGAAGAATGTTTTCCGACGTACGGAGCGTGCAAGCCTTTGCTGATGCGCGATTCCAAAAACTGGAAAGATCAGGAGCGGTACTCCGTATTGGAGTGCGATGTAATTGCCTGGATAAGATTCCTCGGTCGGCATCGACATTGCTTGCTCTCGCGGAATCGTAACCGTGAAGATTGAGGTTGCGTTCGCTCCCGATACGACAACGTTGGCGGAATTGAAGGTCGCATTCACTCCCGCGGGTAGGCCCGATACAGCCAGTGCCACGGTCCCGGTGAATCCATATATACCGGTTATTGTTACGTTGTATGCTGCTGCGCCACCGGAGAAATCGTCTGATCCGGTGGTGTAACGGAAAGGCTAGAGTCAGGCCGGTCCGCGCTGGCGGGAAGATTCACAGCGTTCAAGTGCACCATCTGCACGAAAGGCGGAGTGCTCAGGGCGTTATCGGAATTATTAGCAACGCCGGCAATCTGACCGGTCTGCAGAGGCGTGAAATTCAAGAGCAGACTGCAGGAAGTTCCCGCGGCCATGGCATCGCCCTAGCAGATGCGAGAGGCGACAATATCGGGATGACTGCGAGTGGAAACGCAAGGGAATAGATTGCGCGACCGGTAAAACAGGCAGAAAGCATGCGCATGATGAGTCCTCAGACATTCCGTCGAGAGGCATTTTGGGGCAAGGCCACTCACGCGACGCAAAATAAAACCTATGACAACAAGTCGAAACCATTCTATTCCAAAAAGTTTGACCATCGGAATCAGACACGTACGCCGAGTTATACTGGCGCTGTGACCCCCCCTGGCAACGGCCGCCGCAAGCAGAAATCCCATCATCCGCAAAGTGAAACTGGGCAGGAAGCGGTTTACCTGCGCATGTTGAGCGAGCGGCAGACTCCTGTCGTTATCCAACTGCGCGATGGCGAATCCCTGCACGGATGGATCGAGTACTTTGACGATCGCATGATTCGTCTGACGAGGGAGGGTAAGCCCAATCTGTTTATTTACAAACGCCAGATACTAACGATTACGGAAAAGACCCGCCGGCCCGCGCCCCGCAAGGAGAGAGAGCCCGTCGAGGAACCGGTGGCGTGAGCGCGATGGATCTGAGCCGGTTCGAATATGCAGGTCCCGCGTCGGAAATGGCTCGCGCTTCCGGCGCTTTGCTGCGCGCCCATTATGAGCGGGGCGTGGTCACGGAGTACAAGGGCGAAGTGGACCTGGTAACGGTTGCCGACCGCGAGAGCGAAAAGCTGCTGGTGGAACGGCTGCATGCGCAATGGCCTGGACACGGAGTTTTAGGCGAAGAGGGCACTCGCGCACAGATGGATTGCGAATATCGCTGGTATATCGATCCGCTGGACGGCACCACAAATTTCGCGCACGGCTTTCCGGCGTTTTGTGTTTCGATGGGGCTGGAACATCGCCCGGCGGGAACGGCAGCGGAGGCCGATGGCGAACTGATTGCCGCCGTCATTTACGATCCTTTGCGCGATGAAATATTTGTGGCGGAAAAAGGTCGAGGAGCCTATCTGAATGGCCGGCGCATGCAGGTTTCGCCGACGGCCACGATCGCGGAATCGCTGATTGCGACCGGGTTTCCGAGCCGCAAGCGCCACGGCAATCCGAACGTGCATTTCTACCACGAGATCACATTGCGTTCCCACGGCGTGCGCCGGGCAGGCTCGGCAGCGCTCGATCTGGCATATACGGCATGCGGCCGCCTTGATGGCTATTGGGAGTTCAAGCTGAATTCCTGGGATACCGCGGCCGGCGTTCTGCTGGTGCGGGAGGCCGGCGGAACGGTCACATATATCGACGGCAGCCCGTTCCAGCTGGCCAGCGCCGAAGTTCTGGCCACTAATGGAAAGATTCACGCTCCGCTAATTCAATTGTTTGAGGATATGTTTGCCGGGCGGAATCTTGAGCCTATTCCCACCGCGCGCGAGTTTGCGGCCAGCGCGCACTGTACGCGAGTCTTCTGCGGGATCTTGAAGCGGGGGTGCAGATTTCCGCCGCCTGCGTTTGTTACAATCAACTTATCTGCTGCAGCCCCGCAAGGAGAAACGGAACGTCTTATGGCTTATGTAATTGCAGAACCCTGCATCGGCACTAAGGATGCTGCATGCGTCGATGCCTGCCCGGTAGATTGCATCCATCCGAGAAAGGATGAGCCGCAGTTTGCGGAACTCGATCAGATATTTATCGATCCGGTGGAATGCATCGACTGTGGCGCCTGTGTGCCCGTATGCCCGGTTTCGGCCATCTTTGCCGGCGACGATCTTCCCGAGAAATGGAAGAATTACGAGCAGACGAACGCTCAGCATTTCGGCCGCTGATTTTTCTTTACAGGAAGGGACGCGCAGCATTTCATGCTGCGCGTTTTTAGTTTGGCGGCTGATTGAATCTCAGGTGAGCTACGGCACCTGGGGCACCCAGATCTTCGCAGGTCCAGGTCAACGTTATGATTCCGCATCGGTCTGAGGCCATCGTGCTGCGTACCTGGCCGTTTCAGGAATCGGACCTGCTTGTTTCCGTTTTCACCCGCGATCTCGGAAAGGTGCGCGGTATCGCCAGGGCGGCGCTCAAGTCGAGAAAACGATTTGGCGGAACACTGGAGCCGATGACCCACGTGCACGCCGCCTATGCTGAAAGGCCCCGACAGGAACTGGTCAGGCTGGAACACTTCGAAACTATCGCATCGCCGCTCGCGCAGCCCGTAGATTATCTTCGTGCCGCCACACTTGCCTTCTACGCTGAGGTGTTGGAGAGCGTGCTGCCCGACCACGATCCGCAGGAGACGATCTTTCGGCTCACTCTGGCCGTGCTGGAAGAGACCCGGATCGAGTCCTGCTGGTTGCCGCTGACATATTTTTCCTTATGGATCACGCGGCTGACGGGTTGGCTTCCGGAGACCGATCACTGCGCCGAATGCGGAGAGCCATTCGGAGATGCCGCCGTTTTTTATCACGCGCTAGCAGATGGCCTTGTTTGTGCACGCCATAAAAAACCGAACAGCAGCGTTCTGAGCGCGGAGTCGCTGGCCGCGGCCCAGCGCATGTTACGGGAGCCGATCCGCCGTATGGCGGGCCAATCATGGAACCGCCAGAAGGGACAGGACCTGCGCCGCTTTCTGGTCCGCACACTGGAGCGCCACATCGAGCGGCATTTGAAATCTGCCGCAGCGATCAGCCACATGGGCGGATGATGCGATGCAGGCGGATCGCGCCGCATTCGATACAATCAGCACAGTTTTCTTGAGAGGAGCTCATCTTTTTGACCGCAATTTCTTCCAGCATCGCGCCGCTCGCGGCAAAAACTCCGCTGACATTTCAGGAACTGCTGTTTCAGTTGCAGCAGTTCTGGGCCAGCCGGGGCTGCATTCTGCAACAGGCGTATGACGTTGAGGTGGGTGCGGGCACGATGTCGCCGGAGACATTTCTGCGGGTGCTGGGGCCAAAGCCTTTTCGCGTTGCGTATGCGCAACCCTCGCGACGCCCCGCCGATGGCCGCTATGGACAGAATCCGAACCGGTTGTTCAAGCACACGCAGCTGCAAGTGATTGTGAAGCCGCCGCCGGACAATATTCAGGCGCTGTATCTAGAATCGCTGGCAGCGATTGGAATCGATCTGCGCCAGCACGATGTGAAGTTCGAAGAGGACAATTGGGAATCGCCAACGCTGGGCGCGTGGGGGATCGGCTGGCAGGTGATGCTTGATGGATTGGAGATTACGCAGTTCACCTACTTCCAGCAGTGCGGTGGTATTGATCTCGACCCGATTGCCGGCGAGATTACGTATGGCCTGGAGCGGATCGCGGCGTTCCTGCAGGATGTCGATTCGATCTACGACATCGTGTGGGCGCGCGAGCCGAAGATTGGCAGAGATGTCACTTACGGCGAAGTTCGACTGGCGGATGAGCTGCAATTTTCTGTGTACAACTTTGAGATGGCGGATGTCGAAAAGCTCTGGCAGCATTTCAAATTGTATGAGGAAGAATGCCAGGCGCTTTTAGCGCAAGCGCGGACCTTGCCAGGGAATGCTGACGCTGAAACGCGGAGCCGTGTGCCTCTGCTGCCTGCATTCGACCTGTGTCTGAAGTGCTCGCACCTATTTAACCTGCTGGATGCGCGCGGAGCGATTTCCGTCACCGAGCGCGTTGGCGTGATTGCGCGCATCCGCGCGCTGGCAGTGGGAGTGGCGAAAGCTTATGCGGCGCAGCAGGCTCTCGCGATTCCGGCATAAGACACAGCAGAGAAAACGTAGGTCCCTCCACTTCGCTGCGCTTTGGCCGGGATGACACATTACAGTGGATGAGCAATCCATAAGAACTAGAAAGCGATACGAATGCCTGCATTTTTATTTGAAATTGGACTGGAAGAAATCCCGGCCAGCATGATTGCCGCAGCGCAGGCGGAGTTGGCGACACGGTTTTGCGACCTCGTGAGACGGGAGCATCTCGCAACGGATGAGTTCGAGGTGAAAAGCTTTTCCACTCCGCGCCGTCTTGCCATTCTGGCGAAAGGTTTGCTGCCGAAGCAGGCAGACAGGGAAGAGCAGGTGACCGGGCCGTCGGTGGCGGTCGCGTACAAGAACGGCGCGGCGACTCCCGCTGCGATAGCGTTTGCGAAAAAATCCGGAGTGGAAGTTTCTGCGTTGGAGAAGATTCAGAACGCGAAAGGCGAATATGTTTCCGCCATGGTGCGGCGGCCGGGCCGTGGCGCGGCGGAGGTGCTGACCAGCCTCCTTCCGGCCGAGATTGCGGGCATCTACTGGCCGAAGAGCATGTACTGGCGTGCGGGAAAGCCGGAGCGATTCGTGCGCCCGGTGCGCTGGCTGTTGGCGCTGCTCGATGAGGAAATCTTGCCGCTGGAGTTTGCCGGCGTGACCGCCGATGACGTGAGTTATGGGCATCGCGTGCTGCATGGGCCGGAGCCGGTAATCATCTCCGCGCCGGAGAAATATGCGGCGGCTTTGAAGTCGGCATATGTCGAGGTCGAGCCGGAAGCGCGGCGGCATCGCATTCGCAAAGCGTTGGATACTGCGGCGCGGGAGATTCCCGGCGCTCGCTGGCGCGAAGATGAAACGCTGGTCGATGCAGTCACGAATCTGACCGAATGGCCGAGCGTGATTCTGGGCAGCTTTGATGCGAGCTATCTGGACCTGCCGGAAGAAGTTCTGGTGACGGTAATGCGCGATCACCAAAAATATTTCGCGCTCGAAGATGCGAACGGGAAACTGCTGCCGAATTTTCTCGCCGTGCTGAACATTGAAGTGGATGGGGCTGGTGGGGCCATTATTCGCCACGGCAATGAGCGGGTGCTGCGGGCGCGCTTCAACGATGCCAGATTTTTCTGGGACGTGGACCAGAAGATTCCGTTGGTGGATCGCGTCGAAATGCTGAAGAACGTTACGTTCCATAAGGATTTGGGGAGTTACTGGGACAAGACGCAGAGGAATGCAGAGCTGGCTGCGAGAATAACGGAATTGCTGCCCCAAGAAGATGAGTTCATCCATCAAATTTTTAATGATCGCGATGTAGATGAATGCGCGTCAATACTTGCAAAAGCGGATTTAACGACAGAAATGGTTAAAGAGTTCCCAGAACTACAAGGAATCGTAGGGGGACTCTATTTGAAAGCTCAAGGCATACGCGGGAAGGAAAGGGAATTCACCCATGAAGTCGCGGACGCAATCCATGGTCAATATAAGCCGACGTCCGCGTCCGACAGCATACCTCGAACGCGAAATGCGTGCGCTGTAGCGATGGCAGATAAGTTAAGCACTGTTGTTGACATGCTTTCGATCGGCTTACAGCCGACCGGATCAAAAGATCCGTTCGCACTGCGCAGATCGGCAAATGGCATCATCCGGATAGTTGTCGAAAACCACGAGATCGGATCGAGATTCCATCTATGGCGGTTATGCCAGGCTGCATTTAGGTATAGACAGGCCGAAAATGATGAATCCCTTCAAGCTCAGATATATGACTTCTTGCTTGATCGGTTAGAGCATTACCTGCGAGATAGCTATCAAGTGAGCCTTCAGGTTGCAAGAGCAGTGCGCAATTCTGGAGCAGCCGGTATAGGTGCTTCAACCAGCCTGATCGGGTACCGCCATATCGCGGTATTCGCGAAAACATTGGAAGCGCAGGTGGGTTCTTCGAATGTTATTGCCGTGGCGGAGCTGCTGAAGCGAACCTCGAACATTCTGCGGCAGGCGCGGGAGAGAAAGATCGCACATTCATCCCGTGAGTCCAGCGATCTACTGAAGGAACCTGCAGAGATCGAGCTGGCCCGGCAGGTGACGGAGGCGAACGATCGGATTCAGAAGAGCTACCGGCAAGGACAGTATGAAGATGTGATCGCGGCCATCGCAGGGTTGCAGTTGCCGCTCAATGGGTTCTTCGATTCCGTGATGGTGATGGTGGACGATGCTGAAATCCGCGAGAATCGCCTGGCTCTGCTGGCGCGGACCGAATCAACCGTTCGCTGGGCGGCGGATTTTTCTGAGCTGGCTTCACTCTCGGGATGAGGAAGCCAGGTCTTTTCTCCGGATTCCTTAAATAAAGCCGGCATTGCTAATTCAGCTTCTGCAGTCTGGCGACCAGCTTCTGTGCCAGGCTCTCATCGCTCTCCGTCCACAGCAGGCGGGTTTCCGCGCCGCAGTTTTTCTCAACCGCAGTCGCGAATTCAACCAGCCGTTCCACGTTTTGTTTCACGTGTAGCTGGCCCTGCTCATCGAGGTTCATGTCTTCCCACAGAAACGGTGTGTCGGGCCCGAGTTCCACCCGAATGTGCCCGTTCTGCTCAAATGTGCCTTCGTCGAAAAGAGGCCCGAAGCCGACGACACGTGTCAGCCGCAGCTCCTCGTGCCAGATGGGGTCGAGCAGGCCGTCGGTATCCGGATACCAGAGCTTCCACGGTACTTCAAACTCGTAGGCGCAGTCTTCGTGGAGCAGCTCCGTGGCCTCTTCCACCGCCTGTTCCGGCGGAACGGCGTTGGCCGGATATTGCTCTGGAGTGGTGAAGATGCGCTGAAAACTGGAGGGCTGCGCCCAGTCGACGGGATATACCGAAGCGGCTGTGACCAGAGGCTCGGGCAATTGCAGCATGATCTGGGTGAGCTTTTCCGGTAGCGAGGCGAATCGGAAATTTGGAAACCACAGGCTGTAATAAAGCGGGTCGGCCATAGCTTTATTGTAGAGAAATCCCAACCCAGCAAGCGAAGCTTGCGCGCGCACCCAATCATAGCAACGTTTCGCAGCGGGCCCTGAGCGGAATGAGAAGATTGAAGCATGCCCTTGATGATCGAGAAGCTGCGCCTGGCGATTGTGGCTTTAGCCGTGGTGCTGCTACTGGGAATTGTGGGGTCATTTTTTTATGGCCGCTGGCGTATGCGGCATCTCCTGCAGGACATTCCGGGGCGCCTCGGAGTTCAAATCCAGCAATCCACCAAGGGTTTCGTGCTGTCGCAAAGTAACAGCGAGGGGCGGACTCTATTTACGCTTCGCGCGGCGCGCGCGGTGGAGTTTAAATTCGGCGGCCGCGTCTCGCTGCACGATGTGAAAATCGAGCTATACAACGAGCAGAATGGAGAGCCGGACACCATCGCCGGAGAGGATTTTGCATACGATCCTCACAGCCAAATCGTTCAGTCCCAGGGGGAGTCGCACATTGTTCTTCATACTCCCGGAGAAAGCGCGGGCGCCCGTGCCAATGCCAAGGGTGTCAACCAGCGGATTGCAATTACGACGCATGGATTGGTTTTCAACCGAAAAACAGGAGTGGCCACGTGCAGCGGAGAAGTGGATTTTCAGACGCTGGATTCCAGCGGGCAGGCCATGGGAGCCGAGTTTGACTCGAAACAGGGACATCTGCTGCTGGAATCGCAAGTGGTGTTGACGACAACGATGCAGAATGAGCCGGCAACGCTGCACGCGACTCGCGCAATGTATGACCGGGACGAGGGGCAGATCCATCTATGGCAGCCGCGCTATACCTCCCAAACACCGAAGGGCACCCGCAGCGGAATGGCGGGAAGGGCGACCATTTTTTTGCGTGCGGATAACTCTGCGGAGCGGCTGGATGCGGCAGGAGGAGTGCGGCTCGCTTCTGTTGACGGTATGGGAATTCGGGCGCAATCGATGCAGGTCCTGCTGAGTAAAAAAAATGAGCCTCGGCAGGCGAACTTTTCCGGCGGGGTGGAGTTTGCCGGGAATCAGCAAGGGGTGAAGACCCTTGGCGATTCGCGGTCGGCGAAGATTGATTTCGATTCACACGCGCGCGCACGCCGGGTCATTCTGAATGGCACGGTGCAGTTCCGGCAACAGGCGGACACGGGAAAAAATCCACTGCAGCGTACGCTGGCTGCAAACCACCTGGTGCTGAATTTAGTACCGGAGAAGATTGGGCAGGAGCAACTGCAGTCGGCCGATGCCACTGGCGATGCGGTTTTTACGTCGGCTTCGGCGGTCCCTGGGCAAGCCGCGCAGAAGACGATTCTCGCCGCGCAGGTGTTGAATACGGCTTTCAACGCGCGAAATCAGCCCGCGACGGTGGACGGAACCGGCCAGACTCGCCTGCAGATGATCGCCGCGAATGGCGATCTCGATACCAGCACCGGAGATACGCTCCATATTGAATTTGCGCCGAGTGCACCGCGGAAATCCGACCGGCAGACAGGGCCGAGCGTCTCGGCTGCTGCGGATCAATTGGGGGTTTTGAACGCGCAGTCGATTCGTACCGCGGTACAGACCGGCCACGTGGTTCTACAGCAGAGCACAAAGGGAAATAATGGCGCTCCGGGAGCGAGGATTTCTACCGCGACGGCCGCACGCGCCAGCTATGCGGCAGCGAATGACACGTTGATTCTGACCGGCAATCCGGTCTTTCGGGATGCACAACTTGAATTGACCGCCCGCAGGATTGAAGTGGAGCGGGGAACCGGTAAAGTGGTTTCGACGGGTGTGGTGCAGGCGACGATGCAATCCGGAAATGCGGGGAATCGGTACTCGAATGCCGGCAGCGGCCTATTGGGCGGCACTCAGCCGGTTCACATTATTGCCGATCAGGCGGTTATGCTGCACGAGGCACAGAAGGCCGTGTTTTCCGGGCGAGCCAGATTATGGCAAGGGGGCAATACCATCGAGGCTCCAGTCATTGAGCTGTCTCAAAAAAGGCAGACGCTGACCGCGTACAGCGATCGACCCTGCACGCAATGCGTGGTCGGTAATTTTCTCGGAGGGCCCGGCGGGACCGCGCACTCGAAGCAAATACCGCTGAAAGGCACGGCACCGCCTATCTTCCGCGTTCTCAGCGAAAGGCTTGTTTATTCCGGCGCGGAACGAAAAGCAAGTTTCCTGCACCATGTTCAGGTGTTCAGCTCTTCCGGTGACCTGACGGCGGATCAAGCGGAAATCTTTCTGGCGCCTTCAGGCCATCGCGCGCCTGCTGGCTCTTCCGGCAAGCCGGAAAAAGGGCGAGGCAGTACAGAGCAGTCTTCCGTCGGAAAGATGATCGCCAGCGGCGATGTTCGCCTGGCGCAGCCGGGGAGAAGCGCGACCGGCACGAAACTGATCTACACGGCTGTGGATGGGCATTTTGTGTTGACCGGGGATGATAAGAATCCGCCCGAGGTGGCCGATCGTGACCACGGTACAGTGACCGGACAGGTTTTGACGTTTGCCTCGCGGGAGCAGGCGATAATGGTGAGTAGCACCTCCGGCCACACTACCACGACGAAGACGCGGGTCCAACAAAGATGATCCAAAAATTGACGACCGACCAGCTGACCAAAAATTATCGTGGAAGGCAAGTCGTGCGCGGGGTCAGCCTCGAGATTCACAAAGGCGAGGTGGTGGGCCTGCTGGGACCGAACGGGGCGGGAAAGACGACCAGCTTCTACATGATCGTAGGCCTGGTACAGCCGGATTCCGGCCGGGTCCTGGTCGGCGATGAAGACATCACGCGGTTACCGATGTATCTGCGGGCGCGCAATTTCGGTATCAGCTATCTGCCGCAGGAGCCCTCGGTTTTCCGCAAGCTTACTGTGGAAGAGAATATTCTGGCAGTATTGGAAACCCAACCCGGCGGCTGGGAGAAACGGCGCACGCGCATGGAGCGGCTGATCGAGCAGCTGAGTCTGGGCCATGTGAGAAAGACGCTCGGCTATGCTTTATCCGGCGGCGAAAGACGGCGTGTGGAAATTGCCCGTTGTCTGTGTATTGAGCCCAATTTTATTCTTCTGGATGAGCCATTTTCCGGGATCGACCCGATCGCCGTCCACGATCTGCAGGATATAATTTTCGATCTGAAGGCGAGCGGCTATGGGGTGCTGATCACCGATCACAATGTGCGAGAGACCCTCACGGTGACCGACCGTGCCTACATCATCAACGAAGGAAAGATCTTTCGAGCCGGGACACCGGAGGAACTCGGACTCGATCCGGAGGTAAGGCGCGTTTACCTTGGCGAAGGGTTTACGCTGGGTTAGCGATTTAGAACAGGCAACATTACCATAGTGTACTTAAGTAAGGCGACCAGCGAATCTTTCCGCCGTGTAAACTGGAATCAAAATCAACCGATATTTATTACTGAGATTCCTGCCATGGCTCTACTTCAACCCAGGCTGAATTTGAAAGTCGCACAGAAACAGGTGCTGACGCCGGGGCTCGTTCAAATGGTCAGTCTGCTGGCCTTGAACAAGCAGGAATTGAAAGAGATGATCGACGCGGAGATTCTGGAGAATCCCGTGTTGGAGGAACTGGAGGAATCGGTTCCGCTGATCGATGATGTTCGCGCGCCGGAGGAGACACCTCCCGCAGGCGAAGAAAAGAAAGACGAGCGCGACCCCTTCGACGAGATTGATTTCGGTTCCTATTTTCAGGACTACCTCGATCCGGGATATCGCACACCGCAGAGCAGTGAAGTCATCGAGCGGCCTTCCTTCGAGAACTTTCTTTCCACCCCGACAACTCTGACCGATCATATGATGTGGCAGCTCGGCTCGTTGCATCTCACGCCCGGCGTCCGCGAAGCGGCAGAGTTGGTGATCGGCAACCTGGACGAAGATGGATACCTGACGGCCAGCGATGAGGAGTTGCTGGCCGTGCTCGATAAAGAGCGGCATGCCCGGCTGCCTGGCAATTCCAGTTCGGCAACCCAGCCGAGGCATATTCCGGCGACGAATGGGGCTGCCGCCCTGAATGGGCAAGCCGCTGCTGCAGGATCGATGAACGGTGTCAGCGGTTCTGGCCAGCCGCACGAAGATCATGCGCCGAATGGTGTGAATGGCGCCGCCCAAGCAGATGGAGTGGCAGCGCCGCAGATTGCAACGGACTATTCCCCAGCTTTGAAACGGGACCTGGCGGAAGCTCTGCAAATCGTGCGCAGGCTGGATCCGGTCGGAATTGCAGCGCGCGATCTGCGGGAATGCTTATTGACGCAGTTGGATGTGCGCTCCCAGGAAGCGGAGAACCTTGCGGCGACGGTTCAGCTTGCGGCCGCTGCGGACGCATCCAGCGAAGGCGCATCCCCGGCCGATACGAAGCCGGACGATGTGCTGGCCGAAGCCTGCGCGATTATGGCGCTGGCGCGGCGCATCATCGACGAATTTCTGCCGCATCTTTTGAAACGTGACATCCGCGAACTGTCGAAATTGACGGACAGCCAGCAGACTCGGGTGCAATGCGCTATCGAGGCGATACGCGGGCTCGATCCCAAGCCAGGCCAGCGCTACAACCGCGAACAGGCACGGCTGATTGAGCCTGATGTGGCTTTCGCGAAACGCGACGATGAATACGTGATTCTGATCAACGATGAAGAGATGCCGACGCTGCGACTGAACCAGGGCTATCGCCGGATGTTGACCCAGGAGGGCACCGAACGCGAGGTCCGCGATTATGTGAAGGAACGTTATCGCTCGGCGATCCAGTTGATGCGCAATATCGAGCAGCGCAAGAACACTATTTTACGGACCTGTGAAGTGATTGTCCGCCGGCAACGGGAATTCCTGGAAGAGGGCGTGGATTCGCTGAAGCCAATGATGATTAAAGATGTGGCCGAAGAAATCGGCGTGCATGCCTCCACAGTCAGCCGGGCCGTCGCCAACAAATATGCACATACGCCGCAGGGCGTTTTCGAGCTTCGCTTTTTCTTTTCGGAGGGCGTCAATGGCCCGGAAGGAGCGGAGACTCCGCTGCTGCTGTTGAAGCGTAAAGTGAAAAAGATGATTGAGGAAGAAAATTCCGCCAAACCCCTGACGGATGATTCGATTGCAAATCTCCTGCAGTCGCAGGGCATTGCCGTGAACCGCCGCACGGTGGCCAAGTATCGCGAAGACATGGGTATTCCCAGCACGCATCAACGCCGCATACGCATCTGAGAAAGTAGAGAATAAAAACAGGAGGAAGGCGTATGGACTCTGAACTCACCGGAAGAAAAGTGAAGGTCACCAAGGACCTGCGCAAGATAGCGGACGAGGGTTTGGCGAAGAATTGAGAAAATTGTCGGCCGGGGCGCCACTGCGCACGTGATTTTCAGCTCTCAAAAGCACGGCGAAATCGCGGAAGTTACGGTGAATGCCCGGCACCATACCGTGGTGGGTTTGTCGGAGGCTCCAGACCTGACCGTCGCGCTGCGGACCGCACTCGACAAGGCAGAGAAACAGGCAATCCGGTGGAAAAAAACCAGGGTTGAAAACAAGCGCCATGCGGAACCGATCAGCGCGGTGCTTCCGGTGGTGAGCTCTGGAGAGCAATCGCCGTCAGCGCCCAATGGCGTGAAGAAATCCACAACGCTTAATGGGAAGAGTTCAAACCCAAAAAAGGCTGCCCGACAGCATGATGTTCATTCGCTCGAAGCTGTGATGCAGCGGCCGAGGGTCACCGAAGGGGCAGTGAAAGAGGCCGAGTTTGGCGATTAGAGCAGCGCCACGGTTACTGTCCCCCAGTCCGGAACCGCGAGGTGCAGCTTTTCTTAACGGAAAAGCTGCGCGAAAATTCCATCGGCCGAGTACACCTGCCGTGGAACTGCCGTACCAGGTTATTTGTATTTCGAGATATGCCGGGTGATGAAAGTACTGCATTGTGCGGGGACGGGATTGTGCGGCTGATTGATATCTCGTAAACTGCGGGGAATCTGCTGCGCAGTGATGCGGTGAAAGAGAACGCATGAAGCGTACTACCGAATCGAATAAGCTGACGTCGGCACGCAAAAACCGTGGCATAGGAAAGCATGTTCCGGCACAGGCCCGCCCATCCGGTTCCGTTGGCGTTGCGCCCGACCCTACTACGGAATCGAGCAACAATACCCGACGCCCGATGGCGGATAGTGAACTCGTAATCCTGACAGGAATGTCCGGTTCCGGAAAACTGTCCGCGCTAAAGGCGTTTGAGGATCTCGGATATTATTCCGTCGACAATCTGCCAATCGAGTTGATTCCCCGGTTTGCCGATTTGATCCGCCAGTCGCCGGAGACCAACCGCGCCGCCTTGGTGGTGGATGTGAGGGAGGGCGCGCAACTCGATCGGTTCCCAAAAATTCTGCGCAAAATCCGGCAAACGACTTCCACCCGTCTTTTATTTCTGGAGGCCTCCGATGATGCGTTGATGCGCCGGTTTTCCGAGACCCGCCGCCCGCATCCTCTTAGCCGCATTGACACGATTCGGCGTTCGATCCAGTCAGAGCGCAATCTGCTGGAGCCATTGCGGAACATCGCCGACGTGTGTATCGACACGACGAATTTCAACGTGCACGAGCTGCGCGCGCACATCAATGGGCTTTTTCAGCCGGAGAGCGAAAACAAAAACCTGCTGATTTCCACCATCAGCTTCGGCTATAAGAATGGAGTCCCACAGGAAGCGGATCTCGTGTTCGATGTGCGCTTTCTACCCAATCCGCACTTCATTCCAGAATTCCGTCCGCTCACCGGGCAGGACGCGAAAGTCGTCCGTTATATGAACAAATTTCCTGAAACGAAGGAATTCATTCAGAAGGTCCATGACCTGCTTTTATTCCTCTTGCCGCATTACGTGCAGGAAGGCAAGAGTTATCTGAGCGTGGCATTTGGTTGCACCGGAGGCCAACACCGGTCGGTGATGATCGCCGAGCGGATGCAGCAGCTGCTGCAGAATGACGGGTACAAGGTGAAGTGCATCCATCGCGATATGCCGCGGCAGGCACTTGCGCCCGCGGCTACATAAGCTGCACAGCATCCACATCCACGGTAAGGTGCCTGCGCGGAATCTCCGCCGACTCTGCAAATGCGAGCATTCGTCGCACCGCTGCGGCGAGCTGCGTGCGATTGGCCGCTTTCAAAATCAGATGAAATCGATGGATGCGCTTGATCCGCGCAATTGGTGCAGCGGCCGGACCAAGCACGCGCACGCCCGGCAGCGTCTGATGCTGAAACCATTGTCCCAACTGCGCGGCCCAGTGCGACGCTTCTTGCGAGATCGCTATGCTCGATCAGCACGTTGGTGAGCACGGCTGCAGGCGGGTAGTGCAGCAGGCGGCGATAACGCAATTCCTGCTCGACGAAGCCGGCATAGTTGTGTTCGGCGGCAAAGCGAATGGCGTAGTGGTCCATGTAATGTGTCTGTACCAGTACGCGGCCCGGCAATTCACCGCGGCCGGCGCGGCCGGCCACTTGCGTCAATAGCTGAAACACGCGCTCGGCGGAGCGAAAGTCCGGCAGGCTGAGCGCGTGGTCGATCCCTATGACCCCGACAAGCGTCACGCCATGAATGTCATGGCCCTTGGCGATCATCTGCGTGCCGACCAGCAGATTGATCTCTCCGCTGTGCAGTCGGGCGAGCATGCGTTCATAGTCGCGATGATGGCGCATGGTATCGCGGTCCATGCGAGCGATGCGGGCGTGGGGAAACATCTCCTGGAGGCGCTCTTCTCCCTGCTGCGAACCGACGCCGAAGAAGTAGAGATGCTCGCTGTCGCACTTCGGACAATGCTTCGGCACGGTACGGCGGAAGCCGCAGTAATGACACTCCAGCCGTTGATGGATAGGGCTGCCGGGGTCGTGCTGGGGCGCGGGTTTATGGTGCGTCAGAGCGATGGCGCAGTTTTCGCATTCCAGCTTTTCGCCGCAGGCGCGGCACATCACCACGAAGGAATAGCCGCGGCGGTTCAGCAGTAGTATGGCCTGTTCGCCGCGGCCGAGCGTGGCTTCAATCTCCTCGTGCAATGCGCGTGACACGAGATGATCCTGGCCGGTCTCGGCGAATTCGCGCCGCATGTCGATCAGGGATATCTCCGGCATTGGCCGCCGTCCGATCCGTTCTTTCAATGAGAGCAGCGTGTACTTGCCGCGCTGCGCGTTAGCCCAGGATTCGAGCGAGGGCGTAGCCGAGCCGAGAACGATAGTTGCACCCGCCGATCTGGCGCGCATCACAGCTACATCGCGGGCATGATAGCGGGGCAGGTCGGCCTGTTTGTAGGAAGTATCGTGCTCCTCATCGACGACGATCAGCGCCAGATTGGCTATTGGTGCGAAAATTGCTGACCTTGTGCCGACGATCACATGCGCCTCACCGCGCCGGATCCGGTGCCACTGCGCGGTGCGTTCTCTGGCGTTCAGGGCGGAATGCAGCAGCGCCACCTGATCGCCAAAGCTGGAGCGAAGTTGCGCGACCATCGCCGGAGTCAAACCGATTTCCGGCACCAGCAGCAGACTCGAGAGCCCCGCGTCGAGTGCGCGCCGCATAACGGCAATGTAGACGGCAGTTTTGCCGGAACCGGTGACGCCGTGCAGCAGAAACGATTGAAATTTGCGGGCGTGAACGCTGGCTGCAATCTGCAGCATCGTCTCCCGCTGGGCGTGGTTCAACATCGCTTCGACCGGCACCCAGGAACCGGCTAGATCAGGTGGCAGACGGAACCCGTCGAACACGCCGCCCGTTGGCCCTGCTTCGATGCGGACCAGCTTACGGCGAACCAGTGTGGCCAGCGTCGAGTTGGGAATGGAGAGGGCCTGGATATCGCTGAGCGGCATGCGCCCGCCCGCGCTCGCCAGTTCCGCGAGCAGACGCTGCTGATTATCGTTCAGTCGCGGAAGTCGCGCTTCGGGAACCAGCACCGCGATCCGCATGGTGCGCGCCTGCTGCGGCGCCGCCGTGGAAGCGCGTTCTATCCATCGCCGGGCGATCAACTGGTTCAGGGTTGAAGCAGTGGCGGACGTTTTCGTTCGCAGCGTTGCCGCTCGTGCGGACCCATTTTGTGCCAGGAAGGCGAGCACGGCACGATCAAGCTCGCTGGCCGCATCGCCGGTTACAGACTCGACTAATGACGTTTGCTTCGACTCCGCCAGCTGAATGCGTCCGCGCTCGGTGATGCTGTACAGAGATTCCCGCCGCACCTCCACCGTCAGCGGAAGCATGGTGCGAAGTACTTCTCCGAGCGGGGCGAGATAGTAGCCGGAAATCCAGGCGCCGAGCTGCAGCAGTTCTTCCGAGAGCACCGGCTCCTGATCCAGCACCCGCAGCAGAGGTCGTGCCTCGGCCACCGGAGCTTGATCATGCAGCGCAACCACAATACCCTGCATTTGCTCGCGGCGAAACGGAACCAGGACGCGCCCCCCTATAACGGGAGGCGTGCCTTCGATGGAATAGGTAAAGGCGCGGTCCACCGGCACCGGGAGGGCAACGTCACAGTAGAGCGGCATGGCGGGCGCGAGCACTCGCTAGCGCGACTTGCCCACCAGGTATTCATCGAAGTGCGCGAGCGTTCGCTCTAACGCCAGCTTGGCGGACTTTTTCGCTATAGCTTGGCGCCCACGTCACGGTTAAAGGCGTGGTCAGCTTCGTAGGTGTACACCGCGAATTCCGGATGGGCCTTTCGCACCATCTCGACAACGGTCTGGGGAATGTGTTTATCGAGCAGGCCGAAGTGGAAAATCGCCGGGACACGTCGGCTTCTCGTCGATGTAATTCTGGATTCCACCGGGATAATAGGAAACCGTTGCATTGGGATGAAGGCGTGTGTTGCTGAGCCACGCCATCGTTCCTCCCCAGCAGTAGCCCACCACGCCGACCTTACGGGCGCCATGTTCGTGCAGGTACTCGAATCGCAGCCTGAATGTCGGCAACTGTCTGCTCGGCACGAATCCGCCCCATGATATCGTAGCCTTTCTTCATTCCATCGGGATCGTAGGCAAGCTCGACATTGCGTTCGGCGCGGTCGAAAAGCGCCGGAGCAATGACCAGGTATCCGGATTTCGCAAAGCGGTCGGCGACCGAGCGGATGTGCGCGTTGACCCCGAAGATTTCCTGCACCACAACGATTCCTGCCTTGGGCTCACCGGTTGGCTGCGCGATATATGCATCGAATTTGTGCCCGTCGGCGGCCTGTAACTGAGTATGCTGTGACATTTCTCCCCCACTGACCATTGTCTGCCCGCACAGGGCGGCATATTTAAAGCATACCTAGCTCCCGGCGCGCTTTGGCTGCGGTAGCTGAAGAAATTTCATGGCCAGTTGCAGATCCTTCCATGCTTCCGCCTTTTGCCGAGGATCGCGCAGCAGGTAGGCGGGGTGATAAGTTACGATCAATTTCGTCCCCATGCAGTCATGCACCTTTCCGCGCAGGATGGAGAGTGAAGCCTTCGATCCCGTAAGGTAGGTTGCGGCCGTCGCTCCCAGGGCAACGATCAGTTTCGGCCGCACCACCCCAATCTGCTGAAACAGGAAAGGTGTGCAGGCGAAAGCCTCGACCGGTTCAGGGACGCGGTTCTTGGGCGGGCGGCATTTCACGATGTTGGCGACGTATACCTGCTCCCGGCGCAAGCCCATGGCGGTGATCATGTTATTCAGTAGTTGTCCGCCGCGACCGACGAAAGGGAGGCCTTGCATGTCCTCATCCGCTCCCGGACCTTCTCCGACGAAGAGCAGTTCCGCGCTGGGATCGCCGTTGCCGAATACAATCGTATGCCGCCCCTCGAAGGCCAGGGGGCACCGCGTGCAGTCGCCGATCTCCTCTCGTATTGCTTGCAAGGCGGCGACACGATTTTCAGGAGCAACCGGCGGCGAAAGGAAATCGATCATTGGCGGCGGCGATAGAACGCCCGGTTTGCGCGGCATGGAAGAAGACGGCTCGGCGAGGACAGGACTGGATCGGGCGGGAATGGCGGAGGCCTCCAACGGGGAATTTGATTCCAAGGGCAAAATCGCTACATCCGCTGCGACAGCGGTTGTCTGTTGCGCACTGTCGTAGAAGTCGATGCTGCCCATCTCGCGGCAGTAGGCGAGCAGAGTGGCGAGTTGTTGGCATTGTTCCGGATTCAGGGATAAGGTCATTAGGCAATTATTCAGAGAGCTCACCCGAATAGGTTCGACTGCAAAACCGCAGGTCTCTCCACTTCGCTGCGCTCCGGTCGAGACGACGAATTATGCAGCACACTCGAATGCCGCAGATGTTATCGATTTGAAGATACAGCGCCCGAGTCTATTTCGGCCATGATCCGGGTGGGCCGGCGTAATGCCAGTACTTCATCCAGGATACGATCGGCCAACGCTCGCTTTGGCATCTCCGGCAACTCATGGGACGCGGTCGCAGTCAAAAACGTAACCGCATTGCGATCGGAATCGAAGCCAATTCCAGCGCGGCTGACGTTGTTGAGGACGATGGCATCCGTGCCCTTGCGTTCCAGCTTGCCACGAGCATGTTCCAGCGGCCGCTCGGTTTCAGCGGCAAATCCAATTACCAGCGTACCCGGTTTGCGGGCTCGCACCACTTCGGCCAGAATATCTTCGGTCGGCTCCAGTTCGATCGTAATCGGGCCGGTGCGCTTGATCTTCTGCTCGGCAAGCAGCCGCGGACGATAATCCGCGACCGCCGCGGCCTTGATCACCAGTGTGCAGTCGGACAGGCGGCCAAGGACGGCCTGACGCATCTCTTCGGCCGAGGTCACGGCGACGAACTCACAACCCGCCGGTGGACTGAGTTGAGTTGGCGCGCTGATGAGGATCACGCGAGCGCCCCTGACCAACGCGGCATCGGCGAGCGCATACCCCATTTTCCCGCTGGAGCGATTGCCTAGGTAGCGCACCGGATCGAGCGGCTCGCGCGTGCCGCCGGCCGTCACCAGCACGGTTTCGCCGCCCAGATCGTGGCGGCGATGCAGCGCGTCCAGCACGGCGGCAACGATGGCATCTGTATTTGCCAGGCGGCCGTCGCCCACCATGCCACAAGCCAGATATCCGCTTTCCGGTGAAACGATCCTGGCGCCGCGCTGCGCCAGGGTGGCAATGTTGGCCTGGGTGGCGGGATGATTCCACATCTGGACATTCATCGAGGGAGCCAGAACCAGCGGCGCCGGGGTCGCAAGCGCCATTGTGGTCAGGAAATCATCGGCCAAACCGTGGGCCAGGCGCGCGAGGGTATCGGCCGTTGCGGGTGCAATTACCAGGGCCTCCGCGGACTGCGCTTCGGAGATGTGTTCGATGGCGGAGTTCTCATTGGGAACCTGGCCATCGCTGTCCCACAGGCCGGTAATCACACGGTGACCGGTAAGACTGGCGAACGTCAGCGGAGTGATGAACTGCCGGGCCGCCGCCGTCATCGTGACATGCACGTCCAGCGCCTGCTGCTGCAAAGCGCGCACCAATTCCGCCGCTTTATAGGCAGCAATACCTCCGGAAACGCCAACCATGACCTTCATGGGTCCGATTGTACGCCCGCGCTTATGCTCAATTTCGGCAGCAGAACGAACCATTCTGACTGCGGACTACGTGTGCAGAATCGGCGTGTAGCCGGTGGGCAGCCCCAGCTCTTTACGCGATGGCCCTTCGGGAACGATGTAGCTGATCAGACCGGCCTGCAGCTCATCCTGTGCAATACGGACTGCTTTGGTAGAGCGGGTAGGGACGATCGGGCTCGATCCCGATTGCAGTTGGCGGGCCCGGCGGGCGGCCACGTGGACGGCGCGATATTTGCTCTCTCTTACGGCAAGCTCTTCCATTGGGGGTCTCCTCAAAAACGTTTAATACTGCGTCTCAATCTCTTTGCGATTGGGTGGAACAAGCTTACATCGGAATTTCAAATGACGCCAGAACAGGTTTCAGCCGCTCTGCAGAGTTTTCCAATAAACATTGGCGGGCCAGATTCCGGGAACGGTCCAGCTCCGCGTCTGCCAGGATCACTGGAGGCCTTTCCACGTTCGGCGATAACGATCGCGGTCAGCTCCTCGACCGCCCGGTCCAGAACGTCGTTGACGAGAACATAACGGTACTCACGATAATTTTCGATCTCATGCCGGGCCCGGTTCAGCCTTTTCTCGACCACGGCCTGCGATACCCCGCCCTCGGCCCGGCTGCGGTTCGTCAATCGCAAGGCCAATACTTCGGGGTTTGGCGGAAGAATAAAGATGCTGATCGCCTGCGGCATTTTCCGCCGTACTTGCGCCGCGCCCTGCACATCGATATCGAGCAGCAGGTCGCGGCCATGCGCGGCTGCATCCGCCAGGCTCTTGCGGGCAGTCCCGTAGTAGTTGCCGAAGACGTCGGCGTGTTCCAGAAACTCGTCCGCGACCATCATTTCTTCGAAATTCCGGCGCGAGGTGAAGTGGTATTCTCGACCTGCCTGTTCGGAGCCGCGTGGCGGGCGTGTGGTCCAGGAAACGGAAAAATCCAGATCGCTCACCATCGAGCGAAGCTGCGTCACCAACGTCGATTTTCCTGAACCGGAGGGCGCGGAAAGAATAAATAAAAGTCCTGCCACGTGCAGGAATCTCCTGATAGCGCGAGGATTCTGGGATCTGTAGAGGTCTGACTGTTAGCTTACTCGAGGTTCTGCACTTGCTCACGAGCTTTTTCAATTTCGGATTTCATGGCCAGGCCCAGTTCCGTAATCCGCACGCTTCGGCCGGCGATACCACCGGTTTTCGAAAGCGTGGTGTTGGCTTCACGGGTCATCTCCTGCAATAAAAAATCGAGCTTTTTGCCCAGCTCGCCGCCTTTCTGCAGCAGCGCCTGAAAGTGCTCGATATGTGCCCGCATTCTGGCCATTTCTTCTTCCACATCGCTGCGTTCAGCCAGCAGGGCTGCTTCCTGCAGAATGCGATCGCGATCGAGCGAGAAGGCATCACCCAGCAGCTCCCGCATCTTGTGATCGATGCGCTCGGTGTGCGCCTGCTGCATGCCGGCACGGAGCGAGGAAAGCTCGTCGACCTGGGTCCGCAAACGCTCCAGGGTCAGGCGTAGTTCTTCCGCGAGCGCGTTGCCCTCCTGTTCGCGCATGGTGTTCAGGTCGCCGATGGCGGGCAGAACGCATGCGGCGGCGGCGATGGCAATCTCCGCCTGATCATCTTCCGAACTATTGCTCTCCGTCAGCCACGCGCCGGGCAGGCGGAAGGCGATATTGAGGTCGGGTTCTCCAGAAATGCCATGTTCCGCGGCAGCCGCCCGGAAAGCCTCCAGATACGCGCGGATGGCAACAGGATTGTGCCGCGATACGACATCCTCGCTGGCCCGGTGAACCGAAAGACGCACCTCCACGTGACCGCGGACCAGGTTTTCCTTGAGGATTTTGCGGCATTGCATCTCGAAAGCGTCCATGCCGTTCGGCAGATGGAACTGTAAATCCAGAAAACGGTGGTTCACGCTTTTCAGGCTGAGAATAAAAGGAATGCCGGAAGGGGTGACGCCCGCTGTCCGGGCAAACCCGGTCATGGAGCGGATCGGTGTTGCACTCGATGGTTTAAGAGGATTGCCTGACAATTTCACCGCCTCGATCTCTTTAGCCTAAACCAGCTTGTTTCTTATCGGAGCGAGCTTGAATTTTAGGCCATCACAGACTATTCCGCGCCGCGACAGCGGCGTCGGAAATATCGAAGAACTGCAACTGATGCAGGCGCTGAAATGTGGGGGAGCTCTGGAGCAGTTCCTCGTAGCTGCCCATGGCCGTGATGCGACCTCCTTCAAGAACGGCGATCCGGTCCGCGCGGCGGATGGTCGAAAGTCTGTGCGCGATGACGAATACGGTGCGGCGCTGCATCAGGTTGGCCAGTGCAGTCTGCACCAGCGCTTCGCTTTGTGCATCGAGAGCGGAGGTGGCTTCGTCCAGAATCAGGATTGGTGCATCTTTCAGCAGCGCCCGCGCAATCGCCAGCCGTTGACGCTCGCCGCCCGACATGCGAAATCCCTTTTCTCCGATAATCGTGTCGTATCCCTCCGGCATCTGTTGGATAAAGTCGTGCGCCAGCGCCGCTTTGGCGGCTTCGATAATGCGGCTGCGCGGCACGTCAGGCTGGCCGTAGGCGATGTTGTTCCGCACCGTGTCGTTGAACAGAATGGTTTCCTGCGTGACCTTGGCAATCTGCGCGCGCAGTGAGTGCAGGCTCACCTCCCGCAGATCATGGCCATCAATGGTGATCTGGCCGCCGGTGACATCGAAAAAGCGAGGAATCAGGTTGACCAGGGTTGTTTTCCCGGCTCCACTGGGA
Organism: uncultured Acidobacteriota bacterium; assembly: GCA_963823295.1. Lineage (GTDB taxonomy): Bacteria > Acidobacteriota > Terriglobia > Terriglobales > Acidobacteriaceae > JAKAAZ01. The sequence continues at coordinate 36,181 of CAWGLF010000028.1, forward strand.
CCTACAAATGCAATAACCTCGCCCCGGCGCACCGTCAGGTTGATATCGTCCAGCACCAGCTTGCGGCCTTCTTCATCGTCATAGCAAAACCGGACGTGGTTGAACCAGACGCTATTGCGAAAATCTTTCAAGTGGACCGGGTGCGCCTTTTCCTGTACATCGTCGATGGCATCCATAAAGTTGAAAATGGAAGATGACGCCCCAAATGCCTGCTGGAAGCTGTTGTAAAAGAGCGCGAATTTGCGTACAGGATCGTACAGCTTAAATACTGCAATAACGAATGCTATAAAGTCGGCCTCCGTCATTGCGTGTTGCTGGATGCGAATGCGTCCCAGCAGCAGCAGCAAAGCGATGGCGATCGCGCCGATCGTGTCCATCAATGGCGAGCTGATGGCCTGGGCGCTGACCGACCGCAGGTTGGCCCGGAACAGCCGCCGCGCGGCATCGCGGAAGCGGACCATCTCCCAGCGCTCCATGTTGAAGGCCTTTACGATGCGGTTACCGGTGACGGTTTCATGCAGGATGTTCTGAATCTCCGCCAGCTTATCCTGGCCGGTGCGGGTGGTGGTACGCACGTTCCGGCCAATTCTCCGTGCGGACGAGATGACCACGGGAATAAACAGCAGAAGAACCCAGGCCAGTTTCCCCCCGAAGTTGATGACGACTGCAACAAGAAACAGAAACGTGAAGAACTGCTGCAGAAAATCGGACATCACCGTGGACATCGCAAACTGCACTCGTTCCACGTCGTTGATTAGAGTCGAAAGAATGGTGCCGGTCGAATGTTTCTGGAAGAAGGAAACGGACCGGCGCAGAATGCTCTCATACAGGTCGTTTCGCAGGTCGGTGATCATGCCGTATCCGGCAAAATTCGACATGTACGTTCCCAGATAATCGCACAGGCTCTTCAGGATTGTTGATGCCACCAGCGCGAACGCCACCATGGTCCAGGCGTTGTGGAAATAGCCTGGGACCACCTGTTCCAGATTCAGTTCAACATGAGAATGTCCGAGGCTGAAGTTGATAAGTTGCAGGTGATGGGCGGTTTCAGAGGGTTTCAGCACCTTGTCGAAGATCGGTTTAATAAGCAGAACGCGGAAGGCATCGAGCAGGCCAACGCCTGCCATCAGCAGCACAGAGACAAGGGCCTGAAACGTATAGGGCCGCACATAGACCAGCAGACGGAGAAAAGGCTTCATGCACGGACTCCGCACAGACTCGCCGCCGGCCCGGTTGCGATTTCAATGGCTGTTTCGGTAGACGCTGGGGCCACGTCATTGATTGTAGTGGTAGCGGAGGATTCCGGGTGGTGCAGGCGGACCCAGTTAGCTTCGCGAACCCTTCGACAAGCTCAGGGCCCGCTCTGGGTCGCCCAAGTGCGTTGTACGGGGGTACCGCTCAGTCGAGCAGATGGAGTTCTTTGCCGGGCTTGAAACGGACAGCGCGTCCGGGTTCAATGGGAACTTCGGCGCCTGTGCGCGGATTGCGACCAATGCCGGTCTTGCGGGCTCTGACGCTGAAGACGCCGAAACCGCGCAGCTCGATCCTTTCTCCGGCTGCGAGCGCATTCTTCATGCTCTCAAACACCGTGTCCACGGCCGCTTCTGCCTTGACGCGAGGTAAACCGGTGCGGTCCGCCACTTTGTGAACTACGTCTTGTTTGATCAAGGGACTGTCTCCATAAAGAAGTTCAACATGCAATCACATGCTAGGGCCGCTTTTTCAAGATTGTCAACGCAACGCCACTCTCGTACACTCGGCCTAAAGCAGACAATTGCGAAGGGTTGGATGCGGATTGCCGCGAAGCTGCCGCCCAGCCGACAGGGAGACGGATGTCGATTAAAAGCGATCGCTGGATTCGGGAAAAGGCGCTCCAGCAGGGAGATGATTGAACCTTTCAGTGAAAAACAGGTCCGCGAGGGAGTGATTTCTTACGGGCTGTCTTCCTACGGCTACGACCTGCGGGTTTCCGATGAGTTTAAGATTTTTACCAACGTAAACAGCACCGTCATCGATCCCAAGAACTTCGATGAGCGCTCTTTCGTTACCGCTCATTCAGAATCGGTGGTCATACCTCCAAATTCGTTCGCGCTGGCACGGTCGGTGGAATATTTCAGGATTCCCCGAAACGTGCTGACGATCTGCGTGGGCAAATCGACCTACGCGCGCTGCGGCATCATCGTAAATGTCACGCCGTTTGAACCGCAGTGGGAGGGGTTTGTGACCCTCGAAATTTCCAACACCACGCCACTTCCGGCGCGCATCTATGCCAACGAAGGGCTCTGTCAGATTTTGTTTTTCGAGTCCGATGAGGTCTGCGAAATCAGTTACGCAGATCGCAAGGGCAAGTACCAGAAGCAGCAGGGAATCGTGCTTCCCAAATTGTGATATTCACGCCAAGTGGTGTGAAACCGGGATGAAGGATGTTTATGTCGCAGAGGAAAACCGCTACGCTTCAGGTTGTACCTTCGTCCACTGGTACGCACGCACGCTTAGATCGTACGCCGAAGGGAGAGAAACCGGTCAACCCGCTTCGCGTCTATGTACTTCAATTCGATCCGTTGCGTGCCGCCGGCCTGCAGGCCTTGTTTGAGAACAACAAGGAGATAGAGATCGTCGTAGATAGCTCTTCCGCGCACGCGGAGAGCGGCTGGCTCGATCCGAGCGTGCAGGTTGTGATTGTCGGCACTCGGCTGGGCACGGGAACGCTCAAACTCATCGCTTCCATTCGCGCCGCTCGCCCCGATCTATACATTCTCGTAATGTCTCCGGCGGCGGGCAATGAGGCTGTTCTGAACGTGCTGAATCTGGGGGCCAAGGGATTTCTCCACGAAACGACTACTGCCGAGCAGTTTGAGGAGGCGATCCATGCCGTGGTATCGGGATGTATCTGGGCGCCGCGCCATATTCAGGCCGAGCTGATTGACCGGCTGTTGTGGTCGCGCGACCCCCACTTCTCTGCGGTCAGCGCGAACTTTACCGGGCGGGAGCAAGAGGTATTAAATCTGCTGCTTGATGGCCAGTCTAACCGGGAAATTGCGCGCAGCCTGAAGATCGAAGAGCGGACCGTCAAATCCTATGTCGCGAAATTGATGAGGAAAATGGGTGTCAACAATCGAACCGCTCTTTCCATGCATGCGATGTCGGCAAAAGGCCGGCACGTGAATGCCCGTTGACATCCCGGGCGCCGACAGTTCGTCTTTGAGTTTTTCTGCGCCATTCTTCCGAATTACCTAAGATGTAGGACCTACGTACTCTTTCCCAGGCTCAGCATCCGGGTTGTAATGGACCTATCGATCATGGATTTGGGAGATCAGGGTTGCAGTGGGCGAGAAATCGCCCTTTGCAACCCATTTTTTATTTCTGTCCCGGTTCAACCAGTTTCGTACGGGCGGCATCCTATTTAACGTTAGAAGGCGCGTTAGTTGTGGAGGAAAGGCGCGCGGCTTTTTTGTGCGCATTGATGCGTTTCCATGTTTAATACTCAGTTGTTTAACATTTGAGCGAGCGAAAGGTTTGACATCTTTATGACGAAATCTATGAAGAAACCTATTTTGATTGCATGTGCGTGTGCTGTGGCCCTGGTGTGTTCGCAGAGCTTCGCGGCCGATAGTCGCGCGGACCTCAATAACCGTCTGGACGCCGCAGGCCGGGTTGTTCAAGAAATCCAGTCGATACCCGCCAGCGCGATTCCCGACTGGATTGTTTCCAAAGCGACTTGCGTGGCGGTAGTACCGGGTTATAAGAAGGCCGCGTTCGTCGTGGGCGGCAGCTATGGCCAGGGCGTCGTTACCTGCAGGACCGCTCACGGCTGGAGCGCTCCGGCCTTCATTCAACTGGCGGGCGGCAGTTGGGGACTTCAGATCGGCGGTTCGTCGACGGATCTGTTGCTGGTTGCGGTTAACCAGAAGGGATTGCAGGACCTGCTGAAGAGCAAGTTCAAGATCGGCGGTACGGCTTCGGCTGCAGCAGGCCCGGTAGGGCGCACTGCCGCCGCGGACACGAACCTGACGTTGCATTCGGAACTGCTGACCTATTCGCGTAGTCGGGGACTGTTTGCCGGGATTGACCTGAGCGGCACAGTCGTCAATCAGAATACGAATGACACCCGCATTTACTATGGCCACGACGTACCCTTCCAGCAAATTCTCGATGGCCATATGGCGACTCCAACCGGTGCCCGCCATTTTGTCTCGACAGTGGCGAGGTACTTCCACAGGGCTCGGCAGTAAGTCAGCCGGAAAATGAGCAGTAGCGCCACGAAAAGGCAGCCAACGGCTGCCTTTTCTCTTAGTTGAAATTAGTATCGCGAAGGTGAAAAGCTGGGTTGAGTTTCAACCCATATAATCACGGATACAGGTAAAAGCGTCCGTCAATAGTGTGTGAATTCGCGCATTATTGCGGCGTTCATCTTCCAATACGAGCGAAAGGTTCGAAATATTTATGAAGAAATTTATTCTGGCTGCTTGTGCGGTGACTTTAGTGGCTTCGCAGGGCTTTGCTGCGACCAGTCACGAGAAGCTCGTAAACCGGCTCAACAGCGCAACCCAGGTTATCAACCAGATCATGGCGACACCGGATAAGGCGATTCCCAACAGCATTTTGACGGATGCAACCTGCGTTGCCGTTGTGCCAGGCTTCAAGAAAGCTGCATTTGTTGTCGGTGGCGATTATGGACAAGGTGTCGTGACCTGTCACGATGCGAACCATCGCTGGAGCGCACCGGCTTTTATCCAAATGACCGGCGGCAGCTGGGGACTTCAGATCGGCGGCCAATCGACCGACTTAGTCCTGATTGCAGTGAATCAGCGTGGCATGCAGGATCTGCTCAACAGCAAATTTAAAATCGGTGGAACGGCTTCGGCTGCTGCGGGTCCTGTCGGACGCACTGCTGCCGCAGATACGAATCTGACCCTCCACTCCGAGTTGCTGACCTATTCACGCAGCCGCGGATTGTTTGCGGGCATCGACCTAAGCGGCACTGTTGTTCACCAGAATACAGATGACACTCGCGCTTTCTATGGGTCTGATAGGCCCGTCAGCTCCATTCTAAGGGGGAGTGTACCGACACCTCCCGCAGCTCGGCCGTTTGTAAGAACAGTGGCAAAGTACTTCCGCGCAGCTCAGTAACTCAGCCGGATTAGCAGATCGAATAAGAAAGGCGGTCCGCATGGGCTGCCTTTTTTAGTTTGGCCGGAATCAGCCTCACGGGAAACTTAAAGGCCGATTGGAGGTAGCGCATATATAATCTGTGGCGTAGTTAAAAGCGCCTGCAACTGTGGGCGTTCATCTCGTAAGACGAGTGAAAGGTCTGACATATCCATGAAGAAATTTATTGTAGCCGCTTGTGCTTTAGCTCTAGGTGTTTCGCAGGGCTTTGCTGCGACCAGTCATGCAAAACTTGTGGACCGCCTGAATGCCGCATCTCGAGTCATCACCGAAATTGAATCGATACCTGCCAAATCCATTCCACTCGCCATTATGTCGAAAGCAACCTGCGTCGCGGTTGTGCCGGCTTATAAGAAGGCCGCCTTTGTTGTCGGTGGTAGCTATGGCCAGGGCGTGGTTACCTGCAGGACTGCCCGCGGCTGGAGTGCGCCGGCTTTCATCCAGATGAGGGGCGGCAGCTGGGGACTTCAGATCGGTGGCCAGTCGACGGATCTGGTGCTGATCGCAGTAAATAACCGCGGCATGCAGGACCTGCTGAGGAGCAAGTTCAAGATTGGCGGCGATGCCGCGGCATCCGCCGGTCCGGTCGGACGCAATGCGGCGGCGGCGACGAATTTGACTCTGAAATCCGAGTTGCTGACGTATTCGCGTAGTCAGGGACTCTTTGCCGGTATCGATCTGAATGGAACCGTTGTCAACCAGAACACAGATGATACGCGCGCATTCTACGGACACGACGTACCGTTCCAGAGCATTCTCGATGGGCATGTGCCGACCCCTGCGTCCGGCCGGCAATTCGTAAGAACAGTAGCGAAATACTTCCGCAGGTCCCAGTAGAAATAGACGAATCACGGCGGCAAAACAGGCGAGCTCTCGGGCTCGTCTGTTGCTTTTTGGCCGTTCTCCAGATGACCTCACGACAGAGCGTAGAACTTCAGCTCCGAAATCGGAAAGTCTTTGCGGTTATCGGTTATCAGTGTCAGTCCGTGCTCCAGAGCTGTTGCGGCGACGATCATGTCCGCCAGGGTGAGAGTCTTTCCTTTTTGCGCCCATGTCTTTTTCAGCGATCCCGCTCGTCGCGCGATTGCTGCTGTGATCGGATAGCAGTCGAGGCTTGAGAGAAGCGCCTCCGTCCCCGCTTGCTCGGTTACACGCATTCCGGCATACACCTCACCTACATTGATCGCCGTGGTCGCTAGGGTATGGCCGGCTTCTACCATCGTCGCAAGAAACGGTCGCCGGTTCTGCCGAGCCCGCAATACGTCGATCAGAACGGTGGTATCGAGCAGAGCGATCATCGGACGGATTTTTTGCTTTTAGGCTTTGGAACGCGGTTATCGCTCTGCCGCCGGACTTGTTTCACCCATGCTTCAGTTCCTTGAGCAAGTTCGGGGTGATCCTCGCCTTTCCATGTGGGCTGTTCGTCAGCCAGAAAGGAGAGTAGCCGACGTCGACGGAGTTCGGCCCGTGCTGTCTGGACCAAAAAGGCGCTACGGCCGCGAGGACCGACAACTGAGTCAATTTCTTCGATCAACTCGTGAGGAAGGACGATGTGTGCCCTTTGCGATCCCATACCATGTGCCCACTTCTATTGTGACATAAATCGCCAGTCTTGGAGCACCACGTTCAGCGCATCGAAGATTCCACCTCTTGCAGCCATCCGGCGGGCTTCAGAATTTCCCGTGGGCGCGATCCGTCAGCGGGGCCTACAATCCCATCTCGCTCCATCAGGTCGATGAGGTGGGCGGCACGGCCATAGCCAATGCGCATGCGGCGCTGCAGCAGGGAAGTGGAAGCTTTGCCGAATTCGAGCACCAGCCGGACGGCGTCTTCAAACAGCTCGTCGTTTGCCTCGCCATCCTCCGCGCCATCCACGTTGTCCTTGGTTTTGTCGTCATGCGGGGCTTCAAGGAAGCCCTGGGCATATTCGACCGCGCCCTGCTGTTTCCAGAACTCGACGACGGCGGAAATTTCCTTTTCCGTGACAAACGGCGCATGCACGCGCTGTACGCGCGCCGTTCCCGGTGGCAGAAAGAGCATGTCACCGCGTCCCAGCAGGGACTCCGCGCCATTCGAGTCAAGAATGGTGCGCGAATCCACCTTCGTCGCCAGCCGGAAGGAGATGCGCGTCGGCACGTTGGCTTTGATCAGGCCGGTGATCACGTCGACTGAAGGCCGCTGCGTCGCCAGAACCAGGTGAATGCCTACGGCGCGGGCCATCTGCGCCAGCCGCGTAATCGACTCCTCGACATTGGCCTTGTCGAGCATCATCAGGTCGGCCAACTCGTCAATGATGATGACAATCTGCGGCAGCGGCTTTTCCTCTTCGGGGGCTGTCTCCTCGAACAGGCTGGGGGTGGATTCAAACAGCCGGTTGTATTGCTCCAGGTTGCGAACGCTGCGGGAGGCCAGCAGTTTCAGTCGCCGTTCCATCTCGCGGACCGCATTACGCAGCGCGTTCGCCGCCAGTTTCGGCTCGGTAATGATTGGCGTAAACAGATGCGGCACGCCTTCATACATACCGAGCTCCACCCGTTTCGGATCGACGAGAATCAGCCGGACCTGCTCCGGGGTCGCCTTGAACAGGACCGACATGATCATGGCATTGATGGCGACTGACTTACCGCTACCGGTTGAACCCGCGATCAGCACGTGCGGCATGGTCGCCAGGTCGGCATGGACGATGCGCCCGTTGATGTCCTTGCCCATCGCCAGGGTCAGCTTGGATTTGCTGTGAATGAAGCTTTGATCCTCAATCATTTCGCGCAGCCAGATGGTTTCGCGTTCGGCGTTTGGAACCTGCAGGCCTACCGTGCTCTTGCCGGCCATGCGCTCGATCAGAATGCTTTCGGCGCGCATTGCCAGGCACAGATCGTCCTGTAACCCGACGACGCGGCTGTATTTCACCCCGGCATCCGGTCGAAATTCGAATGTGGTTACGACAGGTCCGGGATTGATCTGCACCACCTGCCCATGCACATCGAATTCGGCATATTTTTCTACCAAAACGCGGGCCTCTTCGCGCAAAGCATCCTCGCGGATCACCTGCTTTTCCTCGCTGCGATGCAGCAGGGTACTGGGCGGCAGGCGAAAGCCTTCGACGGATTTCGCCGTCAACGTGACCGGCTTGGCTTTGGCATCGGCTCGCGTGCCGATCTGAACGTGCAGTTCGGCGGGCGCGAGGACGTGAGCGGCAGGTGCAGCGGACGCAGGCTCGACATCTCTGAATGATGCGGCAGGAAATGCGAATTCCTCCGATCCGACGCTTTCGAAATCGTCATCGACCTGGTTGCGAGAAGCATTGGCGTCGGATTTGGATTCCCTGAAAAATTCCTGCGCGGGCGGAGCTGGAACAGGCTCCTCCCAAAAATCCGGACGCTTGCGAACCCGCGTGGGCAGCACGTCGTTTCGCGTGTCTTCGAAAATGTGCGGATCGTTTTTCGGAGCATTCGCCAGCGCGGCTTCTTCTTTCGCCAGTGCGCGGGCTGCCCGACGGGATTCTTTCCGCTCTGCACGTGCTATGCGCCAGTTCCGCCAGCGGTCGCGGGTTGCGGCGATGGAAGCGAAATGGACCGCTCCCCATTGCCGCAGACTGCTCACGCTGAACGTGGTGGTTAAATACAGGGCTGCTGCCATCAATGTGGCTGACAGGACACAAGCGCCGGGATAGTTCAGGTAACGGACCAGCAGGTCGGCCACGACTCGGCCTGTCAGTCCTTCAATAGGCACGCTGTGGGCCCACCGCAGATGACCGGGCAGCAGTCCGATGAGAGCCGGGGCAAACAGCAAGCACAGGATCGAGCCAATCAATTTCGATACCGGCGAGCCGGTGGCGTGGGAACGCAGCCAGGTCAAACCCAGCGCGCCGATCAGCAGCGGGATCAGAAACGCCGCCAGCCCCAGAGTCTGCAGCAGCAGATCGCTGAGCCCGGCGCCGAACAGGCCAATCCAGTTATGCGCGGGAACGCCCGACAGATATCCGCCTGCTGTATCCAGCGATGGATCGAGGGGAGTATAGGAAACAAGGGAAAGGAGCAGGAGGAGGCTAAACGCCAGCAGAAGCAGGCCGACCAGCTCATTCAGCCGACGGTTCTTTGTCGGTGAAAAGACGCGTTGAACAACATTCATAGGGCGCTTGGACACAATTGGCGGAAGCCGGCCGGTTCGCCGCCTCCCCCGCAGGTGCCAGAGACACCAGAGCAATTCGATTATCCCAGAATCGGCGGCAAATGACAGCGAAATGTTTGCCTCGCCGAGGGTGGTATTCAAATGCGAACATGGGTATTCGCGGCAACTGCATGATTCCACATTGGGAAGTTGTCCTGATCGTGCTGCCGTGTGAAGTGTAGATAGGGAAACGCTTTAAGAAGGGAAACGCGCGTGATCGCAAACATGTTCCACATGCAGGCTCCGTTGCTGGAGAAGATTATCCGGCCCATCATTGTCTATTTCTTCTTGATTTTTCTGCTGCGCATCTTCGGCAAGCGCGAGCTCGCCCAGTTGAATCCGTTTGATCTGGTGGTGCTGTTGTCTCTATCGAACGTCGTGCAGAATGCGCTGATCGGCAACGACAATTCCGTCAGCGGCGGCATCGTTGGGGCCATGTCGCTGCTGACCATCAATTGGGTGGTGGTGCGTTTTCTCTATAGTTCGCCAAAGGCAAATCGCATCGTCGGTGGCACCGAGCGAACGTTGATTCTTGATGGCGTGGTGGACCATGGGGCATTGCGAAAAGAGCTGCTGACCGAGGAGGAACTGCTGTCCGCGATCCATCGCCAGGGCTTCGATGGAATCGAGGAGATTAAGAAATGTGTCCTGGAGCCGAATGGGTCGTTTTACATCGAAGGACGTAAGCCGACCGAGTCCCAGGCGCAACATGGCGACGTCGTCGGCCGGCTGGAGCAGATCCAGCGCGATCTGCAGCAGATTCGGAAGCAGCTGCCAGTGGGATAAGAACCGATACGAATGCCTATCGAAGCGCGGCTTTGCGAAGCATCAGCGAACCGTCTACTGTGTTGGCAGGACCTGAATCTCTAAAATAGAGATATCGAAACCTGTGGAGTGAAGTTTCACATGACCGACCAGACTGATACCAGCTTCCATTCTCTTTTGCATGAACTTCGCGTTATTCCTCCGCCGGAAGAATTTTCTTCAAAGGCCCACATCCGCAGCCTGGAGGATTACGAATCTCTCTACCGGCGTTCGGTAGAAAATCCGGAAGAGTTCTGGGCTGCTGCTGCCGGCGAGTTGCACTGGTTTGAACCCTGGAAGAAGGTGCTGGAATGGAACGAGCCCTGGGCGCAATGGTTCGTCGGCGGCAAGATGAATCTTGCCTACAACTGTCTCGATCTCCAAGTGGAGCGCGGACGCGGCGGGAAAATCGCGCTGCTGTGGGAGGGCGAATCGGGTGAGGTGCGCCGGTTCACATTCCAGGAACTACTGGATCAGGTGCAGCGCTTTGCCAACGTTCTGCGTGGAATGGGCGTAAAAAAAGGCGATTGCGTCGCCATCTACATGGGGATGGTGCCGGAGTTGGCAATCGCACTGCTCGCCTGCGCACGCATCGGCGCGGTGCACTCGGTTATCTTCGGCGGTTTTGCCGCGAACGCGCTGGTCGATCGCATCAACGATGCGCAGGCCGTAGCGGTTATTACGCAGGATTCAGCATGGCGCCGCGGCCATCAAGTGCCACTGAAGGCAACTGTCGATGAGGCGCTGGCGAAATGTCCCTCGATTAAAAAAACGGTGGTGCTGCGCAGAACGGGCGCGCCGATTACGATGCATCCCGGCCGCGATCTGTGGTGGCATGAAGAGATGGAACGGGCCGATGCCGTGTGCGCTGCTGAGCCGCTCGATGCCGAACATCCGCTCTACATTCTCTACACCTCGGGTACGACCGGAAAGCCGAAAGGAATCGTCCACACCACCGGCGGTTATGCCGTGCACATATATCTCACCGGCAAGCTGGTCTTCGATTTAAAAGATGATGACATTTACTGGTGCACGGCGGATGTCGGCTGGGTAACCGGGCATTCGTACGTGGTATATGGGATTCTGCAGAATGGTGTGACCTCGGTGATGTACGAAGGCGCGCCGAACTTTCCGGAGAATGACCGTTTCTGGAAAATTATTGACGATCACCGCGTCACAATTTTCTACACTGCCCCGACGGCCATCCGCGCTTTCATCAAGTGGGGTGTTGAATTTCCCAACCGCCACAAGCTCGACAGCCTGCGGTTGCTGGGGAGCGTCGGGGAGCCGATCAATCCGGAGACCTGGATGTGGTACTCCGTCGTGATCGGCAAGGAACGATGCCCGATCGTCGATACCTGGTGGCAAACCGAAACCGGCGGCATTATGATTTCGACGATTCCCGGTGCGGTCGCCAGCAAACCCGGCTCGGCCGGCAAACCCTTCTTCGGCATCGTGCCCGATGTGGTGAGGGCGGATGGTACGCCGGTACCGGAAGGCAATGGCGGTCTGCTGATCCTTCGCAAACCGTGGCCCGGTATGGCGCGAACGATATACAACGACCCGGACCGCTACGTGAAGCAGTACTGGTCGACGGTTCCCGGCGCATATTTCAGCGGCGACGGAGCGCGCCGTGATGCCGATGGTTATTACTGGCTGATGGGGCGCGTCGACGATGTCATCAACGTCTCCGGTCATCGGCTCGGCACCATGGAGATTGAATCCGCACTGGTGGCCCATTCGAAGGTCGCGGAAGCCGCCGTGGTCGGCCGGCCCGATGCCCTAAAAGGTCAGGCGATTGCTGCCTTCATCACCCTGGAGTCCCACCACAAACCTTCGCCAGCGCTGAAAGAAGAACTGCGCGAATGGGTGGCAAAGGAAATTGGCGCGCTCGCTCGGCCAGACGATGTGAGGTTTGCCGACAGCCTGCCGAAGACACGCTCCGGAAAAATCATGCGTCGCTTATTGCGCGAACTGGCCGAAACCGGCGAGGTGAAGGGGGACACGACCACGCTGGAAGACCTGAGCGTGATTGCGCGTCTGCGTCAGGAAGAAGAGTAGCGAGAGAGCAAATCAGCTCGTGGATAGCCGAGGCGTTACTCATGCGTGTTACGAGACGTGGATTTATCGAATGGACGGCTTACAGCGGTGCGGGAGCTGCGGCTTTCACACTTTTTGATCCCGCATTTCTTTTCGCCGGATCGGATCAGGATGGTGCTCTGCCGCATGCTACCGGCGAGCAGATGGCCGCAAGCCCGGCTACGTTCTATCGAGCGTATCGCTCGAAACCTTCGACATCTCCTAATGTCACGTCCTGGATTCAGGTTGATTTGGGAAAAAGTCAGGTCATCGACGTTGTAAAGCTTTATCCCGCATGTGAGAGGATGTATCCGCTTCTCGACGAATATTACGGCGGAGAAGGTTTCCCGCTGCGTTTCAAGATCGAGGCGTCCGATGACCCGGAATTCTCCGGGGCAAGAACGATCGTTGACTATACGCAGAGTGATTTTCCCGACCCGAAAGCAAACGTTACGCAGTATGCCGCTCCCGGCGCGCGGGGCCGCTTTGTTCGCCTGACTGCGACAGAACTACGGCCGGTAAAGTCGTCGAAACTTCTGGGGTCCTCACTGCAAAACAGCCCCTACTACACGCTGACAATCGCGAAAATTTCGGTTCTCTCTGGCGGCCATGATCTTGCCGTTGAATGCCCGGTAACTGCAGACGAGACGTATGGAAACCCAGCCGATCTGGCACAGATAACCCGCCCGCTTCGTCCCCAGGGAGAAGGGGTCGTTACCGACCACCCGGAAAATGTTTTACCGGCGAGTGCATGGAAGCCTTCGGGATACAAGGCTCAAGCTCCTCGGGGCGGCGTCACTCTTCAGGGTGGAATTTTCCAGACCGCGATGATGAATAACATCGCGTACTTGTTGAACTCTTTCACTGTGGATGAGTTGCTGCGGCAGTTTCGGGAACGCGCTGGGAAACCGAATCCTCCCGGCCTGCCGAAACCCGATCAATTCTGGGAAGAAGATCTCGCTGGATCGAATGCCGGTCGTTTTCTGATGGGCGCGGGAAATATCGTGCGCTGGATCGATCATCCAGAACTTCACCGCCGACTGAATGCTGTAGTCGATGGAATCGAGCAATGCCGTCAGCCGAACGGCTACATCATGGCGTATCCGGAAGACACGATCTTCTATTCCGAACGCGGCGCATACACACGTGCCTGGTTGACGCACGGTCTCCTCGAGGCAGGCTACGCCGGGAATCCGAAGGCATTTGAACTGCTCCGAGGGAACTACGACTGGTTTAATCAGTGTCAGTACCTACCGAAATTATTGCGTGGTGCGGTCCAAGGCGGGCAAGGAATGATCGCAAATACACGCGTCTGCCTCAGTCCGGTGGGCAAGCCGATGGATGCGCAGGTGATCCAGCGCTATTTTCAGGAAAATTATTGGCGTGCAGGGGCTATCGAGGCTGGAAAACGATGCTGTCTGGCAATATCCGTATGATCGTCCCCACTGCTATCTTCTGACCAATCTTGAAGCATATTTCGATCTGTACACAGCCACCGGCGATCAGCGCTACCACGATGCCGTTCTCGGGGGATGGAATCTATATCGCGATAAATGGCAGCAGATTGGCGGCAGCATCTCGATCATTGAGTTTGAAAAGGACCCTCCCCGATCGAATTACATCCATCAACGGCTTGGGGAAAACTGCGGCAGTTCCTTTTGGATACTTCTGAATCAGAGATTTCATCTGCATCATCCAGCAGGACGAAAAATACGTCGCGGAGATTGAGAAATCGATTTACAACGTGATTCTTGCAAATCAGGGTGGGACGGAGGGTATCCGATACCACACGATTCTGGTCGGACAAAAAGAAGAACCGACGCACAAAAATACTTGCTGCGAAGGACAGGGAACGAGAATGCTCGGCTCGCTGCCGGAACACATTTATTCCATCGCTTCCGACGGGCTATACGTCAATTTGTACGAACCTTCGACCATTCAATGGTCGCAGGGCGGCCAAGCCATGCAATGGAAGATGATCACAGAATTTCCATTCCAGCCGGAAGTGAAATTGCATTGCTCGGCAGGCCGGCCCACAAAGGCGAGAATCCGGGTGCGCGTGCCTGCATGGGCAGCGGGAGATATGCCTATTTACGTGAATGCGAATCTGGCCGGTACGGGCAAGCCTGGGAGCTACCTCGAACTTGACCGCACATGGACGGAAGGAGACGTCATCTCATTCAAGCTTCCAATTGCATTCAAGCTGACTCGCTACACGGGAGCCGATCAGGTCGCGGGCCATCAGAGATATGCGCTGGAGTATGGCCCGATTCTGATGGCTGCGATTGGCCGCCCTGACGCGGTTTTGCAGGTGAAAGGTGGAAAGTATCCCGAAGACCTGATCGGCCAGATTCGTCCGAAACCCGGCGAGCCTCTTCATTTTTCCGTGGAGCACAATCCCGGCACGGAATATGTCCCGTATTGGCAAATCGATCGCGAGCCCTTCACCTGTTTCCCGGTCGTGGATGTGGTCTGACGAATTCGGCTTGTAGACCGGTTTTCCACGAAAAATCGGTCTAGCCCCAGAACATGGGCTTGTCCTGTGTCGCATTCAGATCCACTTTCACCGGCGCGGCCATCGCCGACAGGATATTGAAATCGAAATCACGATACAGATCCAGACACATCAGCTCCGGGGCGTCGTGATACGTAAGCGGATGATCGAAGGCATACGTCATGCTGGGTATAGCCTTCTGCGCGTCAAAGCTGGAGAACAGCTCCGGCTGTAACGCAACTGCAACCATTGCCACTGTTTCCGAACGCAAACCGGTGGTGATGATTTGCACCGGGGTTGGGGAAGGGCTGGCGGTTGCCGCCTGCGTACCGGGGGTAGGACTGCCATGATCCAGCCGCCTGCCAAGCCAGCCGACGACGCCGTTGATCTGCGCCGCCTCCAGCCCTAAAGTGCGCACGCCGACACTGTTCAGCAGTTGCGTATATTGATCCATCATTCCGCTGCCGCCGCCCGGCAAGTTTTCGCCAAAGAATAAAGGATCAAGCACCAGCACCCGCCGCCCGCGATTGATCTGATTGGCTACATCCACTGTGGTCGATGGCATGCCCGCGTCGGCCATGATAATGACCGTGGGCGCGTTATCGGGCGCGTTCACGGAGCGAAAAAGCACGCCGGTTGCGCTCAGGCCATTGCTGAAATCGAAGCGATAGCCCATGCTGGCTACATCTTTCTCATGTGTCGCCTGAATCGGCCACGCATGAGTCACAGTCACGGGAGTATAGCGGGCGACATTCCGTAAAAGAGTCCGCTGGGATTGCGCCCACTCCGCTCCGTGATCGGGGGGAACTTCGTGGTGGATGGATTTAGCGAAAGACTGCGCCAGCGACAGGATCGTCAGATTGTCCTTCGGCAAGCCGCCGACAACTGTATCGGCGTAGCTCAAAACTTCCGCATCGGTATCGGCATCCTCTTTCGCGGAGGCATTGATGTGGAACACCGAATCAAAAAATTTGTAGGATCTCTCGCGGCTGTCGATGCCGTAATTGTGGGTGCCCGGAATCAGGTCCATATACCACTGCAGATTCTCCGGCTTTCCGTACAGGCTGTAGAACGGCTTGATATCCGAATAGACTCCCTGTTTGACAATTTCGGCACGGAAGCAGCAATTGTCCATGGCGTTGTAGATAAGCAGCGTCGGCCGCGGCGGCGCGCATGGCATCCATCTGCGCATAGTCCACCGTCTGGCGGACGTCGGCCGCGTTCTGTTCATAATCGAAATACTCCGGGTGCTCGACACCTGTAGTCAGAGTGCTGAATCCCGCTGCAGGCGCGGCGGGGCCAATCCGCGGGTCGAGCGAGCTGAGTGTGATCGTCTGCCATCCGCCGCCGGACAATCCAGTGATCCCAATGCGTGCCCGATCGACGTTCGGATCGTTATAGAGGTAATCGAGTCCGCGCCGCATGTTGAGATAAAACAGCCCCATGCCATTCTTCCCGGCAAGCTCGATCAAACCGAGGTTATCGTGCTGATTGCCGGGGGCATCGAGTTCTGCGAAGTTTACAAATTCTATGCTGAGAGCAATGATTCCCCGCCGCACCTGGTTGATGCATCGCTTCTGCTTCTGTTCCACTGCCTTGCCGCCCGCGCCATGTCCGTTTACGTCGAGGATCGCGGGCATCTTTCCGGACATGTGGTCGGGTTCATAAAGCAGCGCCACCGATTCGAAACCGGGGACGATCTCGTACCGCAGTTTGACGACGCGATACCCCTTCCGCTGCAGGACTCCCACTTGCTCGAACTTCGGCGCGGCATCAATCCATTCCTGCGGCCAGCCGTGATAGATGACCGAGAGCTCATGCGCGCGCAGTGTCTTCTCGTCGGTCGTCCACTGACTGGCGCTCGCCGGCAACACCAGGGAAGGTACGTGCTTCAGGAGAAAATGCTGCAGCTCGTACTCCACGACAGAGGAGGACTGAAGATGCTGCTTTAAGAGTGGATCCACAATGCCGCCCGTTGCCTGTGCATGCAACGAGGCGGCTGCGCAAAGCAGGATAGCAGCGATCGAGAGGAAACGTTTCATGGGATTCGTCAATCTCCAAAGTCTGGATTCGCGTGATGGTTCAGTCTATTCCGTGATGAAAGCTTTTGCTCGGATGTGGCGTCGAAACATAGTGTAACGAAAAGCAAAAAAATTCTGTTGGAATCATATGCGTGAGTGCAGGTTTGCAGGTTGCACGTGCTCGGCTGGGCCATCGGCGAGAACTTGCAGCCTTATATACTGCGAGGGGTTGGAGTACATCAGGTGACAGCAAAGCCGCGGGTCGAGGTCGCAGGGCCGTCTCACAGGCATCTGCCTGCGCTCGATGGCGTTCGTGGGCTGGCGATTGTGCTCGTCCTGATTTCGCACCTGATGCTGTTTAACGACCGCACGGGCAGCCGCCTGGGCGATTCGCTTTCGGCGCTGCGCGGCCTGGGCTGGACTGGCGTCGATCTGTTTTTCGTGCTCTCCGGTTTTCTGATCACCGGAATTCTCTATGACACTCTGAACGACTCGCATTATTTCCGCAGCTTCTACATGCGGCGTTTCCTGCGCATTTTCCCGCTGTACTACGGCTTCCTGTTTTTCCTGATAATTCTCGGCCACTGGACACATCCTGCATGGAATGGGCGGCAGTATGTGCTGTTGACCTACACGCAGAACACCACGCTGTGGTTTCCGGTGACGGACTTCCATCCCGGCGTGTGGGCCGATCTGGACCATTTCTGGTCGCTGGCTGTCGAAGAGCAGTTTTATCTTTTCTGGCCGCTGCTTGTCTTTCTGGTACGGGGGCGGCGCAGTCTGATTGCGCTGGCGCTGGCGCTCTCCGGGTTTGCGCTCATTCTGCGAATCGTGATGTACGCGCATGGCGCCTCGCCACTGACGATTTTCATGCTGACACCGTGCCGCATGGACACGCTGCTGCTCGGCGGCTGCGCGGCGCTGGTTCTGCGCGGCAACAGCGGATGGATTCCCTACCGATGGCTGATTCCGATCGCGCTCTCCGCGGCGGCAGTTATCGCCGGATATACGCTATGGCATCTGGGGAGCGACATGCGCGCTGGTTTTTTCGGCGCGACCTTCGGATACCTGGTGATCGCTCTGGGTTGCGTCGCGATTTTGCTGTCGTCGCTCGATCCAGCATCGTTTGCTCATCGTGTTTTCCGCTGGAATTTTCTGCGCAGCCTAGGGAAGTACAGCTACGGGATTTATGTGCTGCACATTTTCGTAGCCCACCTGCTGGCGACGCTTCTAAATCGCGCGCTGGGTACGAGCCTGCGAGACTTTCTCACGCCATGGCTGCACTCGCGCCCACTCGCCGTCCTGGTGGAGTTCTTCGTCACGGCCGCCGTCGTAATCTTCGCTGCCTATCTCAGCTACAACCTGTATGAAGTCCACTTCCTTCGCCTGAAACGGTATTTTGGTTATCGGCGGACGAGGCGAACGATATCCGCAGCCGAAACCGTCAACGCGGAATAGCTGCGTCGCGAATTCCTACGGCGTTCCATTGACCGAGCACTTGCACTCGGGCTGGGGCGGGTCCTCATTGCTGCTGTCCATCACGATCTTCCAGGCGCCGTCCGGCTCTTTTTTCCAGACCGTCATGTAGCGTCCACGTTCGACCGTCCCGTTAGCTCCCGCGCCAACGGATCGGCCTTCGTAATGTCCCCAGGTGTAGCCCATGTCGCCCGCCGGAGAAAGTTCTCCGCCCTCCGGGGTCCACGTGAGCTGATATGTATCCGGCGACCAGGTTGCATGCGCGGCGATGGCCGCCTGCCCAACAAGCGGAGCCTCGCGATTTGCCAGCGTCATGCCATTCGGATCGAAAAATGTAGCAAAGGCTCGCCCGCCTCCCTCCGCCACCGCAGCGGCAAACTTGTGCTCCAGATCGAACAGGAACGCCGTCCCCGGCTGAACGGTCGAGGTGAGCAGTTGATCCGACGCAGGCGGCTGCGGCAGTGGCCCCAGCGGAAACTGCTGCTGGCCTTGGCAGGAAAGACCCAGCCACAGGAAACAGGCGAGAGCGCCACATAAAGAAGCTCTCGAGATACCCGGAACCCTTCTGAAGTTTCGACTCATATTGGCCCTCGCCTTGCTAAATCGGTTGCGTTTGCCGATGAAAACTGCTGGCCGTCTCCATTGGCCCATCTCATTTGAGTGTATCGAGTATGGCTAGAGCGGTTCACGGTTACGATCCCCGGCCCAAAACCCGAGGTGCAGCTTTTCTTAACGGAAAAGCTGCGCGAAAATCCCATCCGCCGAGTACACCTACCCTGGAACTGCTCTAACGGAAAAATCCCAGGTTAGCTTCGCGACCTGCGGCACCCATATGACCTTACGTCATTGAGCATGATGCGCAGTAACGAAGCAATCGATTGGGTGGGCATTTGGCGAATCCGCACGCCATGCATGACAATGTTGAATATGCTTTGTAAACATTTGCTGCGGCACGCTCGCTGGAGCGCGCTATTATTGGCAGCCGGATTTTTCTTTGTGGTGTCTTCTTCGTTCGGCCAGAAGACGGACGCGAACGTCAACATTTACGGCGTGATCCCAGGTACTGCCTCGGCGCCCCCGGCAAACGCGGGCCAGCCCTCGCTGCAGCAGACTGCCGACCCGGCAGTGGGCGTTCGGATCGGGGCGCGGCATATCTTCAGTCCGATCTTCGGGCTAGAGGTGAATTTCGGCTATAGCCGCTCCACCCAGTATTTTCGAGGGAACTCTATCCAGACCGGCGTCGTCTATTCCCACGCCAAGCCTTTCACGATCGACTATGTGGCCAGCGTGCCGCTCACCTTTCGCGGCATTCGTCCGTTCGTGCTGGCGGGTGCCGGACTCATCTCTTACAACATCTCCAGCTACGTCGCGACTCGTCCCGGCGGCCCCAATGCGCTGCCCGTGAATCCGCAGAAGATTCCGGTATTCGAGTATGGCGTAGGAACGGATTATCGCCCTGGATTTCTTCCCCCGTTCATGGCGATGCGGTTCCAATTCCGCGGTCTGGTGGGGCATGCGCCGGACTTCCGGCGGCCTTATCTTTCGACCAATAACCTGATTAACATCTCCGAGCCGCAGGCCGGCCTGGTGTTCAAGTTCTAAGGTCGATTCATGGCTGCTAGACCAGTTTTCCTATTCCTGTGAGGTGGCGAGAAATCTCTATGTGCACCCGTTCTTTAACGAATGGATGCGTAAGCCTCATTCCCGCCGTAAACCTATAGGAAAACCGGTCCAGCGGAACGCATTCCGCGACTGTGCAGGAGATCGCCGTGTCCGCCGTGTTTGGATATTCTGCAGCAAAAACCGATCGCCATCGTTGGCTGGAGCTGATCGGTGCACTCAAGGTACTGAGAGGCGCATTTTTCGTTGCCGTCGGTTTCGGACTTCTGCGGATGCTCCACCACGACATTTACATGTTCGCACTGCGGGTCGTGGAAGCACTGCATCTCGATCCGGACCGGATCGCCATCGCCAGGCTGCTGGATAAGACCGCTCTGATTACGGTGCATCGATTGAAGCAGCTGAGCGCTCTCGTCTTTTTATATGCGGCCCTGGACCTTGTCGAAGGCACGGGCCTCATCCTCGAAAAGCGATGGGCAGAATACCTTACGTTAATCGTTACTGTGGCGCTGCTGCCGCTCGAAGCCGTGAAAGCGATCCATCATCCCAGCCATTTGGCTTTACTGATCTTGCTGGTAAATGTTTTGATTGTGATCTATCTGGCGTGGCTGGTTTTTCCGTACAAGCGCTCCCCATCGCAACGCGGAATGCTCTGAACGCAGGCCGAGGTCTGCCACCGTCAGGGATTTGTGCCCGCAGCAAGCTAGCTTCCGCTTTTCATATTCCTTGGTGCTGGATTCTCACCGTTCCCGGAATCACACACGACAACACTATCCGCTGCCTCTACCACTTCATTTGCCACAATTCCGAACGATCTGCACGCTACCTGTTACTAAAGTTTTGAGATTTGCACAATTTTTTGCTGGACAACACACAGGGTTCGGGTACATTGTGGACAAAAGTGGTCTAGAGTGGTGAGTTGAGGGAGGAGAGATGCAGGTCTGGGATGTTTTCCAGGTCGGTTCCGCATTCTCCACCCGAATCGATGCACTGGAGCAGGGATCAAGAACATGTTTCGCGGGAACCATCCAACCCGGGTCGATGAAAAGGGACGGCTGAAGCTGCCTGCGGAATTCAAGCGCGAAATTGAAGAGAAGTACGGAAACACGTTCTACATCACCAGCAGGGACGGAAAAACGGCGGAAATCCATCCCATCGAGGAATGGGAAAAGTTTGAACAGAAAGTGATGCAGATGCCCAACTCCAACCCGTCGAAGAAAAGGCTGTTGAACCTGACCAGCTACTACGGGCAGATGGCGGAGATGGACGCGCAGGGACGAGTACTGATTCCACAGATTCTGCGCGAAACGGCAAAGACGATCGGGGACGTGGCGGTGTTCGGGAAACTGACGTATCTCGAAGTAACGAACATGGACGCCTTCCGCCAGGAAATGGAAGCCAATCCGCTGACGGATGCGGATGCGGAAGCGCTGGCAGCCTACGGGCTGTAGCGATGAACGATCAGGCCCCCCAGGGGGCGCACAGTCGGAAAAGACGACATGTGCCGGTTCTTTTAGAAGAAGCAATCGAGTATTTACGAATCCTGCCGGGCGGCACGTATGTCGATGCGACGCTCGGACTGGGCGGGCATAGCGCGGAGATTGCGCGTCGCCTGGGTCCGGAGGGCCACCTGATCGCATTCGATCGCGATCTGGAGGCCATCGAGGCTGCCGTGGAGCGTTTCGCGAAGCTGGGGGCGGAGTTGAAACACCAGATGCCCCGCATCACGATCCACGCAGCGGCTTTCGCAGAGATGGCAGCGATGGTGGAACCGGGCAGTCTGGACGGCATCCTGGCCGACTTTGGGGTCAGCTCGCTGCAACTGGACACGGCCGGCAGAGGATTCAGTTTTCAGGCAGATGCACCGCTCGACATGCGGATGGACACGCGCAGCGGAGTGACTGCCGAACAAGTGGTAAACCAGGCGAGCGAAGAGGACCTTGCAAACCTGATTTACGAATTCGGAGAGGAAAGGAGGTCGCGGAGAATCGCCAGAGCAATTGTCAGGGCGCGGCCGCTGACGACAACGGCACAACTGGCCAAGGTCGTCACGGCTTGCGCCCCGGCAATAAAAGGCGATCGGATTCATCCGGCGACACGGGTTTTTCAAGCCCTCCGAATTTATGTGAATGGGGAACTCGATCAGATCGCTTCCTTGCTGGAACAAGCGCCGAAATTTATTGCGGCCCGGGAGGAAGAATGGTGGCGATCAGTTTCCACTCGCTCGAAGACCGCATTGTGAAGGATGCGTTTCGCGCGGGAAAAATCGGCGGGAATCTGGCAGGTATTGACGCCCAAGCCAGTGACCGCGACGGAAGCGGAGATCGAAAGCAATCCCCGATCGCGCAGCGCCAAATTGCGGGCGGCTGAAAAACTGGAAAGGCTGGTGAATGAGAAAACCGGCGGGAAGCAGGAAAAGTTTTTACGGCGTAGCTGGTAATCAGCCAAGCCGAGCAAGTTCGGGCCGGGTTCGTCCCACCCTCTTTCAGGCGAAAGAACAGCATGCAATGAACGTCCCAAATCCCTCCAAGCTCAACGAGCCTGGCCCGAGAATGAGGGATGCATGCCGGGTGAGTGACAGATGTAGTGCAGCAAATAAGTTTCGGCCGGTGCAACGGCACTGGCCAGTCCCGCAGCGGTAAAGAGACGCATCGAATCTCTCCCCCTCCGCTGAAACGTCCACCAACACTTAAGGAGAAAACACCATGTCTTACATCTATGACTTTTTTGATAACCACATGGAAATCTCGGGCGCTATTGTTTTCGGCATCGTTGCCGTCACTGCCTGCATCGCCATGGCGGCGGCTCTCAGTGGAGCAATGTAGTCCGGAAAAGCTGGTGCAGGCCGCGGATTGACAAAGGAGTGAAGTACGCTCCGGCGGCATAACAGGGGAGCGATCCCCACTGAACGAAGGATCAATATGGCAACGGCACGTATCGCAATTGAAACATTTCGGGAGAAGGGTCGGTGGAACGCGGAAACGGTCGCGGACCACAATCGCTGGTTGTTTGCGGCACAACAACGCACACGTCGCGGCCCTACTCCCGAAGTGTTTTTCGACAAGCGGCTGGATAATTCCCGTCTGGTGAAGGCGGACGACCCGGTGCGCAAGCGTGAGATGCGCAGCTTTGCGGTTGCGGCGGTCTTCTTTTTCGCGCTGCTGATGGTCTACAGTTGGCAGCACTTCAGCTCGATCGAGTACGGCTATCACATCGAAGCGGAGAAGGCGCAGCTCCAGCACCTGCAGGATGAGAATCACCAGCTGGGTCTGACGGAAGCGCAGTTGAGCCGCTCCGAGCGCATCGACCGGCTGGCGCACCAGATTGGAATGCAATCGCCGCAACCCGGTCAGATCATGTCTTCCGGAACGGTGGAGATCAACCCGAACACGCCTGTTCTGGCCTCCGTGACAGTGCCCATGTTGCCGTTGAACCGGTGAGCGCGCTGCCCATAGCTCATAGGAAGCCGGGCTTGTATCGTGCGGTTTTTCCTCAAGAAAAATCGCTCGAACATGGACATGGTGGTGTCGCGAAGGGAAATGCACTCTAAACTGGTAAGCAGATTTCAGTTTATGGATCATCAATCCGGCGCATCTAGAACGCCGGAACCAGCAGGACTCAAGACGGCATGAGCCGAAAACCGCAGCAGCCGCTCTCCGCCCCAATCCCGAGATTGCGATTCGTTGTCTTGATTGGCATCCTTGTTTTGTGGGTAGCCGTAATTGCGGCGCGCCTGATATGGCTGCAGGGATTTCGCCACTCCGAGTATGCGGAGCGCGAAGTTCGCCAGCAGCAGCGCACCTTTCAGATTGCCCCAAGGCGCGGGGTGCTCTACGATCGCAATCTGCAGCCGCTGGCAATGACAGTACTGGTCGATTCCATCTACGCGGTCCCCAGTGAAATCGCCAATAAAGAAAATACCGCGAGACATCTGGCGCGTGTGGTCCACCAGGATGCGACCGACCGCTTTACTACTGCCAAGGACATCGATGCGCGCCTGGAACGCTCGCGCAATTTCGCCTGGGTCGCCCGCAAAGTCGATGCCGAGGTGGCGGCACGAGTCCGGTCGTTGGGCCTGAAGGGCGTCTATTTCCAAAAAGAATTCAAGCGCTTCTATCCCGATAATGAACTTGCCGCCCAAGTGCTCGGTTACGTCAGCCTGGACGATAATGGTCTTGGTGGCGTCGAACGTAGCTTCGATGGTGTATTGCACGGTTCTCCCGGCCGCATGCTGACGGCGGTCGATGCGCGGCGGCAAAGCTACGGCAGCGTCGAGCGCGACCCCAAGCCAGGCGATAACCTGGTGCTGACTCTCGACGACCACATCCAGTTCATGGCCGAAAAGGCGCTGGATGCCAATATGGAGCGGACGCATGCCCTGCGCGGCACTATCGTGGTGCAGGACCCCAACACCGGCCAGATACTGGCGCTGGCGACTCGACCCACCTTCGACCCAAATGACATTCACCACATCCGCTCATCGATGCTGCGCGACCCGGCGGTCAGCGACGTCTACGAGCCGGGATCGGTGTTCAAGCTGGTCACGTATTCGGCTGCACTGCAAACGCAAGTCATCACGCCGGAGTCGATGATCCATACTCTGGGCGGCCAGATCGATGTTGCCGGACGGATCGTGCATGACGATCGAGACGCAATCCGGTACGAGGGCCAGCATGGCAATGTGCTTTCGGCGACTGAGGCGCTGGAGCAGTCGAGCGACGTGGCGGCCATCGAGCTGGGAGAGCGGATGGGTAAGGACCGGTTTTATCAATACATTCGATCCTTCGGGTTCGGCCAGCGTACCGGGATCGAGCTCCCGGCGGAGACGCGCGGACTTTTAAAACCGCCGGCAAGGTGGAACCCGACCACAATCGGCTCCATTCCAATGGGTCAGGAGATCGGAGTGACGCCCCTGCAAATCGTCACCATGGTTTCGACGATTGCGAATGGAGGCATCGATCTGCCGCCGCACATTCTTCTGAAAAGTTCGGATGAATCGAAAGGCGGAAAACTGATTCCAGCGGCTTTTCATCCGGAGCATGAGTTGCCGGAGTCACTGCCGGAGGGCGCGCATCGCGTGATTTCGACACTAACGGCGGCGGAGATGCGGAAAATGATGGAAGGCGTGGTGTTGCACGGGACCGGAATTCCGGCGCAGTTGAACGGCTACAGTGCCGCCGGCAAAACGGGAACGGCGCAAAAAATCGATCCGCGCACGCACACATACTCGAAAACGGATTACGTTGCATCCTTTGCGGGGTTCGCGCCGGTGAACGATCCGGCGATTGCGATTGTAGTGGTGATGGACTCACCCGCGTATCGATTTCACTATGGAACGCAGGCTAGCGCGCCGGTTTTTCACCAGTTGGCGCAGCAGATCCTGGAGTACCTGGGCGTGCCGCACGACGAGCCGCTTAAGTCCACGCAGGAGCTGGCAGCCATTGCGAACCATCCCACGGCGCACGATGCGCCGGAGGAGCATCTGGATGACCTGAATTCGTTATTCGACGAGGTCAATCATCTGCCAGTCGATGATCCGCTGCGCGCGACTCCCAGGCTGGTTCAGGTAAGCGCAGATGCGGACGAGGCCCGTGCGTATCAGCAGACGGTGAGCGATGGCGGCTTGAAAGAATCGTCGCCTCAGCAGAGTTCAGGGGCGGGGAGTGAGCCGGATATAGTGCCGGCCTGGACCGTGGCGCATCCCGCCGCCGAATCAACCGCCGAGGAAAGCACGGGGGTCGAAAAGCCGCCTCCTTCCACGGCTACGGCCGGTTCCGGGCCATTGGTAACGATGCCGGGATTCGTCGGCGAGCCCATGCGCAACGTTGTGGTAGCTGCGGCCAATCTAGGGTTAAATGTCCGCGTCTATGGTTCCGGAGTTGCATCGGAGCAGGCGCCGGCCGCTGGCACTCGCGTGCCCGCGGGGACTACGGTTGTGGTGCGCTTTCAGCCCTAATTTTTCGGCCACACGTGAGCGAATGCCTCCCGGTTCGCCGGCAGAATACGAAATCATCCACTCGACTGTGCTCTGTTCAGGATGACAGTTCAAATCTTCGACGAAAACATGTTCTCGTCACGCGCTGAAATATGCTCCAATGCAGAAGAACCTCACCTTCAGCCGATGACGAGAAATTCAATCATGCTCTTCGATGAGCTTCTCCGTGATCTTGAAGTCGTTGAACGCGGGGGATCAAATCCTCCGGTCAATGATGTTGTGTATGATTCACGCCGGGTGATTCCCGGTGCGGTTTTTGTCGCAATGAGCGGCGGCACGACGGATGGCAATCGTTATATTGAGAGCGCGCTGCAGCAGGGCGCGGTCGCTCTGGTTACGGATTCTGACTTGGCCTGGCAACGAATGCGCGCGGCGCATCCGGAGCTGGCCATCGCAAGAGTGGAACATGGCCGTCGGGCTTTGGCCGGACTGAGCGCAAACTTTTTCGGCCATCCGGAGAAAAAGCTAAAACTTTCCGGCGTGACCGGTACGAACGGCAAAACGACTACGAGTTGGCTGCTGGAATCGATGCTGCGGAGCGTGGGCCGCAGCTGTGTCCTGGCCGGCACGATTGAATATCATGTCGGGGGCGAAATTCGGCCATCGCCCCATACCACGCCGGAATCGCGCGATTTGTACCAGCTATTGTCTGAAGGCGTGGAGGCGGGCGCCAGCGAAGCAGTGGCGGAAGTTTCTTCGCACGCACTCGATCAGGGACGCGTCTGGGGTTTGCACTGGGACACGGCTGTGTTCACCAACCTGACGCAGGACCACCTCGATTATCACGGCAATATGGAATCGTACTTCCAGGCGAAAACAAAATTGTTTACCGGCCAGGGCGCCGCTCCCCCGCGCGTCGCCATCATCCATGCGGGCGATGATTACGGCAGGCGCATGATGGCGCAGGCTGAGGCCTCGGGATGCGATGTCATCACCTACGATCTGGATAGCGGCGACTTTCACGCCGAACATATTCAAGTTGCCGAGCATGGAATGCGCTTTCGCATAATCTCCCCTGGCGGAGAGATGGACGTGCATTCGCATCTGATCGGTCCGGTGAATGTGCTGAATCTGCTGGCGGCATCCGCTGCGGCGACAGCGCGTGGGCTGACGCCGGATGAAATCGCCGGTGGCATCGAAGCCATCGACTATGTACCCGGCCGTTTTCAAACCGTCGATTGCGGCCAGCCGTTTACCGTTGTTGTTGATTATGCGCATACCGATGACGCGCTGCGTAATGTGACCAGGCTGGCTCACGCGCTGGCCGCTCCGCGCAATGGCCGGGTGATTACGGTATTTGGCTGCGGCGGGGACCGCGACCGTGCTAAGCGGCCGAAGATGGGCCGTGCTGTCGGCGAGGGCAGTGATTTTGTCGTGGTCACCAGCGATAATCCCCGTTCGGAGGATCCGGCCGCAATTCTCGCCGAGATTCTTCCTGGCGTGGCAGCAAGCGGCGTCAGCTATTCCGATCGAAGCAGACCGCGCTCATGCGATTCGACTGGCGATTGCCGAGGCGGGAGAGAACGATGTGGTGGTGATCGCAGGCAAAGGGCACGAAAAAGTGCAGATTCTCGGCGACCGCACGATTCCTTTCGACGATGCCGAAGTAGCGCGGAAGGCGCTGCTGGAGAAATTCTTCGATCGCCGCGACGAAAGCTCGGACGAGATCGTATGCAATTAACTCTCGAACAAATTCGATACTGGATGAATGCGCAGTCCCTCGCTACGCATGCGAGTACATCGACGGTGTCTGGATACTCCATTGATTCGCGGACGATCCAACCCGGCGATCTCTTCTTTGCCGTGCGAGGCGAACGCTTCGACGGTCATGATTTTGTCGAGTCCGCATTGAAGGCGGGCGCGGTGGCTGCTGTGATTTCCGCAGCGCAGCGCGAGCGGTATACCGATGTTGCAATGCGCCTGTTGCTGGTGGATGATCCGTTGAGTGCGATGCAGCGGCTGGCTTCATCCGTGCGCCGGCATTGGGGCAAACGAGTCATCGGAATTACTGGCAGCGCAGGAAAGACCACCACCAAGGAAGCCGTGGCGCAGGTTCTGGAAAGCCGCTTTCGCGTTCACAGATCCGAGGGGAATCTGAACAACCATTTCGGGCTGCCACTCCAGCTTTTGAAGTTGCAGCCGGAGCATGATATCGCCATTCTTGAGATGGGCATGTCGCATGCGGGGGAGATTGCCGCGTTGTGCAGGATTGCTGCGCCGGACTGGGGTGTGGTGACGAATGTGGGGCTGGCTCATGCAGAAAACTTCGCGGACGGGCAAGCTGGAATTGCGCGCGCGAAGTATGAGCTGATCGCAGCGCTGCCGCGGCACGGCACTTCAATTTTGAACTGCGACGACGCGTACGCCAGGTTGTTTGGACGCGATTTCGCGGGAAACGTCATTTACTTCGGTACTGGAGCATGCGCCGATCCACGCGCGGAATCGATAGTATCGAGGGGGGCGGAAGGGACTCGGTTCACCGTGCTGGCGGGCGAGGAGCGGGCGCAAGTCGAACTGCGGCTGCTCGGCGAGCATAACGTTCGCAATGCGCTGGCGGGGATTGCGGCGGGCGTGGCGAGCGGAATCCCACTCGATGTCTGCGCTGCCGCTCTCCGGAAGATGGAGCCTCCGGAGAAGCGTGGACAGACACTCCAGATTCGCGGCGCGACCCTCTTGAACGATTGCTACAACTCCAATCCTGATGCGCTGCGGGCGATGGTGGACACTCTGCTGACTTTACCGGCTCGACGGCGAATTGTGGTCGCTGGAGAAATGCTGGAACTCGGCCCCGATAGTCCGCAACTTCACCGGGAATGCGGCGAGTACATGGGCAATCGCGGGATCGATATCGTCGTAGGCGTACGCGGCGAGGCGGCATCCATAGTCGCCGGAGCTGCGCAGACTGGCTGGTTGGCAACGTTTGTCGCAACTCCGGAAGATGCCGGAGCATGGCTGCGCGAGCACCTGCAACCTGGCGACGCCGTCCTGCTGAAGGCCTCGCGTGGGGTTCGCCTGGAGCGGGCGCTGGATGAGCTGCGGCGCGAATCCTAGACCAATTCCCGGTTGATATCGAGCGCCCCTAACGTACTGTGTTGGCTATTTCCGCGCCCGATGCCATCCAGCCATTCAAATGAAGCCAGTTCTGCAGTAGCACCGGCCACATGCGCAGCTGCGGATTATCCTGCCCGAGGCCTGACCCGTGGTGACCCTGCTCGAAAAGATGCATTTCGGCGGGAACGCCGGCGCGCACCAGAGCCTCATAGAACAGAACGCTGTTCGTCACCGGTACAGCCTCATCATTGGTGGTGCTGAAGAGAAAAGTGGGAGGAGTCTGCTGGAGTGACTTGCAACTCGTTCGAGAGCTCGTTCTGCAGCATCGGGTCGGGCTGTTCGCCGAGTAGGTTATGCAGGGAGCCGGTGTGTGTCAGCCCGGCCTGCATGCTGATGACCGGGTAGGCGAGGACCATGAAATCCGGGCGACTGCTGGCGTGCTCGATTGGGTCCGCCGCGTTTGGATTTCCGTGATCGAAGTGGGTGCCCGCGGTCGAAGCAAGATGGCCGCCGGCGGAAAATCCCCAGATGCCGATGTGAGCCGGATCCAATCCGTCTTCCGCAGCGTGGGAGCGAACGTATCGGATGGCTCGCTGCGCGTCCATCAACTCCACTGGGTGGTGATAGCGCGGGCCTAGGCGATAGGTGAGAACAAAGGCCGCGACGCCGCGCGCATTCAGCCATTGCGCGACCTGGGTGCCCTCCTTATCGATCGCTAATTCGACATATCCACCGCCAGGGCAAACAACGATGCCGGTGCGGGTTGGGTTCTGCGCTGGCAGATAGATCGTGAGCGTGGGCGTGTCCGCCGGTCCGGTTCCTAATGCTCCGGGGGCGCCGCCTGGCCACAACAGAATTGTGTTTGCAGCAGGAGCCGGTGGCTCCGGTGCTACCGATTGAGCGAATAGGAAAGGCGCGCAGACAAAAGAAATTGCAATGGCAGCGGAGGCAGCGGCAATCATTTTCAGTCTCAATGAGAACATCAGGTGTTTTCTCCGACGGGACTGAGACGGCATATCTTCCATTGTGCTCTCATCATCGCCTGAAGCATTCATCAATTGCCCGGCAATCGGATCTCGTCCCCACTCCTCGCCGGGGAAGCGGAGGCGTTGATCGGGACGAAATCTGCGAGCGAATTTGTCATTGGATGCAAATCAATTTGATCATCGTCAGTATCATTCGGCTGCTCGATGACGCTTGTGCGGAGTCACGGCGCATCTACAGAAACAGCTACCGTCGTCGGAGAACCTGCAAAACACAGGGCCGACTACTTCGACGCAACAGATTCCGAACACATCACACAGGAGAGAGTTATGGATTTCAGAGTAAAGCCGGGAGAAATACAGGAAGACCAGCTGACCGCAATGCTGGAGAGCTATTCCGCCAAGTGGCCTACAAGCCTTTTCATGGGTGCGGCGGTCGCATCGATGGCATGCTCTTTGATTTTGAAGTGTCAGAAAAAAGAGACTGACGCGCTTTTTATAGGGCAATGGGCCGCGCCATTTCTGCTTCTTGGGCTCTATAACAAGCTGGTCAAACAGCATGGGTCCGATGCCGGTCATCACCATGAAAGCGGTCAATCGGAACAGCGTTAGAACGAATTCACTTCAATGTGCGGGAGCCATTTCCCCGCACATCGAAGTGATCCTTCGACGAGTTGCGCACTGGGAATGACGCTCGACATGCATGCTGTCACATGATAATCTCGGTAGTTTTCCTTATGAGGAGCCGATGAGCACAGACACACTGGAGCCGACAGCCGCGCAAGAGGCTCAATTTCACCGATTTACTGAAGAGCAGCAGCAATTGCGCAAGGAGATCCGCGACTTTGCCGAGCGTGAAATTGCTCCCAATGTGATGCGCTGGGATGAGGCCAGCGAGTTTCCCGCAGACCTGGTGAAGGAACTGGGCCGCATGGGACTGATGGGGGTTATCTTTCCGCAGGAGTATGGGGGTTCGGGCCTCGGATACGTGGAGTACGAGATTGCAATCGAGGAACTGTCGCGGGTGGACGGCTCCGTGGGCATTATCGTTGCCTCGCATAACTCCCTGGCGACGAATCACATTTTTCTTGCTGGAACCGAATCGCAGCGCGAGAAGTACGTGACCAAATTAGCCAGTGGAGAGTGGCTGGGCGCATGGGGTTTAACGGAGGCCGGTTCCGGCTCCGATGCCAGCGGAGCGCGCACCACTGCAGTGAAAAAGGGCGATGGGTGGGTCCTGAACGGCAATAAAACTTTCATTACCAACGGTCATTACGCAGATGTGGCTGTCGTGATCGCGGTCACCGATAAGTCTCAGGGAACGCATGGGCTGTCCGCTTTTATCGTGGAGAAGGGAACACCCGGATTCCGGCCCGGCAAGAAGGAAAACAAGCTGGGCTTGCGCGCCAGCGACACGTCGGAATTGATATTTGAAGATTGCGAGATACCGGCCGAAAATCTGCTGGGCAAAGAGGGCGACGGCTTCATCGATTCCATGCGCGTTCTCGATGGGGGCCGCATCTCGATTGCGGCATTGTCGCTCGGCATGGCGCAGGGCGCGTTCGACGCGGCGCTCAAATATACAAAAGAGCGCAAACAGTTTGGCAAAAGGATCAGCGAATTTCAGGGAATCCAATGGAAGATTGCCGATATGGCGACCGGGCTTGATGCCGCCAAGCTGCTGACTTTACGCGCGGCCCAGATGAAGGATGCCGGGATGAGAACGACCCTGGAGTCATCGATGGCCAAACTGTATGCCAGCGAGGTTGCTGTCAAAATCTGCGAGGAAGGCGTGCAGCTGCACGGCGGTTATGGCTTTATCAAAGATTATCCGGCGGAGAAGTTCTATCGCGATGTGAAGCTGTGCACGATCGGCGAAGGAACGAGCGAGATTCAACGGCTGGTGATTGCGCGCGAGGTGCTGAAGCGGTAGCGGGATGACTGATCGCAGAGCGATTCTTGAATCATCTGATCGAAGATTCTCGTTTCACCAGCAACCGCAGGCCACTCGACTCCGCTCCCACCCCAGCACACAAAAATCGTGTGCTGGGGACCCCGGCTGCGCTTCGTTCGGAATGGCAATCTTTATCTGACTTTCTTCCCTGCGCATCATTCCATCGGCGCGGCTTGCTTCGGGCGGAAGCGGGGCTTCTTCATCAGATAGCCGATGGGGATCAGGCATGCGGTCATAATGACCAGCACATGCACCGTGTCCACGTACGCGAGCACAGTTGCCTGCTGCCGCATCATGTTGTAAATCTGTGCGGCAGCGTGGGTGGCCGCATCAGCGGGGGAGTAGCCGCGGGTCTGCAACGCGCCGGAGAGCCCCTGCTTAAGAGACATATATTTGGTGGAAGCGCCGTAGACGTGCGCCGACAGCACCTCCTGGTGGGTCTGGGCGCGCCGCAACAGCATGGTGCTGATGAAGGACACGCCGATGCTGCCGCCGATGTTGCGGGCTAGCGCGGTGAGCCCGGAAACCTCGTTGTTTTTCTCCTGCGGTACGCCAACGTAGGACATGACAGCGATGGGCACAAAAAGAAACGGCATGCCGAGTACCATGACGACGCGCCAACTGACCGCGTCCCAGAAGCTGATGCCGGGGTAGAGATCGCCGATGCGCCAAATCCCGAAGGTCAGCAGAACGAATCCGACGGTGATCATCAGCCGCGGATCGACCTTTTGTCCGATGTAGCCGACGATGGGCAGCAGCACGATGAGCACAACGGCGCCCGCGGACAGCGCCAGCCCGGCCTCGGTGGCGGTGTAACCCATTACTTCCTGCAGAAATTGCGGAATCATGACGGTGGTCGAATAGAGGGCCGCGCCGATAAACAGCATGACCAACTGCGACATGGCGAAATTGCGCCTGCGATAGAGAGACAGGTCGATGATCGGATGTTTCGCGGTCCATTCACGATAGAGAAACGCAACAAATCCGAATCCGGCAAGGAAAGCGCAGGTGACGATGAAGTGCGAGCCAAACCAGTCGTCCTCCTGCCCTTTGTCGAGCATGAACTGCAGGGAGCCGATAGTGAGCGCCAGCAGTCCGAGACCGATGCCATCGATGCTGCCGGCCCGTTCGCGGACTTTTTTCAGGTACGGCGGGTCCTCGACGATGCGATTGGTGAGCAGAAGAGAGATGATGCCGACCGGAATGTTGAGAAAGAAAATCCAGCGCCAGCTGTAGTTGTCGGTGATCCACCCGCCGACGGTGGGACCGATAGCGGGGGCGACGACGACAGCCATTCCGTATAAGGCAAACGCCATGCTGCGCTTTTCGGGCGCGAAGGTGTCGGCCAGGATGGCGCGCTCGCTCGGTTGCAGGCCGCCGCCGCCGGCGCCTTGAGCGATGCGAAAGAGTATCAGCATGGGCAGCGACGTCGCGAGTCCGCAGAGGAAGGAGCAGATGGTGAACAGGGCGACGCAGCTCATGTAGAAGCGCTTGCGTCCGATGCGGTTGGAGATCCAGCCGCTGATGGGCAACACGATGGCGTTGGAAACGAGATACGAGGTCAGGATCCAGGTGGCCTGGTCGTAGTCAGCGCCCAGGGTGCCGGCGATATGCGGAAGCGCGACATTGGCGATGCTCGAATCGAGCGATTCCATAAACGTCGCCAGCGTCACGGTAAAGGTGATCACCCAGGGATTGAACTTCGGGGTCCAATGCTCGTAGTGAAATTCGCTGTCGTAGTCCCGCTTGTCAGCAGCCGGGACAACGGAGGTCTGCGCCATGCCTGCTCCAGATACCTACAAATTTCTCGATTTGTTGTTCAGCCATCGCGCCCGTCGACCTGACACCGGGTCAACCAGACAGGTCCGAGATGTCCACGAATCTGGTGGATGTCTTCTCTGTTGCCATGGGTGGAACCTACAGAATAAAGCAGGTTTGCTCCCTGGACGAAACGTGGAGAGTGAATGGTGCAGGCAGTGATTCTTCCTTAGATTCCAGAGAACCGGGCAAAGTTTCACAACCAGATCGATACCGGCTTTGCTGAGTCGACAAAGGCAATGGATCGAAGCGCCGCGCGCCATGCGTCGATGGCTCCGGACGCGATATCATCGCAACCAGTATGGCTGTTTCCCCATCGTCCGATGTCGCAAAGCTTGAAGGAACGGAAGCTCTCGTCGCGCGCTTGCGGAACGGAGACATTCGCGCGCTTGCGCGAGCCATTTCTCTGGTGGAAAACGGCGCTCCTGGCGGGGCGGCGGTATTGTCGGCGTGCTTCCCGCATACCGGTCACGCTCTGCGGATTGGTTTGACGGGCGCCCCCGGGTCCGGCAAAAGCACGTTGGTCGATCAGCTGGCGCGTCATTACCGCGAACAGGAGCACACGGTTGGCATTGTTGCGGTTGATCCTACGAGTCCATTCACTGGTGGGGCGATTCTCGGCGATCGCATCCGCATGCAGAGCCACCATGCCGATCCGGGGCTCTATATCCGCAGCATGGCCACCCGCGGCTTTTTGGGCGGACTGGCTTCGACCACCGCGGACATCGCTTCGATTGTTGAAGCCAGCGGCAAAACACGCCTGATGATTGAAACCGTCGGGGTCGGGCAGGATGAGGTCGATATCGTACGCCTTGCCGACGTTACTGTCGTGGTTCTGGTGCCGGGACTTGGCGATGATGTGCAGAGCATCAAGGCCGGCATTCTCGAGATCGCTGATATTTTCGTGGTGAATAAGAGCGACCGCGAAGGCGCAGACCGGGTCGTGCGCGAGATTCGCACTATGCAGTCGCTCGGAGTGCGCGGCAAGAACTGGGTTCCACCGGTGATCAAAACCGTGGCCAGCAGTGGAGAAGGGATCGGCTCTTTAGCCGAAGCCATCGATCGCTGCGCCGCATCATTGCGGAAGAACGGAAAATTCGAACAGAAACGTGCCGAGGCCTGGCGGGAACGATTGCTGGATATGATCCGTCAACGGTTGACGCACGAGCTGGTGCATCGCCGGATGGGAAGCTCGGAGATGGAGGCCTACGCGCACGCGGTTGCGAAAGGTGACGAAGATCCTTACGTTCTGGTAGAACGTCTGGTGCGCGGCTTGGTGGATTCGCACACTGAGGAGGCCGTGAAAACGTGACACGGCATCCTTGCTAAGCAGCGAAAAGATAGGCAGTGGAGAATATGTTTCGAATCGATCATCTGGGTATTGCAGTCAGCGATCTGCGTCAGGCCCGCAGTTTTTATGAGCTCCTCGGGATGGATGCCGGCCCGGAGGAAATCGTGGAACACGAGCAGGTGCGCACGGTGATGATCCCCGTCGGGGAGAGTCGCATCGAGCTGCTGGAACCGACCTCCCCAGATTCGGTGATCGGACGATTCATCGAGCGGCGCGGAGAGGGCATGCATCACGTTGCCTTGCATGTCGGCGACATCGCCGAGGTGTTCGCGGAAATGAAGGGCGCGGGGATGAAACTGGTTTCCGACGAGCTGAAGATCGGTGCCGGCGGGCATCTCTATTTCTTTGTGCATCCATCGAGCACCGGCGGCGTGCTGGTGGAGATTTGTCAGGACGCCGACGCCGATGTCGCCGCGGACGTACGCGCCTGATGCGGGTTCTCGCGATTGACACTGCCGGGGAAACGGGTGGAGTCTTGGTCGCGCGGAATGAAAGTGCCTCATACAATCGCAGCGAAACGGAAATATTGGGTACGCGCGTTTTGGAGCCGCGGAAGTTTTCGATGCAGCTGATTTCCGCCGCGGAGGAATTGCTGGAGGCGAATCGATGGACGCTGGAGGACGTGGATGCAATCGCCGTCCTCTCCGGCCCCGGTTCCTTCACCGGTCTTCGTGTGGGCCTGAGCGCCGTGAAAGCGATGGCGGAGGTTACGGCGAAACCGATCATTGCATTATCGCGGCTCGCCGTTATGGCATCGTCAGCAGAGGCGTGCGGTTCTGAAACCTCGGCCGATCGAATTGTGCATGCGGTGATCGACGCCGGGCGCGGCGAGTTTTATCACGGCATCTACCGCGACGGGGGCTGGACATGTGTGGCGGAATCGCTGCAGACGACGAATACTCTCATCAGCAGTTTCAGAAGTCTTCCTGGTTTGATCGTCGCGTCAGAGCCGGCAGTGCTCGACAGGCTGAGCGGTTCCGGTGAAGCGCCCTGTCAGATTCCAGAGATTACCGTCCGCGAGGCATTGCCGCTGATCTTCGCCTCCTGGCGCTCGCAACGTTTTGCGGATGTCGCGCTGCTTGATGCAAACTATTTGCGTCGCATGGAGCCGAAGATTGCTTCAAGGGAAGCCTCGGCGATGAAACCAGCCGATACCCAGACGAGTCGATCGTGAGTTCAACTCCACCGGTGCACGTTGTTCGGCGTGCGCTGATCCAGGATATTGAAGCGGTTCTCGAAATTGCCGAAGCGACGCCCACTGCATCGCCTTGGTCGCATGCAGACTACGGCGCCTATTGCGTCAGCGGATCAGAGACAAGCGACCCGCAGGTGAAAGCGCTTTTTGTCGCTTGCGTGCGGCAAGATTGCAAGCCAGGATCGCAACGCGTCATTGGTTTCGCTGCTTTTTCCGCCGTTACCACTGCCGGCGAATGCGAACTGGCGAATATGGCTGTCAGTCCGAATTGGACGCGGCAGGGCATCGGGAGTCGATTGCTGGCAGCCGGATTGCTGTGGTGCCGTACCTGGTGTCCTACTGCAGGTCCGCATACCGGGGTATGGCTCGAAGTGCGTGCTTCCAATCGCCGTGCGATCGATTTTTACGAGCGCGCCGGTTTCATTCGTACCGGCATCAGACCCGCTTATTATGCTCAGCCGGTGGAAGATGCGATTCTGATGCGAAAAGTCCTGGGTGCTTCCACGAGGAGAGTGGAAATCTTCAGCGAATAACCGGTTGACCGGGGCACCAATTTTGCCGTCTTATAGACGAAGGAGGTGCCTTTCGTATGGAGATATCCGTCGAGCAGGCTACTCGCACCGGCGTCCGTCCTCTCGGGCAGCTGGTCGAAGAACACCGCAAATATTCCCGTAAGCTGGATGCAATCCTGGCACAATCTTATCTAAGCGAAAATGAACAGATTGAAGCGATTCGGCTGAAAAAGCTGAAGTTGAAGTTGAAGGATGAGATGGAGCGATACGCGCGCTCTTCGCAGTCGAATTCAATGACCCTGTAACGGAATCAGGCTGCATTTGGATCACCTTGCAGCCATGATCGTCGTTTATTAGAGATCGCACCGGCGAACCGTATAATCGGAATACGAAATGGTTCGCGACGGATATTTCTACGGATTGGGTTTCGCGGTTGTCGCCGTTCTTGTCTGGGCGGCGACCCGCTCGTGGTATTTCTTCTGGATTCCATTGTTTCTGGCTGCGTTTTTCCTCTGGTTTTTCCGCGATCCGGAGCGTGAGATCCCAGCAGCTCCCGGCCTGATTGTTTCGCCCGCCGACGGCAAAGTGACGACAATCGAGACAGCCCGCATCGCCGGCTCAGAGCAGCGGCGCATCAGCATTTTTCTGAATGTCTTCGATGTCCATGTCAACCGTGCTCCCATCGCCGGAAATATTCAGACCGCCGCCTACCGAAAGGGGAAGTTCCTGAACGCGCTGAAACCCGAATCGGCTATCCAGAATGAGCAGAATCTGGTCGAGATTTCAGGTGAGTTGTGCAGTGTCTCCTTCTGTCAGATTGCCGGTCTGCTGGCGCGGCGCATCGTGTTTCAAAAGCAGGTGGGCGAATGGGTTCATCGCGGCGAACGCGTGGGGTTGATTAAATTCGGTTCGCGGGTCGATGTCATATTTCCTCTTTCTTGTGAGCTTCAGGTCAAAGTTGGGGATCATGTGCGCGGCGGAGCTTCTGTTCTCGCCATCATGTCGCCCGGAGAAGGCGAAGAGTTGCTTGCCGCCGTCTCCTCCGAAGCGGGATTTTTCGCGTCTGCACCGGAGCCGCTGCGATGAGCGAGGCTCAAGGCCGCAAGCGCCGGCCGGCGCGGCGTGGCATGTACATCCTGCCATCACTGTTCACCGCAGGGACCATTGCCGCCGGCTTTTATGCGATCATCCAGAGCCTGCAGGGATCGCCGGTTGAGCCGCATCACTTCGATTACGCCGCGCTTGCCATCGGTTTCGCGATTCCTTTTGACGGACTGGATGGCCGCATCGCCCGGCTGACAAATACGGCCAGCGAGTTTGGCCGCGAGCTTGATTCCCTGGCGGATGTGATCACCTTCGGCGTCGCGCCCGCGATCCTAGCCTACAGCTGGGGCTTCCGCATGCTCCCCACCGCCATGGACCCGGTGCTGCGGCATAAATTGATGCAGATCGGCGCGGTGGTCTGTTTCCTGTTTCTGATCTGCGGCGCCTGCCGCCTGGCCCGCTTCAACATCAGCTCGGATGCAAAGCCGAAAAATCCCGGGCGGCCGGATCGTAAATATTTTGTTGGCATGCCGATTCCGGCAGCGGCAGGCGTGGTCGCCGCTACCGTCCATTTTTTCGGCGGAACTCCGGTGTTCAACGGAATCGTCGCCGGGGCGTGGGTGCTGCTCATCGGGCTGGTCGGCTTTCTCATGGTAAGCACCTGGCGGTTTTGGAGCGGCAAGGAAATCCGCCTGACCGGCAGGCATCCGTTTCAACTGCTGGTGCTGATTGGCGCGGTAGTCTGCGTCGTTGTACTGTTCCATCAGCTATTGCTCTTCGTTCTCGCCCTTGGATATATGTTTTCCGGTCTTCTGGCGCGGGCGGCATATTCCTGGTCTTTGCGACATCGGCGGCACGCGAAACCGGACGGCTCTGCTCCGGCAGGAGCATCGACTGGAGTTCAGCGAGATCCAGGTCAGACAGGGGCAGCATAAATGCCGGAAGAATCCATACGAATTGCACTGGTGGGAGCGGGCACGCTGCTTGGGAAGGCTCTGAATGATGAACTGGCAGCGTCCGCATTCGCAGCGGCAGATTTTCACCTGATCGACGACGACGAAGCGTTGGGCAAGCTAGCCGCGACGGCCGATGAAGTCACTTTCATCCAGAGAATCGAACCAGATTCCTTCGAAGGTTGCGATTTCACATTCTTTGCCGGAAGCCGGGAATTGACTCGAATGTACTGGCGGCAGGCCCTGCAGGCGGGTTCGAGCATTGTCGATTTGTCCGGCGAACTTGAGGGTGAGCCCGGCATTCTGGTTCGCGCCCCGTGGATTCAGGACGACCCGACTGCTTCGAGCAAGGCGGCGCAGACCGTTCCGCGAGAGTCAGGCCAGACGGCCGCACCCGATCTGCAGACGCGGGCGGTGGTATCGGCGCATCCGGTGGCGGTGCTGATGGCATTGGTGGCTGCGCGCAGCCGGAGAGTTGCGCCGCTGCACGGGATTTGGGCAACGCTGCTGCAGCCGGCCTCTGAATACGGTCACGCTGCGCTGGAAGAATTGCATCAGCAGACCACGAACCTACTGTCTTTTCAGCCTTTGCCGACGGAGGTTTTCGGAGGGCAGACGGCCTTTTCGCTGGCGGTGTCGTTTGGCGGCGAAAGCCGGGCTACTCTAGCCAAGGGCGCGGAAGTGATCCGCAGGCACTATTCAAAGATCGTTGTCCCCGCAGCTTTGCTCGCGCTTCAGGCCATCCAGGCTCCGATCTTCCATGGGTACGCGCTGTCGGTGGCGGTTGAGTTTGCGGCCCCGGTCGTGGTGAATGCGTTGGCGGCGGCACTTGCCGGCCCACATCTGCACATTGTTCCCAACGCCGGCGAATTTCCTGGAAATGTGCAGGCGGTGGAAGAAGAAGATGTGCAGGTCCTGGTGCAGCCGATTATTGAACAGGGACCTGGCAACGCGGGGTCGTCAAGCGATCTCGAAACAACTCGCTTCTGGCTCTGGATCGTCGCCGATAACCTGAAGTTCGCCGCGCAGAATGCTGTTGCGTGCGCTGTTGAGTTGAACCGCCTGCGTCCTCGCGGGTCGGTTCAGTAATATATCCCGGCACTCTTCTTGTGTTCTTGTGGCAATGACGATTCGGAAACAATGAGTCGCATGGGGCGCCCGGAAATCATGATCGCAATTGCGGAGGAGCAGATGGAGACAGGCCGAAGACGTTTACTCAAGCTGGCGGGCGGCGGGATCGCGGCTTCTCTGGCCGCCGCGCCGGCTCTTTAC
Source organism: uncultured Acidobacteriota bacterium (assembly GCA_963823295.1). Classification (GTDB taxonomy): domain Bacteria; phylum Acidobacteriota; class Terriglobia; order Terriglobales; family Acidobacteriaceae; genus JAKAAZ01. The sequence continues at coordinate 76,139 of CAWGLF010000028.1, forward strand.
GCGGCTGATCGATCCGTTGCGCCTCGAAGCGGCAATGGTGTTTATGACGTTCGAAGCTTCGGCGCTGTTGGCGATGGCAAGACGATCGACACGGCGGCTGTGAATCGCGCCATCGATGCGGCGGCTGCTTCCGGCGGCGGGACCGTTCGGTTTCCGGCGGGAACCTATGCGTGTTACTCGATCCATTTGCGTAGTGAGGTCACGCTGTTTCTGGAGCGGGGCGCAACCATTCTGGCCGCGCCGACTCACCACTGGTGGAGCTGGCGGCTACGACGCGCCGGAACCGAACGATGCGCCGTGGGCCGCCTATCAGGACTACGGCCATACTCATTTCCACAACAGCCTGATCTGGGGAGAAGACCTCCATGATTGCGGCATCTGCGGGCCGGGATTGATCTGGGGCAAGGGTCTGGACAAGGGTTGGGGACGCGGTACGCCCAATAGCGCGGAGCCGCCGGGCGGCGGTAACAAATCGATTGCGTTGAAGAACTGCCGCAACGTTGCGCTCAAGGATTTTTCCATTCTGCAGGGCGGCTGGTTTGGAATTCTGGTGACCGGCGTCGATAACCTGACGATCGACAATCTCACGATCGACACCAACCGCGATGGCATGGACATTGATTGCTGCCGCAATGTACGCATCTCGAACTGCACCGTCAATTCTCCCTGGGATGACGGCATCGTTCCCAAGAGTTCGTTTGCGCTGGGCTATGCGCGCTCGACAGAGAACGTCACTATCTCGAATTGCTATGTCACCGGAACATACCAACTGGGGACCCTGCTCGATGGGACCTTCCGTAAATTTCCCGCCGGCAGCAAGGTCCCGCACATCGGACGCATTAAGTTTGGCACGGAATCGAACGGCGGCTTCAAGAACATAGCGATCTCGAACTGCGTCTTCGAAGGCTGCCGCGGACTGGCGCTGGAGACCGTGGATGGAGCGTTGCTCGAAGATATCGCGATCACGAATATCACAATGCGCGATATCGTCACGGCTCCGATCTTCCTGCGGCTGGGCTCAAGAATGCGCGGTCCGAAAGGCACACCGGTTGGCCAGCTGCGCCGGATTCTCATCAGCAACATTGTTGCTTCGAACGTCGATCCGCAGCAGTGCTCGATTCTGAGCGGGATTCCGGGCCACTCGATTCAGGATATTCACATGAGCGACATTTTCATCCAGCACCAGGGCGGCGGTACAGCCGAACAAGCGGCTCTGCGCGCGCCGGAGGTGGAGAACGGCTACCCCGAACCGGAGATGTTCGGCGTGACGCCGGCGCAGGGGTTTTATCTGCGTCATGTTCGGAACATCGATATGAGCCATATTGAAATTGCTTCGCTCCAGCCGGATCAGCGACCCGACTTTGTGCTGGACGACGTGCAAGGCGCGGATTTTCTGCGCATCAAAACATCGAGGGTTTCCGGGGTTCCTGTATTTTCCCTGCACAACGTGGATAGGTTCAGTTCGTACCTGAGTCAAGGAGTTCCAGAAACCACGCTGGATCACGTCGCAGAGAAGACCTTGTAGAGTTCCGCCGGTGCGAAGCGGAAAGATTACCATGGGAATCGGAGGGACGCGATGGCGAAAGGCGCAATCGCTGATACGGAAGCCCATTTTACGAGGCGAATGGGTACGTTCTCGTAGGAGGCATGCTGGATACCGATGAGATCGGACTCCTGGGCCGCGCGGCGCGGGAGGATCGCGTTCTCGATCAGCATTCCTTTCCGGAGGTCTGAACGGTGTCGACAAGTCCATCCATCAAAGTTGGCCCGCTGAAAGAGAGCGAACTCGAACAGGCGGATCATATCTTCCGGCTGGCGTTTGGAACGTTTTTGGGATTGCCCAATCCTCTCAAGTTCATGGGCGACCGCACGTTCATGGCGCCACGTTGGCGCTCAGCCAATACCAAGGTGATCGCGGCGCGGGAAGGGGATCGCCTGATTGGCTCGAATATAGCCACTCGTTGGGGCTCGTTTGGGTTTCTGGGACCGCTGACTGTGCTGCCGGAGTATTGGGACCGGGGCGTGGCGCAACGTCTGCTCGAATCCACGATGACGATTTTCGAAGGATGGGGCGTTCGGCACACCGGGCTGTTCACGTTCTCGCACAGCGCCAAACATGTTGGGTTGTATCAAAAGTTTGGCTATTGGCCAGGCTACCTGACCGCCGTCATGACGCGCACTCCCGAGGCCAACTCAACAGCTCGTTCCGAACCCGCAAATGCGCCAGTGCTGCTATCGACGCTCAAGAAAAGCGACCGGGAGCAAGCCATCCAGGCGTGCGGAAAACTCACGCATGGAATCGATAAAGGACTTGATCTTTCTGACGAAATCCGGGCCGTGCTTGCGCAGCGCACCGGCGACGTCGTCTTGACATATACACGTGGTGTTCTCGACGCTTTTGCTGTGTGCCTGAACGGACCCGGATCTGAGGGCGGCGAGAAGATGTGTTATATCAAGTTTGCAGCGGCCCGTGGGGGCGCCGGCGCAGGTGAACGTTTCGACAGATTGCTGGATGCCTGCGATGCGTTCGCATCCGCACGGGGAGCATCTATCGAAGCCGGCGTGAACCTGGCTCGCGAAGATGCCTACCGGCGCATGCGCGCTCACGGATATCGAGTGGCCATGCAGGGCGTTGCCATGCAACGTCCGCATGTGGACGGGTTCAATCGAGCCGATGCGTACGTGATCGATGATTGGCGTTAGACCTCGCTATGCCGGAAGGCATTCCGGAGGTATTTTGCCCTCAAAAGTGTTTATTCTTCGCTTGACGCAACCCGGCATCCACGATTAGAGTCATATTAGTTATGAAGTCTTCTGCTTTCCAGATGCGTTGTATGTGCATGTGTACCATGCGGGCACAATCGCGCGCCTTCTGGAGGGTTGGGTAGACAGAAAAGCTTAGCAAGCTTGCAGGAACCCAAAATCAAAGCCCACCGACGGAAGAGCCGCTCAGGTGGGCTTTTCCGTTTCGGCAGAAACGTCCACCGCAGGGTTCAGAACCGGTTGGATAGGAATGCCGATGACGACAATAGGTCTAATTGAAGAGCATTGCGACGCAGCTCCTCCGATCAGTATGGTAGAGCGGCACCCCACACGGCGATTGAGTCATCTTGAAGCGCTCGAAGCCGAGAGCATCCACATTCTGCGTGAGGCCGCGGCGCAGTTTGCCGCCCCGGTCATGCTGTATTCGATCGGCAAGGATTCTTCTTGCCTGCTGCGCCTCGCGCAGAAGGCATTTTATCCGGGCAAGATTCCGTTCCCGCTGCTTCATGTGGACACGGGCTACAAATTTCCGGAGATGATCGAGTTCCGGGACCGGTATGTGCGGGAGATCGGGGCTCGGTTGATCGTTCACAAGAACCAGCAGGCGCTCGATGATGGCGCGAACCCTTTTACCTTGGGCACGCAGAAGTGCTGCGGGCTGCTGAAGACGCGTTCGCTGCTCGATGCGCTGACGGCCGGCGGTTTCGATGCCGCTTTTGGCGGCGCTCGGCGCGATGAAGAAAAGTCGCGGGCCAAGGAGCGCATTTATTCCTTCCGCGATGCCGCCGGCCAATGGGATCCGCGCAATCAGCGGCCGGAGCTGTGGAACTATTACAACGGAAAAATCGACAAGGGCGAGAGTATCCGCATTTTTCCGCTTTCGAACTGGACGGAGCTCGATATCTGGCTATACATCTACAAGGAAAACATTCCGATCGTGCCGCTTTATTTCGCGAAGAAGCGCGAGGTGGTGGTGCGCGGAGGTTCACTGATCCTGCCCCAGGGTCCAATTCCGCTGCTGCCGAACGAAAAGACCGAATTTCGCAAGGTGCGGATGCGCTCACTCGGCTGCGTGCCCTGCACCGGCGCGATTGAGTCCGAAGCGGACACGCTGCCGAAGATCATCGAAGAGATGTTCAGCTTCCATCGTTCGGAACGCGAGAACCGCGCCATCGATCACGACCAGGAAGGTTCCATGGAAATGAAGAAGCGGGAGGGATATTTTTAGTGCCGTCCGGTGTGATTGGATCAAATTCGGTTTCAGCCTTTGATGGCTTTCTGACGCAGAATCTTGACCGCGATCTGCTGCGGTTCACAACCGCCGGCAGCGTCGATGATGGCAAGTCTACGCTGATCGGACGGCTGCTTTACGATTCGAAGGCGGTCTACCAGGACCAATTGCAGGCCGTGCAGCAGAGCAAGCTGAACCGCTCCACCGGGCCGGTGGATTTTTCTCTGCTGACTGACGGTCTGCGCGCCGAACGTGAGCAGGGGATCACTATCGATGTGGCGTACCGGTATTTCAATACCGCGCGCCGTAAATTCATCATTGCCGATACTCCGGGCCATGAGCAGTACACCCGCAATATGGCCACCGGCGCCTCGACTGCCGATGCGGCTGTAGTGCTGGTTGATGCGCGCAAAGGAATACTGCCGCAATCGCGCCGTCACGCCTCGATTGCGGCGCTGCTGGGAATTTCGCACATCGTTGCCGCAGTCAACAAAATGGACCTGGTGGACTATTCCGAAGATGTCTTTCGCCGGCTCCAAAGCGATCTTGAGGAACTGGGGCGACAGGTTGCTGAAGTCACCGGGAGAGATGCCGCGATCTCCATCGGGTCGATTCCGATCAGCGCGCTTGAAGGCGATAACGTCGTCACCCGCAGCACGAAAACGCCCTGGTATAGAGGCCCCAGCCTGCTCGAATATCTGGAGGAGATTCCGGTCGCCGCGCCCACGGGCGACGATCGCTTCCGCTTTCCAGTCCAGTATGTGATCCGACCCGATGACAGCTTTCGCGGCTTCGCCGGGCAGATCGTCAGTGGATCGATCGCGCCCGGCGATCGCGTAATGGCGCTGCCTTCCCGGCAGAGCACACGCATTCGCTCTATCGTCACTTACGATGGAGAACTTGCCCGGGCGGAGGCAGGGTCTTCGGTCACGCTGCAACTGGAGGATGAGCTTGATCTGGGGCGCGGCGGGATGCTGGTTTCGGAACAGAATCCTCCGCACACGGCGCGGCGTTTTGTCGCCAATGTCGTATGGTTGCATGCGACACCGCTCAAATTGAAGAGGCGATGGATTCTCCGGAATTCAACCGATGAACTTCGCGTTCACGCACAGGAGATTCGCAGCCGTCTCGATGTGAACACGATGAAGCGTCATCCGGCGGCGCAGCTGGGGCTGAACGATATCGGCACAATCGAGTTTGAAACCACGCGCAATTTTTCTTTCGATCTCTATGCGGAGAATCGCAGCTCCGGCAGTTTCATCCTGATCGATCCATTGACCAATGCGACCGTCGGCGCAGGCATGATTCTTCAAAGCCTAAGCGATGCGGATGGGTCGGAAAAAGAACGAGACAGATACCGAAGGGTGTTGACGAAAATTCCCGTCGCAAGCGTGTCGCGCGGTACCCCTCCGATAGCGATATCGGAACGTGCGCGTCGCTTTGGACATCGTCCTGCGGCCATCTGGCTAGGCACGTGGCACTCGCTAGCTGCTCCATTGGAGCGCGCATTGTTTGAAGCCGGTTATCAGGTGATGGTGCTCGACGACTCAGACGAGACCCGCGAATGGAATGAGGCGCTGATCCGCGGTCTGTACTCGGCCGGTTTGATCGCGCTGTACACCACGACCGCCATCAGCGAGCACAAGAAGAACCGTATCTACGCGGCGGTTCCACGGGATCATATCCTGGATGCAGATGCGCTCGATCACGACGGCGAAGATTCTTCCGTGGTGCAGCAAATCCTGAACTGGATTGGCGGCCTTCGCGTATCCCCGGCGAAAGGAGACGGATAGTCGTGCTCGACGTCGATAACTCCGCATTCATCGAATCCCTTTCACCGGAGGCTCTGGTGCAGGAAGCGCTCGCGCTTCCGGGCACGGCCTGCATCACCAACAGCTTCCAGGTGGAAGACATGGTGGTGCTGCATTTGTTGCGCCAGATCGATCCGGATATTCCGGTGTTATTCCTCGACACCGGATATCACTTTGCCGAAACTTACGCATACCGCGACCGGATGGCGAAGGAGTGGAAGCTTAATCTGATTTCTCTTGAAGCGGAGCAGCCGGTGGCGGCGCAGGAAGCGGCATTCGGCATCCTGAATCGGACTGATCCGACGCGCTGTTGTGCCCTCCGCAAGGTGGCGCCGCTGATGCGCGGTCTGGCGGAATACGACATCTGGTTCACGGGCCTGCGGCGGGACCAGTCGCCCACGCGGAAGAATTTGCGCAAGGTGGAGCATCATGCGCTGCCGGGCGGAAAGACGCTGCTGAAGATCAGCCCGCTCGCGGCGATGAATTCCAAAGAGGTCTGGAATTACATCGTGCGCAACGGAATCGAATATCTGCCGCTCTACGACAACGGGTATCCGAGCATCGGTTGCGAGCCGTGCACGTCGATCCCGGAGGACCCGAATAATCCGCGATCGGGCCGCTGGTCCGGGCAAAAGCTGGAGTGCGGTATTCATACATTTACAGAAAAGAATTCACCCCAGGAAAGTTCATGAGCGAAGTGACAACAGCACCGGCGCCAGCCGTGAAGGAAACAAAAGCGCAACGAATGGAGCGACTGAAGCGCGAGGTCAATCCATGGGAAGCGTTCGACGAGGTGCGCCGGTTCGCCCGCGAGGGAAGGGCGAGCGTCCTGGCCGACTGGGCTTCGGCGTATTTGAAATGGTGGGGCATCTACACGCAGGGGGACGGTATCGGCGCCACCGGAGGTACCGGCGGCGAAGGCAAGGCGTCGGAGTACTTCATGATGCGCATCGGAATCCCGAACGGAATGCTGCGCTCCTCCCAACTCCGCACCATTGCGGACCTCACACGGCAGCATGCGCGCAATCTGGCCGACATCACCACGCGTCAGAATATCCAACTGCACTGGATCACGATTGAGTCGCTGCCGGTGATGGTGGATACGCTGACCACGGTAGGGCTTTCTCCCAAGGGCGCCTGCGGCGACGTCGCCCGCAACGTGACTGGGTGTCCGCTGGCCGGCATTGCCGCGGATGAATTTGCGGATGCGTCGCCTCTGGCGGTCGAATTGGCGCACATGCTGACCGGCAATCCGGAGTTTTACAATCTGCCGCGAAAGTTCAAAGTCTCCATCGCGGGCTGCCGGCAGTGGTGCACATATCCGGAGATCAACGAGGTGGGCCTGACCGCGATTCAAAGAAAATCCGGCAACGGATTAGAAACCGGCTACTCGATCCGCGTAGGCGGCGGACTTTCCAAAGAGCCGCATCTCGGCGTACGTCTCAATGCGTTTCTGCGCCCGGACCAGGTTGTGCCAGTCGTGCATGCCGTGGCGGAGCTGTTCCGGGAGCAGGATGTGCTGCGGGAGAGCCGGGAGCGCGCGCGCCTGAAGTATCTATTCCTGAAGAACGGCTGGGATGCCGAGCGTTTTCTTGCCGAGTTGGAGGCGCGGCTCGGATATCGGCTCGATCCGGCTGCCGAAGAGGATCCGCCGGATGATGTCTTCCGCGATCACATCGGCATTCATCAGCAGAAGCAGGAAGGTCTTAGCTATGTCGGCGCGTCGGTTCTGCGCGGCCGAGTCAGTGGAGACCAGCTGCACGCCGTCGCCGAGCTGGCGGACAGATTCGGTACCGGCGATCTGCGCGCTACGGTGATGCAGAATTTGCTGCTGATCAATATTCCCAATGCGAAGGCGAACGAGTTATCAAAGGAACTCGAGCAGATCGGCTTACGCGTCGACGGCTCGAACTTCTGGCGCGGCGCGATCGCCTGCACCGGCACGGAGTTCTGCAAGCTCGCCATCACTGAGACAAAGGGCTTTACGCGATGGCTGGTCGAGGATCTTGAGCAGCGCATTCCAGAGTTCGATCAGCAACTAAAGCTGAACGTAACCGGGTGCCCGAACAGCTGCGGTCAGCACTGGATCGCCGACATCGGCATCGAAGGCAAGAAGATCAAGCAGGATGGCAAGCTGATCGATGCGTATTACTTCTGCGTCGGCGGCGCCGTTGGTCTGCACCAGAAAACGGCGCGCCCGGTGGGGTATCGCTGCCCGGCCACCGAGGTTCCAGACGCGATGGAAAGATTGCTGCGCCGGTATCTCGCTGACCGGGCGGAGGGAGAGAATCTTCGCGCATATTTTGCTCGACACAGCGAAGCCGAGATTCGCGATCAGCTGGCGGGTACAGTTGTCGCGCCGGTGGAGCGGGATGCTTCACCCGGACCAGTTCCGCACATGGCCGGCTAATCCGGCGCGCGCGAAAGAAGGAAGCATGAGTCTATTCCCGATATTTCTCAAGCTCGATGAACGTCCATGCCTGGTGGTAGGCGCGGGCAACGTCGCGCTCGAAAAGATCACGAGCTTGCTGACGGCCGGCGCCAGCATTGATGTCGTTGCTCCTGCTGTCTGCGGTGCGGTCGAAAAGCTCGCCGCGGAAGGCCACATTACATTGGAGCGGCGGGGCTTTGAGGAAGCGGACCTGGACGGACAAACGCTGGTTGTGACTGCGACAAATTCAAAAGATGTGAATCGAGCGGTATTTCTCGCTTGCCAGCGCCGCGGGCTGCTCTGCAACTCCGTCGACGATCCGCCAAACTGCGATTATTATTTCGCTTCGATCGTGCAGCGAGGCTCTCTCCAGATTGCGATCTCGACTGCCGGCGAGAGCCCGGCTCTGGCGCAACGGCTGCGGCGGGAGATCGACGCGCAGCTGCCAGACGATATTGGAAACTGGCTGGCGGAGCTGGGCTCACTGCGGCGGAAAATTTTGGCAACACATCCGGCTGGCGAAGAGCGCAAGGCTCTGCTGCATAGATTGGCACAGTTGCCGGTGTGCGCCTCGGAGCAATGTCCTGCGCGGCAGCTTGGATATCCGGCAGAAATTTCATTGGAGAGCGCGCGATGACGATTGCGAAGAAGGGTACGGTATATCTTGTCGGCGCAGGACCGGGGGATCCGGAGCTTTTGACGTTAAAGGGTGCCGACCTATTGGGGACAGCAGATGTTGTTCTCCATGATGATCTGGTTCCCAAAGCAATTCTCGAGCGCGCTGGGCCGCAAGCCCACGTGCTGAGCGTGGGAAAGCGCTGCGGCGCCAGGCGCATCACTCAGGATCAGATTCACACGCTAATGATCAATGAAGCGCGCCGCGGGTCGAGTGTCGTTCGCCTGAAGAGCGGCGATCCGCTGGTCTTCGGACGCGCCGGTGAGGAGATGGATGCGCTGGAAGAAGCCGGCATTCCTTACGAAGTTGTTTCTGGCGTAACGGCAATGTTTGCCGCCGCGGCCGCTGCGCGGAAGTCTCTGACCGACCGGCGCAGCGCGTCGAAGGTAATCCTGACGACGGCGCATCATGCAATAGGTGGAAACGGAGAACATCGTCCCGCAGTCTGGCGGGGCGCATTGCCACACGATGCGACTCTGGGAATTTACATGCCGGGACGCGATCTTGGCGCGCTGGCGTGGGAGTTGATGGCCGCAGGCATGCCATTCGATTTGCCATGTGTGGTGGTCAGCCATATTTCCATGCCGGATCAGCAGACACAATCGACTTTGCTGGGACATCTGGCGGAACTGCAGGCCGCGACAGCGCCGTTGCTTGTGCTGGCCGGCTGGCCGCTTCGCGAAGCAAGCGAAAACATTCTTCCGGAATTTGTCCAGGAACAACTGGCGCAGGATTTTCTGCTGGCGCGGTGAACAGCTTCTGCTGGTTAATTGCTACCGGAAGAGTTAGTGAATGTTTACGTTTTGCACTACTCGGCTGATCACGCCTTTTGGACTGGGCACGTCGGGTTTGAGGTTGCAGCGCAGAGAAAAGAACAGCCCCAGCAGTTGTCCGAAGATCACATCGAGGGGGGGCCGATAGGCGTCAGGGATCGCCTGCCCTGAGCCCGATGCGATGAAATACTCCGACGCGCCGGTCAATTCTTTGCTGGGCTCCAGTCCAACCGCAACCCGGGTTGGAACCACTCCCTTGCTTCCGATTTCCTGCAATAGATCGAGTTCATATTGCTGTCTGCGGCGATCGCTGGAGATAAAGCAGACGAACAGAGACTCCTCATTCAGCGCTGCGAGCGGGCCATGCCGAAGTCCGAGAATGGATTCGGACATAGTTCGGATGCGGCCGGCGGTCAGCTCGGAAACCTTCAGGGCCGATTCCCGGGCGACGGCCTTCAGCGACCCTGAGCCAGCGAAACATACGTTCGTATAGGGACCTTCCGCAAGCTGCGCGGCGCGATCTGCAGCGGTCTCAAGGAGCTTCTCACCGCGCGCAATCAAGCGGTGGAGAATGGGTTCATACTCGTTGACGGTCCAGAGATGGGCGAGGCACTGGCCACTGACCACCATATTTGAGAAAGAACTGGTCATGGCCAGCCCGCGATCATTGACAGCGTCATCCAGCAGCAGTCCGAACACCCGTCGATCGCCGCGATGCTCGCGAAGCATTTTCGCCTCGGCGTTGCAGGAAACAACCAGATGGAAAATATCCGGATACTCCTCCAGTGCTTTATCCAGGACTGCGACGCCTTCCGCACTGTCTCCCGATCTTGAAAACGAAATCCATAGATATTTCCTGTCGCGAAGGATATGATCCTGGAAATTGGTGAGAAGATCGGTACTCGCGATCGCGGAAACCTCGCATTGCCACTTCTGTTGGAAGAGGGTGGCGAGGGCCTGGCCGATGTAGTCCGAAGTGCCGGCGCCGATGAGAAGTATGATCGGATGTTCGCTTGAATGCGGGCCAATTCCGGCCGACTTCAGAAAGGCTTCAATTTCGGTTCGCCGCTGCTGAAAATTCAGGAATGTAGTGGCCCACGTGTCCGGCTGCTGCAGAATTTCGCCGGGTGTATGGGACAATCCGCGGTCCGCTTTTTCGTTACTGTTCAGGTTGATCAAATCGAGCAAACGGGTCACGTGGGGCGCTCCTTTTCCTGTCATTCTCCCCGTGTTCCCGGCCCTGTGAACAAAGGGGTTCAAGCCAACGATTCGATGGAAGCCAAGGTTATACTGAATAATAAGATAACAAAACGAAATTGATCATAACCTATGAATTGTAGTTTAGCAATGGGCTTTATATTGCCAGTTGGAGGCTGAGTGAAGAACCCCGCGACGTTCGATGTCAGCATTGCTGGCGAAATCAATCTGGATCTAATCCTTTATGGATTGCCGGAGGTGCTGCCGGTTGAGCGAGAAATTCTGGCGAGCGATTTTCGGGTCACTCTCGGGGGCTCATCATCGATCGTCGCGCATAATCTTGCGGCACTGGGGGCGAAGGTCGGCTTCAGCACGCGGGTAGGGAAGGACGAACTCGGAAAGATAGCACTCGAACGACTGCGAGAGAGCGGCGCAGACCTTTCCCGAGTCGTCTACGTCGAGGACTCTACCAGCACCGGGGTAACAGTGTTGCTGACCCATGACGAGCGGCGCCGCATTCTCACCTATCCGGGAACGATGAGCGGCATGAAGCGCTCGGATCTCGATTTCAGCTATCTCGCTTCCGCAAGGCACTTCCATCTTTCCTCGTTTTTTCTGCAACAGGCGCTGGCCCCGGATCTGCCGGTGTTATTTCGCGAGTTAAGACAGGCCGGCCTCACGATTTCGCTGGACACGAATGACGATCCGGAGGACCGCTGGGGCGGGGTACTGGATGAACTGCTTGATCTTGTCGACGTGCTTCTGCCGAATGATGACGAGATCCGCAGGATTACTCGATGTGACAGTGTGGAAGAAGCCCTGAAAGCCTTGTCGAAGCGTGTGCCATGCATTGCCGCGAAATGCGGGTCGCGCGGCGCGCTGGTGCAGACCGGGGATCAGCTGTTCCGCATTCCACCGCTTACCGTAAAACCCGTCGATACAATTGGCGCTGGAGACAGTTTCGACGCCGGTTTCCTCTACGCGTATTTGCGGGGACTCAGCCCGGCACAGTGCGCTGCTGCGGGGAACGTGACGGGAGCGTTGTCCACTCTGCGAACCGGCGGCACAGAGGCATTCCGGGATTCGCGGCTGCGGCAACAGTTCTTGCGCGAAAACCATTTTCCGCTGGATGCGAAGGAGAACACATGACGGACATCGATTCGCTCGATAAGCGGGATAAATTCGTTGCCATGGCAACGGCCAAGGCCGAAGTGGATTTGAAATTGGCCGAGTTTGAACCTGTCTCGATGCTGGTCACGCCGGTTCACTCGATAGAACGTGCCAGCATTCCGGCGATCGATTATCACAACCACCTGGATGCATTCGAGCCGCAGGACGTGCTGCGGATCATGGATGCGTGCGGGATCGAGCACGTTGTGAATATCACCATGCGACCGGGCCTCAGCGGTCTGGAGATCATCGACAAGTTCACGCCATATCCAGACCGATTTTCGGTGATGGGTTGGATGGACTGGTCTGGTGTTGAGAAGCCGGATTTCGTCCAGAAGTCGGTCGAAACGATGGAGCGTCTGGTCGAGCGCGGCATCATCGGGATGAAGTTCTGGAAAGATCTTGGATTATCTGTGCGCGATGCTTCCGGCCGGATATTGCGGATCGACGACGAGAGACTTGCGCCGCTATTCGACAAGGCGGCGGAACTCGGGATTTCCGTGATGTTTCACACGGCCGATCCCGACGCGTTCTTTTTGCCGATCGATCGGCACAACGAACGATATGAAGAATTGGCGGCGCATCCCGACTGGGCATTTTCCAACTCTGAATATTCGAAAGACGAGCTTCTCGAACAAAGGAACCGTGTCTTTGCGCGGCATCCGAAAACAAAATTTGTGGCGGCACATGTGGCAGAGTGTGGGGGAGACTTGCCGAAAGTCACCGCTATGCTGGAAAAATATCCAAATGTTTCCGTCGATATGAGCGCGCGTGTAGCGGAGTTGGGGCGGCAACCATTCGCCGCGCGAAAGTTCTTTCTGAAATTTCAGGATCGCATTCTGTTCGGCACCGATTTGTTTCCAGAGATAGAAACGTATCGACTCCATTTTCGTTTTTTCGAAACGGAAGATGAGTATTTTGACTATCCCTCCCATGCTTCGCGACAGGGGCGCTGGAAGGTTTATGGGATTAACTTACCGAAAGATGTGCTGCGCAAAATATATCGCGAGAATGCGTTGCGCCTGCTGCCGAAGCGCTAGAGGAATATCGATGTAGGCTATTCTGAGTCGGATGCAGAGGGTACTCGTTTCGACTACACCGCCGACATCCTCTGGATTTTTCGCTACGCTCAGAATGACGAGCTCTATTTTGGATCAGCGGCCCGCGCACCACTGGCATGCAAAGACCAGAAGCACCTTGGCTGCATCGATCAGCGTATCGATTTCGACGTACTCATCGGCGGCATGAGTATTTCCGCCTCGCGCGCCCCACAGGACGGCTGGGGTGTGCTGGACATTGTGAAACACGAACATGTCACATGGCCCTTCAATTCCCGCCACAACCGGAGGCTTGCCCAGAATTCGGGTGGCGCAATCCGCCAACTCGGTTACCAGCGGCTCGTCTTTTGAGATGGCCGATCCCGGCAGTGAGCGGCCCGGAAACACAACATCCAACGGCCGTACAAATGGCGTGCCCGGCGCGTGCAGCAAAGATGCTGTCCATTCCATAAATTCGCGATCGATGTCTTCGAGTTTTTCTCCTGGCATGGCCTGCCAGTACATTTCGATCTTGCATTCCGCGGGGATGGTAACCGGCTCCGTTGTTCCCCATGGTGCGGTAATGATTTTGGTAACAGCGACCGGCACCGGATCCGCGTTGTTTTCATATAACGGGTGCGGCCTGGCGTGACGGCGGCGCTGCTCGGCAAACTCTTTGATCTTTGCGAGCAAAAAGGCTAACTGATCGATAACGCCGGGAGAAGGAGGGCCTTCGTCGAGAATGCCGCCGGAAGATTTCAGCGTTATGTGAACAATGCGGCCCCCCCTTTGAGCAGGGCAGATCCGCAGGAAAGAAGGCTCTGAAAGAATTACGGCGTCGGCGTTGAATCCCTTCAGGCGTCCGGCAAGGGTTCCATTCACCCCACCGAACTCCTCGTCGATCACTGATTCAAAGAGAATATCTCCAGCGAGCTGGATACTCAGTTTGCGAAGGCATTCGATGACGAAAAGATTCGTCGCCACGCCTCCTTTCATATCGTTGGCGCCGCGCCCGTACAAAAGATTTCCTTCAATTGATCCGCCGAAAGGATTCCGTTTCCACGGAGAGGAACCGACGGGTACCGTATCGATATGTCCGGACAGGAGCAACGAGCGTCCATCCCCAGTTCCTTTCAGCCGAGCGCCTACGTTCGGCCGATTCTCATAATTTCTTCCGGACAGAAAGAGTGGATGCTCCTTCAGGCCTGGTACTTCCTGCATGGAGTAAACGACCGGTTCGCATCCCAGGTTAGACAAAAAACCGGCGACATATTTTTGGCATTCTGCCTCGCTGCCATTGGGGGCAGTATTTTGCGATGGCCGGCGAATGAGCTCCTGGAGAATCTCAACAAGACGGCCGAAGTTTTGCTCGACGTAGCTCGATAATTCTTGATCCTTCGCTGGTATCTTCATTTCATCTCCTCGCTGCTCAATTCAACAGTCGGGCGCCGAAACCCGCGTGTTTGAATGGCCAGATAAATCGCTCCAATAGCAAGCCACAGAAAGCCCACGATTTTCGCCTTCCCGCTGAGATTCATCCATACATAAATACAGACGAGTGCGCCAGAAAGAGGAAAGACCAGATTATGCAGGATGGCCCGGCCGCTTCGCTGCTTGCGTGCAATAAAGAAGTATTGGATTACAGATAAATTCACGAGAATGAATCCAACGAAAGCGCCGAAGTTCAACAACTCCACAGCGATCGTGAAATTCATCGTGAGGGCGCCCAGCAGAGATGCCGCGGAAGTGATGTAGATGGCCCGCGTGGGGGTTCCAAAACGCGGGTGAAGGTGGCCGAAAAGCGAGCGTGAGATGACCCCATCGCGGCCCATGGCGAACAGCAGGCGAGAAAAACCCGCCTGGCCAGTCAGCGCGCTGGACACACCGGCCACCAGCAGCACGATAGTCAGAATCAGGAACATCGTCGGCCCGCCGACCCGGTGACCGATGTCGAGAATCGCGGTATCAACCTGGGGGAAGGAATGAAAATTGTTCCAGGCAAGAGCGGCGAAGTAGACGGTTACGACGCAGATTACGGTTTGGAGTACGCAGACCAGGACGGTGGCGAATTTAATATCTTTTTCCGGGTTAATCGTATCTTCCGCCAAAGTCGAAATAGCGTCGAAGCCGATGTATGATAACGCAGCAATCGATGCTCCCAGCATCATCGGCGACACGGAAAAGTGGTGCGACGGAAATATTCCGGCGGTGGAAATCAGGCCGGCAGCTCCATAATGCAGCTTGACGTAATGGATCGCCAGGACAATAAAGAGTACGGCGCAGCCGGTCATGATTGCCATCATGATTGTGTTGGCACGGGCCAGAAGGCGAATTCCGCGGACGTTGACGACGGTCACTGCGACGGTGAAGATAATTACCCAGACAGCATACGGAACAGACGGGATCAATCGCGCGGCGGTCAGGGCTGCGTAAATGATACTTTCCAACGGGATCAGGAAATAATCGAGGATCATGGCCCAGCCGGCCAGAAATCCTACGTTGGGATTGAAGGTTTGCTGGACATAGGTGTAGGTGGAACCCGCCGAGGGATATACCGTTGCCATGCGGCCATAACTCGCGGCGGTGAACAGCATGGCAACCATGGCGACCAGGTAGCTGAGCGCGGCCTGTCCATGAGAAACAGATTGGATGATGCCATAAACCGGGTATACAGCCGTCGGGCTGAGAATTACCAGCCCGAACAGTATCAAATCCCAGCGCGTCAGCACTCGCCGGATGACGTCTGTTCCAGAATTGTCCTTTGCGCGGACCTCCTGTAACGATTCACTCATTGGTTTTCCTCAAGAATCTATCCTTCGATGATTGGCTGCAAAAGTTCGACCGTTGCAGCGCTTCGAGCGGGGAAATACATGCCGGTTTAAATGGCCGCAGGGGAGCCAAATTCGCTCTTTCGAAGAAACGGCAGCACAAAAAGAGGGTTAAGGCAGACGCAACCCATCCTAAACAATTACGATGTGTTTCGTATTATTCCCGCAGCAGGTTTCGAAAGTCAAGTTGGAGGTTGCCAAATTAAGAATTTCGTGGAATAACGTAAAGCCATAGGCGAGAATATCGGGACGAGAAGGTAGAGGATGTGCAGGTCGCGAACCGTCGTGCTGTGGTTTCCGATGTGTGACCTCAATCCACTACGGCATCCCCGTTGAAGATTTGGGCGGTTGTTTCCGGGATTTGTGCTTTATCGATTCAGGTTGGTCGTAGATGACGGTGCAAGGTATACGGAAAACCTATGACGCGGTTTCAAGAGGAGACTAGATGAACAACTTACGCCACGGCGCCAGAAACCCGAGAACACATTTTTCCGATTCTGCAGTGGGACTTGAAAGCGATCCCATGTTGATTGAGGAACGCAGACAACATATATTGGCGATCGCTCATAACGAGGGCCGCGTGCGCGTACGCGATTTGTCAAAGGCGCTCGGGATCTCTCAAATCACGATTCGTAAAGACCTGGATCATCTGCAAGCGAAGGGATTGCTGCAGCGAAGTCATGGCGGCGCGCTTCCGGCTCAACCCGGCGCGCTGTTCGACCCCTCGCTACAGGAAAAGGAAAAGAGCCACCATCACGAGAAGGAACGTATTGGCGCCGCCGCCGCGGAAATGGTCCAGGAAGGGCAGTGCGTGATGCTTGATTCGGGCACGACAACCACTGCTGTCGCGCATGCGTTGAAGAGATTTTCCAATCTGACCGTGATTACAAACGCGGTGAATATCGCGGCTGAGCTGACCGCGACGAATCTGGAAGTCATCCTGACAGGCGGAATCTTACGGAAAAATTCTTTTTCTCTTGTAGGGCCGCTTGCCGAAGACATGCTCGCCGAAATGCATGCGGATATACTTTTCCTGGGAGTGGATGGTTTCGATCTGGAAGCCGGACTGACAACGCCGAACCTCCTGGAATCGCGCGTAAACCGGGCCATGGTAACCGGGGCAACAAAGGTGGTCGCTGTGTGCGACTCGACAAAGTTCGACCGCCGCAGTTTGTCACGAATCGTACCGGCCACGGCGGTTCATCATGTGATTACCGACTCCGCTCTGCCGAAGACAATGTTGGAAGCTCTACAGGGACTCAATATGGAAGTGACTCTGGTTTAATCTTTGCACAACTCCAATAACCAAAAAGCTCTTAATTAACCGGGCAGAAGTTCCGCGTGTTGGCTCACAGCCAGTGCCGTCCAAAGCCACGTCCTGACCGGCATAGAACGTGATCGGTAGACCGCTCTCGATGGTTTGGATGGCCGTCACCGTCCAGCCACCCAGCAGGCCGTTGGCGACGTGGCTGGAAAAATGGATAGGAAGATTGTACAGCCAGGAGACGACCAATTGATGCTTTCGGTAGAAGTCCGACAGCGCGTAATCCGATTACAGATTAAACGGATTCGAAATGTCTCCGCTGGAGTTGTTGTTCGAGATCATGTCCAGCGACCGCGCCCAGGTATAGCTGGCCAGGACCGTCGCGCCATTAGCCAAAGCGCTTGGTAGAACTGTACTTACAGGGCGTTATAGTTGCTGTGCATGTAATTCTCGTACGATGTAGCCGTACGGGGCAAAGGATACCGGGCTCGAATCGGACGCGGTCAACCGCATTGTCCTCCGACGGTGGTGCACCTGTAATCGGGTTCCGGAATAAAGAGCGCCGGATTATGTCGGAACGTATCCGGGAATAGACGTGAGCCTTTGTTTCCCACGTAGGAGACTTCAATCATCACCGAGGAGGAGTGATCTGCCTCTGCACGGAGAAGTCGTACTGCTGATAATAAGGCAGCTTTAGGTTCGTGCTGTTATAGAGGCCGGCCAGTGGCAGTGGAAAGATCCCACAATTGTAGTAAGGGATAGGTGGGGATCTTCGTACAGTCGAATTTATCCGGGCAGCGAAACCGGTGGATTCGTAAGGCCGGTCGATGTAAACGGATTGGCCGCGTTGCCGAAGAAACGCGCTTTACAGTACCGGCGTAGGGCGCGTTGATCTGCGCCAGCGAGTCTGCGTTAATCGCGTTATAGAAAACCCCGTAACCGCCGCGGACGCTCGTCTTGCCATTTCCAAAAACGTCACAGGCAAATCCGACGCGGGGAGCAAAGTTCTTCCAGATCGGCAGGGGAAATTCCCTTGGCGATGCCAGGATCGCCCGGAAACAGAATGCCCGGAGGTGCTCCCGGATCAACGACGGACTGCCTTCCTGGGATCGACGTGGTCAGCGCATTATTTTTGGCAGTCCACGGCAGGAATGGCTCCCATCGGAGACCATAGGTCAACGTTAATGCGTGGAGTCGCCCGCCAGGTGTCCTGGGCGTAAACGGAGTTGTACCAGGTGCGATCGTCATTGACCGCCAATCCGAAGGCCACCGTGGTGGTATAGAAAGCTCCGAGGAGGAAGTCGGCGACGGGATCTCCGCTTCGGACGCCGTCGAATTAAAGACTCGGCGGATAAAGGAATGCCTGATAAAAGTGGAGCTTCAAGGCCTGGAAACCGAAGTTAAACGTATGATTGCCGTGCATCCAGTTTAAGTTATCGGCAAACTGATAATTTATCCCGGAATATTGGGTTACGTTGACTCCTCCGAAGGTGATTTGGCTGGCAACATCGACGTTGACAGCGCCCGATGGGGAAAATCTCTGGAGGTAATTCGGCAGGTTGATCCCCAGGCTCGAGTTCGGAATGGTCGCGCTCGGGCCGTCTGTCGAGAATGGATTCATCACGGAAAAGGTGGCCTGATTGAGGAGATTGGGACTCAAAGTGTAGATGTAGTTGACGACTCCTTCTTTGATATTCACTCTGTTGGTCAGGCACAGATATATGGGAATGTTGCCTCCCGCAAAGGGCGTGGCAGTGTCTTCATCTATACTGATAGTAGTGACCGTAGATCAGGTTCTTCGCGCTCTGATGCCAATACACGCGGATGTTGCCGAGATTGCTCGTGATCGGGCTTGCGCCCAACGAGACCAGAGTTCCAGACGCAGTTTTGGGGAACATACTTTAGCAGAGCGGTAGCGACGGGGCTGATGCAGCTGGGGTTGATGACATTGGCCACCACGCACGGGGCGCCATTCGGAGCAGTGAGTGGCAGCCCGGTGATGGGATCGACTGGATGCACCAGGGTTGTACTGGAGCTGGTGAAATTACCGCTTCTCTCGGCGGCGCTGGGGAGCACGGCCTGTTGGCTTTCAGCCTGGCCATGGTCGGTCAGGCCTTGATACGACGCAAAGAAGAATAGCTTGTTCTTTATGATGGGTCCGCCGAGCGCGGCCCCGAACTGGTTTTGCTTTTGCGCAGGAACGGTGGGCGAAAAATAATCGCGAGCGTTGAAAGCGTCGTTACGTAGGAATTCTCAGGCAGAGCAGTGGAACGAATTGGTGCCTGCCTTAGACACCACCTGAACCTGTGCGCCGGAACTGAAGCCATACTGCGCTTAGAAATTCGTAGTCAGAATGCGGAATTGCGCGATCGCGTCTGGCGGCGGCATATTGATCCCGGTGTTGCGCGAGGGGTTGTTGAAGTACGCGCTGTCGAACGTATAGAAGGCCGCGTTCGGCAGTCCACCGCTCACGTCCATCTCGGGTCCGCCGCGCGCGCCATCTCCCTGCACCATGGTCTGCGGAGCTTTCACGTTGGTGACGCAGGGAAGGATTCCCGCCAGGCTCATCACATTCCGGCCGTTCAGCGGTGAGGGAGAAGCCAACATTATCGACAAGATGAACCCCTTAAATCAAAGGCGCCAACGAAAACAATTGAATCAAGGCGAAATCCGTCATCTCCCAATGAGCACATTTCTAAACGACTTGTAATGCACTGTCAAGGACAGAGACAAATGACGGAGCATTTCAAGCTGTACGCCCAGCGACGCGGGGCGTGTTTTCGATTCGCAGGTTGATCCTGCGCCCTTTCCGGTCCACAAGCACGACTTCGACAACAGTGAAAAGAGAGTTGGCCATTGTGAAAATGGCGCAACCCAGAGCGCGCTTGACATCGGAGAGCCCGCTTTCGAGCAAAAGTTGGTGTTGTAGGCGATGGTCGAATTCACGCCGGTGCCTTGGTTCGGATGTAGATGGCAGGCCAACGGATTGGGTACATATACTCCCAGCCCAATAGGGAATCTTTGAGCTTTCGGCGAAAATTTGTCCGACGTGGACCTTAGGAGGCTTTCTGACTCCCGCTGGCCATATCTGGCACGCAGCGACGCTTCAAAATAGCACCAGAAGAAATGCAGCGCGTTGAAGCGCTGCATTTCTTCGTTATCGCGGCAATCGCGGGATTCGCCGGTCCATCGAACTCAGGCGGGGTTCCCACCCTTGCTGCCCAGGCTGTCCAAAGCAACCCGTGCCCGCCAGAGTAGAGGATCGAGCTGCAAGGCATGCTCGAAATCGCTCCGAGCGCGGGCCATGTTGCCGCTGTACCGTTCCGCCATGCCAGCGGCCAAGTAGTCAGCGGCAGTGGCATCCGGCTGCGCTGCTGCTTGAATATATCGGTTGAAAATCTGCTCGGACTTTTCGTTCTGGCCAAGTTTTTGGTATGCCAGCGCGGAGAAAACACTGTCTTGCGCAGCTGCCTGGCTCCAGGCATTCTTTGCTTCCGCGGCTTTTCCCTGAGCCTGCAGTGCGTTACCCCTCCAGTAGAGCTGCTCCGAAAAATCAGGGTGGCTGGGCTCTCCTGTGCCCAGGTTCTCCGGATATTGCATCGCTTCATGAAAGGCTTGAATCGCCTGCGCAGGCTGATGGTCGGCGAGCGCTTTTTTGCCGCGCTCCATATTCGCGAGCACATACATATTGTGAATCACGACGCCGCCTTCCCACGGCTTGAAATGATGGTTGACCATGAGTGCGAGCGCTTCGTCGGGTTTCGACTGTTCGATAAGGAGAAGAATGCGACGCGCACGCACCGTGTCCTGATCGAGTACTTCAGGCGGGGCGTTGTGGAATAAAGTCACCCGCGCGGAGGTATTGCCTTGCTGATCGTAAATTTCATCCAGATCCGTATAAAGCCTGTAGTCGTTCGGATTGAGGTGAATGGCGCGCCGATAAAATTCAGCCGCGCTGGCAAGATTTTTCTTGACGTGCCATTGATACACGCCAAGGTTTCGCAGCAGAACCGCGTTGTTATCACCTTGAGCGAGCGCCTTCGACCAAAGGTCGGCGGCTTCATCGTAACGCGCGTGAGCAAAAAGGAAGTTCCCGAGCGCGTACTTCGCATGAGCGTCCGCCGGATTCTGGTGAATGGCTTCCTGGAGTACGGCGACGTCGGTCAGGCGGTTCGGAAAGACGGCTTCACTGGATAACGTAGCAGCTTTTTGTGCGTACTGGTCTGCCTGTTGCGTGTTTCCCTCCTGACGCGCATTCGAAGCGAGGTAGTAGTAAATCATCGGGGATACATCCTCTTTTGGCAGATGATTAATTGCGGCCTCGAGCACGGCATCGGAAGATTTCCAGGCACCTGCATTGTGATACCAGGATGCAATGGCAAGATAATTCTGCGGATCCGAGCGGATGATCTTCGTCCACGTTTCATCGGAGCCTGAAGCGGCTCCATCCTGCCAGTTTTCCGCCAGCGCATATGGCAGCAATGGCATTTTGCGGACAGCATCCGCCGAATGTTGCTGGGCGCCTTGCATGTCGCCGCCGAGTCGTTCCGCAACGGCAAGATCGGCTAGCGCGAAGGCGTCATTCGGGTTGTATCCGACAGCGCGCTTTAGCAGGTCCGTGGCCTTGACATAGTTACCCTGATGAATTTCAATCTCGCCAAGTTCTACATAGGGTGCAGCCAGCGAAGCGCCGGGAGGCAAAGAATCGCCATAGTGGATGGAAGTCCAGAACGCATCCTTGGCAAGGGATAATTTCCCATCCGCGCGATAAATCACTCCTGAAGCATAGGCTATGGATGGACTTTCATTGACATCATTATCCCGCTCGATGGAACGTTCTAGCAGATCTTCAGCGTCCTTAAAATTTGCTGTGGCGTAGTAATACCAGGCTTCCTTCAGTAGCGCAGGAATAAAGCCGGAATCGCGCTCGAGCACCTGCTTGAAAATCTTTTGCGCGCCCAGCTCGTTTTCCGTCTTCTGGAGAAAAACTCCATGGAGATATAGCTCCTCGACGGGCGTATTGGAGCCGATATTAATTCTTTTCTTGATGGGCTTTCCAACCGAGGGAACTAAGTTCTGATTTCCATCGGTCGGCTCTGCCGCGGACCAGTGGAGAAGCGTTTTGCCCTGCGCATTTTCGATCTCTACGTTCAGTTGTTTTCTTGCTTGATTCATATTCTGCACCGGTACGGTGTAGGTCGAAGATTCGAGCGGCGTCAAATGCAGATGGGGGAATTGCTTCAGCAGGTTGTTCCCTTCTTTAACCACCAGAGTGACATCCCCCCACTCGGCGACTGGGCTGACGATGAGCTTGACTTCGGATGGTCCGCTCTGTGAGTAGACGGCGTTGATGGCCATGTCCGGTGTCGCTTCGACGAAGCCGCTGTCGAGCCCACGGACCGGGTACCAGTATTCGGTCCATTCTTCGACTTGCCGTGGATTCATAAACTCCCGCGAGCCTTGGGTGTAAAAGCGCCCGCTTTGGATTTCGTTGTACGAGCCATCATTGTCGCTGAGTATCTTGTCCCAAATTTTGCCGCTGCGAGCCGTTCCCCAGGTCCAGAATTTCTTTCCGGGATCCTGGCGGAAGTTCGCGACGTGGACGACTCCGTAATTCGAGTCATGATAGTAGACGCCAAAAAAATTCCGGTGAACATTGCGGCCGAAGATGGCCAGCGCATCCGGGTTATTTTTATACCAGCTGCGATCGACGCCCTTCCACACGGGCCAGCTCTGCACGATGGCAAACGGATCGTCAAAGACGGTCTCGCGCATGGGATAGATGTACTGTGCATCGTCCGTAGCTTTTACAGCAGCATTGGTCCAGAAGAGATACAGGTGATTGGCGGGAGTGGAATTGAAGAGCGTGACTCCTTCTTCGATCCGGGCCGTGTTGGGTCGCAAGGTAATGGCAATCTCCCAATGCATATTGGAAACCCAGTCGATGGCGCCCACGACAGCTGTGGCGCTACCATCAGGATTCTGCTGCAGAACGGATTCGAGGGGGGAGACCGTGTCTGTCGTGTGGGCGTAAGGAAAGCTGAACTCGATGCCGCCGGAGATCCATGCTCCGCGAGGACCGACCAGGCCGTATTTAATAACATTGTCACGATAGAGGACCTCGCGGTGGTCGATCTTGTCGTAGATGGAATAGATATGGCCGCCCAGTTGGGGGAGGATCGTTATTTTTAAATACTGATTCTCAAGATAAATTGCCCGATACGTTTGCGGCACTCGATCGTTGGTCAAGTTATCGAGCATGGTGTATGGATAAACAGGCTGGCGATTTACCAGAGGAAACGGCGGATTGGGATCGGCCGGACCGAGCTTATAGGTGGGAATTGTGATAGTACCTTCCCACGCGTGCACTGCCTGGGCGCGAGCGATAAAGGGAGTTAGCAACAATGCGAATGAAAGAGAGAAAAGAGTCAGCCGCTGCTTGAATTCCATCGAAGGTCGATCTCCACTTTTAAGATTTCATAATCCTGCCCAGCAAAGGATTATTGGGTTGGCTAGCATGATTATTTCCGAACGGCGGTTGAATCAGCAGCTATTTAGTCGGCAAGGTCTGGCGGACGTTGATCTTTCCGAGCGGATACCATCCGTCCGGCTCCATTCCTTCAATTGCCAATTTTACTTTGGGCTGCCGTGTCGCCGGATCCACAATCGCCACACTTAGGGTATAGTCTCCGTCCGGCAGATTCGCTGGAATAAACACGGAGTTGTTATAGAGATTGTCTCCCGGCATCCAGGTGCGGATATCCGCGCCCGTGAGCATGACGGCGGTTTGCCGATCATTGCTCAACCGTACGGCAAAGCGGAATTTTTTGTAGATGGGCGCGTCGCCCTGGTTTTCCCACCAGGACGTGAAGGCCAGCTTGCGGCTGGCATTGATCGTCTCCGGATAGCTGAACCGCCGCAGCGCGAAGCGGTAACCCATGTGTTTCAGCCAGCGGTTGACCTCCGGCCACAGGTCGGCAGGAACGGCGGAGGATTTAGCGTTGAAGGACGACACGTGCCATTTAATGGCCTGATCGATGATGTAACGGACATCCCAACCATTGTTCTCCCACGTCTGCATGACCCAACAGGCTTCCATGGTGACGGGTGCTGTCTTCCATGCGTTCGCAAGGCCATCCTCGACGATGGACTCTGGATATCTGTCCGTCATATGGTTCCAGTTTTTGTTGAAGCCGCCCATGTCTCCAAGGCAGTCGGCGCGCCAGCCGATGCGGGGCTTTTCTCGGCCGAGGCTCGCCGCCTGTTGATCGGAGGCTATGGGCCCATTATTTCCGTCGCGCGACTTCGAAATCGCGTAGCCAACTGTTTCTGGATCCGTAGGCTGCACCACGAGCGGCGTTTTGTGGAAGGAGTCGAGATAACTGTCCATCAGGCGGTGCATGACATCAGTGGTCAGGTCGGCAGTGCCCGCGCCTTCGCCCCAGGGGCCTACGATGGATATATCAACAACGTTCAGGTCCGGATCGCCGTCGTATCTGGCTCCGAGAGCCCGTATCATCTCGCCGAAGAACTGGGGATAGGCCGGGTTCATGGGATCGACCATCCACTGAGCCTCATATGGCGCCCAATCGGGTTGGCTGCTGTGCAGCGGGCGAGACCATGCGGAATGGCGCCCGTCAGACGGAGCTTTGCGGAGAACTTCTCCGGTGACTTTGCGGTACCAGGCGGGCACATCGGTCTTTTCGTTGCTACCGTATGGTGCGATGCGCAGCATGAGGGTCTGGTGCCGCGCATGTGCCGTCTGCAAAGCTTTATCGATCAGGTCCCAGTTGTAGACGCCTTGCTCCGGCTCGACAAATCTCCAGTAAATTCGGAAATAGGCGATGGTCGTCATGGGGAAGTCTTTGGTCTGAAGCGTTCCCCGGAAGGGCTGGTATTCGATGGGGAAGCCTTCGGTCCATTTCGTCCCGGCGTTCAGGGTGTCTCCATTGAAGCGCTGAAACGTGGTGAATCCAATTCCGGGGTTGACCAGCACGCCATCAAACGTTTTTGGTTTCACCACAACCGTACCCGGCTGCGACAAAAGCGTTCCCGCATACCCCAGACAGAACAGGGCAAGTGCCCATCGAAAGCCACGCATTGCATTCTCCTCAGCCGGCAAATTCGGATCGCCCCCTTTGCCGATGGATCAATGGGAAGGAGAAGCGACTAATTTCGATTTGCAGGCCATTGTCGTTGGAGCGAAAGAAGTCTGGTTACGGATTCTTCCGCGAAAGAATGTCGGAGTGATAAAAACTGGTCCAACTAAACTTTGTACCACATCAGAAATCCACTTGCGACGTTCATCGGCAAATCCATTCCTGTCATTTGCTGCCTGTGGAGCGCTGAAGCTATCGTCGGAGGCATCTACTAGAGGCTTGCGTTTGCCTGTGCATCCACTCCGAAGGAGTTCGCAGACATACCGCAAATCTGCTTCTTCGGCGAATACCGCTCGGAGTGTCTTAAACGAAAAGAGGACGGCAAAATTGCCGTCCTCGTAGTTTGCCTGACTCGCTTCGGTTAGAACGAGAGTCTGCCGAGGAGCTGCATGGTCCTGCCGCCAACCGTGACGTAGGTGATAGTGGATTGTTGACCGGGGCCAATGTTGGCATTTGGCAGCCCAAAGCTGGGATGATTGAAAATGTTGGTGGCATCCGCGCGGATCTGGAAAACAGCTTTTGCCAGAGAGGGAAGTTCTTGCCGAGCGAAAAGTTGACGTTCGACAGGTGAGGGCCGTACAGGCTGTCTCTCGAACTGTTGCCAAAGGTTGCAGGCGCGGGCTGAGCAAAGGCAGCCTCATTGAACCAGTTCCCATTTGGCCCGATCGTGTGGACATTGCCGGACCACGGGCTCACGCCCGGAACCACGTTGGGATACTGCTGTCCCGACTGACTATAGGAGTTGTTATTTGCCATGACGACGGTGAACGGATTTCCCGACTGATACTGGATCGTGGCTGCAGTCTGCCAGCCGCCGATGAGCTCATCCAGAACGTAGTTATTATTCAGGAATTTCTGACCTTTACCAAATGGCAATACGTAGATGACACGTCCTTTGAACATATTCCGGATGTCGAAATCCGACGGCCCATAGTTCTGAGACGGTACATACATATTCTGAACAGTCATCGTGCCGCAATTCCAGGCGCAGGCATCCGACTCGTTCAGGAATTTGGACCAGGTGTAATTGAAGTTGAATTGCAGCCCGGAAGTCATGCGCTTCTCGATTGTCGCCTGAAGCGAATTGTAGTTGGATATTGCCACCAGCTTGTTTCCCCCGATCGACTGGAAGTTCGGATAGGGCCGGGCATTCGTAGGACCGGTGGTATCGTTCGGTCCCAGCTTATCCTCGGGAATCTGGTTGAGATCGATACCAAATAACTGGTTGAAGCCATGGCTGCCAACATAGGCAAGATTGGCCACCATGTTCGTTGCCAAGCTCCCGTTGAATTTCCAGGTTGTACTGCCAGATTTTGTTTAGCGGCTCGTGATAATAGGCGAAATTGACCCCCTGTCCGTTCAAGGCATCAGGAGTAGTGGGAGCATTCAGATAGAGAGAGTTGATGGGTGCGCCGGCACTCCCCTGGTAATTCGTGTTCCCGTCGGACTTGAGAAGCACGACCGGAGCTATACCGTTGGTCTGATCGGTTTCGTTGCCGGATTGACCGAATTCGCTTCCGATCTCGTTATAAGCGCTCGGGACCCTCCTGAAGGTTATAGGCAAAGAGGCCAACTCCGCCGCGGAGCACCGTATTCGATTTCGGCTGCCAGGAGAAACCAAACCGCGGCAGAAAGGTATTCCATATAGGCGCTATGACCTTTGTTCGGCCGTTGGCTTTTGTCGTTCCATACCACATCGCTCCCGGAGTATTGGCAACTCCGAAGGGATTGACGCCGGGATTGATTACCGTCGGGTCCCAGGAACGCTCATTGCCATGCGCTTCGCTCATGCCGAGTCCATCCCTCCCAGCGCAGACCGACGTTAAAGGTGAAGTTGGGACGCACTTTGATGTCATCCTGAACAAAAAGCTGCGGAGTCTTCATCCTGGATAGAAGGCGGGTGTGTGCGTTGCAGTCCAGGATTGTGTCTCACCCAGCAGGAAATCCGCATAGGGAAGACCGTTCACACCGACATCTGCCTGGGTTGCAGGCAGTGTACACGCCGTTATAGGTCAAGTTCCCGGCATCGATATTGCCCCAGAATGTGGAGGTGATGTGCTGGTTCAGGAACTCGCCGCCAAAGTGGAGAACGTGCTTGCCCCGAATCATCGTGATCACGTCGGAAGGTTCGAACATCAATTGTTTTTGCTGTGCATTGGTTCCCGGTTGCAGTTCGAAGCAGCAGCCTCCGGTTATATTGATTTCAGGGAATTCGTCCGCTTTGGCAAACAGCAATCCCAGCTTGGCCGGGTATCCTTTGCTGAGCGTTTCAGATATGTAGCTGTTTGTCTGCTCTGAATACGCCGAAGCGGAACTCGTTGTTCGTGTCCGGGCTAAACGTCCATACATCGGAAAGCTGCCCAGTTATCCCGGTTCCACTTTGGCTATAACAGTCGATCGGGCAGTCGCCATATCCCGCGGAAGGTGCAGCTCAGGAAGGTCTGCCAGTCTGTTACGGTAAGCCGATTCGTTGGGGTAATGTCGTAATCCCCGCGCACGAAAAAATCAATAGGAGGATGAGTTTACCGGGAAGATTATAAAAGTAGTTATTGGTGGTGACGCCGTCGATCACAGTTCCGGGATAATTGGGCTGCGGATAATAGGCCTGCATTGCTTTGGCCACAGGATCGATCAGATTAGCGGGAATCTTGTTGCCGTTATGATACTCATCCGCGAACGATGTCCGGTGTATGACGCCGTTGGCATCCACCGTTTGCGTTGTCGGATCATAGATCGTGGGTTGACCCGTAAAGTCCCCGGCAAGCATGGCTGCGGTCGGGAACGGTTGCAAAGCCGGTGGAACTGCTATAGTTCTGGCGTTTTCTCAAGATTGACAGAAAAAGAATAACTTGTTCCTCAATATGGGGCCGCCGACGGAGCCGCCGAAAAGTTGGACCGAAAGGGCGGGACTGTATTGAGCGCGCCGAAACCATAGGACGCGGCATCCAGGGCATTGTTCTGGAAGTATTCAAAAGCCGTCGCCATGGAAATGGTTGGTGCCGCCCTTGCTGATCTGGTTGTAGATCACCCCGCCATTTTCATATGCCGCCGAGAAAGCGTTGGTGACGGCCTTGACCTCCGCCAGAGTATCAAAGTCGTAGTCGAAGGAATTTCCGTTCGACGGCAATGACATAGTGACGCCGTCACCCAGCACGTTGTAAAAGACAGCATTGCCGTTGACCGATGCTGTCTGGCCGGGGTTCACGTTGCTCTGGCCGCCCGTCGGAGTACCGGCTGTTCCCGGCATCAGGATGACGAAGTTCTCCCAGCTCGCGCCGACCTGCGGCAAGCTCTTCAATTCCTGCTCCGGCAGGGTCGTCGACTGCTCGCCGGTTTCGGTATGCAGCAAGGGAACATCCGTGGTGACCCGCACCGTCTGCGTTGTCGCGCCAACCTTCAGACTTCCGTCGACGGTAAGCGTCTGCACGCGGAGAGTGATGGGGCCGCGCACGAACGTACTGAAACCATTTTTTGTAACGGTGATCGTGTAGTGGTCCGGAACGATTGAACCCGTCTCGTACAGACCCGCGCCATTGGTCACATACGTGTGGGTGACGCCCTTATCGACGTCCTGAACCGTGACCGTCGCTCCTGGCAGTACAGCTCCTGTGGCATCTGTGACTGTACCGCGGATATCGCCGGAATTTGTATTTTGCGCGAGGCCGATACCGGTCACACACAAGGAAAAACATAAAACGCCCAGCAGAGCTGAGCTGCAAACTGTTTTTTTCATAGTGCCTCCAAAAAAATGCAACTTGATCATTCTCACTTCGGCTCTGATTCACAAGTGGTGATCGTAGAACTGCTGCGGGCACAGTTCTGTCAGGTGTAATTCTTATTTGAATTGCTTCGCATCGGACATTTCGAGTCTCGATCGAAATGTTTCAACCGGCATTCCCCTTTTATTATCTCTTCCAACACGTGTCAAGCGTTCAACCGCGCGAATAGGGAGCGGCGCAGCGCAGTATCCGCTCACCGTGAGTTGAAGAAAAAGAATCGTATATTGCGAAGAGCGGTGTCTGGCTATCGGCTTTTTGGTCTGTAGAGCAACTGATTCGTAATCGCCTGCTGGTTCGGTTTCGGCGTTACCCAATCGCTCTGCAATGTTCCATCCGGTTCCTCGCCTGGCAAGTAACCCCAGCACCACCAGCTGCCGCTGATGGGTTGCTGATTGCCGGTGAACACGGGGCCGCCTTGTGCGCCATCCTTACCGTTCATATAATCCACCATGGCTTGTGCCCAGGTTCGCTCTTCGGGAGTCAGCAAGCTGGACCCCAGTTCTCCTACCCATACTGGAGCAATGTTCCTCGTATAGAGATACCCCCAATCGCGATTCATATGCGCGATGAGCGTCGACGGATGCTCGTTGGCCTTGAAGTCATAGATCGCGGTTCCGTATTCGTGGACGGAGTAGACAACCTGATGCTTCTGGGTCAGCACCACCGGCTTTGCCGGAACTCCATCGATTCCGCCGACGGCTGAAAGGTCGGCCTCCGGCCCAATCCCGGCGAGTCCATTGCCGGTATTTCTGGGGGTCTGGGGGCCTTCACAGATAATCAGCCAGTGTGGATTCAGTTTCAGAAGTGCGTTGCCGACTGTGGTGTACATCTGCCAGATATCTGTAGCTCCGCCTTTTCCCCAGTTCAAAGACACTCCGTTGCGTCCGCGGCTCAGCGGTTCGTTATCCAGGTCGAAACCGATCACTGCCGGATTATTCTTGTAACGAGCTGCGAGTGCGAGGGTATCTGTCTTAAAATCGGCTGCGGTGACAGTTCCTACATTGCCGGCTCCGTCGGTGCCATCCGTGCCAGGTCCTTTGTCGAACCAGAGGCCATTGGGCTGTTGGCCGCCGCCTCCATCGTCTGTATGGTGGTCGAGAATAATACGCAAGCCGAGCGTGTCGGCATAAGCCACTACCTTGTCCAGGACCTCGATACTCGTCAAACCTTTTAAATCCGGATTGAGAGTGTAATTGACTTTCCTAGGGGCAGGCGATTGCCTCAGGAGAAGATCGCACCAGGGAATGCGGATCGTGTTGAAACCGTCCGCTACGATTGCTCTCATCGTCTTCTTGTAATTGACGGAATCCAGGCCTCGCAAAACTAGAGCCTTTGTCTCGAATCCATACCATCCGACGGAAGCGATGCGCACCGGAACGCCATTGCGGTCGATGATCTGTGCACCGCGAGTACTGAAGTAGCCGCTGGGCAATAGATATCCACCCTGGCCAGCGGGGAGGGGTCCATGGGGACTGCGGAGGGTGGCAGCACTCGATGATCCTGAAACGTTTGCCCTAGATGGAAATTGCGCAATCGCTGGGGTGGAGAGCAAGGTCACCGCCCACAAACAGATTATCTTCTTCATGTTTATCTCTCCCGTTTTGCATATGAATAGTCTCTATCCAAATAAATACTCCAGATCTAAAACTCATGCGATCGTTCATTGCTGGATAGTTCGAAACCAACCTGTGAATACTGGGTCTACTTTGGGCCTAGTTCTAGATGCGATGATCGCTTATGAGAAGGCACCGGTTCTATGGGAACCGAAACGGCTGGCAAATAGTGGAACCGATACTCCTGCGAACTCTGCCCGGAATTAAACCGATCATTCCAACTTAGACGGTATTTCAAAGACGCTGGATCGATGGGATATGCCTGCGACTTGGAGTAAGGATAAGCTTTCATCGAGTGAAACGGCAGCTTATCGACCGAAAAGGGCGAAGCTTCATAGAAGTCCATATCTTTGACAAAGCCATTTGCATAAAAGAAGTAATCTCGCTTCCAGTGCGCAGGCAAGGGCGGAAGTGAAGTTGTACTGAATTCGGCGTCGATATCGTCTCCGCTGCCAAAGATGACAAATCGGTCGTCGATGTTTCGCAGCAGCGGAGTTACATTGCCGTAACGGGTATACTCGCCGCGTTGCCGCGCGAATGGACCGGTTCTGCTGATACGGTCATAGCGATACGTCAGGTCGCCTGGAGATTTGCCTCCAATCTGCTGTGGGTACCCGCGGAACTCCAGAGTGGATAGCGCAAGCGGCAATTCCGTTTGGCGAACGCGGTCTGATAGCGTCCGGTCCATTGTCGACGCGAATGCGGTCCCAGTAAATCTGCAGGTTTGTCACCATTCGCAGTCGATGCACGCCCTCCGGCAGCTTGCCTGTCAGGTCCACGGTAATCGTGCGCGGCAGTCCGGCGGGAAATCCCATGTCATTGAGGATGCGCTTCCAGCTCCCATCGGGAAGTTGTGCTTCGAGATACGGCGGTATAGGCTTCAGTCCAGCCTGCCACGCGGCATACATGGAAGATGCACTGAAGTATTCAATGTAGCCATCGAGCAGCAGGTAAAGAGGATGTCCGGGAGTCCAGGAACCGATATCCATCGTCAGCGTGTGAGGATTGGTGAATCCCGCAAACGGGAGAGTGGTGAAGTCACTCACGTAACGGTGATCTCGATCCGAGAGCAAAGAAGAGACGTCCCGTCCTTGATCGTTCCAGGCCTCAATAAGAGGATGGGCCGCGCCCGTGACAATTATTTTTTCCCGAGGAAATGGAGGCATGCTTAAGAAGCGCTCGTTCGGATACACTTCTGTCCCGTCAGGATGATCCACCGCGACCAGCCGAAGCTGATCGACAAAATTCACCTCCTCCATAGGCTCGCCGAAGCGCAGACTCAGGTACCCGTCGCGCGGCTGGAGCAGTTGTCCATCGACTTTGATCCATTCGTCGGGATCGGGCGTGTTAGTCGATGTGGGTGAAATCCAATGTCCAATGACGGCGGCGCCGATCACGTCGGAAACGAATCGATATTGTTTGCCATCCCAGGCGAACAATACAGGACAGGAACTACCGCGGCGATCGATTTCGCCAATTAGATTCTCCCTGTCGGCGGCGATGTTCATTTCATCCTGGAGCACTCCTGTTGGCCATAACATGCGAACGATATCTACATGGCTTTCGTTTCCGAGGCCGGCAAGAATTTCCGGCGATCCTTGGCCCATATATCCGGCAGCTCCGGCGATTTCCCACTTCTGCCAGAGATTCCCGGCGAATACTTGAACCTTCGTTCCGATAGCAGATTTGTTGTCCGCCAGCCCTTTCAGGCTGACGCGCACCCAGTGATTGCGATTGCCCCCGTCATTGCGCAACAGCACCGGAGCGCGATGCAACTGGGTGACAATCAGATCGGGGTCACCATCCCGATCAACATCTGCTGTGAGCAGCGATCGCGGATGGTCCAGCTTCAGGTGTGAAAGGCCCACTTCCGCCGTCACATCTGCAAATCCCTTATCGCCAAGATTCCGCAGGATACGCAACTGCGCGCCGCGCGCAGTGTCGACGATTACGGCGAGATCGATCCAACCATCGTTGTCAAAGTCGATCGCCGCCAAGCCCCAGCCCCGGGTGGCATCGGAGATTGGCAGCGGGACACGTTCAAAGCGCTTCCCGTTTACATTGCGCCAGAGCGTAATTCCGGGCGCCCCCGCGTGGGTGACGGCGACATCCATCCATCCATCTTTATTGAAGTCAAAGACATAAATTCCGGTGGTCGGCGGCAGATTCGGATCAGCATAAAGCGGAGCGGCATGAAACATGCCCTCCCGAGGGTTCGCGAAAAATGTGGGAGCACTGCCGGACCCCGTCACCACCAGATCGACCGCACGGTCATTGTTGAGATCGGACAGGATTGCATTTTCTGTTGTCCCTTTGCCGCCCAGGCCGGCTTGATCGGTCCAGTCGGTGAATGTCCGATTCCCGTTATTCCGCCATAATGTGTTCGGGCTGGCGCTGTTTGCGCCGGGTTTGCCGGTGACGAACAGGTCGAGATCTCCATCGTGGTCGTAGTCGACGAATGTCAAGCCCGCAGGCCGGTTCGTCGGGTGAATGCCGGCGGCCTGAGTGATATCCGCGAATTTTCCATTTCCAAGATTCCTGAAAAGAAGCACGCGATTATTCATCGAAACAGCAAGATCCGTCAGCCCATCATTATCGAAGTCACCCGCCGTGCAGGCGATTGCGTTGCCTTGAATATCGAGGCCAGCCTGCTTCGCAGGTACTTCTTCGAAGCGGCCATCTCCGCGATTAAGAAACACATGAATGGCATGTTCGCCCTCATCAAGCGCGATCAAATCCATTCTCCCATCGCCGTCGATGTCCAGCATGCAGCCACCACCGCCCGCAGCATGTTGTGGCGTTTCTTTATCGTTAAAGGTTTCACTGGCGATTGGCTGCTCCACAAAGCGCAAAGGTATCATCGGGCCAACCTGCGGATTGCCGTCGTGAATCGACTGAGCCATCGAGTAGCGGCCCATTTCTCCGTAGACCTGAGTAAGCGGCGAGCCAATTTTTTCGCGGGTGATGAGTTGAAAGCGCTGGAACTCCTGTTTGGCTGAATCGGTTTGCCCGCTGCGCAGATGCGCGCGCGCGAGACTGTATTCAGCAGATGCATGGAGCGGATTCAGCCGCAAGGCTTGCTCCAGCTGCGAAATTGCGGCCGAGTAATTATTCTCCTGCATGTAGGTGGTGCCCAGAAGGTAATGGGTATCGGCATCGGAAGGATCGAGCTTCAACACATGTTCGAAGTCCGCGATGGTTTCGCTGGTGTTATTACTGCTCCGGGATAGAAGCCCCAGGTTGTACCAGGCGGCCGTGTTGGCCGGATCTTGTTTTACAACTTCCTGTAGTACTTGTTGCGCTTCTGCAGGCTTTTGCATGTTCAACAATGCGATTCCCTGATTCACCCGCGCGGTGAGGAGCTTCGGATCGCGATGGTATGCCTGGTCAAAAAGCTTCTCAGCCTTCGCCATGTTCTGCTGATTCATGTACGCCACGCCAAGATTGTTGAGCTGGATCGCGCTCTCAGTCTGTGGCGAGGTCTGCGCTGCGCAAGTTAGAACCGCGCATAATACTGGGCAGAAAAACCAACGTAGCTTTCGCAAACATGAAGGCATGACAGAGAAAAACCCTTTGCAACGGCGGTGAGATATCAGTCTACGAGTTGGAAGCCAGGGGCGAACGCAGCCCGGAACTCCCGGTTCACGCCCGTTTGTTGAACGGATGTGCATTCACGATGCCGGACCCTTCTTTCACCGTGATGATCTGCCCAGCGTTCACGTTTATCAGCCGGTCTATGGAACCACTCGGCCAGTGGATTTCAATCGTGTCCGCCCTGGATGCGTGGCCGAGGCCGAAGGTGAGCACAAGCTCACTCGAAGAAAGATAGCTGGAGCCGCTTCGCAGCATCAGTTTCTGAGTCATCTGACCCGATCGGACGGTGGCTACAGCCCCGATCCCATCGCGATTCGATTTCGTGCCGACCAGCTTTATGCGCAAAGAATTGTTTGTGGCGCCTTCGTTGAGAAAAAGAACGGCAGGTCCAGCATTTGTCGTGACCATCAGGTCAAGTGCGCCGTCATTATTGATATCGCCGTATGCGGCTCCGCGAGCAACCCGCGGCAGGGCGAAGGCGCTGCCCATTTGCGCGGCGACATCGTGGAAGCGGCCCTGTCCAAGATTGCGAAACAGATGCGGCGGCTCGGCATAATGAATATTTTGCTGAATCCGTTCGATAGCCGGATCGAGATGACCGTCCGCCACGTAGAGATCGAGCCAGCCGTCCAGATCGTAATCGAAAAAAAAGCAACCGAAGCCCAGCGTCAATAAGCTGCGCTGGCCCACTTCGGATCGCGGAGCGACATCGACAAAAAGACCGTTGCGTTCGTTGTGGTAAAGAGAAAGCATCTGGTTAGAAAAATTCGCAATCACCAGGCTCGGGTAGCCGGAGTGGTCATAATCGGCAGCATCCACGCCCATACCAGCGCGGGCGACTCCATCTTCGCTGAATGCAACTCCGGATGAAACGCCCTGTTCGCTGAAGGTGCCATTTTTATTGTTGACGTATAGCTTGTTCGGCTGCGTATCGTTGCTGACTGCGATGTCGGGCCAACCGTCCTGGTTCACATCGAGAATTGCAATGCCAAGACTCTTGGAAGAAGTATCGTAAAGGCCGGCTTTTTTCGTGACGTCGGTAAAAGTGCCGTTCCCGTTGTTATGCCAAAGCCGCACAGAGGTGCCTTTGTAGGACTCCGGCGTGCAATAAGATTTCGTTTTGCCGTCCATGGTGCAGTACAGATCGGTTTGCGGCGACCACTGGACGTAGTTGGCGACGATCAAATCCAGGCGGCCATCCCGGTCATAGTCCACCCAGGCGGCGCTGGTGCTCAAGTCTGAAGGACCCCACAGACCTGCCTTTTTCGTGACATCAGTAAAGGTGCCATTACCGTTGTTGCGGAAGAGATGGTTCTGCCCCAGCGCGGTGACGAACAGATCGTCGTAACCGTCGTTGTCGAAATCTCCAGCGGCGACACCCAAGCCATACATCTGGACCGCCAGGCCTGCTTTGCGGGTGACGTCGGTAAACGTTCCATCATGGTTGTTGTGGTAGAGCACGGGCGTCGTGACGCGGCCTTCGTGCCCGGGAAAATTCATTCCATTGACAATAAAGATGTCCTGCCAGCCGTCATTGTCATAGTCGATGAACGCGACGCCGGGCCCCAAAGTTTCAGGCAGGTACTTCTTGCCGAAGGCGCCGTTGTTATGGATGAAGTGAATCCCCGCCGCGCGCGTAATGTCTTCAAAACGTATTAGTGTCGATGCCGTGCTGTGCGCAACGGCTGGCTGTTTTCGAATCGCGAATGCAGAAGCCGAGATCAGCAGAGATATTGAAAAGCAAATGAACAGACGCGAATACTTCATTGTCTCCCGAATCAATTTCCACCCCGATTGCTGAGGGCAGGATCAGATTGCTGCCGGACCGCCGAGACAGCGATCGGCAGAGGCACGGAATCGTGCTCGTGAATCGGCTGGCGCTCGCGATTGTCATCCGGATGTTTCGCGCGGTATGGGCCGGTAAGCGCCTGCGCGGATTCGTCCGCTTTGAATCGCAGAAATCGTTTTTCATAGCGGTGCGCGTCCGCCGGATCACCCATACCGGTGGAGCAAAGCATGAGGTTGTAATTGGCCTCCAGATCTTCAGGGTCGATGGCAAGCGCTTTTTTGAACTCCGCTTCGGCGTCGGCGTATTTATGTTGGAGAAAAAGAACGCGGCCCAGATCATTGTGGACGACGCGATCCTTTGGGTATTGCGCCAGCACAATGCGGAGATGAGCGATGGCGCCATCATAGTCGCCGGTCTGCCGCAGAACCCGCGCATAAAAATAGTGTGCGCGGGCCAGCGAGGGAGAAAGCGCCAGCGCCTTCTTGAGCACGTCGCTTGCCCCGGCAAGATTGCCGCTCAGGATCCGAACACGGCCAATGTTCACCCATCCGTCCGGATTCTGGGGAGCTACTTCAGCAACCTTCGTAAAGGCGGCTTCGGCGCCTTTCAGATCGCCCTGCAGGAACAGCCCGATTCCATAATCGTTCCATCGCTGCCAGTCGTCTGCCCGCAGCGCCACCTGCGGAGCTTGGAATGGCAGTTCCCGGCGGAAGCACATTCAGAATCGCAGTGGCACTCGCCATCGTCACGATGGGAGGATTCGGAATTGCCTTGATCTCCCCGGAGACATGGCTGGTATCTCCGGTATAGACCATGGGACGGTCGTCGTAGCTCTTCGCTACCTGGTTGGGACCGGTGGTCTTTGATACTCCGGCGAAGGAGAACTGCGTATAGCGCCACGCAAATTTGCGGTAATTCAGTTTCGCTTCCAGATGAATCTGACCACGAGCGTTTTTCGGTATGTGCAGGCGGAAGTGCACGGTGTCTGCCGCGCCAGGCGGGATCAGATTGACGTATACAGTAGCGCGAGCTGCCCAGGCATTACGCTTGTCGATCGGATTTCCATGTGCGTCGATCGCCAGCGAGCGATAAAAATGCGCGCCCGGCTCCACTGGGCCTTTTCCGTTGTCCTCAATCATGCCGCTCCAGAACAGCACATGGCCGGCGTCATCGGTAGCTTTCAGTGCGAGCCAGCAGTCGAAGGCGTCCACCGTTCCACCAGGAAAAAAGTGACCGACCGTGAGCGTGCGGACGACGACGTCCACTCGAACTGTCTGTCCCGCGACCACCTGGGCATTCACCCGATTCAGCGGCGCGGTCACTGGAGCTGGTTCCGGTCCTTCGGCCGCTCCCAATGGGGCGTGCATTTCCGATTCCTCGCCAACAGCAAAAGTGCTCTCCAGACGCATGGCGGAATCGAGCGCGGATTTGGCCTGAGCTAACGGCTTGTCCGGAGAAATTGCGAAGATGTCTACGCTCACTCGTTTGTCTTCAAGAAAATGTTCTGTATCCGCAAGCTGAACTTCGTCCTTATTGACAAACGGAAGTGCCGTGTTTGCCGCCAGGAACCGATGGGAATGAACGAATCCATTGACGTTGCCTGCATCATCGGAGCGGACAAGCTCCATATGACAGTCCACACAATTCATCGACTTTGGCGGATAGTAAAAGGAGCGGGCGCCCAGTCCGGAGACGCCGCTGGCCTGCCAGTTGTCGTAGTCGTTGAAGCCGCGACTCCAGCGATAGTTATTCACCGGCACATCCAGGTGGACCTTGTGGCACGCCGAGCAGTATTCGGCTGGCGTGACGCGCATAAATGGTTTTAGAAAGGTGCGCCGGTGCGGTTCGGGATTCTCCTCAATCAGAAAATCGATCATGTGATGCAGTACCGGATTCTTGCTCGCGACAAGCTTCTGGAGCGCCGGATACTCGAGGACGAAATCTCCGTTGCCCATGGTGCTTTTGATTTTGCGAATGGAATGGCACACCATGCATCCCATGCCCGCCTGGGCCGCGGGAGTAAAAATGCGATGTTCAATCGGCGTATTGAAATTGCCCGGAAAAAAGAGAGCCGCATCGTGGCAGCCGGCGCACCACTTGGAAGACTGGACGCCATTCACCTGCTGCATGTAAACAATGGCCTGCCGGTACCACTGATTGTTGAACGACGAGTAGTGGTGCGCGGAGCTCTCCCATTGTTTGTAGATGTCGGCATGACATTGTTTGCACGTGGCCGAATCCATGAAGTAATCTTCCGGGCACCGTTTTGCGGGTGCTCGTTTGCGCTGAGCTGGGAAAGAACGGGCCTTTCGGGCCATCTCCTTCGTTGTTCATGCTTGCCGGGGCGATGGACGGGTTGCGGATCGCATACGCGCGTTGCCCGGGGACCGTTCGCACCCACCACGCTCCCGCGGAAACAGCCGCAATCGCGAGGAAGGCACACACAGAAGCGCAGCACGCTTTTCGCCGCACTTCCTCGCAACCACCCCCGGTATCCTGCCCAGACGAAGATCAGAACGGCGCATGCGAACGCGGAGACCAGCTCATGTGAATACAGAAGCGGCCATTCGCCGCGGCGAGAGCCGGTGAAGATCAGCGCAAAACCAAGTACGCCACCTGCGATGAGGACTGTCCAGCCGAGGCGTTCGGCGACGCTTCTCTCTCTGAATAGTCGACTCAGCGCCGGAAACGCGAGTACAACAAAAGCCGTCCCCAGCACAATGTGGAGGATGACGATGGCTTCATAGGCCAGAGTTGGAGAAGGCAATGCGACCAGAACAAGCGCCGAAAGTCCGAGGGCAGTGCTCAGGAATATGAACAATCGCCTCAATTACAGTCTCCATCACGATCCCCAACGAAGATTCAGCCATCGCCTGTTCTTCAATGGGAGTCTATCCGGCATCGTAGCACTCGCACGGGAAGCGTGCATCTCTGGTGCGATGAAAGAAAGCCACACCCGCACCACATTTGCGAGATACAGTATCACCGCCTGAGATGCAAAGATACCTGCTTACTGAGACCGAACGTAATTGACC
Source organism: uncultured Acidobacteriota bacterium (assembly GCA_963823295.1). Lineage (GTDB taxonomy): Bacteria > Acidobacteriota > Terriglobia > Terriglobales > Acidobacteriaceae > JAKAAZ01. Next base: position 115,289 of record CAWGLF010000028.1, read on the forward strand.
CGTGTGATATCTTTTCCTTCCGTTACATGGTAAAAGCGGTCCCCGATGAGATTGGCGAAGCTTTGTTTACTTCCATCAGGCCAGGTGATCTCGGCCTTGTCCACGCGATCATGATTGCCCAGGCCGAAATGGATTCTCAGATCATTCTGTGATAAATAACTGCCGCCGCTAAGAACCTCTCCGGTCTGCACCAGATCGCCCGCAACGGCTTGTATCCGCGCATTCAGAGCGAGACGATTGCTCTTCGTTCCTTCCAGCTCAAAGCTGATCCAGTGGTTCGGCGGTCCACCCTTAGGTGCAAGGATCATCGGGCTGCCTGTCAGATTTTCAACGACCAGGTCAATTCTTCCGTTATTGAACAGGTCGCCGATCGCCATTCCCCGGCTGACCTGAAGTTCCTGGATCGCGGGGCCGACCAGCTTGCTTATGTCTCTAAACTTCCCGTCGTGTTGGTTTAAAAACAGGAGCTTGGGTTCGCGGTACTTTGAATCCATGCCGATGCTGTCCACCTGCGGGTAGACGTGACCGTTGACCATAAAGAAGTCCGCCCAACCATCGTTGTCGAAGTCGAAGAATCCGTCGCCCCATCCAACATAGGGAATCGTCTTTTGGGCGATTCCGGATGCGAACGAAACGTCGGTGAAATTCAGGTTTCCGTCATTTCGGAACAACGCGGCGTATTCGTCATTGAAATGGGTGATTGCGATGGAGAAGCGTCCCGTGTGGTTATAATCGCCGAGCGCGAGCCCCATATTGGCCTGCTCATTGCCGTCCTGGTTCACAGCCACTCCTGCGGCATACGCGACATCAGTAAAATGACCGCCGCCATCGTTCTTGTAAAGATAGTTTGGCTCCCCATCATTAGCTACAAACAGATCGACGCGGCCATCATCATTGAAGTCGGACCAGACGGCGGTCAATCCAAATAAACCTTGCGGATCGTCTACGCCGGACTGCTTTGATACATCGGTAAACGTTCCGTCCCTGTTGTTGTGGTAAAGGTTGTCGGGCGACCCCTTGAGCCCTCGCGGCCCGCATTGGACGGAGATGCCGTGATATTTGCAATTTGCAAGGGAGCCGAAGGTTGGCAGATCGTTCAAACTGAGGTCCACATAATGCGACACAAACAGGTCGGCCCAGCCGTCTCCGTCATAGTCTCCAAAAGCTGCGCCGGTGGCCCAGAGTGAATCTTTACTTAGACCCGCCTGCTTGGTGACATCGGTGAATGTTCCGTTCCCGTTGTTGCGGTAAAGCACCACGCCGCCGAAGCAGGTAACCAGCAGGTCCGGCCATCCGTCATTGTTGTAATCTCCAACCACTGCTCCCATGGCCCAACAGGGAGTGGCAACGCCAGCTTTGTCGGTCACGTCGGTAAACGTGCCGTCATGATTGTTGTGATAGAGCGCGCCGCGCGCCTTTCTGCCGGCCAGTTGCATGTCGACGCTGGGTGCGTTTGTGAAATAGATATCCGGCCATCCATCGCGGTCAAAGTCGATAATAGCGACTCCGCCGCTCATCGATTCCACGATATATTTCTGTTCCGGGCTGGATAGATGATTAAACTTGATGCCGGTCGAGCCGGTAATATCGACAAGCTGAGGCAGCTCACCCGCACCCTGGCCGGAGCGAAGGTTCCGTTCCTGTTTGCTTTGCTTCGCATGGCTTGAAGGGGATTGAGGAAACCCCGGAATGAAGCCGACTGCAAACGCAAGCAGGAGTGCAGCAATGGAAATTCCTCTCCTCATCGCTGCCATGCTGTACAGGCCGTGTTGATGGTCGCGTAACCGGGTAGACTATCTTGCGTCATCAAAATCTCCCATCGCATCCTTAGCCTGTGGCAAGCGCATCTGCTTGAAAATCGCGGCCAGCTGCGCCTTCATCTTTTTGTATTTCAGATATGCATCGAGTTCCCGCTTCGCGTCGGCGGCGCGACCGGCTCGACGATATAAACTGCTCAGCCGGAAGTGAGCTGCGGGACTGGTCGGGTCCAGTTGAACCGCACGTTCAAGCAGAGGCAGCGCTTTTTCAGTTTGCTGCATTGCGATGAGGGCATCTGCCAGGCCGGTAAGGGCTACAGCATCATCCGGCTGCAGTTTTATCGCGCGCGAATAGTCCGCGAAGGCCGTTTTGCTGTCTCCATTCTGCTCCGCCATTTTCCCAAGCTGGCATTCAGATTTTTCGTCCTGCGGATTAAGGACCAGCGCGGCTTGATATTCGGCTACCGCCGCCTGCTTATCCGCCACGGTGCCGGAGGCATTCAGCAACTCGGCCAATTCGAAGTGGAGCCCGGGATCTTTGGGGTTGATCTTAATGGCATCCCGATAATTTGCGATCGCAGCGGTCGAATCTCCCTCCCTCACTTCTGCGCGCGCCATCATCTGGTGCATCTGTGCGCTGTTGGGCGCAATCATCGCCATGGTCAGCGTCGACTGGTCCGCAAGATCGGAGTATAGGCGATAAGAGGTATAAAGAAGATCAACGTTGGTGGGCTCTAATTTCAGCAGGACCGAGACCGTCGCCGCCGCCTTGTCCAGATCACCCGTCGAGGTGTAGCTGTCAATCAGAGCATTTCCAACTTGCAGCTTGATTTTCGCTTCCTGCAAATGTGGAAACGCCGTCTCCAGGTCTTTCCGCCCATTGCTATCGTTGCCGATTCGTTCTTCAGACATTCCAAGCAGCGCCTGAATCTTCCACAGGTCGGGTCTAAGCTTGAGTGCTGCCTGGAGCTGGGGCGTCGCATCGGCATAGTCGCCGCGGAAGAAGAGCAGGACTCCAAGATTTCCTCGGGCATCCGCATTCTCAGGATCAAGCGCGACCACTGCTTTCAGTTCCGGTATCGCCAGATCGGGCCGTCGCTCGGCTAGATATTGCTGCGCCAGCCTCAGGTGCGACTTGAGCTGTTCCTGACGACCCGATGCTGGTTGAGAAAAAGCCGGAATCGAGGCAAGAAATATCAACCACGGGGTGAAGAAAAGCTTTTTGGCACGCATGGCAATCAAATAATACCGAGATCGACCCTGTTTCGGCGATCACGAAGGGGTGGTATGGAGAGTTGGAATAGTTGCCGTATTGCGGGCTGTCACGCTATGCAATCCGCGCGTCGAACTTGTAAACACTTGCTCGAATGAGATTGGTATGATTTGCCATGCAATGCGCAGTATGCCCTGGTTTACCATTTTCCCAATCACGTCACCTTCCACGCGCCGGTTGAAACGAAATGGAGTAGAACTAGCCCTCATCCTCGACTGCCACGGCATTGTGCGCGCGCGCGGCCGCAATTATTTTTTCCTGCGTCTGCGGCAGAACGAAATCGTAATGGTCCATTTCCATATGAAAGCTGCCCTGGCCCTGCGTCAGCGCAGTCAGATCCGCTCCGTAGGTCAGCATCTCCGCCATGGGGACTTCGGCCTGGATACTTGTCTGTCCGGCTGAAGTCGGTTCCATCCCAAGCACACGGCCATGTCGGCCGGGAAGGTCGCCCATCACCGCGCCGGCAAATGTGTCTGGGGTCTGGATGTTGACTCGCATGATTGGTTCCAGCAACGCTGGACGCGCCCGTTCCATGCAATCGCGGAATGCTAACCGCCCGGCGATACGGAAGCTGATTTCGTTGGAATCGACTTCGTGGAAAGCGCCGTCATAGACAGTCGCGCGAAAATCGACCATTGGATGGCCGGCCAGGAAACCCCGCTCGGCGGCTTCGCGAATGCCCTTCTCAATCGCCGGAACATAGTTGCGCGGGATGGCCCCACCGAAAATTTCGTTGGCGAATTCGAAGCCGGCTCCACGTTCCAGCGGCTCGATCCGAATTTTACAGTCGCCAAATTGCCCATGGCCGCCGGACTGTTTCTTGTGCCGTCCGTGACCCTCCGCGCGTGCTCGGATGGTTTCTCGATACGGGATTTTGGGCGCTTTCAGAGTGACTTCTGTGTGATAGCGACGACGTAGTTTCGAGACGATGATTTCAATATGCTGCTGGCCGGTTCCGGCGATCAGAAATTCATGTGTCTGCGCGTCGCGGTAAAAACGGATGAGGGTGTCCTCCTCCATAATGCGGTGCAGCGCGTTGGCCAGCTTGTCCTCGTCCGCGCGCGTCTTCGGCTCGATGGCAAAAGCGATGGCCGGTTCCGGCTGCTGCGCCGGTTCGTACAAAATAGGATGCGCAGCCTCTCCGAGCGTATCCCCGGTGTGCGTATGCTTCAGCTTGGCAACCGCGCCCAGGTCTCCCGCGTGAAGTTCCGCAACCGGTATCGGACGTTTTCCCTGCATGATCGACAGATGAGCCAGCTTTTCCTGCGCCTGCTGCTGGTAGTTTGAAACAGTATCGTTGTCATGCACGCAGCCAGCGAAGACCTTGAAAAAGGAAATTTGTCCGGCGAAAGGGTCGGAGATGGTTTTAAAAACGAACAGTGACAGCGGTTGATTGTCGGCAACCGGGCGAGTCATCATCTCGATCGGCCACTCCGCAGTCCCGTCGCCATTCGAAGCTTTGGCGCCAGTTGTGCGGGTGGTGCCGGCGACCGCCGCGACCGGTTCGCGCTCACTCGGCGCGGGTGCGTACACGCGGAAGAAGTCGAGCAGACGGTCTGCGCCGATTGCGCCCTGAGCGGACGCGAACAGAACGGGGAAAATGCGGTGCTCGCGAATTGCTTCATGTAAGGCGGCGGTCAGGTGTTCCTCCTGCAGCGTGCCCTCGTTGAAGTATTCTTCCATCAATTCGTCTTTTCCTTCCGCGGCGATCTCCACCAGCGCTTCATGCGCGGACTCCACCTGCTGCTGCATTTCTTGCGGAATGGGAATGGCGCGGCCTCGGCCCTTAGATTCGGAAGAGTACTCGAAGGCTTGCATGGAGATGAGATCGACAACCCCGCGAAACGCGTGTCCTGCACCGATGGGCAGCTGTACCGGTGTAACTTGGCGACCGAAGGCAGACCGCAGGCTCGCCAGGGCGGCATCGGATGTGGCGTGTTCGCGATCCATGCGGTTGATGACGAAGAGGCGCGGGAGATTGAATTCCTCGGCGTAGGCGAATACCCGGAGCGTCATCGGCTGCGCGCCTTCGACCGCATCGGCGACGATCACAGCGGCCTCCGCTGGAACCATCGCCGCGCGAGCTTCGTGGATAAACATGTTGAATCCCGGCGTGTCGACCAGGTTCATCTTGGTTCCACCCCACTCGCAAAAAGCTACTGCGTTGGCGATAGTGATGCGCCGCGTGATCTCCTCTTCCTCGTATGCGGTGACCGCGGTTCCGGCTTCAATGCTGCCCATGGCGGGGACAGCCCCGGCCGATGCCAGGAGCGCTTCAATCAACGTGGTTTTTCCGCAGTGGGAATGGCCGGCGACCGTGAGATTACGGATGTCTTTGCCCAGGTACGTCTTCACGCGAAACCTCCAAAAGCAAGGGTAAGAGCGATGGATGGGAATGTCGAGCGCGCAAATTTCATGGCATCCACGACGGCTTGGACGGGCGGAACGCACAGCCGCTGATCATTGCGGTAGATGGATATCGCACGCCTGAACGAGCTATCCGTCGAAGTTTCAAATTTAGATTGCCCAGAGCCATGGCTGCTCCGAATGCAAAGCCGCACTAACAAAATTTGCGACGGTCAGCCGCAGTGATTCCTGAAGACAACGGAGTCTAGCATGTAGGTGAAACTGCGGCAAGTGGGGTAAAGACGTGGTTGCCGGAATAGAAAAGAAATTGGACAATCAGGAGCATGATGGTGAACGCGCCTTCGATTCGTGAACGAAAACATAATTTAGCTCATCGGTCGTAATTGAGGGGAACGGTTCCTCGTGTGGACAATCTAACTGTGCGTTGTTGAGCAAAGGTTCAATAAAGCAGCTTCAAGCAAAGGATAAGCGGATGATTCGCAGAACATTCCTAAAGACGTTCGTCGCCGGAGCAGGAGCCTCCCTAATCGATGCCAACCTTTCCAAGGCAGATACCATAGCCAAAATGGCGAATACCGTTCGTTCAGGGCCAAAAAAAGTTGTGATAGGCGGAGCAGGGATCAGCGGATTGTGTTGTGGATACGAACTTATGAAGGCCGGTTGCGACGTCACTATTCTTGAAGCTTCTGGAAGGTATAGCGGTCATGTATTCACCGGGCGCGATGGTCTATCCGACGGGTTGTACGCCGACTTCGGAGCCGACCACATTACCAAACCGGGATATGAGCGTTTTTTCAAGTACACCGAAGAGTTCAATCTTCCGGTGCTGTCGTATCCCAATGCTGAAGGCTCTCCTCTGCCACATAACAACGACATGCTCAAAATGATTGACGGCAAATTTTATACAAACGAAATGTTGGCCGATCCGCAGGTACTAACAAGGTTTGGATTTAACCGTCGAGAGATTAGCTTTTTATCAAAACACCCCTGGTATGAACTCGATGCGCTCTATCTCCAGCACTACATCGACAGATTTAAGGATGCATATCATCCTTTTGGCATAGGTTATGATGACCTCGATAAAATACCCATTGCCGACATATATAAGAAGGAAGGTGCCTCGCAAAGGGCGCTCGAATATCTCGACGGGCAACACATCAGTGCGCTCTATTATCTATGGAGACTAGCCGTCATGAAGTTTCGAGGCATTCCCCTTTCCGAAGGTGAAACTTTTCGACTGAAGGGAGGAAACGAACAACTCCCCATTGCTTTTGCCCAACGGCTTGGCTCTCGAGTAAAGCTCGCACATCCAATCACCGCAATCGGGCACAACGACAAAGGGGTAACGGTTACGTACCGGGAATATGGCTATGACAGTGAAAAAACAATAGATGCCGATTTTTTTGTCAACTGCATTACATTAACTATCTTCAGGAATATTCCCGTAACGCCTGCTCTTTCTCCGGAAAAGAAATATGTCGTCGATAACCTGACATACACCTCCCATCCGTTTTACGTGTTTGAAGCCAGCTCAAAATTCTGGTTGGATGATGGCCTCAAGAGTATCAATATGGAGTTCGATCACCCTGATATTTCATCTATCTGGGAGGTACCGAATGAAGTGGACACGACGCGAGTTATCTTAAAGGCATATGGCCCAGGGGGACTATCTCCACAGCACGTGCTGGCCGCTTTTCGAGAAGTATATCCGGGTAAACGGGATACAATCGTCCAGGCATTGACAAAAGATTGGACGCAGGATAAGCACGCACCGAACTGCGAAATGGAACCGTTTCCAATAGGTGAAATGCACCGGTTTTGGCCTGAAATATTAAAGCCGGATGGAAGAATATATTTCGCAGGGACCTACGCGGATCCTCTAAGTAGGGGCATGGAATCCTGTATTCGTTCTGCGCAACGAGTGGCCCAGGAGATTAAAGAGGCCTGATTATGTCAAAAGTAAAGCGAACAACGGCGATATTAACTTCTATTATCATTGGTGTGTTTGTGGCATTCGCCTTATCGAATATTCATGGCAATTATGCCCATGCGACCGGCCAGTCAAACGACCAGCCACCGGTAGTAAAGATTACAGCTCCCCCAAACGGCAGCATGTATCAGTGGAATAGCCTGGTAGAGTACAACATCGTTGTCTCTGACCATGGAAAATCCAGCAAATATCAAGAGATTCCGTCGAGTGAAGTTTTACTGAAGACAACTTACGTTCCGGATGTATCCCATATTGCCGCGAGTTCATCTCAGATGCCCGAGTCTCTTCCGGCCGGCCTCCAAAACATAACGGGCTCCAACTGTTTAGGCTGTCATAATTTTAAATCGAAAGCGATGGGGCCCTCGTTTTCTGCAATCAAGGAACGGTACCCCGATACCGACGCAACTATAAGCAATTTATCAAAGCATATCCGGGATGGATCTGTTGGAATGTGGGGGCAAGGGGCTATGCCATCCCACCCGGAGCTGACGGAAACCGAGCTGCATGCTATTTCTCTCTGGATTATGAAGCATGCATCTGACCCAAACGTTAATTATTACGTCGGAACGGAAGGAACGTTTCAGATGGAGTCCCCGGGCAAACCCGGCGCCAAGGCAGGGCTGATTCTTACTGCCAGTTACACCAGCCACGGTACGACAGGCCACCCGCAGCCAGCTCCAAGTGGTGAAGATACCGTTGTTATCCAAGGCAAATGAAGGCCGCCTCACAGGTCGCGTAGAACGTCGTTGCAATATCGGCCCCCCCCCCGGGAATACATCGTGACGTTAGAGACTTCGCGCCTACAGCTCACGGTTCAATCGTTGAGTAAGCACTTCAAGAAAGGGCTTTTGGCTTCTCAGAATATGTTCTCTCGCCTCGGCAATGGAAAACCATGCGCCGCGGTCCACTTCCGGGAACTCAATCACACGCCCGGAGCGAGCCGGCCATTCCATCTGGCAGGAGTTGCTCATCAACTTGCTGGGATCGCAGTCTCCTTCGAAGGCCCATGCGGAAACAATCTTTCCGCCGGTCTGCCTCACACTCCCTAATTCGAGAAAATCCGGATGCGCGGCAAAGCCCGTTTCTTCCTCAAATTCACGTTTTGCGGCTTCCAGCGGGGCCTCCTCTTCCGTGTATTCTCCTTTGGGAATAGACCATGACCCCAAATCTTTATTCGCCCAGAATGGGCCGCCTGGATGGACCAGGAAGACCTCCAGGCGTTGATTTCGCCGACGATACATTAGCAAGCCTGCGCTGCGCCTGGACATAACGAATTCCCAATCGGGCAAATTCAAATCAGGTTAGTTCCAACTCGATCTTTTCTGCGTCGCGATCAAGCCTTACGATCCTGAAGCTGCGAATCTGACCGGCCCGCAGAGATTCGGGTGGGGATGTTGCAGGTCTTCATATCCCCTTTCCAGCGAGCTTTCAGCATGGAAGTCAGTGAGGATAGGTCTGGTTTTGATTCGCTCGTCTTGTCAGCAGTTGTTGCGGGGCCATTGGCGGAAGTTGAGCATGTCGCGCGAATACCTTCGCCGAGTTCTACGTTGGCTAGCCCCGATGACTGCTCGATAATACGGCCGGAGACCAGGTCCCCCGCCCGATGTTCAGCGAAATATTCATCGAGACCTGTGGGGATGAGCTGCTTCATGCTCAGCCTTACCTGCCGCTTCTCCGTATCGATAGCAAGCACCTCCGCCTTCACTATCTGGCCTACCCTGAGGACGTCCTGCGGGTGATGAATATGCCGATCGGCACTGATTTCGCTGATGTGCACGAGACCTTCAACACCTTCCGTCAACTGCACGAAGGCGCCGAACTTCATCAAGCTCGTGACGGGACCTTCGATCTTCGCCCCGACGGGAAACCTTTGCAGCACCTCGGCCCACGGATCACCGAGCGCCTGCCTCAGTCCCAGAGAAAGCCGCCGCTCGTCCTGATCTACGGCCAAAACCACCGCGTCGACCGTTTCGCCCTCAGCAAGAATATCGCTGGGTTTGCGGACCTTCTTCATCCACGACATTTCGGAAACGTGGATGAGGCCTTCGATTCCAGGCTCCAGCTCGACGAACGCGCCAAAATCCATCAGGCGGGTCACGGTTCCGGTGATGCGTTGGCCGGTCTTGTACTTCTCTGCCGCGGTGTCCCAGGGCTGCGCCTGCAATTGCTTCAGCCCAAGCGAAATGCGTTTGCTATCCGGATCGATCTTGAGAACCCTGACCTGAAGCTGTTGCCCGGCAGAGAGTACCTCCTCGGGGTGCTTGATGCGGGTCCACGATATATCGCTGACGTGAAGCAGGCCATCGATTCCGCCAAGATCGACGAAGGCGCCGTAGCTGGTAATGACTGCGGACCTGGCCATGGACCACATCGCCTTCCTTCAGTTCGGCATAGCGATTCTTCTCCAGTAATCGCGTCTCCTCCTCAGCAATGATGCGGCGATCGACCACCACATCCTCCTCTGCCACATTGAGCTTAATGATGCGACAGGTGATCTCCTGTCCAACAAGCTTCTCCATCTCGCCGGAGTCACGCACTCCGCTGCGAGAGCCTGGCATAAAGGCGCGAACACCCACATCCACGCTGAACCCACCCTTAACGACCGCAGTCACCGTCCCGACGATGGCAGACTTCTGCGCGAAGGCCTCCTCCAGCGACGCCCAGTCTTTGGGTTGGGCTACGTTAAGGCGGGAAAGCTCGTAGTAGCCTTCTTCATTGCGGCCCTTCACCGACACCGAGAAATTGTCTCCCGGTGCTACTCCATCGGCGTTGTCGCTGAAAGCAGTACGCGGCAGAACGCCGTCGGTCTTGAAACCGATATCCAGGTAAACCGAATCTGCGGAAATGGAGACAACTGTGCCTTGCAATTGCTTTCCGCCGTCGCCGGTCTTATGGCTCCGCTCAAATTGCGAAAGAAGAGCGCCAAACGATTCGTTCGATTCTGCGGCGGATTCAGAAGTGTGTTCAGGGCTGGATGGAGATGTGGGGATGCTCGCGTTTTCCATGACGGTATAGACCATTGTGGCACGTCTCGCCAGCCAGCGAGAACTTCACATGCCCGGGGAGGAAGACGGGTGCCTGCCTATCATCGCGGTTGGCGAAGATCCAGTTTCTTACTTTGGCGACGCTGATCAGGAACCGTACAGTTCGAGCGTATGTTCTCTTGGAGGAAGATTCTCATTAAACCACTCGATGCCGATAGGGCACTGCTGTTCCTTGGCGTTTGTGCACTGCTCACTTCCTTGGAATGCGCCGGTAATTCTGCAGACTCTCAAGATATAGCCCAGATGGGGAATATAATTCGGTCTTCTGTACATTCCCAGCGCGGAGTTTCGTCGTCGCGATCGTCGCTTCGGGTGAAAGCGAGCAGAGTTCGTCACTTCGCAAACTCCGCCCAAGCTGAAAGCAGGTGAACAGTGATCGAAAACATGATAGGTGCATATGGCGAGTGGGCAGCGCAAACGATGCAGGACCCGCCGCGGTTGTCCTTCCGTCAGCCGATCTTCACTAACCTGGAGGCTTGGCGGCCTGTGGCGCGGGCCCGATATAAGGAACTGCTGCTGGGCCCTCGCCAACCGGTCACGCCTGCGCCCGTGGTTCAGCGCCGAATGGAATTCGATGGCTTATCTATCGAACAGTTGACGTGGCAACTGCCATACGGACCCCCAACCGAAGCGGTGCTATTGAAACCGCTAGGAGCCAAGGGTAAATTGCCGGGCATAGTGGGGCTCCACGACCATGCTGAAAACAAGTATTTCGGCTGGCAAAAGATCGCACGAACCTCGAACAATCCCCATCCGGCGATGTTCCAGCATCAGCGGGAATACTATGGTGGCGCGGCATGGGCCAACGAACTGGCTCGTCATGGATATGTGGTGTTGGTGCACGATACGTTCACGTTTGGAAGCCGCCGGATGCGACTCGCGGACTTGCCGGCCGATATCCGCGACAATATGGAAGAGAAGGGTTCAGAGGACGAAGACGAGATACATCGCTACAACAAGTTTGCTGCACAGCATGAGCATGCGATCGCCAAGAGTCTGCTCAGCGCAGGGATGACCTGGCCTGGCGTGTTCGTTTTTGACGATCAGCGGGCGCTCGATTATCTCGCTTCGCGGCCGGATGTAGACGAAACCAGGATTGGTTGTGGCGGGTTATCGGGCGGCGGACTGCGTACGGTGATGCTGACAGGCGCCGACGACCGTATTCGCTGCTCGTGCTGTGTGGGTATGATGACAACTTGGCGCGATTATCTCCTGAATAAGTCCTACACCCATACATGGATGTGCTATGTGCCTGGATTGTCGCGCGAGCTGGATTATCCGGAAGTGCTTGGACTCGGCGCGCCAAATCCCGTGCTGGTCTTGAACAACCGACAGGATGAGCTATTCACTCTGCCGGAGATGGAACGGGCGGACCGGATACTCACCGAAGTCTACAAGAAAGTCGGCTCGCCAGAGCGGTACCGTGCCACATTCTACGACGGGCCGCACAAGTTTGATCTCGAGATGCAGAATGAAGCTTTTTCCTGGTTTGACCGCTGGCTGAAGAGCTAACATCCTAATCCAGAACCCTTCGGGAATCACTGTGCGATATTTGCGGCGCTCCAAAGCTTCTGCGATTGTAGTGTAAGCGCGCCGCGCAAGTCAGCGGACAAATTTCGGCTGCAACCCCCAAGTGGCAATGTTTCGGGACCTCACGGGACAAGTTGGGCTAGTCTGGCGGAGAGAGTGGGATTCGAATCCTTATTCGAATATGGACTGCGATGTTACGAGGGTAGCAACGTGGTATTCAGTCGCTTAAGGGTTGCAGTCCAGCGCAGCCGAGGCGGCGCGCGCTATTTCCTGACCACTGGGCATAGCCAGACCCGTTGCGCCGTCAGACATTCGATGGGCGACCAGTGAGACTAGTCCCCAATGGACTTCTCTCCACGTTTTCTTCTCTGGTAGGCAGCAACTTTGAGCTTATTGCCACAGATATTCATGCTGCACCATCGACGTGAACCTTTCTTGCTTGTGTCAAAGAAGTGAACGACACACGATTCGCATTTGCGAATCCGGGACGGCGCCGTTTCGGCAAGAAGATCTGCCGTGGCATCGATGATCGGCGCCCAGAGGTCGGTGGGCTTACGAAGCTCTAACGATGTCTCCCGAATGACCTTCCCGTCTCGCTTGTGAAGCGAAGTATGGCGAGGATACCGAAGCAACAGTGAGTTCACTTCGGTGAGGAATGCGTCGGTCGGCGACGCTCCGCTCTCTATCCGCAGAACGGCCTCCCGCAATTTCTCTCGAAATGCGATGAGCTGTTCCAGGAAGGCAGTTGCTTCGGTGGAATGGCGCCAGCTTCGTACTGTGGCCTTAGCCTTGGGCGAGGTCACCAATCCCGAAGCGATCAGCCACCTTTCGAGCGCGCGTATATCCGGAAGGAGTTCCGTGGGACCGTCTGCCAGGACGGGCTTTGTATTCAAGAAATCCAGGATTGGGCGGTTCGATACGAACAGAAATCCATCGATCCATTCGTTCTCCCCTTGAGAAAGAGCGCGCATAAACCCTCTCAAAAGCTATCGCAAAATAATAATTGTAACACTGGTAATGCATCTTTTAAAGGTGTTATGTAATCTCACTCTTTGTAAGCGAGGCATTACGCCACCGTAAAAGGAAATCACCATGACAACGTTTCAACATGCAACCGTTCGTGGCCTCAAAGTGTTCTATCGCGAAGCAGGCTCGAAAGCTTCCCCGACCATCGTGCTGCTGCACGGCTTCCCAAGCTCGTCGCATATGTACCGTGACCTGATCCCTCAACTAGCAGGCACATTCCACGTGATCGCTCCGGATTACGTCGGCTTCGGGTACAGCGATGCCCCGGATGCAAGCAAGTTCGACTACACCTTCGACAATCTCGCCGCTTATGTGGAGGAATTGCTCTTCGGTGTCCTCGGCCTAAAGAGATTCAGCATCTACGTGCAGGACTACGGTGCGCCGGTGGGCTATCGCATTGCTGCGAAGCACCAGGACGCGATCGAAGGCATCGTGGTGCAGAACGGTAACGCCTATGCCGAAGGTATTGGAGCGGCCTTCGACCCGATGAAGCCGTTCTGGGTGAATCGCAACCCGGAGACCGAGAAGCCTGTGCGAGACCTACTCAAGAAAGAAACCACCATCTTCCAGTACACGCATGGGACGAAGGATGTTTCGCGGATCAGCCCGGACTCATACACCATGGACCAACTCTTCCTCGACCGCCCAGGGAATGACGTTATCCAACTGGACCTACTTCACGACTATCAATCGAATCTCGCGCTCTACGACGGCTGGCATGAATTTTTTCGAAGCAAGCAGCCGAAGACATTGATCGTCTGGGGAAAGAACGACCCATTCTTTACCGTCGAGGGTGCGCAGGCCTATCTGCGAGATATCCCAAAAGCAGAGCTGCACCTGCTTGATACCGGTCACTTTGCGCTTGAGGATTCATGCGAGTTCATTGCGCAGCAAATCGTAAAGTTCTTTGCTTAACGGCAGAGAACATCCTCTTCGTATCTTTCACTTTTGACTACCGGAAAGGATGAGCATCTTGAACTTTTCAGAGAATGCGACAGTAGTTGTAGTCCACGGAGCGTGGGCTGATGGTTCGAGCTGGCAGGCAATCGTACGCCCGCTCGAGGATCGCGGCTTGAACGTGATTGCCGCGCCGATTCCCCTTACCTCGCTAAGCGACGACGCAGCCGCTCTGAAACGAACGATTGCCCGAACTCAAGGCCCATTGATTGTCGCCGGGCACGCTTACGCTGGTGCGGTCATCGCCACGGCTAACGACGAGCGTGTGAAGGCTTTGGTTTACATCGCAGCATTGGCGCCGGATGAAGGAGAGACTGTTGCTCAGGTCTTTTACAGGGATGAAATTCACTCGAAGGCGCCGCAACTTACACCGGATGCAGATGGCTTCATCTGGATGCCAGACGAAGGATTCGCAAATGCCTTCGCCCAGAACGCCACCGATGAGCAGATTGCGTTGGCCAAAGCCGTGCAGCGGCCAATCTCAGTTAAGAGCATTCAGGAACCCGCCCCTGCACCGGCTTGGCGGTTAAAACCAACGTGGTACCTGCTTGCGGAACAGGACCGAATGATCAATCCCAAAACACAGCACTTCATGGCCGAACGGATGAATGCGACAGTGAGGTCTTTCGCAGTTGATCACACTCCGTTGCTCACCGCGCCAGACAAGGTTGTAGACATCATCCTCGAAGCGGCGAAAGCGACGCTTTCTTAAGACGGGACGTGAAGCTTGGTAGGTGATCAAGAGCAATGGGGAAGAAGAGCCATGTCAAACAAGAAGACCACCCCGGAACGTCTGGCAACATTCTCCGATGGGGTATTTGCCATAGTCATCACCATTATGGTGTTAGACCTGAAGCCGCTACCCGAATTGCTTCATAAATCGGTGCGTTAAAACCAAATTGGAAAACCTAGCAGTCATGGAGAAATCATGAAGAATTCTGTTGCAATCGTGACTGGAGCCAGCCAGGGAATCGGGCGTTCCACTGCTATCCGCTTGGCCCGCGACTTCTCCGCCGTTGTATTGGCGGCGCGCAATGCCAAGGAACTTGAAGAGGTTGCCGCTGCCGTGAAAGAGGTGAGAGCCGAAGCGCTTCCTGTTGCCCTCGATTTGAGCCAGACCGAGGCGGCCGAAACTGTCATCAACACCACGCTTGAGCGTTTTGGGCGAATTGACGCACTGCTGAATATCGCGGGCGCGGTCCCGCAGGTCGATCTTTTCGAGATGACGGACGATCAATGGAAGGCGGGCATGGAGTTGAAGTTGCACGGCGCACGCCGATTAACGATCCGCGCCTGGGAGGCTTTGAAGCAGTCGAAAGGCTCCGTAGTCTTCATGTCCGGCAGCGCGGCACTCGACCCTAAGCCCGCTTTTGCGGCTGTCGCGTCTACGAATGCAGCGATTACGGCTCTCGCCAAAGCTTTCGCGGAACAAGGGATCAAAGATGGAATACAGGTGAACAGCATTGTTCCCGGCGCAGTCATGACTGGACGACGACGTTCTTTTCTGGAGAAATGGGCACCAGCGCACAAACTGACTGTCGAAGAGGCGATGAAGAAGTTTCCGGAGGAAGCAGGGATCAGCCGCTACGGCAAGCCGGAAGAAATTGCCGAACTGCTGGCATTCATGGTTTCACCCGCTGCAAAATGGATGACAGGTACATCGGTCCGCATGGACGGTGGCGAGATTAAAGGTATTTAGACCGAGTGCGGGAACGTCGTAGGAGATAATAACGGGAACACGCCTGTCGTTAAGCAATCTACCGAATTCAGCAATTCGGGGTAATCCATGCTACCTAAAGCCGGTCGCCTGAAGATTATACTTTCACCAGCAGCGGAATTGCCGCCAACGATGCGACGTCTCGCCCGTCCACAATGGCCCGTGCACCATGACTGTTGAATTGGTACACGGTCTTCGTCCCCAACCCCACGGCGGTTAGCCGCGTGCGGCCCGTGTACTGAAACAAAGCGGTTTTGTAGACGGCGGAATCTACCCGAACCGTGCCTGGGTGGGTTTGAGGATCTTGAGCTAGTACTCTTCTTCCATTTCCGCAACAGGACATGTCGATTTCTCCTTTTGAACCGGTTCTTCGTAAAACCAGGCGCCCTCAGGTTGTTCCTCCGGTAAGACGGTTGGCCAGAATTGCGGCTCCGGAAAGCGCCAGCCAAAGCGTCAGTTTTTCTTCCCACCGCGATCCCAATGCCATCGCGAATGGAGCGGCGACCCACAGGCTGAGGCAGTAAAAACAATCCGTGGCGCCGGAAAGTGACATTAGCCGCAGCCAGTTTCGGCAGCGGGCAAAAATTTCCAGCGGACCATCCTCGGCGTGCAGCAGGTGAGTCAGCCGCCACACCGCAAGGGCGGCAATTGTAATTCGTAGAGCGGTCATAAGAACCTCGTGGTTCCCCAGCCCCGCGTTTGCGGGGCTGGGAGATTAATTAGTGAAGAGGCAACTTAGAGCGAACTCAGCAGGCAGAAGCCGACCGAGGCGGGCGTGTAATTGTGCGAGCCCGGTGAGCTGCCTACAATGCTGCGGTCCCACACGTTTAACTGAACGACATAGCCGCAGGGGGTGAGCGACGATGTGTCGAGCGTCCACGAGTTGCCCGAAGAAGGCAGCGGTGCCGTCGCCACAGTTCCGCTCGAAGGCGACACTGGTCCGGAATAAGGCTCCGAGCCCAGACTGAATGATCCGAAGTTGATGTCATAGGCGACATAGTGGCCATTCAGTATCGTGCCCACTGCGAACCGGCTGCAATCCAGATTGTTGTCCAGATGTACTACCGCCTGCGGTGGTGTATTGTCGAGCTGGATCAAGTGCGTATCCGGCAGCGATCCGAGCACTGGATTATCCGCCAGATCGGCGATCTGCAACGTGATCTGCCACAGATCGTCGCCACTTGTATCCCACTCACCCAGCAATGAATCTATGTTTTGGGTGGGATCCATATAAGTAAAGTACCCATTCACATCGGGCGAGCTCGTATAGGTGGTCCCATCCCAACGTGTCAGCAATAGTGGGGTTGTAAGCGTGACGGGGGCGCCACCGCCCGTGTCCTGCACGGTCAGCTTGTACTTGTACCCCACGAACAATTCACCCTGCACGGACACTCTGCCGCCGAACGGGCACGCGCGTCCAAGTGCGTCGGCCGCCGTATTTGTCAGGGCAAAGACTGCGTTCCAGGTTGTCAGACCTGTCGTGCTGTCGATCATGCTGGTCGGAATTCCGCCGAGAATGCTGATCGTCGGCGTGAGATAGTTCGACTGCGTGCCCGGCTGGATCTGCACATGTGTATCCAGCAGGTTGCCCCAGTATGTCAGTGCATTCGGATCGGTCGTCGAAGGCGGAGTCGCCCAGGACAGTACCGCGCGCACCCGTCCGATCTTGGGCGTGTTGCACGGATTGCGGTGATTACTTAGGTTGACCGGCAGCACAGCGGAATACACCAGGCCGCCCGCAGGAATGCTGGCGATATCATGCACTTGCACGCCTACCGTTCCCAGATAGGTGTATTCGCAGGTGTCGTCCCAGTCCGCCCAGAAAGCCACATATTCTGTGCTGCCGGCGGTGCATAGTCCTCCGCCGTATCCGGAGGGTCGCTTGATCAGAAAGGTCGCGACTAGCCGTTCCAGGCCGTAGCCGCCCTCTAATCCCAGACATTCCAGTTGCTCGTAGCTCACGTCGGCGTCCACTTCGCTCAATTTAGCGAGGGCCGACTGCCAGTCCAGTCCCTGGCTTTTCCAGTCGCTAATGCTAAATTCAATCGCTTGGGGATCGGCCGCCTTCGCATGCAGCGCCTGATGGAGTTGCGCAAAACCAAAGCGATGAGATGGCACCGCGCTTTCTACCGCGCCTGCTTTTGTCGCCTTCTGCGGTTGATACAACTTTGCCAATTGCGCCAGCGACAGCGGGCCAGGATCTGGCAGAGGAATCGGAATCTGGAGAGTTTGCTCAAGCTCTTCCGGCGGCAGAACCAGCTTCACCTTCTCATTCAGATTTGCTGCAATCTCCTTCAAGAAAATTGGTCGCGGACGTATCTGGATCTGCGCGTCGAGAACGTTCCCCCATACCGGCGTATACGTTGGGTCACCTGCCGTCGGGATCGCGTTCCAGGACAGAATCGCGCGCGCTTTCGGCAGTACGGGAAAGAAGCACCAGTTCGACTTCGGCGTTAGCTGCACTGAGACTGCATAGCTGAGCGGCTTTTCTACCTTTTTCTGGCAGTCAGTCTCCTCCGGAATATCGTGCACGTTGATTGCTGCCAGGCCCGCATCTTCCCAGCCTGAACCGTAATCCACAAAAAATCGCACATACTCGAACGACCCGTTCTGACATAGCGAGCCGTTGTATCCAAATGCCTGATTGACCTGCACCACCGCTTCCAGCACATTGGTGGAGGGATTGAAGCCGAGGCAGGTCGCCTGTTCGTAGAACGAGTCGTTCGCGATCGAGACAACGGGTTGAAATTCGCTGCCCTTCAAGTTTCCAAAGTAATTTGGATTGCCTGCAAGCAGCTCAACAAAGTTAAGCCTGTGCGCTTTCACCGCTTCGAGTGCCGCCTTCTCATTGTTCGTCGATTTCGCCATCATTTCCTCCGTCCAGAGTTTGACTGCTCTCGCCATGCATGCAGGAAAGCGCAATAGCCCACGTCTACCTCGTAATCCGGTTGAGCCGGATCGAAGGAATCGTCAGCAGAACCCTGTCCATAACGATGGTGCGAAAACACAGCTCTGCGTTTCACTCATGCGGAAATATTTCGGCCGAGGGAGCCCATGGGCCGCAGCCTAGATTTGCTGGGTGGTTGCGACTATTTCGAAGATGGTATGGGGTTGGTTTTGGATTCCTGCTGCTCAGCCAACATTTTTCAGAAGCTGGTGCGTTCATGATTCGGCGGATATTCTTAGTCACCGGAATACAGCTGGAAGGCTGCCCAGTAAAGCGGCTTTCGGTATACGTTCCGGGAATGGATCAGCGACAGCTTTGCAGCTCGGAGAGCCGCATCTGGATAACGTCCAGTCTGGATTTCACTATAGAGTCGATCCATGAGGAGCGGCGTTGAGGCATCGCTTGCCTCCCACAATGCGCCGATTACGTTGTGCGATCCCGCGCGGAGAAATGCCCAGGATAATCCCACGAGCCCCTCTCCGACATAGGCCCGAAGACCCGATCCATAACAGGCGGAGATCGTTACCAGTCGAGCATGGAGAGGTTGACGCACGATGTCTCGCGCATACAGCTTGAAGGTGTCAGGATGTCCCGGGGACGCGGAGAGCACAACAGCGGAGTCCAAAGGACTCAAGCGGCTGGCGGTTCCATGTGCAACGAAATGAATGTAGGAAAATCGATCCGGATGAATTGCCGTATACGCCGCGGGTACAGCATCAGCCTTCGCCAGGACGACTTCGTTGTCAGGCAGAAAATGCTTTTCGATGCTATGGATCTCTGTGGAAGCGTTCGAAAGATTTGGGTAGTCAGGTCCGGGCGAAATTGGATTGCCAATCAACAAAAGATTTTTCGCATTCGTTCCAGAATCGCGCGAGTTCAACCCAGAGATCAACCGGATCGCATTTGTGTTCACGATAGTGGCATCTTCAATCCAATAGTGAAATCCAGTATCTCCTCGAACGAGAAGGGTCTCAAAATTCAATCCATTCAGAATTCCATCTGGTACAAGAATTACTCTTGAACCTTTGCCGATGGCGGATGCGGCTGGAGAGACGAGTGTGTCATAGAGATATCTTGAGTCTTCATTCTTTTGGCGCAGGGGATCGCTCGATCGTAGAATCGCCTTCTGATATTTCTCCACATGGGATTGGATTTCTGATTGTCCTGGAAGCGGGAAAAGACGCGTGCGATCGCGATTGATCGCCCATACATAAGATTTTGTGGGCCCAAGCGCATAGAACAGGATGGTTGCATCCAGGTTACGAGCGACTGCCTGGGCGTTCACCGGGTTTTTTTGTAACAGATGAGATACGTCATTTGTTAGCCCCAGACCTTCTTCCATTGTTCGCGCACGACTCAGGTCTAAAAGCTGCAAGGCTTCCATCGATCTATTAGATTCCAGGAGAAATTCGGCATAGTCCTTGTACAAACCATCGGCATTTGCAAAAAATGGAAGCTTCAGCTCCTCATCTTTGAGAGAAGAACGTTGGGCTTCAAACGTAGCGACGGACTTTTTGAACCAGGTTTCCGCAAGCTGCGAATCGTGGCACCGGGCATAATACTTCGCCATCGCATTTTCGATCTCCTCACGAAGAGACGGCATCGTGAGCGGATCCCGATAGACTTGCATCAAAAGGCGCTTCGCTCTATCGCCATTGTTGTTCCGAGCCGCAAGGAGCCCCTGAAGAAACAAGGCATCATCCACAGTGGATTGGCTGCCCCATGAACGTGCGGCCTGGAGCGCGGCGACACTCTGTTTTTCTGCCGAATTAAATTGATGCCGTTGAAAGAATAGAAACCCAAGCTCCGTGTGCGTATATGCGATCCATTCTTTGTCATCGCCTGTTTCGGCGGCCTTCAATGCTTGCCGATAATTGGATTCGGCGGCCTTCAGGTCTCCAAGCCGATAGAAAGATAAGCCTGCATTCGTCAACCACACAATTTGGTCATGAGTGGAACCTAAATCTTTGGCCTGCTGTTCCGCCTCTTGAAAGTTAAAGAGCGATTTTTCAAAGTCGCCAAGCTTGTAGTAGGCCCAGCCGGCATTGCCAAGAGATAATTCCAAAGCCAATCGGGCCTGAATCGATTGAGCAATCAGAGATGCATTTTTGAACCTATCCAAAGCTTCGTCATATTCTTCCATGCGCAGAGCCACGGTGCCTAAATTCAGGAGATCGCTGGTTTCCAAAAACTTGTTTCCATGCTCTCGGGCAAGCTCCAAACTTCTTCCTAATGAATCTTCCGCATTCGCAAGCTGGTCGCGATGGATTTCAATCAGTCCCTCGGTCTGAAGTACCTCCCCTAGCAATGAGGAATGGCTTGCTCTGGCAAGTTGTTGCGCAGTTTGTAATTCATGATCAGATAGGTGCGATTGGCCAACGCGGGTGTGCGCCAAACTAAGAAGCAATTGGCGTCGAATCTCCATATCTCCAGCTGGCGAATACAATGGATGATTGCCGCCAAGCAAGAGAATTACATTCTTGCTGTTTCCTTGATATGTAAGTATCTCTGCTTCGAGCAGGCGAAACTTCATGTCCCAATCCGGTTTCCACCCCGCGAACTCCTTCAGCGCTTTTTCGGATTCCTGCTGCGCGGTACCGAGATCGCCCCGCAGGAATTCTCTGTGGATATTTTGATATACAGCTGCGGGTGTCTGAGGTGGGGAGGGGTGGCAGCCGAAGAGGACTACAGCAGCTAATGGCGTCCCGATTACGAGGGCGGCATAGTACTGCCATTGATATGCGCCACAGCGGCGCTGATCTTTCCGTGGACGTTGCAGCCTAGCTCGGCGCGAACCATTGTGAGCTGAATCGAACGTGGAAAGGCCAGGATCTCTCCGAGAAAAATCCTCCCAAAGTCCGGAATTTCCACGAAGTGACTGAGCGTCTTGCCCGGAACTGTCCCTTCTATGCCATCGACCAACGAACATAGAACACATCCGTCTTTCTGCAGTTCACGCTTCGATTCCATCCATCCATATCTTTGGAGCACCCATTCATATGCATTTCGATCCGTGCTCTCGGCCACGTTTTGAACCAACTTGCGGGCCTGTTCCTGGCCTGCATTTAGAAGCGCAGGCCACGTACCCCTCGAGGAAACATTATCCGCTTCGTTTCCTACTGCGAACAAGTTCGAATTCAGCATGGGACAAACATCCTGTCCGCCGACGCGGAGTTTTCCAAAGTGAGTGCCAGCAAAAGAAATTCGGGAAGGGCCGCCCTCTCTTGAATGTTCTACCGATATTTGAGCGACAATCCGTTCTGCCGTTAGAATTTCCAGAATATTTAGTCCCTCGATGACTGAGGTGACCTGTGTCGACCAAGGGCCACCCTCCTCAATCGTTCTACCTGAAACGCGTGTGTATGCAGAGCGGCAGGAGACAATCTCTTTAAAATTAAAGGCTTCTGTCCGCGTGGTGGCGTATCCGCCTACAGCCGGCAGTGATACAGACGCCCGGGAGGGAATGATTTCCTGAAATGGCTTTTCAATGAACCCACCCAGTGAGCTGGCGTCTGCGTCATAATAAAAGACCTTTTTCCCCTCGGGTTGCATTATTGCTCCTTCATGCAGGAATCTTAATTTAATTCTGGCTTTTCAGAACAAAGCTGTATCGTGCGAGATCCACCGGAGCTCCCGGATGGGATGGATCCAGATTTCCCTGCACGAGCATCGAATATGTCCCATTCATCCTGTGGATTGCCGGAATGCGGAGAGAGACAGTATCTTTGGCCTGTTGCGCGGACACCTGAACATGCCAGGTAGGTCTCCCTGAAGGGGGATACATAGTGCATGTATAGCTCGAAAAGCGTTCTTGCGCAGGTATATCCATGAACACTAGAAAAGGCTGCGCAGAGCGGACAGTGATGGACGGGATTTGGCCGCCCCGGCTATTGCCGCCGACCAGAGAGAGGGACGGCAAGATTTCTGGAGTACTTAATTGAGCAATCTGCCCTGTCAACCGCGGATATACAACAATATTTTGATATGCAATCACTAGCAGGGATGCGGCGAGTGCGGGGATAACAAGTACAGGTCTCCAAAGCCACGAGACTCGGCGTTTCGCTGCCACTGCTGAAGATCGCCTGGAAACTGAAGCAGCCTTCAGTTCGATCTTTGCCGCATCCAGAAATGCAGTTGTTGCGCGAAGATCCTTCGCGCATTCCTGACAATCAAAATAATGTTCCTCGAAGTCGTCGCGCAGTTGGGGCGGCAGCTCATTCAGCACATATTTTTCGACCGCCATTAACTGTGCCGCTTCTTGATGATCCATCGAACCCATCCCACTTCCATGGTGCCAAATCGACTAATATCGTTACATCTCATCTAAAAAGGGTCCTGTTCACCCAGCTGCTGCACATAGAGTGACTTAAACGACTGCTTGGCGCGGTGGACTAGCACCCTAAGATACTCTCTGGTGACCCCGAACTCAGCGCAGACCACATCCTTATCACGCTCATCCAGCAACACAGATTCCAGCAGATTTCGATCCCGTTCCGTTAACCGGTTCAAAATCTGCCGTACTACCCTTGTTGTTTCTTTGGTCTCAAGAATACTGAGTGCATTTGGTCCCCGGTTCACGAAGAGACCCTCCGGCTCATCATCCAGGTTCGATTCCCTCGTGCTTTTGGACCGGTAATGCTCCAACAGGACATTGTTGCAAATCGAATTCACAAATGCTCCCAGCCGATCAGCCTGTCTCACGCCTCCCTCGGCGCGCAGCAGTGCGATGACTCGGGCAAACGTTTCCTGCCGTACATCTTCGATAGCTTCGTTAGAGCTCAATCGAGAGCGCAATTTGAGTCGAATGAGTTCGCTGAAATAACTTACGAAATGAGCTTCGATTCCAGCGTCGCCCGATCGAAGTTTCTCAACGTAAGATGCGTCAAACGTGAAAAATTGCACGCACCATTCCCCCGATGTAACTGAAGCTCAGGCCTCATATTACACCGGGAGGAATTTCTTACAATACGTATGTTCGTGGCGCTCTATCTCATCCTTCGCTCCGGGTGGATTGTTGCCGAATGCAGTGATCGTATTGATCCAGGAAATCCATCACACTATCAAACAGCGTTGCGCGGTAGAAAAAGATCGGCGTATTTCCCGCGTTTTCACTGTCATCGTTCATGTGGTGGTCCAGACTGTCCGAAGATTCATATTTGTGAAGCATGTAGTCGTTTTCGAGGCCGGCAATCGTGCGGCTCGACGGAGTGTTTTCTGCTGAAGCTATTTGTGCCGCAGCAGGCAATCCACTGTCGAATCGGGCCGCATCGCGTGTTGAGAGAACCGAGGCAGAAGATTTTTTATGTGGTGCAAAGTTACCGTCATTCGGGATCGACCGAGTCTGATGATTCACCCTCTCAACTGACTGCATGGCAACAATCCTCTACTTTTTGATAGTGAACACCGGACGAAAAACGTTACAGAATTGCATCTGCCCGTATCTAAAATATTGCGCCGCAAGGATAATTGGTCCCTTCCTTCGGCCAGGAAGCACGAACTTCCCCCTAGTCCGTCATCCGATGTTCAACGTTCCCTGTGGACCGGTTAAACGGGATTCAAACGTCTCAACGTCATCTTTGGCCCTCCGTTCAAATAGTTCTTATTCGGATGAAACGACTCCGTCCGCTGATGCCTTCTCTGTTCGTGATGGAAACGGACCAGTTGGTAGTTTGCGTGGGTCTGGGTCCGCCAACGATCTTGAAATCCCGTCTGCTGAAGCCCACCGGTTCAAGGGGGTGATTATGCCGCTTCCTCAGCAACATCTTGCCATGCACCTGCAAATTTGTGGAGAGATGGATTCGGGCCGTTCTCCGCCAGCATCAGCATGTTCGGCCGTTGGTGGACCAGCTCGTCGAAGACCAGGGACCCGATGGAAACTGGAGTAGCCATCCGATGTTGCGAGTGGCTAGCGCGATTATCTGGAGTCATGGAGCCATGAGATCTTGACCGACTGTTCCGCGACCAAAAGAATCTATTCACCACCGCAAGGTAATCGACGCATTTATCGAAGTTATCCAGCTTACGGTGAAGTAGCGAGACAAAACGCGTATCTCCACCTCCCGAAGAAGCAAAGACGGGGATGGAATCGCAGGGGCTTGAGCAACTCCACTACCTGCGGCAACGAAAGGGCAGAGCGCGAGCCAAAGAGCCCGCGCTCCACTTTCCGCCTCTCCGCCCGGTACCCGTTCGCATTAACAGCAGCCGGAAGCGCCACCAATCACGATCGTGACGGGACAATGCAGATCAGCCGCACTCGTCACCACAGCAACCGTGCTGCGTTGTTGCCAGGCTTCGCGCACCAGGCACTCAATCCGCCGTTCTTTACTGTTGAAGCGCAATACATGATCGCATGTGATTTCGAGAAGGAAGCCTTCGAAGTCGCCGAAGTGATCGTATATCAAACCGGTGATTTTCCCGGTGAACTCGTGGGCACCCTTGCCACCGCCCAGGCCACCGCCGCCGCCACCTACGGTGCCACCAAGGCCCGGAACGTCGCCATAGCCGGAAGGTAGAATAGTGCCGGGATCGCCACCCATGCCTTGTACGCGTCCTCCTAATTGTTGCAGGTAGCGCTGGAAGACCGGATACCAGCGGCTGACGTTGGGAATGGACTGTCCGATCCACTGCATCACCGCGAACAATCGCTCTTCTCCCAGCAGTAGCGCCTTCTTGGTGCTGACCGGGATCGAGACCTGGAAGGTGCCGAAGGTGCGACGCCAGGTGAAGGATGAGGCGCCGCCTTTAGAACTGGCAGCTGTGAAGGAGTACGAGCGAACGTTGATCGTTTGTCCGTCGTCCTGGTTGCTGTTTCCGCCCCGGCTATAGAACTGCTCGCTGGTAACTTGGCGTACCAAAACGTCATAGCGATCACCTTTGTGCACGGAATCCGGTAGCTCGATCGACATGAGTCCGGCAAAGTTGGGACCCGTGCCCTGTGGTACCGGCAGGTAGCCGATGCCTGCGGCAGGCATCCGCAGTGTGTGTGGATCCACCTGCGTGATGTTGTGGGTGGTGTACATCTTCCCGGCCCAGTCGAGAATTGCTGTGGCAGTAGTGCCCGGCAGGTAGAAGCTGACCGTAGTGCCGGCGGGTACACTACGCCAGTCGAACATCAGCTCGTCGGGGCGATTATCCACTTTCAGTGTCATTGGCGAGCGTCGCACTTCAAAGGTCTGGGGTGCGATGCGGGAAGGCTCGACGCCTGGATTCGGCACGTTGACGAAGGCCAGGTTGCGTTGCGCCAGCTTGTCGGAGATAGAAGGATCCGCATTGGCCGGAATTGGATCCAGGTCGTACGCAATTTCCGCGATCAGGCATTGGTGCTGGCTGCGCACCAGTTGCTGGATGGAGACCAGCGGACTGAATCCGCTGAACGGGCCATCTGGAATGTCGGCTGGATTGCCGCCCACCATGCGGGGTGGGAAACGCTGGTCTGCGGGCTGGTTGATATCGAGCCAGCACCCGTAGTACATATCCACTTCAGCCCCAAACGGATCAGGCTGAATGTCATGCACATTGAATGTATCCGTCTGGGTCGTGAGACTCGCCGTGTTATTCACGCGCGGTGTCGCGAAGAATGGAATCGTGACGATCTCGTCTCCATCGATACCGAGCAGCGGCACCTTGGTCGTCCCCGACGTATGCGAGCGATAGGTAGTGGTGGTGTCATAGGTGCAGTTGGTTTGCTGCGCCGGCCACATTCTGAAAAAACACCGTACCCCTTTAGCCACCTGGGTATCACGGTAGCGGACGCGTGCAATTGCGAAGTTGTAGACTGCGTTGCCGCTTCCGTCTGTGGGTGCCAGGCTCAATGCAGAGCTGTCTTCGTCCTGTGGCAGACTGTCGAAGGCGCTCCCGAGTGCACCCGGATCCGCGTTCAGGTTCGCCAGCGCTTTCTGGATGAAAGTCGTCGCAACAGATTTTGCAGCGCCTGAGGTCGCAACCGGCGAAGCGAATCGCGTTTGCCCCGCTGTCAGTTGAAAGACACGCATATCGACGCTGAGGTACCACTCCTGTCCCGCAGCCACATCACCATGCTCGATGTGCGGGTCCGGTGTATCCAGCAACTGAAGAATCGCGGACGCAGTTTGAGTTGTTCCATCCGCAGCGAAGCTGGCGCTGATGGCCACATTCTGGGTAGAGCCTGCGAAAACTGAGGTGTCGGTGAAGCTGACGCTAAACGGGAACGTGAATCGCTGGATTGCACTGGACGGCAAACTCGGATCCTGTGCAACCGGCGAGCCCGTGGAATGGAATTGCATCACTCCATTTGGGTTCGGGATGGTTGGGATGGCGCCCCCGATCATGTCGCGGCTGTAGCCTTCCGCAACGATGAAGATGGCGTTATCGATAGTGGCAGGTGATCCGCTGAGATTGATCAGTGCCTGAATCTCCCCCTTGCCAAAGGTGCTGCGATCCATCAGGAAGAAGATGTCCTGCTTCCCAACTGTAACGGCGATAGGATCGGACGCAATACCGTTCGCGACGACGCGCAGGTTCCACTGCCCGGTGGGTGTGTCGTCGGGTATAAAGAGATGCGTGCTGACCAGGTTGTTCCCGGTCGCCACGCCCATGGTGGAGTGGTTCGACGTACGCAGATACTTGACTGTTCCGTCGCTCTGCTCGAGGCGAGCAATGGGATAATTCGTCGCCATTTGCGCATCGTCGCCATAGCTGCAGGCCTGGGAAAGACCGTTCAATTGTGTGCCGGAAATAACGTAGGTGTGGCCTGTAACCAGTGTGGCCGGGACAGTGCTCAATGTCGGCTTCCAACTGGAATCGCCGCCTGCGTCGGGAGTGTAGACACGAATATCGCTGCCACTGTTTGAGAACAGCACCTGACCCGTAGGTACAAGTAGGAAGCGGCCCTGAAACGCTGCGTTGCCACTGTTGCCGGAGTCGGATTCGATAACTGCCTTATTGGTCGAAGGGTCATACAAAAAGAATGTCGTCGGCCCAGGGTAATTGCAGGGCGGGGAGGGACTTGCGGTCAGCAGCACTTTGCCGTTGGTCAGCAGCACTCCGGGTGCATCCATGGGAAACATCGTGTTGTTGCTGCTATCGACTAACGTCGGACCGTTCGCCCATGTACCGGCGTTCTGCGGATTTGGGTCGGGTGTGTAGAGCGCGGTATTCCCACTGGCGCCCACGGCAAACACGCGGCCGTCGGGCAACAGCAGCGCCGGACCAATCTCCGCCACAAATCCGGCGCACGGCTGCGGAAGCGCGTTTCCGGTGGTGCCCGCGGCAACCCATTTGTCGCTGCTGGGGATATATTGCTCCGCATTCTGCCCATTCGAGCACTCCACGGTGAGCACGTTGCCGTTCGCCATCAGGGTGAAAGTCTCTTCGCTGCAACTATCGCTCTTCGCTCCGCCGCCCCCTCCTGCGACCCAAATGTCAGTGTCAGGGTCATACAGGGCCGTACTCGCCGAGTTGAAATTGCCGAGTAACAGGCGCCCGTCAGGCAGCACGCAGGAGACGCCATCCCCGATGCCAGTCCAGCCAGAGGGAGTGGAAATAATTTTCCAGCTATCGGTGGCCGGGTCGTAGATTTCAGCGTTCAGCAAATCGGACGCAGTCGATTGGCTGCCGTTGTATTCACCGCCGGCCACGAAGACTCGCCCGTCGGCGAATACCGCCGAGGCGAAGAAAGTGGGTGCGTACGTCGGGCCTCCGGACGAGCTGGAAATGCTGGAGTTGTCCAGCATGGGGGCGAGATCCTTCCAGGAGCCCTTGATGTAGCTGCCATTCCCATCCGGCGACAGTTTGTGCCATTTGTTCGACTGAAATTCATGCACCATCACACTGCCATCGGTGAGCAGTAGCATGCTGTCGGCATTAAAGCTCGGCTGGTTTTGAAGCGCATCCCATTTTGACATTTCGTTCTCCTCGGTTTTTCGACGTAAGGGGGCTCGAGGCCCGCATAGGTGCATTCTTCGTGGGTTTTCTGACGGCTGAAGGTGAACAGCAACGGGAAGCACCGGTTTTGAAGATGGAGCGCGCTTTCGGATAACCTTTCCGTCAGTGAATAGTGCGGGCGAAGCTGGAAACGTTACAACGCTACAGCAGGAATCCTCCGTCAGAATTCTCACGAGAACGGAAGAAGTCCTATGCTCGCAAACCACGCGGCGGCGGAAGAAGACAGGCACACACTGTGTACCGAACGGCCTTTGCCCCCATGCTGAATCGAAGACGGGGTGGTCGTTACCATACTTCCTGTGTGTAAATTATTCTGGACCTGACCAAGAGTGGAAGGCAGATTGCCTTGTAAGGGGCGTGTCTCGTCCTCCACGGCGACGATGAAATGAATTGTGGTGATTGAGATTCCTGCGAATAGCTGAATGTGAATGTGTGGTCAGCAGTCCGAAGTCGATCAGGTCGTCGCGTAGGGGATTAACTTCACAAATCGACATGGCGGAAGGGATCCGCGGTTGAAGGGTTTGATGATTCTATGGCGGAGAGAGTGGGATTCGAACCCACGATACCAGTAAAGGTATACACGCTTTCCAAGCGAGCGCCTTCAGCCACTCGGCCATCTCTCCGCGGCAAGCCGCCGATTCTTGAATTTATCATAGCCCCAGGGCCGAAGGCGTGGATCCCGCCCGGCTGGTTCCAGCTGTCCGGGCGCAATCGTGCTGTTGCGGATACCGGCGCTGCCCACCCTAAAGGTCCTGAAGCTTGCCCCCATAAACAGCTATACTGTCGAGTATGCCAAAATATTCGGTTGTCGTTCCGTTCCATAACGAGGAAGAAAATGTCACCGCGCTGTATGACACGCTGAAAGCCGTCATGGAGCAGGTCGGAGACACGTTTGAGCTGATCTTTGTGGACGATGGATCCTCGGACCGCACCTACCGGCTGCTCGAAGAAATCACTGCGGTGGACAGCCGTGTGATGGTGATCAAGCTGCGCCGCAACTTCGGCCAGACCAGCGCGCTTGCGGCCGGGTTCGACCACGCACAGGGCGAGTTCATACTGGCGATGGATGGCGACCTGCAGCATGATCCTACCGAGATTCCGAATTTTTTGGCTAAGCTGGAAGAAGGTTATGACGTGGTGAGCGGCTGGCGGAAAGAGCGCATCGACAACTTTGTTATGCGGCGTTTCCCCTCACGTTGCGCCAACTGGCTTATGGCGAAATTGTCCGGCGTAAACATCCACGATTTTGGTACCACCTATAAGGCCTATCGCCGGGAAGTGATCCACAATATCCCGCTGTACGGAGAAATGCACCGTTTTATCCCGGCGCTGGCCTCCTGGTATGGCGCCTCGATCTGCGAAATCCCCATCAAAAACGTGAACCGCGAACGCGGTCAGTCGCACTATGGAATCTCGCGAACTTTCCGCGTCTTCTTCGATCTGATGACGATTCGTTTTCTGCTGAAGTACATGTCGCGCCCAATGCATTTTTTCGGCTTCCTGGGTGCGGCCGGCATGCTCGGGGGAACCGCGTTATCGATGTGGCTGCTGGTTCTGAAGATCTTTACACAGCAGCATGTGATGGACCAGCATGGTCCGCTGTTCGTTATTGCTGGGGTGCATGATCTTGGCGGGGATTCAACTGCTCGCCATCGGCCTATTGGGCGAACTGCAGGTGCGCCATTTCTACCAGAGCCAGTCGCGCACTCCATATACCGGTGGACCGTGTGGTCCGCCTGAACGCGCCGGAAGAGCCCAGCATCCTGCGCGGCGAGTAGAGCGACCGTCGATTCATTCGCTGGATCAGGGGAATCGCAAGTCTTCAGATCGTGCCGTTTTCCCCATCCAAGTTGAGAATCTAGAAGCAGCCTGCCCATCCTGATGGCGGGATCCCCGGAACGGGCCGGTCGTCGTCAGCAGGCTGTAGGAGCCGGTGTAGGCGGCGGAACTCGACGCCGTGGGCGTGCTCGCGCCGTAGAGCGGACAGTTCACTTGCTATTTCAACCGGACTTCTAATGTGGCAGCGACAGTGCTCAAAACTGACGGTTGCCAAGAATGACATATCCCCTTACAATTGCGCGGAAATGATGTCGATCCCGAATCTGACCTGATGTACGCGTAGACTCCTCCATTCGTGGTCTTTCTGGGACTGGCCTGAATCTCAAATACAGAGGAGTCGAAATGCAAGAAAAGCGGACCATTCAAAAGCACTTTGCTCTCTTAACGCGCTTCGCAGTCGTTTGCGGCGTCGTCATTGCCATGACCTGCGCCGGCCCTGCCGGTCTGGCGCAGGAAAATCAGGAACACCATCATCACAACAAAATCTATACGGGTTACGTAAACGGGTCCGCTTCCAAGGCGTTGCTCGACCTTCTCTCGCGCGACTACTCGATCATCCCCATGGACAAGATCACGCCGCCGTTCAAACTCTACCCAATCCTGATCGGGCCTGCCGCCCTGGCGAACCCGGATATTACCGCATTCCTCGTCCGCGCGTATCGCGCCGGCCTGACCGTCGGCATTGCGTACTGCGACGCAGCAATGAGGCAAACCGGTTTGATGCGACTGGTGGAAGGCGAGCTGGCGGCAAGCTGTCTGCCCGCACCCGGCGCGCCCAGAATCGCCCTCTATGCCGTGCAAAGGACGACGCGGGAATATCCGGAAGAGGTGTCGCGCTACTGCCTGCCCACTGTTTTCCAGGCCGGTTCGCGGACCGACGAATCCGGGACCGACGAATCCGATCAGGGATGGACGGAAGGGCAGAGCCGTAATCAGTCCGGCGAGACCGAGGAGCAATGGTTGAGCGCCGCGTTTGCGCCCCAGGCCCCTCCACCGCCGTTGCAGTCGGTCGATATCGCCAACGACAGTTCGGTCAATCTGGACAGCCTGTCCCGAAAGACCCACTGCTCGGAGTTCTACGAAAACCAAAGCGGTCAGGTGCAAGACGATTACTTTGTCACCAGCATGCGCAACTTCGACTCGCAGAGGGATTATTACTATGTGCAGGACTTCCCCCAAATCAAGTCGTATCGCGTCTGGAATTCCTTCAGTTCAGGAGGCACTACGCCCTTCGTGAAACGATATCCCGATTCCGACAGGGAAAGGGTACTTACGGGAACGCGAATTCTCTTCTCCGAACCCGCCACAACGACCCAGTTCGTCAGCGAGTACACCAACGCGAGAAGCACCACCGTCTCGGCAAGTGTTGGCTACTCGGGCGGATTCCCCGAGGTCAGCACGAGCGTGAGCGTCACGGTGGGGAACTCAACGACAGTCACCGTCCCGCCGGTCACCATTCGGAACCAATCCAATCTGGGGTCCGGTACTACCAGGTGGGACTTTCATCCCGCCAATCCACGGCTGAACGTCCTCTACTCCACGGCCGAGAGTTGGATCTGGTTCATCGATCGAGACGTCTATGGCGATAGGCCGAATGAAATTTCCGAGGTGTTTAGTCATTTGAATTCCGGAACGGGATTCACCACTATAAGCGGAGTGTGCGGTTTCCCGCCGCCTTTCCCCACCTTCGAGGTTGGGGCCCCGCAGATCACGAGCGTGGATCCGGAAGCGGTGCAGAGAGGCGGAGGCACCTTCCTGATCCGTGGCGCGCGGATGTATCCCGGTATCCTCAGGAACGTTCTGCTGGGCGGGGACGCACTTCCCCCGGCAAATTTCGTGCCCATCAACGACACGGAAATCCGGGTCGTCGTACCGAGCAGTCAGAATACTGGACCGAATCCAATCCAGGTGAATACGTCGTTCAACGGGAGTGTTCTGCCGTCGAACTACTGACGTCACCGTAAACGTGAGATAGCGGCAGATACTGTCTCTGCACATGAGCATCGTTCGGATGGGGGGCGGGACGATGCTCATGGGGGGAAGCAAAGGCACCGCGACCTCGCCTCTCCAGCCGGATTCTCCTGGAGCGAGACGTCCCCTCCTTACAGTTGCGGGTACCGCCGGTTCCATGGTTCCGTCGGGGCCGATGGGAGGATTTGCGTAAGGCGAAGGGAAAGCTTTCCGGCTGCTATGCGTCTTCGGAAAGAATGACTTCAGTACCGTCCGGATGAAGAAAAAACTTGATGCGATCGCCCGGTGCGAGATGGAGGTGCTCGCGGACCGCCTTCGGTATGGAGGGTTCCAAAACACCGAAGCTTCGCTGCTAAGCTGATCTATCTGCGGCTAAAGAGCCGACCACAGGCCGCGTTTTTCCGGTTCGGAGTGTTTCTTCCTCAAAGACATTCTGCGGTATCGGCTGCTCCGGCAAAGCTTCGCCCTGGAAAATCGCCCGCGGATTTTGGACACACAGCCGTTCCGCATCCTGTTCGCCATATTGATTGAAAAGAAAATCGTAGGCGTCGCTCAGGACCGGCGGCCGCGAAGTCGTATTGTGGGCGTCGGTCGCGATCACGTTCACCCAACCAAGATCGAGGAGCTGACGGGCCACCCGCAGCGGACCTTTTCCAAAATGGCCCAGCAGGGAACCCGCGGTCACCTGGACCACGCAGCCCATACGGATCCACTCGGCCAACTTTTCCGGTTTCTGCATCAGCGTCAGGTTTCGTTCCGGATGAGTCAGGATGGGCACGATCCCGGCAACAAACATTTCATAAAAGCTGGCTGAAATATTTTGGGGAATCCCAAAGTCCGGGAACTCCACCAGGAGATATCGCTTTCCATTGATCGAGTATTTCGCCGGATGGGCAAGAGCGTCTTCGATATTGTCATAGCTCAGATGAAAATCGCAGCCCAGCCCAAGCGTCAGCCGATTGCCGAGTTTCTCCTGCAAACACGTCAATCGCGCGGCGTTTTCTTCTGGAAGAAATGCGTATTCACTGTTCGCGTGGGGCGTGCAGACCACGTGCGTAATGCCGTCTTCGATAGCAATTTCAGCCATTTTGAGCGAGGTCTCTAGATCGGGCGAGCCGTCGTCAAGCCCGTACAGCAGGTGGTGATGAACGTCGATCATGTCAGACCCGCGCCGTAAGCGCGGCAACCATGGACTGGAAGATGCGCAGTCCATCCGCCGATCCCAGGACGGCCTCACTCGAACGATCGGGATGCGGCATCATTCCCAGCACATTGCGCCCTTCATTTAAGATGCCGGCAATGTTCGCGAGCGATCCGTTCGGGTTTGCTTCCGGCGTAATCTTGCCATCGGCGGTCGAATAGCGAAACGCAATGCGTCGGCTGGTCTCCAGTTGCTGAAGCGTGGCAGCGTCGCAGAAGTAATTGCCTTCCATGTGGCCAATAGGAATCTTCAGGACTTGGCCCTCCCGCAGCTGATTTGTGAAGGGCGAATCCGCTGTTTCCGCGCGTAAATAGATCTGCTTACAGATGTATTTCAGCCCCGCGTTGCGCATCAGCGCACCCGGCAGTAGGCCGCTCTCCGTCAGAATCTGAAATCCATTGCAGATGCCAAGAACCAGCCCGCCCGATGCAGCGAATTTCTTCACCGCCTGCATAATTGGTGCAAAATGCGCAATCGCGCCGGTGCGGAGGTAGTCTCCATACGCGAAGCCGCCGGGCACGAGGATGGCATCGCAGTTCTCTAAAGTGGAACTTTCATGCCACAAAAACGTGACTGGCTGCCCGACAATGTCGGAGATGACGTGATATGTATCCTGGTCGCAGTTGGAGCCGGGGAAGACGAGAACGCCAAATTTCATTTGCCTGTAGTTTACCAGCGCGGTCTTCGAAAGCCGTCGTCGTTGAATTCGGGCTGCCCGTCCACCGGGAGACCGCGACTCAGTACCGGCGCATCCAAAGCAGAGTAGCTGCGAGGTAGATTGCCCGTCCGGGATGCCAAACC
The DNA here is from genome assembly GCA_963823295.1 of uncultured Acidobacteriota bacterium. Classification (GTDB taxonomy): domain Bacteria; phylum Acidobacteriota; class Terriglobia; order Terriglobales; family Acidobacteriaceae; genus JAKAAZ01. The sequence goes on from CAWGLF010000028.1 coordinate 149,630, forward strand.
GCGAGTAGCTGGCTCAGTGGAAACCGGCATCCGCAGTGTTGCCGAACTGGAACGCGCGTTTGACGAGAAAAGATCACGGGCCGACAGGGTCAGCGACCTCATCGCGGGTTTTACCGGAACCATCTGGTTTGTTGCGCTGCACGCGGTGTGGTTTACCGTGTGGTTCTATATCAATACCGCCGGGGTCCGCGGGATTCCGAAGTTCGATCCATACCCGTTTATTCTTCTTGCCATGGTGGTTTCGGTCGAGGGTGTGCTTCTGAGCACGTTCGTTCTGATGAAACAGAACCGAATGCAGCGCAAGACCGATCAACGCGATCACCTGACGCTGCAGATTGACCTCCTGGCCGAAAAGGAACTCACAAAAGTCCTGCAGGTTCTCAGGCTCGTGTGCCGGAAGCTGGAAATCACAGAGGTAGAAAGCGACAAAGATTTCGAAGAGATGGCGCGCATTACTTCCGTCAACATCATCTCCGAGCGAATCCAGGATGAGATGCCTTCTGCCGAATAAAGCGCTGAAAAAATAAAGCCGTGAAAAGGCCGGACGGAACCATCGTAAAAATTTCGCGGCCGGAGAATATCCGGCGAGGAACTTCCAAAGCGGCAAAGACGGCCGGCGGTGCGCTATGGAACTGGTGGCGCGCGGCGATGCTCGACGCCTTAGTGGTCGGGATCCTCTGGTTTATTGGGCTGGAGGTCCTGCGTGTCCCGCTCGCGCCACTCTGGGCGGTGCTTGGAGCGCTGGCCCAGTTTATCCCGAGCGTTGGCGGGATGCTGGCGCTGATTGGTCCGGCACTCAGCTTGCTCTTTGCCGGACGTCACTGGGAGCAGTTCGGGCTGCTGCTATGCCTTTATGCGGTGATTGTATTGATCGATCAGCTCGCGGTTCAGCCTTTGCTGTTGAGGAAAATCACCCGCGTGCCCATCTGGGCCTCGATCTTCGGGCCGATACTGCTGGGAATCGTGATCCCGTTCTGGGGAGTCTTATTGGCCCCGCCGCTGCTGGCGGTGGTGTTTGCCTTTCGGAAGCCAAAGCCGCGCCGTCTGGTTTCTTGAGGGTGTTAAAATGGGTCTTTGCGTGGATCGTTCTCAATGCGCATTCCCACCAAGAAATTTCAAACTCTGTAACCGAGGTTCTCCATGTCCGGCCACTCCAAATGGGCCACTATCAAGCACAAAAAGGGCGCGACTGACGCCAAGCGCGGCAAGACCTTCACCCGTCTTATCAAGGAAATCACCATGGCTGCGCGGTCCGGTGGTGGAGATCCGGACAGCAACCCGCGCCTGCGGGGCGCCATCGCCGCCGCAAAGGCAGAAAATATGCCGGCCGACAACATCAAGCGGGCGATTCAGCGGGGCACGGGCGAGCTCGAAGGCGCGAATTACGAAGAGATCACGTTTGAGGGCTATGGGCCAGGCGGTGTTGCCATTATTGTCGAGGCGACCACCGACAACCGCAATCGCACGGTCAGCGAAATCCGTCATGCATTTTCGAAGAATGGCGGAAATCTCGGCGAATCAAATTCGGTTTCCTGGATGTTCCACAAGAAGGGCTTGATTTCGATTGCGAAGTCCGCAGCCAACGAAGAGAAGCTGATGGATCTGGTGCTCGAAGCAGGCGGCGACGATCTTCGCGATGAGGGCGATTCCTGGGAAATCATCACCGAGCCGGCAGCCTTCGATGCCGTTGCCGCGGCAATCAAGAACGCGGGAATCCCAACCCAGATGGCGGAAATTTCGCTGCTGGCCTCAACCTATACGAAACTCGAAGGCGCGCCCGCTGCCCAGATGATTCGGCTCCTCGAAGCGCTGGAAGATCAGGACGACGTGCAGAACGTCTATTCCAACTTCGACATGGATGCCAAGCAGTTGGAAGAAGTCGCCGGTTAGAGACGATTATTCGGTTTTGTTTTAGCTGTCGTCCTGAGCGCAGCGAAGGATCTAGCGTTTCGATCAAACCGCAAGATCTTCACTGCGCTTTGCTACGTTCAGGATGAGATGAGCGGATCTCGATCCTGCAGGAATTAGTGAAAGGTTTCGATGGAGTGTGTTTGAAGAAGCTGCTAGTTACTCTGTGTGCTTTTCTGCTTTGCGGGGCAGGAATCTCTCTTTCCCAATCGAGCCGGTCAACTTCTTCCAAGAATCCAGGGGCGGATGTGGCCAGCGGAGATTTCGTCCACGCCGCAATGCGTCGGATGCCGTGGGACCGCGGCCTGTTTCTGGATGGCGGCCTCGGCACTTCGGGCGAAAGCAGCGATCATTTCTTGAATGCGGGCATTCGTCTCGGCAAGATATTGACTGGCCCGGCCGCCCCCGGCATTCTCCGGGGCCAGTTTGAATATGCCATCGAATTGATCCCCTACTGGCAGGCGTTTACGCCGAAACAGACCTATACCCTGATCACCGGCAATCCCCCGCAAATCCGGCAGGTAACTACGGGCGGCACCTATACGGGGCTGAGTATCACCCCAATTATTTTGCGCTGGAATCTGGTGCGGCAGCCCGAGCACTGGAAACGCGTGCTGCCCTGGGTACAGGGTGCGGGTGGCCTGATCTGGACGAACCATAAGTTTCCGCCCAACGGGCCGCGGGGAACCAGCGTGTGGAATTTCGAGCCGCAGTTTGGAGTCGGGCTGCACTACTTCCTGAAGCCCGGGCATGCCATCACCTTCGCCGCGAATGCCGTTCATATCTCCAACGCCAGCCTGGGGGATTCCAATCCAGGCGTCAACGCCACAGTACGATTTCAGATTGGCTATACATGGTGGAAATAACAGGCATGCGCTCATGAATACCAAACAAGCTGTCATTGAATGCGTGCCGAATTTCTCTGAAGGTACGCATCCGGAAATTGTCCGCAAGATCGTCCAGGCAATGAAGGTGGAAGGGGTTTCTCTGCTCGACTATTCGCTTGACCCGGATCACAATCGCTCCGTGGTTACGATCGCCGGCCCGCCCGCTCCCGTGCTCGAATCCGTTCTGCGCGGCGTGGGCATGGCTGTTGAAAAAATCGATCTGACGGCGCAGAAGGGGGTGCATCCGCGCATTGGGGCGGCAGACGTGATTCCGCTGGTGCCGATCCGCGGCATTTCGCTCCCAGAGTGCGCTGTGCTGGCGCATCAACTGGGCCAGGAGATATGGAAACGATATCGCGTGCCGGTGTATTTTTACGAAGCGGCTGCGCTGCGCCCCGACCGGCGCTTGCTGGAAGACGTTCGTAATGGGCAGTTTGAAGGCCTGCTCAAACATGTCCAGCAGGACGCGGCGCGGCGTCCGGACGTTGGCGGGCCGGCTCTGCATCCCACTGCGGGAGCGAGCGCTGTCGGCGCGCGGCAGCTTTTAATCGCCTGCAACGTCTATCTCAATACGGCCAATGTCGGGATTGCGCGCACGATTGCGCGCGAGATCAGGGCATCCAATGGGGGCTTGGCCGGTCTGAAGGCGATGGGCGTTCTGGTCCGAGGGCGCGCCCAGATTTCGATGAATATAACGGATTTCCGCGCCACACCGGTCAGCGGAGTGTATCGCGCAGTAAAAGAAGCCGCCGCCCGACTGGGAGCGCAGCCGGAGATGGTGGAGCTGATTGGCCTGGTACCGGAGGCGTCGATTGAACCGGCCAGCGAGTGGATGGAACTGGCCCACGAGTTTTCCCCGGAACGTACTCTGGAGCGTAAACTGGAGGCACCACTGCTCTGGCCATGAAAGCAATGTTGTGACATACCCGACCCAGGTCTCAAGCGAGAAATGGATCGCTCATAGCCCGGAGTATGCCTGACGAGGAATGAAGGAGAACCTATGAACCGATGGAAGAAAACGCTGGGCCGGGGATGGCGTGGCCTACTGGCCACATTGCTGCTCGGCACCCTGGCGCTTTGTGTAGCGCCGCTGCCCGCCTCTGCATCTCCTCTCGCAACAGAGTCCCAGGCGGCGGTTCCGAAAGACGTGCAGCAGCTGATCGTGGTCGATTATCAGAAGATGGAAGAGAGCGACATCGCCATGAAGCTGCGCGCCAAAGTCCTGCCGCCAGAGCTGAAACGGCTCGAGGATGCGCTGCAGCGTTCCGGCATGAACGTGAACCAGAGCGTAACCCAGTTGGCCTTTGCCTCCTACCGGGTTCCCGGGGAGGAAGGTTCGCGGATCGTTGGCATCGCCTCCGGCCAGTTCCCGGTCCAGGAGTTTCTCGACAATTTCAAAAAGCATCACGTAAAAGGCACGCTGGTACGCAACGAGACGATTTATCCGATGGGAAACACTGGTCTGAGCGTCGCATTCCTCGACCAGACGACCATGGTCTTCGGCTCGCTCGACGCCATCAGAGATTCCCTGAATGCGCGAGACGGCCATGCTCCCAGTTTCCTGACCAACAACGCTATGCAGAACCTGATCCCGCCGCTGCAGGATGAGGCGGTCTGGAGCATTCTCGATCAGAAGGGTACACAGGAGATGATGAGATCCGTTCTGGGACAGGCGGCCCAGGTGGCGGATTACAGTACGGTGAAGAACAGCCTGGTTGGGTCCCGCTATACGATGGATTTCAATCAGGGCGTTCGCTTTTCGCTCGATGTCATCACCCCGGATACGGTGGTCGCCGCGACCATGTCCTCTCTGATGGGCGCTGCCGCCCTCTACGAAAAGATGAACGCCACCCCGATCGAAAAACAGGCCATCAATGCCACCGATATCACATCCAGCGGGAATGTCCTGCAAGTGCGTTTCGCCACCTCGGATGATCAGTTTGCGATGCTGCTGAACTCGCAGCTGTTCCAGTCCGTGATTCATTAACGGCTTACAGCTTCTACCGGGCTATCGGAGCGCGGCTGCGCTCTGTGGCCATGCGTCCATGCTGCAATTCAACTACACGATCGGCCATCTGTGCCATCTGCGGGTCGTGCGTCACCATCAAAATCGTGTGGCCGAGTTGATGTAACGAGCGCAGAAGGTCGGCGACAATCTCCTGATTCGCCGCGTCGAGATTGCCGGTGGGCTCATCCGCCAGCAACACCGGTGGCTGATTGATCAGGGCTCGCGCGATACAAACGCGCTGCTGTTCCCCGCCGGAAAGCTCGCTTGGCAAGTGCGCTGCGCGGTCGGCCATGCCAACACGTTCAAGCGCCGCGAGCGCCTCGGCTTTGTCCGTCATGCTGTGAAAATATTGCGCTAGCATTACGTTTTCGAGTGCCGTGAGATATGGAATCAGATGGAATTGCTGGAAGATGAACCCGACGGTTTCGGCGCGGAATTGGTCGAGTTCCTTGCGCGAGAGCGTGTGAACATCCTTGCCGACAATGCGGACTATTCCTGAATCGGCGCGATCGAGGCAGCCAAGAAGGTTGACCAGCGTAGATTTTCCGGAGCCGGAAGGACCTGTGATGGCAATCCACTCGCCGCGGCGCACGGAAAGCGAAATGCGGTCGAGGGCACGTACCGCGCCCGCGCGCCCGCGATACTCGCGCGTGGCATCTCGCAGCTCGATGATCGGCTCGGAATTGGCGGGTTCACTACTCATATTTTTCGTCGATCAGCGGCTCAGGTACCGCGGGTCTTGCATCGAAGACTTGGGCGCTTACTCCCCGCGCAACAACGTGGCCGGCTCCAGGCGCCGCAGGATTCGTAATGGAACCGCAGCGGCTAGGACGGCGACCAGCAGGTTCAAAAGCGCAACGTAGGGAGCAACTCGCCATAGAGGAAATATGCTGGTGTGAAAGTTCCATTCTCCGATTCCATACGCGATTGCACAACCCAGAATGTAGCCGCACACCAGGCCGGCGAAAGCCAGCGCAATGGTTTCGAGCAAAAATAATAGCCCGATGTGGTGCTGCGTCGCTCCCATAGCCTTCATCACCGCAAAGTCGCGACGGCGTTCCAGTACGGATGCCATTAATGTAGCCAGCACGCAAATCGCCACCGTCAGCGAAATCAACAGTAGAGAGCTGAGCATCAGAGAGCGCGTGCGGGAGACCACGTTCGCTTCGGCTTCCACCAGTTGATGAACGGCATGCACATCGCCGCCGGGGATGGCCTGCCGCAGCCGCATCAGCACGGCTTGAATCTCTTTAGCATTTCCGGCGGCCTGAATTTCAAGCGTGTTCGGCTGTACTCCGGTCCAGGCAACGAATGCATCAAGCGGCAAATAGATGCGACTGTCCTCCGCATCTCCGGTGCGCACGGTTCCTGCGGTTTCCATCTGCACTGTTTTGCCGTTATACGAAAGCAGGAACCGTCCCGAACCGAGTGCCTTTTGCACCCGAACTCCAGTCAGCACTTGGATAGGCACACCGCTGCCCGTAGGCGGCTCCAGCTTCTCTTCGGGCCAGTGGCTTACCTGCCACCATGAATCCATTGCTCGCACACCTGCCAGATCGGTTCCGGCAACAACAACGGGCGAGCCATCCTGCATCTGGGCGACCGCATAGGCAAAGGGGACCACGCGACTATCCGGCCCGGCGGCTTGGCCCGCAATTCGAAGAGCGTCCGGCGGCAGAGCCGATGGCGAAGCGCTACTGCCGCTCCGGTCTTGGGAAGTGACAACAATATTTGCGCCGAAGGTCCGGAATTGATGATGCAGTTTCAGATCAAGGGAAGCATAGAGGGTGAGCAGCGCCGTCGCGACCGCCGCGCTGACCGTAAGCGCAACCAGTTCTGCGAGCGTGCGGCTGCGGCGGTGAAAAAGTGAACGGCGCAGCAGAAGCGGCAGCGAAAGGCCGCGATTCATGCCTCCTCCCGCAACACGGTGGCGGGTTCCATTCGCGTCGCCTGCCATACTGAAGGCGCGCTGCCCGCCAGTGAAACAATCACCGCCAGCAGCAGAGTCGCGGGCAATATAGTCGAGTTGAAGCCGATGCCGCTGCCGAAGACCTGTTCGCCAATCCGTCCTGCGAGCAGGGAACCGAGGACATAACCCAGCAGTCCTCCACCGATAGCAAGAAGAGTGGTTTCCGCAAAAAACAGGCCGGCGATCACCGCTCGAGTCGCGCCCAAAGCCCGCATCAATCCGATTTCCTGGCGGCGTTCGACCACGGCGGTCGTCATCGATGCCGCAACCGCAAGACCGGCGGCGAACAGGGCCGCCAGCGCCACCAGCCACATCAATCCAGAGATGCGTGACAAAATCGTGCCTTCACCCTGCGCGATGCGACGAATCTGCTCCGCACGGGTATTCGGCAGGACTTCCTGTATCTGGTAGGCAATCGAATTCGCGTAAGGCGAACAGTACCAGCGGTCGCGCATCTTCGGCGACAGCGTGTCCGGATTCTTGCGCGCCAGCGCGTCCTCCGGCTTGGTCAGCGCGCTGACATAAACGCGCCGCACCGCCCCAGGCTGACCCAACCATTGCTGCGCCAGCGCCAGCGGGACAAGCAGCGTGCGGTCCGTTGCATCCTCGCCCGAAACAATCCCCGTGACCCGCAACGGCTGATTCTCAACCTGGATCGTGTCGCCGATATCAAGGTGAAGCTGGACAGCCAATGCGCTGCCGATGGCGAGTTCATCCGTAGCCCCATCTTTCGGCCACGCGCCTTTCAGTTTCCACCAGGGATGGAGCGCGGGCGCGCCCATCGTCCAGGATTCATCGCCGGAGCGCATCGTGTGATGAAACCAATAGCCGGTGGCGGGAACATCCAAACTTTTCCCATCGGCCTGAACACTGACCTGGATCGGCAGTTCGGGCGAGATATCTTCGACATTGTTGCGCCAGAAAATATCTTTAATTTTGTCGAGGTCCGCTTCTTTCAGATAACTGCCGGCCGTCGCCGGGACGAATATTGATGCCGCCTACCTGTACATCCAGCGTGTCCGCCGCCGGAGTCACAACGATGTTCGCGCCGTAGGCCGAAAGCTCGCGATTCATCTTGTCGCCAACGCTGATTCCGATCGCGAGCATCGCGGTCACAACCGTTGCGCCCAGCAGGATCGCCACGCAAGCCAGCAGCTTGCGCCGCCGCTGCCGTACAAAGCTCTCCAGGATGAGACGTAGAAGCATAAGATTTTCTTGCGTCAGCGTACTTCGATGCGCGGCGACTTCACTTGGAGAATGTCGGCACCAGCGCCTGCAATGCTTTCGCCTGAATAATGACATATCCGCCGGAGATTTCAGACTGGAGCGGAATGGGATTGCAGCCCCCGGCCATCCCCATAGATTGCGCATTCAAGGGCGAGGCACAAAGCTTACAGATAATGTTGTTCCCGCTTTTGTAAAAGCCGACCGGCCCGCAGATCGAGCAGGCATCCGCAACGCTCACAATCTTTCCATCTGGTTTGCGATACAGGAGAAAACGCACGTCCGTGTTGCCGACGTGAACCGTATACCGATGCAGATTATCGTCCTGAATCTGTGCGACCGGCACCGTGACCTGCGAGCCGGTTAGCGTCACCGGGGCCGCGGGCGAAAGTGCTGTCGTGCTCATCGCGTAGATGAACTGGGCCGTCACCAGGAAGATGAAGATGAAGCTGCAGGTGTAGACCGCCGTCATCCAGAAACGCTCGCGGCGGGCAATCGACGCCGCCTTGCGGCGCTCGGCGGGATTGGCATCGGGCGGCAAGGTGGCCTGGCTCATCCGCTTGCGATATTCAAACAGCACCATCAGGCCGGCGAGTGCAAGTATCGTCACAAAGAAAAATACTTCGTTGCTCACAATCGGACCGACGATCTTCATTTCAATCTTGCTGGAGGGCAGAATGCCGAACTCGGAAAGCTCATGCAGGCCGGAAACAATGAGCTGAAACGCGACGAAATACAGGATGACCGACGTAATCCGAAAAAAGCGCTGGATATCGATGCGTATGCTGCCCTTGACAAACATGATGGCGAAGACGACGGCCAGCGCGACCCCCGCTAGCGTGCCGAAAAAGCTCATCAGATCCCCGGAGTTGAGGGAGACGGCCGAGAGGATCAGCACCGTCTCGACGCCTTCGCGGAGCACCATGAGAAAGACAAAAAGAAACAACCCGCCGCGCGAACTTTTCGATGTAAGGGCGCCGACCTTTTGCTCGATTTTGCCCTTCAGCGCCTTCGCGGTGCGCTGCATAAACCAAACCATGCTGATGACGAAAAAGGCGGCCACCAGTTCAATGATGCCTTCGAAAAAATCCTCATTGAATTGAAAGTGGGACAGCGCAATGGCGACCAGAACGCTGGCGATCACAGCGGCGGCGACCGCCTGCAGCACGGTGCGCTTCCACTCCGGTCGGCCGACTTTGTTGAGGTAGGCAAAAACGATGCCCACGATCAGCGCCGCCTCGACTCCCTCCCGCAACGTGATGACAAACGCCTGCAACATCGATTGGAATCGCTCTCTGCTTTCGGCCGGGAATTGTTGGCTGGATACGCGCCAACTACATGGAATATATGTAGATGGCGCGATGAGCCGACAACCTGATTCTAAATCGGACTAAATTAGTCGTCAATTCAGTTTACCTAATTGGCGGGGATAGAACTGCAGATAAGTGATGATATTCTCGCGCCATGATCTTCAGCACAAGCGAGCTGGTGGTGATTGCGGTTTTGGTGGCGCTCTTTGTTTCGGGACTTCGGATTGCAAGGGAGTACGAGCGTGCAGTCGTTTTTCGTTTGGGCCGATACAAGGGTCTTCGCGGGCCTGGATTGTTCTGGCTGATTCCACTCGGAATTGAAAATTACACCCGTATTGATCTGCGCCTCGTCACGAATCCCATTGAGCAGCAAGAGACCATTACGCGGGACAGTGTAACCGTGAAGGTCAACGCGGTGCTGTGGTTCCGCGTCAGTGATCCCGCGAAGGCCGTACTCACGGTCGAAAACTTCCGGTCGGCGGTGCAGCAAGTGGCTTTAACCACCTTGCGAAACGTTATCGGTCAGCACGATCTCGATGAGGTGTTGAAGGCCCGCGACAAAATCAATGCACTACTGCGCAAGAATGTGGTCGAGAACACCAACCATTGGGGAGTGATCGTTGAATTGTTGGAGATGAAAGATGTGGAGATTCCCCAGGAAATGCAGCGGGTGATGGCAATGGAGGCTGAAGCGATGCGGGAGAAGCGGGCCCGGATCATCAAAGCCGAAGCCGAACTGGAGGCATCGCAGAAGCTGGCCGAAGCGGCGCAGCAAATGGTAGGTAATCCGGCAGCCCTGGAGTTGCGGCGTATGCAGATGGTCGCAGAGGTCGGCGCGGAGAATAACAGCACGACCGTAATTATGATTCCAGCAGATTTTGTACATATCGCCGGAAGCTTATCGAAGTTTCTTGAAGGTAAAAGCGACGCGTGATCTTTATGGTGCGCCCCGAGAGATTCGAACTCCCGACCTTCTGGTTCGTAGCCAGACGCTCTATCCAACTGAGCTAGGGGCGCACATGGAACCGGAGAGGTTCCAGTTAAAAGTTAGCAGGCGGGGCGTTCCCGCGCAAATTTTTCAGGGTGCAGGCGGCTTGTTTTCTTCCGGTGGCGGGGGCGGCGGGAACGGGGAAATCTGTTCGGTGACGGAGAGGCCGGCGCGGCGCAACAGCTGAAAGACATTCGAGACGCCCAGGCGGGTGGCATCGTACTCCACCAGAACGGAGCGTTCCGGCCGGTTCAGGCGCACGCGGCGAATTCCATAGACATCGTAAAGCTCGGCGACAGCACGCATCGTGTCTTCGGTTGGGTGTTGGGCGTAGCGAAACTGTACGTCCATGTTCGTGGTCATAGAACGATCATAAATGGTTCTGGTCCGCGACGCCGTCATGATTCCCGCCGGCATCGCAAGATCCTTCTCCACCCGCATGTTCGTCTTCCTGAACGCAGTGAAGGATCTGTGTATTTTCGCGCACATAGAGTTGTGAAAACACACTAGCTTTTCCCGTTCAGCACCGCGGACAGCGTCCCAATGATCTCCGGACTGGTCCAGTTCTGTTCGCTGACGTATTTGCGTACGATACGGCCGGAGCGGTCGATCAGATAGCTCTCTGGAATTTGCACTGTGCCATAGCGGTGCATGGTTGCCTGAGATGGATCGCGGATGGTAGGGAAGTCGATGCGGTACTGGGCCAGAAAGTTGGCGTAGGCCTGCGGGTCAGCGTCGATACTGACGCCAAGTATCGCCAGCTGCGGAAGCCGGTGATGCAGCGCCATCAGCGAAGGTAGCTCATCGACGCACGGAGCGCACCAGCTCGCCCAAAAATTCAACAGCACCACCTGGCCGCGATACTGGCTCAGGGTGATCGTCTGCGCGCCGTCGTTGAGCGTAAACGCCGGGGCGACCATGCCCAGCTCCCGGGGACGCTGCCCACGGTCGCATCCGGCAGCGAAGAAAAGGCAGAACAGAATCGCAGCAGCGGCGAATCGCCTGGATCGCGGATTACTCGCGTATGTCATTTCTTCTATGATACGAATCTGTGTCATGGGCGCCGAATTCCAATCCGAACCGTTCGCCGCAAATCTCATACTGCTCTCCGTGATTGTGCCGGCGCGGAATGAGGCGGCGTCAATTCGCGCCTGCCTTGCTTCTCTTGTACAGCAAAGCGAAGAAGACTTCTCGCTGGGGCGGGACTGGGAGCTCTTCGTCGTCGACGATGCATCCACCGACGCAACGCGGCAGATCGCAATCGGAGTTTCCCGGGGTGCTGGTGCTGGAAGCGCCGCCGCTTCCCGACGGCTGGACGGGAAAAAACAGCGCGGTGTGGTTTGCGGCGCAGCAGGCACGGGGAAAATGGCTGCTGTTTACCGATGCCGATACGGTGCATGAAGCCGGCGATCTTCGCCGCGCGATCCATGAAGCCGAGCGCCATCATGTCGGCATGCTGTCGTATTCGCCGCGCCAGCGTGTGCATGGCTTTTGGCAGCGCGCGCTGATGCCGCTGGTCTTTGCCGAGTTGGCGCAGAAATATCCGCCGCGCCTGGTGAGCCTGCCGGACTCGCCTGTAGCGGCGGCGAACGGCCAATTTTTGCTGATCGAGCGTGATGTATATCGGCGGATTGGTGGCCATGCGGCGGTGCGCGGCGCGGTGCTTGAAGATGTGGAGCTCGCGCGGCGATGTAAGCGGTCGCACGAAGGGCTGCGGTTCCGCTATGCGCCGGATGCGGTTAGCACGCGCATGTACCACTCATTTCGGGCGATGTGTGAGGGGTGGAGAAAGAATCTGGCTCTGCTGTTTCCCGACGGGCTGATGCGCGGAGTGGGAAAGCTGTTTCAAGCCTTGCTGTTGTTCGGGCTTCCTGTTCTGGCGGTGTGGTTGTACTTGATCGTCGCCCGGCCGGCGGTCATCTGGGCGGTGTGGCTATGGTGGGTGTGGCGGCTTGGGGTGCATTACTCGCGGGTGTCAAAGGCAAATTTTCCTCTGCTGGATACGGTGCTAACGCCATTGGCGCTGCCGTTGTTCAGCTGGCTGTTGCTGGATAGCTGGATGGGAAAGCGACTTCAGCGGAAGGTGATGTGGAAGGGGCGGAGCTATTCCGCCTGAGATTCGCCAGCTTGGCTTTCGCCCAATTCTCCAAGCCGGGCGAAAACCTCGCGTACCACGCGGTCGCAACGAGCGCCCATGAATGGAAACGCGTCCTTGGCGCTGGCTCCGACGCGCTGGAGCAGCCAATCCTTTGCCATGGCACGGCCTCGGTGCAACCGGACCTTGACATTCTCCTCGGTGAGTTCGAGCGCGGCGGCCGTATCCGCGGTACTCAGTTCTTCAATATCCCGCAGCATTACCACTGTACGGTATTGATCCGGAAGATCGAGTACCGCACTTTCCAGGAAATGGCCCAGTTCGGCCATGGATGCTCTTTGTTCCGGGTCAAGCGAAGTTTCGGCCACATTCATAGAACCTTCTCCATCGTCTTCGGCATCTTCGATCGGCTGACTGCGGCCGCGTAAACGGAGCCGGTGCAGCGCTTCATTGACAGCGATGCGCGTCAGCCATGTTGAAAACGGCGCCGACCCCGAAACTGATCCAGATGCTGATACGCCCGAACATACGCGTCCTGTATTACGTCTTCGGTTTCTGCATCGTCGCGCAGGATGGCAAGGGCAACGCGGTAGAGCCGCTGGTTATAGCGGCGCATGATGATTTCATAGAGAGCGGTGTCTCCCTTTTTCACCCGCTCGATGATGTCGAGGTCGGTCCACCCTTCGCGCTTGGCTCTTTCCAGAATTCCGGCGTTTTCCATGGCAATCTAACAAATAGAGTTTGAAGGACGGAAAAGGTTACAAATACCTTTTCTATTGTGCTTTCGAAAACTTTTTGCGAATACGACCGATTGTGCGTAACCAATCCCTGGTCTGGAACTCTTTTCAGGTACAGGGAGAAAAACGTGAAGGACTTCGATAATCACTTCAGCGTGGCATGGTGGGCCCTGAAAATCGGTCTGGGGATCGGCCCGATCATTACCGGCATTGATAAATACTTCAACAAACTGACCGATTGGGGAATGTATCTGGGCCCTATGGCAACGGAAGTCATTCCGGTCAGCGCGACAACGTTCATGCATGTCGTCGGCATCGTGGAAATCATCGCCGGTGTTATCGTGCTTAGCCGCTGGACAAAGGTTGGCGGCTACATCGTCATGGTTTGGCTCCTCGCAATTGCGGCGAACCTGATCACTACCCATATGTTTTACAGTCTTGTCCTGCGGGACATCGAAATTGCCATTGCTGCCTTTGCCCTGGCGCAACTATCGTCAGTCCGCGGCGGGCGGGAAACGGCCGGAAAGGAGATGGCAAGCAGGAAAGATTCTGAAGCCGCGGTTACTTCGTAATTTTACAAAATCGATACTCTGGAGGAAATATCATGAAAAAACTTGCTGTATTTCTCGTACTGATCGGGCTGGGTGCGCTCCCGGCGCTGGCTGCGGCCGCTACTTTTAACGATGTGCCGGTGGTGGACGTGAAGTGTTCCAGGAAGGTCGCCGCCAACCCGGACGCTCATACGCGCGAATGCGCGTTGGGCTGTGAAGGCAGCGGATTCGGAATCTGGACCAGCAGCCATCAATTCCTGAAGTTCGACGCGGCCGGGAACAAACTGGTAGTGAAGGAACTTGAGAAATCCCACGAAAAAGACCATCTTCGCGTCAACGTCAGCGGAGACGTGCAAGGGGACACGCTGAAGGTCTCCTCTGTCAAACTGCTGTAGGTTCTCCGGCGCGAGCCTGCTGTGTCCCCGGTCTTCTCTTCACGGCCTCACGGAGTCCCAGGCGCGGGTGAAGACCGGCAGCACGGTATTCCCGGCTCGCCTTAGATCATTACCGCCTCCCGATGAATCCAATATGCTAGGTGTATGGTGCTTCTGACACGCAAGGCGGAATTTTCGGCGGCTCACTACTATTACAACGCCGAATGGTCGCAGCAGGAAAACGACAAAATTTTCGGCAAATGCGCCAATCGCAATGGCCATGGGCATAACTACACGCTGGAGGTGACGGTTGCGGGTGAGATTGATCCGGTCTCGGGATTCGTTGTCGATCTGAAGGCACTGAAAGAGATCATCGAGCGCGAGGTGATCCAGGTTTACGATCACCGGCATTTGAATCTGGAAGTGCCGGAGTTCCGCTCGGTGATTCCGACGACGGAAAATATCGCGATCGCGATCTGGAAACGGCTGGAGCCGAAAATCACCCGGGCGCGATTGCAGCGCGTACGTATATACGAAATGCCGGATCTGTTCGCCGATTATTGTGGAGAGTGATGAAAGCCTATTTATCGCGACGGTATAGAGTGAGCGCGTCGCATCGTTTGCATACGGACAGCTACTCGCAGGAGCAGAACCGGGCGGTGTACGGAAAGTGCAATCATCCCTATGGTCATGGGCATAATTACGTGGTTGAGGTGATGGTTAGCGGGTCGGTCGATCCGGTCACCGGGATGGTTTGCAATCTGGGCGATCTCGACAACTTTATGAAGCGCGAAGTCGTCGATCGCTTTGATGAGAAGAACTTGAACCTGGATGAGGGTTTTCGAACGCTTGTTCCGACAACAGAAAATTTATGCGTAGAAATTTATAACATCGTTCGATCCGGTTTTTCGCAGGCAAAGGTGGAGAGAGTGCGGGTGGAAGAGACCAGCAACAATTTTTTTGAGTATGCCGGGTAGCGTTTCCCGCAAGGAGAGGAATTTCAATGACTCAAGCTTTGGAAAAGGAATCAGCAGAGAGTTTGTTGTCGAGGATCTCCACGGAGGAGATATATCGTGAATTGATCGGCCGGTTTGGCGAGGACATCTCGCGTGACGGGCTGATGCGAACACCGGAGCGGGTGGCAAAGTCGATGGAGTTTCTGACCAAAGGCTACCGCGAAGATCCGGCCAAGGTGATGGGCCAGGCATTGTTCGAGGTTGATTATGACGAGATGGTGATCGTTAAAGATGTGGAAGTTTTCTCGCTGTGCGAACACCATATGCTGCCATTTTTCGGGCGCGCCCACGTGGCCTACATTCCCAATGGGAAAGTGATCGGCCTGAGCAAAATCCCGCGCCTGGTGGACGTTTTCGCCCGCCGGCTACAGGTGCAGGAGCGCCTGACAAGCCAGATCGCGGATGCAATCCAGAATGCCATTGAGCCCCAGGGGGTGGGGGTCGTCATTGAGGCGCGGCATCTCTGCATGATGATGCGCGGAGTGGAAAAACAGCACTCCTCGACTGTGACTTCGTCCATGCTCGGCGTATTTCGCGACAATCATGAAACGCGCCATGAGTTCCTTTCATTGGCGCATGGACGTGGAGACAATGGCATTTAGTAATGTTTGCGGGTTGATTCAGCCCAGATTCTCTGTATTCTCCGCTACGCTCAGAACGACGGAGCTGTTGTGAGCATTGCGCCGGTGTTTTAAGACAAAGCTCGAATGAATGGTCTTCTGCTCGTCAACAAACCCCCCGGCATCACATCGCACGACGTGGTGGCGCAGGTGCGTAAGCTGACGGGGGAGTCTTCGATTGGCCACTTGGGCACGCTCGATCCGATGGCGACGGGGGTGTTGCCGCTGCTGCTGGGACGCTTCACGCGGCTGGCGCAATTCTTCAAACAGGATGCAAAGCGGTATACCGGCACGATCCGGTTTGGTTTCGCCACCGACACCTACGATTCGGATGGAGATGCTGTCGGGCATCGCGTTGACCCGGACCTGAGCCTTACTCAAATTCGCGAAAAAGCGGCGAAGTTTTTGGGCCCAATCGAACAAATCCCGCCGCCGTTTTCGGCGAAGAAACTGCACGGCGTTCCAGCCTACAAACTGGCGCGGGAAGGCAAGCCTGTGGAGCTGCGGCCTGTGCGCATTGAGGTCCACCGCTTCGAGATTGTTGATTACGCTTCCCCCGACGCAGCCTTCGACGTGGAAGTTTCTTCCGGCGGCTATATTCGCTCCCTCGCGCACGATCTTGGCCGTGCAGCTCGGCTGTGGCGCGCATCTCGCCAGCTTGTGCCGTGTGCAGGCCGGGGAATTTTCCATCGAGCAGGCGGCCACGCTGGAGCAAATTGCCGAGTGGACGGGAGAGGCAGATCTTCTCCAGCACATGCCGCATCCGCGCCTGCTTGTTACCGCAGATTCCATGCGTCACCGTCGACTCAGGGACGGCGCTGCATCTGCGCAACGGAATGGCGTGCAATCTGCCGGAATACTCCGCTGCGCCGTTGGTAAAAATTTTTACCAGTCAGCGGGAACTGTTTGCCATTGGCCGCCGGGTGGCCGGGACGCTGATCCAGCCGATGGCTGTGCTGGGTTAACGTGATCCGGCGAGGTCTTATGCAGCAGCGGCAAAAGTAATGGCAGGAAGTTTTTCGCCACCTGCTGATTACCATCTGCGGTGGGGTGGATGCCGTCGCTCTGGATATCGCCGGCGACCCCATACGCGCCCTTCAACATAAACGGCAACAGAGGCACGTTATATAACTGGGCTTCTTTTTTATATATCGCATCGAATTGGGAGATATATTCTTTGCCGTAGTTCGGCGGCAAAGTGATGCCGCCGAGAATTACTTTGGCATGCGCATCCTGAAGGCTTGAAATGATTGTCGCAAGGTTCATTTCTGTATCGAGAATCGGGATGCCGCGCAGGCCGTCGTTACCCCCGAAGGCGACGATGACAACTGCGGGATGCAGCGCCGCAATACTCCGCACGCGCACCACGCCATCTTTCGAGGTGTTGCCGCTGACCCCGGCGTTGAGGACACGATAATCATATCCACGCGCCTGCAGATCGCGTTCGAGATAAGCCGGATAGGTCTCGCCAACTGGGGCGCCGAGACCTGCTGTCAGGCTGTCGCCAAATGCCACAATTAAAGGACCGCTTATCGTTGACCGGGACGGCAATCGGCGAAGCCGGGGATTCGGCAGCAGTGGAAGTCGCCGGCTGGCTGGATTCGGCATTCGGCTGGTCCGGCTGGGAGCTGTGGCAGCCTGAGAGCAGCAAAGCTGCCAGCATCGAACATGAAAGCAGCCGGGAAGCGGATTTTGCGGTCATCACTCTACACTCTAATCAATGACGATAAATCATAACGCCATCATCGAGGTCCGCGGCCTGAAGAAGACACTGCGCAGCGGCTCGACTTCTCTCGAAATCCTGAAAGGAATTGATCTGAGCATTCCGCCGCGCCAGTTTGCCGTGATTATGGGCGCGTCTGGAAGCGGAAAGAGCACGCTGCTCGGATCTGCTGGCGGGCCTCGACACTCCGACCAGCGGAACGGTGTCTATCGATGGGGAACAGATCAGCGGTTATAGCGAAGATGCGCTCGCCCGCATCCGGGCCACGAAACTGGGGTTCGTCTTCCAGTCGTATCAATTGATCCCTACTCTGACCGCTATGGAGAATGTCCTGCTGCCGCACGAACTGCACGCCGCCGATGAGGGGCGTCCACGCGCCCAGGCCCTGCTGGCCGCAGTTGGCCTGGCAGAACGTCTGCATCATTATCCGATCCAGCTTTCCGGTGGCGAGCAGCAGCGGGTGGCACTGGCACGGGCGTTTATGCTGCGTCCGCCCGTGATTCTGGCCGATGAACCGACAGGCAATCTCGATTCCGCCACCGGTGCGCGCGTCATGGAACTGCTGCTGGACCTGAACCGGCAGGAGGGCACGACGCTGGTGCTGGTGACGCATGATCCCGGCCTGGCGGATCTTGCCGAGCGGAAAATTCTGCTGCGCGATGGCCGCATTGTTTCCGATGAGATATGCCAGCCTGTTTCCAATTCGGGCGGCAACGCATGAGGCAGTCTTCCGGTGCGCTGGTCTGGAGCACGGCATGGAAAATTGCCTGGCGCGATCTTCGCTCATCGTGGGCCAAATTTGTTTTCGTCATCTTCGCCGTGGCGTTAGGCGTGGGTTCACTGACCGGGATGCGCAGTTTCAGTGCGGTCTTCCAGCGAACCCTGCTGGAGCAGGCGCGTACCATTATGGCCGCTGATCTGTCGGCACTCGATTTCCACCCGTATTCTGCTGCTGAACTGGCGCGGCTGGATCAGCTGGAGGCGCGTGGCGTCCGGCACACCCTGGTAACGGGAACGGTGTCGATGGCGTCCACGTCGGAGAACCCCGATCCGCTGCTGGTATCGCTGAAGGCAATCGATCCGGCTCAGTACCCCTACTACGGCAAAGTGCAGTTGGCCTCCGGCCGCGCGCTGCGCGATGTGCTGAAGAACGATACGGCTGTGGTAAGCCAAGAATTTCTGCTGCGCATGCATACCCATGTCGGAGACACGCTGCATCTTGGCAACAGTCAGCTCCGCATCGTCGATGTGATTCGCTCGGAACCGGACCGCATCTCTTCGTCATTCAACATTGGACCGCGGGTGATGATTACGCAGGCTGCGCTCGGCCGCACCGGGCTCGTGCTGCCCGGGAGCCGCGCCAACGAGCGAATGTTATTTCGCTTGCCGCCGCAGGATGGGCAAAAGAACGGGATGGACATTGCGGAATTACGCAGGCAAGTGGAACGCATTCTGCCAGAGGCGCAGATTACGGATTTCCGCGAAGCGAACCCGGCGCTGGTGAATGGCCTGAATCGCGCGACGGCGATGTTGACGCTGGTCAGCCTGGTCACCATGGTGCTGAGCGCGATAGGCGTGGCCATGGCCATGCACGCCCATATGCAGCAGCGGCTGGAAACGATCGCGGTGATGAAAGCGCTGGGCGCGCGCTCGTCGCAGGTGATGCGGATTTATTTATTGCAGACGTTGTTTCTGGGCGTTGCCGGCGCGCTGCTTGGGATAATCGCCGGCTCCGCCGTGGCGCGCGCCTTTCCGGTGCTGCTGGAGCGGTTGATCTCCCTGCCCGTTCAGGGACATCTGGCGCTTGGCCCGGTGCTCATTGGGCTATTGACGGGAATCTTTACCACCCTGCTTTTCACGCTGCCGCCGTTGCTGGAAATTCGAAATTTCCGTCCGCTGCACATTTTGCGTCGCAACGTGGAGCAGGAACAGCGGCCCGGTCTGAGCCGCATCTTTCCGCGCGATCGCGTGCAGCTCGTCGCGATTGGAATCATTCTGGTCGGCCTGGGCGCAGTCGCCAGCACTTTGACGCAATCCGCCATGGTGGGTGGATGGTTCGCGGGCGGTCTGTTGGCCATCCTGATCTTTCTGCTGCTCGCCGCATCCGGAATGCTGGCGGGGGTGCGTTGGGTGCTGCAGCATGGACGCGAACGATTTTCACCGACAGCGCGGCAGGGTTTGGCGAACCTCTATCGGCCCGGCAACCAATCCTCAGCTGTGCTCACCGCGCTCGGTGTGGGCGTCATGCTGATTATCACTGTCTATTTCGTGCAGCACGCCATCGTACGTGATCTGAATGAGACGGATTCCTCGAAAACGCCTAACGTTTTCATGGTCGACATCACCACCGAGGAAATCTCCGGCGTGAAAAAGCTGCTGGCTGCGCAGCCGGCGGTGCAAGGTGCGGTGGAAATGGTTCCCGTCCTTTCCGCGCGTGTGCTTTCGGTCAATGGAGTTCCCACCGAGCAGCTGCACATCCAGCATTATCCGAAACGAATGTTGCGATCCACATCTCTGACATGGGCGGACAGTTTGCCGGCAGGGGAGGAGATTGTCGCCGGGCGCTGGTGGCCGAAGGGAATCGCTGCGGCGCAAATGGCGGTCAGCGATCATACGGCGAAGCTCCTCCATCTGAAAATTGGTTCGCGAATGGATTTCCAGGTCGGGAACCAGAGCATTGCGGCGACCGTCGTTGCTCTCTATCGGTCTGACGGTCAGCACGTCTATGCGCGCAGCCGCTTCATCCTGCCCAGGGGCGCCTTTGTCGGTCAGTCTCCGGTCTGGTACGGCGCCTTCCACGCAAACCCGGCACGCGTGGGGGATGTCGAGCGGGCATTGTTTGACGCATTCCCCACGGTGACCGTGATCAATGTGGCCGATGTAATGGAAATCATCCGCAAAGTCGTGGATCAGATTGCGACGATCATCCGTTTTCTGGCGGGGTTCGCGATGCTCGCTGGCGGAATTATTCTGGCATCGAGCGTCACCGCCACCCGTTTCCAGCGCGTCCGCGAAGTGGCCATTCTGAAATCCCTCGGCGCTCTTCGCAGTCAGATCATCTCGATGCTGAGTATTGAATTCGTGATGCTGGGCGGAATCGCCGGGACCGCTGGCGTGCTGTTTGCGCTGGGGCTGTCGAGTATTCTGCTGCATAGGCTGGACGTCAGCTTTCATCCCAGCTGGGCTGTTTCGCTTGCGGCAGTGTTTGCCACGGCGATTCTTGCCGCCGGCATCGGATGGCTGGCTTCTCTCAGAATCCTGCAGCAGAAACCCCTCGAAGTTCTGCGGGAGGAGTAAGTTGGTCCTTCAACGACTGCCCCGCAGCGGGGAATATCCTGACGAGCCGCCGCCCCGTCCAGTCTCCGGGTTCAGATTGGATTGCCTTATTTTTCATTGCTACCAGTTCTTTATGGGAGTACCCTCGACACATCTTTAATCTCAGCGAAATGCTGAAACGAGCGAAACCGGACCCTGTGGAACCGAAGCAGCTCTCGGAACCGCAGATAAGCCCCAGGAGAGGCTACAAATGCGCGGACTCAAACTTCTATTATGTGCAGCCATATTTCTCGTGCCCTTGGCCCTGTTACCAAAGGCCAACGCTCAAATTTCCATCAACATAGGCGGACCACCTCCCGTCTGCCCTTACGGTTATTACGGCTACGCACCCTACGCCTGCGCTCCTTACGGTTACTACGGGCCCGGTTATTTCTACAATGGCATTTTCCTCGGCGTGGGTCCATGGTCGGGCTGGGGTTACAGGCACGGATGGGGCAGCCATCGCTTCCGCGGGGGTGGCGGCGGCCGCTACCGGGGTGATTATGACAGAGGCTATCGTGGCGGCAGACCCTACCATGGCGGTAGACCCTACAATGGTGGCCGACCCTACAACGGCGGCAGACCGAGTCACGGCGGCGCCAGACCCGGCGGTGGAGGCCAGCCTCATGGGGGCGGCAGACCAAGCGGCGGCGGCCAGACTCATGGTGGCGGCAGACCGAGTGGCGGCGGCGGTCAATCCCACGGGGGTGGCGGTCAGCATGGCGGCGGTGGTAACCACGGCGGTGGTGACAGACACTAGAAGTAGCTGACAGAGCAGCAGCGCATGCAAGACGAGCGGCGGAACATATCAGTTCCGCCGTTTTGATTTTGCGTCCTCGGATCTTTGGAGCCATTCGTTGTTGCCGCTGAAATCCTCCTGGAGTGGCACGGCGGACCAACGGAAAAGCCCTGCTCAGGGCACCCGGCTTTCCTTCCGGTTCAGTCCGTGTCTTCGGCAGCTGTGTAGCCACACGGTGCCAAGAAATTGACCGGAATGCGCTCGCCCAATATATTCAGTAAGGACGCATTGCTTCGCGTCTTCGCACTGCCCCTTCGTTCAATGGTAGGACAGCTGACTCTGGATCAGCATATTGGGGTTCGAATCCCTGAGGGGCAGCCATTCTGTTCCAATGCTGCTGCTATACCCGCGGCTGCGTGGCCCGGACACGCACTTCAGCTATTGCCGCCAGGTTTTTCTGCATCGCTGCGATACGGGCGCGACCTGCCTCCGATTCCTCTATCACACGCTCTATGCTGATCAGGAACTCTGGCAATCTCATCTTTTCCCGAAACTCCGCCAGGAACGGCTGAATTTTTGCGTATTGAAAATACATTTCCTGGCAGGTGTCATATACCAGCGTGGCATCGAGCGCACCGTGTAGCACGAATGCCGCTACCATGTCCCAATATCCGTAGACCTGGAGAACAAAGCCGGTATATGGGCCGCCCGCACTCACAATCTCGACGAATTCTTCGGCCGATACAGGCATAAACTCGCCGCCGACGTAAGAACGTGCTTCCCGCATGACGGTCTCCCGCCGGAGCTCGTACAGCTTTAGAATCAGTTCCGCTTGCCGAATTGAATTGTCCGAAATTCCCGCGTTTTCCGCATCCATCTAGGTTTGCTCCGCTGTCGATTGTACCGCCGGGGCAGCGGGACAGTTGTTGAATGCCGACTGATGCGCAAGACGGATTCAGGCGGATAATGATGGGGGAGCCCGCTTTGCAATTCTCTGAGCGAACGAATTGGAATCTGCAGGCTACCCGGTATGCGGATGCTCTGCAGAGGCTGCGAACGAGCACTGCGCCCTTCTTCGACTTGACTGCTTCAAACCCAACAGCCTGCGGATTCGAGTACGACAGCGCCGGGATTCTGCGCGAATTAGGCCGTCCGGAATGTCTGGAATATTCGCCCGATCCACGTGGTCTCCCGGTAACGCGCCGGGCGGTGGCTCAGTATTATGCGGACATTGCTTCCGTGCAGTTCGATGCCGAGCAAATTTTTCTGACCACCAGCACCAGCGAAGCCTACAGCTATCTTTTTCGCCTGCATTGCGACCCCGGTGCGGAGGTGCTGATTGCGCAGCCGAGCTATCCCTTATTTGAATTCCTGGCCGATTTGGATGATGTGCGCTTGGTGCCATATCCGCTCTTTTACGATCACGGATGGCATCTGGATGTGGCTGCACTGGAGGCCCGCATCACTCCCCGAACGCGAGCGTTGGTGGTCGTTCATCCCAACAATCCCACAGGTCACTTTACCTCTGCGCAGGAAAGGGAAGCGCTGGAACGAGTCTGCCGGCAGCATGACCTGGCGTTGATCGTCGATGAGGTTTTTCTCGATTACGAAATCGATAGCGGAGACACTTCGGGTGTGGCCATTGAGTTTTGTAACCGGCGATCACCCTGTATTGACGTACATTCTCAGCGGATTGAGCAAAATCGCCGCGCTGCCGCAGATGAAGGCGGCATGGATTGTGGCGCTCGGGCCGCCGTCTCTGGTAGCCGAAGCCACAGCGCGCCTGGAAGTAATCGCTGATACCTTTCTCTCCCCGAATGCGCCGGTACAACATGCTCTACCGTTTCTGCTGGAAAATCGGCATCGCGTGCAGCGGCAGATTCTATCGCGTCTCCGGGCAAATCTGGACGTGCTGGATCGCCGGCTGCGCGACGCGCCTCTAATTTCGCGATTACAGGCGCAGGGTGGATGGTACGCGGTCCTGCGCGTGCCTGCCGTGATGAGCGGAGAAGACATGGCGATTCGCCTGCTGGAAGAGCAGCGGGTTGTGGTGCATCCCGGCTACTTTTACGGGTTCGACGGAGATGGTTGGCTGGTTCTAAGTTTGCTGCCGCGTACGGAAGAATTCGCCGAAGGAATCGACCGCCTGGTCAACTTCTTCGCTTAAAATAGTGTGCTCAAGCTGGGCGGAACTCACCTGAGTATGACCCGTGCTCCTGCCCTACTTCGTCAAGAACGGATTGGTTTCGCGTTCCTGGCCAATAGTAGTCGACGCACCATGGCCGGGGATGACTCGTGTTTCATCCGGCAAAGGGAGCAGCCGATCTTTCAGAGAGCGCAAAATCTTTTTTAGATCGCCACCCGGAAGATCGGTGCGGCCGATGGATCCGGCGAACAGCGTATCCCCGGCCAGCAGCAGTTGCGACGCGGGTAGATGGAGACAGATGCTGCCTTCGGTATGTCCCGGTGTGTGCAAAACCTGCGCCGGCTCCTCCGCGATGCGCAAGGCAAGTAGATCGCTCGCGTCCACATCAGGCGTAGCGACTTCCGGCGCAGCCACTCCCAGCCAGCCGGCCTGCACGTCCATCAGCTTCAGCAAGGGAAGGTCGTGCTGATTCATATAAATCGGAGCGCCGGTAAGACGCTTCAACTGCGCCGCCCCGCCGACATGGTCGATATGGGCGTGAGTAATGACGATCTGCTCGACGGTGAGCCGGTGCTTCTCCAGCAGCCCGAGAATTTTCTGCACATCTTCGCCAGGATCGATCACCGTGGCGCGGCGCGTGGTTTCATCGGCGAGAATGCTGCAGTTACAGGCCAGCGGACCGACAGGAAAAATTTCGTGGATCATAGTGGGTGAGACGGCGTGTCCCCGCGCTTTCGAGGTGGGTGCGGGTTTATTTGCCGCGCTTTGCCGGAGCGGATTGTGTCTGGGCCGGGGCGGACGAAAGCCCGCTGAGAACGGAATGTCCCGAGCCACGCTTCGCCACCAGGACGGTCAAACAGATCGACGTGACGGCGAAAATCACCGCCAGCCAGGCTGTAACTTTGGTGAGAATGCTGACAGTTCCGCGCGGCCCAAAGGCTGTCTGCGAACCCTGTCCGCCAAACGCGCCTGCCAGATCGGCGCCCGTGCCCGGTTGCAGAAGAATGATGCCGATGATTACGAAACAAATAACTACGTGTATTACGGTGAACAAATAGATCATTGCAAATCGCTTTCGATGTGGGAACGGTATTCACCACGACGGATGAATTTAGCCTGGTGCGGAAGGGGGGACTTGAACCCCCATGCCTTTCGGCGCCACCCCCTCAAGATGGTGTGTCTGCCATTTCACCACTTCCGCTTGGATGCGCTAAAGCTTAATATATAGCATCCGCCCGAACGGCATTTCACCGGGGTCGGCCCCCACCTGCTCCTCTATTCTAGCTGGTTGCATTCATCGATGCATAACGGGAACTGCGCCCGCGGGGCAGGGTACAACGCCGGGCGAATTCCCCACATCTGAATTCCACGGAGGATATATACGTGTCGAATAACGATAATGCAGTCCGAGTGGTGCGGTCCGTGATTCAAGTGCTGCTTGACGGTCAGAAGGGACTCGCTGCGATCGGGAGTGAAATCAAGGATGAGTCGATCAAGCGTTATCTGCTGGAGGAGACGCAGGTACGCGCGAATTATGCGGCGGAATTGGAGAACGAGCTCCACAGGCTGGGTGTGCACGATGTCAATGAGACGGGCACAGCAGCCGGGACCGTACATCGTGTCTGGGGAGATTTGAAAGCAAAGCTGGGTGGTGGAGACCACACCCTGCTCGAGACCGCGGAACAGGGTGAAGATGCTGCCAAGGATAAATACGCCGAGGCGCTGAAGGAAACTCTTCCCGGCAATATTTCCGACATGCTTCGGCAGCAGCAGGTGCACATCCTGTCGGCGCACAACAAAATTCGCAGTTATCGCGACAGTACTGCCAGCTGATTGAAATAATTACTCAGGACGTGCATGAATGTTTCCGCCAGTCATGGGCGAGCCGAGTTCAGCCCAGTTGAATTTATTCTGGCGAACAGGAGTGTCTATAGCGAGTTGTCCGACAAGTCCGATGCCCAACGCCGGTACAGTGCGGGTGGGGATTTCCGGCTGGACATATAAGCCCTGGCGGGGAGTTTTCTTTCCCGCTAAATTGCCGCATAAACGCGAGCTGGAATTCGCCGCCGGCATTTTCCGTACGATAGAAATCAATGGCACGTTCTACTCACTGCAGCGGCCCTCCAGCTATCAGTTGTGGGCGGAGCGAACGCCGGAAGATTTCGTATTTTCGGTGAAAGCATCCCGCTATATCACCCATATTCTGCGGCTGCGAAACATAGAGACGCCCCTCGCGAACTTTTTTGCCTCCGGCATCCTGAGGCTTGGTCCAAAACTGGGCCCCATTCTTTGGCAATTTCCTCCAAGCTTCCGCTACTCCCATGATCTGGTCGAAGCGTTTTTTATGCTGCTGCCGAAGAACACGTGTGACGCAGCCGCGCTCGCCCGGAATCACGATCAACGTCTTGCAGGAAAATCTTTCTTCGAGGTCGATCGTAACCGGCGCATCCGCCACGCCATGGAGATTCGTCACGCCAGCTTTGTAACTCCAGACTTTATCCGCCTGCTTCGCAAATACAAAGTTGCCCTTGTGTGTGCCGACACCGTGGAGTGGCCCCGCCTGATGGATGTAACATCCGATTTCCTGTACTGCCGTTTGCACGGCTCCGAGGTGCTCTATGCCAGCGGTTACGGTAAAAAGGCGATTGAAGAGTGGGCGCACAGGGTCGTTACCTGGGCAAAAGGCGGAGAATCTGAAGACGGTGAATTCGCCAGCAACCAGCGGGCTGTCCACCGCAGTCAACGGGATGTTTTCGTGTACTTCGATAACGATGCCAAGGTGCGCGCCCCGCGAGACGCCAAAAAGCTCAATGCGCGAGTGGCCGAGTTGTTGGCGTGTGAAGAGGCTCCGCTACCCACTCTGACCGTTAACTTGATGGGGCCAAATCGATGGAAGGCAACGGTGAATCCGGATTGCCCATCCGATTTATTGAGGGATACATCCCGGATGGAGCGAAAATAAAATGCCAAAAGAATCGCATTCCAGAGCTGCGGAGCATCACGAAAATGCAGCGAAGTCCCACCGCAGTGCTGCTGAGAGCCATGGCCGCGGTGCACACGAAGAAGGCCACGAGCACTCGACACGTGCGCATGAACATTCCACCCGCGCCCATCAGAGTTCAGGGGAAGCCCATGAGCGCTCAAAGTCGGCCCGCTCCGGAACCGGCTCAAAAAGCGGAGAATCCGAAAGCAGCCACGAGAAACATGTCCGGGCTGGCGAGCAGTCCCACAAGAACGAACGCTAAAAAGTTGCACGCCCGAACCACACGGCCTGCTGAAACCCAGCAGGCCGTGTGGTTTTCTGTCTTCCGGAGGCCGATGCACACGGATCATCAGGGAACTTTGCTACAGTGAATGGGTCCGATGCATATCCGAGTCTTGCACCCGCTTCTTCATCTTTTCGAATTTTTCCCGATTGCCTTCAGCGCTTTATTCCCGCTGATCAATCCGCTCGGCTCGGCAATCATCTTTCTCGGCCTGGTTGGTCCGGCAGACGGCATGGTCTACAAGCGCCTGGCGCGCAAGATCGCACTTCGAACCGTGCTGTTTCTGATAATCGTGGATCTGGCGGGAGCCCTGGTTCTTACGTTTTTCGGTATTTCTCTTCCAGTCATTGAGGTTACAGGAGGACTGGTGCTTGCCTCGATGGGCTGGCGGCTTTTAAATCAGCCGGATAGCGAGCTTCAACCGCAGGTGGCGCAACCTTCCAGTTCTCTCATATCGCTCGATTCGAAGGTTTTTTACCCTTTTACGTTCCCACTGACGGCTGGCCCGGCGACTGTGGTCGTCACCCTTACCCTGGCTGCCCATGCGGAGCAGCCACTCTCGTTTGAAAGTATTTTCAACCAGTTGGGGATGTTTCTGGCGATTATCGTGTTGTGTGTGATGGTGTATTTTGCTTACGCCTACGCGCCGACAATCTCACGGAAGATCTCTCCGCAAACAATTCATGGGGTTCTGAGGATTATCGCGTTCATCCTGCTCGCCATCGGTGTGCAGATATTCTGGCGTGGAGCACAGGCGCTATTACAGCAGACATTCCCCAAATAAATCAATCAGATATCAATCAAACTTCGAGTAGCGCTTTCGATATACACAATCTGCCGGATCGCAATCTATAGGTACGTTTGTAATCATCGCCTATTGATTATTGGATAAATAGTCTGTAAAATGGGATACGAATTGCGTTATGGCACCCCCCCACCGCCGGACGCTAACTGCACGTAACTCTGTGCTTCTGCACCCTTACTCGCAGACAAAGGAATAGCGAATCAATGGCAAAACGTCGCGGCAATCCAAATTGGGGCAAACCCGAGCCCATCGGCCCGGTTGTTCCCACAGTTACTTCTTTTGAACAGGTTGTAAAGGAATACAAGCTGACCCCGGACCAATATATTCGCTCCACACGGTTACGGGAATGGGCGCGCCGGAATAAGAACTCGAAATACATTCCGGAAGCGCTGCTGGAAGCATGGGGTTTTGAGATCGAATCTTCGCTCTAGCGAAATATTATCCGCATGAAGAGAAGCCATCCGCTAAGGATGGCTTTTTACTTTCCAACCTGGTCATCGTACCACCGGGTTACGAGTGCGGGTCCGGTTCTGGATACAATGAAACCGTGAGCGCAAGTCAGAACGCGTTTGTCGAGGTGGCCGCTGCCCTGGATGAAATAAAAGCCGGGCGCATGATCGTGGTTGTCGATGATGAAGACCGTGAAAATGAAGGCGACCTGACGCTGGGCGCCGAATTTGTTACGCCTGAGGCGATCAACTTCATGGCGCGATTTGGGCGCGGGCTAATCTGCCTGACGCTGACCGAGGATCGTGCGGATCATCTGCGCCTTCGCCCCATGACGGAAGAAAATACCTCGCGTTTCGGCACCGCATTTACGGAAAGTATTGAAGCGCGAGAGGGCGTGACTACCGGAATCTCCGCGCATGACCGCGCCCATACGATTCGAGTTGCCATCGATCCGAAATCTTCGGCTGCGGATCTGGCCCGGCCCGGCCATGTTTTTCCGCTGCGCGCCCGCCGAGGTGGAGTGCTGGTGCGCGCCGGCCAGACCGAAGCCTCCGTCGATCTTGCCCGCATGGCCGGTCTGATTCCTGCCGGGGTTATCTGCGAAATCATGAAAGACGACGGCAGCATGGCGCGCGTGCCGGACCTGATCGAGTTCTGCCAAACTCACTCGCTAAAGATGCTCACGGTGGCCGAGCTGATTCGCTATCGGCTGCAAAATGAGCGCTACATTCATCGGGTAGCGGAGTCCATGCTGCCCACGCCTTTTGGCGAATTTCGCATGATCGCGTACGAGAGTGACATCGATGGCGGCGAGAGCCATATTGCGCTGGTTCGCGGAGATGTGGCCCAGGTGGAGGAACCAGTGCTGGTTCGCGTGCACACCCATTGCCTGGCCGGAGATGTGTTCGGCACCCCTTTATGCGATTGCCAGCAGGTGGTGCGCCGTTCTCTGCAGATGATTTCCGAAGCCGGCCGCGGAGCGCTGATTTACCTGCATAACAACACCAAAGGCTTCGGTATCGACCCGGGCGGCGCAAAAGGGCAGGGCAGTCCTCTGCCGCGGCTTGTGTTTCACCGCGATCTGCGGGCGCATGAGCGCAGTGAAGACCGCCAGCAGCGCACGCTACGCCAGGTTGGGCTGGGCGGCCAGATCCTATCGGATCTGCAGATTCATAAGATTCGACTGCTGACCAATACGCCCACCCATGTTCCTGCTCTCCAGGGTTTCAATGTGGAGATCGTCGAGCAGGTTCCTATCCCATTGGAACGATCACGCGTTTCGTAGGGCATCATCGTTTCCGGCCGTACTGGGTCGATGATATGTACATGCTTAGGATGATGTGGGCTGCGGATGCTCTGCTGCGCGACAGTAAACAGTAAATAGATAGCAATCTTTACGGAACGCCGCACTTACATTGCGGGATGTCTAAATCATGCACGGTCGTTTCGCAGGACTTCGCCTTGGCGTCTCTTGAATGGTCTGGGCTCCGGAATCCAGACCAGATAATTCCTGTTAGCGGGAATACAGGATGTTGCACTTACTAAGTGAAACGAATCATAAAACGAAAGGAAAGAACCAGATGCGGCACAGCGGTATTCGCGCGAATGGACTCAAGGACCTTCTGATGAGGGGCGGCAAAGGCGGCGTGCTGAGTCTCGTCCTCTTCGGATCTGCGTTTCTGCACGCGCAGCCCAAGAAGACGGTGTTCATCATTTCCGACGCTGAGGGCGTGGCCGGTGTTTGCCGCCAGGCACAAACAAATCCTCAGAATTCTGAGATGCAGCAACTTCTTACCGGCGAGGTTAATGCTGCGGTGGATGGATTCTTCAAAGGCGGAGCGGACGAGGTTTACGTATGGGACGGCCATGACGAAAGTGAGACGCTCTCGGCGTTGACGATCGACCCGCGGGCCAAGCTGATCATGGGCGACCTTGGGCCGACGTTAACCTTCGATCAAGGATATTCCGCGGTAGCATTCGTTGGGCAACACGCGCGCGCAGATTCCCTGGACGGCGTCATGGCACATAGCTACAGTTCGCTGGGGATCCAGACAATGCTGATGAACGGCAAGCCTGTTGGAGAGGTGGAAACGCGTACCGCGTTAGCCGGCTGGTTTGGAATTCCTGTCATCTTCCTGAGCGGAGACCAGGACGCGGCACGTGATTTACACGCAATCGACCCGGATGCAGAAACGGCTGTGGTGAAGGAGGGGCTTGCCAACTATGCCTGTATCACCCTCTCGGCCAAGGCTTCCCGCGATCTGATTGAGAAGAAAGCAGAGGAGTCCATGTCCAAAATCGGCGCGATTCATCCCTACAAGATTGAGGGACCGGTTACGTTCCAAATTGAGTCTACTTCTCGATCCGCGCCTTCAATCAAGGAAAGACTCGCTCCTGGAGCGGAGGTTATCGACGCAAGGACGATCCGCTATCGCGGCAAGAACTTCATCGAAGCATGGAAGCTATGGAGATAGCTCAACTCATTCTGCCAGGCCCCTCTTAGACGGAATCTGCCAGCGGCCACTTTCACCCAAAAGCGTTGTGAAACCGGGTGCAGTGTGATCGATTTCACACGTTGGAGTGTTTCCATCCGTATTTGCAAACAGCAAACGCCTAGATTCTTCGGTCGCCAAGGCTCCCTCAGAATGACTCGTTTTCAGAATGAGTTGCTTTTGTTTGGAGGGTCATCCCACACGAGCTACAGAGTACGCCGCAGATAATGGGCACCTTTATTGGTTTGGGAAGGGTGGTTCCTCGGGGATGGCTGCACCGTCGGCTCGCGGGTCGGACGTACCGAAATTCACGCCCAGCTGCATCATCGTGCAGCACTGCATTCCCGCGCCCCATTACCTGGGAGTAGCGCGGCGTGATGTTCAACAGATGTCCCCTGGACGATAAACCTTCAAAAGTACTTTTGGAGAAGCCTCCTTCAATCGAGACATCGCAACCACTGCCGACGCTCTGTCGGAACCGGGGCTGGCCCAACGCATCCTGAATATTCATGTGGAAGTCGACAATGTTCGCCACGAACTGTGCGTGGGCCTGAGCCTGGTTGAATCCGCCCATGATGCCAAACGCCATGGTAACGCCGCCTTTCTTCATGAATCCCGGGATAATGGTGTGAAGCGGACGCTTATGCCCCGCCAGGGAATTGGGCTGCCCCGGCTGCAGGCTGAAACCCGCGGCCCGGTTCTGCAGAACAAAGCCAGTCTTCGGAGCGACCATGCCACTTCCAAACGCGGCGGAATCGCTCTGGATAAGCGACACCTCATTGCCGTCGCGATCCACCACTGCAAGATAAGTCGTGTCGCTCGCCAGTCGCGCAAGTTGGTCTTTCAAAACAGAGGGAAGCACTTTACACTGTGCCCGATCCATTTGGATCAGCTTCGCGCGCTTGAACCGCAAGCGCTTTTGAAATAAGCTGCTCGGTCGGAATATGGCTCGTCTTGGGATCGCCAACATAGTGCAGCATGTCGGCATAGGCAAGTTTCTTCGCTTCAATCTCAACGTGAAGAGTGTCCGGGCTATCGTGGCCCCACTGCTCCAGCGGAAACTGCTCCATGATATTCAGCATCGAAAGTGCCGCGATTCCCTGCGTGTTCGGCGGTGTCTCCCATACCGTCCAGCCGTGATAGGTCGTCGAAACCGGATCGACCCATTGCGGCTGGAAATCCGACAGGTCGGCGGCGGACATAAATCCGCCTCGCTCCGCAGAAAGCTTCAGGATCGCTTCCGCAATCGGACCGCGGTAAAAACCATCGCGACCCTTTTGTGCGACCAGTCGCAGCGAAGCTGCAAGATCAGGATTGCGAAATACCTGCCCGACTGCCGGCGCCTTCCCGCCAGGTAAAAAGACTGGCGCGAACGTAGCCTCGTTTGCAAGCGGCGTCCCATAGGTATTCCAGTTGGCCGCATCTGTTTCCGGGATCGGAACTCCGTTTTCCGCGAACGCAATGGCGGGTTGCAGATCTTCCGAAAGCGGCAATTTGCCAAAGCGGCGATGGAGGGCATCCCATCCGGCGACTGCACCGGGCACCGAAACCGAGTCAATGCCGCGCGATGGGATTCTGCCGGAAATACCTTTCGCTTTCAGCGAATCGATGCTCAATCCCGCAGGTGTCCATCCGCTGGCATTCAGGCCGTACAACTTTTTCGTTTTGGCATCGTAGACGATTGCGAACAGGTCTCCACCCATGCCATTCATCATTGGCTCGATCACGCCGAGCGCCGCATTGGCAGCAATGGCGGCATCGACGGCGCTTCCGCCCCGCGCCAGCACCGTCGCCCCAGCCTGGGAGGCCAGCGTCTGACTTGTGGCTACGATGCCATAACGATTGACCGTCATGGAGCCCGCGTATTGGCGGCCGGGATCGCTGGCTGCGAAATGCGAGAGACGGCAGCAGCAAGGCAACGGCAGTGATGAAAATCCAGCGGCGAATCGTACCTGCATCAAGCATCAAAAAACACCCCGTGACCGCATCAGGCTATCACGGGTGGCAGCTCATCAAGCCACCGCTGTTCCATCAGATCCGCCTGGAGTGATTCCGGATTGCGGAATAGAATTGCGTGCAAACCAGCCTGCCGCGCGCCTTCAACATTTTCAATTTTGTCATCCAGAAATAACGCTTCTTCCGGTTTCACTTCCAGCTTCTCGATCGTGTGCCGATAGATTGCCGGTTCCGGCTTAATCATGTCCAGCTCGCAAGACCAGGTCAGGTGGTGGAAATC
Organism: uncultured Acidobacteriota bacterium; assembly: GCA_963823295.1. GTDB lineage: Bacteria > Acidobacteriota > Terriglobia > Terriglobales > Acidobacteriaceae > JAKAAZ01. Next base: position 182,489 of record CAWGLF010000028.1, read on the forward strand.
ATCGAGCCAGCCGAAGTTCTTCCGCATATGCGCCAGCAGGTCTTCTCCCATATTCGACAAGATGGCGACCTTCATCCCTGACGCGCGCACCCGGACTACCCAATCCAGCATGACCGGATTGATACTCGCCCAGAGCAATACATCCTGTTCGATCAGCGCGCCGATCTGTTCCTGCGTCAGTGACAGTCCGGTGTCGCGCGCAACTACCTGCCAATAGGTGCGGCCATTCAGCGTCCCGCGATCATAGTCCAGGCGATGCTTCCAGTAATGCTTGTCGAAATTCTCCGGGGTGAGACCGGTGATGGCAAGCATGCGCGCGCGGGCCGCGGGTTCAGCAGGGCCAGACAGGACCAGGCCGTAATCGAAAATGACTGCTCGAAGTGTCATGGGCGCTTTCTTTGTGGGCTACAGCGGAAAAGCAGCAATTTTTAATCTTGGAGTCATGGATATAGTCTGGCGGGCGCAATGGTAGGAGCAGGTTCCCCGGATGCCACGATCATCTCGATGAGTTGTTCACGCAATTGATTGGCTGCACCTTGAAAGGGCATTCTGCCGGCCAGGTTTATCAGTTGTGCCGGGTCGCTGAAGTTGTTGTACATCACGTATTCCTGATAGTGCGTGCTGGCCGGATTGCTGCTCCCTTGCAGACTCGGATCGGCGACGCAGTAGGTCCACTCCGGTGTACGGATCGCGCGCCCCACCATCGACTCGCTGATCTGGATGAGGGCTCTGTTGTCCCAGTTCAGCCGCGCCTCGGGATCGCGCACCAGCGGCATCAGACTCCTGCCTTTCATGGAGGCTGGAACGGAGACGCCCGCAGCATCGAGGAGCGTAGGAGTCAAATCAATGTTTCCGACGATTTCCGACAACTGCATCGAGCGATCGAGGCCTGGTCCCTGCATGAGAAACGGAATCCGGATCGAGCTGTCGTGCGGGCTGCGCTTGTACTCTGCATTGCGGGTCTCGAAATGGCAGCCGTGATCGCTGGTGAAAAGAAAAATTGTATTGTCGAGCAGCTTCTGCTCTTCCAGAGTCTGCAGAATTCTTCCCACGGATTCATCGATCTTTTCGATGTCACCGTAATAATCCGGCAATTGCGCCTGCCAGTTGCCGGGCAAGTGGAGCAGATCCGGAGGGACATAGGGGTTGCGAAAGCGGTCCGCGTATCCGTTCGGCGCTACAAAACGGCCTTGGTCGTTCTGAAAATGCGGTTCGAGCTGCGATACGAAAAGCAGGAAAGGCTTCTCCTGCGGCTGTTTCAGAAAACGCACGGCGCGATCGGTCAAAAAGTCTACGCGATATTCGTCTTTCCACGTCAGGGGATTACCTTGTCCATCCCAGATCGTTCCGTAGTACGGATGAGAGGTGAACTCAAGAACGTTCGCGCCTTCCCAAACGTCGAGAAACCCGCCGCGATCCTTCGCAGACACAAATCCCGCTCCGGCGCCTGACAGATGCCATTTTCCAATCAGGTTCGCGGTGTATCCGTTGTTGCGCAGAATGCCGGCCAACGTGGGCAGATCGCGGCGAAGCTGCAGGCCGTTTTTCCACACGCCGGTCTCGGTTGCGTAGTGTCCAGTGAACACGCCGGACCGCGATGGAGCACAGACGGGCTGATTGGTAACGGCACCGGTAAACGTCACCCCACGCTGAAAAACCTTATCGAGATTTGGCGTCTTTGTTGTTGGATTCAATCCATAAGCGTGAACGAAATCCCAGCGCATCTGGTCGGCGACATACAGCACAATATTCGGCTTGGTTGCATGCGGCTGATCACTCGAATCGCCTTGTGCCAGCCGAAGCGGCGCCTGCCACTCCCGCCATGGCTGCAGCGGAAGCCGCGCTCTTCATAAACTCGCGTCTGGTTGTAGAAAAAGCGTCTGACATTTCGCTACTTCGATCTCTCTAGGTGCAGGAATGGAGAATAATCTTTGCGAAGGATTGTGGATCGAGGCTGGCTCCTCCAACCAGAGCGCCGTCAATCTCCTCCTGGGTCAGCAGGCTGGCCGCGTTCTCTGGCTTCACACTGCCGCCGTAAAGGATGCGCATCTGATCCGCGATGCTGTTCCCGAGCGAGTGCGCCACCTGGTTGCGAATGATCCGGTGAGCTTCGGCAGCCATCTCCGGCGTGGCGGTTTTTCCGGTCCCAATCGCCCAGACAGGTTCATATGCGATTACGATGTTGCCCGCCAGCTCCGGCGTAACATCTGCAAGTCCACGCGATACCTGCCGCAGCAGAACTTCTTCCGTTTTTCCGGCCTCGCGCTCCGCCAGCAGTTCCCCTACGCAGACAATCGGCGTAAGTTTCTGCTTCAGTGCAGCCTGCAGCTTCTGGTTGACAGACTCGTCGGTTTCGTTAAAAAACTGACGCCGCTCGGAGTGGCCGAGAATCACATGCGAGCAGCCGGCTGCCACCAGCATTGCGCCGGAAATTTCGCCGGTGAAAGCGCCTTCTTCTTTCCAGTACATATTCTGTCCGCCGACGCGAACATGGCTGTTCTGTGTTGCCGTGACTACGGCGGGTATGTCGATGAATGGCGGGCAGAGGACAATCTCGTCGCGCGTATGGTTCTGGATCAGCGGCAGAAAAGCGGAAACAAATTCTTTTGCCTGGGCGGGCGTTTTGTACATTTTCCAGTTGGCGGCAATCATGGCTTTGCGAGTGCTCAAGCGGTCTTCTCCGTCAGGGCTTCAACGCCCGGTAAATTTTTTCCTTCCAGAAATTCGAGCGATGCGCCGCCGCCGGTGGAAATGTGAGTGATCTTGTCGGCGATGCCGGCCGCGTGCACGGCAGCGACCGAATCTCCGCCGCCCACAATCGATGTTGCAAGCGTGTTATCGGCTACCGCCTGCGCTACCTGCATCGTGCCATGCGCAAATGCAGGCATTTCGAAGACGCCCATGGGCCCATTCCATACGATGGTGCGAGCCTTCGAAATCTCCTCAACAAACAGAGCGACTGTTTTGGGACCGATATCGAGCGCCATCCAGTCGGAGGGGAAATTGCCCGTTCCAGAAAAGGTCTGCGTGTCCGCATCGGCAGCAAACCTGTTCGCCAGAATGTGATCGACCGGCAGAAGAAAGCGCACGCCACGCTGTGCGGCTGTTTCCATGGCTTCGCGGGCCACATCCAGCTTGTCGGCTTCAAGCAGTGACTTGCCGACATCCTGTCCCTTCGCTTTCAAAAACGTATATGCCATGCCACCGCCAATCAGCAGGGCATCGACTTTGCCGAGCAGATTCTGAATGACATCGATCTTGTCGGAAACTTTGGCGCCGCCCAGGATTGCGACAAACGGCTTGTCCGGCTCGTGGAGTGCCTTTCCCAGATACGTCAATTCCTTTTCCATCAGCAGGCCGGCAGCGGACTGCGACACGAAATGCGTAATCCCCTCGGTGGAGGCGTGGGCTCGATGGGCACTACCGAAGGCGTCGTTTACGTAAAGGTCGCAGAGCTTCGCAAGCTGCTTCGCGAAAGCCGGATCGTTCTTTTCTTCGCCGGCATGAAAGCGCAGATTTTCGAGTAGAAGCACCTGGCCGGACTCGAGCTGGCGGGCGGTTTCCTGGGCCGTTTCGCCCACGCAATCCGGGGAAAAGCCAACGTTCACCGATTCGCCGAGATGATGGTCAAGAAGCTGGCGCAGGCGATCCACCACCGGGCGCAGGCTCATCTGCGGATTCGGCTTGCCCTTGGGGCGCCCAAGATGAGAGGCGAGGATCACTTTGGCACGGTGGCGGATGGCGTACTCCAGCGTCGGAAGCGTCTCGCGGATGCGAGTATCTTCCATAATCTGGGTACCATCCTCCGACAGAGGCACGTTGAAATCCACGCGGATAAAAACGTGCTTATGTTCGAGCGAGAGATCGCGAATCGATAATTTTGGCATAGGAATTGTGACCAGCGGAATACAACGGGGTGAAGCAGGTCCTTTGTGATTGCTTCTTATCAAATATTAAACGTTTCTAAAAAACTTTTGCGGGTAATGCATCCCGAGCGCCCCATTGCAGCGAATGGTTTCAGATCGCAGCAGAAATTGTCGCTCCTTCAACCGTCTTACAGACGCTCCTATGCCGAAACATTCTTTTAAGATTTTCTATTGCTGGCTGGCATTTATGGAATCGGCAGGCGGTGAAGTGAGCTATGAATCCTATCTAATAATAAAGTTACTTCTAGCCGGCACGAAGCGTGCTACGACGATATGAAACATTCACCAATACAGGCCAACTTTCCTCCAAACTATCCGCATCCTAATCCTTCGATGTACGTTCGTTCAGCTTAGAAACTCCAAACCTCACCCGAAGTTACCGGTGTATTCGCATGGAGGACCAGTTCCCAATCTGTCCTGTTGATCCGCTCCCCTGAGTCAAAAGTCGCAGCAGCGTCCCCCTTGAGACTCCATCCGTCCACCTAGTCACCCTGCGGCCCGGCTGCGAGCAAGCAAGAGCATGGGCTATGTGTTCCGATCATCGATGCACGAGGGAAAAACCTATGAAAACCAGTGAGCAAGATAATGTAACCAGATTGACCGAATCAACCTTCAACCGTCGCGCTTTTGTAAAGGGCGCAGGATTTGCGGGAGCGGGCTTGGCGGGGGCCGTACTGATCGCCGGCAAATTGGGCGTGATGGACAGCTTGCCGGGCAGCAGCACGCTAGATTTCAAGCCTTCCTTGGTCGAGGCGGCAGCCATCAGGGATATGGATATTCTGAACTTTGCATTAAATCTTGAATACCTCGAAGCCGAATTTTATACAGTCGCCACCACCGGAAAAACCCTCGAACAGAGCGGCTTCGATCTGAGTGGCTCGGGAATGTACGGACCAACGACCGGTGGAAACATGGTCGATTTCACCGGCGAAATGTCTGGAGCCCTGCCGACCATCGCCGCGCAGATCACCTATGACGAACAGGAACACGTCAAGGTATTACGCGCCGCGATTAAAGGCCTGGGCGGGACTCCGATCACCAAACCCGCGCTCAAGCTGGATGCGCTGGGAATCGGGTTCGCCGATTTCAGGTCGTTCCTGACGTTGTCGCGGGCGTTTGAAGATACCGGTGCTTCCGCCTACGGCGGCGCGGCGCCTTTGATCGCCAGCAAATTCGTGCTTGGAGGTGCAGTGCGGATCGGATTGACGGAAGCCTATCATGCCTCACTTGTGCGCGGATTGGTGGCATTGAACGGTATTGCGACTACTCCGGTGGACAGCAAAGACATGATTCCTCCGCCGTCTGGAACGAAGTATTTCGATGTCGACCAGTATGGGCTTACGGTTGTGCGGACAGCCAGCCAGGTACTGGCAATCGCTTTTAACAACAGTACCCCGGGTACCAAGATGGGTGGATTCTTCCCGAATGGGGTCAATGGTCCGATCAACACGGTGTAGTCGCGTTACAACGCGATTCGTAAGGCAAAGGCGCGAGCTCCCGAATCGGGCGCTCGCGCCTTTTTGCTTATGCGCGGCGTTATTGCTTCGTGTCCAGCGGATGCTCTGCGTTCTGATAAAACTCATCCTGCAGCTTCAGGCTTTCCTGGTCAGCCCGTACGGCGCGGATAACTCCGGCGATATCGCTGGCCCAGGCCTTCATATCCATCTGCCCCAGCTTCAAGTTGGCATATTGCGCATAGCCCGCGTAATGGTTGGGGAACTTTCGCGTACCACCATATTCCGGTATAAACGCCCTGTGGAAGATGCAGCCGGTCCTGATCGGCGCCGGATTCCTGACCGACGCGATCCATGTGGACCAGGCCGGGATCGGCCGCCATCATGTGCGAGGTCTCCGATTCGCCCGCGTGCGAGTCCACTTTGTCCTTCTCGGCGGGACGGCCAGCTTCGTGCGGCTCCCACCAGTAGATGTAGACGACGTAATCATGCGAAGTGTCCAGCTGCGACTGGGCGAAGTAGGGCAGAAAATCTTCGTTACCGCCGTGGCCGTTGACGATGACGATCTTTTTGCAGCCGTTGCGCGCCATCTCGTCGGTGGTGGCCTGAAGGAGTTCCATTTGCAGATGCGCGGGATACGAAACCGTTCCTGGCTGATGGCGTGCTTCTGCAATCTGGCCGAAGTAGTAGGGCGGGAAGACCACTGCGTATTCCTGCTGGACGGCGTGAAGCGCGGCATAACGAACATTGATCAGGTCCGTGCCCAGCGGGAGCTGGGTGCCGTGCTTTTCAATGATTCCAAACGGGAGAAGACAGACGCCCTGTGCCTGATGTATGGCCTTGATGAAATCCGGCCCGGTGAGTTCCTCCCACTTGGCAGATAGCTGGGTGGCTCCGGATTGACTGGCTGGGGAGCCTGCCGGTTCGCTGGGAGTGTGGCCTTGGTCCTGGCAACGCGCTGCGGTCCCGAGGCCACACAAAAGAATACTGAGACATACCATCGACTGCGCTATAGCGCGGAGCGTGGCTCGTGGTGTTTGTTGCCCGCGAAACATTTTTCGCATGTGGTTCCTCCATCCGTAGCGTAGACAGTATCGGATGGAAAGCGCAATCCCAGACGGATGCGTTGATATCGAGGAGCGGGGTCGTTCCGCGCCGGTGATCCGCTAAATGGCGCTCATCACGCGCCGCCGTCCTCTTCCGAATCGGGAGCGACCGCGTCCGCCTCGATCTCGATACGCCAGGAGGGATTCAGCAATTTCGCAACGACCACCATGGTGGAGGCGGGACGAATGGCGCCGAAGAACTCACCATGAATTCGGCCGACTTCTTCCCAATCTTCCACATGTGTCAGGTACATGCGCGTACGCACGACGTGTTCCAGCTTGACGCCAGCCTCCGCCAGCACGCCTTGGATGATGCTGAGTACATGGCGCGTCTGGGTGGCCACATCGGCTTCGTCCGCACCGGCCGGCGCGGTTCCTGAGACATAGACTGAATTTCCCATCCGCACCGCACGCGAGAACCCAATCACAGGTTCATATGGCGATGACCCAGGAATATTTTTGCGCATCATCGAGGCTCCAAATTTCAGGAAGCAGTCATCCTGAATACGAAGAAGTTGTCATCCTGAGCGTACCGGGGCCCCCGGCGGGCGATTTGTGCCCGCTGGGGTGAGTAGCGAAGGACCTCGCGGTTTTGTCGGCAAACCGTAGGCCCGGGCTACGCTCTAGTCAGAATGACTACAGGCGAAGGCTACAGACCCTTCTTGACCAGGAAAAGGATCAGGTCCTTGACCCGGTTGGAATAACCCCACTCATTGTCGTACCAGCTGATGACCTTCGCCATGTTGCCGCCGATAACCTTTGTCGAGGGACCGTCCACGATGGAGGAAAGCGGGTTCCCCTTGAAATCCGACGAGACCAGTTCCTGAGTTTCAAAGCCGAGAATGTTGTGCAGCGGGCCGTCCGCCGCCCTCTTTAACGCGGCATTCACGGACTCTGCGGTGATGGGCTTCTCCGTAACTACAGTCAGGTCGACTACGGAAACGACAGGTGTCGGCACGCGCAGGGAGAAGCCGTCCAGCTTGCCTTTCAACTCCGGCAGCACCAAATGCAGAGCCTTGGCGGCTCCGGTCGAGGTGGGAATGATGTTGAGTGAGGCAGCGCGTGCCCGTCGCAGGTCCTTGTGAGGGAAATCGAGCGTGACCTGGTCGTTCGTAAAGCTGTGGATCGTGTTCATCAGGCCGGAGACGATGCCGAAATTCTCCAGCAGCACCTTCGCCAACGGAGCCAGGCAATTCGTCGTGCAGGAAGCGTTGGAGATGACGTTGTGCTTGGCCGGATCGTACTTGTCCTCATTCACTCCCAGGACGATAGTGATGTCCTCGTTCGATGCCGGGGCGGAAATGATGACCTTCTTGACCGAACCGTGGAGGTGCGCTTTGGCCTTGGTGGCGTCTGTAAAATGGCCGGTCGACTCGACCACGACCTGCGCGCCAACAGAACTCCAATCCAGCTTGGCGGGATCGCGTTCCGCGAAAACTTTGATTTGTTTGCCGTCAACGGAGATGGAATCGGGGCCTGCTTCCACCTTGTGGTGCAGGTTGCCAAGGATCGAGTCGTACTTCAGCAGGTGCGCCAGAGTCTTCGGATCCGTCAGGTCGTTGACCGCGACGAACTCCAGCTCTGGATTGCCCAGCGATGCCCGCAAAACATTCCGACCGATGCGGCCAAAGCCGTTGATGCCAACCTTTACTGCCATCTTGATTTTCTCTCCTGTTAGAAATTTTCAAATAGGTATGGTTCTATTGTACGGTGGGTGGCCCATTCAAGCTTCTTTTGCTTGGGTGGGCTCCAGCGAACGTTTTCGCTGCGACGTTCATCGCGGCTCATCGATTTTGGTCTGATCCACGGCAATCTCAACGTTTTCGTGCTTGATATCGAGGCGGAGGCGGTTGAAAAAGCTCATGTAAATATTGGCGACCCAGACGAGAGCGAACCACGCGATCAGATATCCCCGCCAGCCGGCATAGAGCAACTGAAGCTGTGTGATCGCGACAAAGAAGAGCGCGACGTAGTGGCTGAAGCAGTACTCGCAGGTAAATAAATAAAAGAACTTGCGGACGGGTAACTTGCGGCAGTTCTCGCTGCGCTGCTTGCACCACTCTCGCGGCTCTCGAAAGACCTCCTCGTGGGTAACGGTCCAGGAGACACATGCGATCGGAATGGCGAGCAGAAACAAATACGCAAACTGGTGTGAAAGTGAGGTTGGCATAATCGATGGCAGCTGAAATCGCTGACAGTAGGATGCCACTCGCGGTCACAATTAGGATAGAAAACGAGAGAGGCGGAGAGCCGCAGATCAGTCGTGTTTGCAGCCAACGGCGCCAATGTGTTACAAGCGCATCATGCGCGATTGGATGCGCGAAAAACTAATGAGACGTCGTAAGAAGCCGGTGACCAACGATTCCGAGTCAACCGGAAAGATCGGTCACGAGATTCCGCAGGACCAACCTACACCTTTGCAACCGTCCTATCCTCATCCCGCGGCGGATCAGGACACAACGAAAGAATCCGTCCGCCGAAGCCGTACAGCAGATGTTTACAGCGACGTCGATGACGCATCTGGCGATGAGAGCAGCGCCCCAGGCGAGTCTCAGGCCACCTCCGCGGCCAGAGATGCGATGGAGCCGAGGCAAACCGGCCGCAGCGGCGGAAATGGGAATCGCTCGGCAGGCCGGAACGAGAGTCGGGCGGACGCCAGGGACAGTGCCGCCGTTGCGCCTTCTTCCCCTGGCGGTCAGACGCTCGTGGTGGAAACACAACCCGAATCGCTGGCGCAGCCTCCGGCTGAGCCGGAGGCTGCGAAATCTCCCAAAGGATACGTGGTGCTTGCCATTGGCCTGCCCGGTTCGGGCAAAACCACCTGGTTCAAGCGCCGCGGAGTTACGCCACTCTCGAGCGACATGCTGCGATCCATTTTGTTTGACGATATTACGGAGCAGCGGTATCAGGGGCTGGTGTTTTCAACATTGCGTTCGTTGTTGCGCGCACGGCTGATCGCGAAAATGCCGTGGAATTATGTGGACGCGACCAATCTGTCTCCCCACGAGAGGCGGCAGTGGATCAAGATGGCGAGGAGCTTCGGGTACGAAGTGCACGCGGTCTTTTTTGATGTGCCGTTCGAAATTTGTATGGAGCGGAACACTCGCCGAGACCGGATGTTGAATCCGGAATCGATGATCAAAATGCAGGAGCGTCTGCGTCCACCCTCCTTCAAGGAAGGGTTTAATAAGATCACCGTGGTCCGGGTGAAGGGTAGCCCTGGGACTTCACCGGAAAACCCGTCCAGCGGTTCTCCTGATGACGTTTAGAGAAACAGGTTGGCACACCCGAGGAACAGCTTGGCAGATCTTCATCCCGAACCCTGGTTGCGCGGTACTCTCGCGGAATTACCCGCAGAGCAGCGAGCTGTGCTTCATGCGCTGCAATTGGCGCGGGAGGATATCGAACGTTGGTGCGGGTCGCTGAAGGAGGGAGAACTGGCCGCCCGGCCGCATGATCTTCCTCCGGTGGCATTTCACCTGCGGCACATTGTCGGAAGTCTCGATCGCCTGTTGACCTACGCTGAAGGGAAGGCGCTGAGCGAGGAACAAAAGCAATGGTTGGCCGGGGAGATGGGCAGTCCGGTGCATCGCGACCAGCTTCTGGCGCAATTCGAGAATGGTCTCGCCGACAGCTGAGGCGCGGATTCGCGGAATCGACAGATCGCGTTGGCCGGAGCCTCGCGACGGTGGGCCGGAAGCAATTGCCGACGAGCGTGGCCGGTCTGCTGATCCACTGTGCCGATCATACCCAGCGCCATACCGGGCAGGCAGTTACCACCGCGAAACTGCTGGTTGCGCTGCGCAAAAAACCAGAATAGGGCCGCTCAGCGGCCGGGCTGGAGCCTGGGTGTGGCGATATCGGTTGGTCCCTTGCCAGTCAAATTTCCATGCCAGACGCTTCCGCCGAAGGTTGCAATGTAGATTTTTTCCGGATCGTTCGGATCGGGAATCACTCGGTCCATCCAATGGAAGTTTGGCCCGGCGATATACCTCCAGTGGGTGCCGCGATCGGAAGAGATCCAGGCGGACGAGTCATAGCCGGCGGCATAGACCGTATCGGGATCGCGTGGATTGATAGTGACATCGTAGACATGCTCTTCGCGGTCGAAGATTCGCTGCCAGGTCTGGCCGCCATTGGTGGAACGATAAACGCCGCCGCCTTCCCCATGCAGTCCCGCGGCGCGCGGCCACGCGGCCAGGTAAAGTCGCTGCGGGTCGCGCGGATCGATGGCGAGGCCGTTGGGTCCGTTGACTCCCTGGGCAGTTTGATCGGCGTCCAGGAATTGGCGCCATCCGCCGATTTATAGAGAGCGCCGTCACCGGAGTTGCCGATGCTGCCATCACTGGATTGCCGCGCCAGCAGCAGATACAGAACTCCGTGAGGATCTCGGACGATCCGCCACGCGAACGGCTCCTTTTGCGTGATGCCAGCGTTTTTTAGGCTCCATGTTTTCCCGTCATCCGTGCTCTTGTACACGCCGCGGCCGAAGCCGGTGACATAAAGAACGCGCGCATTCACCGGGCTGTTAGGATCGAGCACGATGTCGGTGGCGGCGGTCGGCATCATGTCGGTATTCGACTTCTTCCACGTACGGCCGCCATCGTCGCTGCGGCACACGCCACCGTCAAAGTCTTCGACCGATCCGTTGTGCCACATCTTGGGCCGGGGCAGATCGTGATCGTAGCTACTGGCGACCCACATGCGCCCTCGTACTTTGGGATCAAACATCAGCCAATACGCCGTATTAACCCATTTTTTGGGAATTCCATAGCTGGCGCTTTCCCACGACTTCCCGCCATCTTCGCTGCTGAACAGGCCAATGTCCGTATAGGCGATGAACTGGTGATTTTTGTCGAACGGATCGAAAAAAATGCCGTAATTCGTGGTGGGATCGAGCCCCGTCGTCGTCCACCCGCCGCCCGGTACGCGCCGCGAATGTTTCGCATACCAGTTCTTGCCGCCGTCGGTGGTGTCAAACACGCGTCCGCTGTCCGTGCCGTAGCACATGTTCGCGTCCTGGTCGGCTACGCCCAGCATCGCGGGATTTGCGCCCCACATCGGGCCAAACCTATCCCGGATCCAGGCCGCATGGACATTGGGCGCTGCAGTCTGCGTGCCTTCCTTCCAGACGAACTCCCAGGTGCGTCCCGAATCTACCGTTTTCAAAACGCCGTGCCATGTTTTGCCGTTGAGTTCAAGGCGCCGAAAAGAGAGATAGGCAGTTGTGGGATGGTGCAGGCTGGTGGCGATGGCATCCAGGCGCGCTCCCGTGCCCGGAATAGCGATGTTGTCCCAGGACGCGCCACCGTCCGTAGAAACCGATCCGCCGATGTCGGAGATGACATATAGAACCAGTCGGCCAGAACCGGTGAAACCAGCCGACGTGTACCTCGAATCGGCGTAAGGATACGCATAGTGTCTGTTCGTGGGAGAGCCCGGCAACTCAATTTGGTGGACATGACTGCCGTTCGCAATCACGGCGAAGCGCACGCCCATAAGAACGAGTTTCCTCGCATCGCGAGGTGAATTCGGATCGACCCACAGATGACGCGCTGCTTCTGGCAGGGAGGCTTGCTGTCGCCAGCTTTTGGCGTAATCGTGAGAAACGAATAGACCGAATTCCCCTTCTTTTTCGGTCGCGGCATAAAGGGTCTGCGAATTCGCCGGATCGACTGCGAGCGCGGTGATCCGGCCGAGCGGATCGGGGCTGGCTTGGATAACAACGCCGGCGCCGTCGGAGCGCGTCTCCAGATCGGTAATCGTCGAAGGCCTTGGGTACACCAGCTTCCAGGTCGCTCCATTGTCGGTGCTTCGCCACAGCCCGATGGTATCGGCATAGATGGTGTGCGGCGCTTTGGGATCGAATGCAAAGAAATTCGCCACCCCGCGCAGATTGAACATCCTCCAGGAGCGGCCGCCATCATGAGTGATGTAGGAGCCGGTCATGTCACAAGACACCAGGACGGTATTGGGATCGTTGGGATTGATCGTCGGGTTGTAAAACGAGCCGCCGCCGCCTGGACCGATGACCTGGAAATTTCCGGGCCGCGCTGCCGCGCTTGCAACTCCGCAGCAAAGGACGAAGGCCGTAGCGAGCTGAAAAAAGCTGGAACGCATGCAGGAACCTCCTTCATTCAAGCCTGGCTTCTGGATTTTTAGGTACTGGCCGGTTCGACTTCCGATTCGTCCGCAAGATGGCCCAATTTATCGCGCTTCACCTGGAGATATTTCTCGAAGCTCTCCTGGGGTTCGACCGCCGCGGAAATTCGTTCGATCACGAGAACTCCGGCAGCTTCCAGCGCCGCGACTTTTTCCGGATTGTTCGTCATCAGCCGGACTTGCGTGAGTCCCATCTGCTTGAGAACCTCCGCCGGTAATTCAAATCCGCGGTAATCCGCTTGGAAGCCAAGTTGCTCGTTTGCTTCGACCGTATCGAGTCCCTCGTCCTGCAAAGCGTAGGCCTGCAGCTTCGACATCAGACCGATCCCGCGACCCTCCTGCTGCTCATAAAGAAGAACGCCCGCGCCTTCCTTTGCAATCGTGCGCAGTGCCAATTCCAGCTGCAGGCGGCAATCGCAGCGTAAGGAGCCAAACACATCGCCGGTCAGGCATTGCGAGTGGATACGTACGATCGGCGGCGCGCTTGAAATATCGCCCATCACCAGCGCAACCATTTCTTCTGTATCCTGCAATCTCCGGGAGCCGTCTGTACTGGCTGCCTCGCCGCCAGCTTCACCGATAAATCCGAAGATGCGGAAATGTCCCCACCGGGTAGGGAAGTCCGCTTCGGCAACTTTTCGAACTTTGGCAAACGGCATATCCCGATTATAGAGAATCACTCTGCGGCTCCTGCCAGGAGTAAAGTGAAATCGTGATCGGTTCCACACTGATTCTGATTACGCTGCTGATTAAGCTGGGCGTGGCTGCCGCGGTTTCGGCCGCCCTCGCGCGATCGACGGTTTTTAACGATCTTCTCTTAAACACGCATCGTAGTGCCGCGCAGATGCTTGGCCTGCTCGCCTTCATCTGCATCCCGCTTACGCTTGGAGTGTGGGTGCGAGTGATCGTGCCGAATTTTCTGGCAGCGGACATCGCCTTCGAGGCCGTCATCATCATCGCTCTGCTGCTGGGCACGACACCGGCCATGATCGGCGGAGCCTTTCTTTCGATCCCTGCAGTGCTGCATCGGGAATATCTCACACTTCCATTCAATCTTGCCGTGGCACTCGTTTTTGGCACCTACCGGGCGTTTGTCTCGGAAGAGGACATCTGGTCCTTTTCGCCATTTGTGGATCTAAGCATGTATCGCTGGATTCGGCGGAATCTGCGGCGGCCGCGGGTGGATTACCAGGTAGTGCTGCTTCTGTTGATCTTCGGGATGCAGCTTACGCGTAATGTGATTTCGAGCGCGTATCCGCGCCGGTTATTCACCCTCAACTCCCACAGCTGGCCCATTCTGCTCGCCATTTTTCTTTGTCCGCCCATGGTGGTTGGGATTCCCCTCAAGATATGGAACCAGATTCGCATCGAACGCAAACTGGAGGAGCAGAGTCGCCTATTACTTGAAGCTCGTCTGGATGCGCTGCAACGTCAGATTAATCCGCATTTTCTTTTCAACACGCTCAATTCGATCGCGTCCTTGGTGCGGTTTCGCCCGGAGCAGGCCAGGGAATTGATCGTGAAATTGGCCAGCATTCTGCGCGTTCTGTTGCAGGACCGCGAAGACCTGATGCAACTGCGCGATGAACTGCAATTCGCCGACGATTACCTGGCCATCGAGGTGGCGCGATTTGGAACCGAGAAACTTCACGTCGTAAAGGATATCTCGCCCGACACGTTGGACCTTCTTGTGCCGACGATGCTGCTGCAGCCGCTGATTGAAAACAGTATTAAACACGGCCTGGAACCGCGCATCAATGGCGGCACCATTATCCTGCGCAGCCGTCTGAAAGAGAACAAGCTAATCATCACGGTCGAGGATGATGGAGTCGGGATGCCGGCGGAACCGCGGCCAGCTGATACCGACTCATCTCTGCGCCGCAATCGGCTGCTGCGAGCCGGAACAGGCGTCGGAATGAAAAATGTCCGCGAGCGCATGCAGGTGTTGTGTGGGCCAGATTCCGGATTTGAAATCCTGAGCAGGCCGGGGCGGGGAACCAAGGTTGTCCTCACCATTCCGCTTCATCTTGCTCAAATCCCGGCCGTTCCATTGGGAGAGCCGCGCAGTATCGACGCGTAAAACTCTTCGTATTTTGGAATGACCCGGCTCGCGCAGTAGGTTTGCTGCGCTTCCTCTCTGCCCGCTTTAGACATCTGTTGAAGACGATCCCGGTCCTGCAGCAACGTGATCGCGGCCTGCGCCATCGCGTCCACATCCCCTACGGAAAATAGCAGGCCGGTGACGCCGTTCTGAATCAACTCCGGAACCCCGCCGACATTCGTTCCAATCGTGGGAACCTCGCAGGCCATGGCCTCAAGCGCAGCCAGGCCGAAAGATTCCATCTCGCTCGGCATCAGCATCAGGTCAGCGGCCGGTAATAATTGATTCACCCGATCGTGCTTTCCCAAAAAATGAACACGGTCGCTGATCTTCAGGCTTTTCGCCAGCCACTCCGCCGGAGAGCGTTCCGGACCATCCCCCACCATCAGCAGCCTGGCAGGGACTGTATCGCACACACGGGCGAATATCTGGATGACGTCCTGAATCCGTTTTACGGGACGGAAATTCGACAGGTGGACCAGCACCGCTTCGTGTGGCGCGGCATATTGCGCGCGAATCTTCTGGGCCGCCACCGGATCGCGCACATAGAGATCACAATTGACGAAATTCGAAATCACCTCAATAGGCCGCTTGGTCGAGAAGGTCTCAATGGTCTGGCGGCGCAGGTAATCGGAAATCGAGGTTACACCGTCACTCTCATCGATGGCATAACTTGTGATCGGCAGATAGGACGGATCGGCCCCGACCAGCGTGATGTCTGTTCCGTGCAGCGTAGTCACAAAGGGAAGTCTGCGTCCGCTACGGGCCAGCATCTGCCGTGCCAGCAGCGCGCTGACGGAATGCGGAATCGCATAATGCACATGCAGCACATCCAGCTTGTAGTATTCGGCTACTTCCGACATGCGGGACGCGAGCGCTAAGGAATAGGGCGGAAATTCGAACAGAGGATACGTCGAGACGGAGACCTCATGAAAGTGAATCCGGTCCTCGCGTCCAGTCAGGCGAAACGGCTGCGCATAGGAGATAAAGTGGATTTCGTGGCCGCGGCTGGCCAGCTCAATTCCCAGCTCCGTGGCAACCACGCCACTGCCGCCGTACGTGGGATAACAGGTGATGCCAATTTTCATGTGCGGATCGCTTTCTGACGATTTCGCCTGCGAAAGCATTTTCGGAAAATGGTGTAGACCGAAGCACGTCCTGCGGATAGACCCGTTTTCCTATTTGTATACAGTTAGCCGCGACCCCCAGGGAGCGGCAACCTCAATAAAATTTTGAAAGTCACAGTATTTCCGAAAATGCCTTAGTACCCGATGCGCGCCCCGGACGGAAAGTTGCAGAAACGCTTTTCCTCGCGCAACAGGAACGCGGGTCCCCAGGTCTCGATTCTGAGACCTGGGCTCAATTGGGCGTACGCCCGAGCTGGCCGAAGTTGATTTGAAGCACCGGGCTCTTCAGCCCGTCCAGAATCATTGGCAGCGCCTGCAACGCGGTCAACTCTACCTGGCGCGATTCCTGCAATCGCGTGCGCGTCCCGCGAAGCTCGTCGTCCATGTAGGCCGGATGGCAGACAAGCTCCCAGGTGCCCTCCGGCAGTTGGCGCAAAATGGAACGCAGTGCAGTTTTCATTCAGAGTTCCAGTGGCTAGGATCCCCAGGCATCCGTCTGTAGTCGAGAATTCGCGCTCCCGCACCTGGCGCAAGAAATTCCCGCGAAAGCTGCCCAGGCAACGCACCTGGAATTTGCGAACTGCGCCCGCACTCGATGTAGCGGCCGCGCTCCAGGCCGGCTCAAACGGATTGCGAATGGCATAAACGCCGCAGGCCCTGGCCGCACGTAGAACACCATCCAGCACCTGGGGAAAGATGTGGGTGTGCTTGTGGGTGTCGATATGTGTGACGCGAATACCCGCCTGCTGCAGTCGCACAATTTGCGCGGTGGCTTCACGCTCGATATGCTCTCGTTTGATCCGGCCCAGGGACAAGTCGCGAACAAACGCTCCCAACGCCGGGCGAAAATGCGCAGATCGATCAGCGCTGCTTATCGAGCCAATCAGACTTGGAATGGAAGCCGGATCGGCAACTGGCGATCCATCGACCAACACGACATGGCAGCCGATGCCAAGAGACGGATGCTGCTTCGCCAGAGCAACCGCCTCGGCGAAGCGCGGAGCCGCTGCCATCAGGGTCGCGGAACCGAGCGCGCCCTGGTCGTGCAGATCGACGACTGCACGGTTAATTCCACCAGTGAGTCCGAAGTCGTCTGCGTTGACAATCAGGCGGCGCACTCGATGAGTCTACCAAGCGGCCTGTTCGGCCTCTGATTGCCCGGTGACGATCATCGGCCATGAGTTGCGATGCCAAATTACCGGGAAGCAGAACCTTTTATCGTTGCTTCCCAAAGTCCATTCAGATAATAGGCGCCCATGGCGCGATCATAGAGACCATAGCCGGGATTGCCTGTTTCTCCCCAGATCATCCTGCCGTGATCGGGCCGCGCGTAACCGTCAAAGCCGGCTTCCGCATAAGCGCGAATAATGGCCGCCATATCCAGCGACCCGTCGGAGGAATAGTGGGCTGTCTCCTGGAAGTTGCCGCGCTCGTCTACCTTTACATTTCGGAGGTGGGCAAAGTGGATGCGTTTCTCCCCGGCAAATTCCTTGACCATGGCGACGACATCGTTCCGTAAATCGGAACCGAGCGATCCAGAGCATAGTGTCAGTCCATTGGCAGGATCGTCCACGGCATCGAGAATCCGCCGCAGATCGTTCCTGTTCTTCACGATGCGCGGCAGGCCGAAAATAGGCCGGGGAGGGTCGTCCGGATGAATCGCCATTTTGATGCCGGCCTTCGCCGCCGCTGGAATCACATGTCGAAGGAAATAGGTAAGATTCTGCCGCAGTTCTTCCTCGCCGACAGAGGAATAAGCATCCATCAGACTGCGAAGCTGCTCTTGCGTATAGCTCGTGTCCCAGCCAGGCAGGGTGACTCCCTTGCTCAGATCGAAATTGAACACGACATCGACATCAAAGGCAACGCTGTTCGAGCCGTCTGGCAGCTTGCGGTCCAGCGTCGTCCGCATCCAATCGAACACCGGCATAAAGTTGTAGCAGACCACCTTGACGCCCGCCGCTGCGAGGCGCTCCAGCGTCAGACAATAGTTCGCGATGAGAGCATCGCGGTTCGGCTTGCCTAGCTTGATGTCCTCGTGAACCGGAACACTCTCCACAACTTCAAATGCAAAACCATGGGCTTCGATCGAATTTTTCAGCGACAGAATTTTATCGACCGGCCATGCATCTCCTAGTGGAACGTCATAGATCGCTGCCACGATCCCGTGCATGCCCGGAATTTGCCGGACGTATTCCAATTTGACGGGATCGGATTTCCCGTACCAGCGAAAACTCATCTTCATTACGCAATCCACCTGAATAAAATTCTTGTTGAAGATTGAAATTTTAATGCCCTGATTGAGCATTCCCGTTTCTGATAGACAGTTCAAGTGTACAGATTGCAATCCTGCAGACCAGTGGGTAGCTAGAAGATCGTCGTCAAATTACTTGGTCAAGTTAGAGAAGGCGGCGCTGTGCTGCCGACAGCATTCGCCGCGTGCCTACCGTACATTACCGTTGTATTTTTGTCGGCTCAGAAGCGCGATCAGTGTTATGATTCCGCCACCGATGGGAAGCCTTTGGCTTGTGCTTTGTTGTTCGCAGGCAAAAGGCCGATCTTTGGCGGAAAGAATTCGGTCAGCGTTACCGGCGCTGCGATCACCATGAGCCAATATTGATATCTAGGTTTGGAGAGGCGGAACAACAAGAATGCGTAGCAAACGAACGGTGCTGGGAATTTGTTTTGTGATCGGCTTATTCGGTGGCACGCAAGCGACATATGGGGCGGTTCCGACCCTGCCCGCGAAAATCGTCGAGATTGGCGAATTGGGGCCGCAGGTAGGTGTGCAGTTGAATGTGGGCGATACCTTGCGCCTCATGCTTCCAGCCAACCCCTCTACTGGCTATGGATGGCAGGTCGGCGATAACGACGGCACGATACTCCAGGCATCGAGTCCCCGGAATGTGCCCGCCACCCATCCAAAGCCGGGTGCGCCAGGAAAACAGAGTCTAACGTTTATTGCCAAAGCTGCGGGTAACGATCGTCTGCTGCTGAATTACAGCCGACCGTGGGAGAAAAACACGCGGCCTGCTCGAACCTATACCGTCGAGGTCACGGTAGGGAGCGCCGGCCATGAGACCCCGGTCGTCACGCCCGCAGGCACGCTGCTCGGCACATACGGGGGCAAGCTGCCTTGCGCAGACTGCAGCGCGATTCAAACGACCATTGCTCTCTATGCAGCAGGGCCGCAGTCATCGACAGATGCATATTATGTGCGCACGATGAAATATCTGGGAGCACCGAAAGGCGACACCACCTCCATAAATGCCGGAAGTTGGTTGCTGAAGAAAGGAACGCCCGCCGATCCGAATGCGATTGTGTACTCTTTGCGATCCAATGAGTCGAACAGCCTGGAGAACTATCAGCTACAGGGCGATACTCTGATTGCCCTGGGTAGCGACTGGAAACCGATACAGGCGCCTTTTAACATGAACCTGAAAAAGCAGCCCTGACGCTGAGGACTGTCATTCTGAGCACAGCGAAGAATCCAGAGAATATTGGCTTGGATTTGCGGCCATCACTCTCTGGATTTGCACGTTGCGCGACTCTACGCCTTGAAGTTCTTTTTCAGCGGCTGCCAGCACTCGTAATATTCATCCTGCAACTGCGCGGTTTCCATCGCAAACTTTGTCGGGCGGCAGACGAAGCGCGTCTCAAACATGAAGGCCAGTGTGGAGTCGAGCTTCACCGGTTTCAGCTCGGCACGGCTGGCGCGCTCGAATGTTTCGGCATCCGGTCCATGTCCGGACATGCAGTTGTGCAGCGATGCGCCACCCGGTACAAATCCCTCGGCCTTGGCGTCGTACTGTCCCTGGATGAGGCCCATAAACTCGTTCATCATATTGCGATGAAACCACGGCGGGCGGAAAGTATGCTCGGCCACCATCCAGCGCGGAGGGAACAATGCAAAATCGACATTCGCCGTGCCGGGAAGTTCGCTTTGCGAAGTGAGCACCGTGTAGATGCTGGGGTCCGGGTGGTCGAAGGAGACCGAGTTAATGCAGTTGAAGCGATTCAGATCGTATTTGTACGGCGCATAATTCCCGTGCCACGCGACCACGTCGAGCGGCGAATGGTCGAACTCGGTCGTCCACAAGTTACCAAGAAATTTCGCTACCACTTCAAATTTCGCGTTATCGCGGTCGTCATAGGCGGCGACCGGAGTAAGAAAGTCGCGCGTGTTCGCCAGACCATTCGCTCCGATGGGACCCAGATCGGGCAAGCGCAGCGGCTGGCCAAAATTTTCCAGCACATAGCCGCGGGCCTCCTTTGTCTCTTTGCCAGCGGCATCGGCCAGCTCTACGCGAAATTTGATACCGCGCGGAATCACTGCGATCTCGCCATTGCTGATGTCGAGAATACCGAGTTCGGTATGCAGTCTGAGAGACCCCAGTTGCGGGACGAACAGCAGTTCGCCATCCGCTGAATAAAAAAAGCGGTCCGTCATGCTCTTGTTGGCCGCGTATAGATGGATTGCACAGCCGGAGAGCATTGCCAGGTCGCCATTACCGGCCAAAGTCGTAAGGCCATCGAGAAAATCCGTGGGCACGGTTGGTATGGGCATCGGATCCCAGCGCAGCTGCGAAGGCGTTGTCTCCACTTCGTTGAACGGAGTCGCGCGGATCATACGATTGTCTGTGCGGCGATACGGCGGGTGCATCACAGAAGGACGAATTCGATAGGTCCATGTGCGACGGTTCAGGTGTCGCGGCGCGGTGAAAGCCGATCCGCTGAGCTGTTCCGTGTAGAGGCCGAGCGGAGCTTTCTGTGGCGCATTCTGCCCAACCGGAAGAGCTCCGGCGTGCGCTTCCGTTGCGAACTCGTTGCCAAACCCAGACTGATAGCCGGGATGATGCTGCGGGAGATTGGCGGCGGATTTCGACTGCGACATGAGACTCCTTCAGTGACTGCTTAAAAAGCAGTCCGCGAACGGGATAGGATACACCGGTTTTCCTATAGGTGTATGGCGACGGAACGAGGCTTACGTATCCGTTCCTTAAAGAACGGATACACGTAAGGATTTCGTGCCACCTCACAGTAATAGGAAAACCGGTCTAGCCCATCGGGCCATCCATTGGCAGACCACATAGCCGGCAAAAGATGACTTCTGCGCACAAAAACATTGAGAATATCGCTTCCGATTCGCCGGCGGAATTCTCAACAGTTGTCAGTCCGATCCCTGCAATTTTCGAATTCCGTCGTTTTCTCCTGGGCGGATTCAATAGAATCATCGCAGGCGGATCAGGTTCACGATGCAGACACAGACCGTTTCACTGGATGAGATCAAGCGCGCGGAGCAGCGCATTCGCAACGACATTTATCTTTCCCCCTGCCAGCATTCGGCAGACCTGTCCGAAATGACCGGGCAGCAGGTCTATCTAAAACTGGACAATCTGCAGCGGACCGGGGCTTTTAAGGAACGGGGCGCGCTGAATAAGATACTGACTCTGTCGGAGAAAGAGAAGCGCAGCGGCGTGATCGCTGCCAGTGCGGGAAATCACGGCCAGGCCGTCGCCTACCACGCGACCAGGCACGGCATATGCGCGCAGATTGTGATGCCGCTGATGACCCCGCTGGTGAAGATTGCGGCGACCGAGAATTTTGGCGCAAAGGTAATTCTGCATGGCGCGAACTATGACGAGGCATGTTCCGAAGCCATGCGGCTCTGCGAACAGGAACAGCTCACCTTTCTCCACCCGTTTGACGACGTCGAAGTGATCAATGGGCAGGGGACGATCGGCCTGGAATTGCTTCAGCAGGTGCAGGGACTGGAAGCCGCAGTTGTGCCTGTCGGCGGCGGGGGCCTCATCAGCGGCGTGGGCTGCGCCTTGAAAGAAATGAATCCCGACATTCGCGTCATCGGGGTGCAGACCGAACGTCTCCCGTCCATGCTGCGGGCCTGGGAGCAGGGAGCACCTGTGACGGTTCCGGCGGAGGCAACGATCGCCGACGGGATTGCCGTGCGTCGCGCGGGAGACATCACCCTGCCCCTGGTCGAGCGCTTTGTGGACGAGATGGTTACGGTGGATGAAGAGGAGATCGCGAATGCGATTCTGATTCTGCTGGAAAAGGAAAAGACCCTGGCGGAGGGCGCCGGAGCTGTCGCGCTGGCAGCGCTGCTGCAAAGAAAGACCTCGCTCCGAGGACAAAAAACAGCAGTTCTTGTCTGCGGAGGCAATATCGACGTCAGCCTTCTGGCGAAAATTATCGAGCGCGGTTTGGTGAAAGACGGGCGTCGTCTGCGAATCCGAGTTCGCCTTACCGACCGGCCAGGAGCGCTCCATCAATTAACCAGGATTTTGATGGATCAGCAGGCAAACATCGTCGAGACGTTACATAACCGTTCCCACTACGGCGTGAATTTGGGCGATACCGCCATTGACATCACGCTGGAAACGCGCGGCAACGAGCACATCGCTGCCATTTCGAAGGCTCTGGATCGAGCCGGCTATCGACATGAACGCGTTCCGTAGTAAGCCCATGTTCCACGCGTGAGCATGGAGCGCCCGTACATTGTCGTTAGAATATGCACTGAAGCAAAAGCACAGAAGGTATAAGGTGAAAAATCGCTCTCGACGCAGCCGTTCCATCAAAGAACGGCTGCACATCGTTCCAACTCGCCACGTCATAGTATCTGTGCTTTTGCTTTAACATATGCCACAAACGGACAAGCCATTGCCTACCGACTCCACGGAAGAATTTTCTCGATTAGTTCGGCTCCCTGCCTATGTGTTCAACACAACGGGCGAGTTGAAAGCGGCCGCACGCCAGCGCGGCGAAGACATTATCGACTTCGGCATGGGAAATCCAGATGGCGCGACACCACAGCACATTGTAGAAAAGATGATTGAGGCCGCGCGAAAAACGGCCACTCATCGCTATTCCCTGTCGAAAGGAATTCCGCGGCTGCGAAGGGCGATCTGCAACTGGTACAAGAATCGCTATGATGTCGATCTCGATCCGCTGACGGAGGCAATCGTAACCATCGGATCGAAGGAAGGTATCGCGCACCTATGTCTGGCGACCATGGACCGCGGCGATGTGGTCATGGTTCCGAACCCCAGCTATCCAATTCACATTTACGGACCCATTATTGCCGGGGCGGATGTTCGCAGCATCGAGATCAAAAGCGCGGACGCGTTTCTCGCCGAACTGGAGCGCGTTCTTCCAGCGATGTCTCCCAGGCCGAAGATGCTGATTCTCAACTTCCCATCGAATCCCACGACCCAGTGCGTGGACCTGTCTTTTTTTGAAAAGATAGTGGCGCTCTGCAAGCAGTTCGGCATTTATATCGTGCACGATCTCGCCTATGCGGACCTGGTGTTCGACGGCTACAAGGCGCCTTCCATCCTGCAGGTTCCTGGCGCCAAGGACATCGCCGTTGAATTTTTCACCTTATCGAAGAGCTACAACATGCCGGGCTGGAGAGTTGGCTTCATGGTTGGCAATCCCGCGCTGGTGGCCGCCCTGGGACGTATCAAGAGCTATTTCGATTATGGAACGTTCACTCCCATCCAGGTGGCCGCGATTCATGCTCTGGAAGGCCCGCAGGAATGCGTGCAGCAGATATGCGATACCTACCGCAAACGACGCGATGTTCTGGTCGATGGTCTGAACCAGATGGGATGGCGCGTTGAAAAACCACGAGCGACAATGTTCGTTTGGGCCCCGATCCCCGAGCCATATCTGAAGTCCGGTTCCTTCGAATTTTCAAGAAAGCTGCTCACGGATGCCAAAGTGGCTGTCAGCCCCGGGATAGGTTTCGGTGAGCATGGCGATAGCCACGTGCGTTTTTCGCTGATCGAAAATGAGGAACGCACGCGACAGGCGTTGCGCGGCATCAGGCAGATGTTCCAAAAATGTGAGGGCTGGTCGCCGAAACATTGATGGCTTTGGTTCCATCCTTCCGCAAAGTCTTGATTGACAGAGCAGGAGAAATCAAACTGTCTTCAGCCTCTCTTCTTTCATTGGACTGACCGATGAGTACGCAGCGAACAATGCCCGGTGGACGCGCCATCCGCGCCCAGCTCCCGATGGGCGAGAATGGCCGCGTATTGTGCCGCTGGTGCGCGCTGGAAGTTCCACGTGGCCGGCGAACTTTTTGTTCCGACTGGTGTGTGCACGAGTGGCGGCTGCGGACCGACCCCGGCTATCTTCGCCAGCAGGTGTTCGCTCGTGATCGAGGCCGCTGTTCTCTCTGCAAAATCGACGCGCTGGAAGCATTTCGCAGGCTGAAGCGCTCTCGCGGCTCCAGTCGCCAGGTCATGCTGGATTACTTCGGACTGAAGTCCATGACCCGAAAGAGCCTTTGGGATGCGGACCATATCCTGCCAGTATGTGAGGGTGGAGGCGAGTGCGACCTCGCCAACCTGCGCACACTTTGCCTTGCCTGCCATCGCGATGTGACGGAGCAATTACGGATTCGACTGCGGAAATCGCCAACAATTGCGTGCTGAGCCGTCGGCGCATCTGACGGATTGCGGATTAAGATGGATTCAATAAGTGCAATTCTTGTCAGAGCCAGACATGTCGCAGCAGCCAACTCAAACCGCCGTCCAGCCGGAATTGATAGCAGTGCTTCAGGAATTCCGTACGGAATCCGGCCGCACGCTGCTTGAACTTGTCGACGAATCGCCGATATTGCTGGTCTTTCTTCGCCACTTCGGCTGTTCTTTTTGCCGGGAATCGCTCGACCGCGTATCGAAAATCCAGCCGCAGCTGCAGACGCGAGGCGTCCGGCCCGTATTCGTCCATCTCGGATCGCCGGAGCGTGCCAAGCCTTACTTCGATTACTACAAGCTTGCAGATGTCGAACGGGTGAGCAATCCCGATGCATCGCTCTATACAAATCCGGTTTTCGGTTTGCCGCGAAAGAATGCCCTTCTGCAACTCGTGCAGCTGACGGTCTGGATCGGTTGGCTGCGCAGCTTGATTCACCGATACGCTATCGGCTCCGTTCGCGAGGATCCTCACCAGATGCCGGGTGCGTTCTTTCTGCGTGAGCGGAGCATCGTACGGTCCTTCCGCTATCGCACAACCGCAGATCGGCCCGATTATCTCAAGCTGACCGCGTAACAAACTCAATGAACCACCCGAACAACCCGGAATGAATATAGCTACGAAACAGTAGAATGGCTGTAGAACCCTATGCGCCACGCGGTTCGTCGGGGAAAATAGGCCGCAGCTGCGTTCCGCGCCCTTCGGCACGGAATCGTGCGGCTGCTCTAAATCCCGCTGTTTGCGCCTGTTTTGCGGAAAAAAGGCCTGCACAATCCTTCAACTATCCTGCACAATCCTTCAACTATCCCGCACAATCCTTCAACTATTCCGCATAATCCTTCAACTATTCCGTACAATCCTTCAACTATTCTGCATAATCCTTCAACTTTTCGGCAAAAATCCAGGAAGCTGATGCCAAAACCGCGCCCAGTTCGAGCGGTCCTCCTGCTTCACGAACCCGCACCCGCTGGAGCTAAAGTTTGTAAGCCGCCTTCGCCAGCCGATAAGCCAAATCAAGCGCCACTTCGTGCGCTTCGTCTTCATCCAAACGATGATCCGCTACCAGCGTGGCCAGGTACGCGCAGTCGACGCGGCGCGCCACATCATGCCGTGCCGGAATGGAGAGAAACGCACGCGTATCGTCGTTGAATCCCACCGTATTGTAAAAGCCCGCGGTCTCTGTCGTGGTCTGGCGGAAGCGCAGCATTCCCTCCGGGCTGTCGTAAAACCACCATGGCGGCCCAAGCTTCAGGCAGGGATAATGTCCGGCGAGCGGCGCCAGTTCGCGGCTGTATGTCGATTCATCCAACGTGAAAAGAATAATCGTCAAATTGGGTTCGTTGCCAACCCGATCCAGCAATGGCCGCAGATTGTGCACATAATCCGTCTGCGTCGGAATGTCGCCGCCCATATCGCGGCCAAATTTGCGATAAATAGTCCCGTTATGATTTCGCAGACTACCTGGATGAATCTGCATGACCATGCCGTCTTCGAGACTCATCCGCGCCATCTCGGTCAACATTTGTGCTCGAAACAACTCTCTTTCCGTTGCGGATGTTGACCCGGAGAGAACGCGATCAAAGAGATCCGAGGCTTCCCCGGCGCTGAGATCGGCCGTTGCCGGGGTTGGGTGTCCATGGTCGGTCGCGGTGCAACCCAGCTGCCGAAAGCGTTCGCGGGAATGGCGCAATGCGGCCAGATATCCGTTCCAGTTTGAGATATCTTCGCCTGTAGATTCGCCGAGTTTCCGGACATTTTCCTTGAAGTTGTCGAAATCAGGATCGACCACAGAGTCGGGACGGAAGGTAGGGATGATCTTTCCGTTCCATCTCAGATTCCCGCAGCGCGCGATGATGCGCCAATGTTTCCAGCGGTGAATTGGTTGTGGCCAGTACCTCGATGTGGAAGCTGTCGAACAATGCGCGAGGACGAAACTCCGGGGTGGCCAGCTTGGCCTGGATGGCTTCGTAATAAGCGTCCGCTGTGTCTTCCGACAGGCGCGTCGTCAGGCCGAACAATTCCTCAAATGCGAAGTCCAGCCAGAGCCGGGTAGGTGTTCCGCGGAACAGATAGTAATGTTTGGCAAACAACCGCCATACGCCTCTGGGGATCCGCAATCGGATGTTCCCCGATACCGAGACGTTCCAGTTCGATTCCCTGACTGTAGAGCATGCGAAAAATGTAGTGATCGGGCTGAATCAGCAGAGTGGCCGGATCAGGGAACGGCTCGTTTTCGGCAAACCAGCGCGCTTCCGTATGGCCGTGCGGGCAGAGAAGAGGTAAATCCTTTACGCCGTCATAAAGCCGGCCGGCAATCGCCCGGGCGGATGGATCGGCGGGAAACAGTCGATGCGGATGCAGCATGGGAACGGCTCCTGTTCTTTCATAGTAAGGCCTTCGGCGAATCGAACGCATACGTCTGATGAAGCCTCGGAACTGAATCAGATGATGAGAGGTTGCGCAGTTGCATCTAAAAACTGCGAGGTGCACGAAATGGCAAACGAGATGAGCAGTTCGGAAGCGATCGTGAAGATCTGGAAATTGATCCGGGATGTCAAAATTACCATGCTGACAACCATCAATTCTCAGGGAGAACTGCGAAGCCGGCCAATGGCCACGCAGGAAAATGAATTCGATGGCAATTTGTGGTTTCTTACCAAAGCGCAATCCGGCAAGGTGGATGAAATTGAGCACGGCTCCCGCGTAGGTCTGACGTATGTCAACAACGATGCGCGCGCATTTATTGCTCTCTCCGGACACGCGGAGTTGACCAAAGATCGTGAGCGAATCCATCAACTCTGGAAGCCGCAGCACGCAATCTGGTTTCCGGAGGGAAAAGACGATCCGGAGATCACAGTCATCAAAGTCACGGTGGAAGAGGCGGAGTACTGGGAAACGCCGGGAAATGCGCTGGTGCGGAGCTTCCATTTTTTGACCGCCGCCGTAACAAAAGACATATCGAAATTAGGCGAGCACGAGAAGATCTCGCTATAGTTTTTCCCGAGCGCAAGCCGGTTCGGCTGCAAATTGGATCGGAAAAGCCGTGACTGAGTTCGATTGGAGTGAAAGTGCCATTTCGCAAGTCACAAAAGAAGATTGAGGCTTCCGAGGAAACGGTAGCCGAAGCCGCGCAACAGCAATTGGATCGGCCCACAGCGGATCAGATTTATGAACAGGTATCGCGCAATGCGCGGCATGAACTGGATCGGCCCGCGCTTGCACTTGCGATTTCCGGCCTGGCCGGCGGAATCACCATGGGTCTGACAGCCCTGGGTGTTTCGATGGTAGTAGGCGCACTGGGCCCCAGCGCGTCTTCACGGTTCATCGCGATGATTTTCTATCCCCTCGGTTTTATCGCCGTCATTTTAGGAAGAGCGCAGCTATTTACAGAAAATACTTTGTATCCCGTCGCTCTTATGCTGGCGGAACGCCGCCATTTCTGGAGGACTGCACGGCTCTGGGCCATCGTATTGCCGAGCAATATATTGGGAGCATTCTTGTTCGCGATTCTGGTGACGCGCAGCGGCGGTCTTCGCCCGGAATACGTAAGCGCTATGGTTGTGTTCGGCAGGGAAGCTGCGAGCGTGCCTGCCGTTCATATCTTCTGGAGTGCGGTGATTGCCGGCTGGATTATCGCTCTGGTTGCGTGGCTGGTCAGCGGGAGTCATTCCATCACGGGATCTGTCATGCTGATCTGGCTGCTTGCCTTCGTTGTGGGGCTGGGACGATTCGCGCACTGTATCGCCAGCAGCGCCGAGATATTAGCGGCTGTGGTCCAGCACGCGGTTTCGACTGCTCAATATTTCGCGTGGCTGTGGCCGGCTGTCCTGGGCAATATTACGGGCGGAGTGATGATCGTGACGCTGCTGGAATATGGTCAGACGAAGGGCGTCGATCCGGAAGAACCCCGTTTTCCTCGCTGAAACCCTATCATGGTATTTAGAAACGCATTCTGTCACAGGAGAGAAGCGCAGAGATGGCAGTAAAAGGACTGGATGTAAGCGGCAAGGTTGCCGTAGTGGTGGGAGGAACTTCAGGAATTGGCCGGGCGCTGGCATTGGGCCTCGCCGAGGCGGGAGCAGATGTGGTGCCGACCTCCCGCCGCGCCGAACAAGTGCAGGAAACCGCGGCGTTGATCGAAGCGGCCGGCCGCAAATCGCTGGCCGTTGCTTCAGATGTAGGCGATAGAGCTTCGCTGGAACATGTGTTGGCGGAGACGGTTTCCAAACTGGGCAAGGTCGACATTCTGGTGAACTGTGCCGGGACGACCAAGCGGACGCCGACGCTTGAGTTGGACGAGGCGCTCTGGCAGAACATTCTCGACATCAACCTGACCGGCACCCTGCGCGGTTGCCAGGTGTTTGGCCGTCACATGATCGAGCGCGGTTATGGTCGCATCATCAATATCGCATCCCTTTCGAGCTTCGTCGCGCTGTATGAAGTTGCCGCCTACGCGGCCAGCAAAGCGGCCGTAGCTTCGCTGACAAAATCTCTGGCGATCGAGTGGGCACGTCATGGCATTTGCGTGAACGCGATCGCGCCCGGCGTTTTTCGCACTCCACTGAATACCGAATTGCTTGACAAGACGGGACGCGGCAAGGAATTCCTGTTGCGGACTCCCATGGGGCGGTTTGGAAAAGTGGAAGAGCTGGTCGGCGCTGCCATTTACCTCGCTTCCGATGCCGCTTCGTTCGTTACCGGCGAAATTCTGGTCGTAGATGGCGGTTTTCTGGCGAGCGGCGTCAACCAGTAACGATCCGGCCTGGGCTTGCGCAAAGGTAGGTAGCGTGAAGGCGGCCAGTCATTGCGATAGCATGGATAGTATCGATTATTTCAATCACAAAAAAGGAACAGCTAGATGAGACGCACACTTTTCCCGCTGGCATTTGCCAGTACCGTCATCTTTGTTTTTGCCCCATCCTGTCTGGCAAAAGACTCGGGCTCAGGCGGCTCCAATGCGAACCGGGCGAAGATCTTTCAAGGGAATTGTTCGATGTGCCACGGCGAGGACGGTAGCGGAACCGCGGTAGGGAAGAGCCTGCACATCCCCGATCTTCGTTCAGGCCAGGTTCAGGCTAAATCCAATGCCGCGCTTGCGAATTTCATAAGCGAGGGAAGCGGTCCGATGCCACCGTTCAAAGAAACTCTGGATCATCAGCAGATTCTTGATCTCGTGCGATACATTCGAACTTTGGGTAAGCACAACGAGGCTCATTGATCCATTGCGCGCGGGTATCGTTTGCCTGGCAATTCTGGCGTGCGGAATGTCACTGGCACTGGTGGCGCAGACGCCCGATACAGCCATCGTTCAAGGGCAGGTGGAGGATCCGAACCATCAGGCAATCTCCGGCGCCGCGATTACCGTTCGAAACATGCTGACCGGATCCACCCGGACAGTTGAAACAAATGATCGTGGAAGGTTCTCCATCGCCGGACTGCCGGTTTCGGGAAGCTATCTTCTTCTGGCGGGTAAATCTGGCTTCGCGAAGGCGCGTCTTCAGGGGATCACCCTCGCGGCCGGTCGGATCGCAGATTTTTCTCTCCAGCTAAACCTCGCCGGCAATCAGACACGGGTAGTGGTGACCGGTACCCTGGGCGAATTGCAGACAGGCTCGCCGCAACTCGGGGACAACCTGAGCGCGCGGCAGATGGAAAAAACGCCTTTGCCAAACCGCAGAATCACCTACCTGCCACTGCTCAATTCCGCGAATCGCCCGGCCCTGAATCAGGGAGACACATTCATGAACCAGAACCTGTTCACGACCAATGGTTCAGGAAGACGCCAGACATGGTTCGAAGTCGATGGCGTCAATGCAATCGATGCGTGGGGGCGGCAAACGATTTTTACCAATATTCCTCTCTCGGCTGTCGAGGAGATGACCGTCAGCGAAAACGCATTCTCCGCAGAGTACGGCTTTGGACTGGGAGGCGTCATAAACATTGTCACCGGGAGCGGCGGCAACCAATTCCATGGCCAGGTGCTTGGCCTCTGGCGGCCCTCCGGTCCGGAAGCTAAGCTCTCCGGCTTTCATCCGGCGCCCGCCAGCAGTGGGACAGATCTCACCAACGACACACTGTCGCAAGGGGCATTTTCGATTGGCGGCCCGTTCGGTAGGGATGGTAAGACGCAGTTTTTTCTCTCCGGCGAGTTCAGTCAGGAGGACCGCGCCTCTCCGGTCACCTCGCCGGTGGCTCCGGGGAATTTCATCGGCCATTACCGCGACTATCTTGGGTTTTTGCGGCTGGATCATCGGGTGAATTCCATCAACAATTTCTTCCTGCGCAGCGACGTCGACAGCTTTCGCGATACAAATCCGAATGGCGCGGTCGGGGGCAACAATCTTCCCTCTGTCGATCGTGTGTTTCGCCGTCGCACGTATTCGCAGGAACTGGGCGAAACCGCGGTCATCCGTTCGTCGCTGGTGAATAATCTACGGCTGCAGTTTCAACTGGCTTCGCCTATTACTCAGTTCGATCCGGTGATCGACGGAACCCAGTTCGTAGTTCCGATTTCGGCTGGAGGAACTTTTACCTCCGGCACGTCGCAATCAGCGCTCCTGCTGAATCGTCAATATGAATTGAATGACACGGTCGCATTCTCACTGGGCCGGCATCAAATTACTTTCGGGACGGAGATACTCCACGCCCACAATGGCGGAAACAGTAAGGAATACGGCGGCCCGATTTTTCTCGGTAAATTTGTCTACAACCCATGCACGCAGGCGCCTGCGATCTGCGAAAGCGCGGCCTATCTCGACAACATTCAAAATGTGCAGAACTATACGCAAAGCTACGGCAACGCGAGCTACCTGGTCGATGACACGCTCTGGGCGTTGTTCGTGCAGGATAGCTTTCGTGCCCGCCCGAATCTCACGCTGAACTATGGCCTGCGATATGAGCAGCAGACATTTACAGACGCACGAGCGAACCTTTCCCCGCGCATTGGTTTTTCCTACGATCTAAACGGACAAGGTAAAACGGTGGTCCAAGGTGGGTTCGGAATCTACTATGCCCAGGTCGTAGATAATTCACAGGCGAACTACACATTGACCGGACCACAAGGATTTTTCAACTACACGGCAGCTCCGGGCCAGGCAGGGTTTCCAAGCAGCGTACAAGCTGCGCCTCTTCCGGCGTTTCCCCCTGGTGCAGTGGTGCCGCTTCGCAGCCTGTATATCCGACCGGGAAGAAGCGCATATTTGACCCCGTTCTTTCCAACATCCACACTGCGCGGTTATCCGGACAAGCTTCTCAACCCCTATAGCGAGCAGTGGACGTTTGGGTTACAGCGGCAGCTTCATCCCGACTGGGTCTTAAACGCGGACTACATCGGTTCTCATACTCTGCGGAACGTCCGTCCGCTCGATGTCGATCCGCCAACTCCGTTCATTCGCACCGCACAAGGGCAGAGCCGCGCGGCACAGGCCGCCAACTGTACCCGGCCTTATTGGATCGAGTGGTACCGGCAGCATGGAATGACTTGCAATCCCACGGCCTCCACCCATCCGCAGCCGCCGTACAGCGTAATCCAAAGCGACGTGAATGACGGATACGCGTATTACGACGCACTTGCCGTGAACTTGAGTCACCGCTTCCACAATGGCGTGGCGATGCTGGTCAGCTATACCTGGTCGCATGCCATCGACAACGTGGATCCAGACGTGCCCAGCCAGAATCCAAACGATCCGAATTTCCCCGGGGCCGCGGAAAATGGCAATGCCATCTTCGACCAGCGGCACCGCTTTGTCCTGAGTGGTGTCTATGCGATGCCGTTGAAAATCAATTTAGGCGGCATCGCGACACTGGCATCCGGGCTGCCCTATAACTTTGTCACGGGATCTACCAACAGCGGAGATATTGGAGCAACGACAGATCGCCCGGTCATCGATGGCGCGGTGGTGGGGCGGAATACCGGCCGTGGGCGACCGATCTATGAGGTGGATCCGTTTATTGAAAGACCATTTGCTTTGGGAACAGATCGGGTGCGGCTGAATCTTCGCGTCGAAGCATTTAACGTTCTCAATCACGCGAATTTTGTTGGCTACAGCGGGACATATGGGAATGGCTTAATTCCGGGCCCCGGCTTCGGGCAGCCGCTTACAGGAGTGACAAATCAGTTGCCAGCGCGGTCTTTCCAGTTCTCCACTGGCCTTATGTTCTGAACTTTTGCCGATAACGTCGCGAAGGCATTATTCCTTGTCGCCGGACCGCGAGGATGTGACCCAGTGCCAGACGGAAAACCCGGTGGCTATCAGGCAAATGGATATGAATGCGATCATGCTCCATAAAAATGCCGGAGTGTGCGCGATGCGCAGAAACGCCTTGCCATATTTGATGGCCAGGAAACCAAGAACGACGAATCGGATTGCACGCGTCACAAAATTGATGGACAGCAATTTCCATAAGGAGTAATCAAGAGCGCTGGCCGCGGCAATCACAAGCGTAAATGGGAAAGGCGGAGGAGCAAGACAGGCGACCGCCACCGCGAGTCCCGACCGCTCGCCTAAACGCTTTTTCAATCGATCGAACTTTTTTTCTCCCGCTATCTTACGGATGCCTTCCTCGCCGAATTTACGCGCAATCAGCGCCAGCGTCAGCACCCCCAATGTCGATCCGCAGGCCGCGGTCAAGGCATACCAGGGAAGTCCTTTGTGGTTCTGCGCAACCAGGCTGACGACCAGAAGGTCGTTGCCGAACGGAAGTACGAGGAATGAGGAGTCCAGAACTCCCAGAAGCAGTGGGCCAAAATATCCAAGATGAAAAAGAACGAGCAGAGCGGGGCGAAAAAACCTGGACATTCGGACTGTTTCCTTGCAAGCGATCAGAGTCGGTGAAACGTGTAGTGTATGAGATTCGTCGAGACTGCCTGGCGGCTATCCAGCTCTGAATTATTGAGCCGGTTGTGCGCGGAGGCTGACGCCACTAGAATCGAAGTTTGACCATGACGGCAGAAAATCCAGCAGGCAAAGCTATAGAAGCGCCGGCCGAAGTTACGAATCTGGCATGGCAGAAGACGGAGCTGGCGCGGCACCCAAAGCGTCCCTATCCCATGGACTTTATCCAGGCGCTATTCACGGACTTCAGCGAAATTCAGGGCGATCGCGCCTTCGGGAACGATCCAGCGGTCACGTGCGGCATGGCACGCTTTCAGGGTGAGCAGGTCCTGGTGATCGCTAATGTGAAAGGCCGCACCACCAAGGAAAAGGTCTACCGTAATTTTGGTATGCCCAATCCCGAGGGGTATCGCAAAGCGCTGCGCACGATGAAGTTCGCCGAAAAGTTTGGTCGCCCGGTCTTTACATTTATCGACCTGACCGGCGCAAACCCTGGTCTGGGCGCGGAAGAGCGCGGGCAGGCGGAAGCAATTGCCCGCAATCTGCGGGAAATGGCCCGGCTCCGTGTGCCCACGATCGCAACGATTACCGGCGAAGGCGGCTCCGGGGGCGCATTGGCCCTGGCTGTTGCCGACCGCGTGTTGATGCTGGAGAACGCCATTTACTCGGTGATCTCGCCCGAGGCCTGTGCATCCATCATGTGGCGAGATGCCACCAAACGCGCGCTTGCCGCCGAGGCGCTGCGGACGAACTCGGAAAATGTGCTGCGACTGGGTTGCGTCGACGCTGTAGTGCCCGAGCCCCCAGATGGCGCGCAAAACGATCCTGAGCAGGCCGCCATATTGCTGGGAGAGGTGCTACAGCACCATCTTAAAGAATTGAAACGGTTCTCCCCGGAGGAACTGGTGCACAAACGCATCTCCAGGTT
Source organism: uncultured Acidobacteriota bacterium (assembly GCA_963823295.1). GTDB lineage: Bacteria > Acidobacteriota > Terriglobia > Terriglobales > Acidobacteriaceae > JAKAAZ01. The sequence goes on from CAWGLF010000028.1 coordinate 216,629, forward strand.
CCGCAACATTGCCCAGTTCTATAGCGAAGGATAATTGGTGCCCAGGATTAGTCGACGCACTGCTTTCGTTATCGTCGGACCTGACAATACATTGCATTCCGATTGCAGTGGGGCGCGGTTATGAGCCTGCTTCGAGGTGAAGGTCGCGGACGGGCTTTCTTCCGGTTCCTGTTTGCGGTTGCCTGGTGGATCGCGGCATATCTTCTATCAGAGAGGGCTGCGCGCGGCTTTATCCACGGTCCCAGTTTTCCATTGCTTCGGAACGTATTCGAAATTTTCCTGCTAATCCTTGGCTACAGTTATATGGAAATGGCGTGGGACGGCGCACGTGAGCCGCTGCGCGCCATGGGATTGGGAGGTCGACGCGGGGCAGTGGGCGAATTCGCGCTCGGTGCGGCTGTGGGCTGGGGCATGGTTACGGCCGTCCTGCTGGTGGTCGCGCTCTACGGCCATTTCTATGTTCGACTCTGGAGCTCGCCGCACGCATGGGGATCGCTGGTCTTACAACTATTTATCCTTGCCACGGCTTCTCTGGCGGCGGAGATTGCATTTCGCGGGTACGCTTTTCAAAAGCTGATCCAATCGACTGGCCCGGTGACCGCTACCATTCTTGCCGGCATATTTTTTGCATTTCTGCGGCTGGAAACACCCGGCGCGACCGCGGCGGCCCTTTGGGTCAGCGGCGTTGCTGCCGTCGTACTATCGGTTGCATACGTCCGCACGCGTGCACTCTGGTTATGCTGGGGACTGCACTTCGCTTGGCTGGCCAGCATCGGTGTTCTGTTTGGTCAGCCGCTCGCCGGCAGCCGACGCACTTCCAGCGTGATTCACACCTATGCCGATGGACCTACATGGTTGACAGGCAGCGAGTATGGTCCGGAAGGTAGCGTGGTCACTCTGATCGTGCTGTGGATTGGACTCTATATTCTCTTTCGGGTCACACGCAATCTGGCATGGAAGTATACAGATCCGGAGCTGAAACCCTTGGGCCTCGGGATCGAGCCTAGGCGGGCGACGCCGCCGAATTCGCCGATTCGTTCATCCGCTGCGCTTAACGGACCGTGGGATGCCAGGCTGGTACCGATCACGACTCCCGATCGACCCGCCGTTCCATCCGGTGAAATGCCTGCGCAGCAGTCGTCAACTGAGGTTTCCAGCAATACCGCGTCGTTTCCTTCTGCAGAGCCGCCGGAAACCGCCTCTGACAGGTAATGTCCGGACACACGGGACCAAGAACTCCGAATCAGGAGTTCGCTCCGATTCGTGTAAACTGATAGAGCAGTTCCGCTAGTGCCCGGGGCTCATTTCAGGGCCGATCTCATTGAACAAGTTCGCATGTGTATGGATTCCGGCGGCTCTGCCCCCGGAGAACCCGTGCGGACAAAAAATTAGTGATCGATGCAGCGATTTCAAAGCGAAGGAGATGAAAAGACATGGGTAAAATTGCCAAAACCGGGGACCGGAAGAAGGAAATGGATACCACCAAGAGCACAGATTGTCCCAAATGCTCGAAGCCAACCCGCATCGTAAAGCGCGTGAAAGATCGCGAACGCGGCGCACCGGGCGGGGTGTATATCTCTTGTTCTGCCTGTGACTTTCACGAAAAACTGTAACAGCACGATTTTTCCTGCTCCATTAAGTTCCATCGAGACCCATCCTGAACCTGGGGATGGGTTTTTCCGTCTGATTTCCCTGTTTCCATCCTTCTGCTGCGGCAGAAAATCCGGGTGGCTCACGCCACTCGCAGCACCCTCGTAAAAGCGATTTCTAAGCCGATGTTCCGGCTTCCGCTTCCGCTTATTGAAACGTACGAAACATTTCCTGCAATTCCGTAATGTTTCGTACGCTTTGCAAATCTCCATTGACATGTATCGGGGTTCACGTCTTAGTATTCGGTATCGGGAACGGTGCTGCTGTAGCCGTTCCCAACCCTAGATACGGCCTATATCGGATAATCGCCGTATGTTTTCTTTGCATCGAAGTGCAAGTCGGTAAGCGGCAAGCCAATCTCCCGTTGGCCAGCTAAGATATGGCTCTAACCCAATCCGGGTAAATAACTGTTTGATTTCGAGGAGAAACCATGAAGTACGCAAAATTACCCTTGTTCATGTTGTTAGGTGCGTCAGTCGCCGGCGCAGCCACGCTGACGGTAGGCCCTCACGGCCAGTACCAAACCGTATGTACCGCCGTATATGCAGCAAGCAATGGAGATACGATATTGGTAGATGCCAACCATGGGGTCCCTTACATCATGCCCCCCGATCCACATCACTCCGATGGCAGAATTGACTGTACGGTTTCGCAGTCGAATTTTACGATCCGGGGCGTCCATGGGCGCGCCATCCTAGATGCCGACCCGAACGCAGTCGCCGACGGGACCTACGTTCAAAAGGGAATCCTGGTCCTGAACGGACATGACATTACGATCGACAACCTTGAGCTCCGCAATGCAAGCGCTCTGATTAACCCGAACGATTCAGATGTCTCCGGTATTCGCATTCAAGCCAGCGACGGGGGGGCGGGTCCGACGCCTGATGGTGGCAACGTCACCGTCAACCGCTGCTATATCCACAACAACGATCAGGGAATTCTTACGGCCAATACGGCCCCGGGTGGAGAAACGTATTTCTCGCCGCATCCTTTTCTGTTGTTTGAGAATGACAATTTTTATGACAATGGCGACGGCACAGGACAAACGCACAATATGTACATCGGTTTCGACGGCTATCTGACGATGCATTTCACGCTTCGGAATTCAGTATCGCGGGACGCGTACGTCGGGCACGATGTGAAAACCCGCGCTCCGTATAACAACATCTTGAACAATCAGATTATCGATGACGTTGGGGACACCAGCTACGAACTTGATTTTCCATTGGGTGGAACCACCTATGTTAAGGGCAACCTGATCTATAAGGTCGCAGTCAATCAAGACCTGGGCAACAACAACATGATGATCTATGCCGATGTTCATGACAATGCAACCTTCCGATCCGGAATATGCAGTCCCGCACCAGGACCTGCATTTCCTGAATAACATCGTGGTCGATAACAACACGAATAGTTCAAATTCATTTGTCAACGTGTCCTGCGATGCTTCACCAAGCACCACCTGTCCGCCTCCCAATAACGGTCCAGCGCTAACCATGCCCGCGGTGGTGCAGGGCAATCTGTTTATTGGCCTGGATACCAGCGCCACCAACCAAGCGGATGCTATTGCGAGGTTCAACCTGATTCTCCCGTACAGCGATATCGCCGCGGCTGGATACCTGCCGCATTGATATTTCCGCCTAGGCGGAAAACCTACAAGGCCCATCGGAACGGGATACTCTTCCCGCCCCGATGGGCTTTTTTTGTTTAGCGGGGCCCTTCCGATGTAACTAATTGCGACAGACAGTTAGAATCGCGATGTTCAGCTCATTTCCCCTCTCCCCTGTTTTTACAAAATCAAGCAGCAACGGTTTATCTCCTTCGGAGGACAAAATGAATGTTTCGAGATTGGTTCTATCCTTGTTTTTGTGTGCGTCGATGGCCGGTGCGGCCACGATCACCGTTGGGCCTGACCGGGCAATATCCCAGCCCTTGTGTCGCATTTCAACATCTGCACAATGGCGATACGGTGGAGGTAGATGCCAATCATGAAGTTCCTTATAACGAAGGGAACTGCCAGATCATCAATAGCGACTTAAAGATTATTGGCGTCAATGGACGTCCCATCCTGGATGCGACGGGAATTGCGGTAGCGAGGGGCATCTGGGAAACACACGGACATGACATTGTGATCGATAATTTTGAGTTCCGCAATGCCAACAAGTTCACGAACCTTGCCAGCGCATACAACGCTGCCGGCGTCCGGATCAGGAGTGGCTCGGGCACTCCTGATGGCGGCGACATCACGCTCCGGCATTGCTACATCCACGATAATGGCGATGGTGTTCTCGCCGATAACGCAGGGCCGGGGTTCGGCCATTGGTTTTCTGCGAACCCATTCATCTTGTTCGAATACGATGATTTCTACAAAAACGGCGATGAGTCTGGACCATCGCATAACATTTATATTGGCTGGGGCGGCAATCTGACTTTTACGCTCAGGTATTCGAAGTCCCGCGACGCGTACCTGGGCCACGACGTGAAAACTCGCGCCCGCTACAACAATATTCTTTACAACCAGATTACCGACAACGTGGGCGCGACGAGTTATCTGTTGAATTTTCCTTTAGGAGGCACCACTTACGTGGTCGGTAATCTTCTTTATAGAGTTGCAGTTACGAATCCGGTTGCCAACGGAGATCTGATGCTCTATCGAGACGTCGCCGATAACGGTGTCCGGGACCCTGTATATGGCCCGGAAAACGAAGATTTACATTTTCTCAATAACGTCATCATCGATAACAGCCATTCGCGGTCCGATTCATTCGTAACCCTGTCGTGCCCAATGGCATCGACAGTAAACTGTCCGGCCCCGCACGGTGGTTCTCGGCTCACAAGGGCAGCCGAAATCAAGGGCAATCTGTTCGTCGGGCAGCCCGCGCACGTAACGAACCAGCCCGGCGCGGATGCGCAGTTCAATGTCGTCCTTCCATACAGTGATAAGTCGGCTCTTTGGATAAACCAGGCATTGGCGTCTTTATGGAACGGGAATAAATGAACGGCCAGCTTGCGAGATTTCATCGAGAATGATTCGGGCTGCCGTGCCGGATCCAGAGCCTGAGAAGCGGGTGTGCCCCAACCAGCGCGCTCGCTCCGGCCCGGTGCTGGAAACGGGTGCGGAGATCGATGCTGCATTGAAATCGCTGCAACTTCTACACTGAATACCCTAGGCCGTCGGGCAGTAATAGCGCCGTCTGACGGCCAGCGTTGTCCAATGGAACCGATTCTCCAGCCAATGACAATAACGAAGAATAGCTAGAAGCTGCCTATCTGCAGTTCAGCGGTTCGCCCGCGGCCTCGAACGCCAGGCCACCAATATCTTTGGCATTCAGGCGTTTTTCGCCGCACGCCGGATGATGGTATTCGAAGATCGGCCGCAGTGAATAATCTTCCAGGGAGGCGCCGGGGTCAGTGGCAGCATGAATCGCTGGAGAGCCTGGTTTAAGGTGGTAGTCGAATCCTTTCTCGTCGACAAATCGCGGGTTTCCGGCGAAATTGCTCTTGAGAATCGCGTCCGGCTGGTTGGTGATTTTGCCGGGTCCATAAAAAATGTTGTTCTGAATCAGCGCGGGGGACTCATCCTGCGAGCGGATCTGAATGAACGGTCCGCTGCCCGGTTTGTCGTTCACAAACGTGTTGTTCACTACGTAAAGATCGTGGCCCGCGTTGGCGGCGGTAGTTCCTTCGGACAGATAATCCAGCATGGCGGGATTTTGGCTGTTCGGCCCTTGCTCGATCAGATTGCCGATCACGTAGGTTGTTCCGCCGTTTGGGACATTGATCTCGTAGCTGTCCGTCCCATTCTCGCCTGAAAGCCGGTTATAAAGGATGTAATTCACCGCCGCCCGGGTCTTCAACAGATGCCCGACGTTTGCATCGTGCGAGTAATTGAACCGAAAAATGAGAGAAGCCGTGGTCCCAATGTAAAGATTGTGCGACTGCCCGTCTCCCGCGCCGTTCCGCGCAAACTCGCTGTACTCGATCAGAATATGGCTTTGCCGGATATTGCTCTCCAGGATGCCGTCCTGATTGTCGTGGAAATAGCAATTTCTAATTGTCCAATTAGTTCCCTTAGCGCCTAGCCCGGAGCCGTTGTATCTCGGTTCGATGTGGGCCCCGGAGAACTCCATGTTCTCGACCGTGAAGTTGCGGCCATGGAAGACCCAGATTCCCCTGTCCTCAGCGATTTTTCCATCCGCTTCGATGTGGGGGCGTGTTTTGCCGATGCCGCGGACGGTTAGATTGTTCTGCCAGAAGGCGCAGACGTCTCCTTTGTAGACGCCAGAATCGATCAGGATGGTGTCGCCATCATGGGCCACTTTCAAGGCCGCGCAAGGGGCGGCGAATTTCCTGCCGGGACCGACATGCAGCGTGGCAGCTTGCAATCCAGGAAGGGAACAGACGAGGAAACAGGCGGCGAGAAATAAATGTTTGATCACAATTTAGCGAAACTACACTGACAGGCGCACAGCGTCAACCCTTTGCGATTCAACATCGATCCATCGAGGCAAGGTCGGGACCTCAGTTGTCGGAATCGGGGAGAGAACATCGTTACAGCGGTAGCGATCGAAGCCAGGGGAACTCCTTGGTGTCATGCGAGCGAATCAGTTCCGAGCGCGCTGCCGATCTCATTCAGGATTGTCTGCGCTGTAGCGGTCGGGTCGGCTGCCTGGGTGATCGGGCGTCCCACAACCAGCGCGCTCGCTCCGGCCCGAATCGCGGCCACTGGGGTGGCAACGCGCTTTCTGATCTCCGGCCACGGTTCCAGCAGGCCGAATTCCGGGAGTCACCAATATTGATCGCGTCCCAAGCTGCTGCCGTAGCATCCCGACCTCTTCCGCGGAGCAGACCAGCCCATCGATGCCGCTGTCGTGCGCCAGCTTGGCCAATCGAAGAACCTGATCGGCGGGAGATGCTGGAATTCCAATCGCCGCGAGCTGTGGCCCGTCCAAACTGGTCAGCACAGTCACTGCCAGCAGGCGGGGTCCGTTTTGCAATGAGGCGGACGCTTCGGCTGCTGCCGCGAGCATCGCCGGTCCTCCTGCGGCGTGGACAGTCAGCAGAGAGGCTCCGTTGGATCCGGCCGAGCGCACTGCCGCCGCGACCGTGTTTGGAATATCGTGGAATTTCAGATCAAGAAAGACGGAGTATCCCTGGTTTGCGAGCTCTTCGACCACTGCATTGCCGGCCAGCAGATATAGCTCGAGACCTACTTTCACCCACCGGCAGACCCCGCGCAGCTGTTCGGCCAGCTGCCGGGCCTGCGCGACGGTTGGTACATCGAGCGCGACGATCAGGCGATCACGCGCCTCATCCCCAAATGCGATAGAAGATGAACCGGACATTCAGGCTATTTTATATCTTCACTCGGAAGAGCCGCCGGTCAAGCATTTGACCAGACTCTGTCAGGTGAGAGGTCAGTTAGTGGCATCCGGCTGATTGGCTTCGGCGGCGAGCCGGGCCAGTCGCAGCTTGTCCAAGCGGGCAACTTCCACAGCCTGCTTGGGATCGATGACATCGATCCGAACACGGGTGACGCCCCGTTTTCGCATTCCCAGCAAAGAGGCGGCCTGGGAAGACAGATCCGCGATCCTCGTCTCCGGAGCCGGCCCGCGATCGTTCACCCGCACTACGATCCACTTGCGCGTATGAAGGTTTGTCACTTTGACCCATGTACCCAGCGGCAGGAACCGATGCGCACAGGTCAGGTCATTCATGTTGTACGTCTCGCCGTCTGCTGTTTGCTTGCCCTGGAACTCCGAACCGTACCAGGAAGCCAGCCCGATCTGGTGCCAGACCCCGGATTTTCTGCGTGCTCGTTTGGCGGCGACCGGAATTGGTGCAGCGGTGCGGAGGATCTGCTTTCCCCGGCTCGACTCCGAAAAAGCGGAACGGCTGGCACGGTACAGATGGGAGCCGGTAACGCCGATGACGATTGCAATGAACGCAGATACCGCGATCAGCGCAAGCCGGCGAGCGTTCGAAGGGGAGAGAGATACCAGCACCGGATTTTCGTTAGGAAGTCTCATAGCCGGCACCTATAATTTTATCTGCGTTGTCAGGCGCTAACCTAAAGAAATAAAGGCGTTTGTACGATTTTTCTCTTGCAGTCGCGCGCAATCCATGTTAGTTATTGGACTGGGCTGGGACTGCTAATCTAACCTTCGCCACCCGCTGAGCATCGATTCAGGTTGTGCCCCCGTTCACCTCAGTAAAGCTTTCCATTCGAATCCCATGCCACCACCGCGAACGCCTCCCGTAGTATTGCGAACGCCTCCTATAGTTCTGTCCATCGCCGGTTACGATCCATCGGGCGGTGCCGGAGTTCTGGCCGATTTAAAAACCTTCGCCGCCCATGGCGTATACGGAATGGCGTGTATCACCGCATTGACGGTCCAGTCCACACAAGGTGTCCAGCGGGTTCAGGCGCTCGCACCAGGTCTGGTGATGGAGAGCCTCGATTGTCTGGCTTCCGATGTTCGTTTCTCATCGATTAAGGTAGGAATGCTTGGCGAGCACACGGTGGCCACGGCCGTTGTGAACTGGTTGCACGGGCAGGTTGGCGTTCCAGTTGTGCTCGACCCGGTTCTTCGATCCAGCTCGGGAAGTCATCTCCTCGACGAGGAGGGTATAAAAATGCTCCGCGAAGAATGGCTGGGACGGGTTGACTGGATAACCCCTAATTTGACGGAACTCGCTGCGCTGGCCAGCGTCAGGCTACCAGTCAATCGTGCGGAAACCGAAGATGCCGCCAGCCAGCTCCAGCAGCTAGCGGCGCGGCGAGGAAATCCCGGCCTGAAAATCGTCGTCACCGGTGGTCACGCAGAAAAGCCGGATGACCTGTTGCTGACAGGGGCGGGTCACCGGTGGTATCCGGGAGAGCATGTGGAGACGACTTCCACCCACGGTACGGGCTGCGCCTTTTCTTCTGCGCTGGCTTCCAGACTGGCGTTGGGCGATGATGACGATTCCGCTGTGCGCTCGGCAAAAGAATTTGTAACCGGCGCTCTGCGGAACGCCTTCCCGGTAGGACAGGGAAAAGGCCCGCTGAACCATTTCTGGCGAACGGCTGTTTGAATCGCCATTGCCTTGTAAACTGCCGATGAATTACTTTCTGCATCTAGACAGATGAGAGCGGGAATTGAGCTCCGATAGTAACCGGCGCTCGGTCTCAATAGTTTGCACAAAAGTAACTGTGCGAAATGTGACTGACACGTGTATGCTGAGTTGGCAGAAAGGGCTTGACGTACTGGTCGGTCCTAACCCCCACAAGTGGAGTCTCCTGGTGCACGGATCGATAGGCAACGGCGTGGAACCGGGCTCTCTACTGGAGTTGCGGGCTTCTGTGCGTTTCCCTGTGCGAATAAAGGTTCAGATTCAGACCGCCAATGGAAGAGAAGACGCAGAAACCATCAATGTCTCCGCCAGCGGAGTGCTGTTTGCGTTCTCACGCGCGTTGGACGCAGGCAGCGCAATCGAAGTCGACATGATCATGCCGTCCAGTACCTTGGGAACACCCCAGGATATACGTGTTCATTGTCGCGGTCGGGTTATACGGTCCTATATCAAAGGACCCACACAGGTGGAAGTTGCCACGGTAATTGACAACTACGAAATGCTTTCCTGAGGCACCATGCCTACAGTTTCTGCTGACGTCACGAAGAAGAACTCGACGCCCGAAATTCGGCAAAACTCCGATTCGGGCACCCGTCCGGATGGCGACTCTGCCAGGCCCTCTGAAGAGGTGCCGGGAATTCGCATTTTACTGGCGGACTCACAGGCAATTTACCGCGTGGGTATACGCAAGATTTTCGCCATTGAAGATGATATGCGCGTTGTCGCGCAGGCCGAAAACTATCCCGGCCTGCTGGCTGCCTTGGAACGTTTTTCGTCCGACATCGTTCTGCTGGACGGAGCGATGATTTCCGGCGTCGCGGACGCCATTCCCGACATGATCCGTCGCGCTCCGAACTCCAAGCTGGTCGTCCAGGTAAGCGAGAACAGCGAAGACTTCATCGTAGACCTTTACAGAAAGGGTGTTCGCGGCGTCATTTCCCGCTCCATCTCACCCGACCTGCTGGTCCGCTGCATCCGTAAGATTGCCGAAGGCGAGACGTGGATCGATAACCAGTCGGTCAGCTGGGTCATTGAGGCGTACCGCGCGCAGGCCACCACCCTGACCAACCCTCGCCTGCAGCCGCGTCTTTCCCCGAAGGAACTATCCATCATCGGCTGTGTGACCCAAGGGAATGCGCAATAAGGAAATTGCGTACAAGATCGGCACCACTGAACAGGTAGTGAAGAATTATCTACGGAAGATTTACGATAAGCTCGGGGTTTCAGACCGGCTTGAACTGGCGCTCTACTGTCTACACCATCAACTGCTGAAGCAGCCTCCATCCACCAATGCGGTGCCCGGAAAAGCGACGGTTCAGGAGATCAATCTGAGCCGCATTCGTCCCTGATCGGTCTCATAGCTTCAACGCAAGCGATTCTATTCCTCTTTAACTGACTGCGGGAATGGTGCCGGTTTCATGCTTCCATCCTTCTGTTTCAGAAGCATCTGTACCTTGCCTTCAGCAGCTTCCAGATCCGCCTTACAGGCATCGGAGAGTTTGATCCCTTCCTCAAACAGCCGGACGGATTCTTCGAGCGGCAGGTCACCGCGTTCCAGCTTCCCAATAATGGATTCCAACTGCTTCAGGGATTCTTCAAAGCTTGCCAAGATTCACTCCTGATTCGGCTGCCGGAACCGCTGCGGCTGTATCGGTTTCTATCTTGTCGGCGGTCGAAGGCTCCTGCGCCGCCGGCCGCAGTACGCTCTCCATCACGGTGAGAGCGGCAGGGTAGCGCCCGGCGGGCGCGCTGACCTGAACGCCTTGCACCATATCGCGCGCCTCTATCAACATCTGCTGGGCGATGCGTACTCCTTCCGCGCGGGCCAATTCTGGTGTATCGGCGCGCTGCATCCGAAGCAGGATGTCATCCGGCACAAAGACCCGCAGATCATTGCGCATGAATTCGGCATTGCGCAGGCTGACCAGCGGCCAAATGCCCGCGATCACTGGAATTCGAAACTGCTCCACTCGTTTCAGGAACGCCTCCAGCAATCTAAGATCGAAGACCGGCTGAGTGACGGCGTACTCCGCGCCCGCTTCAACCTTGTAGGCGAAGCGGCGGACTTCATTGTCCATATCCGGCACGCCGGGGTTGGCGGCAACGCCAACTGTAAATTTCGTGGATGCGCCAATCGAGTTTCCGCCGATGTCGAGACCGTGGTTCAGATTGCGAACGATGTTCACCAGACCGATCGCATCCACATCGAAAACAGCCGTGGCGTCCGGATAATTGCCGAGCTTCGGCGGGTCGCCGGTCAGACAAAGAATGTTCCGCAGCCCGAGGGATGCGGCGCCCAGCAGGTCTGACTGGATGCTGAGCACATTGCGGTCGCGACAGGTGTAGTGGAGCAGGGTTTCGCTGCCGACCTGCTGCTGAATCTGCAGGCAGAGACTCAAAGCGCTCATCCGTGCGGAGGCGCGCGGCGAGTCCGGAACATTGATGGTTCCCACGCCGTTCTGCGCCAGCATAGCCGCGGCCTCCAGTTCTCGCTGACAGCTGAAGCCTCGGGGCGGAACAATCTCCACCATGGCGACGAATCTGCCGGCGGCGAGATCGGCGCCCAGCCTCGACCGTTCGGCCAGCGGCGGAGGAGCCACCGAATTCTGGACGCTGACTGCCGTTGTTGCGACCGGAGCGCTTTTCCGGGCTTCCAAGGCCCGTAGCGTGGAACGCATTGCGCGGATGTGGTTCGGGGTTGTGCCACAGCAGCCTCCGATGAACTGCGTTCCCGCAGCTGCGAACTTCCGCACGAAGCTGGCCATGTATTCCGGCGAGCAAAGATAAATGTTTCGACCATCGACCGCGCGTGGCATTCCGGCATTCGGCATCGCCGCCAGCGGCAGCGTGGTGGCGGTCCGCATACGCTCAATTGCGCTCAGAATGGTGGCCGGACCGGCGCTGCAGTTGCAGCCGACCGCGTCTGCTCCCCACTCCGTCAGTCTTCTGGCTGCCGTTTCCGGCGAAGAACCGTCGAGCGTGTTGCCTTCCTCATCGATGGTCATCATCGCGATGATCGGTAACTGGGGAGCCGCTTCGCGAGCAGCGAGAATCGCCTGGTGCACTTCGCTCAGCGAAGTCATCGTCTCCAGAACGAGCAGATCGACGCCGCCTTCAGCAAGAGCTCGAATCTGTTCGGCAAGAGCAGCACGAGCCTCCTCAAATGCAACTTTCCCCAGCGGCTCGATCTGCACGCCAATGGGACCGACCGCTCCGGCGACATAGGCCTGCGTGGCCTGCTTGTCGCGCGCCTGGTCGACAGCGCGGCGCGCCAGTTTCGCTCCTGCCACATTGATCGCGTGCACCTGATCCTGCAAACCATGGCGTTGCAGCCGGTAACAGTTGCCGCCGAAGGTGTTGGTCTCTACAATCTCCGCGCCGGCCTGTAGATATTCCTCGTGGATGGTTCGAATCAGATCGGGTTGAGAGAGGTTCAATTCGTCGTAACAGCGATGAATGAACACACCGCGTGCATACAGCATGGTGCCCATGGCGCCGTCGCAAAGTACGCTGCGCGTAGAAAAAAGTTCATTCAAGTTCGGCATGATGATCCCGTTCTGTTCATGTTAGTGGAGGCATGACGCGAACGCCACCCGGAACACTTTCGGTATACACTATCGATTAACCCAAGAACGTCGAAAATGTACGTGAAGTGGAGCATTGCGCTTGATGAGTCGTAGTCGTTTTGCCCGGGTAAGCTTGTCGCTCCTGGCTGCCGCAGGTATCATCTCGATGATCGGTTGTCTTGGCAAGAGGTCGTATTTAGCCGGTCGCCCCGTTCCTCCGAGTGCCGTTCTGCAACGAGTCCTGGTAGCCATCCAGAATCCCTCGCCAACGACGCAGGGCTCACTCCAGATCGTGGATGCCCGATACGATATCCGAAATAGCGAGAATGGCAAGACCCCATTCTTTTTCGTTAACGGATATTCAGGCAGTCTGCCGAGCGTGATTCTAAACTACCCCGAAGAGACAAATGGCTACGTTTACAACTCCGGCAGTGCATCGATAACACCAGTAAACTACTCCACCGAATCGGCGAGCAGCGTCATCAGCAGTCTGCCCGGCTTTTCGAGTAGCGTTTTTATCAGTTCCAACGGGCAGTATATTTTCGCGGCGAACCAGCCCGCGCAGTATCTGACAGTGGTGGACAATGCAGCGTCTGTCATCGTCGCTCTCAATCTTCCGAATGTCTATAAAGTTGCCGTAAACCCGAGCGGCACCGTTGCCCTGGCGTTCGTTCAGAACAGTAACTACGCCTATCGTGTCGTCCATCTGCAACAGCCGAACGGAACCGTGATGGCGCCGCCCGTGTTTCATCCCACCAACGGTCCATGGCCGGCGGCGGTAAGCCCCGTTGATTGCCAGCCGGTGAACCTGCCGGTCTACTGTGTGGTTCCAGTGCTGGACCAGAACGACAATCCTATCGCTTTCAACCGCCCGTACAACACCATTTTCTCCTCCGACGGCACCACCGGCTGGCTGTTGAATTGCGGTCCGGAATGCGGCAACAGCAGCGTCGATCCTGTCATTGGCCAGGCGGCGGCAAGCGTCAGCTTCCTGAATACTGGACCGCTAAACGTCTATAACTTTCCGGGTAGCACCTATCCTTCACCCCCGCCATCTCCTCCGCTTCCAACCGAGCAGCGAAGAGTGGCTGTACCCGGCGGGGCGACCATGGCGGTTTATGGAAACGGAACGCTTTATATTTCCGGCCAGCAGCGGCAGGCAAGTGGGCTGTTTGAAGGCTTTCTTTCGGTGCTCAACCTGACCAGCAATCAGGTGACCTCGACCTACCCCATCTCCGACGGCACCCATACCAAAATGCTGTTCGGGGATGACAATACGTTGTGGATTGGATCGCAGCTTTGCCAGACCGGAGAGCGCACGGCTACCAACCAGGTGAACGGCTGCCTGACGATGTTTAACCTGAACAATAACTCTGTTCTGGTCGAGCCCTGGTACGGCGACCTGACCGGCCTCTGCGCCATCATTAACTGGCACAAGGTCTACACCGCGTATGGCGGCCAGCTACATATCTACGCCACAACGGACAAGGGCATTACGACCAATCAGGGAACCAAGGCGACGGGATATCATGCCGGCTCCGAGCTGGACAATAGTTTTGTGACGGTGCAAGGCACAGCCTACGATGTCGCGTATATGGATGCACCTTCCGACGCGGCGGACTAGGGCCCAGGATTTGGCGCAGGACTTCGAGCGGCACTATGAGAGAAGTTCTCTCGTAAGCGTAGAGTTCAGGTCCAGGAAACAGTTTTTATCATTTCTATAGCATCGGAGGAGCCCCTTAGGGGCGGTCCTTCGATTAGCAGCTCCCGCAGGCACGCTTTCGGACATAAATTCTGTAGCCAAAAGGCGGCTCTGAGTCGGATGTCCAGCGCAGCGGGTGGGGCGGGGTTCTCTCGGAATATACCTGGTAGTTGGCTCGCCAACCAGTCCTCAAACTGGGGCCAGAGATTCAGCTTCCGATAGTTCGTTGGCCCGTTCAGGCAAAGTTGATTGCTGATGACGAACACTTCGGGCGCGTGGCCCTGCAAAGCTTTCCAGAATCTTCCACGCATCTTGTTGACAACGGCATCTGCCGCCGGGGTGCTCCGTTCGGGTGCGTAGAAATAGCAATCGTAAAGAAAGCCTGTGTCCTGGACGAGTTGCATCTGATCGAGCGCGGCGATGCATCCCGCAAACGTATCCATGCACTGCACGCGGCCGGAAAGCTTCGGCCCGCCTAATGCGTCTAGGTCGGCCTCAATCATCGTCGTGTATTCCTGGTTCTGCCAGTCGTAATGGCTGATCTTCCAGAGCGACACCGGCACGATGAGCAGAATCCCAAGCGCCAATCCAGCAATTCCCAACGCGCGCGGTGCGCCCGGCCTGCGAAGCGCGGTCCAGAAGTCGATTTCCATCAGCACCAGGAGAAAGGCAATCAACGGATAGCGATGGTATGGGTAGCCTTTTCCCTGCGCGATATAGGAGAGCAATCCAAAGAGGACGCCGAGCAACAGCGCCGCGCGCTCAAATCCCACCCTGCGCCGCTCCGTGACCAGTAAAATCCCCCATATCGCCAGCAACACTGCGAGCGGGGAAAAACTGTGGTTCAGGAGATAACCGAGCGGACGATGGTTCAGGCTGGCATGGTATGGAATCAATCCTTCAAAGATGGCGATGAAGGCCTGTAACGAATGCTTCCGCAAAAGAAAGCCAAAGGCTGCGGCAATCGGCACAACAAATCCAATAACCCCGCTGAACAGATGCGCCGCGAAGGGAAGTCCGCGATGTTTCAGGGTCATGCACGCCAGAAGAATCAGTACGGGCGCGAAAGGAAGGGCGGTCGGTTTGATGGTGGCGGCGGCTCCCGCGCACAGCCCGAAAAGAAACATCGCCCAGGGCGCATTTTTCCGCAATGCATGGAACAGGAAAGCGTACGCCATCAACAGCAGGATCGCCATCACCAGGTCGCGCTCGCCACTTTGAGCGACGCCATCCCGGCCATGCAGCAGCATCAGCAGCACCGCGGCATATGCCCCGGCCAGCCAATCGAAAGGCCACGCAATCGCGATCATGGCCGCCGCCGCAATGGCGCACAGCGAAAGATCAAAAATGCGAAAACCCAGAGCGCTGCTGCCATAAATGTGGCTGACAGCCCAGGACACAAAATAGGTTCCCGGCATATTGATGTCGACGATGTCCCGGTAAGGAGCGAAGCCGTGCCGCATCAGGAACACGACGTAATGCATCAGCGCCGCATCCCCGACAAAAGGCCAGTGCCACGTCAGCGCGACGAAGATTGCCACGCAAACGACGAGGACTATACCGAGGACAACGCGAAATGATTGGAACAGATTCACTCCTTCGGCGCGAATGGTACCCTCACAGTATCATTGACCTCCGATGACACTGCCCGTCGATATTCTTGCCATTGCCGCGCATCGAGATGACGTGGAGCAGACCTGCGGCGGAACCTTGCTTCAATCGGCTGCACTCGGTCTGCGCACCGCCATTCTCGACTTAACCCAGGGAGAGGCTGGTACACGAGGATCTGCCGAAGAGCGGGCCGCAGAAGCAGAAGCAGCCGCCCGCATTCTCGGTGTCGGCTGGCGTCAGGCGCTCGATATCCCCGATGGACGCGTGGAAAACACCTGGGAGAACCGGCTGAAAATCGCTCGCGTCCTCCGTGAATTAAAGCCTCGCGTGGTGATCCTGCCGTACTGGCAGGCGCGCCATCCCGATCATGCAACCGCTGCCACCTTGGGATATGAGGCTTGCTTTGTCGCCGGATTGTCAAAGGTGGACGCGCAAACAACGGCCGCTCCTCATCGGCCGTTCAAGATTATTTATGCCAGTCTTTATGCCGATGTGCGGCCCAGCTTCGTCGTCGATATCGGCGATTATGTGGAACAAAGATTCGAGGCGTTGATGGCCTACCGTTCGCAATATGAGAATCAGCACTCCGGCGGAAATATTTTCGTTCCGAGAGAAGAAATTCGAGAACGCATGCTGGCGCTGGCTCGTTTTTACGGAATGCTCGGCGGAGTGCGTTATGCGGAGCCGTTTGTTCAGAAAGAGGTCGGTCTCGTCGAGGACCTGACGCTGATTCCCGTGCAGTCGATTTAGCTCTTGCGATCATTCGCCTTTTGGCGTCTGCACCGGCGGATGCAGGTTCGCGTTCCAGACGTTTTTCCCGCTGCCATCGAGTGTCAGGACGAGTGTTCCCTGCTGAGGTTCGGCCACATAAGGGCCGGTACCGGAATGCGCTCTTTTCCGCGCTGTCGAAAAATTCTACCTTCATGCGCCCGGCATCCCGTACCTTGAAGCGATAGTGAAACGTCTCGCCCGGGGCAAGGTTTGGAATTCCGAAGCTGGCACTGGGATAGTCGACCTCAATGTTATGCAGTTCGGTGCTGCCGGAGTTCACCACTGTGGTCTCCACATAAGGTGAACGGCATCCCGCGATCAGGAGTAGGAATGTAAATGCGACCAGCGAGAAGAAGCGAAGCGATCCGCGTAGTGCTTCGTGCATAGCTTTAGTGTAGATGTTTGCTGAATCGATTCAGGGCCGTGCGGAGGCTCATTCGCTGGTATCAGCATGCGATTTGCGCAGTAACCTTACTATTTCCGGCAGGCGGTTGTATGCGGCGACACAGCGTAACCACAGGCGATTGTCGATAGCCGGCGTGCCGCTCATCATCTTGCCTGCGGGCACATCGTTCGCCGCGCCGGTCTGCGCGGTCAGGATGGCGCCGTCTCCGATGGAGCAGTGCCCGGCGACTCCCGCCTGACCGGCGAGAATAACGTTGCGCCCAACATGCGTCGAACCGGCAAGCCCCGCCTGTGCGCATAGAAGTGTGTTCTCTCCGACCGTCGAGCCGTGACCTACCTGCACCAGGTTGTCGATCTTCGCGCCTCGATGAATCCGTGTTTCTCCCACGCTGGCGCGATCGATACATGCGTTGGCCTGAATCTCGACATTGTCCTCGATGAACGTCGGTCCGGACTGCGGAATTTTGTGCCAGCGCCCCGCGTCATCTTTCGCAAAGCCAAACCCATCTGCGCCGACAATAGCTCCATTTTGCAGAATTACATGGTCGCCAAGCTGACAACCTTCCCGCACCACGGCGTGAGAATGTGCGAAGAAGTGGTGTCCAATGCGCACGTTCCGATAAATGACGACATGAGGCAGCAGTACGGCATCATCGCCTATTTCGACTTTGGCTTCGATCACCGCGTATGCTCCCACATGACAGTCGCGGCCCAGATGGGCAGTGGGATGGATGACGGCGGTGGGATGAATACCGGCAGCATATGTAGGAGCCTGGTAGAAAAGCTCGATGGCATGCGCAAAGGCCAGATATGGGTTTCCGGTACGCAAAGTGGCCGCTGCAATTGCAGGGAAGTCTTCCGCCACCAGCACGGCTGCCGCCTGAGTCGTCCGCGCCAGGGCGGCGTATCGGGGATTGGCGACGAAAGTGACGTCGCCTGCGCGCGCTTCTTCAATTCCGGCGACGCCCCTGATCTCCACATCCGGGCTGCCCTCCAGACGCGCGTTCAGCAGACGTGCCAGTTCGCCCAGTTGCATGGGCTGATTGTAACCAAACTAGAGAAATCGGCCGCTTCCGAGCTACCGGAGGCGCTGTGGTGCAATTCTCGCGCGAGCCGATCTGCCGAGCGGCTAGGAAAACTCCTGCAGGCGTTCATCTTCCGGCGTTTATTGCCGGCTGGTGATGGTTGCGGTTCGCAGCCTCAGCCATAACCTGCAGGCAATGATCGACGTAAACGTCAAAGGTGTGTTCCTTATTCACCCGCCGCATGGCATCCGCAGCCAGGGTTTTGCACAGATCGTCATGGTCCAGCAGGGTCTGAATGGCTGTTCGGAGTGCCTGCGGATTCCCCGGTTCCACTAGCACGCCATTTTCCATGTGAGTGATGTAATCGCGAACTCCGATGACATCGCTGGCGACAACCGGTTTGCCCAGCGAGGCGGCCTCCAGAACGACCACTTGTCCGGCCGACCGGTAATCCGCCTTCAAAGGGACCACCACGAATCGGGCGCCTTCCAGCAGTTCAAGATAACAGGCGCGCGGAACGTCGCAGTGGAGCTCAACGTTCCCGGGTTTGCGCAACTGGCCAATGCTACTGCGGCTGGCCACAACTACGAATGGAAAGCCAATGTTGTCGACAGCCGCGAACAGCGTCTCGTAATCCCGCAACGAGCGCCCGGCGGCAAATCCATAGATACCTGGAGGAGTGAATTTCGGTTCCAGAATATTCGTATGAAAAGGAATAAATCGAATCCGTTCCAGCGGCAGATTGAGTTCCTGGCTGTATAGTTTTCGTTCGGCACTGGAGAAGACGATGATTGTGGTGACATTGCGCAGCGCAAATCTCCGCAGTCTGCGCTTGATCCTCCACGCCAAACTTGCCGGACGCGCTTCATCCAGAAGGATTTCCGTAGCGACATGGGGCTTACCCCCAGTACCGAAAATCGCACACAGTAATCCATACATCTGCGCTTCGCGAATGCCAGCCGTGTATACCACGTCATACCGGCTGCGTCGGAGTACTAACTGAAATGCAAGCTGCAGAGTGGCGAAGAAACCTTTCCGGACGGAAATCTTTGTCAGACAGCGGTTCCAGCGTTCGGATTGCCACATGGACGAGTTGCCGATACCGTGGGGGTCAAAGCTGGCGAGTGAATTCGTTTCAAAGTTCTCGGCAGTGGTGTGCATTGGTATCTCAACCAACTACACAATGAGATGCGTGGATCGCCGGCAAATTAGCCCACAGCAGCGAAATGCGAGATACTTATAGATAGCACACATGCGGAGACTGAAATGGCAGAAACACTGAAAGATCAGTACACGTTCGGAAAGCTGGAGAGTAGTGCCCTGAATCAGCGCAAGGTGCGCGAGGTCAACTTCGGCTATGACCAGAATGAAGGTGTCATTCTTACCTCCCTTGATACGGCATTGAACTGGGTCCGGAAAAGCTCGATCTGGCCGATGACCTTCGGTCTAGCCTGCTGCGCGATCGAAATGATGTCGATGGGCGCCTCCCGCTTCGATGTCGCGCGTTTCGGCGCCGAGGTCTTCCGCCCCTCCCCTCGCCAGTCCGATCTGATGGTGATCGCCGGACGGGTTTCGGTCAAAATGGCCCCTGTGATTCGCCGGCTTTACGACCAGATGCCGGAGCCAAAATGGGTTATTTCGATGGGCGCCTGTGCGACTTCTGGCGGCGTCTTCAATAATTACGCCCTCGTGCAGGGGGTCAACCAGATTATTCCGGTCGACGTCTATGTGCCCGGTTGCCCCCCGCGTCCGGAACAACTGATTTACGCCCTGACCCTCCTCCAGGAGAAGATTCTGCGCGAGCGCGGGACGGTCAAAAAAGTCCTGAATCTTGGCTGACCGAGACACCCGAACGGGCCTCACCCAAAACTTCCGGAAGCATCTTTAGTTTTAGTTCTTGGCGATAAGGTATCTGTTGGGGTACCTTTGGATTACACCCTGTGAGGGGGATAACCTTTGGATCGCTCTTGTGCTCTAATCTAGGAACAGATTGTAGTGTCATGGAAGCGTCTGTCAGCCTGGCGTAGAAGGTCGAGGCAATTGCCGAGTACTTTCGAACGATGGCAAAAGCGCTCACGAAGAATGAAAAGCTGTTTATCAATGTTGTGGAGGATACAGGGATGGAATATTCAAAATTGCGCTCACAGAGCCGCTTTATCGCAGCTGTATGCGTACTGGGGCTAGGAACGACTCTCATGGCGCAGCAGACTTCAAGCTCATCTACCAATATGCCAGATGCGCCGAGCGCAGCCGCACCACACTCCCAGAACTCGGCGGCGAAACAATCGACAGACGTCAATCCTTCGCGGATCGATATTTTTCTGGGTTACTCATATCTATCTCCGCACGGTTACATCCAGAACGAACGATACCGGGATGTCAATATCGGCGCGATCGGCAGCGCCGCTTTTTACTTCAATAAGTACATGGGCGGAGAGTTCGTTTACGCGGATCATTCGATGGGTCCCGGCGACGGCTTTAGAACGATGAGCCTCGGACCGATCGTGCGTTTCCCGGCGGCGAACATTACTCCGTTCATTCATGGATTAGTCGGCGCAGCACGCATCGCCGGCCCCAATTTCGATGCCGTCCAGACCGATGGCGTGTCCGTCATCCACATGGTGAATCCTTGGACGTGGGGCACTGCCCTAACGGCTGGCGGGGGTATGGATTATTCATTTTCTCTGTTCGGCCATCATCTTGCGTGGCGTGTCTTCCAGGCCGACTACCAGTACATGCATGCCTCCTTCGGCCCAGTCGCCGCGATTCCACCGGACGGCAGCACCGACATTCTGGGCGGCCGCGCCAATATCAACGCCGTGCAGCTCAGCACCGGACTCGTGTTTAAGATGGGCAGCATCCTGCCCCCGCCGCCGGTCACGTACGCATGCTCGGCGAGTCCTACCGAAGTCTATCCTGGCGACCCGGTCACGGTTACCGGCAACGCTCAGAACCTGAACCCCAAGAAGACTCCAACCTATAACTGGACCTCGACCGGTGCCAAAGTCAGCGGTACCAGCTCGACCGGCAATGTGGATACCACCAATCTGGCTCCGGGCACCTATACCGTTACAGGCCATGTGACGGAAGGACCGAAGGCCGGCATGTCTGCGGATTGCAACGCCACATTTACGGTGAAGCAGTTCGAACCGCCAACCGTTTCCTGCTCGGCAAATCCGACAACCGTAAATCCTGGCGACTCGGCCACAATTACGGCTCAAGGTACTAGCCCGCAGAATCGGCCGCTTACCTACAGCTACAGCGCCTCGTCGGGACAGATCAGCGGATCGAACAACACCGCCACGCTGAACACGACCGGTGCCGCTCCCGGAGATATTACCGTCACATGTAATGTTGCCGACGACAAGGGTCAAACCGCTTCCGCCACGACCACGGTGACGATCAACGCGCCTCCGCCTCCGCCACCGGCGCCGAAGACCGAGACGCTTTGCTCGATCAACTTTGGCCGCGACAAGCGCCGTCCGACCCGTGTGGACAACGAAGCCAAGGCTTGCCTGGATGATGTCGCTCTGAATCTCCAGCGCAGCGCCGACGCCAAGGCTGTTCTGGTCGGGAACAGTGCTCCCAACGAACGCCACGCCGACCGTGCAGCGGCGGAACGCGCGGTTAACACTAAGTCCTACCTGGTCAACGAGAAGGGAATTGATCCTTCCCGTATCGATGTCCGCACCGGAACCGCGGGAACCGAAAGCGTTCAGAATTATCTGGTGCCCTCGGGTGCGAACTTTGATAACGATGTCCAGGGTACGACTGCAGTCGACACATCAACGATCCATGCTTCCCGTAATGCCTATGGGCATGCGAGAGCAACCTCCACTACCCCGCATCACCGCCGTCGTCGTCGGGCGGCGAATGCAACAACCAACTCCACTCCTCAGTAATCATGGAAGTGGGTGCACCCTTGGGGCTGGCCGGATATTCCGGCCAGCCCCTTCTCTTGTGGAAAACACCCGCCTGTACCTTTTGGCGGTTTATACTGCGTAGTACGATCCCTTCGTACCCCATATTGATTGGTACAAACCTATGAAACGGATTTCCTCCCTTGTGCCAGCGCTGACTCTCAGTCTCCTGAGTCTTGCGGTTTCCCCTTTCGCCTCTGCCCAGCCCTCTTATACCCGGCCAGCCTCTGCTCCGGCCTGGAATAACGTAGGGCCATACGGAGGCGATGCCCGCAGTTTCGCCTACAGCCCCGCGAATCCTTCCCACATCTTGATGGGAACGACGAACAGCTGGATTTACCAGTCCAACGGTAACGACCAATGGACGCGGCTCAGCAAAGTCGCCGATTCCGATTCGCTCGTGCTCGACAATATTGTTTTCGATCAGTCAAACCCGCAAAGAATCCTGGTGGGGGCTTGGAGACTGGATCATCCAGACGGAGGAGTCTACGTCAGTGACGATGGCGGCCACCAATGGAATCCGGTGCCGGGCATGCAGGGCCAATCTGTACGCGCCTTGGCACAGGCTCCTTCGAACCCGAAGATCTTCATCGCGGGCACATTGACGGGCGTCTATCGCAGTGAGGATGGCGGCCAAAACTGGAATCTGATCAGCCCGCCGGGGAGCGCCGAACTCCATGAAGTTGAATCCATCGCTATTGATCCTGTGAACCCGCAGATCATCTATGCGGGCACGTGGCATCTACCCTGGAAAACCGAGGATGGCGGTCAGCATTGGCAGAATATCAAGCAGGGCCTGATCGTCGATTCCGACGTATTTTCCATCATCATCGATCCGCATGCGCCCAACGTCGTTTATACCAGCGCCTGCTCGGGAATTTACAAGAGCACGGATGCCGGACAGCAATTCCACAAAATTCAGGGGATTCCTTCGAGCGCCCGGCGCACCCGCGTATTGATGCAGGATCCCTCCAATTCCAATGTGGTGTATGCCGGAACTACGGAAGGCCTGTATCGCACCGCGGATGCAGGCGCCAAATGGACGCTGATGACGCCAAAGGACATCATCATCAATGATGTTTACGTCGATCCCAAGAATCCGCAGCATGTTCTGATGGCGACGGATCGCAGCGGAGTGCTGGAGAGCTATGACAGCACCGTCAGCTTCCATCCTGCGAACCGTGGATTTTCCGAGCGTCAGGTCTCCTCTATGGTGGTCGATCCTCAGAATCCGAATACGGTGTACGTTGGCGTACTGAACGACAAACGCTTTGGAGGCGTGTTTGTCTCGAAGGATGCCGGGCAGTCCTGGACCCAGATTAACGCCGGCTTGAATGGCAGTGATATTTTCGCGCTTGCCATGTCTCCTTCAGGCAATCTGTTGGCGGGAACGAATCTCGGGATATATCGCCTGAACGATGGGAAGTTTGAAGACACCGGCGATCGCCAGAGGGAAAAGGCGCGGAAGGTTACACACATCCGCAAGCAGCATCGATATGTTTCCACAGTAACGACCTACGTTCCCGATGGGAAGATCGATGTCAGCGTGAGTGGACTGGCGTTTGACAACGGCGTTTGGTACGCATCCACTTCCGGTGGCGTATATTCAAGCGGCGACGGCGGGCTCGTATGGCGAGGCGGTCCCATCCAGCAAACGGCAGGCTTCAGCGGTATTGCCGCTGGAGGCGATACGGTGCTGGCCAACGGATCGCAAGCTCTCTACGTGTCCCAAAACCAGGGAAAAATCTGGACTGCCGTATCCCTTCCAACCGGTTGGCATCGGGTCCGCTATGTTGCCGCCGATCCCAACGGAGTTCTGTGGGTAGCGGGTCGTATGGGATTGGCGTATAGCGAAGATAAGGGTCAAAGCTGGCAAATCTGCAATGTGCCCCTGAACGATATCAGTGGGCTTCAGTATGATCCTCAGCTGAAGCGCATGATTGCGAGTTCCTATGAGTCGGATCTCGTATTTGGCATTGACCCCGGAGGCAAGAAATGGATCTGGTGGAATCCCGGTTGGCGGACACATATCGTGGGATCCTCCAATGGCCATCTGATGGCGGCAACCCTGCTGCATGGTGTTATTGCGCAGCAGCAAACGCAAATTGCGCAAGGCGGACTCTGATCACCTTCATTGAGAACTGAATCATGATAATGCCGGACGTTTCGTCTTTCGCGATGCGTCCGGCTGTTCTCGATGATCTTGACGCTCTAGTTGCAATCGATGCGCAGTGTTTCCCGCTCGGTATCGCATATCCACCAAAAGAAATTGCCGCGCTGTTGCGGATGCCCGCGTCGTTGACTCTGATTGCGGAACGCTTCCAGACTATCGTTGGGTTTGCTGCGGTGCGGCTCTTTTCGTCGCGACGATCTCCCCATCGCTCTCCTTATGGGGAACTCATTACCATCGACATTCTGCCGAAGTTTCGGCGTGAGCATATCGGTTGGCAGCTCTACCAACGTCTGGAAGACTGGCTCATCGTAAAGCAAGCCACGCGGATCGAACTGCACGTCGCCGTCGACAACACCCCGGCGATCCGTTTTTACGAGCGCTTCGGATATAACATGATCGACCGCATTCCCGGCTATTACCTGGAAACGGTCGATGCCTGGAAGATGGAAAAAATCCTGCCGGGCTGCCCCAGGTCGCGCTTATGAGACCTGGACAATATGGACTCCAGAACAGGATTCTTCGGTGCCTGAGCCTGCAGTTCTCGTCCAGATGGAATCAGATCCAGAAAAGTCCCGTCATTCTGATTGCTGTGGAGAATGACTACTCCTGTCATACCTGAGCGAGAACCACTTTAAACGCCATTCGCTTTCAAAGCGGCCAGCAACTCTGTTTTGTCCTGTTCAGTGCAGCTGCCATTGGCTCGCCAGAATACTTTCCCGGTTCGGTCGACCAGGACCGCCACAACCTGCTTTTCGTTTGCGATCTGAAGCGAGATCCGAAACTTGTGCTTGTTGACATACGCGGTCAGGATGCGGCTGCGCAAATCTTTATCCGTAGTATTGCTGCGCAGAGCGGCATCGAACCACCAGCGATAGAGTAGATTTTCGCTCGACATCGCAGGCAACTCGTAATAGCGGAATTGTCTGTGGGCAGACTGAATTTGTTGCGCCGCCGGAATCCACGTGTCCACCTGGTGCTGCTGCTCCCGGGCAAAGGAGATGACGACCAGATTCAACTGGCCAGCAAAATCCTGTGGCAGATGAAATTTTCTTTTGTCGAGGCTGGTCGCCTGGACGGCAGGGAATTGACCCAGACGTGGGTTTGATAACTTTGGCACATTCTGGAGGGCAAAGCCAGTAAAAAAGCAAACTATAAATGCTATGAGAAACAGATATTGGGTGACTTTTCCCGGGTGCATTCGCATGAAGAATCTTCTTTTCTCAGCCTAACAGCCCGACTGAAACTCTTGAGAGAAATATCATCGAGTGCAATATCCAGCGAATGTTAGCCCTCTGGTCCGCCAGTTGTTGCGCGGCAATTGGAAGGCTATCATGGACGAAGGTGACTCACGTGGAAGCAACCGGAAAGTCCCGTCACTCCTTTCAAACAGATGATCCGCAGTTGACACCCATTGCGGACAAAGTGTTCGCAGGGGAACGCCTCAGCTTCGACGATGGCGTAGCGCTCTACCGTTCGCCTGACATTCTCGCTGTCGGCTGGCTGGCAAATTTTATCCGGGAAAAGATGCATGGCGAAATCGCCTACTTCAATGTCAATCGCCATATCAATCCCACCAATGTCTGCGTGGCCGCCTGCCGCCTGTGCGCCTTCGGGCGCAAGAAGGACGCACCCGGCGCCTACACGATGGCTCTTGAAGAAGCATGGAGCCGGGCCGCGGAAGGCTATTCCGAAGCGGTCACGGAGTTTCACTTGGTCGGCGGACTGCACCCCGACCTGCACCTGGAATACTTCCTCGATCTCATCCGAGGCCTGAAGGAGCGCTTCCCAAAGGTTCACGTCAAAGCCTTCACCATGGTCGAGATTGCCTATTTGGCGAGGCGTTCGAAGCTCAGCATCCGCGAGACGGTGGAGAAGCTGAAATTCGCCGGCGTCGACTCGATGCCTGGAGGCGGAGCGGAGATTTTCGCCGACCGCGTGCGGCACATCATTTGCGATCACAAGATTGATGGCGGTGAGTGGATCGAGACGGCTCGCATTGTGCATCAGCTGGGCATGCGGTCGAACGCGACCATGCTTTACGGCCATGTTGAAAACGATGAAGACCGCGTCGATCATCTGCTGCGCCTGCGCGAATTGCAGGACGAAACCGGCGGCTTTCAGACATTTATCCCGCTGGCCTTTCATCCCGACAATACCGCGCTCGATCACCTGCGGAAGACCACCGGATTAACCGATATCCGGCAGATCGCCGTCGGCCGTCTGATGCTCGATAACTTTGAACATATCAAGGCCTATTGGCAAATGATGACGGCTAAGATTGCGCAGATTGCGCTGCGCTTCGGCGCCGACGACATCGATGGCACAGTGGTCGAAGAAAAGATTTATCACGATGCCGGGGCGGAGACGCCGCAGGGCATGCGCCGCGCAGACCTGGTGCGGCTTATCACCGAAGCCGGACGCGTCCCGATCGAACGAGACACGCTCTATCGAGCGGTCGAACGAACGGGCGACACGTTTACGGTCGCGGTATAGCGCACGGGCGGTAGCAATGTTGGGCCCAGCAGCGTGAGTCGATGAATAACACCGCATTCTTTAACAGACTGGGAATCGTAAATCCCATCATCCAGGCGCCAATGGCTGGGGGTACAACAACCCCCGAGCTTGTGGCCGCCGTTTCCAATGCCGGGGGCCTCGGCTCGCTGGGCGCAGCGTATCTAAAACCGGCGGAAATCATCGCGGCGATCGAACGTATTCGGGCGTTGACTCGCAAACCGTTCAACGTAAATCTGTTCGCGGGAGGATACGAAACTCTCGCGGATCGCGGCGCAGATTTTGATCCTGAGCCAATGCTGGAAATCCTCGCGCAGATTCATTCGCAATTAGGATTACCATTGCCCACGCTGCCGCCGGCGCAGCCGTGTCCATTCCGGGAGCAGTTAAATGCTGTGCTCGAGGCCAGGCCACCGGTTTTCAGCTTTACCTTCGGCATTCCGAGCGGCGCGGACCTGTCGCGCCTTAAAGCGAGCGGAATTGTAATTCTGGGCACAGCCACGACAGTCGCGGAAGCAAGCTTACTCAGCTCCGCTGGGGTAGATGGAATCGTCGCGCAGGGTTCGGAGGCAGGTGCGCACCGAGGAACCTTTGCTGGAGACTTTGAGGCGTCCATGGTTCCGACCCTGCAGCTTGTGCGGGAAATTGCCGGCTTCTTGTCCATGTCCGGCGGCGACTCCCGCGCTATCTCGATCATCGCTTCTGGGGGAATCATGGACGGCCACGATGTCGCGCGAGCATTCTCAGCAGGCGCATCGGCGGCACAACTGGGCACGGCATTTCTTTGCTGTCCGGAATCCGGCACATCAGCACCGCATAAGCAGGCGATCCGAGGCCGCGAAACAGGACACGACAGTGATTACGCGCGCTTTCTCGGGTCGTCCGGCACGCGGCTTAATGAATCACTTCATCGCCATGGTCAAGAAAAAAGAGCAATCGATTTTGCCTTTTCCACAGCAGAACTCGCTGACTCGCGCCATGCGAACTGCGGCAGCAAAGCAAGGAGACACAAGGTTTATGTCGCTCTGGGCCGGAACGGGAGTGGCGCGTTCGCGAACTCTACCGGCTGCGGAACTCGTCCGTTGCCTGGTCGCAGAAATAAATGAGTTTGATTCCGCCAACGCCTGCTAATCCAATTCGCCTTTCGTCAAAACCACGGCAACATCCGAAGCTATCGGCGAATCCTAATTATTAGACGCCTGTTCTGGCGAATTTCAATCAACAACGAGGAGTACCTATCATGGCTATTTTCTCCGAAAACATTGAGAATCTTCGTGCGCTCTATATCGATGAATTGCAGCATCTCCTGTCCGTAGAAACCCAACTTACCGATGCGCTGCCGAAGATGGCCGACGCGGCTACCGATACTCAGCTTAAGCAGGCTTTTACATCGCATCTGCAGGAAACCCGCCAGCATGTGACCAGATTGAAGCAGATTCTTGGCAATACTGCCCAGAATGTCGATTCCAAGAAGTGCAAATCTATGTCTGCTCTCATCTCCGATGGAGAAGAGATGATGAAGAACGCCAAGGACAACGCCGTTCGCGATGCGGCTCTGATTCTCGCCGGGCAGCGGGCCGAGCACTTTGAGATGGCATCTTACGGTGCGGCGCGCCAGTGGGCCGAGCTTCTCGGCGAGCAACAGGCCGCGCAGACGCTGAACGAGACGTTGCAGGAAGAAGGTCATGCGGACCATCTGCTGACGGAAATTGCCAAGTCCGCCAATGCACGGGCCAACAAAGCCGCCTGACACAACCCACAGAAGAAACCGAAACGCGCCGCCATCCCTGGCGGCGCGTTTCGCTTTAGTTATGCCTGTCAATCGGAGTCTGGGGTGGAACCATGCGGATGTCCGCCGAAATGCACCGGTCTCAGCTCTTCAACAACCCAGAGAGCTCCAGTGAGAGCTTCAGTTCATCCAGCGTCGGTCCTTGGGATCCCGTTTTTCATCCGGGTCAATATAGCGCCCCTGGCTATCGAATTGCACATCGCGATTGTGCTTCCGCATATACACCTCAAACTTCCGCGCCGCCCGTTTCCGTCTCCAGCGGTAATATGCGTTGCGAAAAGAAAAGGCCCGCTCCGATGCCGCAAACGCATATCCGCGTCGCGGGGCCTGCTTCACGTAGATATATCCAAACAGCACGCCGCCCAGATAAGCGATATACATAAATCCGCGCGGACCGGAAATGATCATTGCCAGCGCGACCAGGATGTAAATCAAAACCAGATATTTCGCACGGATCGAGATCGGCAGCGGAAACAGCATGAACGTCTGATCGCCCATCAGTACCGCCCAGGCCGCCAGCAGGCCGAAGATGCCCCCGGTGGCGCCGTACGTCGTTGCGTGCGGTGTCATGTGGAAGATATGCGTGTATGAAACCGCGACAGTTGTAAGCGCGGCCCCTACAACCGAGAAAAAGTAAAGCTCCGTCACCCAGCGGGTGCCGTAGATGGTTTCCAGGTATGCTCCGATAAACCAGAGCGACAGCATGTCGAAAGCAATTTGAAGAACTCCGCCACTTAAAAAGCTGTACGTGACCAGCTGCCAGATGGCTCCATGCATCACCATCACTGGAGTGAGCGCGCACGTCGCAAAGATTTCCGCTCCTAGAACGGGTGCGACCCAGCGCAGCAGCAGAAGAATGAAAAAGATCGCGACAATAATCAGAATGATCCTGCGGGTCATTCCGGCAAACGGTGGGAAAGACAACATCATCGAGCTTGAGCGCGCCATACTCTACCAGCCTACGTGCCGTGCCAGCCTACGTCCAGCCGCTACTTCTGCGGAATAGGCGGCGTGCGGAATCGCGCCGGAAACGGAAACGCCGCCGGGCTGCGCTGGCCTTTCGCGTTCACTGCGCGGACACCGAACACCACGTTGTCCTTCGATACCGGAATCGTCGCCCGCGTCGCTGTCCCGGTGGAGTAGTAGAACTGCCAGTCCGGCGCCGAAGTGTCGCGCCACACGATCTGATATGTCGTTCCCGCTGGCGCTCCCGCGGGAACATCCCAGGCCAGCTCCGTATTATTGTCGAGATTCCGCGCAATAATGCGCCCGTTCGTCGGCGTGCCCGGCGCGGAGGCAAGCGTGGCCAGCGTCGCCGCATTCAACTCCGCCACGTGCTGCACATAGCGGAAATCGACATACTTCAGCAGATCGCCATACTGTACGCCGTTTTCCATCCGGACGTTCTGGTGCTGATGATTGAAGTCTTCCCGCCACTCTGTAAACCGCACCGCCGGAAATCCCTGCAGGTTGAAGGAATAATGATCTCCTCCACGCAGATAGCGGTCCAGACGGAAGATCAGCACCGGACGAAACGTCTGCGCCTTCTTGCCGCTGGAGCCCGGATTGAAATACGTCCGCGCCACGTCCGCGATCTCCCGCGCCAGCTCGCGCGAGGGCGAATCGTTCTCCCCGCCGAGCATGCGAATCATGCGCAGTTGCTGATCCGTAGCCGTTGCCGGAATCCCTTCGGAGAACACCCGCACCAGGTGTTTGTTCTGCAGCTTGTCACCCGGTGTCGTATTGCCGCCAACGATGTCGTTGTTCAAAACGCCTTCAAGATTCCATCGCTGCTCTTTGGCAAATTTCGCCAGCTGACGGCTCCCATACAGACCCTGCTCTTCGCCCGCGACGGCCACAAACACCAGCGTCGCCGGAAAGTGCAGCTTGCTTAGCACGCGTGCGCTCTCCAGGCTGACGGCGACGCCGCTTGCGTCATCGTTTGCGCCCGGCGCGAAACCGCGAGTATCTTCATTGCCGCTGTCCCGCGAGTCGTAATGCCCGGTCACCAGGTACATGCGGCCAGCCTGCGCCGGATCACTGCCGCGCAGCACCGCATAGATATTGTTGATGACGGTCGGCTGCGCCACCCGCGATCCCGGCTGCTGCGTAAAGGTATCGCGCTTCACCTCCAGGCACCCGCCGCACGCTGCGGAATCGGCACGGAACTGCGCTTCAATCCAGTCCGCCGCCGCCAGAACTCCCTGACCCCGAGGCAGGCCCTTGTCGTTGCTTGAAAGCGTGCTGCGATTATGAAAGCTCACCAGCTTCGCAATGTCCTGCTGGATGCGCTCGGCGGAAATCTGCTGAATGGCGGTCCGGATGCGCGGATCCAACGGGGCTGGCGCAATGGGCTTGCCGAAGCTGCGGCTGTCCATTTGTGCCGCCTGCAAGCCGCTGGTCACGGAACTCGCCAATAGAACCACAGCCATCAGTCGAACGTAACGATTGGTCATAAATCTCCGCGCCCAAATCTCCGCCAAGGTTCTTCATTTTCATTTAGAGAATTGGATCCGTAAGTTCGCGAAGCTAACCTGGGTCTTCTCGCCCATCTCTTGCGGTATGCCCGGGTTTCAAATTGCCACAGAATCCCGTCATGCTGATTGATTCCGCGCATCTCGCTCACCGCGCACATACTGGAGACTACGTCGCCCGCCGCCCTCCGTCCAGCCTCGGCGACGGCGCGACCGGGCCGCGCAACCTTCATTTTCATGGCGGGCTAACCCGGCGGGCCGTCCCTGCGTCAACATAAGGGACAAGTGAGAGCCGCCGATCGGCCCATGTCGGGCGCTGTCCGGCCCGGCAATTTGCCGGAGATACGATCTCTCACTTGACGTGCATCGCGATTGCCTTAAACTAGCCTCGATGCATGTTGCCGGTCAGGTACTATTCACCAATCACCGAACGAAGCTGAAGGAGCGGTTATGCACGTTTGTCCCGAATGTGAAAACACGTTGAGTTTCGCGGAAGACGAAGTCGAGGAAGGCGAGGTTATCCTCTGCGATGAGTGTGGCGCGGAATACGAAGTGGTCAACACTGACCCAATCGAGTTAAGCAAAGTGGAAGAACACGGCTACGACGAAAGCGCGGTTGCTTTCATCGACGATGAAGAAGAATAACAGGTGTGGATTTCATGAATTGTATGCAAACGGCGCGTTCATACAGGACGCGCACATTGGCAGTGGCAGTTCTGCTCTGTGGCATGTTGTGGTTGGGAGTGGGGTCGGGCGCTTCGTCCTTTGCGCTGGCGCAGAACACGCAACGTTCGGTGCAGGGCCGGGTTGTTACCGGCGACGATACTCCCGTTCGAAGCGCAATTGTGTACTTGAGCGATACGCGGACGAAGGCCGTCGAAAGCTACATCACCCAAGACGACGGAGCCTTCCGGTTTGAGCAAATGTCCCCTGACGATGATTACAAGCTCTGGGCACAGATCGGCGGTAAAAGGAGTAAGACCAGAACCCTGAGTTCTTTTGACGACCGCAGTGTCTTCCATTTCATTTTGAAAATTCCAGCCGCCAAATAGAGCCGGGTCGAAAACAGAGCCCGTCATCCCGGAGCGTAGGACGGATACAGAAAGACCGGCCGATGCATCAAAGCCGATTGCGCAAATTCCGCGCAAAAGAGAAACGGGCCGTCCGCATGGCAGACGGCCCGTTCGCATTTTACTTCGAACCTATTCCCGTTCGCTGCGCTTCCAATTGATTAGATCTCCCAGTGTGGTCGACGACGAGGAAGAACTCTGCGACGACGGCCCCGAGGAAGACGACGGCGAGCTTGAAGAAGGCGTCTTCGAAGAAGGTGCCTTGTAAGCTTCCACGTCGGCGCGGGTAGCTTCCTCTCCTACGCCGCGCAGGCTCAGGCCAATCTTCTTTTCCTCCGGATTCATCTTAATGATCTTGAATTCGTGCTCCTGGCCGACATCAAGCTTCACCGGAATCCCATTTGAGTCGATCGCTTCCGAAACATGGCAGAGGCCCTCAACTCCATCCGCCAACTCGACGAAAGCGCCGAACTGCGCCATGCGGAGCACCTTGCCATGCAATACATCGTTGACACGATGTTGTGCGAAGAAGGATTCCCAGACATCCGGTTGCAACTGCTTGATGCCGAGCGAAAGGCGGCGATGCTCGGCTTCAATTCCAAGCACGACAGCCTTTACCTTATCGCCTTTTTTCACGATTTCGGACGGGTGCTTGATGCGCTTGGTCCAGCTCATATTGCTGACATGGACCAGCCCATCGATGCCGTCTTCAATCTCAATGAAAGCGCCGAACTCGGTCAGGTTCCGAACGCGCCCCTCGACCACAGTTCCGGGCGTGTAACGCTCCGATAAATGTTCCCAGGGATTTTCCTGCAGCTGTTTCATGCCGAGCGAAATGCGTCGGTCCGCCGGATTGACGTTCAGGATAATGGTCTCGATCTCGTCGCCGGGCTTGACCAGCTTAGTCGGATGCTTCATGCGCTTTGACCAGGTCATTTCCGAAACGTGGACCAGGCCCTCAATGCCCTGTTCCAACTCCACAAATGCGCCGTAGTCGGTGACGCTGAGCACACGGCCGCGCACGCGAGCACCAACAGGATAGCGTTCCGCGACATCGAGCCATGGGTCAGGGGTCAGCTGTTTAAACCCAAGCGAGATGCGCTGCTTCTCCTTATCGAACTTCAATACCTTCACCTGAATCTCATCGCCGACATTCACCAGATCGCGCGGATGCGTCAGCCGCCCCCAGGACATATCGGTGACGTGCAGCAGGCCATCGATGCCGCCCAGATCGACGAATGCTCCGTACTCGGTCAGATTCTTTACCGTGCCGGTCAGGATCGTACCTTCTTCCAGGTGGTCGAGCGTCAGGGTGCGCTTGACCGTGACCTCTTCCTCCAGAAGCTCCTTGCGGGAAACGACAACATTGCCGCGCTTCTTATTCAGCTTGATGACGCGAACATCGAGAGTCTGGCCGACGTAGGATTCCAGATTGCGTACTGGACGGATCTCGACCTGGGAACCGGGCAGGAATGCCTTGATGCCAATGTCTACCGTCAGACCGCCCTTGACACGGCTCACCACCACACCGCTCACCGGCGTCTTGTCGTTCGCCGCCTTCTCAATGGTGTCCCACACCCGGTGACGCAATGCCTTGTCGTAGCTCAGCAGATAGCCGCCTTCGGCCTCTTCGCGCTCTACTACGACTTCAATGGTCTGGCCCGGGTGCAGTTTGGGCTGGCCGTTGTGGTCCATCACCTGCTCAATCGGAATCAACCCCTCGGACTTGAGTCCCACATCGACGACAACATGCTTGTCCGTCAGTTTGATCACGGTGCCGGTTACGACGTTGCCGTCGACGGCCTGAGCAGCTTCCTGCGCTGCCTGCTCGTGTTCAAACGATTCCAGCAGCGCGCCGAAATCCATCTCTTCCTCGTGTGGCGAGGAATCGTCGGACGCAGATGTGCCGGCCGCAGGTCTGCCGCCCGGTTGTGCGGAGGCGGAGGATAACGGCTGCTGGCTTGCGGCATGCTGGTTATTCGATGGCTCTTCCGGACGCGGAAGGGCATTCACCGCGGGGTGTTCTGCCGGCTGATTCTCCGTCGAAGCAGAGTTGTTGTGGTTGGACTCAGGCGCCGGTGGGGCCTGCGCGGCGGTGGCGATTTGGCTGGTTTCCAGTTCGGTAGTATTCAGGGGTTTGCTCTCGGTGTGTTCGGGATTGAGGACGTCTATCATGCGACAGCGGCTCCGGACTCAGTACGGCGCGATGGACGCCAAGAACGATCCGCAACTCCTTCGAAAAGAAAGCCGCTGACCATCCATTCTCGCCATGGTGCGAAGCAGCCAAATTACAGAGACTTCTTAGCCGGGCGGGAAATCGCGATGACTCTCTCCAGGCGTTCCGAAATGACCTTCGGATGGCAGCGCATCAAGGGAGGATTGAAACCACTCCTCCATTGCGCCTGCATCAGGCCAGAACGAAATTTTGCCGGGAACGAGAGAAACTCTCGATTGGGAATCGAAGCACATGAGTCCGTGTGAACTTCGCCCCCAGTTAAAACTATAACAACCGGTGGAAAACAGTGTCAACGAAACATCAGCGGGAACTGTGCCTGAGGCCAATTCAGTCTCCGCCAATCATCGACAGATGAATCACAGCCAAAAAAGAGATGTACGAGGATTAACATTAAGAGCGACGCTCGTTTTCTGAACAAGCTGGTGTCTCCGATGCTCCCGCAGGTGGTCGCGTTTGACCGACTGTTCGGCTTTTAGAGGTAAACATGAGTGATCAAGCCGCGACCAACACGCAGGAGAAGTACGAAGAGTATGCCCGGACCTACGCGCGGATGTCCTGGAGAGACTCCTACTGGGTCATTGCGCTGATTGCACTCTCGATAGGAGTGCTCAGCATCGCCGCGAGCATATTCCTTGATTGGACGATCCACGATATCGTACGTCGCATCTACGCCTCAGATATCCTTGAAGGTGTTGTCGCGGTGGTCTTGAGCGGAGTCGTTCTGGTGCGAATGCAGTCGCGCCGCCGCGAGTTGCTCATGCGCATGCAGATCATAGAAGATGTCAATCATCACGTTCGAAACGCGCTCACAGTCGATCACCCTCTCATCCGCACTCCTCCAGGATCCGGAGCTGAACGCCCAGATGAGAGACGCCTGCGACAGAATCGACTGGGTGCTAAATAATGTTCTTTCGCAAACCATTGGGGCCGGGGATGCCAAAGCGACGCCTCCAAAGTGGCGTTCAGGCCGGCGGTTGCGGGCGTCGAAGGGGAGGCTGACGCAGGGAAATTAGCCCATGTCTTGTGGCCATCGGTTTATGACTGCAATCATCCCAGAAACCGGATAGGCACTTAGTGAACACGCGGCGCTATCGCCGGGAATCTTCAGGGTAACTGCAGCGCACACTACGAGCACACGAAGAACGCTGTTGGGCGGCATCGATTCCCATGCTGTCCGGAGTGCTTATTGTGTATACAACCGATAACGAACCCAATAGGTCCCATTATCCCAATTGATGCGGTTGCCGTCGCGGGTGACGCTTCCACCGATGGTGGCGCCGGCCCAGTTGGTTGTAATACGATCCCTTCCGGTGAAAGAGCCGGAGGCTCCCTGGCCTGATTCGTTCTGCAGATTTAGACTTTGCCGATGCTGTTGAATGGAGCAGGACTTTGAGCGGTCGCCATTCGCATACCAGGTGCCGGTGAGATTCAGGCGGTAATACCCCCCGCCGCTTCCGTCGTAGCAGCGCGCCCAGAAGGTTCCATTGGACCAGCTGATCCGGCTACCATTGCCGCTCAGAGTGCCGGCGACGAACTGCCATTGCGGCGCAGTGACCTGGTTGGGGCCTCGGACATTTCCAACGGACGTATCGCCGTTCTCATTCGTCAACCTCAGAAAGCCGCCGCCGCTCGCCGAGATGGAAGCGCGCTTGCCCGGATCGCCCTGTGCGCACCATGCGCCCAGAAAACCCGACGCTTGCTGGAAACCGTTTGGCTGCATTGACGAGGCGAGTACAGTGCCGTTTGACGACGGGAGCAGCGCGATGAAACCCGCGCCGACCAATAGCATCAACAAGACGGATCGAAAAATGAAGGAAACGAGGAAGCGATTGGGATTCATCACAAAGCTCCTCCTTAGTAAGGCGGCATCAGCTATGATGCTTTGGAAACGCGGCAGAATCGAAAAAAAATCCGATAGAGTCTGTTGTTCTACTGGAGCGGCGCCTGGTCAGGTAAGTTTCAAATAGCTTGGCGGGCGCGCATCTCATCGGAATGAGCGGCAATGAGCAAAGTTCAGGCAACAGAAATCCGTTTGGCCTCCCGCCCGCAGGGCGAACCTTCGATGGAGAACTTCGCCTTTGTCACCACGGAGCTGCCGGAACTCAATCCGGGAGAGGTTCTCGTTCGAAACGCATTCTTCTCGGTCGATCCTTACATGCGCGGCCGCATGAGCGAAGCCAAGTCCTATGTCGCGCCGTTCGCCCTGGGCAAGGCCCTGGAAGGAGCAGCCGTCGGTCAGGTGGTGCAATCCCGCGACGCTGCATTTCCCGTCAGTACCTGGGTCCTGAGTCTCTTCGGCTGGCGGGACTATTACATCGCTCCAGCACAGCAGCTGCGTGCTATCGACGCCGCTCAGGCCCCCGCCTCGGCTTATCTCGGCGTCCTCGGCCCTACCGGCCTGACGGCCTGGGTCGGGCTGAATGACATTGCAAATCTCAAAGAAGGCGAGACGGTATTCATCTCCGGGGGAGCCGGTGCAGTGGGTAGCGTGGCCTGCCAACTGGCAAAACTGCGCGGCTGCCGCGTGATCGCCAGTGCTGGATCGGCCAACAAAATAGCATTTCTGAAAAACCAGCTGAACGTCGATCATGCCTTCAACTATCGCGAATCCAGTCCGCTGGAGCAATTGCAGGCGGCTGCACCCGATGGCCTGCATGTGTACTTCGACAACACTGCCGGTCCGCAGCTGGAAGCGGCGCTCTATTCCATGCGCAACCACGGACGGCTGGTGATGTGCGGCGCAATCTCCGGCTACAACACTCCCGTGCCCGGACCGCGGAATCTGGCGCTCACCATCATTCGGCGGCTGCGGATGGAAGGCTTTATTGTCGTCGATCACCTGCACCGGATGCCGATATTCCTGGCGGAGATGATTCCGGCGCTGCGTGCGGGGAAGCTGCTCCATCAGGAAACCGTCGTTCATGGAATCGAACAGGCCCCCGAGGCTTTCATTTCGCTGCTCCACTCCGGGGATTCGCATATTGGCAAGCTGGTAATCCGCGTCTGAACGTTGCCACGCAGCACTGCTACGCCGCATCCTGGTGGTCCGTCCGCTCGCGGACCTGCTTTTTCTTGCGCCGCCACAAATAATATCCGATGGCGAAAATGCCGACGCCGATGATCCACGAGGCTTTTTCGAAAAATCCAAGCAGGGTTTGAAACTCGTTTGCGAATACATAGCCGCACAAGGCGATCGCTGAAACCCAGGTGGCCCCTCCCAGAGCGTTATAGAGAAGAAATTGCTTCCACTCCATGCCAAGCGCGCCCGCAACCGGGCCGGCCACTGTGCGAAGCCCAACGATGTATCTTGCCCAGAATACAGTTGCAGGCCCATGGTGCCGGATCTGGTCGCGAGCGGTTTCGATGTCATCTTCCAGCCCGAACTTCTTCTCCATCCAGCGAAGCAGGCGTGGGCCAAGCCACCTGCCGAAAAGAAATCCGATATTGTCTCCGACGATAGCTGCGGCAATGCCGCCCGCAATTACCCATCTCAGTTGCAGATGAGGAGTCTTGTGCGCCAAAAAGCTGGCAAACATCAGGACGGTTTCGCCCGGGAGCGGCAATCCTGCGCTCTCGCCCAGCAGTCCGGCCATCACTGCCAGATATCCCCAGTGCACCAGCGCGTGCCGAATGGCGTGATAGAACCAGTTCATAGACGGCTTACGGATCTCCTGGAGATGGCGTCGAAGCGGTGAGTCTTCGCGCGATTCTTCTGCAGGCGATAGCCGCTCATCGGTGAACTCGGAGGAGCGCCCGCAACAGGAGAACCGGCGGAATGACTCGGCGTCCGCCGACTATACTCTCCCCTATGGATGCATTGTGGACACCATGGCGATTCCAGTACGTCAGCACGGCCGATTTGTCCGAACGCCAGGGTGTTCCGTCGCTGCTGGCAGATTGGCCCGGAGATACCGGCTGTGTGTTCTGCAATCTGCTCGCAGCGTCGGCTTACGCGGTCCAGAACGGCATGGCTCCCGACGAGGCGGACCGCGCCGCCAACATCGTATATCGCGGTGAACAATGCTTTATCTGCCTGAATGCCTTTCCTTATAACTCCGGGCACGCCATGATTCTGCCCTACACCCATATAGATGAATTGGCGCGGCTGGACCCATCTGCCGCGCAGGAGATGATGGTGCTGGCACAGCGGCTGGAGCAGAGCCTCGAGAAAAATCTATCGCCCGAGCGGAATCAATCTCGGCATGAACCTGGGGAAGGCCGCCGGAGCCGGAGTCATCGGTCATCTGCACCTGCATATGCTGCCGCGCTGGCTGGGCGATACCAACTTTATGACCGTGATCGGCGAAACGCGGGTGTTGCCGGAGAGCCTCGAGATTACATGGGAGCGGCTGCACACGGCATTTCTTCCTATATCGCCGGAATGAAGGTAACCCAGTGAGAACAACTCAAAGTAGCTGGAGCAGCCATTCGCTCATTACTGTCGCAGATGACGATGTTCATGGAGAGTGCTGGCTTCGAAGCTGACAATCTTCCAGACCCCATTGATGCGATGGTAGACGCGCGTATAGCGATAGCGTCCGCTGATGTCTTCACCGTCGATCGTGCCTGCCACGTGGGCCTTTGAAACCACCACGGCAGTTGTCCCATAGACGCGGATTTTGCGGTCCGAAGTATCGATTTCCGTAAAGCGCACGCTGCCGTCTTTTAAGCCTGCGAGGGTGTCCGCCTTAGTCGCCAGAGTGCCATCTCCGTAGATTCCCAGATAATCATCCGACAGCATGTTTGCGATGACGGTAGTGTTGGCATGGAGCTCAGCCTGCTGCCACTGCTGCTCCAGCTGTTCGATAATGCGGACAATCTGTTTCGGTTGACGATGGGGATGGGGAATCGTCTTTGCGCCTGCATGCGGCACGCACAGGATGGCAAAAACAATCCAGAAGCTCACTCGGATGGTTGCTTCCTGTCGAGCGATAGGCGCCGGGGAACGAAGCTGCGCTTGCATGGCCGTATCGGGATAGTAGTTCGCCCGAGCGCAGGAGTCAAAGCTAAATTACTGCGGGTGCGGTTACGCAAGTACATTCAGATGCTCAACACTGCGCTCCTTCATCCACTGATACAGGCCGCCGACGACATATTCCTGGAAGTGCGGGGAAGCCCGATGCGCCTCCAGAGCCGCCTCATCCCGATACTGCTCATAAATCATGATCAGGCAAGGATCGCCCGCGGTTTCATGGGGAACAAAGTTAACGCACCCGGGTTCTTTGCGGGAAGCCTCGGCGAGATGACGGACCGCATCCAGTACTTTGGCGCGATCTTCCTGTGTGAAGCGCATGCGCACAGCAAATGAAATCATGGAATTCTCCTTGTTTCGTGAGGTTTACCAGGTTAAGGTTTGTCACTCTCAGCGCAGCAAAAATCCCGAGGGTAATGGCAGCGCGATAGAAGGGAACGTTTCTCGATTTAGCTCCCGGATTGTCCGGCCGACATCCCATCGAGCGCCGCGGCGAACTCGGGCAGAAGAATCGTCTGGTCGCGATCCGGTCCTGTCGAGATCATGCCGATCTTTGCCCCGGATTCTTTTTCCAGGAACTTCAAATAGTCTCTGGCAGCAGCCGGAAGCTGCTCGAACGTGCGCAGGTTCTCCGTGGGAGCCTTCCAGCCTTTCAAGGTCGTAAGAATCGGTTTAAT
This sequence comes from uncultured Acidobacteriota bacterium, assembly GCA_963823295.1. Classification (GTDB taxonomy): domain Bacteria; phylum Acidobacteriota; class Terriglobia; order Terriglobales; family Acidobacteriaceae; genus JAKAAZ01. The sequence goes on from CAWGLF010000028.1 coordinate 256,297, forward strand.
GGATTCGAGGCCGCGTACATCCGCCGGTATCGTATCGATCGTTCTCCCATCCACCTTATAACCGGTGCAGACGGGAATCTTTTCCACCGCATCGAGCACATCCAGCTTCGTCACCACCAGCCATTCGGTCCCGTTGATCTGGGTCGGAGTAGCGCAGCAGGGGAAGATCGAGCCATCCGCAGCGGCGCGGCCTGTCCGGTCACCGCGCCATACTCCTGGCCGCGTGCGCGTAGCAGTTCGCAGGATTCCCCAAAAATTTCTGTCGGAAACGGTCCTTCGCCCACACGCGTGACATAGGCCTTGGTGACGCCAATCACCGTGCCGATCTTCGTAGGTCCAACCCCGGTGCCGATCGCAGCTCCGCCCGCGGTCGCGGAAGATGAAGTGACAAACGGATATGTGCCGTGATCGATGTCCAGCAGCGTGCCCTGCGCGCCTTCAAACATGATGCTTTGCCCGTCGTCCAGCGCCTGGTTCAACATCCGCGAGGTATCGGCGATAAACGGCGCGACGCGTTCTGCTGCGCGCGCATATTCCTCGTACATCTTGTTCGGGTCCAGCGGATCAGTGCCGAACAGCGCGTGCGCAATGGTATTTTTCTCGTGGCAGGCATTCTGGATGTGCGTGCGCAGCATCGCCGGGTTCAGCAGGTCGACGACGCGCAGACCGCTGCGCTTCATCTTGTCTTCATACGCCGGGCCGATGCCGCGGCTGGTCGTGCCGATCTTCATCCGTCCGGGGGCGTTCTCCGCGGCAAGCTCGATCATGCGGTGATAGGGCAGAATGACATGCGCGCGGTTGGAGACGAATAACTGCCCTGCCACATCCACGCCCAGATCCTTCAGCCGGTCGACTTCCTCAGAAACGCCATCGGGATCGAGCACCACGCCATTGCCGATCACCGCCCGGCAGTCCGGCCGCAATACTCCGCAGGGCACCAATTGCAGCACAAATTTCTTTCCGCCGATGATGACGGTATGGCCGGCATTGTGGCCGCCGGCATAGCGCGCCACCACGGAGAAACGTCCGGACAGCACGTCGACAATCTTGCCTTTGCCTTCATCGCCCCACTGGGCGCCCAGAACTACCGCTGTCTTCGCTCGCATTTCTACTCGTTTTCACCGATCGCAAATAAGAATCCTATACTACGAAGTGGCAAAGAAAAAACCGGATGCACGATAGCCTGCTCTGAGTGTGTCGAAAAGTTCGCGAGGCGGATCGATGCGGGTGCCCCAGAGCCTGCCATGAGCTTGTTGTAGGCTTCGCGAAGCCGGGGTCTCCGATGTGCGCAGTTTCGCGCGTTGGGGTGGCAAGCTAACCTAGATCTTTCCAAAATTATTATTTCGGCCGAAAGCCAGCGGAGGGAAGGGACCGGCGGTTTCGGCAGCAAAAGCTCGAGTGTGCCAGGTCGTCGCTTCTGAGACCTGGATTTATCATCCCAGAAACCATGCCGGAACTTCCCGAAGTCGAAACCATCGCCAACGGCGTGGACAGGCGCGTCCGCGGACACAAAATCGTCTCCGTCTGGTTAGGGTCAAAACCGGAACCCTTTCGCTCTAGCCCGGAGCAGATCGCCGCCGTGCTGACGGGCCGCATTATCGAACGAGTGCGCCGCGTGGGCAAGCATATCGTTGTCGATCTCGCCCGCTCCTCAGGCCGGCAAAGCGGTCAATGGATCGTTCATCTCGGGATGACCGGCCGCCTGCTCGTCTCGCAAAACGAAGTACCGCTGCCGCCGCATACTCACGCGATCATAACGCTCGACGATGAGCGCGAAATCCGCTTCATCGATCCCCGGCGCTTCGGTCGGCTGGGCGTGCTCGATCTATCAGGGAACAGGAACAGGGCACTGCCGGGTCCGAAAAATTTTCCCTCCGCGAATTCCGGATTCACCGGAACCGGACGCGAGCCCCTCGATATCTCCCCGGATGCATTCCGCGCATTATTTCGCGGGCGGCGGACTCCGATCAAATCGGCTCTCCTGAATCAGAAGCTGCTCCACGGCGTCGGCAACATTTATGCCGATGAAAGCCTGTTCCGGGCAGGAATTCGCCCGCGTCGGCAGGCCGGACGACTTACGGCACGGGAACTGGCGAGTCTGCGCGAGGCGCTGCAAGCAGTGCTGCGGGAAGCTATCGCGCTCGGCGGCTCCTCTGTTTCCGACTACGTCGATGCCGATGGTGCGCGCGGGTTCTTTCAATTCGAACACCGCGTCTATCTTCGAACCGGCCAGCCGTGCCTGGTTTGCAAGACACCGATCCGCAGAATCGTTCTGGGCGGCCGCGGCACGCACTACTGTCCAAAGTGTCAGCATTGAGAATACGGCCTATGAATTCGTGGATTAATGTCGCCGATCGTCTACTGAATTTCAGAAAAATGTGGAGAGTTTCTGGACTAAGTCGTTTATTTGGTTGTGCACACCTTTGGTCTCCCATTTGCAACATACAATTGTCGAGGCCGGCGGAGAGACTGGCTGCACGGTACGACCAGAATCCCGCATCATGAGTCACCACCAAGAGTTCCCAGCTTACGAACAGGGAATCGCATAGCTTCATAAAACAGCAATTGAAAAGAAGCAGAAGCAAAGTAGACGGGTCTACCCGAAAAGCCGGGAGGCCAGTGACCCGTTTTAATACCCACAGCGCGATCGAGTATTCCGGTTAACCGGATCCGAATTTGCGAATCGCAAAATCCCTGAAAAATAAATCTTCTTCCGTCCCGTACCTTCCCGTTCAGGGAGTCCTTTGCTTACATAAAATGGCGCTTTGGTCGAGGTGTTGCCATGAATACGAGCAAACTTTCCGTTCCGGTGATCGTGATCGCCTGCCTGTATTTAGTGGTCGGCGTGATTGGCTTTGCTTACCACTTTCACGAGCTTCTAAACCTTCAGAAAGACGCAATCTGGGTCGAACTCACCGAGTCGGCGGCAATCGTATGCGGAATATTCATGCTGCGCCGTCAAAACTGGGCACGTTGGCTTGCACTTGCGTGGATTGTCTTTCACGTGACCCTCAGTGCCTTTCGCTCATTTCAGGAATTCGCCATTCATTGTTTGTTTTGTGTCGTAATTGGCTGGGTTCTCTTTGGCCCACGGGCCTCACGCCATTTTCATCCGGTACGAATTCAGCCGCGATGATTCCATAGATCCTGGCGCCCGTTTTTCGTATATTCCCGCCGGATTTACCCGCGACCGAATGCCGTCACAAGAATCTTTTCCCGGGGACTTGCCGATTTCGTCTCTCCGGAGTAGCATCAATCTTGCTCATCGTTTGGCTGTAGCCTCACGCCTTTTCTGGGATACGTGGCTCGCCGATACCATGTTACGGATAGGAATACAAAGCACGGGTTCGGATGCGCTGCGAATGTGCGCTCCGACAGCGTAACGCTTCCAGTTGCTGTCATGCCCGCCAACTGCCGTGTTGCAATGACGGAATACCGGATGGGCAGAATGCCGGATAGGCAGACGAATTCGTTTTGCGATTAAAAACTCCACACTGATGCTCGATCGTTGTTCCTACGGCAAATTCGCCGGTAATCTCTGTGCGAAAGCACCCGAGCGGCAATCAGCAAAGCGAATGTAAGTATCAGTCGATGGAAAACCAAGGAAGTGCCTGAATGACCACAGACTCCGCGCTGCCGGAAGAGACCCAACCCTCCTCTCCACAAGCGAACCCGAACGCCGCCCCGCCCAACGGACCGCGGCCGAAGCAAAGTTTCCGCCGCCGGCGCAAGCGCCGCGGTCCCGGTGGAACCACCCGGCCAATCCACAGCCCGAAAATCAAGGCCAGCCGGGTTCGAACACCGTCCAGGTGAATGCTCCCCGCAACGAGAACCAGCCGCGGAAGCAGAAGAAGCGCTTTTTCAAGAAAAACAGAAATCAGGGGCAGGGCACAAAATCAGGGCCAGCCGAACTCCCGCAGTGCCCGCGGCGATTCCCGCGGCAATGGCCCGCAGCAGTCGCGGCGGGGCAATAAGCAGCGTCGGGCGCCTAAGGTTTTCGTCGGTCCCATGGATCACAGCTATCGCGCGGCTAGTGGAAATTATGCGGACGCGCCGCCTTCGACGATCGAGCTGCAGCGTGGACATACAAACGTCCACTACAACGGCAACGGCAACGGAAATTACAACGGGGAGCAATCCGGGGCATCGAATATCCGGCCGGTCGAAGGCATGGAAGCTTCGGCCAACTTCGTCGCGGAAAATGCCCCGATCCGTATTTACTGCTTTATCGACGACCTGTTTTTTATCGCCAAAATTCAGGAAACCGCTCGCAAGCTGGGGATCAAAGTCGCCTTCGTTAAGAATGACAAGGAAACCGTGGCAGAGATGCTTGCGCTGGCTGACGAAGAGCGGCCGACGCTGATCGTCTTCGATCTGAATAACGCAAATGCCAAACCGCTTACGCTGATTCCGAAGCTCAAGCTGAAACTGAAACGCGCTACCTCGATCGTCGGGTTCCTCTCGCACCTACAGGGTGAGTTGAAAGCAAAGGCTATTGAGGCAGGCTGCGATACTGTCATGCCTCGCTCCGCCTTTTCGCAAAGCCTCCCAAACCTGCTGCGGCGCTATGGCATCGAGCACGAGCCAGAGATGGAAGACAGCCAGGCGCATATCCTCGAAGCCTGATTCCGCCTACCGAACGGAAATTCTGTCCGGAGGCGGGCAAATCTGACACGCTTGTCGGAACAGCCAGTTATCCCGGTGGCCAATGCATGACCCGTCCGCCGAGCAGGTGAAGGTGCAGATGGTCGACCGTCTGTCCGCCGTCCGGCCCGGTATTCATCACAACGCGATAGCCGTTTGTTAAGTTTTGCAGGCGCGCCAGCTCGTTGGCGGCCCATAGGAGCTGGCCGAGCAGTTCCTTGTCCTCGCCCGTATGCGCCAATGAGGCAATATGCCGCCGCGGAATCACCAGCAGGTGCACCGGCGCCTGCGGGTTGATGTCCGCGAAAGCGATGCAGCATTCGTCCTCGTAAATTTTTTTCGCGGGAATCTCGCCGGTCACGATTTTGCAGAATAAGCAATCCATGAATTCGATAGTAGAGCGGTTCTCCTGATCCTGTCAGTTTGTCGAGAGCCTCACTCAGGCGAAAAACCGCTTGAATGAACGACATGGTACCTGCAGCAGAGGGCGCGGATCGAATGGAAATGGGCGAGATTTTCGAAGGATTGTGCTGAATAGTTGAAGGATTATGTTGAATAGTTGAAGGATTGTGCGCGATAGTTGAAGGATTATGCAAAAGCCTTTGAGGGTCCAACAACGACGCAAAGTGCAGATTACATTCGGTTTGCCGAGGGGCCGGCGGGATTTTTTCCTGCGGAACAGGTGCAAATCGCCGGTTTTTGCGTCAGCAGCCACACGGATTACGCGCGGGGCGGGCACAAGGGGTCTACAGCCATCATACCGTTTTGAGCCTTTATCTATTTCCCGAGATGGGGGCGCCGGTTCTCACATGACCGTGCCGGCGAGCTTCTGCCGGAGCAGCGCGACGCCGGAGGCCTCGATGACGGACGGAAAATATTGCCGATTGTTCCAAGACATATAACAATTGGGGCCGGGGATCACGCTATGAACGTCAGCATGACAGGAATTTTGTCTACAACCCAACGCCGGCTTCTCGTGCTAGCGGTTCTCTCGGTTGCCTGCTGGTTGCCGGGAAAGCAATTCGCCCGCGCGCAGGCGGCCACGACCGGGCAAACGACAATTTTGACGCCGCAGGACGTCGGCACAACGATGCCCGCGACTGTTTTTTTCCGGGACAGACGGCCACGGTTCAATTGCGCAACACCTTTGGTCTGCGCTTCCCGAATGGCATGGTGATGCTGGCCGGACTGGTTGACAGTTCGGGGTATTCGAGCGGCATTCGACAGAAGTACCAGGGATACCTGCTCAGCGAAGTCGCGTTGACGGTCGGTGGAAAGACATTGCCTGCGGGAGCCTACGGATTCGGCTTTGTTGGGAACAATACTTTTGTGGTGATGGATCTTGGCGCGCACGACGTTTTGAAGGTCACAGACCAGACGGATGCAAAGCTATCCCGGCCACGACCGCTGGCGATCGTATCCGGTCAGCATCCCGGCAGTTATCGCCTGTACGGTGGCCGCAGGTTCGTCTCCATCAGGATGAAATAACAACCACGCGTCTGGATGGCCTCGCTGCAATCACGGGGCGGCGGGACTCGGTCTCGCCGCGGGTTGCGGCGGCAATTGGAGGAGATGCTGGGGTGGGGGGAAGGCGATTTCCTAATTTAAGACTTCTCTCTCTCTCTCTCTCTCTCTCTCTCTCTCTCTCCCAAACAGTTCCTCATTCCATGAAATTATCTCAGAGGCGGGCAATTTTTCTTGACATTAAGATAATCCTCTAATAACATTGCCGTCAATTCAGCTCTGCGGCCCTTTTCGAGCCGAGGCTCTCTGGTTGCCCGATCCATTCAGCCCTAAGGAGGCACAGCACCTATGCGATGTCTTCGCATTTCGGCAGCTCTCAAGATCCTGAATCGGACCCGGAATTATTTCCAAAAAAGCTCTAAGGCGGGAACCATTCAGAAATGGTGTTTGGTCGGCCTGTTCTTGGCGTTATTGCTTTTTGTCCCCGTTTCTTACGGCCAGGGACGGGCAGCCCTGTCCGGTAAGGTAGCTGACCCACAAGGGGCTCTCATTTCAGGCGCCGATGTTACGATCACGCAAACGAGCACCGGCACGAAAACAGCCATGATCTCAGATGCTCAAGGCGCCTACGCGTTTCCCTCGCTAGCGCCCTCAAGCTACTCTCTGACGGTCTCGGCAAAGGGGTTTCAGACCTATAGGCAGGTCGGGATCCTGCTGCAGGCCGATCAGTCGGTCAGGGTGGACGTGAGTCTCAAAGTCGGCAGCTCTACCGAAACTGTGACCGTTTCTTCGGCTGCATCTCACATCGACACCACCACCGGAACTCTGTCGAACGTGATCGGACGGCGGAGCGTTAGCGATCTGCCGTTGAATGGAAGAAACGCGGCTCAACTCACGGAAGAAACGCCCGGCGTAATCCTTGGACCGGTGGATAACGCCGACCAGGGGTTCCAGAAGACATTTCCCGCTGCCGTCACTGTATCGGTTAACGGCGCCCGCTCTGCCGATACCAACTATATGTTCGATGGTGGCAACAATGTTGACGAATACTTCGGAGTCAATCAGCCTTTTCCGTTTCCGGACGCATTGCAGGAATTCAGTATTCAAACCAGCAACTATAGCGCAGAGTATGGCCAGAACGCAGGCGGCGTAGTCAATATCATCTCCCGCTCCGGCACAAATGCATTTCACGGCGATCTGTTCGAATTCGTCCGCAACGGCATGTTCAATGCATCGAACTTTTTCTCATCTACTGTTGATCCACTCAAGCGCAACCAGTTCGGTGGAACCATTGGCGGCCCGGTTGAGATCCCGCATCTTGCCAAGAGTAAGCACACTTTCTTCTTTGTCGGTTATCAGCGGACCATACTTCATGACAAGCAAGGCGGCGTGGGCTCCTTCCTTCCTACGGCTGCGAACATGAAGGGCGACTTTTCGGCGCTGTTGAGCGCAACGAATCCCAACAATCCGGTGGGAAACGCCATTCAGATTGTCAATCCATTTACAAATCAGCCCTATCAAGGGGACAGGATTGATCCCGCCACATTCAACCCCGTAGCCCTGGCCATCATGAAGCAGATGCCCGCAGTCACAGGCGACGGCGCAATTTTCTATCAGAATCCTCTCATCCAGGGGTTCAATGAAATCCTCGTCCGCGGCGATCAGGATCTCGGCCAGCGCGACCATCTGATGGCCCATTTCTACCGCAACAGCTTTACCAACGCCGGCGTTTACAATCCCACCAACCTGCTCACCTATGCCGACCAGTCCCACATTCCAGTTCTCAATGCGCTGGTTTCTGAAACCCACAGCTTTTCCCCTCAGCTTCTCAATATTCTGGTGGTGAATTACTCGCGTGAAGTCTCTACTCGAGGCCCATTATCGAATGTTCCCAACATCGCGGATTTTGGGGTGAACATTCCCCAGCCGCCCCAGAATGCCCTCGCCGGCGTCTCCGCTTCGGGGTTCTTCAGCTTCGGTGCGGGTGCGCAGGCAACCTTCGCACGTAACAACTACACACTGTCGGACGATGTGCACTGGGTAAAAGGCCGGCACAGCATGGCATTCGGTGTTCACGCCGAACTCGCAAAAGTGGACATCAATAACTTCTTCAATAACTCCGGGTCCTTCAGTTTCAACTCCACAACCACCAACTACGCGCTCGCCAGCTTCCTGCTTGGCTATCTGCATACGTTTACCCAAGGCAACGGCCAGTTCTTGAATGACCGTAACCAGTTCACCGGCATCTACGCACAGGATAACTGGAGGGTCAGCAACAAGCTGACGCTGAACCTCGGCCTTCGATATGAGCCTTATCAGCCATGGCAGGAAATCCATCACAAGATCATGCAGTTCAATCCAACGGCATACGCTGAAGGTCGCGTATCGACGGTCTACCCCCTTGCTCCCCCCGGATTGCTTTTCCCCGGTGACGCAGGAGTGCCGGAACAGGGCGTCAATCCTAACTACAAGAACATCATGCCGCGTTTCGGCTTCGCTTACGATGTGCGCGGCAATGGATCCCTCAGTGTCCGCGGCGGTGCCGGCATCTTTTATGACACGCGGCAGCCGGCCATTTTCAACGCCGAGCCCTCTCAGATGTCTCCTTTCTCAACTACTGTCTCTTTGACAACCCCCAAAGGCAACTTCAGTAATCCCTACGAAGGCATCCCCAACCCGTTCTCTGGACCTCCACAGCCGCCATCGCGATATGTCTTCCCTTTGCCAGTGGCGGTAGTTACTTACGATCCCTCGGGCGTCATGCATGTAGCCGTCACCTACGCCTATAACCTTACGATAGAAAAACAGCTGGGCAACAATACCATCGCACGCGTCGCTTATGTCGGGTCGCACTCATCGCACCTCTATGTGAACAACGACCTGAACCCTTCCATTTACATTCCCGGTAACAACCTGGGCCCGGACTCACGCCGCCACTTTCCCGGTTTCACTGATATAGGCGAGACCAGCATGAGCGGTAACGCAAGTTTCAACTCGTTGCAGGCATTCATCCAGCGGCGCGTCGCGGACAGACTCGTTGTGACAGGCAGCTACTCCTACTCAAAATCGATGGATTCATTGCCTTATAACACCATCGACGTGCCGGTTTCCGTCGGCCCTGGCGCGCCCTACGCCATTCCGATCTATGACCCGGACTACAAGCGTCTCGACATTGGACCCTCTGACTTCGATCGCAAACATGTCTTCTCCGGTTCCTATGTCTGGACGCTCCCGAACAAGACCACGGGCAACAAAGTGCTGCGCGGATTACTCAACAATTGGCAGGCCACCGGCATTTTGCAGGCGCAGTCTGGCCAACCGCTAACCGTCACCGCCGGTTCTGACATCTCAGGCACCGCATTGCTCGCTGACCGGGCAGTCTGGAACGGACAGAATCCCTATGGCAAACAGTCCTGCATTGGCAAGACCGTTCCTTGCAAGGGCTATCTGAATCCCGCCGCCTTCTCCCTCCCGGCGCCCGGCACCTTCGGCAATGTTGTCAAAGGAACGTTCCGTGGTCCCGGTTACTTCGATTGGGATACCGCGTTGGCGCGCAGTTTTCCGTTTGAACGCTCACGGTCGTTCGAACTTCGAGCCGAGTACTTCAACGTCATCAACCGCGACAACCTGAACAACCCCAACACCACAGCCGCTGGAGCCGGATTCGGCGCTATCTCGAGTTCTGCGGCGACGGAATCGCCGATCACCCCGCGTGTCGCGCAGTTCTCGGCCAAACTGGTCTTCTAATGTTTTCGGTTCACCCGCAGACGCGCGAATATAGCGCAAAGTGGCTGTTTTCTGAGGCAAAAGGCACGTTGCGAAATCGATAATGTAAAGAGTTGAGCCGAACAACCAATCGTGGCTGGACTGCCATGAATTAACAATCTTATGACTCGAGACAGTAGTTACGTTCCGACGTTCCGAAGGGGGAATGCATGATCAACAGGAGGAAATTCTTAGGCTGTGTGGCAGGCAGCGCGCTTGCCCATGCTCTGCGCGCAACCGGGCAGCAGTCTTCAACGAGGGCACGTAAACCGTTGGACGTTTTGCCGGGCGCGGAGAAGAATCGCAAACTGAAAGTTGTGTTCGTGGGCGCGCATGTCGATGATTGGGTTTTCTGCGTCGGAACCCTCGCACGTTATGCGCGTGAGGGGCATGAGGTCTTATGTTTCTCTTTCACACCGGGCGATTCGCAGAGCATAGCCGACGCGTATCACATGCCCCTCGATAAACTCGCGGCGTTAAGGACGCAAGACGGAATGAAAGGCACTAAACTCTTCGGGGCGCGATTCAAAGTCTTGGATCAGCACAACCAGAAGATGGTAGTCTCTCCAGAAACCTACATCGAGTTTGACAAGACCTTGGCCGCCGAGAACCCGGACGTCGTCTTCGGCCTGTGGCCGCTGCAGTATCATCCCGATCACCGCGCTGCGGGAAATCTCGCGTACAACGCCTGGCTGCAGAGTGGAATGAAATTTGAGTTCTTTTTCTGCGAAACTTTTCCAGGCGGCGAGGAGAGCTCGCAACAGTTTGCCGCCAATCGCTGGGTGGACGTCGAATCGGTTTTGGATCTGAGCCGGGAAGCGGTCATGGCCAACAGTCTGGAGGGGAAAAGCTTGTGGGCCGATTACGAGATGTGCACGAAATTTCGCGGCAGAGAGTACGGCTGCCAATACGCTGAAGCATTCGTGCGCATGATCACCGTCGCTTCTGAGAAGGCGCCGGAGCATCCGGTACCGGGGCTATGGTATTCGGGATTGGAGCTCGGGCACGACTAGTAACCAGCGCTTGCGGCTCTAGTGTAACGGGCTGCTGAAATACCGCTCTACGGCTGCGGCATCCAGACAATTAGTGTTCACGCACATATGCGCTCCGGCAGACGGTTCAGAGGTGAGCGATGAGCGCATCACAGGGACGATCCTGCACGAGCAGACGAGGAACCGGCACCGACCGGGTCCGGTCGTCGTTACCGTGAAATATGTTGTTGACTCAGTGTTCATGTACTCCATGGTGGGCGTGGGCAAACGAAGGAGTTTGTGGGATGTCACGCCTGGATCCATGGAGTCGGGATCGGGGCAAGCGGGGCGTGGGTGCGCATTAGAGGGTGAGGTCGAGTATAGGTATATGGAGACAAGGGAGGGTGCGGAAGCAGTGATTTTCGAAACCCGGATCTATACCCAGACCCTCTCCCGTCTTCTATCTGACGCCTATTTGAATTGAGTTTCCCCTTTCTCGAAAGCCGCCATTCTTCAACAGAATGCCTTTAAAAGAGAACAAGAAAAGCTGAGGGGAAAACATGTCGAAGCCATAGGGATGGAGTCCAGGGATGGTGTGATTTCACTGACCAGGAAGAGAAAGCAAGCGGGAATGGAGAAGTGAACCGGTCCGGGGCATGGCGCAGGTTTCCCGTTACTATCCGGCGCGGTGGCGCGGTTGAGAGAACAGGCCAGAAGGACGGGGAAGGAGCGCCGGCGGTCAAGAGAGCCGTCACGCAAAAGCCAGGGACTGCAGATTCTCCAGGTCAATGAATCATAAGCCAAAGCCAGGCGCCGGCCTCGATCAAATGATGTCCGACGCCCGCCGCGGCCGCTTCGATGTGGTCCTGGTCTGGGCTTCCGACCGGCTGGCCCGGTCGGTGAAGCACTTCCTCAAGGTGCTCGATGAACTGAATCGGGTCAATGTCGAGTTCATCAGCTTCCGGGAGCAGATCGATACCGGCGGGCCCCTGGGCCGGGCCGTAGTCGTCATTAATCGGAGCGATCGCCGAGCTGGAGCGCAATCTGATCGTTGAGCGGGTGCGTGCCGGCATGCGCCGCGCCCGGCTCGAAGGACGCCACATCGGGCGGAAACCGCTGGATCTCGATCGGTCCGGTATCTTGCGCGACCGCAGCCAGGGGCAGAGTCTCGGCTCGTTGGCGAAGGGCTACCGCGTCTCTCGCGCCACCATCCACCGCGTGCTTCGTCATCACGTCTCAGATATCCAGGAGAAATCGGCATGATCCACAGACTCGTGTTGGGCTCGATCAGCGGCGCAGCCATCGGCTTCGTCTTCGGAATCTATTACGCCCACGCCAGCCACGGTCGCATGGAAGCCGAGTCCGCCGCCTGCCGGACCCTGTCCCCAGATGGAACTACTGCGCGGCGAAGTCCAACAAGTCCTGCGCTACATCCAACCCTGATCCCCAAGACTGTCTTAAAAGGGTCTCCGCAGACGGCCCACTAAACCCAACAGATCAATGGCCGCATCTGCTCGATCCGCGCGTTCCAAGAGGTGTGGGTTTGAAGACAGACGGGCGGTTACTTGATAAGTCCATGGTATGGATCATTCCGAATTTCTGAATTCGGTAAATTGCTTATCGACAACGCGTTTATCCGTACTAATCCGCTAGAGGCGACATAGCTGCTTTGGGCTTCAGTGACTGACTCGCCCTGTTGGTGCCATTCGAGGAGTTGATCAGGCATCTATTGATAAACGCCTCCCACTCTTCCGATAGCAGTCTGGGCTGTTGAGAAGCGGAAAATCGCAACCCAACACCGCCCAGTCTCAAAGCAGCGACGGTTCCGACTCGAAATGCCTAGAAAGGCTATCAGTTCTTGCGCGCGGCGGCTTCCAGCGCGGGCAGGTCCATCTTGATCATCCCCATCATGGCTTCCATGGCTTTGGGATGATTGATCAACTCGCCGATATTGCGTGGCACAATCTGCCAGCATAAGCCGAACCGGTCTGTTAGCCAGCCGCAGGCCATCGGTTTGCCGCCTTCGATCAACTTGCCCCAGTAGTTGTCGATCTCTTCCTGGGAGTCGCAGCGGACGAAGAACGAGAAGGCGGGATTGAGCTGATGCGCGGGGCCGCCGTTGAGAAATACCATTTCCTGGCCCTCAAGCTCGATCGTAATAGTGGCAACCTTGCCCACGGGCCAGGGACCGACGCCTTTGGAACGCAGCTCATCAAGCCTGCGTGCGTGCGGGAAGACGCTCAGGTAAAACTCGGCGGCTTCTTCTGCGTTGTCATTAAACCAGAGGAATGGCGCCAGTTTGTTCATGGCTTGCATGATACCAGCCGGGAAATCACTTCCGACAAGCCGACTTACGGGTACTAATCAGGTCTCAATGAGTGCATTGGCGATTACGCATTCATTGAGAACAGCAATGCCCCAAATAGCGATTGTCGGACCTATGCCGTTCCCCGTTCGTTAAATTCGATAGGGAAAGACCGGAACCGTTCCCGCGTGACTCGATTCCGCAGTCTGATTAAGGTGAAAGATCAGTCATTCAACCGTCTAAACGCACAATGAAATTCGAGAGGCGTCCGCTTGTTGAACTCATGGAGAACAACGGTCATACGTGACGTGTGATAAACGGAACGCATAGCATACTCCTTTACAATATCCACACGCCCGAAAGCGGATTGTCGGAACTCGGCGTGGCATCGCCGCCGGCGGAAACATCGAGGCCGTCCCGCTCAACAACGGCTATCGTAGGGACTTCAACCGCCTCCACGGCCGCTCCGAGCACGGCGAAGAGGGTGTGCTCGTTGCCGGAATCGTACTGGTCTTCCTCTTCGCATCGAATTACCTTAGGCGGAGAAGCGTCTAAGTATCTCAGAAGAACCGGTCGGCGGATCGGGCTACAATGCGAATTCGGACTGAGCCTGCCAGCAAGCGTGTGAGGCGAGTCCCCGGAGGGGTCTTTTTGATGAAACGAAAGAATGCGCTGAAGTGCTGGGCATCATTCCTTCTTTTGCTTCTCGTCACCACCCTTTCGGGATGTACCCGGAAGCCGGCTCCCGCGTCGGTCGACGGTGCTTCCGTGTTCAACACCAAGTGTGCTGCATGCCATCGCAATGACAATGACATGCGCGCACCCGAACCGGCCGCTCTCAGAGAAATGTCAAGAGGTTCGATACTGGCTGCGCTCGAGACTGGAGAGATGCGATGGGAAGGCAGAAGGCTGAGTAAGCCGGAGAGAGTCGCAGTTGCAAGTTATCTCGGCAAATCTGAAGCAGCGATTTCCGCCATGGGTTCAGATTTGTGTAGACGCGATCTTGATCCTCCGCCGGATGCGCCTGTTTGGGCCGGATGGGGAGTGAACCCGCAAAATACCCGCTTTCAACCTGCTTCGGTCGCGCAGCTGAATCGTGAGCAGGTGAAACAGCTCAAGCTGAAGTGGGCATTCGGATTTCCGGGAGCGTATGCCACATACGGCCAGCCGACTTCTTACGCAGGGAAGCTCTTTGTGGGAAGTGAGGATGGAACTGTCTACGCGCTGGATGCGGCAACGGGCTGCAAGTGGTGGACATTTCGGGCTGCCGACACGGTCAAAACCGCAATCTCCATTGGTAACGGCGGCCACACTGCATTCTTTGGCGATACCGACGGCTACATCTACGCAGTGGATGCGAATAGCGGATCACAAATCTGGAGGGTACGTCCGGAATCTCATCCGCGGTCCCGGATCACAGGCTCTCCTCTGCTGGTCGGCAACCGGCTTTATGTTCCAATTTCCTCCGGGGAGGAAGGAGATTCGGCCGATCCTCGGTATCCATGTTGCACGTTCCGCGGCAGCGTGGTGGCGCTTGATACCGTGAGCGGGAGAAAGATCTGGCAAGCCTACACCATCGACGAGCCCGCCAGGCCGACACGCAAGAGCCCGCAAGGCGTCCAGTATTTCGGACCAGCGGGAGCAGCGGTGTGGTCGTCGCCAACTGCGGATATAAAGCGCCGGATCCTTTATGTTGCCACCGGGAACGATTATTCGTATCCGCCAAGCGACTCCTCGGACGCCGTCATCGCCATCGATATGACCACCGGCAGGAAGCTCTGGCATCGTCAATTCACGCAAAACGATTTGTGGAACTCCGGCTGTGTTGCCCCGCAGAAGGACAACTGCCCCGAGCCCCGCGGTGACGATTATGATTTTGGCGCGCCTCCGGTACTTAAAGTCTTGAGCAATGGGCGCCACATCCTGCTGCTGTCTCAGAAGTCGGGCATGGTGTACGCTCTCGACGCGGACCATCGCGGCCGACTGCTTTGGAAAACGCGCATTGCGCACGGCGGCCCGCTTGGAGGGATCGAGTGGGGAGGCGCGATCGATGGCGACTACGCGTTTTATCCGATCTCGGATTATGACTTCGACCATCCTCTCGCGGCGGCGGCGGCTTGTTTGCTCTAGATCTGCGGACTGGAAGAAAGGTGTGGCTTGCATCTCCGCCCAAGCCGTCCTGCCTGGGCGTCGATGGATGCAGTGCTGCGCAAATGGCTCCCCCGACGGCCATTCCCGGAGTGGTTTTCGCGGGTTCGCTGGACGGGCACCTGCGCGCCCACGATGCCCGCAATGGCCAGGTCATCTGGGACTTCAATACCGCTCAAAAGTTCTCGACCACCAATGGCCTCCAGGCACACGGCGGCTCACTGAACGGCGCTGGCCCGACTATCGTCGGTGGAATGGTATTCGTCAATAGCGGCTATACCAATGCAATAGATGGGAATGTACTACTTGCGTTTGCGCCGGCCAATTCGACCCCGGTCGAGCGGGCGGCAAGCGAAACAGCGCGTCGATGAGGCGGCAAGTCGTGAGCCGACTTCTTCGGTTCCTGTTCGTGCACGAACGATTCATATGCTCCATACGAGTTTCTTGTTCTCCTCGGCAGTCATCCGACCCTCCTTCAGCGAGAATAAACATTGCCTAAGCCTTAGGCCAGTCCTTACTGCTTTGCCTTCCGGACGGTTTTCCGGTAACTCGGAAGTTGAGAGGCCAGGCACACTGCCGCATGGGAACTGCCCAGTGCACAGATAGCTTGGCGATTGCCCAAATCGCCGAGCCACTGAGTGATGCTCGTGCGCTGGTCTCGCAGTTGACGCCAACTCCGAATAGCCCGGCAATGCACTCAATATCGAGTGTTCGCACCTCCGCATAAGAGGCTTAGCGAATATAACGCTGCTGGATCGATCAACTTCTTCGCAGATGCAGGTTCCTCAGGAAGTATTCGAACGCGGCGACGTTTTGTGAGGAAAGCAAGGCCCCATTGCAGACTGACGAACAGCCGATTCGCAAATCCGATAAGAAAGTAGATATGGACACCCGCCCAGACTAACCATGCCGGGAAGCCGGCAAACTGAGCGAAGCGCAAATCCGCCACGGCATACGCTCTCCCCACTATTGCGAGCTCACCCTTATCCCAGTACCAAAAAGGATTGGGTTGTGCACGCCGCGTCTATACGGCGCCGAATGAGGTCGGCGACGTACCTGCCTTCCTGGATTGCGGGTTGAGCTACCCCGGGCATCAGCATCGGGGTCCGCGATCTGATGCCAAACATATTTCGAACCGGAGCAACGAGGTGAGCGGTATCGCCAATGACAAAAACTTCCGGATGATCAGGCACCGACAGATCCGGTTCCACCATGATCTTCCCGGACTTGTCGGTTTCTGCGCCGTAGCCATCGTCCCGCCGGAGAAGCGATAACACCGGCCCCCCAGAGCACAGTGCCGGCCGGAACTCTCTCTGCCGCCAACGACAATTCCATCTGAGTCCACATTTGTAACACGAGCGTTCGTAAGAACCTCGACTCCCAACCTCTCAAGGTGCCGTTGCGCCTTGATTGAAAGATCCTCCGGATAAGCCGGCAGAATGCGAGGCCCAGCCTCATAAGAGGAGAATGCGAGCGGATGCAGGGTCAATATGGCGAAAGTCATGCCTGAATTCCATGTGCGACATTTCGGCGAGTGTGCTGGCCATCTCAACGCCCACCGTCCCGCCGCCGACAAGCGCGAATGTAAGCTGGCGGCGAATTTCCTCAGTTCCGGCATGTTCAATCGAAGCCATCTCCTCAGCCCGCTCGAACGCGCAGAATATTTTGCTGCGGATGAGGTCGGCATCATCGAGCGATTCAAGGCCTGGAGCGAACTGCCGCCATTCCTCGTGCCCAAAATAGTTGTACTGGATTCCCGTCGCGAGGATAAGGAATTCGTACGGCAAGTCACCTCGGGTGCAGATGAACGATGCGTCGGGCCGGGTCGATGCCCGTGACTTCATCCAGGAGCACATCGATATTTTTCTGACGATTAAAGATGGAGCGCAGGGCGCCGGAGATTTCGTCCCCGGAAAGCAAGCCCGCTCGCTACCTGATACAGCATCGGTCGAAAGAGGTGATAGTTCCGCTTATCAATCAGCGTCACACTCACTGGAGCGTTGCGGAGAGCACGGGCCGCGGATAGTCCTCCGAAGCCGCCACCGACTATGACCACACGAGGTAACATCAAGTGCACTCCACCCAACTGAGAATCATTTCGCGAGATGAGATATGACCTCTCTGATAACACCGCTGGTAAACATCGAACCATCTCGACATTTACCAGGGTCCTGTATGCGCGCCACCATCTACGTGGAGCACCTCTCCGGTCACCTGGCCCGTCCGTGACAGGTAGAGAACGGGATCCACAATGTCTTTTACGCTACCTTGTGGGCTTGTTGGACCGATCTCACAAACTTCAACAAGTCGGCGTTTACTTCATCCTGGTGCGTGGCCGTCAGGCCGTGAGGCCTGCCCGGGTAGTAGGTTTCCTGCGCTCCTTTGATGAGCCTGGCTGATTTCTTCGCTGAGTCCTTGATGGGAACGACCTGGTCATCCTCCCCGTGCATGACCAGCGTCGGCACGTCGAATTTCCTGAGGTCCTCGGTGAAGTCGGTTTCGGAAAATGCCTTGATGCTGTCGTAGATATTCTTAAGGCGCCCTGCATGCTCCACAGCCAGAACTGGCCCAGCATTCCCTGGAAACGTTTGCACCCGTGCGATTGGCGCCGTTAGAACGGTACGGCAAAGTCCTTGTAAAACTGCGAGCGGTCCTTGAACAGACTGCTCCGCAGTCCGTCGAAGACTTCGATCGGGATCCCTTCCGGGTTGGAAGTGGACTTCACAAGGATCGGCGGGACGGCAGCGATCAGAACTGCTGCGGCAACCCGCTTCGTCCCGTGTCGTCCGATGTAGCGCGCCACTTCGCCGCCACCAGTGGAGTGCCCCACAAGGGTTACCTCCTTGAGATCAAGCGCCTCAATGACGGCGGCCAGATCGTCGGCGTAGCCATTCATGTCGTTCCCGGACCAAGCCTGGCTCGAGCGGCCGTGGCCACGCCGGTCGTGCGCAACCACGCGGAAACCATTCTGGGCGAGGAAAAGCAGTTGGCCGTCCCATGCATCGGAACTCAGCGGCCATCCGTGTGAAAACGTGACGACTGGGCCCTTGCCCCAGTCTTTGTAGTAAATTGTCGTGCCATCCTTCACTGTGATTGTGCTCATATGAATTCCTCCTTCACTTTTTGTTAAACAGAACTACTCGCAGTTTGTGGTTTTACTTGGCGGGTACCAGTATTGGAGCGCCCTTGTCCTTTACGAAGAACACGACGAATTTCGCCGGTTGGTTTGGCTTGCATTCCGCCCTACGACGTGGACATCATCCGGGCCTTCGTAGAAGGTTTGACCAGGTGTCAGAACCATTTGCTTTCCGCCTCTCACCTGCATCACGATCGAACCTTCCAGCACATAAATGAACCCGTATGCATTGTGGCGATGTATTGGGTCCGAACTGCCCGGCGGATATTCCACGGTGATCATCAGACCTTCTTTGCCAGGAAGGTTTGTCAGATCTTTCGACAGGAGCTGCGTTACCTTGGCCTCCTGTGCTATCAGCGTGCCAGACAGGAGAAATACCAGCGCCAAAATTCCTTTTGTGAACGTCATAAATTAACCTTTCGCTTGACCAATGCCATTTCAATGCGTCGTGTGTATTGATCGGTACTTCGCCGTTATGCGTAGTGCCGCACCAGTTCCTGTTCGGCGCGCAGCCAATCTTCGATATGCTCGCTGTCCTGGCGACCGCATGACTCGTACAAACTGAAGGCGAGTTGTGCAGTCTGGTCGTGTGTAGGCGACGTTCGACGGCTGGAGTTGCAAAACCTATCGAGAAGCTTCCGAGGCATTCCGGCCATTAAGGATGTGAATTTTCGCGTGGGACCGGGTGAAATTGTAGGCTTTCTCGGGCCCAATGGCGCTGGGAAATCGACCACGGTAAAGATCATTACCGGACTGTTGCGGCCCAACGATGGTCGCGTGCTTTTTGAGGGCAAGGACATCCGCGATGACCTGGTGAGCTTTCGCGCAATGCTCGGCTATGTCCCGGAAGAGGCTCACCTCTACACGCATCTATCGAGCCTGGAATATCTGCAGCTTGTAGGCAGGCTGCGGGGAATGAAGGAACCGCTGATCGAAGTCAAAGCAAAGAGGTTGCTGCAACTCCTCAATTTGGAGTCGTGGCAGTACTCAACGATTTCGTCCTATTCCAAGGGCATGAAGCAGCGTGTACTGATTGCTGCCGCTTTAATGCACGACCCGAAGCTGCTGATCTTTGACGAACCTCTCTCCGGTCTGGATGTTGTGTCCTCGCGGCTCTTCAAGGACCTCCTGCAGGAACTCGCAGAGCAAGGCAAAGTCATCCTTTATATCTCGCATGTTCTTGAGGTGGTCGAGCAGCTTTGCAATCGGGTGATTGTGATCGCGAAGGGGAAGATTCTGGCGGATGCTCCACCTTCGGAGCTGACGAAATTGATGGAGTTGGCGAACCTCGAAAGTGTGTTTGCGCAATTGGTACAGCAGCAGGACACCAAGGTGTTGGCACGCGAACTGGTCGAGGTGATGAAAATTGCGAATGCTTAGTCGCCTGCGCATCTTTACTCAGCCGGAACAGCAAATTCAATCTCTTGACGTACTGGCCGGGATGGCTCCACAGGATCAGGCGGAACAAGGCCAATTCGCAATCCTTGTTCGTCACTTCTTAGATCGCTTCTTTAATAATGAGATGGCTTCGCCGGACGATGAGGGGAAGACGCGACTCATTCAAGTCGCGTGCGCGACCGGCCTTCCAGGATTCATAGCAGCGATGTATTTATGGCCCGTCTATCATGACTTGTTCGGACGGCAGCGACCCTACTGGGCTCGGGTGAGTGATCACTATCTTTTTGTGGCGTATTCCTTGGTGGCGATGGGGATCATCACCCTCTTTGAATGGGATTTGTTCTTTCCGGACTTACTGGATATTTTCGTGCTGTCGAGCTTGCCGATCAAGAATCAAAAGCTGTTTCTGGCAAGGATTGCGACGGTCGTTATTTTTATAGTCGGCTTTCTGTTTTGCGCAAATATTCTTTCGACGCTTGCCCTTCCGATGGCAATCGATCCGCCAAGCCTGGGACGCTTTCTAGCCGGTCACGTGCTGGCTGTGACAGCAAGCGGTCTTTTTGCTGCTGCGGCGGTCCTCGCGGTGCAGGGAGTGCTTCTCGCGGTTCTCGGAGCGCGGTTCTTTCGCAGGATTTCTCTCTTGCTGCAGGGCCTTTTCATTACAGCACTGCTGATGCTCTTATTCCTCTACCCCGCTGTATCCGGGGCTCTCCCGGTGTTCATGCATTCGAACAGCACATTTGTACTGTACTTTCCGCCATTTTGGTTTCTTGGGATTTACCAGCGTCTGATGGAAGGCCCATCGGCATTGCCCATCTTCGCCCGGCTTGCGCAAACAGGTTGCACGGCTACGCTCTGGATAATCGCGGTGGCGATCGTTTCCTATCCGCTGGCGTACTGGCGCAGAACGCGTGAGTTGATTGAAGGCTCGGGCACACTGGATACTCGCAGCCTGGTTGCCAAACCTACCAACCGAGCACTCCACGCAACGCTGTCGCGAATTCCGGTAAGCCGGGCTGTTTTCCACTTCATCAGTCAGACCCTGCTGCGGGTGCAGCGCTATCGCATCTATCTCATTCTGTACGGCGGCGTGGGTCTATCGCTGGTTACGGCCAGCATCCTGCGATTGGATGTTGCGCAGAAACATCTCCGCGTCGATATTTCTCCCGAGGGAGTACAGGCGGCAATTCCGATAGCAGCTTTCTGGACGATTGCGGGGTTGCGCATGGCATTTGTCTCGCCCGGCAACCGGCGAGGCAGTTGGATTTTTCGCATCATCCATAGCAAGCCCACGTTGGATCATCTCGCGGCTGCCAAGACCTGGGCTTTCACGTTGGGGCTGGCTGTCACGTTGGCAACCGTTGCGGCGTTGCACGCCATCTCTCCCGTTCAGTTGCGCGGCTGGAGAACAATCATCGGGCAAATGATCATGGCGGCAGGCTTATGCCTGCTGCTGACGGACGCCTTCTTCCTGAACGTGAAGATCATACCTTTCACCGGCGTGCGAATTTCTTCAACGATGAACGTGGCATTTCTGTTGATCCCATTCATTGGCATCTTTCCGCCGCTGGTCTTGTTGACGCTAAGTTGGGAACCCTGGATCAACGCGAACGTACAGCACATGGCGACCGCAGTACTCCTTATCATCGCGGCGCACCTGGGATTGCGGATCGTCCATCGAAGAATTGTGCAGGAGGATGCGAATCGGCCTCAACTCGATGAAGACGAAGAGGAATTTCCTCTCAAGCTCGGCCTCCACTACTAACACCACCTCAATTTTGGTGGGAAGTAGGAAGCGACCTCTTCTTACTGATGACAAGTTACGTTGTCGTCGCAAGCACTGTGACGATCTGGAACGTGGGTGCAATCCTGCCGGATGAAATCCCGCGTGACGATGCACGGAAGCTCATACTCGTCGAATTGCAACCGATGGTAGGGTTCCCACTGTTGGTGCTTCTTTTTCGCGAGGATTTACCATGGGCGATCCTGGTCGCCGCTGTCGCTGCGGCAGGTTTGACAAAAGCGGTTCGGGCGTTGCGCATGAGTGGGTGGAGAAGCCAATGCCGAATTTCTTCATGACCCTCCTGAATACGAGTTCCTTCAAATCCCCAGTTCCATTCCCCTGATTCGGCAATTATTTCCTGTACTGTGTGTTGCGGTCTGCATTCAGATAGGGCTACTTACTCTGCTGACGAATCATTTGTATTCTGGGGATGAACAGCTGATTCACATCGCACATTGCGGACATATTGGCGTCGGCCTGATAATTCCCTGCACGCAACGCGGGGAGAAGCAAGGCTCCCTTCACCTAAGAACTAACTTCCAAGATAAAGCGGGCGGATGGGCGCGCATGAAGGCTAAGATTGCGCAGCCCCGCTGGGCTTCGAGCTGGCTGAAGGTCGGTTGCGCGGCGGATCCGAGCCGAGCCCGGCACCGCAGACTCTAAAAGACAAGTTTGTTTTTCACGGCTTCGGACACCGGAACGTCAGCCGGAATCTTTGTTTTTCCCACATAAAAATGTCGCAGTTTTGGCAAATGCTCCATAACTTTGAGGCACGCCGGAGTAACGGCTGTGCCAAAGACATCCAGAGACTGCAGCTGATCCATACCGCCCAACTTCAACACGGTAGTATTTGTAATTTTGGTATCCATAAGTCGGAGTACGCGTGCGTGTTTCATGGCGGCGAAAAAGGCGGCGGAGCGATCAGTGACTGAGGTGCCGGAGAAGTCGGCGATGACAATTTGGTCGGCTAAGGGTTTCATCGCGGCCACATCTTCGTCCCTGAACTTGGTACCCATCTGCGAAGCGTCGATTACCAGATTGGCGGAGCCTCGGGATTCATAATCCAGAAGGTTTGGAAAGCGTTTTTGCAGCTGTGCAACGATGGGAGCGAGCGGTGCGCGCGATCGTGCGACGGCGGCGGGGTCTATCTCGTCGAAGGTCACCTCGGCAACAACAGGCTCTTGATTCGCGGGCGCGTCCTTAATTGCATTGGCCGGCAGTGTTGCCGAAGCTCCGGCGGTAATCCATAGCTCGATCAGCTTTACGTCATTCGCCGACAAGGAGCGTTTGCCTTCCGGGGGCATGGCATCATCATCGGAAGGCGAGAGCGTGATGCGACGAAAAAGTTCGCTGCCCTTGGGGTTTCCAGCCTTGATGACCGGGCCGTGTTTGCCTCCCCGCATGAGCGCGCCATAGCTATCCAGCCGCAAGCGCGATTTTTGCTTCTCCGGGCCGTGGCAAGAGTAGCAGTGCGCGACGAAGATGGGTTCCACATGCGCGCCATAGAAATAGGCAGGGTCCGATCTCGGCAGAGCTTCTGCGCTCGAAAGCCCAATCAGCTTCCGCAGCCCTGCTGGCATTTGTTCGGTGAGGTGATTTTCGCCTTGCGACAGTTGGCCGCCGCGATATCCCGTCCACGATACAAGCCCAACGGTGGCCAGCAGCCATACCGTGTAGATCAAATCCAAACGCGCGCTACGGAAGTAGCCGCGCAACATCCAGCACAGCCAACACGAGAGGGCAACGGATATCCCACCCCACATGTGCTGAGTGACCAGTCGTCCCGAATACCCGCCACTCCGAGCCAGGCACCATCCCAGGGTTGCAGCTACCAGGCTGCTCAAGGTTGCCAGCACCAATATGAAATCAACCGAAGCGCTCAAGTGGGGGAAGCGGCCTTTTCTCCCGGCCAACTCCAATACAGGTACCAGGAGGATGAGCACAATCGGAAAATGTACGGTCAACAGATGGAAGCGACCGATAAATTGCGCCCATGGAGCGCGATCAAGCCCGTCCGGTGGAAAAAAGATGAACAAGCCAGACAGCAGCAAAATTGGCGCAAGCGCGAGAAGCCCAACGCGAATCCGGAAGGGTACCTGGCGGACCGAAAATGTCATGCAGGCAGGTGGCCTCTACGGTGGAAAGAACGGCAGCCAGCAGGCTGAATCAAGCCAGAACCTCCGCCACGACTCGTGCAGGTACAACACTCGTGAGTTTTTGCTCCAGCCCCTGGAAGGAATAGGTCAGCTTACGATGATCGAAGCCCAACACGTAGAGCATGGTTGCGTGAAGGTCGCGAACTTCCACGGGATCTTTCACAATCTCATAGCCCATCGCGTCGGTTTCGCCGTGGGTCATGCCTGGTTTAATCCCGCCCCCGGCCATCCAGATGGTGAACGCGCCCGGATTGTGGTCGCGGCCAATGAACTCCATCACCTGACCATTGCGATTTTCCCGCATCGACGTGCGTCCGAATTCGCCGCCCCATACCACCAGCGTGTCCTCCAGCATGCCGCGCTCCTTCAGGTCGGTGAGAAGCGCCGAAACGGGCTGGTCGGTTTCGCGGCAGCGTTCCGCAAAACCGATATTCAGGGAATCACTAGCCGAAGTTCCGTGGTCGTCCCATCCCCAATGGTAGAGCTGAATAAAACGAACGCCACGCTCTGCCAGGCGGCGTGCCACCAGGCAATTGTTGGCAAAACTGGATTCACCAGGTTTTGCGCCGTAACCCGCAAGTACGGCGGCGGGTTCTTTGTGGATATCCATGGCGTCTGTCGCATCCATTTGCATACGGAACGCCATCTCGTATTGGGCAATCCGCGTGACAGTTTCAGGATTGCCAAATTCAGCATAGGTTTGCCGATCGATTTCGTCCACAGCATCCAGCATGCGGCGCCGCAGCGCACGGCTTACGTTTGGAGGGTTTTCCAGATAAAGTACAGGTTCGCCGTGGGAGCGGCATTGCACGCCCTGATAAACACTGGGCAGAAAGCCAGAGCCCCATAGTTGTTTCCCGCCATCCGGCTGGTGGCCGCCCGATACCAGTACGATGAAACCCGGAAGATTCTGATTCTCCGTGCCGAGCCCATAGACCACCCAGGAACCGGCCGACGGATAGCCGAGGCGAGGATTGCCAGTCTGCATGAGTAACTGAGCTGGCGCGTGGTTGAATTGATCCGTGCGCATCGATTTGATAAGGCACAGGTCGTCAATATGCTTCTCGAGGTGTGGCATGCGATCCGATATCCATTGGCCGCTTTTCCCCGATTGATGGAACGGATATTGCGCGCCCAACAGCTTCGGGACGCCACTAATAAACGCAAAACGCTTACCTGCCAGGAACGAAGCCGGGCATTCCTGACCGTTGAGCTTGGTCAATTCAGGTTTGTAATCAAAAAGTTCCAATTGGCTCGGCGCACCCGCCATATGCAAATAGATGACCCGCTTGGCGCGAGCTGGAAACTGGGGAGCCAAAACCGAGAGCGGAGTGGAAGGATCGCGGGTGAAATCGAGTCGCGGCGTTCCGTCGATCCCAAGTGCCGCGGCGTTTGCCTGGGGGACAAATTGCGATGCCAAGGTGCCCAAAAACATTGTGCCCACGCCCGCTGTGAAATTGCGCAGAAAGTGCCGGCGAGTTTGCGCCTGCAACAAGGCGAACTTCTCTGCCGGATGCACTTCTCTAGCAAATCCAGCCTCGGTCGGATCATTATTATCGCGAATTTTGGAACCGGACATAATAGCTACCTCACGAGAGCGGCATCGAGATTAAATAGGACGCTGCCCACAGATGTGAACGCATCAAGTTCTCTAACCGGAACTTCCTTGCCCAATGATTGTTCGGGCAGTTTCATGCCTACTTTCATCAATACCGGCGGCTTTGTCATTGTAAGGGCCTGCTTATAGAACGCGCGCAGCACGGTCATTTCCCGCGGTGTAGGATCGCGAGACAATACCAAACGCGTTTCATAAGCAAGCCGAGCATCCAGAATAGAGTCGGCACTGGAGGCGCCGGATCTATTTGCGACGGCTTCCTTCATCACCCGTCGCGCAAGCGCCTCGGCAGCTTCCTCATACACCGGATCGTTCAGCGTCACCAACGCTTGCAGGGGAGTGTTTGTCTGTATGCGCCGAGGAAGACTCGTGTCGCGATCCGACGCGTCGAACATGAGTAAGCTCGGATAGCCGCTGGTGCGCTTGATGAACGTATAGATGGCGCGTCGATACCGGTTCGGACCCGTCGCGTCAATCCACTTCGCGTCGTTATAAACCGAATTCCAAATCCCCGGGGGTTGGGGTGGCATCACCGGAGGCCCTCCCATCGCTGTACTCAACAGACCGCTGGCCAACAGAGCTTGATCGCGTACCATCTCTGCGGTGAGCCGCTGCTGCGGACCATGAGCCAGTAAGCGATTGCGAGGATCTTTCGCCATAAGAGCCGGGGTTGTGGCGGCGCTTTGCCGGTACGTGGCACTTGTAACCATCTCGCGCAGCAGCGCCTTCATGTCCCAGTGGAGATCATTT
>CAWGLF010000029.1:0-270707 GCA_963823295.1 uncultured Acidobacteriota bacterium
CGTCGTATAACATTCCTTTAACAACGGAGGGTAGAAGGACGTTATGAAATCTCTGGCAGATCCCACTAGACTTAAGCCGATCAATAAGAAAGATGGTCTGCTGACGGTCATCATCGAAACACCCGCTGGCAGCCGGAATAAGTTCGCCTTCGACCCTGATCAGCAGATTTTCGCTCTGAAGAAGGTTCTTCCTGCCGGCATGGTCTTCCCGTACGATTTTGGTTTCCTGCCACAGACGATTGCACCAGACGGAGACCCGATCGACGTACTCCTCTTGATGGACGAACCTGCTTTTCCGGGATGTGCTGTTCGGGCACGTCTGATCGGTATCATCGAAGGCGAGCAGCTCGATGGGAAGACGAAGATCAGAAATGACCGGCTTGTAGCCGTTGCTGATGCGAATCACATGTATGCCAATATCCGAAAGCTGAAAGATCTTCCCGAACAATGGCTGAAAGAGCTGCAGGACTTCTTCGTCAACTATCACGATCTTGAAGGAAAGAAGTATCGATTGCTCGGCTGCAAGGGGTCAGATGCAGCGTTTGCTCTTATCAAGAAGGCACAGCGAGCAGCATAGCCGCCCAGCGACCACAGCTTAAAGCCCTTTTTCGACCATCTGCAAGACGCGATCCGACAATGCGCGAATCTCCCGGTCGGATGCACCGCTCAGTGGGCCGTCGATGATCAGGAAAGCCAGCCCATGGACAGCAGACCAGGCGAGATACTCCGCGCCCGGCCTCCGTTCCCGTGGAAGAACACCTGCATCTACCAGCAGGTCCAGAGCTGACCCAAGCAGTTGAAATGGATTGAGGCCGCTCCTGCCCGTCTTTGCGGCATCGACATCGCCCTCCACCGGATCCGGAACGGAGAAGGCCGTTCGGAAAAGACCGGTCTCTGTCAAAGCGAACTTTAAATAGCCTGTCCCAACCGCTCGGAGAGTGGCTCGGGCCAGTTCTGGCTTCGAATGTTTGCCGCGCCGTACTGCGGCGATCTCCGCCTCAATCGCAAGAGCGAGTGAGGACAGAGCAGCCGCTCTGACCGCTTGCAGGAGATCACTGTGGCTGGAAAAATGCCGGTAGGCAGCATTCGGTGCAACCCCGGTCTGTCGTGTCGCTTCTCGGAGTACGATTGCTTGCGGGCCGCCGCCGCGCGCCAGTTCGATGCCTGCCTCTAACAAGGCTCTTCGCAGGTCGCCGTGGCGAAATGTTTTCCGAACGGGTAGCGGATTTTTCTTCGTGGCATTCATGACGCTTGTGGACAGTGTACACTTAGTTTGATAGATTGTTGTGTACGGCGTACACATGTCGAAGCGCTATGAAACGAGCACGTCCTATAGCAGCGTCGAAACGAAGAGCTAATCCTACAAAAAGGTGATTCCAATGAGCGCCCTCGAAAATTTCCCTCGCATCACACCGTTCCTCTGGTTCGACAACAACGCAGAAGACGCGGTCAATTTTTACCTTTCGATCTTCAAGAACTCCCGCCGGCTTACAGTGCTGCACAATAGCGGCGACCGTGCCGCCGCCAGCATCCTTACGATCGCTTTTGAACTGGACGGCCAGAAGTTCACGGCCATCAACGGCGGACCCATGTTCAAATTCACGGAAGCGATCTCGTTCGTCGTCCGCTGCGACTCGCAACAGGAGATAGACGAGTATTGGACGAAACTCTCGGCGGGCGGCAGCGAGAGCCAGTGTGGCTGGCTCAAAGACAAGTTTGGCCTCTCGTGGCAGATCGTACCCGCGCGCCTGCCGGAACTGATCAAGAAGCCAAAAGCGATGCAGGCAATGCTGAAGATGAAGAAGCTCGATATCGCTGAACTTGAGCGCGCGGCAGAAGGATGAAGAAGTTGCAGACGATACGGCTCAACCGTATTGCTTACCTGAAGACAAACCTGGATGTCGCCGGTGCCCGAGCTCTACCCGACCGTCGACACATTGAGTACATATCCCAAATCGAGAAGAAAGGATCGAAAATGAGCACAGCAGCGCAGCAGCAAGTGACCACGCCTGTTAAAGCCGGTAAAGGAGACTTTGTCTGGCATGAACTCAGGACCACCGATTCCAAGGGAGCTGAGGAATTCTATACTCACGTCGTCGGATGGAAACCGGAGAAATCCGGCGATCCTGGCGGCATTCCCTATACGCTTCTTTCGACCGGCGGCATTAGCACCGCTGGCCTTATGCAGCTCACACCAGAGATGCTCGAGGCCGGCATGAAACCGGCATGGGTCGGCTTCATCGGCGTCGATGATGTCGATGCTTATGCCAAGCGCGTAGAGCAGGGCGGCGGTAAACTGCACTGCCAACCGCAGGACATCCCGAATATCGGTCGCTTCGCCTCCGCGGAAGATCCGCAAGGCGCCGTTTTCCTTTTATTCAAGGGCTCTCTGAGCGAGGCGCCGCAACGTCCCCGTGTCGGCTCGCCAGGCACTGTCGGGTGGAATGAGCTCTCCGCCGACGATGGAGAATCCGCATGGCGCTTCTACTCGAACCTCTTTGGTTGGAACGAAGACAGCACGATGGACATGGGACCGAACGGCACGTACAGGATTTTCAACAATGGCGGCGCTCCGATCGGCGCCATGATGACGCGTGACCGCAGCAAGTCTCCCGTGCCGTTCTGGCTTTACTATCTCAATGTTGAAGATATTGATGCCGCAACCGGGCGCATCAAGGAAAAGAACGGGCAGGTGATGATGGGTCCGCATCAGGTACCCGGTGATCTCTGGATTGTGATTGGCCTCGACCCTCAGGGAGCCATCTTCTCGCTGGTAGGGCCCAGAAAGCAGTAGCTTTTCCATGTGGCTGCGCATTTCTATGTGATTTGCGCAGCCACATGCGCTGCTATTTCCGCGTGCTTGGCCGAAGCTACGACGCACAGTTTATTTTTCGGTAATTGGAAGCGCAAGTTTTACCGAATCGCTATCACCGTCGGTCTTGTTCTGGATGACGATTGTCACGTCGTATCGGTTTTGTTTAACATCTCCCACAAATCCCGAAATCACGCCATTCGAGTCAATGGAGAGTCCTGCCGGAGCTCCGGTCATGTGGAAGACGAGATCGTCTCCGGCGCGGAAGCGCATCTGGTATGGCTTGCCGTTCTCATCTGCTGAAACCAGATGGCCGATGGAGGCGCTCGTCGCGACCGTTGCCTGATAAAAACGCGATCGGGTGGCAGGAGGAAGCTGGGTGGCTGCGATCAGCGGATGCGAGAGCTCCGCGATCGCAGAAGGGCCGCTCATCCTTCCTTCACGGTCGATGGCCACGACACGGTAGTAGGGCCGCCAAAGTTTCTCTGGAATCCGAACGGATTCATTGGCGCCCGTCGTTTCCAGCAGCAGATTCGCCGACGCGCGCTGGGTTCCTTTGAGTCCGTCGTTGTACTCGTAGGGATGATCGTTCGCGGTGAATCCCCGCTCTTCGCTGCCGTAGATGCGGAAGCGCACCGGCGCAGCTCCATTGTTGCCGCGTTGCCATGTCAATTGCGCAACGCGGTTCGCTCGATCAAATTTAGCCGTGGCATCGAGCGGCACCGCAGGCGCCACTGCAGAAAACGAGTATGTCTTCGACCATGGACCCCATACATTATCCTGGCTGCGTGCGCGAACGTGCCAATAGTACTTCTGGCCGGGATTCAGCAATCCAATATAAGGCAGCTCAAAGGAAGAAGTACCCTGGAAGGCAGTCCGGCTGATCAATTTGTGAAAATTCGGCGACAACGGCCAGCGCATATCGGGAAATTCACTGAGCGCAAACTCATAATCCCCGGGAGTTGCATCCGAACCGGGACGCCATTGGAATTTAACCTGCGTTCCAGAGTAGGTCTTTCCGTCGGCGGGCGTCACGCCCACCGGGGCAGCGGGGATCGCGATGTCCGCATCGCACTCGTTCCATACCTGGGTGAGCTTTACTTTTCGTGCTCCCGGCGAGTCATCGGTGTAAACAAATTTGTTCTGGCCCAGCACTACGCCCGGCATCGCCAAGGGTGCCATTTCCAGGGTGGAACGGACATACACTCCCTCTAACGCAACCTCGGGCTTGGCCGACTGGCTGCGAAGAGTGAAGCGGAGAATGTACTCGTATCGTGCCGGATCTTTCTTTTTGAAAAACGGATTCAGATCCACGTACATGCGGTTGTAGTCGCTGGCCCAGCTCGTCTGCACGTCTTTCCAGGTATTGCCGCCGTCGTAGCTGATCGAAATGGCGATTTCGTCGGTATGCAGATCATCTCGCTGAAGGTCCACTTCCAACCTGCCACCCACCACCGGATAGGCACTCTTGATCGGAACATCGACCGTTCCGCTGCTTCCGGTCAGATACAAACCGCTGCCAAACTTGCCCGGATCCCGGAACTGGACGCCTTCGGTTCGCAGATACTGAAGCGTGGACGCCTTGCTCAGATCGGGAGCATAAATCATGTTCCCATCCATCACGTGCGCGATGACACGCCAGCGCTTATTCCATTGTTCCAGGTCGGTAGAACCGGGATCGGATATGATATTGGCTGGCATGGTATCGACCCGCGGGATTCCACGCCCAGGTAATGGACTCTCCCGGCCGCAAGGTGAAGTCCATATTGTGCTTTGTAAGGCTGGGCTGCTCTCCTGACCGCGGTCCCTCCCAGTAGATCAGTGCCGCCCCACCTTCGTCGTCCAGTCTGTTGTCGGGCGCCAGCACACCATAGGTGTGGGTGCGCTTCATCAGATCGTGATCAGCGACAATTTGCGACTCGGATGCAATAGTCTCGTTGTCCCGCAGCAGAGAGATGATGCTCTCATCGGAATCGAGCTCGTGCCAACCTCCGTCGTAATACACTTCCGCCAGGCTGTGGCCTGTCGGAAATCCTTTGCGCACCTTCAGTCCCGCCGCACGCCACATGTCGCTAATGTCCTTGCTTTCGTCATAGCAAAGCGTGTAGCCGTAGATGTTCACGCGTTTCACTACATCGGCGACTTCGTCGTCCTGCGTGGTGGCGTGGAACCGGTTATTGATCTCAAACTCCCATATTCGCCGAGCCTTTTCCTTATCGCTCATACCGGGTTTCACAATGGAATCCACGATCGATTGAAGGTTGCGCGTATCAGGCGTTCCCACGCGCTGAATCCACGGATTGATGACCGGGGTGTCGCCGACGTTTGCGAGCGTCACCTTGATGTTCGGTTCCCAGTATTGGTCGTAGGCCCAGTAGCCGATGGGATCGCGCGTCATCGGTCCGTCGATCTTACCGCCCATATCGACCGAAAAGCTGTACTTCGATGAATCGATCGTCTCAACCTGTCGCTTGGTGTTGGTTCCACACTGCGAGCGCAAATCAGCGGCAGACGCGCTTCCCGCCAGCAGGAGACCGGAAACCAGAATTGAACAATAGATGTGCTTCATTTGGATTATCCCTGGAGGTACCAGTGCTGGGCCGAGGTTAGTTCCAGTGTACTCAATCGTTCCATTGCCAACTCCGATGAGCAGGAAAGAACTCTTCTCTTGGTGTCTTACTCAATCGAAGAAATATTTCGGTGGAGCACGACGCTCGTGATGCAATTCTTTACCGCAACTCGACAATGATCGGCGTATGATCGGACGGCTTTTGCCACCTGCGAGGTTCCAGATCAATCTCGCATTTTTCAAGACGGCCGGCCAGCGCCGGCGATAGTAAAAAATGATCGATCCGGATGCCGCGATTATGCTCAAAAGCCTGCCGGAAATAATCCCAGAAAGTGAAATGCTGACCCTCGCCTGGATGCAGCGACCGAAACGCATCCGTATAGCCCAGAGTCAGCAGGGCGCGGTACCGCTCGCGCGGCTCCGGCTGGAACAATGCGTCATGCATCCACGAGGACGGCTTGTGGCAATCGATATCCTCTGGGATGACATTGAAATCGCCACCGACCAGCGCCGGCACATCCTGCCGTCGCCATAGGCTCATCTGCTGGATCAGCCGGTCCATCCAGGCCAGCTTATAGAGGAATTTGTCGCTTCCTACAGGATTGCCGTTCGGAAGATAAATATTGACGATGCGAATGTCCTCGATCGTCACCTCTAAATACCGCGCGTGACTATCCGCCTCATCGCCGATCAGGGTGGTGCCGACCGTTTGGATAGGATAGCGCGATAAGACCGCGACCCCGTTATACGCCTTCTGCGTCACCGCCGCGCTCTCGTACCCGAGTTGTTGGAATACTCCGGCCGGGAACTCCGTTCCTTTCAATTCCTGCAGCAATAACACGTCTGGTTCACGCGCTTGCAGCCAGGCGGTGACATGCTCAACGCGTGCGCGGATCGAATTTACGTTCCAACTGGCGATTTTGATAGCGACCTCCGCTTCTGCTCCTATGACATAAAGCGCATCAATGTTCTTGCAGCCGAAGTCACTCAAACACGTTTAGCTGTTGCAGATCACGCCTACTGTTGCGGAGCTAATGCGAAGGTTCGGCCTGCACTCGATAGGCGCCATAGTCGATTGTGAGTACAGCAGTTCCCAGGCGCAGGCTGGTCTCGCTTCGGTTTTGCTTCGGCAGCCAGAACTGCCCAACCTTTGTGTATACGTGGTGGATCTTTGTATTTTTGATCCAGAACGAGGGGTTTTTCGCTGGTTCTGCATCGATTTCAATCACGGCGTAGTCTTTTGAGCCGATATATATCTTGCCGCGATAGAGGAACTTCGAGCTGACCTTCGGGTCTACATGGAAGACGTAGCATGATCGGCCATTGAGGTCCTGCTGGCCCAGAAGGGAAAAATTGTAATTCGCCGGGGTCAGGGCAGTTTTGTCCGGCTCCAGTGCCGCCTCTTTTTCGCTGTCCAGCAGCCTCTTCAAGACACGGTTAAACAGGAGCTTTGATCCGCTATGGGAAACGATCTGGAAGCGCCTGGTTGCGGGTGCATCATAGGTGGCGTCGACCACCATGCTGGCGGTGAGGGTGCCTGGGAAGCCATGATAGGTGACGGTGTAGTGGCGCTCGTCGGTATAGCTTTTCAGTTGTGCCGCGCGTTGCTGGTTATGCTCGACCAGCCGTTGTACGATCTCCTGCGAAGTGGGTAGATCGAGGGAAGACGGGATTGGGGACGCTACGTTTCGTGTCTGTCCCAAAGCGAGGAATGTGGTTGATCCGAGTGCCGCGAGTACGAGAACAGCAGAGACAAGATATAACCGGTGCTTCATGTTCGATTGAGCAAAAATACCTTTCGGTGGCGGTTACAAAGCTTCACGACTCGGCGATGAGGCGCGATCGTTCGACCGCTAGGGCTTGTCTCTCATGATAATGTAGTTTTTGCCCGCTCGTTCGATCCTCTCTATAACGGAGAGATTTTCGTTACCAGCATGGCAATTCACGCTCGAGACGCAGAAACGTAGTAGAACAGGCATATTCATGTGGAATTGAACAGGGAATAAGTTCCGGAGGCTGCGTGCACAATCAGGTGTTGCTGCTGCCCGGGGAGAGAGATGCTCGCCTTCCGTTTCAAGGCGGAGTCTCCCTCCACGGACATACCCGGCACTCCAGAGAGAGTCTTGGTTTCATAGGCAAGTTCTTACAGGGGCGCAGTTGCTTGCGTACCTGGATCGAGAAACAGAGCGCGCGCTGCGAGCGCACTACTGGTATTGATCTCGATTTCGACCGTGCTTACTGGACACCGCCGCTTTGTGAGCGGCAGGCCTACGACTTGGAGTGGGAACAGATCGCGAAGCTGGATCTGCGACCGATTGTATCTCTCACAGACCACAACAACATTGAAGCTTCTACCCTTCTGCGCCAGCTTCCGGAGCACCGGGAGACGCCAATCTCGACGGAGTGGACCGTTCCCTTTGGGCGGGCGATCTTCCACATCGGCGTTCACAATCTCCCGGCTAAAATGGCGCAGGCGCTGATGATCGCGCTTCGGGAGGCAACCGAAGTAGCGGAGGAGCGGGCGATCCTCCGGTTGCTTGCGGAACTGAACCGGATGCCGGGCGTGCTGCTGATCTTCAATCATCCGGTTTGGAACTTCAACGGCATAGCCCCCGATCGTTTCACTTGCGAGCTCAGACGTTTTCTCAGCAAAGCGAACAGCTACTTGCACGGCTTTGAACTGAACGGGATGCGGTGCCACGGCGAAAATCGCGAAGTGATCCGGCTGGCCGCGGAATGGCAACAACTGATCGTCTCCGGTGGTGACCGCCATGCCTGCGAACCGAATGCGGCCATCAATCTTACCAACGCAGCTGATTTCCCGGAGTTTGTCGACGAGATTCGCAAGGGAAAGCAAAGTACAGTGCTGCTGATGCCGCAGTATGCCGAGCCATTGAACTGGCGTTTTTATCAAAGCTTCGCACATGTAGTCGGTGAATATCCGGGGCACCCGGAAGGCCGCCGCCGGTGGGATGAGCGCACTTTTCATCCAAATCTCCAAGGCGAGATGACGCCGATGATCGATCTTTGGCACGGCGGAGGGCCACCCGAATATCTAAAGCGGATATTCGCGCTAGCAATTTGGGCGGCGAATTTTCCGGTGCGGGGGATCTCGCGTGCGTGGATGTCAAGAGAAATGGATTCGCTGCTACTGCCGGGCAATGGGTCCTCCCGGGGCGCCGTTCCGGGCGAGGAGGTGCACAGCACCCCGAGATTTGGCGTGTCTCAGTCGCCGCAAATCGTCGCGGGTAGAACAGCCCGCTCTCAGCGGCAGCACTCGCGCATGTAGAATATGAAATTCGCTTTAGAACCGCAGCAAATAGGTAAGCTTCAGATAGATTGTCTTACCGTCGTTCATCAGCGAGGAGTAGGTGGGCGGCAGAATTGGATCGTTGGTATCGCATAGCCCGTTCGCATCGCGGGTGCAGAGCGCGCGGTTCAGGTTTGCGAAATTCCCTATGTAGCCGAAGTAAACGGCCGTGCCTGGATGCGGCAGGTAGGTAAAAAGTGCATCCGCAAACAGGGTCTTGGAGTTCTCCAGGCTGGTGTACTGCGGGTTGGGCAATGTTGAGATGTACTGGCCGATCAGATTAAACGAAAATGCCTTAGTCATCTGGTAATTCCAGCGCGAGATCAGTTCGTGATTGTTATAAACGACGGCGCCGTTGTCCGGGTTTGTAAAATGGGTGTAGACGTAACTGTTCTGTAGATCGACGGAACTGATCGGCTTTATTTCCAGGTTGAGATTCGGTGACGTCACGTTCACAGGGTCGGGCCCGTTATTGCTGGGCGGCGAATAGTTGATAACGGTTCCCGTGTAGATTCCCCCTCCTGCGGCGAGATATGGCATGGGAGAAGTGTAGAAGTTCACGCCACTCGTGTGGCTGTGGTACTCCACGTTGTGCGTCAGTTCGGAATAATCGATCGGCCGCAACTGATCCTGTCCCAGATCAACATTGGCCGAGACCGACGTGCGATGTTTGAACGTGAAGCTATACGCAGGATTAATGTAAAAGTCCAGCGGAAGTCCAGTGTGGTCCCAGATACGCTCGCTGTAGATACTGGGTCCGTCGGACAGGATTGGTCCTTGGGCGGGACGGAACGTGTAGGCAAAATATCCATTGGGTTCGCGAACGTCCGGGCGTCGAAAAAATCCGGTGTTGGTAACAAAGCCGGCGGAGGTGTCGTTGTAGGCGACCCACCAGTTGCGATGCAGGTCAGAATAACTCAGCTCCTGAGAATAAGCCTGGCCGCTGCATGTCAAAGTAAGCGCTTCGCATTCCTGTTCGCCTTGCGTGGAGTTGCTGATATTTTGCGTGGCGGAAGTAACTGCCTGCCCCGTGAGCGTCCAGCGGTTTTTGAGCCGCTCTCGATAATCGAAGCCGCCGGCGCGATTGAACGAGTCCAGATATTCGCGGTCGGCATAAATGATGCCAATATTCGATAGAGCGCCGACGTCGCGGTTCACGCGCCCGGCGTAGAAATGCGCGCGCGTGTTGTACTCAGGATCTCCGCGCGGAACTGCCTGACCCGGACTTCTATCATCCACGCCCAGAATGCCCAGCGCCCATGGGCCGAGTTTCCCCGTCAGACGCGCGCCATACTGCGGGGTGACGATGTTGTTGGTGTAATACAGGCTGATTGGCGTCATGAAAAAACTGCTGTTCTCGATAAAGAACGGGCGCACTTCCGCGAAATATGGAGGAAAGCGCTGGTTGGGTGTGGCCGGATTATCGATACCGACCTGACTGAAATCGGGATTGACCGTCATATCGAGAACCAGGCTGTTGTGCAGGATAAACTTCGCGTCGAGTCCGGCGTAACCCTGCAGATGTTTGTCCCGGAAGTACGGATTATCAGGGTCGATGGTATTCAACTGTCGTAGGTTTCGGCCCAACACATAGGGTTCGAATTGGAGGTTCTGGCCGCGCGCGATATCGCTGAACCCCTCGGCGGCAATGTCCTGGGTCAAAAGGCCGGCAACGTTGTGTCTGCTCCTAGGCCAGAAGGCCGTCTCGCTGGCATGTGAAATATCCCGCTCCAGAATAATGCCCCATGTTCGCGTCTGGCTTGGCGCTGCTTTGGCGAAATAGAGGCTGGCGAACGGTATGCGCATCAGCACAACGTAGCCGAACGGCGTCCGTTTGCCCCAGGTGTCCCATACCGTGTCGAAGGAGTAATCAGAACCGTTTTGCTCACTGTAAAGAGCGTCGGCCTGGATACCGAGGGCGTTGCTGTCAAACAGAAACGCCCGACGCTGGTCATCAAAAGTATCGAGCATGACCGCGACAGAATCGTCGTCTCCAAGCGAATCGCGCGCCAGCATGTGCGCCCGGATGAGCTTCGGATTTCTGTCTTTGCAAATAAAAGCAGCAAAGAAATATTTACGCGTATAGCCCAGGTAAGCGACCGTTGGTTCAGTGACAGGCTTGCCGTCGTCCGGGGAACGCTCGATGAAATTGCCGATGCGCAGCATCTCAGCGGCCGCGCGTGAGCGCACAGGAGTCGTCAGGAAGTCGCTCAATTTTGGCTCCTGATCCAGACGCGGGATAGTGACGTATGCCGCGTGAGTTACCATGGCGTGGGTCGATGAAAGCGGGACGGAACGCGAGATCGAAGGTCTGGGTGCTGATGGCAGCGTGTCCGGGCTCGAAGCATTTCGCGCGACCGCTGCGAATGCATGCCAAAAATTGCCTGTAAGAAGGCAAAGACTCGGCAAAAGCAATTTTCCCAGGCGGTTGAAGCGCATGTTTGGAATGAATCGTCCTAATGGTTGGAAAACTGGGGCGGGCAAATCTATGTTTCTATCTTAATGGAATTGCACGATCCTCCAAATCCTCGAACATCGAAAACTGTATCGAGGTCCTTGAACGCATCTTCTCTGACTCCCTTCAGACGCGCAGTGCATGGAAAAGTTACGGAAATGGATTAAGTGAGCGCGGGTGCACAGCGCAGCCGCACTTGACTAGGATGAGGCTAATAGGCG
Source organism: uncultured Acidobacteriota bacterium (assembly GCA_963823295.1). Taxonomy (GTDB): domain Bacteria; phylum Acidobacteriota; class Terriglobia; order Terriglobales; family Acidobacteriaceae; genus JAKAAZ01. The sequence goes on from CAWGLF010000029.1 coordinate 11,368, forward strand.
CCAGCGTTTATTCCTCAGTCGAGTGCCTTCACCGGTTCAGGTATATGCGGAAAGATTCAGCTCCGCTTTCTCGTGCTGTCCGTTTCTGCTGAGAGTGTCTGGATAAAATTGCAGCTGGTGGCGGATGCGTTTCCAGCAGATCATTGTTTGAGGGCAGGGTATTCGCGCAGCGGGAATACGCTCGATCAGAACTTCGGAAGTCACTGGGAGTGAGGTTTGGAATTCCTGGGGAGAGAAGCAAGCGGACGGGAAAAAAGGCTCAGAGAGAGAGGGGGGGAGGGCCTGGAATCCAATCCGCTTTACGGTGATATTCAATTACCTTGGGATTTAAGTCAAAGCACCAAAGTCTACATACTTTCGTTACCTGTGGAACGGGTTGTGGAAGTGCATTCGGTTTTCCTCTGGCGGCGCATTGCCACCCGATGTATCCAGCTTGCCCAGGCGGATGACCGGTCCCACGGAAAACCCGAAGTTCTGCTGCGCTGTCCCGCCATAATGCGTTAGTAGCAGTTCTGGTTGCGCGCGAAATGCAATTCGAGGCCTCCAGTTGTAATCGAATGTCCCGCCGACAGCGCCGGCAAAGGTCCATTGCGTAGCAAAAAGTCCAATGGTCTGTGGGTTCAGCCCATGCAGCGTGGCCGCATCGAAGATACCGTAGGCATTACCAAACAACGCGTGGAAGGTGCCGGATGCCTTGGCGCGCCGAAAGACCCGGTAGGACGGTCCGGCCATAAAGTAATACTGCATAATGCGAGGGCCGGTGATGGTCGGGTTTTGGTAGCAACTCTGCGAGAAGGGCGGGCACACCGGGTTGTGCATGCCACCATTCGCGTTTGGAAATACTCCGGAGGTCCCGATGTATTGGCGCGCATCGCCCGTGATACCCCAGTGCCAACCGAGCCAATAGGTTGCTGCCGCTTCCCATCCGCCGAGGTTGGAGCGTTGAATCAATGCCGGCCCGGCTAGAAAATTTGTATATCCCGCGCCTGCGTAGAGATCCCAGCGATGGTTGTAATAGACGTTTGGGCCCGAAGGCGGCGGAGGCGGAATATAGTTGCCGGTGTTGATGTTATGAGCTTGGGGATTGTTAATGGCTGGAGCGCTGCTGCTACTGCCGGCCTGCCCCAGTCCAACCACGGAAGTGCCCATCAGAACAGCGCACAAAAAAACTCCCAGCTTCAGGCGCATTGCCGCCTGAGGAAGAAAGCGAAACAGATTCATCCTGATCTCCAGCCTTCAGTGTATCGGAACCCTCTAGTTTCGTCCTTTGCGGCTGGGTCTTCCAAAGACGAGAGGGGAAGAACTGCCCATCTTTATCTGGCAAGATGTCGTGTTTTCAAAAGTGATCGCGATCTATAGCCTCGGTTGCGAGAGTAGAGCAGCGACGACCGTCAGATCCGCCTCCGTATCCACGCCGACGGTGTCGAACTCGACCGGCTCGACATGAATGGAGATGCCGTTCTCGAGCAGCCGCAACTGCTCGAGCCGCTCGGCAGCTTCGAGCTTGCTCGCAGGCAGGCCGGGAAAGAGTTCGAGCACACGCTTGGTGTACGCGTATAAACCGAGATGTTTCCAGTAAGCGACATTGCTCTGTCCATCGCGGTCCCATGGAATCGGCGCGCGGGAAAAATACAAAGCTTTGCCATGCTGGTCGATGACAACCTTCACGGCATTCGGATTCCGAATATCCTCGGCGGGGCAGGGCGTCATCACCGTCGACACATCCACCTCCGCACCGGAGTGCGGACGCATAAAAGGCCGCAGCAACGCCTGAAAATGTTCACGGCGAAGCAGCGGCTCATCCCCCTGAATATTAACGAAGATCGTATCATCGCTCACTGCGCGGGTTTCCTGCGCGAGCATCCGGGCGAGTGCGTGAACGCGATCCGTTCCGCTGGCCAGTTCAGGCGAGGTCATCCGAACATCCCAGCCGTTAGTGCGGCATAGCTCAATCACTTCGTCAGAATCCGCGGCGACAATCAGCCAGTCAAATATGCGCGCATCTGTAGCCGCTTGATATACCCATGCAAGCAAGGGCTTGCCGGCGATTTCGCGCAGGATTTTGCGCGACATTCGCGTGGACGCCAGGCGTGCCGGAATCACGCCGATTACCTGGCGCGTCAAATTGTCGGTCATAGCTTCAATGTACCGCGACGCTCTACCTTTTTTGCCGTCAGCTTCTTTCGATTCGCCTCGCCTTCTGCTATTCCGTCGAATATTCCATTCAGGATCTGCTTTCGCTCGGCTGCGGGAAAGTGTTCGATCGCATAGCGCAGGGTGGTCCGCGGCATGGATGCATGATGCTTTCGCAGAAATGACAGGAGAGCAGTAGGGGCGACTTTGCCGGTTTCCCGCAAAGCCCAGCCCACGGCTTTGTGAATCAGATCGTGTTCATCTGACAGAAGTTTTCTGGCGATACGGAATGTGTCTTTGGTTTCTCCATGCCGGATCAGCGACAGCGTGGAGACAATGGCAATCCGCCGCTCCCAGAGATTGCTGGATGCGGCGAGGGCGTCGAGCAGATCACGGGGCCGTTCCTTCAGATATTCGCCCACTATATGTCCCTTTAGATATTCACCCAAGATATAAGGAGCAGCCGTGTCCACAAGATCCCAGTTGTTCATCCTGTGGGTGTGCTGCAGATAGAAGGAAACGATTTCTTCGCGAAGCGGTGCATCGGCGATCTCAAATTGCGCCACCAGAATCTCCAGGGCGGCAAAACGATGCTCATGAATCGCAGAGGCCAGAAGACGGCTCAAATCATCGAACGACAATGTGGGGTATCGCAGCGCGATCTTTCGTTGCATCGGAACAGAAATCCCCAGGATGCGGTCACCTTCTCCGTACTGGCCCTCTCCCGTTTTGAAATAACCCTGCAGGAACTCCGCACGCCGCGGATCGGCAGCAGCGGACAGCTCGCGTTCCAGGTTCCGGCGCGAAGATCGAATGGAGGTCTTTCTCGATTTCAATTGCATTGACACCGCTTTCTCAGCATCCGTATGATAAGGGTTTCTGCAGGAAAAACTTCTTCCAAATTGGCGGCGTAGCTCAGATGGTTAGAGCGACGGACTCATAACCCGTAGGTCGGTGGTTCGATCCCACTCGCCGCCACCAATTAAATCAACAAGTTCCGGTGGTATTCGGGTTTCAGCCATCTCGTCTGGTTGCGCGGGGGTTGCGGATGGTTGCCGCTTCGATCTCGTTTTCTTCGCTGATTTTTGGTCGAGACGGTCCACATAGGAGATGTTTGCGCCGGGGATCAAATGGCCGTAAGTATCCACCGTGACCTGGATGCTGGAGTGTCCCATCTGATCTTTCACGTAAACAATCGAGGCTCCATTCTGGATGAGTAAGGAGCCGAACGTGTGCCTCAAATCGTGCAGGCGGATCTTACGGATTCCGGAGTTCGCCAAAATAGGGACAAAGTAACGATGGTAGAGATTGTCTGGATCCAGAATGCTACCGTCGGGAGAGGGAAACACGCAATCGCCTGAGATATCGGATCTCCCCTGGGATTTGGCTTCCACCAGGCGCAACTCTCGCAACCTGATCAGCACGCGGCGCAACTCGCGCGACATGTCAACTCGTCTGGTCTTTTTGCTTTTTGTTGTCGTGTGCTCCCGGCGCACATAATTGTGCTGGACCACAATGAACCGGTTGGTGTCGCGATCGCTTTTACCAAATTCAATGTCGCCCCACTGTAGCGCAACAAGCTCCCCACGTCGCAGGCCCGCCCTGACCGCCAATAGAAATAGAGGCTGATATTCCGGGCAGAAATCCTCGGCAGCCTCCAGGAATATCTCAACTTCCTGCGTAGTCAATGCGATTCCCTTTACTCCCCCAGTCTTGGCGTTTCGTGTGAAGCGTCCGAGGTTAGCTGCCGGATTGGACTCCACAACACCATCCTCGATCGCCTGATTGAAAATGCCGCGGAGAACGCTGAGTGCGTTTCGCACAGTGCTGCGCGCCAGCCCTTTCGAGATGAGTTCGCCGATCAACGATTTGATGTCACTTCGTCTGATCTCATCCATATGCTTGAGACCGAATTTGGGGCGGAGATACTGGCGCAAGACGCCTTCGTATCCATCTGCGGTGGATGGTTTGCATTCCATCCGCGCATAATCTTTCAGCCACAGATCTGCATAGCTGCTGAAATTCGGACTGCCCGAGTCGGCTTGACTGAACATCCCGATATCGCCCAGAACAAGCTTCGCCTCCAGCATGCGCTTAACTTCTACGGCAGAGGCACGGCTGTCGCCGACACACTTTGCTTTTCTTTGGCCTTTGTGGTTCACGAACACGTACCACGAGCCATTCTTTTTCCTTATCGTCACACCCATCAACTTGCCTTCCTTAAGTCACTCATCACCTCGTCCACCATCTTTTCGATATCGATGGCGCCAGTAGGCTGGAATGGATGCGATTCAAGCCAATGATCGAATTGGCTTCTTCTAATGAGAATCTTTTTTCCTACCTGAAACGCCGGAAGGGGGTTCTGTGGCCGATGGATCCAATCGCGAATAGTCCGCTCAGACATGCATGCGTACCGCTGGATGGCTTTGAGATCCATCCATTCAGGGTACGCTTCGTGTTGGGGCTGATCCGAGATCATTTTTGACACTCAAGAGCGGCTTGAAAGAACTCACCTGGGCCAAATGCGACTTTGGTGCCGCTAGCCCGAGTATCCATACCGGCGATTTCGTACCAAAGGGTTGTCAATCCCGATTGCGCGCACATTTAACGGATACAGTCAGCGATGCGGAAACCGTACATTTGTGTAAGTTGCTTGTTTTAAGGCTTTACAGCAGCAATTAGTGAGCTAAAATGCTTGCAGATATGCAGGCACTCTCAACGAAATGCAATCAACTAGTTCGAGCGATCGCGCCTTCTGGCAATCTCTTTTTTCTACTCAGCATCCAGGAACTCCGCAGGCAGGGCCTGACATTTTTGGCCTTCTATATCCTTCAGCGAACCATCGAAGAGCGAGAATTCTCGGAGTATTGGATCCGGCAGGAGACGGGGCTGGACGATTATGAAGTCAGTCGTGCATGTACATTTCTGGTCGATAGCGGACTCGTCCAGAAAAGGAAATCCGAAGCTGATGGACGGGTCCGGCTGCTTACACCCACGGCTCGAGGAGCTCGTATCTGCAACCAGATATTGTCAGCGGCGGCCGAGCGCTTCCAGGTTGGGGTGCCACGTCCAGGGCGTCTGAGGCGGCTATCCGAAGCGTCGAAACTTCTTCAAAAAGTCAATCGCATCCTACTCGGGCCGTTGCAACTCTCATTTTTCGATACTGACCTGTTTCAGAAGGAACCCTCGAAACCGGCCAGGAAGAAGCACAGGCAAGGTAAGCCTGCCCATGGGCGGCCACAGCGATCAGAAGCCTGACAGAGCCTTTTGGAACACCTTCGCGGCTATTTCTCGTAACGTCGCAAATGTTCAGCTGCGCAGGTCTGGTAGAGAGCCGCTGGGGCAGAACTTCAGCCATTCTAAAGTTACCTTTCTCGCTCAAACTCGCCTTTCGAGTGCTGTTCCCGGATTCTGCCTGTGATACGCTCCACTCGGGAGCGATCGACCGGAATTATTGCCGCTTTTTCAATATGTAGTGACGGTCATGCTGTGTTTCATGATGGTTCTTGAAGGTATGAGTCGGTGATCCTGCCGGCGTAAATTGGGCAGTTTGCTGGTGCACCGCTCAAAGGCCGCATCCGGAGAATGAAATGGAAACAGAATTCAGAAGCTTGATGTCTGTCCTGTCATCGGGTTCTTCGGCGTTCCACCACTTTGGGCCAATCAGCAAAATTGGAGGGAGGCATAATGCGTGAACCTCAAACGAAGAAATTGGACAAAATGTCCAATTTGAAAAAACTGCTCCGGAAGTTGGAGCCTTCCCAACTCGCATACGACCAGTCTCTCCACCAGGCGCGGGAATCTCTGATCGGAGCCCTGCGCGTGTACACGCACAGCAGATATCATCTTGGGCGCGCTTTGCACGTGTACAAAAGATATTTCAAAGCTGAACGCGCATGGATGGAAGCAGCGAAACTCATTGCCGCCGCCATCGATCGCGATGAGAAAACCGTATTCAGGATCATCGAGGACTATGAAAGGGCATCGCAGTTACCGGCGATCACCCTCGAGGCCATGCTGGATCAGAAGATCGATCCGGCAGCAGCCAGGAATGCAAGGGTTGTCGAGAATCTGCTTCGGATACCGGAGCCGAAGACAAGCGAGGACGCCTCGGCTGTCGTTACTGGAGCTTTCAAAAGCCACGTGCAGCAAAAGACCCAGAAAGCACCGGCCAAGACGGGCTTGGAGGCATTCGCCGAACGAATTGTGAAGCAGTTTGAAGACCGGTATCGATCTTCCGCACCCCAGCAGAGGGATGCGGAGGTGAAGTACGTCCTCGAACTGCTGGTCAATACGCTGCGGGCCCAGATCGGTGAACTGCGGCAATTTGGCCGTCCAACCCTGGTGCCCAAACCGCCGAAGCAAGGGGCGGCATGAGCCTGGAGTCCTCCGGAATTTCCTGGACCGACGGAACGCTCAACAGTCTGTACGGTTGCGCGGAGTGCTCGGTCGGGTGTCGGCTATGCTACGCCGTGGATCGGGTCTATCGGCATTCGCGGAATCCGAAACTAAACAGCGACGGCCGCTTCGACGGCTTGGTAAAGAATGGACGCTTCACGGACGAACTACTCTTCGATCCAGCGCACTTGTATGCGGTCCTCAAAGACCGAAAGCCGAAAATGATCTTCGTCAATGAATTTTCCGATTTCCTGCATGACGCCCTGCCCATGGAAGTAATCCTGGAGCACGTCCGAGTCTTCACGGCCGCGTACTGGCATCAGTTTCAGGTATTGACAAAGCGCAGCCATCGGCTGGCTGCACTCAACAACTCGGTCCTGGCTGAGTTCGGTTCCTGGCCGGATAATTTGTGGCTCGGGGTCTCCGCTTGTTCGGCGGCGAAACTCGAGCTGCAGCGCATTGAGCATCTTGGGACCGCGGAAGCAGCCCTGAAGTGGGTCTCGTTCGAGCCTTGGGTTTCAGATATGACGCGCCGCTGCGGGAAGCATCGCCGAATCTTCGGCGATTGCTGCGAAAAAACAAGATCACTTGGACCGTAATCGGGGGAGAATCCGGCTCGCGCGACGATACGAATTTGATGACCCTCGATGATGCGCAGTATCTCATTGAGGAGAGCAAGGCTGCGGGCTCGAAAGTGCATTTCAAGCAACTTGGGACGGCACTGGCGATTCAGCTTGGGGTCTACTCGACCGACGGCAAAGGAGAACACCGCGCCAAGGGCGGCAATCCCGACCAGTGGCCGGAAGGGCTGAATGTCCGGGAATGGCCGAAGGTCTCTTGGAAACCGCTCGCGGATTTATCGGAGTTCAGTCCCGCCTACAACTCTGATGAATGGAAGCGCTACCGGCCTGCTGCCGCAGACAGCTAACCAGACACTGCATATCTGCGCGCCATTACTAATATCTGCAGAGTGTTTCACGGCATTCGTCGAGATCTCCTGCCTTCTATCGCTTGGCAACACGCTTCGCCCGGTTGGCGCTGGCCGGAAGTCTCGGTCGCAATGCTTCCGCCAATTTGAATGCCGCGTCTGATTCCGCTTTCAGCAGGGTCTTTGCAGATACTGATCGAAGCCTGGCGTACCAGTCAGCCAGGGGAGAAACTGAACTGCTACCTCCGCTTTCGTCTAGCAATTCGATCGATTCCAACTTCCTCGAGGCCGATTGCTGCAGGAAATCGGTGGCCAATCTGCGCTCGCCACCTGCGAACAATGCCAGCAGTGCAATCCGTAGATCGGCATCGAGATCTCCGCTGGGACCATCTTCGATGAGAGTGCGCCAGCCGCTCTTCAGGAATTTCTTGCCCGCTGAAGTGATGCGATGATCCGTTCGGCCCCGAGCACCTGGCCTCCCTTGGCGGACGAACCTCGCTTTCAATAATCTTTCGAGTGCCGGGATCGTTGCTCCGGGTGAAAGCCCTGCAGATTTCTGGAACTCGTAAGCAGTCGAAATGCCGCTCTCGATTAGAGCCAGGACAAACAGGTCAAGATCGGTGCGGCGGCGCTTGTCACGATTCTGAGACATGTGCGACCAGTATACGAACCGACGCTAGCAGGTTCGAGCCCAAATCGAAGTCTCGCGCGATGATTGCTGTTGTAGCACCTGGTCCCACGGCCGATAGAACGCAATCGAACGGGCCAGCCAATCGGCATGTAGAATCTTCCGCGGCATAAGATCGGGCCGAGTCCCGCTCAAGCAGTGCAGCGGGATTGCCTGGGACAATTGGAGTTGCCGATACTTGGCTGCGAGATCTCTTCGCCATATATTCGCCTATACTGGTTTAGCACTGTGCGGTAATGTGCGCTAAAAGGAGGCTGGCCGTGGGGCGTGAAATCGGAGGGTACGAAGATCCTCCAGACTACCCGAAGATGGGGCCATCGCTGCTAATTGCCACCTGCCTTATTCTGGCAATTCGGACGGCCAAGTGGCCCTCGCGATGGGATTCTCTCACCAGCAATCCCGATTTGGAGGGAGAGATTGCATATGCTGCCCATCTTGCGGGCCGCGTTTTGTCGGCCCTGAGCGCAAAGAACCCATCGATGTTCCCCAACAGGAAGAAACCGTGGTATCAACCGAGTGACGAAGACGTGCCGAAATGACCCGAACTGAGCCAAGGTAATTGTATGTGTGGGCGCTATGTCAGACGATCAACCCGCCAGGCCATCGCTAATTTCTTCGGCATCTCTCTCGAGAGCGTTCCCGAGTTCGCCCTCAGCTACAACATTGCACCGCAAACGTTCCAGCCGATTGTGCGCCTGAATCGTGATACAGGCGAGCGCGAAATCGTTCTCATGCGTTGGGGGCTGGTGCCTTTTTGGTCAAAGGATGTCAAGATTGCCTTTTCCACCATCAATGCCAAGGCTGAGACGGTGGCAACCAGCCCGTCCTTCCGCGAAGCGATGAAGTACAGGCGTTGCCTGGTCCCAGCAGATGCCTTCTACGAATGGCAAAAGATCGATGCGAAGACAAAGCAGCCTTTTGCGATTGCTCTAAAGAGCGAGAAACCTTACGCATTCGCCGGCCTGTGGGAGCGTTGGAAAGACCCAAAGACGAGAGAGCACATTGAGACGTTCACGATTATCACCACGGACCCGAATGAGCTCGTGGAACCGCTTCACAATCGGATGCCCGTCATTATCGAACCGCAAGATTACGATCGATGGCTGACTCCCGGTGAAGCAGCGCGCTTGCCTCTCGATCTTTTGAGACCCTACCCGGCTGAGGAGATGAGGGCGTGGAAGGTGGATAGCAGGGTTGGCAACGTGAAGAATGATGAAGAGGGATTGCTGGACGAGTGACGTAAAGGTTGCGCGGCATTCGTCAAGCAACGAAACCAGCTCGATGCGAGTCTGAAACGATCGGCTATAACACTGACATAAGGAGCGGCGAATGAAACGGCGAGAATTCCTGAGAGATTCGGCGATTGCGGCGGGCACGCTTATCAGCGGGGCGGGTTTTGGAGAAGTCCGCGCTAGTGCAGAGCAGATTCCGGCGAAGACAAAAACCGGCCAGGTTGCGTCCGGTCAGATGGTCGAGATACCAGGCACCAGCTTTGAGATCGTTGACCAACAGACGACAGTCCCGGTGACGATCACGCTGGGGAAATTTCTGATGGCGACCAAGGAAACTACCCAGAAGGAGTATGAGGAAGTCACCGGAGAAAATCCTTCGTTTCATCGCGGCGTGGACCTGCCGGTTGAATCCGTGAGTTGGTGGGATGCGATTCGTTACTGCAACCTTCGCAGCTTCAAAGAAGGACTCAATCCCTGTTACAACCTCGAAACCGGTTTCTGCGATATGCAAAAGGACGGATACCGGCTCCCTTCGGATGCGGAATGGACGCATGCTTATGGCAAAGCTGTCAAGCCGCCGACTGGAACGAGCGAAGCGAACCTTGGTATCCGCGACACGAAGGATGTGAATCTTTTAATGGATGACGTTCGCGGTTCCGGGACCAAGCCTGTGGGAAGCTATCTCCCCAATCAGTATGGCCTCTACGACATGCTGGGAAACGTTTGGGAGTGGTGTACGGATTACTTCAATCCGTGGCGGGAGCCGCAATCATCTTACAATCCGGGCGGTCCTCTTCGAGGAATAGACCGGATCGTCAGGGGAGGCGGTTTCGCCAGCACCACCTCCCATTGGGCAAGGGATTACCGGCGACCGATTGAGCCCGAGTACAAATCCCGGTTCACGGGATTCCGCGTATGCCGGACGATTGCGCCTGATCCGGTGCTCCCAGCGATCCATGGCAGTCCCGAGTGGTTCGCGCAATATAACAACGCTCCAGCCGGATATGAGACCTCGACGGGAAACCTGCCCTCTCTGGTAACGGGCATAAACTCCGTTGCGGAATGGCAAGATCGCCGCGAGGCCATCAGGAAAAAATGGCTGAAGCTGATCGGGTCGATGGATATTGCGCCGCCGCAACCGAAGACCCGCCTGGTCAGCGTGGTCGAGCATCAAAACTACACCGCGAAACTTATGTACCTGCAGGTTGAGCCGGACTGGTGGGAGAAGATTCTCGTCATGATGCCGACACCGGCGATGACGAAACCCCGCCCTGTTGTCATTGTGCCCTTCTATGATGTGGATACCTCGGCCGCCAGAGACCTGTCGGGAATCAAATACCTGGGTCCCACTTTCGACCCGTATGCGTACTGCGCCGTGCAGAAGGGATACATTGCGGTTGCCATTCGCTGGTATGGGGAGGGCAATGGAGAGAGCGAGGTTGAAACGGTTGCCAATCTGAAGCTGCGGCATCCCAATGTCACAGGCGTTGGGAAGTGGGTCTGGGACGCAAGTCGGCTGGTGGATTACCTCTACACGTTGCCGGAAGTAGACCGCACTCGCATCGGAATTATCGGTCATTCGCTGGGCGGGAAAATGGCCCTGCACGCGCCGGCGTTCGACGAACGCATTACCGTGGTGGTACCCAACGAACTGGGCATTGGCCTGAAGTTCTCCAACTACGACGATTTTTGGTTTTTTGGCAATTTCATCAAAAACCTCGACCCAGGAACCGACCAGCACGAATTGATCGCTCTAATCGCGCCGCGTCCATTCCTATTGATCGGCGGCGATATGTTTGACACCAAGGAAAGCTGGCATTACATCAACGCGGCCCGCGCGGTTTATAAGCTCTATGGAAAGCCGGAGAACATTGGCTATTTCAATCACCACACCGGGCATCGGCCAACACCCGAAGCGATCTGGCGCGAAACGAATGGCTGGCCCACTTCCTGGGGCCTGAAGCCTGATTTTTTCTATTCGAGCGGGATCGTTTTTCGGGACCTCGCGGCAGATTGCACGGCAGCATGTCGTAATGACATTGCGCACCGGAGATCGATTGGTTCGCGTTGTAGAACTGGACAGTTCCCGGGGCAAAATATGGAGTCCCTTCCTGAATTCCCCACACCAGTGAATCGGCGCCGGCGGCAGGGTCCGACTGTTTGGCCGCGACAAGCCCAGTACAATCGTTCGCTGCCATAGCGATGGAACAGCATTTGCGCGTGTTGCTGGGCGGCTAATAGGAATGTGAAGAATGATGAAGAGGGATTGCTGGAGGAGTGAACGTAAAGGGTTGCGGGCATTAGGTCTCTTTTTCGACCCTCTCCGCGTCCTTGTCGTCGCGCAGTCCAATAAACTTGGCATGCCGCAGGTGTTCGCCTTCCGTCCATTCCACGAACTCAAATTGAGCGACAACTTCAGGACGAACCCAGCGACACTCGCTCATCTTCTTTGCGGTCAGAGCGGGTCCCCACCGGCCTGCATTTGCTTCGGGCAGATTGACGAACGGGCATTGGTCCTGCTGTAAATCAGCGAATGCGGTCGAAAACCTCACGGCGGGTCGCCGCAACAAACCCGTTGCGGCAACTCGCGCAGTAACGCAGTTCTCCGTGCCGATAAAAACCAATCAGAAGCGAGTCGAAGCCCATTGTTCCTGGCCTATAGCCCCCAATGACGAACTCCTGAGCGCGATTCAGCCGTTGCTTGACCCAGGAGCCGGAGCGCTGCCCCGGTTCATAAGCCGTTCTGAGCCGCTTCGCCACGATGCCTTCCAACCTGTTCTCTTTCACTGCGGCCAGCATTCGTTCCAGAGGAATGGTGAACTGTTCCGAGAGTTGAACCGCATCGGTTCGCTCGATCGTTTTTTCCAGCAACACTCGCCGTTCCGAGAGGGGACAGCCTAGCAGGGACTTATGCCGGAGATAGAGAAGGTCAAAGGCATAAAAGACGGTAGCCGCACGTGCGGAGCCACGGTTTTGCAGAAGCTGAAAGCTCGGTATCCCCTGTTCATCTAGCGCAACAATCTCCCCATCCACGGCGGTTCCGGGCGGCGGTGTATGCAGGTCCGCAACAGGACCCGGGAACTCCTGAGTCAGTGGCTTGCCCCTGCGCGAGAGCAAACGAACTGTGTTTCGCGTCACGGATTGCCTGCACCCGGTATCCATCGAGCTTCACTTCATACGCCCAGTCATCGCCTTCGGGCAACTGTTCGACCGGCTTGCATTCCATCGGTTCCGTGAAGGCGATGGGCGTTGTTTCAGCATTGATCTGAACGGCAGGCTTGCGCCGTGCGGAAGAACCGTCCTCGTCCGCATTCTGACCGGGAAGCGCGGAAGCATCCAAGGGCAGATCGCGCTTCAACTTGCCACCGCCGTTTGTCACCTGCCACTGCTTGCCGGTGCGCGTGAAACGCCACTGCCCTTCCAGCTTGCGGCCACTGAGGTACAGATCGACTGCGGTTTTGGCTAAACTCCCCTCCACCACTTCGTAGGTTCCAAGGTCCCAAACCATCCCGTTCTGTGCGGATTCGTCGGTCATGTAGCTCATTGGCCGGGTCCCGTCCTGCTTTGCGACTGCGCTCGTTCCTTTCCCGGTGGGAAGCGATTGCTTGAACAGAAAACGCTGGAATGTTCCGTCCATCTCAATGCTCAGGTCGAACTCAGTGCCGCGCTGGTGCGCTACCCACAGCCGCCGTCCTCCCTGCCCGCTGGAGCGAGGCAGCGTGTACCCGCTCCGCTTTCGTTCGGGCACCTGGACGGCTTCCGGCTCGCTGCCGTAGCTCAGCCCCAAACTTCGCACCAGCTTCGCCGGCACTGCTCTGCACGACGCTCAACACCGGCGCGGCACAGCAATCTGGAGTGAAATGCAGATTGCTCGATGAGCATGTCAAGGTCACTCCCGGTTCTCTGTCGGTTAGCACCATGCACCTCGCCAAAGGGTTTGGAGTTTCGCGCTGTCGGGGTGATGGCTTGCGATGATGAAGTGATTCCGCTGCAGGACCGGGTCGAGACCGTCACCGATGAAGCTGACCTTGAGGATGTTTACAATACGGAGCGTCATTTGCTCTACGTCGCGTGCACCCGCGCGCGGGACCATCTACTTGTGACCAGCACCGCGCCTGGCGTCGGAATTTCTGGAAGATATGAGCCACTGATGCATTTACCTGCTCAATCGAAAAGCTAACTCGTCATCGCCTGGCTGCAGGGTCGGTGGAACTCTGCACGATAAGGCTTTTCGATAATTGCCGAGTCACTTGTGTTTATGGATCATTTCCGAGCCCTCTTCTGCACTCGTCACCTGATGCATGTCGCCAGGGCGGACGGGCTTGTGCTCCGGCTTTCGTTAGTCATTTCGAACACGTACGGGTTTGCATGCTTTGCACCAATGATCCAGCCCGATTGTGTGCGTGCTCCAGATAAAGTTCGCGATTTCTGCAGCTCATGTTGAAAAGGCAAAGTGATGTAAACGGCACAATGCGAGGTGGCAGTAGGCAATGGAAATCGACGGACCAGCCTGTCGTGATGCGGGATTGTTGAGCAGACCTGCTACCGCTGGCGGAAAGAGTACGGCGGTTTGCACGTAGACCAGGCTCGGCGGCTGATGGGGCTTGAGCGGGAGAATTCCAAGCTGAAGCGTTTAGTGAACGAGTTGAGCCTGAAGAAGCTGGTGTTGAAGGAGATCGCCTTTTAATCCCGGAATCGGAAGCGAAAATGACGCTGAGCGGCAGAGTGAAGCGAAGGACTTGAGGGGAGGTCAGGGCCCGCCCATCATGGACAGGGACCGGGAAAAGTTATTTCAGGAGCGGCGGGGGCGAGGCAGAAAAGGGTGGACACATCCGACCGGGAAAAGAGTCTGTTGATCTTCGGTTCTCTGCTAAGTCAGGTTCAGAGCAAAGGCGGGAATCGAGGGCTGGTATCGGGACCGTATCCGTTCCTTCTATAGGTATGAATTCGGCGATTGACCCCTGAAGTCTTATACTAGGTCGGCACGAAAAAGCCCTGTTCTAGTGGAACTTCGCGCCATAATGTGTGGTAAGGGCCAAAAAGGCCTTTTCCTCCTCTGCTATGTAAAAATCCGTGCATGAACTTTGATGTCCGAAAGCAGCAATTTTCAGCGGACCTGGAAGCTTCTCTGCGGGGGCGGGGCAGAACAAAAGAGTGGGCACATGTGACCGGGAAACAGCTTGTTGACGCTTCATTTCTCTTGTGAGTAAGGCCAAGAGCAGGAAGCAGGAACCGAGGCCGGTGTCTCTTGAATAAACCCGGGAAACCGGGGATTGACCTTACAAACGTTATACTAGGTCGGCCCATTTCCGGCTTCGAAGTGCGGAAAACACCCTGTAAGTTCCCGTCAAAGGTCGGAAAAAGGCCTTTTCCGCCTCCGTTATGTAAAAATCCGTGCACGAACTTTGAGAGCGAAAAGCAGGAATTTTCAGCGATCTGGAAGCCCTTTCCGGGAGAGAAAGATTAGTCTTTTGACGGCTGATTGAACCCCATCCGTCACCGCCGATCCATACCGTCCCAGTTCATTGTATAGAACCTGAAACGCTGCCAGCTCCGGCCCGGAGGATCGGGGCCGGGGCTTGGCCCGCGCGCGCGGGAACTTTATGTTGCGGCGGAAGGAAGGGACGTAGTCATTTCGAGTATTCCAGCGTGCCGTCTTTCCACACACTGAGCACACCCGCCTTGTACCAGAGCTGGTAGCGGGTGGCGCATCCCCGGTCACATCGTTGAAGGTGATGTTAAAACCTGGAGTCGCTGTTCCAACCGTCGTATCCAGACCGACACCGGTCAGTTGCATAGGTGCAGCGCCGATACGGAAGGCCAGGATGTTGTCCGAGTAGGTGGCGCACTCTTCAATGCCACGCTCGAGGGTGCCGGCAGCACCAAAAGTCTGCGCTGCAAGGGCACGGTCGGTCACCTGATACGGGGTGTTCACTGGGCCCTGGCCGGCAGTGCCGATGACCAGGATGGGGTCGTCCTGCGGTGCAAAAGAGGCGGTCAGTCCGCCATCCAGTGTGTTGACGATCACTCCCGGCAGGTAGTTGTAAGTCGGCATCTGAGAATCTCCCTATGGGGGGCTACGGCTGTTCTTTACATATCTCAGATATATGTGATATGCTGATTTCCTCCTTATGAAGCGCGCCGCCCTGTATATGAGAGTGTCCACACTCGATCAACACCCCGAGACCCAGCTTTACGATCTTCGGCAGATGGCCGCGCAACGCGGATACGAAATCGTGCATGAGTATACCGACCGGATCAGCGGAGCCAAAGCCAAGCGGCCGGGTCTCGACGAGATGATGAGCGACGCCCGCCGCGGCCGCTTCGATGTTGTCCTGGTCTGGGCCTCGGACCGGATCGCCCGATCGGTGAAGCATTTCCTTGAGGTGCTGGATGATCTGAACCGGGTCAACATCGAGTTCGTCAGCTTCCGGGAACAGATCGACACCGGAGGTCCGCTGGGCCGGGCGGTGGTCGTCATTATCGGAGCCATCGCCGAATTGGAACGAAATCTGATCATCGAACGGGTGCGCGCCGGCATGCGCCGCGCCAAGCTCGAAGGCCGGCATATCGGCCGCAAGCCGCTGAACCTCGATCGAACCGGAATACTGCGGGACCGAACTCAAGGCCAGAGTCTCGGTCAGTTGGCGAAGGGCTACCGCGTCTCTCGCGCCACCATCCATCGCGTGCTTCGTCAGCACGCCTCAAACATCAAGGAGAAATCAGCATGATACCCAGACTCGTGTTGGGCTCGTCGATCTGCGGCGCAGCCATCGGCTTCGCCTTCGGAATCTATTACGCCCACGCCAGCCACCGTCGCATGGAAAACGAGTTCGCCGCCTGCCGGACCCTGGCCCAGATGGAACTACTGCGCGGCGAAGTCCAACAAGTCCTGCGCTACATCAAACCATGACCGCGAGGGCCGTCTCAAAAGGGTCTCCGCAGACGGCCCACTAACCTCAACAGAACAGCCGTTCGCCCTCTTCTCGTCGTGGCACGCTCCAGCGAACGTCGTACATGACCTTCAAATCCGTCTTGGAACACCTTGCTTTTCATAGCTTCTCCTGAGCACCTCAGCTTCTCGATAGAAGCGCTTCGCCGTTGCCAAATACCCTCTAAACTTTACCGGCTTCACCTCGCCCATGTAATGGCGTTCATGGCTGCCGTCTGCATTATCAAATCTGAGTACGCGGCCTTCCCAAACTGACTTTACAAAAGACCAATCCCGATAGGTGTCAGGACAAAGTGGCTGCGGAAAACTCAGTAATTGGAATGGCATGTTACCGCCAACTGAGCGCCGAAGCCAAACGCGGAAATCTTCGAAAAGGTTCTTGACAACCCGGGTAGGACCGTCGTATCATTAACCGCATTCACCTCTCGGACCGGACGTCCGTCAGGTATTTTCTCACCCTCTTTTCCAACAACCCTGCAACAAATGGCGACCGGTAGAAAGATTTGCGCCTAGAGCGCTACTCTAGATCCAGGAATGTCTCGATCGTGCCTGCTATATTTGGGGACTTTCTATGCCGGCACCCCTTGAAAAAAATGACGGTTCTTCGATCCAGCAAGCCGCCGAACGGCACGCTGAAGAGATTCTGGCGCGCCGCGGAGTAGCACGTAAAACCCGCGCCGCAGCTCTCGCCGCCCATCCTGAGCCCATCTTCATCAAGACGGAACTTACTCGGACTAGGCTCACTGCCGCCGGTGCCGCGGCGGTTGCCCCTGAGACCGCCACCACGAGCGCACAAACGGCAGGCTACCTGCTCGCCGTTGGGGACTCGTGGTTCGATTATCCCATCCATGACGTCCTTACCAAACTGGACGATAACTATGGCTATAACATCGAGTCGTCAGCTCACAAAGGTGACCCCATCGAAGCGATGGTTTCGCACGTCGGTCAGCTCGATAAATTTGCCCGTTGCATGGATAAGGTCGTCAATCTCGGTGCGACTCCCAGAGCAATTCTCATCTCCGGCGGTGGCGATGACATTGCCGGAGACGAGTTCGGCATGTTGATAAACAGTTTCGATCTTAGCATTGCCGGTTGGAACAATCCGGTCGTCTCCGGCGTTATCGACATCCGAATCGCGGCAGCATTCCGCATGATGTTTGCTTCTATTAACGCTTTATGTCAGAAGGATCTAGGGCGCACATTCCCCATCCTCGTACACGGCTACGATTACCCCGTCCCGGACGGTCGCGGTTTCCTCGGGGGATGGGGACCGCTGCCAGGCCCTTGGCTCAAGCCGGGTTTCGATGAGAAACTCTTCGTTGATATCGCTACGATTACACAGATGATGGTCGTCCTCATCGACCGATTCAATGCAATGCTCGAGAATCTGGTAAAAGAGCCCGGGTTTGAGAACGTCCGCTACATTGACCTCCGCGGGACTCTTGCAAATGACCTTGGCAATTACAAGGCGTGGTGGGCGAACGAGCTCCACCCCACCGGAGATGATCTCTCCGGTGCCCGTGACGGCTTCGGTGCGGTGGCCGCGAAGTTTCAAGCTGCACTGTCCGAGCTTCACTGACCATTGTTGCGTCCAGACGTCCTTTGTTGGAGGAGTCTTATGTCTGTTATTCAAATTGGTTTGGTCGATACGACGGGCGAGATCGCTGTAGAATTCGTCCACGCGGTAGCCATGGCTCTCAACCTTCAGGTTACACGTGATCTGCTCCAGTTCTGGCCAGTTTCAGCAACCGTTATTGTATCTTCAAGACCAAAGCAAGATTCCGTCAGGTGTCTGGCCTGTCCAACTTGTCAAGATGCTTCCGCCGGATGAAGGGGGATTCCATTCTGACAAGCACAAGCAACCATACTCCAAGGTTGTCGCCTCCCCAGTCAACACAACATGGACCACCGACGCCAGTCACGAAATTCTAGAAATGCTCGTCGACCCCTATGGCAATCGCATGCAGTCCTCCATCGCCATTGAGATTGTCGACGGACAGATCCACGACGGTACGGGTCAGTTCGACTATTTGGTAGAAGCCTGCGATCCGTGCGAAGACAACAGCTACGCCTATACCATCAACGGAGTCACCGTTTCCGATTTCATCACGCCCCACTACTACGATCCTCTCGTCACTCCTGGTACGCGCTATAGTTTCACTGGCGCCATCAAGGGACCGCGTCAGGTTCTACCCGGCGGATACATGTCTTGGGTCAACCTCGAGATGGATGAGTGGCAGCAGTTAACGTACGCTGACCCTGCCACGCCGCCGACCATTCAGAACCTTGGTAACGCAGACAGTGGTAAGAGTTTGCGCGAGTGGATTGATGGTCTCGAAGCGTCTAAGCGGACTACCAAAGGAAGCCGTACCGCCGACAACCCGAGAGCTAAGGCTCTCTTCGAATACTCCTCCAAACGCCTTGTCGCCATGGATCGAATATCCATTATCAAAGCGAAGCTCTATAAGTAGTTCTCAATTGGGAGCCGTCATTATGGCTGCTTTGCTGCTCAACAAGAGACTTCACATTTTCATCAATTAGGTTCAGGGGAAATAGATATGACCAAAACACAAGAAACAGTTGCAATATCTCCAGCGCCTTCGATCCGATCGCAGCAAGTTCCCTCCTACCACGAATTGACGCTCGCTAGAAAGTCTAACAGAAAAGAACTGCTGGAACTGCACGGGGCGGCAGCCAGCGCCGTCTTTTACTGGGATGCAACGAAGTCTCAGTTTATCGACCCGTCAAACGTTACAATTGACGCCGAGATTGTGGCCTCTGGACAATATGTTTTGCAAGCGAATATCTATAACTTTCATTCGTCATCCACTGATATGGCAAATCTTTTTAAGGATAATACCAACAATCTCCAGCTGACGTTTACAGCGCAGACCCAACAAGCCGGAGAAGAGTTTACCTGGATTATAAAAGCAGGCCTTAGCTTAGCGAGTGACTTCTTGAGTGGATCCGATAGTCAATCAGTGGCCCTAGGGAGGGACCCCAACCAACTAACAAATTTTCAGGCTCCCCAGGACCAGGTTGTTATTCAAGATGGGAAAATTGCTCTGTGGTTCGGATTAGCCGCCCAAAAGAAGGGAAGTTGGTGGGACAGCTTTCTTAAGGCAATTGGCCTAATTGCGAACTCACCTTTGTTTGCAGTTGTACCGATGGCGAAGCTAGCTTCTCAAACGGTCAGCGCAGTCACGCAGATGACAGATCAAATCGAAACTCAAAACAAGCTGACACAAATTCTTCAAGGCAATAGACTCGACTGCAGAATCTCAGGAAGCGATCCCTTAAATCCATTTGTTTTGCGCTCTGGATTTTGGCTCATCACTAACTATGATGAGGTTAAGCAATATATCGACTATGGAGATAGTGAAAACTTAAAAAAGAACATTACGCTTGACATGCCGAGTCAGCAATACGATCTCGTCGACAGCGGTGACAATCACAAGCCCATAGACTTGACGTATGCGGTAATTCGCATCAGCCTAACTCTGAAGAGTTCCTAATTACTCGCTTTAACGCTTCCGGCAGAGTGAGAAGTGAGGATCTCCTGCGGAAGCGCCTCAGATGCAGTTCTCAAGAAGTATTTATCTTAGCTCGCTTTCGAAAGGGTTTCCGCATATGAGCCTGAGCAGCACCCAGGCAAGCATGTTCACAGGCGTGGGAATAATCAGTGTTCTAGCCGCAATTGTCGGCGGCGGAATAACATCCAAGTTTGTAACGATACCGAAAGTCCTCGATCCACTGGAGAGGCGTTTGCTGGCGTTATTCGGAGGAATCCTTTTATGTCTTGCATTTGAGGTGCCGATTGTCGTGATCGTTGTTTTAGGTTCCATAGCATTCGTTGCGCTTTCCCGATTGGCGGATAATCGGAAGTACCAAGATACGCTGATTGAACATTTCCATCGATCTGATCTTCTATTGGAGGACGCAGAAAAAGCTTTTTTGGGGGGTGCGTACTCATGGGCGGTGAAATATATTCTTCAAGCGAAGAACGTAGCAAGTGACGACAAATGGCAACGCGGTTACGCTTTTCTACTGGGCGCCCAAGCTGCCATCGGAGAGTACGATGGTGCCAGAAAGACTAGGGTCGAAATGGTCAATTCAGTAGAAACAACAGGTGGAAATGGGACTAGTTACTTTTGCTCTGCACAAAACCTGCGGCAGGCGATCGACACTCTGCTCGACATCGACGCAACAATTCTTAAGCGAACTCGGGCATACCGTGCGCAAGGCGAAATCAACCTTGCCTTGGAAGCATTACGTTATAAATATAAGGATCATTCTTCTTGATAGTTAGAGCCTTTACTTGCTCGACTACTCGGAGCCTCTTTGAACGAGGCCGCTATATGACAGGCGTTTCACACATCAGTTGCCGGCGAGGTGAACTGGCAGGATTCAAAGCTACGCAACCTTCCGCTTGAGAGCCGTTATCGAGCGTTATCGCAGGCGGGAGGCGCTCCTGCGACGATGGAGGTTCACGAAAATCATCCAAGCCACACTGCGTTCTTCCGTACTTGTCATTCATGATTGAACAATGAGCGGAGAGAATAATAGGACAAAAACTGATTCAATTTTATTTGAGGGTAGTGTCTCAATGAGCAAAAATCTCTAATGTTGTGCAGCGAACCCTGTTGGAGGCTTCCGAAGGAACCCAATTCGGGTTTTATCGGTGAGTAACGGACTATCCGGAAACTGATCCTATCCATAGCTCACGCTGGTACTTGGAGCAGTTTTGTGAAGGGATCAGCGTCGTCACAACCTGATTGAAAACGAACACCTTGAACAGATTCGACAAAACCTTCCGACACCTCAATGCAGAATGTCCTTTACCGCGAAAGGTCAGGAAAAAGGAAACATGTGTCGAGTGAACTGTTTCTAAATCCACACCTTCTGGAACAGCCGGATGGGGCAGAACCGGCCATTGATTCTATGTAGGTTAGTGGGCCGTCTGCGGAGACCCTTTTGAGACGGCCCTCGCGGTCATGGTTTGATGTAGCGCAGGACTTGTTGGACTTCGCCGCGCAGTAATTCCATCTGGGCCAGGGTCCGGCAGGCGGCGGAGGCGGTTTCCATGCGACGGTTGCGGGCCTGGGCATAATGGATTCCGAAGGCGAAGCCGATGGCTGCGCCGCAGATCGACGAGCCCAACACGAGTCTGGGTATCATGCTGATTTCTCCAGGAGGTTGAGGCGTGCTGATGGAGCACGCGGTGGATCGTGGCTCGGGAGACGCGGTAGCTCTTCGCCAGCTGGCCCAGACTCTGGCCGGTTGCGATCGCGGAGGATGTCCGGCGGTCGAGGTCGAGCGGCTGGCGTCCGATGTGCCGGCCTTCGAGCTTGGCGCGGCGCATGCCGGCGCGCACCCGCTCGATGATCAGGTTGCGCTCCAGTTCGGCGACCGCGCCGATGATCACCACGATGGCGCGGCCCAACGGGCCGCCCGTGTCGATCTGCTCGCGGAAGCAGACGAACTCGATGTTGAGCCGGTTCAGCTCGTCGAGCACTTCGAGGAAGTGCTTCACGGACCGGGCGATCCGGTCCGAAGCCCAGACCAGCACGACGTCGAAGCGGCCGCGGCGGGCATCGTACATCAGCTCATCCAGACCGGGCCGGCGGGCCTTGGCGCCGCAGATCCGATCGGTGTACTCCTCGACGATCTCATAGCCGCGCTGGGCGGCCATCTGGCGCAGGTCGTAGAGCTGGGTCTCGGGATGCTGATCGACGGTCGAGACCCGCATGTAAAGGGCGGCGCGTTTCATAAGACAGAAAAACAGAAAACCGCAAATATGTGAGATATATAAAGAAAACGAGATATATCCCCAACATTCCATAGGGAGATTCTCAGATGCCGACAACCAACTACCTGCCAGGAGTTATCGTCAACCTTTGCGCCCCAGGACGACTCCATCCTGATCCTCGGCACCGCCGGCGACGGTCCGGTCTAACACCCTGGAGCAGGTAACGGATCGTGCACTGGCTGCCCAGACATTCGGCTGCTGCCGGCACCCTGGAGCGCGCCATCGAAGAGTGCGCCACCTACTCGGACAACATCCTGGCCTTCCGTATCGGCGCCACACCCATGCAACTGACCGGTGTCGGTCTGGATACAACGACTGGAACAGCAACGCCCGGCTTCAACATCACCTTCAATGATGTGACCGCGGATGCGGCCACCCGCTACCAGCTCTGGTACAAGGCGGGTGTGCTCAGTGTGTGGAAAGACGGCACGCTGGAATACTCGAAATGACTACGTCCCTCCCTCCGGCCGCAACATAAAGTTCCCGCGCGCGCGGGCCAAGCCCCGGCCTCGATCCTCCGGGCCGGAGCTGGCAGACGGGAACTTACAGGGTGTTTTCCGCACTTCGAAGCCGGAAATGGGCCGACCTAGTATAAGGTTCGTAAGGTCAATCGCCGGTTTCCCGGGTTTACTCAAGAGACACCGGCCTCGGTTCCTGCCTCCTGCTCTTGGCCTTACTCACAAGAGAAATGAAGCGTCAACAAGCTGTTTCCCGGTCACATGTGCCCACTCTTTTGTTCTGCCCCGCCCCCGCAGGAAGCTTCCAGGTCCGCTGAAATTCCTGTTTTCCGAGATCAAAGTTCGTGCACGGAATTTTACATACGCAGAGGAGGAAAAGGCCTTTTTTGGCCCTTACCGCACCATATATGGTCCAAAGTTCCACTAGAACAGGGCTTTTCGTGCCGACCTAGTATAGAACTTCAGGGGTCAATCGCCGAATTCATACCTCACCTATAGAAGGAAGGGATACGGTCCCGATACCAGCCCTCGATTCCGGTCTTCTGCTCTTAACCTGACTCAGCAGCAGAACAGAAGATCAACAGACCTTTTCCCGGTCACATGTGCCCACTCTTTTTCTGCCCGCCCCGCCACTGCTGAAAGCGACCTTTTCCCGGCCCTGTGCATGATGGGCGGGCCCGACCTCCTCAAGTCCTTCGCTTCACTCTGCCGCTCAGGCCGCCGTTCAGGCCGCCGGCCAGCGTCATTTTCGCCTCGGATCGGCGGCTCCGAGGGAAGGAAAATAGTTTCTTTCCTCGTCAAAACCTCTGTCGCCGGAGGGATGAAAACAATTTTTTTCATCCATAAAGTTGTGGCACAGGATTGCCGTAATAAGCCCGGAAACAGGCCATATTTGAGGTGTATTGATCGCTTTCAGGCCAGAAATGCAACTGAAAATCCCCGGCCCAGTACAGGAATTGCAGCAATGATCGAGGCGAAATATTCCTTGCTAAGTACTTGGATGATTGCCGGTAGCCGAGCCCATTTTCTGCCGCTTCGAGTGCATCGAATTCCTCGCGCAAGAATTATATAGCTTTCCAACCTGAAGACGCGGGTCGGAACCTCTGCAACTTGCGTGTGGATTGCGATCGCCCGTCGCGGTGCAGTAGTCGCTCCAGACTCGCGTGGAGCATGTGTTGGCCGAGAGCGCGGTAGGCTTCGAACTGGGTTTCATTGAAAAACTGGTTCGAGGGTGGTGTCGTGCGGGAAATTTCGTATCGACATTTCTTGCGCTGAAGATGTCGGAAGGCTCGTCGCCGGTGAGCGAGCTTTTGATGTAGAGCAACAGGCCGTCTGTTTGCGGATCGTTCTCATATCTCTCGCGGATAGCGGATTCTGCCGATCGCGTAATGGACGTTCCCTTGCCACTCTTTTTGCGAGGCGGAAGGTCTCGGGGACGCGGAATACATCGCAATGTCGGCTCCGAAATCGCGACGGCATTTCTCCACCGCATCGCCCAGGTCGCTGAATTCATATTCGGGATCGGCATCGGCATCGGCAGGCAATGATGAACTTCACCCGGCGGCGAATCAGCTCGTATATGCCTAGATTTTCAAAATGGCCGCCATCGGAGATATAGACGTATTTGCTTTTGTCGTTCGCGAAGCCGCAGAGTTCGATTGAGCAGTAACAAGGCCGTCGGGCGCGTATTTTCTCCAGCCTTCTTGGTGGCGGGGATTTCCCATCCAGCAGCCGATGCGAACATTGAAAATCGCCAGCAGCGCCGCGACAGACGGTTTGGAGTGGTAACCCCAGTTGGGGGAGATGGCCGCGCCGGATGCCGCCATTGCGGTGCCGAGGGAAGACTCTTCCGCCGTCGCCGCCGTAGGGTTCCAGGCCTTTTGAGGCTGGATCGTCCGACACACGGTTGCGGCGGTAGGCATAGCGGCTGAGATTGCCAACAGGCGAAACACCGGGGCGAGGATCGCGATCCGGGGCCTCCGGCGTTTTCGGATTGTCTCCGGTGTAGTCCCAGCCGCAATAAAGGGGCGAGTAAATGAAGGAGTCGCCCTTGCGCTGCTGGGCGGCGAGACGGGTGTTTTGGGTAAGGTTCAGGGTCGCGCACCAGATCGGATAGGGGCCGTTGTAATTGCCATCGCACAACGCTGCCGTGGGGTGCGGATCTCGGGCTCGCGGCACCAGACTCCCAATCTCCATGTCGTCATCCATGGCGAATTTGGTGAATGGGCTAGCCCGGCGATCGCAGTACCCGTTGATTTGGATGCCATTCGAAGCGCCCAGAAACGCCCGCACCAGCCGGTTGCGATAGAACAGGTGCAGCGAGAATTCATTCGCGTCCAAGCGCTGCGAAAGCAGCCCCAGCACCAAGAGGCAGCTTGCGATGACAATGAGCAGCAACAAAGCGGGATCAATGCCATGCCTGCACTGACACGATGAATCGGTGAAACATGATGGATTGCGATTGCGGTTCTGCTCGTAAGCTGGGTGATCGGAGCAGCAACGAGGAACTGGCGCGGCGCCGTAGAGGATCGCATCCGACTGGACCACGGATTTCGGTGCGTTAGCGTTTGCCGCGGCGGGAATCGTGTGGCGGATTCTAAAGGATTCCATTGGCTGCCAGTCTCCGAGTTGAAGATCGCCGGACCAGGAGACTACCTTGCGGGCGGCGCGGGTGGGCGATGCCACGGCAGGTGCCACTGACGGTGAGGTATTCCGTCGATTGCCATTTCGCCACGATCGAATGCGTGGCCCAGGAGAGCAGAAGCAGGACTCCGGCCAGGAAAACCGGGGGCGCGACCAACGCGAGAACTTCCAGCACGGGCGACTTCGGCTTGCCTGCTCCTGTTTTGGGACTTCTGGCGGAAAAGATTCCCGCAGTGACGGTAAACAGCCAGCCGCCCGGGAGCACCCACTTTAAGACTGCATTCAGGGTTGCATGGGAGCCTGCTTGCTGAAACAGAAACTGCATGAACAACGGCTCAACGCAGCGCGATGAGCAGCAGGAGTCCGGTAAACAGTCCGATGGTGAGGAAAAACCCGCAGAGCCTTCCGAGCCATTCCCGCTCGGCGTCGGGAAATACGTCTCCCAGGATTCCAATCTGGATGAAGGAAACGAGAGCGACAATCGCAAGCCATGCAGGAAGTCCGAGGATGGCGTACCAGTCGCCGACCCAGACAGCGGAATTATGACAAGCCATTTCCGCATCCAGTACAGGCACAAGACCATAAATGCCCAAGACACGATTTCACCGACCACGAGCCATATCCAATATTGAGACGGGCGCATATCGACAGGCTTGAGGATTCGTGCTGTCTGGGTAAGCGAGGACTTGGCGAGCACGATGAAAATGAAAGCCAGTGCCAGAGCGGAGAAGAATAGAGCGGGCGAAATTACATGGCGATAGAAATCGTGCGAAAAAATCTGGACGAGGACCGGCGTAGCAACCAGAGGCCGATGGCCGCGGCTAGGCCGCCGGAAATGGCGAGCTGACCTTGCGACCCACTTTCGGGAGGATGTTGATTCTCTGGATACGCGCCAGCGCACGCAGGGAGCTGGTGAGCAGGCATCCCACGCCAGCGCACAATATGCCTGCGCCGATCCAGCGGAGGAACACAGGGTGATCTCCCGCTCCCTGCCACAGGATTTTCGGCGAGAAGCTGGATAGCCGAGAGCACGGCGACGGCGGCGGAGGCCAGCAAGAGCTGGTTGAGAAGCAGATTCCTGAGATACAGTGCGATGGCGGTGAACGTATCTCCGGAGACACCTTTTCCGGCGTGAGATAGGCGGCGTAGTCACGTAAGAACCGCAGCGGGAAGGGCTCGAGAAAGCGGTCGTAGGGTGGGGCTACGCCCGTGGATGCGGGGGCGCTCGGCTTATCGGGGGAAACCTGCGCGCGTCCCCACGCCAGTTGAGCATTGACTGTGTCGAAGCCGGCGCGTTTGATCCAGGCGGCCAGCCAGGCAAGGATATAGCCGCCGCCGGAGACCGCCGAGGCGTAGTGCACCTGGCGGAGGATGTTAAGCCTGGCAAGCTCCTGGATGACGCCGAGGTTTACGCAGGCGCTGCGAATTCCGCCACCGGAGAAGGCGACACCCAGGCGGTCTGGAATGCGATCGGCGGTTGCATTCTGGCCCAGGCTGAATCCTGCTGGTTGGGCGTTAGCCTCAGGTCTTCCCTGTCGCCCCAGAAGGCGCGAAGTGCATCGGCCTCATCCGCCAAAACGTGGGCGAGGTTGAATGCAGTCCCGGGCTGGTGATCGTAGAAATGACACGCCTCTGCGCCTGTTTCTCGGTGCGGGATATGTATGCGCTATTTTCGACGTGAAAGCAAGAGAAACTTTTGCACTCTTGGACGCATTCGGTCTGGGCGGCATTTTGGGGCCAATCCTCTGTCGTCGCAATCGCGATGGAAAGATTTTCCTTTACAGCTGGAATATTCCTGCTTAGAATGCCTACTCAATTCTCCGCAAGGAGAGGTCCCCGTCGCGAATGCAGGAGGGCCATGCTTAGCAGCACGCACACTTTTGGCGGGCGGCTGGAAAGGGAGACGCTGAACAATTCCCGTGACCGGGCGCCCGATCCGGTGGCGCTCTTCGATTTCACGTTTGGCCCATATAGTTCGCTGGAAAGTTTTATCTGCCATCCGACCGGCCATTCCGGCACTCCCAGTATCCGGGCAGCAGTTGCCGCACGGGAGCACTGGTGACTCTGCCGAACGCCAGCCGAAAACGCATTTACCGCTTCGATATCGAGGGTCTGATCACCGTGCCACATACACCGATCAGCCTGGGATTCAACGCCAACATCGGCCAGCGGACAATGGGCAGCCAGGCGCTCGACCCGGCGCTCGCTCCCGGAGACGGCGTCCGTTTTCTTTTCGGCACGAAGTTCGATATTGCGACAACCCTGCAAAAGCTGGGTCTGCCTAGTTATTGATTTCTTTTCATTTGATTCTTTGGCCCGGTATGGGTCCCATTCGGATGACAAAAAAGGGGGAGGACTCTTGCGGGGATACCACTAATCCGCAGAGCGGATGTTCCCGCCCATATGGCCGCAATGCGGCTTTCAAGATCGAGACATTATTCTGGGAGGATGCTCGATGTTTCGAAATTATTTCATGCCTGGTTTTGCCGTAGTTATGCTGGCGATGTTTGTGGCCCCTCGTCCTGCAAGACAGGATTCAGGCGGTCCATCCCAGCCGACCTGGTCCAATCTGCAGCAAACCCCGGCTGGTAATCCCCAGAAGGACCATGGCAGCGATAATTTTCCGGCCAATGGACGATTGAGCCGGCAGCAAGCATGTAAGGAAGCCGTCGATGAGCTGAATGACAAACTGGCAGAATACGGCGTTGGGCGCGGCGATACACCCCGGGCCGGCATACCCGACGTGGAGGCGATGATCGCCCTGGTTCCAGACCCGATCCATACCCATTTAGCGTTGTCGTTCGACAGGAACATCGATACCATCCAGAAGGCATTGCAGGATGCCCCATTTGCTGGGGCATCGGACTGGATCTACACCAGCCAATGGCTTCCCTGGGACCCCATCCCGTATAAAGCGGCTGACAAGCCAGCCGACCGGAAAGAAATCCGCAACGTGGATGTCGGCAGGCAATGTGCGCCCGGCGTCCTGATTTTTCGAAGAAACGATTTCATGCACTCAGCCAGCAAGTTCCTGGTCATGCTTCTCGTTGGGGAGTCTCCGACCGGGGGAGTCAAGCAACAGCAGTTTGTAAGCGCAGTCAGCAAGTGGAAAACGATCGAAAATCAGGACCAGGATCCAATCCAAAAACTGAGCTTACGAATCCTTGGACCGAACTTCTCCGCATCTCTGTCGACGCTAAGCAGCCTTATCGAAGGCAACCTGTGTGGAAATGTCCCTCACCCAGGCTGTATTAAACAAGTACAGGTCATAAGTGGGACCGTTTCGGCCGATCCGCAGGTCGTAATGTCCAACTTCCGCGGCCTGAAGGATGCGAATTTTTTCTCGCTTACGGAGAACACCGGTTCAGCGGATGAGATGTTGTTGCATTATCTTTCTTGTGCTGAACACATAAGGGTCGGCCAGATTGCGTTTCTCTCTGAGGATGAAACCGCGTTCGGCGGCTTTTTTTTCCGACGCGGACAAGGATGCGGCAACTCGCAAGACAAGCCGCTGATTGTGCACTTCCCCCGCGAGATTTCTCAGTTGCGTAATGCGTATCAAGAGAATGGGGTCCTGAAAACGTCCGCGACCAACCGGAACACGGACAGCGCGAAAGAATCTCTCGACCTACCCCTGGAGGACACGCACGATCAGGAAGATGATGTGCCTTCCTTCTCGAAAAATCAGAACGCCAACTCTGAGGAGGCGACCCTTTCCGCCGTTACCCGCGAGATGTATGAGCGGCATATCCGCGCAGTCGTGGTGAATGCGACCGATGTGCTGGACACAGTTTTTGTGACGCAGTTTCTCAAGCGCAATCTGCCCAACGCCCGCATCGTGGTTTCGGACGCGGACCTGATCTTTGCCGAGCGCGGCCAGGCCCGCAACTTCCGCGGGACGTTGATGGTCACGCCTTACCCATTGATTGGCAACAGCGCCGACTGGGGAGGACGATTCCTAGAAGGTGCCGATGGCGAAGGTCGCGGTCCTTACGGGGCCATACTGCCGGACCGTGTGTTTCCTTCCTGGGACTCGATTGGTACCTACAACGCGGTGCGACTGCTGAACAGAGGTCCGCTGGAGATTACGCGCGACGCCACCAACAGAGTTGCGTACGTGAAAGAGAAGGATGGCAATCCGATCTCGCTGTGGCTTTACGGATATGTCGATCCATTTCGCGGCGGCAACGGTCCGCCGCTTTGGCTCAGTACAGTGGGGCGCGGCGGCATCTGGCCGATTGCACTGCTCGATCCAATTCGAGCCGACCCATCGGTCCCTCAAATTTTCAGCAGAAACACCAGCACAGGCGAGTGTCATCTGGAGGGAACAATTCCCCATGCGATGTTTAAGTGGGAGGGACGATCGCGTATCGCGGCGTTGTTCGTTCTCATTCCGTTTGTTTTAGCGGGGGCGTTATTCTGCTGGTCTACGAACCTGGATCAGAGGCCGCAATATATGTTTGGCGCTGCTGGGACAAACAGCCACAGAAGGGCCTGGATCGTACTTGCCATCATCCTATGCTACTCGTGGATTTCCCGCCTCCTTATACTCGATCTCTCATGGGCAATCTTCAACGCCGATATCATCAGTTGGTGCATGCTGGCAATTGACTTTTTTCTTTTTGGCTTTGCCATATGGCTAGTCAAGAAGGCTCTCTCCACCCCCTGGCGGTTGCGGGTCGCCGCTGCCCTGCTGATGCTTACGGCGGCACTGCAGATTGGATTTCACTATGTTCCTTCGGTGGAATTTGTAAGCCGTGTTTTCTACTTCTACCGCAGCGCACATCTGCTGGACGGGGTAGCGCCGGTGCTACCGTACATTTTCCTGTTTGCCGCCCTGATCGCGGTGGTGTCGCGGCACATTCAGGCTTTGTTCTACTTTTCGCCGGCACTTCGGCCGTGTTTACCGGGGCCCGAGAAAACGATAGAAATCGCCCGTGCGTGCGATTCCCCCTGGCGTCTACCGGGCACGGAGGTCAGTCCGGCCGGATGGGAATCGATTCTGGCCGTTGCATGCATCACCGGAATGGCTTTTTGGCTTTGCCTCGGCCACGGGTTCGACACCATGGAATCCAATGCCTACACTTTTTGGCTCACCGTGTTCACCGCAATCATCTCGTTCATGCTGCTGTATGAAATTTTTTGGCTTTACGTCATCTGGAGTTACTTGAATAAAAGGCTGCTGATTCCGCTTGAACGAACCACTTTGCGCAATTGCTTCAGCCGAGTCTCTGGCTTTTCCTGGCGCGGCCTATGGTTGACTTTGGACGTGCAATGGCAGGCTCGCTATAAGGCGCTTTTCCGTGCGTACGATTCACTGTGCATTCTAAAGCAATATTACCGCTGCCCTGAGGATGTGCGTGAATCCGCGGAGACTGTCGTTAAGAATTACAAGGCAATGTTCAGATCCTTCACCAATCCGAAGCGGCTGCTGCCCCGCTTCAGAATCTACCAAAACTCGCTTTGCGCATGTACAGAGGCCGTGAGGGGCTCAAACCTCCTTCCTCCGGATGATGGCGCCGCACTCTCGACGGGACTTGATGCCAACGGCCCAGAAAGAAAAAAACGGCTCGAACAGATTGCTGAGAAGAATCCGCTTCGTGCCTCCGCCGAGGAATTCGTCGGGCTGGTTTACATCAACTTTATTCAGCAGGTCCTGGTCGAGATCCGCACGCATGTATTCGCATTCGCGTTCGGATATTTTTTCCTTCTGCTGGCGCTCGATGTTTATCCTGTCGGGCCACATCACACGATCATGCTGCTGCTTGTTTGTCTATTTCTGACGTTTTTTGGGGTAGTTGCGTGGATGTTCCGACAGATGTCGAAGGATAGCATCCTCAGCCGCACCACGGAGACGGAGCCGGGCAAGCTGGACGCCGCTTTTATCTTTCACTTGGCTTCGGCGCTCAGCTTACCGGTGCTGGGCTTGATTGCGTCCCAATTCCCCGAAATCAGTAATTTCCTATATTCCTGGCTGCAGCCCGGCCTGCAGGCGATTAAATGAGCCGCTACTCGTTGGATTTATGCGCTTGCAAAACAGAGTGAAGAATCACATATTCGTCAACAAGATCAGCGCGCCGGACGCTAGGTGAATGGAGGTGGAGCAATTCCGGTTATCAGATCGTCTGCAATGCAAATGTCGAGCAAGTAGTCTCGTCGATAAATGAAGTCAAACACATGAGCAAAATCAATACGCAATGAATACCGATGCCTCAATGATTTTTTGCCTCCGCGGAACTCCTGCTGCGATGGGCACTATTCTGGAAGCTGCCTTCGGAGCGCAACGCCTCCCCATTCCGGTTGCGTCTGGGTTGCGAATTCTTCCGCAATTTGCCGTTTTTTGCCGAGCTAAGTTGTTGATTCTCTTTAGAATCAACAAGCCTTGTATGACTCATAACCCGTAGGTCGGTGGTTCGATCCCACTCGCCGCCACCAACTAAAGCCAACAAATTCTTTTGGCCCTATTGCGCGCGGTTGCGACTGGTTGATATCCCGAACGAGTATTCTTCCCAATTTCCATGGCATTGGAATTGACGCTGCTACGATTGATCGGGAGTCGAACAATATTTCACGCTCGACCCGGAACTCCCACAAGTACCGTTATTTCAGGCGTGAATTCGATCATATGGACACTACGCTCAATGCGATCGATCAAAGCGCTGCGCGTGACAAGAACATTTTCTGGCCAACCAGCCGTATTACATTTATCTGTTATTTGCCACGCCGCGAACCCAGCAGACGTACAGCATGTACATCGGCGCCCAACTTCCCAATGACACCCCATTGGCGAGCGTTGTTCTCGGCCGGGTAAAGGTGGAAACGCGAGATATCAGTTCATTCCCGACACGTCCGGCAACTGGATCACAAAAAGCTACAATCCCCAAATAGAGTGCTGGCAGTTGTCATCAACTTGGTGGCCAGACACAAAACTTATCAAAGCTTTGAACGGGGTTGCGATCATGGTTACCGCTGCGGTTCTCGGTCTCCAGGGGACGTTGAGGCGTTCGACAGGTTGTGACGGTTCACGACCTCCTTTATATTGGGGGAGGTACGCGGCGCTATCGTCTAGGGGTTAGGACGTGAGATTCTCAATCTTAAAACACGGGTTCGATTCCCGTTAGCGCTACCACCATCTTCCGCTAAAGCCCGCTATCGCAGCGGGCTTTGCTTTTGCCCGGACAATCGATCTGGCGGTCTCTGACAGCAATTCGCGGCCACAGTGGTACACAATTTGGTACACAGTCCATTCTGGCGTTGTTAGATTTGCGAATTATATAGTTCGCTTTGTGAGACAGGATGGCGGCAACTAAGAGGCACGATTTGGGGCACAGTCCCGGATCGCGCGAATATATTTAAATTTGCAATTGATTTCGATCAAAACAGCGGTGCTAACACGGAGAAAACACCGAACGACTGGTTTAGATGAAAAACGGCGCAAATGGTATTGAGGAGATAACGTGGGCGGCCGACGCGCTCAAACAAGCGATTGCACGGGTGATTACGTCGGCCTAGATACCAACAATTCACTATCAGACGCGCAATGTTGCAGAGGGATTCGCCGTCGCATTCCCACAAGCCAGCGAAGTCGTCCAATAGTGCATATTCCCGAAACACCTGACCATTCACGAAATGATGAGGCAAAATCCGGAGGCGCAGGCCGGCTTCGTGCTTGTCCGATCAAGCACGACGGCATGGGTCCACACGTAACGCTGTTCGCCGTAAAGCCTTAACAGGCTCTAGGGCAGTTTGTTCAGGTAACACGGGTTGCTGAGGTTCTGTGTTGGAGGTACCGGCGGATTCATCCACGGCGGATTGTTGAAATCAAAGAACTCCGTCATGGAGGGCTGAGCCGCATCCCGCTTGGTTAGGGGCGGTAGATTGAACCGCGTTTCGATGAACTTCAAAATGGCCGTATAGTCCATCACGGTGTGGGAGACATAGTTCTTCTTGGCGTATGGAGAAACGACAGTCAAGGGTATGCGATAGCCCGTATATGTAAAGTCGCATATCGGACCCGTCTTCCCAGTACAGATGTAGCCCGCAGGAAGGTCCTTCGGTTTGATGCCATCGGGACTGGGCATCGGTTGCGGCGCCACGTGATCGTACAGACCGCCGCTCTCGTCGAAGGTAAAGAAAAGCGCCGAAGTTTGCCACGAAGTACTTTGCATCAGTGCGTTGATGATTTGCGAGGTGAACTGCGCTCCCTTCTGGACATTCTCTGGACTGGAGTCAGAGTCGGATCCATGTTCGTCGAGCCCGGCGTCCGATGGAGCGTAGACCTCCGCGACCTGGGGCAGAGTACCGTTTTTCAGATCGGTAAAGTAATCGGAGGTGAGGGCGATTTTTTGCGGATAGTTCGCCAGGATGGTTGCTGCATAGGTGAAGCTGTTAAGGGAAACCGTCTTGATGAGGCAGGACGGCTGGTAGGGCGGTCCGGCACAACCGGTGCCCTTCGGGTCAATGTAGACCTTCCAGCTGATACCCGCTTCCTGAAGCTCCTGGAAAATCGGCTTTGTCTTGAGCTTGGCTTCATCATTCGCGTTAGAGCCGATCGGCAACGCATACCCTCCGGATGTCCCTCCATCGAGATACTCGCGGTTGATTTGCGTACGAGACATTACCGGGTGGAAGAAGCGGTCGGACGTGGCGAATTTGGTCGCCATAAAGTAGTCGTAGTTCAGGTCGGTGCCGTCCCAGTAGCCCATGGCGCGGATGCCGTCCGTGTCGTAGAACGGATGTCCGTTGTTGTCGCGGGCGTCGCCGGCGGCCGTGTGCACAAACCCATTATTCTTTGCCGGACGCGTGCCCACCGGATCCGTGTAGTCCCAGTCGTTATGGGCCTCCTGCCATGAAGGGCTGGTGTTTTCATTGCACACTGAAATCATGTGGAATGAGGCCACGGTATGACTGGGATCCCAAACGCATTTGCCGGGGTAAGGGCTGTCGGGGTTGCATCCGGGGATCGCGGGAGGCGGACCGTAGAGCGGAGCCGCCCCGCTGGTCGGGTTGAACTGAGGCAGGCCGTCGAACGACTGGTCGGGAATTCCGTTGTCTTTCCAGTATTTCCGCATCGCGCCGAAGTAGTTATCGAGCGAGCGATTCTCCTGGGCGAAAAATATGATGTGATTCAGCGAGTTGATACCTGCCGTTCCTGACGTGAATGTCGCCGTCACCGTAGTATTGGCCTGCAGAGTCAGCTTGCACGTTCCCGTACCCGTGCACGAGCCGGACCATCCTAAAAAGGTACTGCCCGAATCGTGAGCCGCCGTCAATACGACGGCTGCTCCTTTGGCGAAGCTGGCGGTGCAGCTTCCCGGGCAATCGATCCCCGCCGGACTGCTGGTTACTGTTCCTGCGCCGCTGCCTGCGCTGTTCACCGTCAGTTGGACAGGCCCCCCGGTACTCGTTCCCACCGTGATTGTCACAGATGCCTTGGCTGTTCCTCCGGAGCCAGTCGCAGTCGCAGTGTAAGTGGTCGTGGAGGTCGGGCTGGCCGTTATGGATCCGCCACCTGCCGCCGTCGTACGTTTGCTGCCATTGGTTCCGGTGATTGCGACGGATGTGGCATTCGTGGCCTTCACGGTCAGCACAGTGGAGCTTCCCTTGGTGATCGTTGTGGGATTGCCGCTGATCGTGACCGTTGGCGGGCCAGACGCATCGCCACTTGCCACCGTGATCGTCACAGATGCCGTAGCTGTGCCTCCAGATCCAGTCGCAGTCGCGGTGTAAGTCGTCGTGGAGGTCGGGCTGGCCGAGATTGCTCCGCCACCTGCCGCCGTCGTGCGTTTGCTGCCATTGGTTCCCGTGATTGTGACTGCTGTGGCATTCTTCGCAGTCACGGTCAGGACAGAGGAGCTTCCCTTGATGATCGTTGTGGGATTGCCGCTGATCGTGACGGTTGGCGCCGGCGAGCTAGCTGCCGCTCCAACTGCCTGGCCGCTGGCACCGACACCTGCGAACGCGGGAACCGCGCATGGAAGGAGTATCGAGAGAATGTAACAGAAGAGTTTCATGGCCACTCACCTCACCGGCAATTCCCTCTTCCGCGCGTACACGCGGAAGTAGAAGGAAGTCAAGATTGATTTCCGTCGCTGGGGGCCTTCGTGGAGCGAGGGGGAAGAAAACTACTCCATCATACACCCGATTCCGACGATTGTAACTGTTTTTAAGATCCTCTGGGGCCAGAGGATGCGAAGACCCCACCGTCCCTTGGGCGCGATTTCTCCGTGCTCCCTTTGGTTTTGCAGTGGCAGGCCTTAATGCTCATTGAGTTAACAGCAGAGTCTCCGAATGGTGGTGGATCGTGCGCCATCCCAACAGAACGAATTGGTCGTTGAAGAAAGGAAGGTCGGAATGCCAGAAGACCTGAAGCAAGTTCTGCATCAGGTCTTCTGAAGTATCGACTGCTCATTTCTATTTGCGGCTAATTATCTAGGACCAGGTACTGCCACTACCATTGCACGCCCGGATACAAACTCGGAATGCGAGATGCCCGGTAGAATTGTGTCCCCGCTGAGTGCATCTGCCACACTGTTTGCGGATTGCTGGTCTGGGTCACTTCAAAGACATCGGAGTTTGTTCCAGTCGTTTCGCCGCATATGTCATACTCGACGTCCCCGTTTTGCATTTCCTCCGTATTCCCACCGAAGGAGTTGTAAAAATTCGTGGGCACAACCTGGTGGAAGGTCAAGCTGGCCGTCTTGGTGGATTCATTGATTTGCACCACTGGCACGGTCGTGTAAAGGCATGGCGGATTTCCGCTCGTCCCGCAGGTGACTCCAGCGGGAAATTGCCTGTCATCTCCGTTATCCATGATGCCCATGGAGAAGATACCTGCGGTGGCGGTCCCGAAGAATGACGGTGCATGTTGTGCATAGCTCCAGTCGGTCGGGTCACTTCCGCCCTGCAGTGTAAAGTCGCCGCCCTGGCCCAGTCGCCAGATGACGTCGCCATTTCCGGTGCCGTTGGCATAGTTCACCTTTACCAGCCAGTTCTGGTGACGAATCGACACAATGAAATTGCCATCATCCCGTGAATACACAATCGCGTTCGTATGCGTCCAGTCCGGAAACATATAAGGATGATGATTTACGTCCAGATGATCGAATTCATTCCACACCCAGACAGGATTCAGATTTGTATCCAGGTCGACGACAACATCGCCCAGGACATTTGTAGGACTGGAATTTCCAGTCAATGTGACCGATTTAAGCGTATTAGCAAGAACCAGCCAATGTCCGTTTGGCAGCACTTCGACGTCATGGTGAAAATCCAGCAGATTGATGTTGAACCCGGCCGTTGTCATTCTTGTGTTCAACTGCGCCAGCGTTATCTGCTTGACCGTATTGCCAGCCAGATCAATCTCACGCACGGCTATCGGTAATCCTGCCGGGATGGTTCCGTTCAGAGGCACTTCAGAGTTTGCCCCAATATTGATAAGAAAATCTCCATTGGGCAGTTGTTTCACCCCCTGGATGAAATTGCTTCCCTGAAAATCGGGGAATTGATAGTTCCAGATTACGTTTCCATTCAAATCAGTGGCATAAAGTCCCGATGTATTCCCGGCGCCACTGGGGAGAGCCTGGACCAACTCAATGCCTGGCTGAGGCGTCATTCCCGGTGAAGTGGTGGTGGTTATGGTCGGGGTTAAAGGGACTGCGGGAGTGTTGATGACGGGAACACCCGTCGTGAAGGTATGGTCCACATCGTTGGTGGAGATTCCATTCGAAAAAGCCACCGAGGCGCGCATGTGATATGCCGTATTCGCGCGCATGCCGGCAACATAGATGCTTACCGGTCCGCCGCCGCTGGGTGTGGGCTGAGTCCATGTCTGCAACCCGTACGACTGGGTTGGACCAAAGCTGATCGTCACATTTCCGGCGAATGGCGGCGTAATCGTGTACTGTGCAACCAGCGGGTTTGCTGTTTGCGTTACCGTTCCGGCTGACATTGCGGCAGAGGTCCCTGTCAGGGCGACGGTCGCGGGAGAGCCTGCAACGGCATTGGTAAAGTTCAGATTCAGCGTGGCGGTCTGCGATGCGGGAGCGGACGCCACGGTAGGAGTGTAGTTGACGACAACCGGACAACTTGACCCGGGATTAAGCTGCGCTGAGCAGGATTGCGCCGATACGACGGAAAAACCCGCCGTTCCCGATACCGTCGGGCCGAAGTTCAGCGGAATGCCGCCTGTATTGGTCACTGTAACCGCCGTCTGCACGACGGAATTGTTGACCAGGTTTTCTCCGAAATTGAACGAGGTGGCGCTCAATGTTACGCTCGTTGTAGTTGGTGGCACGCTGTTCACATTGGTGAGTTTCGTGCTAGGCCCGCATCCAGCCAGCAATATAAGAAAAGATAATGCGCTCAAACGCGTCCAGCCGGTCTTCAACATCGATCCTTAGCCTCCATTTCAATTAACATCCGTCCCGGCTATTCAGCCGGCAAGCTACTATCAACCTTTACCATTGCACACCCGGATACAGACTGGGCTGACGGAATGCCCGATACAGCGGCGTTCCTTGCGAATGCAGATGCCACACTGTTTGCGCCTGGGTGTCCGGGGTGACCTCAAATACATCAGAATTCGTTCCGACGCCGCATAGGTCGTATTCCAGATCTGCCATTCTGCAGAGGCTCCGCGTTGCCCCCAAAGCTGCTATAGAGCGTTGGCGGAACAATCTGATGGAATGTCAAGGTTGCCGTCATCGTGGACTCATTGATCTGCATCTCGGGAATCGTGCTGTACAGGCAGGCCGGAGCTCCCGCCGATCCACAAACTACTCCGGCAGGAAACTGCCGGTCGTCTCCGTTGTCCATCAGAACCAGACTGAAGATGCCGGCATTGCTCTTCCCCACAAAATGAGGCCCGTGCTGGGCATAAAACCAGTCGGTCGGGTCGGTGCCCCCGACCAGTTTGAAATCGCCACCCTCTCCCAATCGCCAGATGATGTCTCCATTGCCCGTCCCATTCGCATAGTTCACCTTCACCAGCCAGTTCTGGTGCCGGATGGAGACAATGAAGTTGCCATCGTCTGAGGAATAGATAATGGCGTTGGAATGCGTCCAGTCCGGAAACCCCATGGGATGCCGGTTCACGTCGAGATGATCGAATTCATTCCATATCCAGACCGGTTTCCAGTTCTGGTCGAGATCGACAACAACATCTCCCAGCACATTCGTCGGACTGGAAGCTCCGTTCAAAGTGACGGATTTAAGCGTGTTTGCCATGACCAGCAAATGGCCGTTCGGAAGCGGCTCGATATCGTGGTGAAAATCCGTGAGCGTGACGTTAAATCCGGCTGCGGCGAGCCCTTTGTTTACATCCGCGAGTGTCACCTGGCGCACCGTGTTCCCCGCAAGATCGATCTCTCGGATGGCGATCGGCAGGGTTGAGGGGATCGGTCCTGATAACGGCGCCTCGGAACTGGCGCCGAAGTCCACCACGATATCCCCGTTCGGCAGCAACTTCGCTCCATTGATTCCGGCGTTCAGAACCTCATCGGAGAACGGATAGGTCCAGATAACGTTTCCATTCAGGTCGGTTGCATACAGGCCTTGCGCTGGCCCTGCTACCGCTGTATTCAGTTCTATTCCCGGTTGGGGCGTCATCCCTTGCGGCGTCGTCGCCTGCGGGAGTTGTTGCGGTAAGCTGCGGAAGCGCTTGCGCGGTGAATTGTGGGCCGCCCATTTTGGGCTGATCTCCCGTAGTGAAGGTATGGTCCGCATCGTTGACGGTGATGCCGTTCTGAAAAGCGATCGTGGCGCGCATGTGGTAGGCGGTATTCGCGCGCATGCCGGCAACATAGATGCTTACCGGACCGCCGCCGCTCGGCGTCGGCTGACTCCAGGTCTGCAACCCGTAGGAAGTTGTTGGGCCGAAGCTGATGGTCACGTTTCCGGCAAACGGCGGTGTGATCGTGTACTGCGCCACCTGCGGATTCGCCGTGGCAGTCACGGCGCCGGCTGTCATTGCGGCAGAGGTCCCGGTCAGGGTGACCGTCGACGGGGAGCCTGCAACGGCATTGGTAAAGTTCAGATTCAGCATCGCGGTCTGCGATGCGGGAGCGGAAGCCACGGTGGGAGTGTAGTTGACGACAACCGGGCAACTCGACCCGGGATTGAGCTGCGCACCGCATGATTGCGCCGATACGATGGAAAAGCCTGCTGTCCCCGATACCGTCGGGTTCAGGGTCAGTGGAATCCCCCCGGAATTGGTCACCGTGACGACTGTCTGCACGACAGAGTTGTTGACCAGGTTTTCTCCAAAATTGAACGAGGTGGCGCTCAATGCTACGCTCGTTGTAGTTGGTGGCACGCTGTTCACGTTGGTGAGTTTCGTGCTGGGCCCACAGCCAGCTAGCAATACGAAACAACACAACGATGCGCACAACTGCGCAGAGACATTCTTCACCGCGGGATCCTCCTGAATTCTTGAAATCTGAATGCCTTTTGCCTGAAGCTGATTTGCGCAATGGTAACATCGAACAGGTTACTTTCGTACTCGAAAAATCGCGCAGCGATGCAGATTTTTTTGAATAAGGATGCTTATGCTCCCTGAGATCGAAGTAACCTCCGGATTCCAGAACGACCCGGTCGGCGGGCGAGGTCCTGTCACGTGATCGACTCCGTAGTGTCATACGAGGTTTCCGTCGTCATGCCTTGTTTGAACGAGGCAGAAACAATTGGCGTGTGCGTTGATAAAGCACGCGCGGCTTTACGGGAATCCGGCATCGATGGCGAAGTGATCGTGGCCGATAACGGCAGCACAGACGGATCCCAGCAGATTGCGCTGGACCGGGGCGCGAGGCTGGTCTCAGTTCCCGAGCGCGGTTATGGAGCTGCCCTGATGGGAGGATTCAACGCGGCGCGCGGGCGGTACCTCATCATGGCGGATGGCGATGACAGCTACAATTTCTTGCACATCCCGCGCTTTCTCGAAAAGCTGCGCGGCGGAGCCGACCTGGTCATGGGAAATCGCTTCCAGGGCGGCATCGAGCCTGGCGCGATGCCGCCACTGCATCGATATTTAGGGAATCCGGTGTTGAGCTTTCTCGGCCGGCTCATTTTTCGCGCCGATTGCGGCGATTTCCATTGCGGCATGCGCGGTCTGTCCAAAGATGCATTTCAACGCATGGGCCTGCGCTGCACGGGGATGGAGTTCGCCAGTGAAATGGTGGTCAAGGCTACACTTGCGAACATGCGTATTGCCGAGACTCCGACCACTCTCTCTCGGGATGGCCGTACTCGCGCGCCACATCTGAGAACCTGGCGGGACGGATGGCGGCATCTGCGCTTCCTTTTCCTGTATAGCCCGCGCTGGCTGTTTTTGTACCCCGGCGCGGCGATGATGCTTGTGGGAATTATTGCGACTGCATGGCTTCTTCCCACGCGACGCATTCTTGGTCCCTTTTCGCTTGACGTGGATACGCTGGTGTATGCTCTGGGACTGATCCTGATCGGCTTTCAGGCGATCGTGTTTGCCGTGTGCGCCAAAGTATACGGAATTTCCCGTGGCCTGCTGCCCGATCGGCTGTGGGTCGAAAAGATACTCGATCGATTCACTCTGGAGAAGGGACTGATCGCCGGGGCGGCGCTCACAGTAGCGGGGTTTGTCGCGGGAATTTATGGAGTGCACATATGGAGGGCCGCGGGCTTCGGCAATCTGGATCCGGACACCATTCTTCGGATCACTCTGCCGTCCTGCTGCGCCATGGTAATTGGGATTGAATCGATCTTTGCCAGCTGCTTTCTGAGTCTCCTGCAGCTGCCATCCTCCACCCACCCCGGACCGCTCGATTAGCTATTTAGAGCGGTTTGCATTCTCTTCGGATTGCAACCAATACAGAGCGAGTCCGCTTCCAATTGCGTACAGGAGAACCTATGGCGACCAAAAAATCCAGCAGTTCGAAAAAATCCAGCCGCTCAAAAACCTCCAGCAGTTCAAAGAAGTCCAGCAGCTCGAAAAAATCTGGCAGTTCCGGCGCCGGCGAAAAAGAAATCAACCGGTAAAAAGTCGAGCCAGAGAAAATACGGCCCCAAAGCCTCCCAAAGCGTGGAACGGGAGATGAAAGCCTTTAAAAAAGGAACGCTGAAAAGCGGATCCGGACGGAAGGTCACAAATCCCAAGCAGGCAATTGCGATCGGCCTTTCGGAGGCGCGCAGATCCGGCGCGAAGGTCCCGAAAAAGAGCGAGTCCTAGACCGGTTTTTTATAGATGTAGGGCGATACCGTCCAATCGGAACGGAAGGATTGTCTGAGAACTGAAAAAATCGCAATTCTGGGAGCCGGCCTTATGGGTGTCGGCATCGCCGCTCGGTTCGCGAGCGCTGATTATCGTACCCTGCTCTACGACACTTCTGAAGATCGTCTTAGAGAAGTCCCAGGGGAAATTCGCGGCATACTCGACGAATTATCGGAGGCAGGTCGATTCGATCGCGCATTGACGGGCAAGGTCCTGGAGCGGATTGAAACCACTTCCGATCTCAAAGCGCTCGCTGATGTCGATCTCGCGATAGAGGCCATCCCGGAGCGGCTCGCGGAAAAACAAAGCCTCTATGCTTCAGTCCTTCCTATCTTGCCACGCCACACGATTGTCGCCAGCAACACCAGCAGTTTTTTACCCGATGCGCTGACCGGCAGGTTTGAACGGAAGGACTGCGCCCGTTTTCTTGTAACGCACTTCTGGAATCCGCCTCATTGGATTCCGTTGGTTGAAATTGTGCCCGGCGCCGGCACTGATCTGGAAAACGTGGAAAGTGTTCGACAAATGATCGCCGATATCGGTGGAGAACCTGTCGTACTTACAAAAGCGATTCCGGGCTTTGTAGGAAACAGGCTCCAGTTCGCCGTTCTACGCGAAGCCCTCCACATTATTAAATCCGGTGCGGCATCGCCGGAGGTGGTGGACACGGTGGTGAAGATGTCCCTGGGTCAACGCTATGGGGTGATCGGACCTTTTGAAGGAGCCGATGTCGGCGGGCTGAACACGTTCCTTGACATCGCCAGTCATCTCATGCCCCAGCTCTGCACTGGCGAGGATGGGTTGGATGCAATTCGCGATCATATTCATCGCGGCGAAACTGGACTGCGCAGCGGCCAGGGTTTTTACAGGTGGAGCACGGAGCGGAAGCATCTTCTCCGAGCCAAGCGGCTTCATCAGTTGCGTACACGATTCAAGGAGTAAGCCGCTGTAAGAAAAGCCCGCTTTCGGCTCCGTTGAAATCCTGCCGATCTATGAAGAAATCATCATCCCGACCGAAGCGAAACCGGGTTCCCCGAAACACGATTTTGTGTGCTGGGGTGGAAAGCGTAGTGGAGGGACCTGCTTTTGCTTTATGCCCACAGCAACAACGATTGTCCTCTCAGCGGGTTCGGTGCTGATGATTAGGCTGCGGGTGCAACGCAAACGCGGCGTTTACCAGCGCAATATGCGAGAGCGCCTGGGGAAAATTGCCGGTAAGCTCTCCCTGTTCTGTGTTGTACTCCTCGGACAGTAAACCCACATCATTTGCGAATCGCAAAAGTTTTCTGAACAGTTTCCGGCTTCTCTCCTTCTGTTCGCTGCCACCATCGCATGAACCAGCCAGAAGCTGCAGGCTAGAAACGCTCCTTGCCGGTTGGCTTTTTTTCCGGGCCGATATCGCAATAAGATCCCGCCTCTCATCAGATCCTTTTCGATCGCTCGAATTGTTCCCACGATGCGTGGATCAGTCCCCGGCAAAAAGCCCACCAGCGGCAGCAGCAATAAGGATGCATCGACCTCTTTCGAGTCATAATGAACGACAAACGTGTTCCGCTTGCGATCGAATCCCCTGTTGCAAATCTCATCGTGGATCTCCCGGCGCACTATCTTCCATTGCTCGATCGGAAGCTGGAGCGCAGCTTCCGAGTGGTGTGATTCCACGTTCTGAATGGCGCGATCCAGAGCCACCCACGCCATCACCTTCGAATAGGTAAATTGTTGGGGTTCTCCGCGCTCCTCCCAAATGCCAGAATCCGGTTTTCGCCAGATCGTTTGCAGGTATTCCACAAATTTGTGCTGTACTTCCAGTTCATGGGTCTCAGTGGGAATGCCGGCACGTCTGGCCTGAAACAATGCGTCCGCGACTTCGCCGAAAATATCGAGCTGAAACTGCATCGACGCCGCATTTCCAATCCGCACTGGACTGGAGTTTTTATATCCGGGCAGCCATGCGAGTTCGAACTCCGGAAGCTGGCGTTCGCCGGCCAGCCCGTACATGATCTGTACCTGGGAGGCTTCTCCTCCGACGGCGCGAAGCAGCCATTTCTTCCACTCCGCCGCTTCATGAGTAAACCCACCATTGAGCAGAGCGAGCAGCGTGAAGGTTGCATCGCGCAGCCAGCAATAGCGGTAATCCCAGTTAAGAGTCGCCCCCAATCTGCTCCGGCAGGGAGGTGGTCGGAGCTGCAACGATTCCGCCCGTCGGTCGATACGTAAGCGCTTTCAACGTAAGGAGGGAGCGCTCTACTTGGCTTTTCCATTCGCCCTTGTAGCTGCCTCGCCTAGCCCATTTCTTCCAGAAGGTCTCGGTCTCCTTGAGCGCCAGCCTGGGATTGACTTTTTCCGGCGCAGCCTCGAACGACGAGGCGTAGGTCAGAACAAAGGGAATGGTCTTTCCTTTTTTAACCTCGAACTCCGCCAGCATATTCCCCTTTTTCAGCTCAACCTTAACGGGGCTGCGAAGATAGACGGTTCCCGGACCGGCGGTGGCCGAAAACTGCTTCTCGCCGGCAATGCTGAAGCCAGGGAACAGTGCGCCCATAGTCAGACCGAAGGGCCAATTCCATCGTCATTTCCACCGAGCCCTCCATACCATGCACCAAGCGGACAATGTCGGAATGTTTGCCGCGTATCGGCATAAAATCCGTCACCAGCACTCTTCCTTTGCGTGTAGCGAAGGTAGTCTCGAGAATGAGGGTGTGATCGCGATAACGCCGCTGAACGCGAAATTTGTTCTTAGGCGCGAGCAGCCATCGACCGTTCGACGGATCTCCCAACAGGGCCGCAAACCAGGCCGCGGATGAGAAATCTGGCCAGCAGAGCCAGTCGATGGAACCCGATTTTGCAACCAGTGCGGCCGTTTCGCAATCGCCGATCAGCGCATACTCCGCAATCCGAGGGCGAATCTGCTTGGCGCTCGCATTGCTTGGCCGGTGTTTGGAATCGAGCATTTTCTATTAGATGCGTCCATTATTTACTGTCGATAGTACGTACCACGGGCCAGCGGGAATCTCTCTGAACCGCGCCGGTAAGCTGAGGATCAACGGCCGGGTATAAGTTTGGATTCACACGTGAAAGAATCTTACTTTCGTGTTCAGGAAAGTTATCTTGAAAAATGGTTGTGTTTTGCGAGAGCTAGGGCCGAATGGTACGCTATAGATTATCGATAATATGGCTCTATAGTTACATCTCTTAAACTCGCTTCTTCTCGGATTCATCACTCGCTCTTGCCGAACTGGAATCTTCATGTGGATCGTTCGCCTCGCGTTACGCAGGCCATATACGTTTGTTGTTCTCGCGCTGCTTATCCTGATTCTAGGCGTGACGGTTATCCTGCGCACCCCGACCGACATCTTCCCTGAAGTCAACATCCCAGTCGTTACCGTCATCTGGCGCTATCAGGGCCTGTC
This sequence comes from uncultured Acidobacteriota bacterium, assembly GCA_963823295.1. Lineage (GTDB taxonomy): Bacteria > Acidobacteriota > Terriglobia > Terriglobales > Acidobacteriaceae > JAKAAZ01. The sequence continues at coordinate 56,259 of CAWGLF010000029.1, forward strand.
GCCGCAGCAGATGGCCGATCGAATCAGCAGCAACTTTGAACGCGGTGTGCACTACCACGGTCGATAACGTGGAGCACATAGAATCCGAAAACCTGGCGGGCACTTCCGTCGTCAAAATCTATTTCCATCCCGGAACGAATGTGGATGCCGGCATGGCGGAGGTGACAGCCATCGCCCAGGCGGAGGTACATAGTCTTCCGCCTGGGACTCTGCCGCCGTTCATCATTACATACAACGCATCCTCGGTTCCCGTCCTGGAGCTGGCGCTTTCCGGCAACGGCCTGAGCCAGCAGGAACTTTTCGACATCGCCAACAATTTCCTGCGTAATGATCTCGCCACGGTGCAGGGTGCATCCATCCCCTGGCCCTATGGCGGCAAGCAACCTCAAGTGCAGGTCGATATCGACAGCGCCAAACTCCAGGCCATGCATCTCTCGCCCGCCGATGTGGTGAATGCTTTTAGTGCGCAGAATTTGATTCTGCCCAGCGGCACGGAAAAGATTGGCCGTTACGAATACCAGATCGAAACCAATAGCGCCCCGCGGACCATCGAGGGTCTGAATGATTTGCCCATCAAAACCGTGAACGGCGCGACGATTTACGTCCGCGATGTGGCTCATGTGCGGAATGGTTTTCCACCGCAGACCAACATCGTGCGGGTGGATGGCCAGCGCGCAGCACTGATGACGATCGAGAAAACCGGCAATGTTTCGACACTCGATCTTGTCAAGCATGTTCGCAGAATTCTGCCGAGGGCGGCAGCCGGCCTGCCGCGGCGATTGAAAATTCGTCCTCTGGACGACCAGTCGATATTTGTCCGCTCCGCTATCAATGATGTTGTGGTGGAAGCGGTAATTGCCGCCTGCCTTACCGCCATTATGATCCTGGTCTTTTTAGGCAGTTGGCGGAGCACGCTGATCATCGCCGTCTCGATCCCGCTGTCCGTTCTGGTGTCGCTGATCGTCCTCAGCAGCCTCGGTCAGACGATCAACATCATGACTCTCGGCGGCCTTGCGCTTGCGGTCGGAATTCTAGTCGACGATGCCACCGTCGAGATTGAAAACATCAATCGAAATCTAGAGATGGGAAAGGAAATAGAGCAGGCGATTCTCGATGGCGCGGCCGAAATCGCTATCCCGGCATTTGTCTCCACGCTTTCAATTTGTATCGTGTTTGTTCCAATGTTTTTTCTGACCGGCGTGGCCAAATATCTCTTCGTCCCGTTGGGAGAAGCCGTAGTATTCGCCATGCTGGCGTCATATTTTCTGTCGCGCACCATTGTGCCGACCATGGCGAAATATCTGCTGCATGTTCATGAAGAAGGAGACCTCGACCGCCGCAGGGCCAGCCGCAATTTCTTCGTTCGCTGGCAAATGAAGTTCGAGGATAAATTTGAGCGGCTTCGCCTCGGTTACCGGGAAACGCTGATGGTGTGCCTTCATCATCGCGGTATCTTCATGGCCAGTTTTTTCGCCGCCTGCGCGATCTCGATGCTCGTGATCTATCCCTGGCTGGGACAGGATTTTTTTCCTCAGACCGATGCCGGACAGTTCAAACTGCATGTGCGGGCGCATACCGGAACACGCATTGAAGATACCGCGGCTCTCTGCGATCGCATCGACGACACGATCCGCGAAACCATTCCGCAGCAGGAACTGGGCTCGATTATCGACAACATCGGCGTACCCTACAGCGGCATCAATCTTTCCTACAGCACTTCCGGAACCATCGGCTCCTGGGATGCCGACATCCTGGTAGCGCTTGATAGAAAGCATCATCCGACCGAGGACTACATTCGCGCGCTGCGAACGAAGCTGGCCCGTACCTATCCCGGCGTCACATTTTATTTCCTGCCAACCGACATCGTGGATCAGATCCTCAACTTCGGGCTGCCCGCGCCGCTCGACATTCAAATCATCGGCGCGAATATGGATGCCAATCATGCGCTGGCGGAATCGATGATGGCAAAACTGCGCTACATACCGGGAGCTGTGGATCTGCACATACAGCAGGCGCTCAACCAGCCGAATTTTACCGTGAATGTGGACCGTACCAAGGCGCAGCAGGTCGGGCTGACGCAGGCCAATGTCGCCAACAGCGTGTTGACTGCCCTGAGCGGCAGCTTTCAGACTTCGCCCCAATTCTGGCTGGATTGGAAAAACGGGGTCAGCTACGACATCGCGGTGCAGGAACCGCAGTATCGGATGGACACACTGCAGGACCTGCGCAATATTCCGATTACCGGGTCGGGCAGCGGGTCTTCGCAGATTCTTACCAACGTCGCCAGCTTCCAGCGCGGTTTTGAGCCGTCGAGTGTGAGTCATTACAACGTAATGCCGGTTGTCGATATCTATGGCTCGGTCGATGAGACCGATTTGCGCACCGTCGCCAACCAGGTAGACAGTATCGTCGCCAATGCCCGCAAACATCTGCCGCGCGGCTCGCAGATCGTCGTGCGAGGGCAAATCCTCACCATGCGCTCCTCGACCATTGGCCTGCTCAGCGGGCTATTGTTCGCCATCGGACTCGTGTATCTGCTGATCGTGGTTAATTTCCAATCCTGGCTGGATCCGTTCATCATCATCGCCGCATTGCCGGCCGCGCTCACCGGGATCGTCTGGTTTCTTTTCCTCACGCATACGCATATCAGCGTGCCGGCTTTGACGGGTTCCATCATGTGCATGGGCGTTGCCACGGCCAACAGCATTCTGGTCGTCAGCTTTGCGCGGGAAGAAATGGAGCGCGGCGCCAGTGCGATGGAGGCAGCTCTGGTGGCAGGTTTCACTCGCTTTCGTCCCGTGCTGATGACTGCGCTGGCCATGATTATCGGCATGGTGCCCATGGCATTGGCCCTGGGCAGTAGCGGCGAACAGAACGCGCCTTTGGGTCGCTCTGTCATTGGCGGCCTGACGTTTGCCACCGTCGCCACACTCTTCTTCGTGCCGGTCTTCTTCAGCATCGCCCATGGTAAGTCGAAGGAAATCGCGGGCGGAGAGACTAAGAGTTCTTAACCCATGTCTCAGAAGCGAGACATGGGGCACCCCGGTTTTAATACCGGGGGGTCAGTTAGAGGTAGCAAATGAGTCACACAGAAGATAATCCGGCAAGTCCCCCGCCAGCACCGCAGGGGAAAAGCTCGCTTGAGCCAACCCGCCACGCGACACGGCGGGCGGTGATCATTGTCATTGTCCTGTTGATCATTGCCGTGGTGGTGGCGATTACCGGAATTCTCCCTCGACAGCACGCCCGCGCTGCGCTGCGCAGGCAGACCGACAGCCTGGCTGTGCCGACGGTGTCGGTTGTCCATGCACAGTCTGGTGCGCCTATGCAGGAGATTGTGCTGCCGGGAACCATTCAGGCTTACAAAGATGCGCCCATTTATTCCCGTACTAACGGATATGTAAAATCCTGGTCCCACGACATCGGATCGCATGTACGCAAGGGCGAACTGCTGGCCGTAATTGAAAGCCCGGAAATCGATCGGCAGGTGGACGAGGCCCGAGCCAATCTCGCCACCGCCGAAGCGAATCTACGTCTCTCCCATGTGACCGCGCAACGGTATGAAGGATTGCGCGGTACCGACGCGGTCTCGAAGCAATCCATCGACACCGCCGCGCAGAATGAAAAGGCGCAAGCGTCCTCGGTCAACGTTGCGCAGCAGACGTTGAATCAGATGCTGGCGATGCAATCGTTCGAAAAGGTGTATGCACCGTTCACCGGTATCGTCACGGCGCGGAATACGGATATCGGCCAGCTTGTCGATTCCGGCAGCAACGGCGGCACCGGAAGTCCCAGCATGTTGAACAGCGGAAGTACGATTGCCGCTCAAAGCACGCCACGGGAGCTGTTCCGCGTTTCCAATATGGCGATTGTTCGCACTTACATCGAAGTGCCGGGAATCTATGTCCCGCAGGCGCGCCCTGGGGTTGAGGTCAATCTCGATGTGCCCGGATATCCCGGCCGGCTTTTTCAGGGGAAAATTGTGCGCACGGCGAATGCTCTGGACCTGAACACGCGCACGCTCATGGTCGAAGTCGATATTGACAATCGCAAGGGTGAATTGCTGCCCGGTTCCTACGCCCAGGTTCACCTGAAGCTGCCGATGAAGCATCCCGCGCTGATTATCCCGGTCAGTGCGCTCATGTTTCGCTCAGAAGGTCTGCGCATTGTTACCCTCGATGGCCAGAACCGCGCTCACCTGCAGCCGATCAGTGTAGGCCGCGATTGGGGCACGCAGATTGAAGTTCTGACCGGATTGAACCCGGGCCAGCGAATCGTTGACAGCCCTCCGGATTCCATCCTGGAAGGGGAGAAGGTGAATGTTGCCAGCAACGGCAACGGCAAGCAGATCAATACGGGCGGAAATCCCGCGAACGCAGGCGGTCAATCATGAAAGGGAAGTCAGGCTATCTGGGAACGGTGGCCGCCGCAGCGTTTATTTTCTGCATAGCCGGATGTTCTGTGGGACCGAACTATCACCGGCCCACCGCTCCCGTTACCCCGGAGTTCAAAGAGGCCGCGGGCTGGCAACCGGCGCAGCCCGTTGATCAGCAGATTCGCGGCGACTGGTGGCGCGGGTATAACGATCCGGAGCTGAATGCGCTTGAAGAAAAGGTCAGCGTTTCGAACCAGTCGCTGAAGGTTGCGATCAGCCAGTACACCGAAGCGCGCGAGATGGTGAAATATCAGCGCGCCAATTATTTCCCATTTCTATCTGGCTCTGCCGGTGCCACGCGCCTGCGCAACTCGGAGAATCGTGCGACCTACTTCCCCGGAATCAAGAATGAGTACAACGACTTTTCCTTGCCGCTCGACGCAAGTTGGGAACCCGATGTGTGGGGGCGTGTACGCCGAACGGTGCGTGCCGCGCGCGAAAATGCCCAGGCCAGCGCTGCGGATGTCATTAATGTTCGCCTCAGCCTTCAGGCCGAGCTCGCGCTCGACTACTTCCAGATGCGCGGATTCGATGAGCAAAGCTACATATTGAATCAGACGGCGGCGGCGTATGAGAAATCATTGGAATTGAACCTGCAGCTTCGAAACGCCGGACTTGCATCGCAATTAGACGTCGAACAGGCACGTACTCAGTTGGACGCCACACGCGCACAAGCTCAGGACGTCGGTGTCGCCCGCGCGCAGGATGAACACGCGATCGCAGTGCTGATGGGTCAGCCGCCCGCCACGTTGAGTATTCCGCCGCGCGCCATCGCTTATACGCCGCCGGCGGTTCCGCCCGGTCTGCCTTCGGAACTGCTGGAGCGTCGGCCTGACATTGCCACAGCCGAGCGGCAGATGGCGGCCGCGAATGAGCAGATCGGAATCGCGCGGTCCGCGTACTATCCGACCTTCTCGCTTTCCGGAATAGGGGGCGTTGAGAGCGGTCACCCCGGTAACTGGTTCACCGGGCCCAGCACACTCTGGTCCGTGGGTCTGTCCGCCGCCGACACGCTGGTGGATTGGGGACAACGCCGCGCTCTGAATGCGGAGGCGCGCGCCAACTATGAGGGTACCGTCGCCAATTATCGCCAGACAGTGCTGACCGCATATCAGGAGGTGGAGGACAATCTTGCCGCCTTGCACATTTTGGCGCGGGAAGCCCAGACCGCGACCCAGACGGTTGCGTCCGCGCAACGGCAGGAAGCGATTGCCACCAGACTTTACCGGGGCGGGCTCGATCCCTACCTGAATGTGATTCAGGCGCAGAGCGTTGTTCTATCGAGCCAGATCACAGCGGCCAATATTGTGACCCGGCGCATGACTGCCAGCGTGCTGTTGGTCAAAGCTCTCGGGGGAGGATGGAACACCAGTCAATTGCCAAAGGATTGATTGACCTGTGGCTCATGTCTCGCCTTTGAGACATGGGTCGAAATGTGAGACAAACTTATGAACGGAAATTCAACAGTCAAACACGAAGCAGCATCGTCCGAAACGATACTCAAAGGTTCACTCGGGCCCATCCCGCCAGAGGATGGAGACAAGGGCGGGATCGATCGCAATCGCATGCACGACCGCGTCCGCTGGACCATCCTCGAACGCATTATGGACGGCACCTATCAGCCGGGCGAGCGACTCAAAGAGCTTGCTCTCGCGCGCGAATTTCATGTCAGCCAGGCTCCTGTCCGCGAGGCGCTGCGCAAGCTGGAAGCGATTGGCGTGCTCAAATCGGATCCTTATCGCGGCACGCGCGTTCGCGAATTGTCTACGGCCGAGCTCCGCGACGCCTATCAACTGCGCGGAATTCTCGAACAGGCGGCCACCGAATTCATCGACGATTTTCCCGAGGAAAGTGCTCTCTATCTTGATCAGGAATATGCCGCCATGCGCGTGTCAGTACAGCTCGGAGATCTAACCGCACTGGCCTGCCACAATCGCAATTTCCATCGACGCATTATGGAAAGCTGCCGTAACAGTGAGGTGTTGCGCGCCTGGGAGTCGCTCGATGTCTCCATGCGCTGCCGACTGAACGTCCAGCGCCGGGTGGAGCATCTGCCGGAATCGATCACTTCGCATCAGCCAATCATTGACGCTTTTCGCGCGGGAGATTTCCGTCGCGCCGGCGAACTGCTGCGCGAGCATTCCTTCAGCTTTGTCTCTGATCTGTGTTAGTGCTTAACCGCGATGGCCGAAATTTCAATCTTTGCCCCGCCGATCAAACCCGCGACCTGAACCGTGGTTCGTGCAGGCTTTGGATTTGGCATCATCTTTTTGTAGATCTCATTCATCTTGTCCACGTCATTCAGGTCGGCGACGTACACGTTGACGGACACCAGATCGCTCATCCGGAAGCCTGCCTCTTCCACCACTTTTTTCACTGCGCTAATCGCGTTCGTCGTTTGCAATGTGATGTCGGTGCCGGTCACCTTGCCATGCGAATCCGGTCCCTGCAGGCCCGCGACGTAGAGCGTGTTACCCGCGACGTAGCCCTCGCTGAACGGCATGCCGGCCTTGAAGCCGACCGCCCGATTTTGCGCCACAGCGCTCCCGGAAATAAAGGCCATAAGCGCCGCCAGTAATAAGAGATTTCGTATCGTCATGGTGGAATCCTCTTTCTTCATTGGTTTGACCTCCTGGTTTCGTACCATTTGAACACAGCTTTCCGGGTGCCCGATTGTGGGGTGCTTCTTTGCGCCCGATTCGATAGCAGTCAAAACTCGCGCGGCGGCCGCGAATGGTAGGCGCTCATCAGCCTTGAAATGAGAACCGCGAGATACAACAGACCCAGGATGGATTGGATAACAGAAAGGGATCGTGCCTGGTCCGAGACCGCGGTAATCCCCGCGGCTCCCAGCGAGGTCATGGTGGCGAAACTGTAATAAATAAAGTCCACGTGATCCGGCAATCCGTGAAGATTGGTCGCCGGGTCGAGATAGAAGGCATGCGCCTGCAGCTTTTCCAGCAGCCCGTAAATGTTCGAAAAACCGAATCCCAGCAGCAGATAAACGGAAAGCGCTCCGAAGACCGCCTCGGAGTCATGCCGGCCGCGGATAAAAACGCGATGAAAAAGAACGGTAATGATGAATGCGTCAAAGGCGAACGTCAGGCACATGTTCAGGATCGCAAGCGCGCTGGCATCGTTCCTTAGGATTTCCACCCGGTGCAGCAGTGCCGGTACCGCCAGCGCTACCGCGATGATGGCCACACTTCGCCGGAAGCTCACGGCATACACGCTGAGCACCGTGATGGCGACGGCCAGCATGCGAAATACCGTATAACCCGCCACGCTGGTCTCGGCGTAGGGATAAAAAATCAGGTAGGCCAGCAAAAATATAAAAAGAAGAAAAAATCTATATCGGGTGGCCGGGGCCGGCGCTTGCCCGGCCGAGGGTTGAAGGATATCTTCAGGCATAGTTCCGAGTAGGTTTTCGCCGCGATCATACGCCTTTTTTCAATCCGCCGACATGCCTTAAATCCAGTTTTTTGCTACCCGGGCACGCGAATTGCAGCCAGATTGCTCCGCTGGTAGGCTGAGTTGTGGCCGACTTCAATTCCATCGCCGAGATGATGCAGAGTTGCGCAACTGACGCGGTCCGAGCCGCACAGGAGCAGTTTGGATTTGTGCTCGACTACTCGGAGGGAAGCATCGAGTCCCTGGAAACAATTCTTGCCGCGATCAGCGCCACCGCGGACACCTCCGACAAAGATGCAGTGGAGCAGGCAGTGAAACTGTGGGGCAGTTACCTGGGAGAGACGGTACGCCGGGTGTTTGGCGGCGCCTGGGAACTGATTCAGTATCCCGGCCGTGCCACCGCTTTGCCCACTCTCGTGATCGCCGGGTCACAGATCTATCCATTGATGAAGGTTTATCGGCGGCTGACCATGGGAGAGCCGGAAAACGTCTGGAAATTCTATCAGAAAAATCCGCAGCAAGCTCAGCCCCGTACATCCAACAGACGCATTCGCCGGCTGATTCCGAACGGCGTACCCGGCCGCTCTGAATCCGATACACTCTCAAGCGAGCTTGCGCTTCTATCTGCAAGCACTATACGAGTGTGCGACAATTAGATTTGAACAGCATTAGGCAGGCCTGAAGCTAAACCTGCGGGAGAACAGTATGGGTGATCTACTACAACCCTGGCATCTGGTAGTGATTCTGGTCGTAGCTCTTCTTATCTTCGGGCCCAGCAAGCTGCCCGGTCTCGGCAAGGGCCTCGGCGAGGGTATCAAAGGCTTCAAGGAAGGTATCAAGGGGCTCGGCGGCGGTTCCGATGAACCCGAGAAGACGGATACCACCACGACGAAGACGACGACTACCGAAGTCAAATAGCTTTGGCGTTCCCATGATCGCGAGTATTGGGCGAACCGCGAAGTTTATCTCCGTACAATGATGCCCATAGCGCCATCATGCCGAAAGTAAAGAGCCTTTATCGCGTCAAGCCGCACACTCAGGTGCGGCTCTCTCATTTTCCTTCCGACGATACGGGCTCTTACAAATCGGCGGAAGAGGCGGATGCAGATCTCGAATTGCATCGCGAGAAACTGGACAACCTGCAGAATCTGCTGGACGCTTCCGCTCAGAACGCCGTGCTCGTTGTGCTTCAGGGCATGGATACCAGCGGAAAAGACGGAACCATCCGCCACATCTTTTCCGGAGTGAATCCGCAAGGCTGTTCGGTCACTTCCTTCAAGGTGCCAACGCCCCTTGAAATGCGCCACGATTTCCTCTGGCGCGCTCATGCCGCCGTGCCCCCAAGGGGGATGATCGGCATCTTCAACCGCTCGCATTATGAAGATGTCTTCGTCGTTCGCGTGCACAATCAGATCTCCGGCAAGGAAGCACGACGCCGCATGGACGAGATCGTGAACTGGGAAGAAATGCTTGCCGCCAATGGAATGGTCATTCTGAAGTTCTTCCTCCACATCAGCTATGAGGAGCAGACCCGGCGTCTTACCGCTCGGCTGGATGACCGGAACAAGCAGTGGAAGATCAGCGAGTCGGACTTCGCTGAGCGCAAGCTGTGGCCCGCCTATCAGAACGCTTATGAGGATGTCCTCAGCCGAACCAGCCGCAAGCACGCCCCCTGGTTTATCGTTCCGGCCGACCACAAGTGGTACAGAAACGTTGCCATTTCAGAAATCATTGTCCAGACCCTCGAGGGCCTGAAGATGAAATACCCCAAGACCTACAGTCGACCTGAAGAAACTTAAGCTGGACTGAGCTCGGCGCTGACCAAAATCCAAAACATCGATGCCCCAGAGCCTGCCCTGAGCCTGTCAAAGGGTCTCGGTTCTGAACCTGGCTGCACGCAAATCACGAAATCAGCGCCACCGCCGCCAACGCCGAAATCATTCCGACTGCCTGACGCCGCGAGGCGCGCTCCTTCAACAGCCATATTGCCAGCAAGATAGTCGAAGCGGGATAAAGCGACGCCAGCACAGCCGCAATATCCAGCCGTCCGATCCGAGTAGCGGCGATGAACAGAAAATTTCCGACCGTGTCACACGTGCTGGCGAGAAGCGCCAGTGCAATTCCAATTTTCCATTGCATGCGGCGGCCGGAATCATTTGGCGCCTCTGTGAATCGATCGCGGCTGAAAAGTAGCCCGCCGCCCACCGCCAGTCCCAGGCTGCCGACGCGGGAGGCGGCCAGCGGCCAGATCAGTCCGCCTCTGTTCGCCTGCTGAAGAAAAATCAGGAACGCCCCGAATCCCAGGCCGGAGATGACCGCCAGCACAATTCTTTTTCTCTCCTGCCGAACGGCCATAGTGGCCGCTCCTTTTTCCGCCGCGGCCTGGCTGCTGATCAGCCATATCGCCACTGCGGCCAGCGCGAATCCAGCCAACTGGCGCCGATTCGGTGAGCCGATCGTCAGTATGGTAAATACGACGGGCAATGCCGCCGTCAGCAACCCGGTGAGCGCAGCCGTGGTTCCCATCTCGCCCAGCGAGAGCGCATGATAAAAGGTCAGCAGGGCTATCCCGCCGGCGATTCCGGCATAGAATCCCAACGCCAGAATGTGCCCATCGGGCGCACACCTGGTGCAGCAGAACGGCCAAAGATAGCAGGCAGAGAAGACTGAACGCGTGCGAGATGGCAAGCAGCCAGAATACCCGCAGATGCCGCGCCGCAATGCCGCCGCAAAAGTCCGACGCGCCCCAGATTGCGGCCGCGCTCAGGCCCAGCACGCTGGTAGTGGCGGCCAGAGTCATTGGCCTACTGGGTTGCGGTAGCTGTCGGGTAGTATCCCTGTTTTGCCAACACGTTGACATTCTGACGCAGAACGCGAACTTCGATATGGCGGTAGCGGCTGTCGAGCGGCGAGAGGTGACTGTTGTAGCCAAGCGTATATTGGTCGCGAACCTGCTCGGTTATCTTTGCGAAGCTGCGTTCGATGGCATTCGTCGAGAGCTCGGCATCGAGCGCGCCGCCGGTAGCCAGAGTGTATTTCGGCAGGATGTTGTCGTTCATCTGGAATGGGATATGGAAGCGGTCGAGGAAACCATAGACCGGCAGCGCCGATTCTCCCACCAGAGTTCCATACACCGCAATCTGGTTGGTCAGCAGATAGTGCACGACTTCTCTGTAAGATATTCGGCTCCCCTGGTTTTTCCCGTCGCTGATCACGTAAATCACGCGGCGGCGGCCGCGGCTGCGTTGCGACAAATCGGTTGCGGCGCGGAAAATCGCATCGTTCAACACGTGCTGCTCTTTCGGAATGATGCCGATAAAGTTGCCGTTATGCATCGGGGTCGTGTTCGGATCGACCATCTGTCCGTTGATGATCGGACCTTCCGCCATGGGACCTGTATTGCTCGGTACTTCCATGTAATTTCCCGGCGACTTAACCCGTTGCAGCGTCACAGTCAGCCGATCGCTCTGGGCCCCCGTAAATCCTGTAGCCTGGCTCACGTGCGAGGCATAGGTGTAAACGGAAACTTCATCATAGGGAGCGAACGCGCCCTGCAGCCCGCTCAGTGCTTCATTCACTTTTCTCATGGTGTCGGCGGGCAGGCTCTGGTCGATGACAAACGCTACGGAAAGCGGGAATGGATCCTCGGTGAAAAATGTGAGTCGCTGCTGGACTCCATTCTCGTAGATCTGAAAATCGTGCCAGGTGAGTCCGGAAATCAGCTGTCCATGCGAGTCCTTTACCGTGACCGGTACCAGCACGAAATTCACCCGGCTCCGAATCGTGTAGCTCGCCTGCGACGGTCCCTGGCCTTTGGTCGGAATAACGGGAGGCGGAACATTCGAAGGCGCGGCTTGTTCCGAGGGGGATGCTGCGGTCGATCCGGGTGCTCCGGTCTGGTTTCCAGTCTGGCCAGCCGGCGCTTCGCCTGAACTGCTGGTGCTTGCCGGCGAAGTACCTTCGCCCGGCGTTACCTGGTGGAGCAGGCTCGGAAGTCCCAGCGAACCCGGCGGGTTCTCCGGCAGTGGTTGCGGAGCTGGAGCAGCGGGAACATTGGAACCAGACGAGTTGGAACTAGGGGCATTCGGCACCTGCTGGCTTTCCTGGGCCTGTACCCGCGGTCCTGTGACCAAAAACAGGCAGGCGAAAAGCAAAATTCCCAGTCTCACAGAAACCCCCTCAAAACCAGCGCAAAAACATCCCTTAAAATCCGTCAAAATATCCTGCCGTATCCGAAAGCGATTTCCGTTCGTTGTCCCTCCATTGTACGGTGGGAAGCGAAAAGTGCCCAGCCGAGTTGTCATCCCGGCCGCAGCGGAGGAAGTGGGAGGACCTGCGTTAGTTTTCTGCACGCGCCAAAGACGTTGTCATCTCGACCGAAGTGGAGGACCTGCGTTCAACAAAGAAGTTGTCATCCCGACCGGACCCTGAGTGGAGCGAAGGGGAAGTGGAGGGACCTGCTTTTGTTTTCTGCATGCGGCAAAAGCACTGTCATCCTGAACGGAACGAAGTGGAGTGAAGGATCTCGCGGTTGCGGCGCAAAGCGAGACTCCCCTCGCCCCAAAAAAGTCCGCGCGCAACTTCGGCGCTGGCGATTAGCTGCCGCAAGGCGGCATATCGAATTCTCTATTGCGAACTGATCTGTTTCGGAGCAGTCGATGGTTCTTCTTTCGGTAGGCTGGCCAGGAAAGCCTTCATCTCGCGTAGCACATCCGCTTCGTTCGATCTGAAGACGAAGTGATCGGCATTCGGCAATATGACCACATGGGCAGAGGGTATGCCAGCTTGAAACGCCTTTGCCTGAGCGGATGTGCTGGCAAGATCATCGGCCAATGCTGCGGCTCGGGCGGAAGGGTCATTCTTAAACATTGGGCCTAAATCATGAGGGTCCGCAAAGATGGCGAGGACAGGAACGTGAATCTGCGTGTATTTCTGCTCACCGACGTTGATCGCCAGAGGAATAGCAGGAGGCGGACCTGATGGTGGATGGGAAGGCATGGAGGCCAACCGCTTCTCAGTCTCGTCCATGTCTTTTTCGAACTGCGGCAGACTGGCTTGCAATTCTTGCACAAATTGCTTCGGATCTTGAACCCGACCGCTCAGCCAGAGGTCCAGTTTTTTTCTCAGATCAATCGCGTCGAGCAGCATATCTCCGTGCGAGCGGTCGTAGAACGCATATGAATATCCTGCATCAAGGTAGATTAGGCCTGCGACTTTGTCCGGATATCGGCTTCCTATAGAACTCAACTCTTCGCCGGCAATGGAGTGTCCCACTAATACCGGTCGATTCAGTTTCAGGGCATTGATCACAGCCAGCACGTCATCAGCCAGCCGATCCGCCGAGTAATTTCCGTTTGTAGGAGCGGGAGCACTGGAGGCGCCGAATCCGCGTCGTGTGATGCCGTAGACGTGATAATTTGCCGTAAGTTTCGGTGCGAATTGATCAAAAACGTGAGCAGAATATCCGAGGCCTGCCAGCAGAACCAAAGGTCGTCCGGAGCCACCCCAATCGAGCACTTCCAGCTTAACCCCCTTGTCTACGGTGATAAACGAAACCGTGTGCGGAGAGGAATCGATCCGCCACGCCGTCTCTTTTGTCGCACGCTGCAAGTTCAATGGCCACGACGACGAACCTTGAGTCCAGGTTCCCGTGATGGAAGTGCCGTCCGAATTCACCTTCCCCTCATATTTTCCGTGGATTGAATCGAGCGAAAATTTGAACGTTGAACCTTCCAGAGTGACAGAACTAACGGGAGCGCCTTCCGACTCCTGATCGACGCTGTAAAATATCGCGCTCCATCCTTTATCCGCTTTCGAGATTTTCAGCACACTCCGAAGTCCTTTGCCGACCTTAAGCGTTCCCTGCCAGGTTCCAGCGATATTTTGGGCGCAAAGGTTGCATGAAGAGAGTGCAGTGAGCACAACCATCCACCGCAGCATCTTCTTCATCGTGATCTCCTGGAGAGGTTGTCTCGCGCTATCGCTCGAATCTCACATGCTGAACAGCATGACAAACCATAGCAGCTCCACCCACGATATGGCTTGAATGAATGTCGGAAAGAATCAGCGCCCGCATCGTCGACAGCCTCGATATTCCTGCGCTTGAATATAGAGGCTGCAGCCGCGCCATGGTGCGGCGCTGTGAATGCCGCGGAGTTGATAAAATAGCACTTAGCAAGTCCTGAGCGCCGGCACACCGAGCGACGAATCTTCATCGCAGGGGCGAAAACCGGGGGTGGAAAGCGAAGGAACTTGTAGTATCGTTCTCATCTACAGCAGCTAAACAACTTAGCGTCAAATCAGCGCTGCACAATCCTTCAACTATTCCGCACAATTCTTCAACTATTCCACACAATCCTTCAACTATTCCGCACGATCCTTCAACTATTCCGCACAATCCTTCAACTATAGAGGCGCTGAATTCCTATCGCGTTACTCTCGTCCAACGGCCGCTCGCGATTTCGATACCGGGCGATTAGCTGCACAAGACGGCATACTGGATTCTCTGTCGCGAGCTGATCTGTTTCGGAGCAGTCGATGGTTCTTTCGGTAGGCTAACGAGGAAAGCCTTCATCTCGCGTAGCACACTCACGCAGCGAAACTGGGCGGTCTTCGCCTATACTCCTCCAATACCCGAGTTGCAGATCGGAGTGTCCGTATATGGTAACGGCAACCATCCCGCGATCCATATCCGTGTCGGCGGCATCCAGACTAGTCTCTGTGGATGTGCTGCGCGGAATCACCATCGCGTTCATGATCCTGGTGAATAACGGAATTCGAAATTATGCCTATCCGCCGCTCGAACACTCGGCCTGGAATGGCTGGACCCCCACGGACCTGGTATTTCCCACATTTCTATTTGTGGTCGGAATCACGATTGTCCTTTCGTTTGAGGGCCGCCTGCAGCGTGGGGCTTCGAGGACCGCCCTGCTGTGGCACACCTTCCGGCGCGCCATCATCCTGTTTGCGCTGGGTCTGCTGGTGCATGGCTTCCCGGATTACCCGCTGGCGACCATGCGTATCTACGGCGTGCTGCAACGGATCGCGATATGCTTTTTCATCGCCGCCGCGCTGTATCTGTGGGACCGGCGGCCGGCAAGCAAAATTGTTATCATCGTCGCTGCGCTGGTTGGCTACTGGATTTTAATGCGGTGGGTGCCCGTTCCCGGCTATGGTTTGCCAGCGCGGGATATCCCCTTCCTCGACCCCAATCGCAACCTGGCGGCGTGGCTGGACCGGCATATTTTTCCCGGTCGCCTGTATGAAGTCACGCGCGATCCGGAAGGGCTGTTGAGCACGATCCCGGCTGTCGCGACAACGCTGCTGGGTGTGCTGACTGGGATGTGGCTACGTTCCGCGCGAAGCCGCCGGTCCAAGGCGCTGGGAATGCTGATCGCCGGCATCGTCGGCCTCCTGCTGGGATTTTTGTGGGGACACTGGTTCCCGATCAATAAGAAGTTGTGGACCAGCTCCTATGTCTTGATGTCCGCGGGATGGGCGTTGGTGGGACTGTCCATCTGCTACTGGGCTATTGACGTCAAAAACTGGAAGAAGGGCTGGACCTAC
Source organism: uncultured Acidobacteriota bacterium (assembly GCA_963823295.1). Taxonomy (GTDB): domain Bacteria; phylum Acidobacteriota; class Terriglobia; order Terriglobales; family Acidobacteriaceae; genus JAKAAZ01. The sequence continues at coordinate 71,671 of CAWGLF010000029.1, forward strand.
GTCTGGGTTGTTTTTGGGATGAACGCGATCGCAGCGTATGTGTTTGCCGAGCTTCTCTCGGCCACGTTGTCGGCCATCCATGTGTCCTGGCGCGGAAAATCAGTCAGCGTGACCGAGTACTTCTTTGACGCGGTTTTTTCCCAACTTCCCAACGTGCATCTTGCATCTCTGGCGTATTCCCTCAGCATTGTGTGCGTATGCTTTATCTTCGTTCTTCTGCTGTACCGGAAAAAATTTTTCTCAAGGTTTGAAATCCGGCCGATCAGATATGCGATTCTCGGATCGTTGAATTCAACACACGAAGAAGATGTTTCTGACGCCTTTGAACCCTTTGATCGAGAACGGAAATTTGCGAGTCACACACATTAGAAACTCACGCGCCAGATTCTTAAATCGCGATACGTGTCCAATGTCCGCTCGCGACTTCCACCAGCGCTCCATCTTCTGTGGTACCGCCCATTCCCCGCGCAGCGAGTGGTGCATCCCGGCGGCTTCGCATCGTGGGCACGGCGGCCAGTAGGCTGCGCGTATAGGGATGCTGCGGATTGGCAAAAATCTGGGCGCAAGAGGCCATCTCGACAATCTTTCCTCGACGCATCACAGCGACGCGCTCGGCTACCTGCGCCACTACAGAAAGATCATGCGAGATGAAGAGCAGCGCAGCATTTGAGCGTTCTTTCAACTCGCGTAGCAAATCAAGAATCTGCGCCTGAACGGTTACATCGAGCGCGGTTGTGGGTTCATCAGCGATCAGGAGCCCGGGGCGGTTCACCAGCGCCATCGCAATCAGGATGCGCTGCCGCTGGCCGCCGGAAAATTGGTGGGGATAATCATCGAACCGCAGCACAGGGTCTGGAATCGAGACGGATGCCAACGCTTCGATGGCGCGCTGGCGCACCTCTGTTTTCGACAAGTCACGCTGGTGAATGCGAATCGCCTCCGCAATCTGCTTGCCGATCGACATCACGGGATTGAGCGCCGTCATCGGTTCCTGAAAAATCATCGCGGCATCGCGGCCGCGTCGCGCGATCATCGCCCGCTCCGGCAACTGCAGCCAATCTTCACCTCGAAACCAGACGCTGCCCGCTACCTGCGCCCGCACGTCCAGCAGCCGCAGAATTGCCATTGACGTGACGGACTTGCCCGAGCCCGATTCCCCGACCAGAGCGAATGACTCGCCGGGCGCAATCGAAAAACTGATGTCATCGACTGCACGATGCTGCCCGGCATCGGAAGAAAACGTGATCGAGAGACGATCGACTCGCAGGAGAGGCTGCACGGGCTTATCTTATCGCGGCCATTTTGCGGTTGTTCTATAAGGCGGGCGCGTTAAAAATGCGTGCAAGGCTCAATGCGTTCTCGATCGCTGCACCCGAAGCAGTGTTGTCGAAGATACACCACACTCGATCAGCGTGTGAAGCGGTGGAAAGACTGGCAGCAAGCTTCTCGATATACGCGGCAGAGTAACTGGAGTAGTAGACGCGAGGCGAGCCGTGCAGCCGGTAATATCTGAGGCCTCGTGACCGCCTGCCTGTGTGGCCTCGGCCGTGGGCGGCGGGTCGGCAATGACTCGCGCAATTCGAAATTCACGCAGAATTTCATCTGCTTCCGAGGAAAACCAGGCGGGGTGGCGAGGTTCCAGGACCGCCTCACCTTCGTGGCAAAGATCGCGAAATAAAGCTAGAAAATCGCGGGCGCGGTCTTTGTCGAAATCTTGCCGAGGCGGAAGCTGGAAGAGGATGGGACCGAGCTTGCCGCCAAGGCAGCGCGCTTCATTCAGAAAATCCTGAAGCTGCGTGCGAGTGGGAGAGAGATCGCACTCATGCGTGATCGCCTTTGGCGCTTTGACAGAAAATTGGAAATTCTCGGGAGTCATGGCTGCCCAGCGAACATATGTGGATGGCCGATGGGGACGATAAAAGGACGAATTAATCTCCGTGCACGCGAGCACTTTCGAATAGCGTTCAATGTGGGAGCCTTCGACTGGGAAGAGAGCAACGTGCTGCCGGGGAATGGACCAGCCGGCCGTGCCGATGCGGATTGAAGGCGCGCAGGAGGGCAGCCGTGCAGCTTGCGAGCTCAATATGTCTGGAGATTCCATAAAGGATGGTGGGCCCGGAGGGATTTGAACCCCCAACCAAAGGATTATGAGTCCTCTGCTCTAACCGTTGAGCTACAGGCCCTTCAATGACTTACAACGGACTCCCGCGTGAGTGTAGCGATCTTGTAAGCATTGTATGGCGTGGGGAGTGGGGGACAAAATCGGCGAAAGGCATGCAGCGCATCGACTAACGATAAATCTTCCCAGGTTTCATTACATGTCCCCAGCTGAGAGTCTCTGCATCGGGAAGATTGAAGTTCGTCCCTGGAATGCGTCCGTCTTGGATTAGCGTGCCGAATTGAAAGTACACGGCATCCATATCGGAGTGTGTTCCGGGATAATGACCAAATCCTCCGTCTGCATTTCGGCAGCTCAGCGCCCAATCGGCCGCTTTGGAAATTGCTGACCGGCATTCTCGGAATTCCCCCCGAGCTGCCGCAGAATAAACGTCGCATCAAAGCAGGCGTGTACGTCCCATGCCGCATTTTTCAGTTGCCATCCGCCGTCGGGCCGTTGATCCCGCAACACCCGATTCACAATTCGAGCTGCTTTCGGCGTCGGCTCTCCAATGAGCCGAAAAAAATGTACCAGGTGAAAGGTGGAAGCCACGTGGTCTCCGAGGTATCCATCCGCAGCCTGATTTTCGACCAACCGACGTTGGATCGCCAGCCGGTATTCGCGGGGAAATTCCGTTCCGAGCGCCGCATAGAATAAGGGAAAAAAGCTCGAAGTGTACCAGGGCAGCTTCGCGAAAGCCTGATTCTGAAAGAAGCGATCCATCACCGGGACGGGATTAATGCGGGGTTTCTCTCCCAAAGCTCTCAACCCCACCACTCCCTGGACGGTATTGTAGAGGATGGCAAGATCGGATTTTGGATCCATGTTGCCGGCCAAGTTTACGAAGACGCCATCCGGTTGTTGGCGACGCTGGATGAACTCCGCCGATTTTTTCTTGTGCGGAAGCGACCATGCTTCAGGCTTCGCTAAAGTTGCAGCGTAGGTGACAGCGGCCAGATCGCTTTCAGCAGTATCAGAATCCCCTTTGTAGCCTGGATCCGGTGAGGGGGAATAACCTCCGTCTCCGCGGGCGCATTTTTCAATGAACGCGAGCGTTGAATCCTTAATCCGTTGCCCGTCTAGAGAAGTGCGTGAACGTTCGCTGATTGCTCGTGCTGCGGCCAATGTACTTGATTGAATCCGAGTTCCGGCGGCTGCTGCAAGCGCCCATCGCAAAACCCTACGCCTGGATATTGTCATCGTGTGTTTCCTTTCGCTATTCGCAAAAAAATGGACAGTTTGACGGCGCACGCCCTCGCGCCGCCTCTCCACTGTTAAGACGAAGAGTTCATTTTAGTTTAGAGCGCATATCTAAGTGTTGACTCGCGCCCAAAACACTCGCATGATTGAGCAAATAGCTCGCCATCTTCCCTGGATGTCGAATGTCCGGACTCCGCTGGCGCCTGGCATGCAGCAGCCTTGCGTTTTTTCTGCCGACCGTTCTTCATGCGCAAGCGAGCTCATCGCTGGCCCGGCAGGATTATTCCCAAATCTATGCCGCGCCGACGGATCGGGTCCGCTCTACAGTGCAACCGGCAGCATTCGATAGCAGTTTGATACGCCAGCACGCAGAATCCTTTCTGCTGCGTCGCATGGCTGGCCGCGGGCCAGCAACAAATCAGCCCTCCGCGGTGCTGCGGTTACGCGGCATGCGGCAACGCACCGCGATCCCGTTTCTACTCTCCGGTAACCGAGCTTGGCAGGCAGTGGGACCGAAGCAGATCGTCACTCCACAATTCGGCAATGTTACCGGCCGGGTCACCTCGATTGCAATTGCGCCATGGGATACATCCGGGAACACCGTCTATCTTGGCGCAACCGGCGGCGGAGTCTGGCGATCGACCAACGCGGCGGCAAACAACCCCAGCGCTGTTACTTGGCAGCCCTTGACCGACAATCTCGCGGCCTATTCTGGGGTGAATATCACTTCGCTCAGCATTGGAGCTGTCAGCCTGCAGCCAGGATCAGCAACCACCGCCGGCATTGTGCTGGCGGGAACCGGCGATCCGAATGATGTCCTCGATTCCTATTACGGTGCAGGAATTTTGCGTTCCGCCGATGGTGGCACAACATGGAAGCTGATCACACAAAGCAGCGACGGCTTTTCCGGCGGAATTACGAATTACAGTTTCGTCGGCGATGCCTTTTCGGGATTTGCGTGGAGCACGACGAATACAAATCTGGTGGTTGCGGCAGTGACGAATTCGTTCGACGGCTTCATCAACAACATTAACAATAACGGTACGGACAATGTCGCGGAGGCCGGCCTTTATTACTCCACCGATGCCGGACAGACCTGGTTTCTTTCGACAATTGAAGACGGGCCGAACCAGCCGATCCAGTCCTCACAGATCACAGTTCCCAGCGTATTCCCGGGCGTGCCCGTCAGCTCCGTGGTTTGGAATCCCGTGCGCAAGATGTTTTATGCCGCGATACAGTTTCACGGCTACTATCAATCGCCGGATGGCATCACCTGGACGCGAATGGCGAACCAGCCCGGCACCGCATTAACGAAGGGAAATTGTCCCTCGAATTTCAATACGCCCGGAAGCAATTCCTGCACGATTTTTCGCGGCGTCCTGGCAGTGCAGCCGGTCACCGGAGATATGTTCGCGCTCACCGTGGATTCGAACAATGTGGATCAGGGTTTGTGGCAGGATGTCTGCAACCAGGGTGCGAGCGGCTGCGCGAATCCGGTTCAGTTCGGTACTCAAATACCGGACGCGGCACTCGATGATGGACCCAGCCCGGGAATAATTCCGCAGGGTACATATAATCTAACGCTCGCCGCCGTGCCCAACGGTACCGATACGCTTCTGTTTGCCGGAACCGCGGATATCTTCCGCTGCAGTCTTGCTGCGGGCTGTGCCTGGCGCAACACGACCAACACCGCCGACTGCGTGTCTGCGCGAGTCGCGCCGGCGCAACACGCGACTGCTTTCCTGCCGTCCCCCGCAGGTCAGCCAGAGCCGCTGCTTTACTTCGGAAATGACGGTGGTCTATGGCGCTCGAGCGATGGAGTCGATCAGACTGGAGCGCGTCTGTGCATCGAGCGATGCGTCGCATTATCAAAATCTGAATAGCGGCTTGGGATCGCTGGCGGAAGTGGCCGGGCTTGCGAACAGCGCAACAGACGCCAATGTGCTGCTCGCAGGCTTCGGCACGAATGGCAGCGCTGCAACCGCTGATATCAGCCTCAGCGCGTGGCCGCAGCTTCTAAGCGCCGAAGGTGGACTCACCGCCATCGATCCGGTGAATCCAAACGCCTACGCCACCCTTGGTCCGGGTGTGGCAATTGCGCGATGTACCCAGGGATCGAACTGCACCACGGCGGACTTCGGCAGCCAACCCGCAATTGGAGCCACGCAAACGGACGGCGATCAATCGCTGCTGATCGCGCCCTATGCTCTCGATCCCCAGGACAGCGCAAACATGATCGTGGGCACATGCCGTGTTTGGCGCGGACCGGCGAGCGGCGGCAGTATATGGAGCATCGCCAACGCCATCAGCCCCATGCTCGACGGCGACCCGAGACCGAGCTGCAATGGGAACGCATTGATCCGCTCGCTGGCTGCGGGTGGCGCTAATGTGCAGTCCGCAACCGGTCCGCAAAACAGCGGCGCTCAGGTCATCTATGCCGGTATGGCGGGACTGCTCGACGGTGGAGGAGCGAATGTCGGAGGCCATGTTTTCTCCACGCAATCTGCCAATCTCGCCGACGGAACCACCAAGTGGACGGACCTGGCGCTGTCGCCGGTTTCCAACGAGCAGAGCTACAACGGAGTTTTCAACCCATACCGGTTTGACGTTTCCTCGGTCTATGTCGATCCACACGACCCGACCGGCAAAACTGTTTATGCGGCCATCCAGGGCTTTGGCGTTCCACATTTGTATCTATCGACAGATGGCGGCGCGAGCTGGACAAACATCAGCAAAAATTTGCCCGATCTTCCGCTGAACGATGTTCTCGTCGATCCAAACGATCCCGGGGTCGTGTACGCCGCCTCCGACGGTGGCGTATTTGTAACAAATAATGTTTCAAACTGCATGGGGAGCGGCGGGCAGTGCTGGAATATCTTCGGCACGGGTCTTCCCCTGGCCCCGGCGGTAAAGCTCTCGGCAACTTCGGCGGACGGCGGCTATTTGCGCGTGGGCACCTACGGGCGCGGGATATGGCAGATTCCGTTGTTGAGCGGGGTTCCCGCAGACAACGATGACAGTGGTTCCGGGTAGTCTGACCTACAGCGGACAGCCTGTTCAGACACTGAGCAGCGCGCAAACAGTTACTGTTACAAATACGGGGAGCAACAATCTGTCCTTGAGTGGCCTGGTGATTACAGGGGATTTTATCGAGACTGATAACTGCAGCGGGCATTCCATCGCACCTGGCGGCGCGTGCCAGATTCAGGTGAGGTTTTCACCCGCGGCCAGCGGCACGCGGACGGGAACGCTGACAATTCCCGCCAACATTGTGGGCGGCCAGAAGAGCGTATCACTCACAGGGACCGGCACAACTCAGTCCGCGATTGTTTTGCTGCCGAATGGCGTGAGCTTCGGAAATCAGCAGATCAACACCACCTCTGCCGCGCAGCAGGTGACGATCTCAAACAGCGGAACTGGAACCGTACCTCTCACTTCGGAAAGCGTTACCGGTCCGTTCGCAATCCAGACAAACACCTGCTCCGCCACCCTGCCGGCCAAAACCGGATGCACTCTGGCGATCGTGTTCCAACCGACGCAGGCCGGAGCGGCGACCGGCGTGCTGACGGTCGTCAGCGGGCAGGGAACGCAAAGCATCGGGCTGAACGGAAGCGGAGAGAGCCAGGCGACCGACACGGTCGCGCCGCTATCCCTTCACTTTCCCGCAACTGCGGAAAATTCGGCAAGCGCGCCCCAGGCGGTCACACTGACCAATAGCGGCGGGATTGCTTTGACCGGAATTCAGGTGCAGTCCACCGGAGATTTCGCTGTGGTGAATGGCTGCGGTTATTCGCTGAATGCGCAGTCCTCCTGCGCCATAACCGTTCAGTACACGCCTCATGCCGCGGGAGCGGAGACGGGCAGCATCACCGTCACCGATACTTTGCGCAGCCAGACGATCGCACTCACCGGAACGGGAATCGCGCCGCCGACCGATACCCTCTCGCCAACATCGCTGATTTTTCCGGTCACGCTGATAGGCCGAAGTGCGCCGCCACAGACCGTGACCCTGACGAACTCCGGCAGTTCAGCTCTGACCGGATTGAATATTGCCACAGTGGGCGCGTCCTTCACCGAAAGCAACAACTGCGGCACCAAACTGGCCGCGCAATCCAGTTGTGTCATCACGGTAGATTTCCACGCATCCGACAGCGGGAAGCGCGACTGGCCAGCTCGAAGTCGCCGATGCGATCCGGACACAATCTGTGCCGCTGAGCGGTTCGGGACAGGCACCCGCGCAGGACAATCTTTCCCCATTCTCCCTGAGCTTTGTCACGCAGATTGAAGGTACCGTCAGCGCGCCGCAAATCGTAACCCTCAGCAACAACGGACAGGCGACGTTAACCGGCATTCGCCTGCAATCCAGCAATCCTGATTTTCTATGGACGACCACTTGCGGAACATCCCTGCCGGTCGGAAACTCCTGCACCGTTCAGGTCAGGTTTGCGCCTCACACTACCGGCGCCGATAACGGAACATTGACGGTGGCAGACGCGAATCGAACGCAGCAGGTTCAGTTAAGTGGGACGGGAACGCTGGCCAATATAACCTTAACGCCCGCGAGCTTGAATTTTGGCGATGTCGGCGTGCAGATTTCCTCATCCCCGCAAACATTGATTCTCAAGAACGGGAGCAGCGGCACAATGAGCGGCATCTCCGTCAGCAGCACCGGCCCGTTTGCGGAGACCGGTAATTGCGGAACCAGCCTGCCGGCCGGACGAAGCTGCTCGCTCTCGCTGGTGTTCTCGCCGAATGTCACCGGAACCCAGAACGGAGTTCTGACGGTAAGCAGCGCAAACGTCGGCGCGTTTACTGTGCAGATGACCGGCGTCGGCATCGCGTATGACCTGGTGCCCGTCAGTTCCACAAGCGTATCCGTAACCAGCGGGCATACGGCCAGCTATTCTCTCCAGCTGGTGCCCGTCAGCGGTTCCGCAGGGTCTGCCATGTTGAGCTGCAGCAATCTTCCGCCCGATTCCACCTGTTCGCTGAATCCGGCCGTGGCAACCTTGTCGGCTCCATCGAATATCCAGGTCGCGATTGCCACCGGGGTCGCTGGAAGCTCCGTCCGGGTGCGCCGCGCGGATCTGTCGGGCCCGCTTCCCTGGCCCTTCGGATTGCTGCTGATGCTTGTGCCGCTGGGGATAGTGCGCTGCCGCTCGAAAATCCTGCGAGATAGGTTGAACCGCCTGCTGATGTTGCTGGTTGTAATCGCAATCGTGGCGAATATAACTGCGTGCGGGAAAGGCATAGGGCCGCTCAATGCCAATGATCCCTTGCCGACAACACCGCTGACGCCTTCCGGCACCTATACAGTGACGGTAACAGCTGCCGCCGGAGGCCTCGAAAAGAGCGTCAGCTTGACACTCCAAGTCCAGTAAGTCCAGCAGGGTCCAGGTCAAACCTGAATTGTCGAACCCCGGCGATAATCCCCGGAGGGGTAATCCCACAACACAGATTGGAAGCCAACGTTTACACTAGAGTTACCTTTGATGCTGCGTAGATTTCTTTCGGTTATTGTCGCGATGCTGTGCGCGGGGGCGCTGACGGCGAATGCCCAGTTCTCGGGTGGCGGCACGTCGTTTCAGGGCATTGACTGCAGCAACCCACTCAGCGCTCTCTCGCCTGCATGCTCGGGCGCGACGACAAATCCATCCCTGGGCACGCAGCAGCCCGGCACTATTTCTGGACAAAACGGATACGGACAAAGCGGGTACGGACAGGGGGCATACGGGGCGGGGAACAATGGCGTCGGGGGTTATGGGCAAACTCAGGGAACCGGGGCCAATCCACCGGTGAGCGGCGGCATCAATAGCAGAGTGCCGAACTATGAGGATCAGCTTCAATATGGCAGCGGGATGAATGGGGCGCAACGCAACCCCTCGAATCCGAATGCAAACACGAACGCGCCAGCGACACCACCTCCAACCGAGTTCCAGAGAATCGTGGCAGGTGCCACAGGAGCGATGCTTCCTATATTTGGCGCCGATCTCTTCTTCGATCAATCGGCATCCTTCGCACCGATTGATCGCACCCCTGTGACTCCCGACTATATTGTGGGTCCGGGAGATCAACTGCTGGTGCGCATATGGGGACAGGTGAACCTGAACGCGCACGTGACTGTCGATCGCGCCGGAGACATTTATATTCCCCAGGCCGGCAATATCCCGGTCGCCGGATTGCATTTCGAGCAGCTGGACGGCTATTTAAAGAATCAGCTTGGCCGCGTTTTCCGCAATTTCGATCTCAGCGTCAACATGGGTCAGCTGCGTTCCATTCAGATTTATGTTGTCGGAAATGCGCGGCGTCCTGGCAGCTACACGCTCAGCTCGCTCAGTACGCTTGTGAACGCGCTGTTTTCTTCCGGCGGCCCCTCGGAGCAGGGATCTATGCGCCGGATTCAGTTGAAACGCGGCGGAAATATCGTGACTACCCTCGATCTATACGATCTCTTGATCAAAGGCGACAAGTCCCACGACGCCCCGCTGCTGCCCGGCGATGTCATTTATATTCCGCCGGTAGGACCCCAGGTTGCCGTCGCCGGAAGCGTCCACACGCCCGCAATTTACGAACTGAAAGGACCAGAAACCGCAGGCCAGGTGATCGCGATGGCTGGCGGTCTCGCGACCATGGCATCGAAGCAGGATGCGCAGCTGGATCGCACCAACCTCCAGGGCGCCCGGCACACCGTCCAGCTGGTTCTGGACGCAGCAGGATTGGACACGCCGATGCGCGACGGCGATATCCTCCGTGTGCCTTCCATGGTCCAGCGCTTTGAAAATACCGTCACATTGCGTGGCAATGTCGCCAATCCGGGCCGATACCGCTGGTCGCCGGGAATGCGGATTCTGGATTTGATTCCAGATCAGGCGGCGCTTGAAACCCGTGGATACTGGCAGCGAAGAATTGCCTTGGGACTGCCCGCGCTGGAGTACACCCCGCTATTCTCCGCGTATCACGCCAATCTTCCAAACCCAGCGGAGCAGACATCCCAGGCAAATTCCACGCCGACCAAGAACTATGCCACGGGTACGTCACTGGCGGATACGGAATCTCAATTGCCGGCGCAGCAATCCGGCTCTACTGCGCAACCGGGTTCCACCGCCCAGCCGTCATCCGCCCAGGGCGCGGCTGCACCCGCCGCCTCGCCTCTCACCCCCAGCGATCAGACCTCTCGCGTTGCGGAGAACGCCTCCGGGCCTCAGTTGCGGTACTATCCGGCGGGAGAGCGATTCTCCGAGGGCCAGTTTCCAATCCGCAATGAGATTCTACGGACCGCGCCCAGCATTGACTGGAGCTACGCCGTCATCGAACGGACAAATCCGCATACGCTGGCAACTTCGCTCCTTCCGTTCAGCCTTGGCAAGGCGGTTCTCGATCATACCCCGTCGCAGAATCTGGAGCTCGAACCCGGCGATGTAGTCACCGTATTTTCCACCGCCGACATTCATGTGCCGCAGGCCCAGCAGATAAAATATGTCCGGCTTGAAGGCGAAGTCGTACACGCCGGAATCTATAGCGTCGGGCCCCATGAAACACTGCGGGATGTGGTCCGCCGTGCTGGCGGACTCACCCCTCACGCCTATCTCTACGGATCTGAATTCTTGCGGGAATCCACGCAGCGTATCCAGCAGGCAAGATTGGACCTGTATGTGGATACGCTGGAGAAGGACATTCAACTTTCCTCGGCAAATGCGGCTGGCTCACTCGTCAATCCGATCGGAGCGGCGGCTTTGGGAACCAGCCTGCAAAGCCAGCATGACCTGATCGCGACCTTGCGCCGGATGCGCGCCACGCGGACGGATCGTGTTGAACCTCACCCCCTACAGCAAGGGGATCGACGCCTTGCCCAATTTGACGCTGCAGGATGGGGATCGCTTTGTCGTTCCCGTAGTGCCGGCTACGGTCAATGTTGTGGGCGCCGTTTACGACCAGAATTCGTTTCTTTATCGGCGTGGCGAGCATGTTGGGAATTATCTGCGGATTGCCGGCGGCAGTACGCGAAATGCCGACACCCGCCATGAATTTGTCGTGCGCGCGGATGGTTCGGTGATCAGCAAGCAAACAGTGGGAGGCACCCTGTTCCGCAGCGGATTTAGCAGCAAGCTGGCGTATCCCGGGGACACGGTTGTGGTCCCGGATAACGTCAGCAAAACCACGCTGCTGCGGAACCTGACAGATTACTCGGCAGTATTGTCGAATTTCGGCGTAGGAATTGCAGCTATCAATCTGCTGAAATGAAAAAATCAAATGGGATGAGCAGTCGCTTCTCTTGAATTCGTCACCCGGACCGGAAGTCCAGCGGGTGGAGAAAGCTGCCCAGAGCGCGTCGAAGGCGAGTCGAACGGGAATTGCGTTTCAATAAGTAAAAGCTTCGATAACGTAGCAAATAGTCGACTCCGAATATTAAAGTATTTTCGGAAATGGTGTAGACCGAAGCGCATCCTGCTGATAGCCGCGAGCCCCAGGGAGCGGCGGCCTCACGACACATGGAAGGCCACAGTATTTCCGAAAATGCCTTAGCATAGCCATAATGCCGACAGACACACATACCGGGCATTTCCTCGCAGAGCCGATCATTGATCCTAGTGCTGCCGGAATCTCTTCAGGTACCCAGGATTCCATTGATTTATTTGACCTGGCGTTGATTTTGGCTGCCCGAAAGTGGTTTATTTTTCTTTTCAGCTTTTTCATCGCGTTTGGCACGGCCATCATCGTGCTTCTGGCCCCGCCGACCTTTACCGCGACCGCTACGATGATGCCGCCCCAGAAGGAGAGTTCCGCATCGGCGATGCTGGGGCAGCTGGGAGGATTGGCGTCTCTGGTGGGCGGGGGCGGCGGGGCTGCCAGCGTGCTCGGCCTCAAAAATCCCGACGACCTCTACATCGGTCTTCTACAAAGTGAAACGATCGGCGATGCACTCGTCCGCCGCTTCCACCTGACGCAGATCTACAAGACAAAGCGCTTGAGCGACACCCGAAACGCCCTCAAATCTCACACCAAAATTCTGGCCGAGAAAAGTTCCCTCATCAGTGTCGCCGTCAAAGATCACGATCCCAAACGTGCCGCCGCTCTGGCCAATGCCTATATCGCGCAGCTTCATGACCTTATGTCGCACTTGGCGGTCACCGACGCGGCCCAGCGCCGCCTGTTTTTTCAACAGCAGGTAGATCTTGAGAAAAAACAACTGTCTGATGCCGAGGTGGCGCTTGAGACCACCGAACGCAAGACCGGCATCATCCAACCACAGGGACAGGCGGGGGCTGTGATTGCAACCATTATGCAATTGCAGGCCCAGATTTCGGCGAGGGAGGTGGAATTAGGCGCGCTTCGCACATCGGCTACCAACCAGAATCCTGAGGTGGTCACTCTGCAATCCCAGATCCAGGGCCTGCGCGCCCAGCTTTCGGACTTCGAGAAGGGACATCCGGAATCCGCTGCGCTGGCAGGAAATGTCTTGACTCCTACTTCGGAGGTACCGGCGGCAAGCCTGGAGTACATTCGTCGCATGCGGGATGTGAAGTATCATGAAACGCTTTATGAGCTGATGGCTCGGCAATATGAAATGGCGAGAGTGGACGAAGCCAGGCAAGCCCAGATGATCCAGGTCGTCGATCCGGCATTGGTACCCGACCGACGCTCTTGGCCCCCGCGGACATTGCTGGTCCTGCTGGCATTCATTGTCTCCGGAATTCTCGCCAGCTTTTGGGTAATCCTCCAATCCTTTTATCGATACAGGATGCGGGACCCGCAGCTGGCGCTGAAATCAGCGAAATTGAAGCGCATGTTGACAACACTCCATCACGCAGATCCGGATGACCCAAGTTCGCGAAGCTAACCTGGGCCTTTTAAGGTTTGGGAATTGCGGTCAGTAAGAGTTCTTTAATGAAAGAATCTTTAGAAAAGGGCGGGATGCAGACGATTGTTCAAGATCAGATAAGGCAGACAATCGCTACTTTTAATGCGGTGGCCGAAGATGTTGAATTGCATAGCCTTGTCATCGCAGCGGCGGAAAAAACCGCCCACGCTTTGCGGACCGGACACAAGCTGCTTGTCGCCGGAAATGGGGGAAGTGCTGCCGACGCTCAACATATCGTGGCCGAGTTTGTAAGCCGGCTGGTGAAAGATCGTCCGGCGATGCGCGCTATCGCATTGACTACCGACTCGTCGATCTTGACCGGTATCGGAAATGATTATGGCTACGAGCAGGTGTTTTCCCGCCAGGTTGAGGCCCTCGGTCAGCCTGGAGATGTTTTTATGGCCATCTCTACTTCCGGCAATTCGCCGAATATCATCCGTGCATTGGAGTTGGCCCGCTCAACTGGAATGGCGACGATTGGGTTGACCGGAGAAGGGGGAGGCAAGATGGCGAAGCTGTGCGACCAATGCGTGCGTATGCCCTCTTCTGTAACGGCCAAGATTCAGGAGGCGCATCTCGCGGTGGAACATATCTTCTGCCTGTTGACGGAGCAGATTTATTTTTCTCCGGCGGAAAATGGAACGGGTGGGTAGTAAAAGTGAAGCGGGTTCCCCGGAGCCTGCCCTGAACTCATCTCGGTTCTCAAGGTGGGAAGCGTAATGACAAACGTCACTCCTCCGGAAAGGAAGCAATCCGCAATGAAAGATTTTGCACCGGCGTTGTTTCTTGATCGTGACGGAGTTGTCAATCGAGAAGTCGGATATCTTTCGAAGCCGGAGCAGGTGCAGTTCCTGCCGGGAATTTTTGAGCTATGCAGGTTTGCGCAAGCAACCGGTCACAAACTCATCATCATCACCAATCAGGCAGGAATTGCTCGAGAATTCTATTCCGAGGCCGACTTTCACGCCCTGATGATTTGGATGGTAGAGCAATTTGCGAAGGCGCAAGTCCACATCGACGGTTACTATTTTTGCCCACATCATCCCGAGCACGGCATTGGAAAATATCGCAGGGATTGTGCAGACCGAAAGCCGCAGCCCGGTATGTTGTTGAAGGCTGCTCAGGAGCATCATATTGATTTAAGCCGGTCGACTCTCGTCGGCGATCGATGCTCGGATATACTGGCGGGCGTGGCGGCTGGTGTGGGGAAACTTGTCTTGCTGGAGGGCACGGAAGCTGCGGGTTGCGGACTTGCTGCAGACCATGTTGTCGTGCCAACATTGGCGAAGGTGGCCAGTTTGCTGCCCCAGGAGAGCATCTTTGCGTGAAGAATCGAACATTGGAATGTTATCGGTCCGTGATCGTGCCGTGAAACGAAGCTTGCTTTTGCGCGCCGCTGAATATTTCACCAGGATTTCAAGTCGCGCTGCGCTGTTTTGTGTCCAGGTTCGGTCGCGAGATTCTTTGGCAACTCTGAAGTTCTTGCTTTATAAACCGATATACTTAGAGAACCATTCTTCAGCATGACAGGTTTTCGGTCAGGCTGTGATGTCCTTCGATTTGCTGTTTTGCCTTGAATGAAAATTGGGCGAGAGAGAAAACCGAGAGGATTTTTCCGGCGAGAGATAGAATAGCTGATCTGAGCATCTTCTCCCGTGTAAGCGCAGTCGATTTTGGAGTTTAATAGCGGCGTGGATTTAACGCTCAGCGCTTTTCTCAATTGGAGAATGCAGACGTGAGTACCGAAATCTATCTTCCTCAACCTCCGGAATCGGTCATTGCGCATCATCGATTTCCGGCGATCGAGCGTACAAAATGGCTAAATCCCGCGGACCCATTTGCGGATGAATACCTGGATTCCGCGCTGACTTGCCGGCTGAGCGGTTGGTGTATGTCTGACTGGAAGCGCGTTTTCGATCTCGTTTGCGTAATCCCCGCATTGATTCTAATTTCGCCGTTCCTGGCGATCGTAGCGATCGCAGTCCGAATGACTTCTCCGGGACCGGTGATTTTTCGCCAGCAGCGGGCGGGGCAGCACCGCAAGCTTTTTACCATTTATAAGTTTCGTACCATGGTCGAAAATTCCGAAGCAATTGGTCCTGGGCATACCGCCATAGGTGATCCGCGAATCACTCCCGTCGGAAATCTCCTACGTAGATTCAAGCTGGACGAACTTCCGCAGCTCTACAACGTTTTCCGCGGAGATATGAGCCTGGTTGGCCCACGTCCGAAATTGCCTCACCACGACCACACTTTTATGGTCTGCCGCCCGGGCGTCACAGGAGCTGCCACTCTCGCTTTTCGTGACGAGCAGCACATTCTGTGCGCGGTCCCAGCCGAGAGATTGGAGGCCTTCTACCAGGAGCACGTAATCCCGCGGAAAATTCAACTGGATGCCGAATATATGAGCAGAGCGTCCCTTGGCAGCGATATTAGAGTTTTGTTGGCAACTGTCTTAAGCATCGGCAAATATCTGGACGGTGAGAACCGGTTCTCTCATGTGGGTTACCCGAACGAACCAGAAATCTCTCAAAGTCCGATCGCTCCTTGGTAAGGGTCTGGATTCTCGTACTCGCGCCTTAGAGCAGTTCCACGGTAGGTGTACTTAGCGGGATGGAATTTTCGCGCAGCTTTTCCGTTAAGAAAAGCTGCACCTCTGCAGTTCTGGGCCGGGAGATAGTAACCGTGGAACTGCTCTAATAGTGCAGGCAAATTTTTCATGCAGTCTGACAAAATCCCGCTTTCAATCTCCATCGTCACATACGAAACTGCACCTGCTCTTCTCGAGACCGTCCTCAGCTCGATCGCCGGCAGCGCCATATCCAAACGGGTATATATCGTCGACAATTCCTCATCCCATAATTTGAAGGACATCGCTGAAAATTATGGGGCGATATACTTCCACCCCGGGCGAAATCTAGGGTTTGGCCGGGGCCACAATCTGGCGTTAAAGGCTGTCGGCTCCAGTTCAAAATACCATCTGATATTGAACCCCGATGTTTCGTTTGGCCCGTCCGTATTGCATGAGATCTATGAATTTATGGACCTGAACCCCGGGATTGGATGGCTGATGCCCAGGATTCTCTATCCGGATGGTTCGCAACAGGACCTGTGTAAGCGGCTCCCCACGCCGTGGAATTTGCTTAGCAGGCGATTCCTCGCGATACGAGCCGCCAGTTTCCTCCAAAAAAATCAAAGACGGTTCAGGTGCGAAGACGTCGATCTGTCGAAACCGCGCTCAGTCCCAAATCTCTCCGGATGTTTTGCTTTCGTGAGGACAAATCTGCTACAGGCTGTCGGGGGCTTCGATGAGCGGTTCTTCCTCTATCTCGAAGATACCGACTTGGTACGCAGAATCGGAGAGATTTCCCATACCGTCTTCTATCCTTATGTCAGCGTGTATCACGTCCGCGGCCGCGGATCATACCGTGATTTCAAGCTGCTCGGCTATCATTTGCGCTCCGCCGTCCAATACTTCTGCAAGTGGGGGTGGCTGATAGACGATAAGAGGAAAAAAGTGAATCAATCCATTGTCTTCGATGAACTAACTGTTAATCTCTCGGAAACAGCGCCAGCCGGAAAATGACTACCTCGCACCTCAGAATTTCTGGCGATCAGGTTTTCACAGCCGTGAAGACCCAAACTCCTCCTCGCTCCCGTCATCGTTCAGCGCCGGAAATAATCAATCGCGATTTGGGCCGCGGTCATCAACACAATAAACGCTCCCGCCAGCCCTTTCATCCTTTGTAGATAAATCTCATGTCGCTCCATCCGCTGCTCAATCAGCGCCAGCCTTCCTGGTTGGCCCAGTCCAATAAGTGAAGCCATTTGGCTCTTGAGCGCGCCTAAGTCTGATAGCACCGTCATTTCAAAGTCATCCATCGGATTCATCCTTATCGGCTGAGGTAATCTAAGAAGTCGGAATGTTTGTGAAAATTGAGCTGGAAAGCCGGGAATACAAAGGAGGATTGGATCCGTCATACATCCGGATGTAGAACTGCTCTTCATCCGCGGAACGTGTGATCGTAAAGCTCGCTGTCGTACTTCGCAGCACCAAGCTCTCGCGCATATTCGCCCCAAAGGTGTAGTCGCGGCTTCTAACCTCAAATCCGCCATTGACCGGTGGAGTTACATTCGCATTCACGCTAATTGCGGTCGATGTAATCGAAACCACCTGCAATGCATTCAGGTTCGCCAGATAATTTCCTGGGGATAACTCCGGCTCCAATGGAAATGTAACATCGGGGGAAACAGCATCCGTCAGCTTTAAGGAAATCGTTTCCGCCCAATCGTCGGCAAACTGTATTCTGTAATTCAATACTTCAGGAAAACTGCTCGTCGACTCCACCTTGACCGCGCGCACAATTACACTCGTGTTCAATCCCGTTGCAGGCGAACTGAAATCCAGCGCATCTCCAGGCCAGATATCCTCCTGGTCCTGCAAATTGTAATAACTATATTCACCTTTCCAACCGGCCGCCGGATTCGCAGAAACATTCAGCAGCGCCTGGCACGCGTTCTCGCAATCGACAGAGCTGCGCGCCGGCGGATGCTGAACATGCCCCACCCACTGCGAAACCGCAGGGGCGCCGGCGCCACCCTCCTGGCCGGAGTTCGCGCTCGCCATCCGAGCTACAGAAGGTGCCGCCACTCGATAGGTCACGGCGAGTATCTCACCCGGTTGCGGTATCGCCAGTTTATAGAAATGAATAAATCCATTCCGGAGCACATTGCAATCCGCCCCCTGGTTTGCAAGTCCAATTCTGCGCGTAAACGAGGCCCCGCTGGATGGCATGCTTACGATCCACAGAGTACCGGGCTGCGTAATCTTAAAGTATCCAACGTTGCCGGTTAGATTAATGCTATTCACACATGCAAAGGAAGCGATAGCGGGCGAAGTTGCCACGGCGCCGTCATACAAAATCGTGGAGCCGATATTCACATAGGGCAGCAGCGCCATGTCCTGTAACTCAAACAGCAGCTGCAACGGAGACGGCACCGTGCCGCCGCCATAGACAGCTGGCCCGCTGCTTCCATAGGAAAAGTAGCTGTTTAACATCCGTTGCAGTTCCGGGCTATGGACATGGATGCGGAGAATATAACTGTGTCCAGCCTGCATCGTGAATGAGGTTCCTACTTCATTCCCCTCGACGAGGGGAACAACAACTGTATTCGAGCCGCTGGTCCTTACCCGGAATCCCGCAATGCAATTCGCAATGCCGACAGATCCCGAATACAAACCGCACAGCACGCCATCGCTGCCGCTGTTCAATTGCACAAAACCCGACTCGATGACGACCTCCCCGCCTAATTCGACAGGATCGATCGCCGTAAGAGTAGTTGTGCCGTCGGTTCCGGCTCCTCCGGTCAGCGCCAATCCACTGCCGCTGACGCTCAAATATCCTCCAGCGTCGTTCACTTGCCAGATAGATGTATTGAAGGTCGATGCAGCAAACTCCTCATCCAATAGATTCGGTCGCACAATGCGAAATGGCTCGCGTTGTAGCTGGAATAAGACCGTAGCTCCGTCGCCTTCGAATAACTCGGTTACGTACTCGACCGGCTCGCTCAGACCCGTGATCGTTACATCGTTGACAAGTTGCTTCGCGTCTGTTGCACTTAGCGCCGCGTAATCGAGCGTGCCCACTGTATCGGTCAAACTGTGTACCGTGGAACCGACGGGAGCCAGCGTAAGCTGGCCGTTCAACACGCGATACGCAGCACGCGCCTGATTTGCCAGAGCTGCGATGTTTGCCGACCACGGCTGATTCGGCATCGGCGCAAAAAATCCGATCGTCCCAATATCCTCCAGGCCATTCATCTGTACCAGGGTAGGATTTACCCGGTTCGTCAAAGTGCGGACCATCGCGCCCGCGGTTTGCCCCAGCAGGGGAGCCGTCTGCGGCAGTGCCTCGCGATTCAGCAGCCAGTCTTCGCTCAATGCATTCACAACATGGCGATACTGCGCGCCTGTCGAGTTATACCCGGCAAATACAGGCTCAGCTGCCGACGGTAAATATCCAGAAAATAAATATGTGCCGTTATCCGCAGTAATTACAACCAGGCCATTCACCGCTGGAATTGCTAACCCGTGGCTTATACAGTCGAGCTGCAATCGAGCAAGTGTCGGTTCATTTAAGCTGCGGGTAATGACAACAGCACTTTCAGTAGCTTGGTCCGCGCAAATCGCAGGTGAGTAATCGATCGCACCTTTTCCGTCCAGATTGTCGATCGTGACCTTCACGGCATCTCCTTATTGCATTTAGAAAGAAGCGGGTGCCCCAGCACCTGCCCTGAGCCCGTCAAAGGGTTCGCGAAACCGAGGTCCCCAACGAGCGTAGGTCGCTCGGGTGGGAAGCTAACCTGGTGTGTTTCCGACGGGTAGCCCATGCAAGCCATCCGCTGGCTTCGGTGGGTTGCGCCTGGTGTCGTGGCTGGGGTTTCTCTCCCGTTACCAGAGATTCGTCGCAGCAGCCGGAATATAGCTCCGGAAGCACACCACCTGGGCGCCATCGTTTACGTCAGTTACTGGTAAAGCCCGAAATTCGGCTACTTGATTAACTCTCCCCAGAGCGTCGATTTTCTGCAGCGGAGATTCCAGCGGCTTCACCGCTTCGCTCGCACTCGATGCCATCTGCAGGCGAGGATAGTGTAGGAATACTCTGTCTCCTTGTTCCCCCGGAAGCACAAACAGGCCCGACCATTCATGGAAGAAATTGCTTCCTTCCCGGTCAACAAATCCCAGAATCGCTTGCACAGACATTCCCACTGCTGGCGCGCCGGCGATCAGCGGCTGTGCCAGTTGCAACCCGGTGGATGTAACAGAAGTAATGCGCCCGACATTAAAGCTCACTCGCCGGATATAGTTCACGTCGGAATGTACCGCAGTCGCGGAAACAACATAAGCGCCGCTTACTCCGCTGCCCACGAACCCGGTTTGGCCGGTGTAGTCGATATCGACCGATACCATTTGCCCGGCCGAAAAGCTCGATAGCTGACTCGGCGCAATGTTGAGAACGCTGGCCGTACTTCCGCTCAACAGCGGCACCGCCGCTACCGCTGCGCCGCTGCCAGATCCGTTTGCAGCTGCGCCCGCGGTTGTGGCCAGCAGATTCATCTGCTCCGAACCGGCCGTCACTGCCATCTGCAGCTTTCCCCAGCTCAGAAAATTTATCAGCACCAGGGAATCAATCTCCGTTCTCACTTGAGACAAAGGAAATCCTGGCGCCCCGCTCCGAAGCGGCACAACTTTCGTACCTGGTTTGCGTTCGAATAAGCCCAGCCAACCCAGATCCAGCCACGGCGCCGGGGGAGCATCCAGATCGAAACTGCCATTCTGCGCCGGATCGAAAATCACCGGAATACCCGCCGTGCGGTTGACCGGCGCAAAATAAGCCCGCGTCCGCCGCGTCATAGGCGGCGTTAATGGTAATGCAGTGATTGCAGTTGTGCTCATTGCTCCCCCGGCTCTTCATAGCTGAATACGAATACCGTCGCCGTGCGAGTCAGCCGGTCGCGTTCTACCTTCACCGGCTGGAATGTTGCTTCCGTCCAGAACACCTGCGTCTCCATCGCCGTCGCAGGCGCTTGCGCGTAGCTCATCTTCTGCGTACAAGCGGGTCGAAGCATCGACATCAGCTCGGCATCCATCTCCGTAAGCATCGTGCCCCGGTCCATCCCCAGGTTTCCTGTCGTGCCTTCGGTCATGTATTCGATCTCGCATTGCATCTGCAGCAGAATCTCCGGCAGATAAGGATCGTTGTGCAGACCAGTCCACCGCAGCACGAAAACATCGGATCGAGGTTGCGGCGTCACCAGTTCATTGCTTTCCACCAGAATTCCCGGTCGCGTTATCCCTCGCAGATAAATCGTCCGGTTCGGGTTCAACGCTGCCAGGCGATTGCGCAGCGTGATGTAAAACGTATTTTGTGCATTCTGCATGCGCTTTCTCCTACATGTAAGCGGGTGCCCCAGAGACTGCCCTGGCCTGCCGAGAGATTCGGGGTGCCCACTCAAGCGTGTTTGCTTGAGTGGGGAAGACTACAACACCAAGCTCTGCGGCCCGCGCAGAATCAGCCGGTAAAGATAAGGCCGGCCAAATGCCTCAGCCTCGGCTGCGGCTTCGATCAGCATCATCTCGCCATCGACGATGATCCCGCTGGCCATCGCAAATAGCTGGTCTGTCGATGACAGTTGCAAAAGGCCCAGTTGCGCATCCACAGCCGAGCGCCGAGATCAGCACTTCATAGCGATTGACTTCACCGTCGCGAAGCTCAGGCCGAAGCCGCCGAAACACCGCCGGCGACAGCGGGATATCTTCATATGCCGGAGTCGCTTGCCCCAGCTGATCTGCGTCCGTCCCTCCCACGACATTGACGGGCAGGCGCAGCAATATGGTCGTTCCTCCAAGGCATCGCAGCAGTGCATCGCTGGCGCGCTGCTGTGCGGCTGTCGAATTTCTAACGCTTAAGTCGGCGCTCATCGTCACCCCAACATCGTCGCCACATACGGCTGCAGCATGGCGGCCACCTGCGGATCGACCAGAGAATTTGAGAAATACGACATCTGCATCGTGTCGATCCGGTTCGACTTCACATTCAGCCCCGGCGTCGCCTGCGCATTCTTCACAATCTGCGCGCACGCCACCTGCACCGTTTAGACGGAATCGTCGCCAATCCCGCCGTATACATCACGTCCACTTCGTTGTAAGGCAGTCCCAGGATGTTGTACGGAAACGTCAGCTCCCCGGTGTTCGCAACAAAATCAACATCGGCGACATTCAGCGTTGACCACGCTCCCGGCAAGCCCGAATACCCACGCGATCTGCTCGTACGCAGGGTCCATCATCTCCCCCCGCCGCGGCCGCGCATACCGCGCCTGTACTGAAATCAGCGGAGATGAATTCGGCGCCACCGCCGCCAGTGGCAGATAACTGAGCCGCACTGTCTGCGAACCCGTCGTGATCCGAATCCGCTCTTCATACTGCGTGGGATTTAAGCTGGTCCGCTTGCAGTAACTGTCGATCAGCGCCGAAGCCATCGTGATCCAGTCGTCCGTCGTGTCCGCCGGAAGGCCAAAACTCGCATATTCGGTCGGCAGCAGGTAACCCATAAATGTCCTCCGGTAATGGCTTCATTCGCGATTCGAAAACATGGGTGCCCCAGCGTTTTGAGACCTGGGGCACCGTAAGTTCACCCAGAGTTACGGGTGCCCCAGGTTCGCGATCCGGGTCCCCGATACTCGCGGTTTCGCGTGTTGGGGTGGGAAGCTAACCTGGGGCTTTTTCCTACCGGTCGACGATCACCTGATAGTGAGCGCCCGCGGATGCGGCCTTCACCACCGGTGCGCCGAACTTGACCACCACATACTGCGAGGCCAGGGATCCCGGTACTCCGAGTTGAAATACCCGCGGATTGGGATCGCTCAGCCAGTGGTACTCGATCAGGTCCTCAGTCACGATATAAGCTGGCAACTGCGCCGTGCCCGAGCCAGGAGTGCCGGTATAGCTCAGCGTCCAGTCCGGAATCAGCGGCAGCTCGCCCGCCTGGGTCACCAGCGTCTTCACCCTGAATCCGCCGTTGATCTCCTTGGTATCCAGCACCACGTTGAACTCGGTCTTCATCTCGCGATCGATCAGATCCAGCAGCACCGGGTTGGCATAAATCGCTGTCGGACGAACGGCATAATTGCTGTTCGCCACCATCTGTGCAATGGTCGATTTAAATCCATCCACGATACTCGCGGTGGTCGCGATCGTTGTCGTGTTGCCGCTCGCTGCAATCTGGGCCGCTGCGCCAAAGTACTGCGGAGTGGTTGGGGCACTCAGTGAAGTGTCCGTTCCATTCCACAATGCCAGGTCGTGCACGTGCAGCACGCCTTCAATGGTGTCGGCAAGATCCTTCGCCTGCAGATATGCAAACTGGCTCTGCTGATTCCCCAGTTCGATATCGAACAGGTTGTAGTTGATCTGCGCCACCAGCGCCTTCAGCGGAACGGCGCGCTCTACGCGGGTAGGGCTGACAACCGGCGCGGAGATGTTCCGGGGATCGACAAACCCGGTAGCCGCGGTCGCCTCCGGAATTGCCGTCTCTTCAAAAAAGCGGGAAGGATGCCCGGTCGCCGGCACCTGCTTGATGCGCTGGCCGAACAATCCGCGGCGACGGACAATGTCCGTGATCTCCGTCTGGTAAATCGGAACTTCGATTGCGCCTGGCCCGATGTAATCCGCGGCGGCATGAATATCATGGAAATTCGCTTTCATGTTTTCCTTTCAATAGGCCCGCAGGCCATAGAAATATTTCGATAGAAGAATTCGCCCGGGTGCCCGTCCTTCGCGTCTTTCGCGAAGGTGGGAATTCCTAACCCAGCAATCCGGCCCGCAGCAGCTGCGACTTCACCGCGATCCGCTGCTCAATGCTCAGCGCCGTTAGCGCCGCATCGAGCGATCCGGCCTCGATCGAATCCAGATTCGAAATTCCCTGCTTGGCCAGCAGCGAAACCGTGGCCGCGGTAACCGTCTTCCGTCCGCTCGACACCGCAGCCGAACCCTGCGCCCGTGCGCTCTGCGCCTGCAGCTCGGCAATCTGCTGCATGGCATCCTGCAGCCTGCGTTCCAGCTCAACCACCCGCTCGCTTCCAGCCGGCTGCGACTCCACCGTGGCAACAATCTTCTGCACCTGCCCCGACATCGTCATGTGCTGCTCTTCCAGACGAATCACCGTCTGCTCCAGCAGGCTGGCCGCTCCGGCCAGCCGGTCCAGCGTCATTGCCAGCGC
The DNA here is from genome assembly GCA_963823295.1 of uncultured Acidobacteriota bacterium. Taxonomy (GTDB): domain Bacteria; phylum Acidobacteriota; class Terriglobia; order Terriglobales; family Acidobacteriaceae; genus JAKAAZ01. The sequence goes on from CAWGLF010000029.1 coordinate 95,663, forward strand.
TTCCATCGAACGTTCTGCTCCCTGCTCCATCGTGTTCTCCTTTGTGATCTGTAGAAATCCTGGTGGCCCATCAAGAGAATCCGGGGTGCCCCATCCTTCGCGTTTTGTGCGAAGGGTGGGACGATCTTCAGGCCGCCCCGCAATGAGCCGCCCTCGAAACCGCAGCGATGGCCCCGCCGCGCCGCCGCATCGCAGGCGTCTTCACCCGGAAAGAAGTCCCCCGGTACGCCGCCTTGTCCCGCAGCAGGATCGCGGCCCCGGTAAAGGTCACGCGATTCAGCTTCCAGATGGACGACCGCATATCTTCCACATGCGCATCGGCCAGCTCGTAGGACATCCCCATGTTCCCCGCCGCCAGGTTGCGCAGTTTCTCTTCAACCTCGGGGAAATCGCGGCCAAACAGATAACCGCCCACCATCAACCGCTGCCCCACAATATCGGCCTCGGTCAGAATTCCGCATTTGCTCCGCGCATCGTGCCCATCCCAGTCGGGACGAAAATCCACCGCCATCCCCAGCAGGGAAGGCAGCGCATTCTCCGCCGCCGCCCGGCTCAGCACCACGCGGTGGCCGCGCGATCCGCTCGGTGCGCGATCGCTCGCCACGTCCACCAGCGTCAGCACGCCTTCAAACGGCACCCGGTTCGGATGCCCGTGAACTGCCGGGAACTCGACCGCCATTGCGTCCAGTTTCATGTGCTCTCCCGTCATTCCTGTTGTGTTCCCTTTGTTGTCAGGCGGCGCAGGTTTGCAAGCCGCAAGTTCTGAAATTCATTGGCCGCCGAATCGTTCTTCCAGCCTCGTCCGCCAAGTCTGTCATCCCGAGCGAAGTTCCCGTGCAGCGGGAACGCAGTCGAGGGACCTGCTTTCCACGCTTCCCAGGCGCATCAGCCGGGTGCCCTCTCCTACAGCGCGCCGGTCAGCGCCGCCGCCAGGGCAACGCAAGCCCCGGCAGCAACAATGCCGAAAACAACCGCTGCGCAAATCTCCATGTGATCGTCGAAAAAGTCATAGATGTACGACATGGCATCTCCTCGCAATCGTGATCGGTGAAAGCGGGACTTCACAGGCCGCGGAAAAACTCGTTGCTTTGTCTTTGGGTGGAAGCGCAGGGCTTTAGCCCTGCGAAAATAAGGCAGCAAATTCAAAGGGCTTTAGCCCCGGGCCTCCTCCGCGCGGACCGCAATCCGAGTTTTTCCGCAGCCTGTTCCGTCCCACGAAAAGCGCAAAAAAAAGGGCCCTCAAGCCCGGCATCTTCCCCTTGTCCAAGCCAGAGATACGATCGATTGGCCGCCTGCCCCTGGGGTACCCATCTCTTCGCGGGGTGCCCCATCCTTCGCGGTTTTCATCGCGAAGGGTGGGAGGTTTCCCTCAGCGGCCGCAATCCGCGCTGCGCCCGCACCTCGTCGACGGTCAGCACCCCGGCCGCCAGCAGCGCCGTCTGGATCTGCACTTCCTGCATCTCATCCCGCGCATCCAGCTCGTTGAATACGAATTCAAACTCGCGCCACCCCAGCCGCTTCCCGAACAGGTCCCGCGTAATATGCTCGGCCAGCATCCGCGCCATGGGCGCAATCGTGGAGCGAAAGGCCTCATCCGCCAGCTCCGTGGCCGTCGTCCGGTTCACGTCGTTCTCCAGCCCCAGCATCATCGCCGGCAGCCCGAACGCGTTGCCGATCATGCGGATCAGAAACACCTGCCACTCCATCCGCAGATCGGCATCCGTGCCGCCGGAAAACTTCAGCACCTCCGGCTTCTGCTCGCAGCTCAGCAGCGGCACCCGTCCCGTGCCTTCGATCTCGTCCTGCCACCAGCGCAACAGTCGATTGTGCTGGTCCGGGGTGGTCTCGTTCAGCCAGAGCGCGTACTGCACCACGCTGTTGCTGGCCAGCCGTCCGGCATAGCGGTGCGCCGCCAGGAAGGTGGTCACCGTCTCAAATGCCACCTCCAGCGGTCCCAGTCCAAACGGCGTGTGCGAGCGTGGATTCACCCGCAGATACATCAGCTCGTCATCGTAGAGAGGAATCTGCGCTCCCGGTCCCACCCGATTTGTGTTCTGCGCATAGCGCGGCGAATCCGCCTCTCCATTCCACTTCGCGTTCAGCTGGATGGTGGCTCCATCCACCGCCCACAAGGCAAACGGCCGCTCGGGATCGTCCGTCTTCTCCATCTCGATGGCGCCGAAGCCGCCCACCAGCGCGTCCTCTACCGCCTGCTCCACCAGGGAGCGAAACGAATCCGAATCGTTCGGCTCCTCCAGCGTCCTCCGCAGAATGTCCATTCTTGTCTGCGCATCGGGGACCTCGGCCAGCGTGTATCCCCGCCGCAGCTGTACCTGCCAGTCCATGCACGCGATCCGGTCCTTGATCAGGTTGATCGCCCGCCGCGGCACCGGACTTTCGGCGAACCGCCGCAGGTTCGCCGGCGACCCCTTCGGCAGCAGAGCATGCGGCGGCCGAACAGGCCCCAGAATCGATGGAAGCGGCACGGTCTTGCGCTGCGCTCCGTCCACATTCGCTGCCGCGATCGCCACCTCACCAGCCACTTTGCGGCTGAGCAATGTTTTCCAGTTCACGGTCTCCGCCTTTCCTCATCCGTTGCGTCCCAAAAAGAAAAGAGCGCAGCCGAAGCCACGCTCTTCATATCCATACATTCCTGTAATCTATTGCCGTCTCACCATTGCAGAAGCACCGCACTCACCAAGGTCCGTCATCCTGAGCGGACCGGGGTCCCTGACGCGCGCGTTCTTCGCGCGTTGGGGTGGGAAGCGAAGGACCTCTGTATTTTTCTCTTGACCAGGCAAGCCGCCATGTGAAGCAGGGTGCCCCATCCTTCGCAGTCTCACCGCGAAGGGTGGGAAAAAGTTCAAACCCGCAATTCCTCCCGCGCCCGCTCCGCCACGCGCGGCAGATCCGCCACCGTCAGCACCCGAACCGCGGCCCGCTCCATCGTCTCCACTCCAAACCGGTATTGATCCATGCGGTCCTGCTCGGCGCCGTCCGCGATGCTGTCCTCGGCCTTTTTCCCCAGCAGTCCGCGCAACGGCTCGATGATGGCCGTCAACTCCAGCGTCGCCTTCTCCACCCGCATCACGCCTTCCGTCAACGAAGGAGCGCTGAAGGCCAGCACCTTGGCCGCCTCCAGATCTCCCTCCAGCGACACCGCGTGGAACATGCGGATCACCCCGTTCGGCCGGTACCCGCAATCGACCCGCAGCGGATCGCCGGCCTGCGTGTACTGGGCCGCCGCAATCCGCTTCCGCATCAGCCCCCACACCCCCGCCGCCTCGAACTGTTTCCGCATCGCCGCCGCAATCGCCGCTCGTCCGCTCTGCCGCCGCGCCTCGCGCTGCTTGCGTGTCTCCACGTAGAGCCGGCTCAACTGCTCCATCTCCGCCGGGATCGACTCCGCCAGGCAAGCCTTGGCTTCCGTCATCTGCAGCAGGTTCGAAAAGCTGTCCTGGATTGTCCGCATCAGGGCGTCTTTCTGCGTAGGCTCTCCGGCTCCTTCAGCAAGCCGCGCCGCCATCTCCCCTTCCAGCGCCTCCAGCATTTCCGTATCCGCCTCCGGATCGACGCACCGCACCCGCCTCCAGTCGCGCGTGAACCGCACCTGCGCCGTCGCCGGCCGTCCCGCCTCGCGCAGCACCACGCCGATATTGACGAACTCGTTCTTCACCGTGTCCGCCACATACCGGACCAGGAAGAACTCGCATTGCAAGCGCTCATTCATGCTTTCGCTTCCAGCTCCTGCCTATCCGCCCTATTTCCGACACCTTGATATTGATCTCCGGCAGGCAGACGTGGAAATTGGGGGGGCGAAATACGCCAAAGTACTTCAATTTGAATCAGCCCCCCGCGCCTGGTGCGATGAAGGTGAAAGAATACGGCGGGTCAGATGAAGAATGCCGTGATCCTGAGTTTTGCGAAGGGAAAGGACCTCCGCATGAAGAATGCCGTCATCCTGAGCGTAGCGAAGGACCTTCCGCATTTTTTCTCTCTCCCATACCCAGCCCTCATTCTCTATCTTTCTCCGCTCTCCCCAACCTTTCCTCCACCATTTTTTCTTCGTCTCTCCATTTCGGAAACGGGCTCCGCCCACTCTCCCGAAACTGCACAACCCACTCTCTCACCCGCGGCCGCCGTTCCAGCAGCATCACGCCCAGCCGTTCCATCTCGCGCAGATCCCCGCCATACCAGGCCGGCGGCACGCTCTCGGCGATCTGCCACAGCGTCTTGGCGGGAAAATTCTCCACCCGCTCCAGCCAGGGCGCAAAGCTCTTCCAGCCGGTCACCTCCGCGTAGACAAGATTGCGCGCATACACGCCCCGCAGCGGAGCATCGGGAAAGGTCCACTCCCCGGCATGGAAACAATACCCCTGGTCGACAAACGTGGCCGCGTAGCGCCGCTCCCGCGGCTTGCGATGAAACACCGCCTGCCGTCCATTGCTGTTCCCGGTCCATTTATCCACTGCCAGCATCCCGGCGAACTCGCGCAGGTTCCGCACCGCCCCCAGCTGCTCCTCCGGCAGATAATCGAGCACCTGTCCCGGCATCAGCCCGCCCACATACCGCGAGCCGAACTGCAGCCCGGCGCGGCAGCGCTCCTGCTCCCGCCCTGTATCGATGGTCAGCTCCGGAGTATTCTCCACCAGCCAGTCGCTGACTTCCACCACCTCGGTCGACGGCACCGAAAGCCCCACCGCTTCCGCCAGCCGCGTCGCCAGCAGCTCATTGGCCAGCACCCGAAGATGCTGCGGATTGTTCTGAAACTTCACCACATAAAGATGGCCATCCGAGCCCAGCATCAGATGACTCTGCGCCCCGCCCCGCATCCGCCGGATCTGCTGCACCGCCGTAACCGCCACCCGCCGCCCGCTCCTCTCGTCGCCCGCTCTCGGATTGTAACCGGTCACAGAAACGGATCGGCAAACCGGCAGCACCCTCGGGGCTTTGGGGTGGAAGCGCCACTCCTCAGGAATGTCATCCTGAGCGCAAAGGAATGTCATCCTGAGCGCAGCGAAGGATCTCGCATTTTCTTTCCGCTCCCCTCAGGCCGGTGCCCCATTCAAGCCGTCCTGGGGCTTGAGTGGGCTGAGACAACTCTTTCCGCCCGAACCGCCAAAGCCATCGCCATCGCCATCACGCAATCGTCATGACTCCCGGCCGCCGCCTCCGTGCGCCCATCCCCCAGGCGCACGAATGTCCGGCACTCGGCCAGCAGCCGGGAGCTGGAAAAAATTCCCGGCGTAGACTCGAGCGCCGCCCCCAGCACCTCGATCATCACCGGCCGGGAAACCGCTGTCGTCAACCAGCCCGCCAGCCCGCGCTGCTCGTAAATCGCCGCATAGCGGCGCCGTCGAATGCAGACACGCCAGCACCCCCGAGCCATGATTGTTGCGCTCCACCACCAGCAGCGCGCCGTTATATTCTCTGGCCAGCGCCGCCGCCTCTCTCGCCAGCTCCCGCGGATTCAGATATCCGCGCAGCTCCGCGCACTGCAATCCCAGCCCCTGCTCCATCACCTGCAGCACGGCATAATCGCCATCCGTTCCCCCGCCCGCCGGATCGACGCCGACAATATAGCGGTGCCCCGGCTGCGGCGGATACCAGATCCACAACTGTCCGTTCCGCCGCTGCTCCAGCGGCTCGCAAACCTCGCGCGCCCGTTTGGCGATCGCATCCAGGTCGAACACGCAATGGCCGCTGGCCAGAAAACAGGCCTCGGGATCTTCGGCATACTCCTGCGCCGCCATCCGGCCGTTGCCGCCCCGCTGTCCCCGCCGGAAACCGATCTGCTCCGGCAGCAGTTCATGGGCGGCCGCCAGCGCCCGCTCCTCTTCCGTCCACTGGCTCTCGGCGATGGGAAATCCGTGATAGACCGGCTCCATCCACCAGGGAAGGAAATGCCGCACCGTGCCGGTTTCTTCCGCCCGCCGCCACTCTTCATAAAAACATCCATAGGCGCCGTTCGGCGTCGATTCCAGCACCAGCTCGCCATCCGGAGCCAGCGCCGCCTTCAGCCCCGCCAGCACCTCCGCCCCATCCCCCTGCCACCGCGCCACTTCCGAGCAATGCAGGTTCTGAATCGTCATTCCGCGCCCGGCATTCCCATCCGCCGCGCTCTCCACCCGGTATTCGCTGTCCAGCCCGGGGAAGATCATCTGCCCCGTGTTCGCCCGCGACACCCGCAGCGCGCCCTCGCGCAATCCCTCCGGCAGCTGCTCATAAAAGCGGTGGATGATGCGAAAAATCTGCTCCGCCGTCTGGCGGTTGTGCGCCACCTCGACCGTCAGCGTCCCCGGCCGCGTAATCGTCTTCAGAAAAAACCGCCCCGCCACCCAGGTGCTGATGCCCATCTGCCGCGCCTTCAGCACAATATTCCGCTGCCCGCGCCGCCGTTCATACTCGCGCTGCGCCCGGTTCGCCGTCAGCGGAACAATATTGCCATCCCGCCCCCGCACCCGCAGCAGAGCCCGCGCCAGCGCCACCGCCAGCGTCTCTCCATCCAAATAGTCGGAGCGAAAATCCAGCCGCTCCCCCATCCATACCAGTCTCTCCCGATCATCCATCGCATCCCAGACCATCTCTCGCGTACTCGAACCGGCACGGTGGCCCATTCATCTATGCCGCCTTGGCAACCGGAGCCGGCAGCGCATTCAGCGTCGCCACCACCGCATTCGTCCAGGCCTCGATCTGCGCCGTGCTCGCAACAATCCCCTGATCCTTCAGATATGCCACCGCAATCGGCTCGATGGCCGCCGTCACCGCTGCCAGCTTCTTCGCTCCGCTGCCTGCCGCCGCTCCTGCCGCCGTCTCCGCCGTCGCCACCGCCTGCACAGTCGCGTTGTACAGCGTCGCAATCCCCGGATAGGCAATATCCACCACCGGCTCCACTGCCGCGGCCACCCGCGTTGCATCGGTGAACACTGTCCGGAAAAAACTCCCCACATGTTGAAGAAAAGTCATCGTAACGCCCGTTTCTGCCAGTCATGCTGGCCGTTGATTTTCATCCGCCGCCGTCTTCGGCTGGTGCTGGAACATCGCAATCCCGCCCCCGATCATTCCCGTCCCCGCGCTCATCAGCGCCGCCCGCACATCCGCCGCGTGACATCCGCAAGCCATGGCGAACGTTCCCATCCCCAGCAGCACCAGCACCGCCGCCCATACCTGCGAACTCACCGCATTCAAAGCCGTAACCACTTTCATGCCTCACCTCACCTGCGGGAAAAGAAAAGCCCAGGCTCGCGAAGCGAACCTGAGCTCAAGACAACCTGGCATCTCGACCGAGCGCAGCGAAGTGGAGGAACCTGCGTTTTCCTCCCACTTCGCACAATATGGGTGCCCCACTCAAGCTTCTTTCGCTTGAGTGGGAATAACTCAGTGCATCGCCAGAAACGTATAAGCGCCGGCCGGAGGAGTCACGCTGGCCGCGCTCACATTGCAGAAGTGCAGAGTCAGGCTGTTCGCCGCCCCCGCATACCCGCTAAGGCTCAGATTGCCAAGCGCCGCCGGCGGATGAATCGATCCCAGATTATCCACCACGCTCAGCCCATTCACCGTCAATACCACGTCGTTACAGCTCGAAGCTGCGACTGCCCCCGGCGTTACCGTCCCGGTCGTATAGTAGGCAACGTGAGTCACCGCCGTGCCGCCACCTACCGTCAAGCTAGGTGTAGTTACCGATGTCCCCGCGTTCAGCGTCCCCAGCGTAAAGGTGCAGCTCGTATCTCCTGTACCCGTCCCGCAATCCACAGAGTTAGCTGTAGCTCCACGGTAGATATACCCGTCGATCACTTTGGTATTCTGTGCTCCGAACCCATAGGCATAGCTCGCCAGCCAGTTGCTGAACGTCGGATTGGTTGCGCTCGCTGACAATCCTACCGCGCCCCCCAGGTTAAATAGATAGGCTCCCCCCACTCCCACTTCCGGTGCGGTTACGCTCGTGATCGCGTGGAAAGTATTGGCCTGAACCGTCCCCACTGGATTGAATTGTGGAGTATTCGCTTCAGCATATGCGCTACCGAATGTCCATGTTAAGGAATTAGGATCGTAATTCAGAGCCTGTCCCGCATTCGGCATTAAAAGCACATTGAAGTTGCTCTTAGCGTTGTTACATCCGATGGGTGCTGGCTTGCAGTTCAGTACGTGAAGGACCGCATTGTCCGGTGCTTGTCCAAACTCAAATGAATCCCACCACTCTCCGTTCAGTTGAAATCCAGCGCCAGGAGGCATATGCGTCCCCCCGTAACCTAGATACTTGTTTTGATCTGTGGCGTTATTGATCTGAAAACCGACAAAAGGCAGTCCGCTTAATAGATATCCATAGCTCATTCCATACAACGCGCCGCCTTGGTAGAAACGCGGAATAAACTGCTGCACTCCTCTACCGGAATCATGTGCCGTGTAAATCCAGGGATAGTGCGGCTGCATAACCGTATCTCCCTGTGCGAACGCAACCGGCGACGGCATCGTATTCATCGTGCCATCTACATGATTGTTGCTTGCATTGAGTACACTGTTAACGCGAACTCCCGGATATAGCTTGTAATTCGTATTACAGAAAGAAGCAGTTCCGGATGTGGGCACAGTTCCTGTCGGCGAAGTAGGTAATACGTATGAGAATTCATTGTAATTGTTTACTACTGAGCCGAAGCTTACTACATAGTTTCCATTGTAGGATGGATTCGGTGTAGTAATCGTCAATTTCATTCCATTGATCGGCGACAGATCGCTCCCGCTGTTAAACGGAACATTTGAAGCCATAACAACCGTCTTATTGTCTGACTGTAGCTGTACCAGAATCACATTCAATGTGAAGCATTCTCCCCCGCCCGGAGTGCTGTTCCCGCCAATCTCATTGCTCAACCCTAGCACCGGTAAGCTATAGCCTTCGTTCGGTCGCTGACTGATGTAGTAGAAGCTCGTTGAGTTCGGCGAACCCTCAACCGGAAATACCTGGCTGATCCCATTGTTGTTTCCATCTCCGCTGAAAACATCGGCTTGATTCTCAACTGCGTAGCCACACAGTCCCCCATGGGCAAAAAACAAGCCGTTCAAATGCGGAAATCGTAGATTCAGCAGCGTCACTTGCTGGCTGGCTGAGTTATACGTGTAATTCACCGTCTCATATTCTTCCTGGTCCGTGATGCAGGCCGTTCCTGAAGCCGGCAAATAACATGCCGCTCCCGGAGTCGCCGACTGAAGTGTGCTCGGTGTGCAGAATCCCGCCGGCAGTCCCGTCTGCGGTGAACTCACCGGCGAGTAAGCCGCAACTACATTTGTCACGATGCTGGGAGCCGGATTGATCATGTTCGGCGCTGAGGGAATAAATCCCGTTGGCTGGCTTCCGGCCGCGCATCCCGCCGCTCCGTTCACGCCATTGTCGGTTCCCGCATAACAAAGCTGCACCATCGTCGATACCGGATAGTTGGCATTGTTATCAACCGCGGAATCTGGATTGGTTGCGCTGTTCCCGCTCGGTCCGGTGGGCAACGCTCCCGCATATCCTGTGATTGAGTTGCCCGTTATAATCCCCGCCGGATTCGTGTCGAGTAAAAGGCGGTCTTGGCCTTGGGTGCCTCCCCCGGCAGTTGCATAAGTATATGTAATGGTAGAACCAACCGCCGAACCGCCTAAGGTGACGGCGCCTTTGTAAACCACAGGATCTTCGGAGATATTAAAGTCCCCGCCATGGCACCCCTCGTCATTTCCTGCATTCATCCCGCCATCGCATGTCAACAGAGTTGTCATTGCGATGCAATCGCCCGTTCCGTGGCAGTTGACTATATTGTTAATCGCTTCCTGCTGCCCGGAGGTATAGTTCGTCGTAGCCAGCGATAGATTGTCATAATACGGCTTGAAGAAATACTGCGGTTGACCCCATCCAAAGTAGTTATCGAAGTTGATGCCGCCGGCATAGTCCGTTGTCTGCAGATATTCCGTTCCCGCGGCATTTCCGTTATAGGTGGGCCACTTCTGATAATCCAGGCTGATCGCAGATGTTATGCTTTGCCCCGCCGACTGGTACGGCACTTTAGAAAAAGGATTCTCATAATAGTCGGCTGTAACTCCATTCCGCTGGTCGTGAACGTGAGTGTCCAGTGGCCACGGCATGTTACTGGTATTGTTCCCGAACAGATAGGTGCCATATCCCTGCGGATTCTCCGCATTCCCATAGGTCGGGTCCACATCGATGGTGCAGCCGCTATTTCCATTCGGAGAGGTTTTGGAGCAATTCGAGCTTCCAGCTAGATTTGAGATTCCGTTATTCTGGCCGCCTGCCTGGAAGCTGCTCGCATAGTATTTTCCCTCCAGCACGTTCGCGGCAAAGTTGGTTCCCGTCGGCTGCTGGATGGTCTGGTTTTTCGTCGGCGCGGCAGTCAGCGCCTGCGCCACCTGGCTGGCTAACGGCGCAACAGAGTTGTCTACATAACCCTTGGTAGCTGCCTGCATCGGCTGTTGCGGATCGGTCGGCAGTTGCAATGCACCTGTCAACGCCCCACCCTTCAGCGGCAGATAGCTGGTCAGCAGCGTATTCACCTGCGTCGCTGTCAGTGTCTGCACCGCTACGCTCGCCGGCATCACCATGCTCCGAATCGCCGCCACCGTCGTGCTCGGAACATTTGGAATGGCCCAGTATTCCTTGCTGACCGTTCCATCGTCCAGGTGGTAAACCGCCGTGTAGTACGACCCCACAGGCGTGGCTCCGATATTCGGTGCAAGGTTCAACGTTACCTGTCCATTCGCTCCAATGGCAGCGTTCAGGTTTCCGGCAGCCACAGTATTCCCCGTAGCGGTCACAAATGCAGGCCACGATACCAGGATTGTTCCCGAAGCAACGGTGCCGTCTGCGTGGTAAACCGTGTCCTGCACGGCCGTAGTTCCAACCTGAGCCCGGCACACGACGGTTGCCGCCGCCAGCATCAACACCAACCCGGCCACGCGCCAGAATCGAATTAGGCTCATTATTCGCACCAGACCCTCTCTTTTCCTCATCGTCATAGTCTTCCGAATCTCTGCAGCTGGGCCATTCAAGCCGCGTTTTGCTTGAGTGGGAAGTTAACCTGGGTCTTTTTCTCTCCATCGGAAACGTCATCCTGAGCGGAGCGAAAGCCTGCCCTGAGCGAGCCGAAGGCGAGTCGAACGGGGACTCTGCATTTGCCAGGTGCCCCATTCAAGCCGTCTTTTGGCTTGAGTGGGGAGTTACTTGATCTTCTCCCCACTCCATCGGAAACGTCATCCTGAGCGGAGCGAAGGACCTCTGTATTTACAAAGTCGCGTGCCCATTCAAGCCTTTTTAGTCTGAATGGGGCAGATTTGCCGCTTCCGCCCCCGGATTCTCCCGCGGCTCGAATGTAAGTCCCAGTCCGTCCAGCAGTGCGTCACATAAGTGTCGCTGGCGTTCGTTATTCGATTGGTCGGGATCCACATTCCCTAAATCGCACAGCTCGATCAGCAGCTTTATCTCCTGATACCGGCCGTTCCTCGCTCTTGCGACCAGCGCGTCAATGATCTCAGGCCACGCCTCCAAAACCATTTTCCGCGTAATTCTGGCATATCTTGTGATGTCCTTCCCTGGACAGGTTTTCGTTTTCAGCCCGTCCCCTACCTGCGCCTGCCGCTCTGTTTCCGGATTTCCGTTTTCCAGGAGCGTTGCGCGTCGAACACTGTTTCGGCACGTCGATCCATCCTCTTCCCACAAAGTAAAAAGCGCCCGCACCAGCGGACGCCTCTCGTCCATAGTCATTCGAAATTTAAATGATTCTTAATGCCGGGCGCCCAGATCGCGAAGCTCACCTGGGCCTTGCATCCCCATAACGACAAATCCAGATTACAAAATTGAATTGTCATTCCTGAGCGGAGATCGAAGGCCCCTGCGAACTCGCATCGCGGTTTCTGAGTGAAAGACCGGGCAGTCGGGTCAAATTGGCTTTTAAGTGGAAAAGCCAGGCTGTACCGGCATCCATTATTGCGATTTGAGTGAAGTGACGGCTAGCCCCGCGTAAATTTTTGCGCTTTTGGTAAGCCGTCTTAGCCGGCGCCAGCTGAACGGGCCTTCCGGCTCTCGATAGCCCACTCTGCCAATCTAAATGTCTATCTGCTCTCTCCATCGATGATCTAAGAGTAACAGAGGGAGCTAGAATAGAATGCCAATCCTAACTCCCCCTGGTTTCAGCTAGTTATCGGTCCAATCATCTGGACCTGCTTGACTCATCCATCGGATCGACATCCAGTAATCGATGATCCATAAAGATTTGCGTCAGCATATCGATCGCATCTCCGTACCTCCGTACAATTGTTCGCAGGCTCACTCGCAATAACCCCGCGGCTTCGCCCTGCGTATACTCCTGCAGAGAAATTCGTCGGATCAGTTCTTGGGAAAAACTGTCCAGCTTCTTTAAGCATTTCTCCACGTCATAAACGAAAATTACAGAATCTTCAAAACTCGTCACGCGATACGTGCTCATCTTTCCCCGAAACGCATCATGCCCCAGTAACGCAGGCATTCGTCCAACGCTCAGGGAGAGCCTCATATATCGCCGTAACATCGCCTCCGTGTATTTCCTGTAAAAGGCCAGTTCCGGCTTGGGATGCGCTTTTGTCCGCTCCTCTCGGACGGTTCTCGTCGCTGGGTTGGCCCATTCAAGCTCCCTTTGCTCGGGTGGGGAGGTACGCAATTCGAGATTTCCGGAACTCGGCTGCGGGTTTTCCGATGCATGCAAATGGAACAGGGGGAATGCTGCGCTCATCGCACACCTCCTTGATGAATCTGCATGCCGGTCGGGTGATTTATCTTGCGCGGCCGTCCCTTCGGACGCCGGCTCCTGGGTGCGGGGAAGTCTGCAAAATGCACGGTGCATAGACGGCAATAAACGCCAGTAACTGCGTGATTGCGCGCCCAGAGGCGTCCGCAACCTTCGCAGATCTTCAAGTGCAGATAGGAATTGTTCATGAGATTGATTTTCTCCAAGGCAAAAAATCACTCTCTTCTGTTGAAACGCGCTTAGTGCGCGTCCCTCAAAAGAGCGGTTGCGGAGACTGCTTAGCCGCCTGAACTCTTTGGTCCAGAATCACGGCCCAGCTGGCACGTCTCCAGCTTCAACGAAACCCGTTCTCAATCGAAGCCCTTGATAGAGCTCAGGGGTGGTTTTCCCATCCCAGGCAGGCGGTCTCGAATCCGCAGGCAATCGCCTGGTCGCGGTCTCGATGCCGGCTTCGACTGTACTGGCTTATGGAAAAGCCTCTGCGCTCCGCCCGTTACCGGACGGCGGACAAAGACAATTCCTCGCGATGACCTGGAGTTGGGAAAAGGAAGGGCAATGGTGATCGTCCAGCCTCATTTTTTTAAAACGAGAGGGTTTGTTTTTGATACGCCGATCAGGAAAAGAAGTCAACCTGATTATCGCTGAGAGATAATTCCGCTCTCAATCGCTGATATTTACTGGCTTATCGTCCATAAAATGCCTATTCTTAAAGATATTTATGTAAATAAGAAATAGCTAAATGCTATTGTTCGAGCATGAAATTCGACACCCTCCACGAAAACCTCCGCTCTGAAATTATGCGCCGGATCGATCGCGGTGATCTTTCCGGCTCTACCCTCGCTCGGGCCACGGGTTTTCAGCAGGCCCACATCTCGAACTTTCTCAATCGAAAACGATCCCTCAGCCTGGAGGGCCTGGACCGCGTCCTCACAGCGCAAAATCTGTCTGTTCTGGATTTGCTCCCTGCAGACACGATTCGCTCTCCGCCAATTCCTGCCAAAGTTGATTCATCCGCGCAGACCATTCCTGTGGTGACCCATGCTGCTGCCGCTTCCAACGGCCGCATCCAGCCTTCAGAAGTCTTCGATATCGTCAGCGTCCCGAGTACCGTTCTTCATTTTGCTCGGGAACGCCCTGGTCCGGGAAAGGATCTCTGGCGGCGGTTTGTGGCCATTCGTGTTGACGGCCTGCAGGCCGCGGCCATGGACCCATTGCTCCGCCAGGATTCGATTACGGTGATCGACCGCCATTACAATTCACCGGCTCCCTACCGCTCGCAGGCACCGAACATTTACGCAATCCATACTCCGGAAGCGCTGCGGCTGACATTTCTGGAGTTCGACGCCAACACCCTGATTCTCCGACCTCGCAATCCGCAGATTCCGGTTCGGCTTATTGATCTGGCAGCAAACGAGCAGCCCAGCGATTACATCATCGGGCGAGTTTGTTATGTTGTTTCCGAACTCTAACCGGCGAATTCCTCCCCCATTCGCCTCTTCATCTCTCGACGGCGGTTTGATCTGCTAGCATCGCCGTTGGAGGAAATCAACACGTATGGAACAGCCTTCCCTTGGAAATCTCGGCGCCCGCCGCAATGAAGATATCGCTCTCGACCTGATGAAATTTATCGCTGTCACCGCCAGCGTAGGCCGTCCCGCTGCTCCCACCGCTGGGTTCGTCGCCGGAACGGCTTCGAAAAATGAGGACCAGGTGAGCCATCTGATCGAGCTCTACGGGCGTTGTCTGAAAGCCGTAGAAGGGAAGTAATCCGGTCCGCCTGCCCAATCTTCTTTCCGAGTCGCCCTTGAAGGCACCGCCTCCAACCCGAATTGCCGTCGTCGGCGCCGGAGCCTTCGGCCGCAATCACCTGCGCGTCTGGCGGGAACTCGAACGTGCCGACGCGCCCGTTTGTCTTTGCGCCATCGTGGAGCCGGATTCCGCATTGGCCCAGCAACTCGCGGCGGAAACTCATCTTCCCGTCTACGCTTCTGTCGCCGAAATGCTGGAGTCAAAGCCTGTTCTGGATGCAGCTTCTGTCGCGGTCCCAACTTCGCTGCACTTCGAGGTGGCTGCCCAGCTTCTATCCGCGGGTGTCGATGTTCTGCTGGAAAAACCAATGACCGCTACTCTCGAGGAGGCGGACGAACTCATTGCGCTGGCCGAACGCCACGGTCGAATTTTGCAGGTGGGCCATCTTGAACGCTTCAATCCAGCGGTTCGCGCGGTCCGTCCCATCGTGCATCGGCCGTTGTTTTTTGAAGTTCATCGATTGAGCGTTTTCACACCGCGTTCGCTCGATGTGGATGTTGTGCTCGACCTGATGATTCACGATCTCGACGTAGTCCTCAGCTTTGTAAAGTCGCCGATACGGGAGTTGCACGCCGTCGGTCTGCCGGTCTTGTCCGCGAAGGTTGATATTGCGAACGTTCGCATTGAGTTTGAATCCGGGTGCGTAGCCAACTTTACCGCCAGCCGCGTCAGCACAGAGCGGGTTCGCAAAATGCGCTTTTTCCAGCCGCACCAGTACATTTCGATCGACTACGCCCGCCAGGACGTGCTCTTCGTCGATGTGGCCGCGCTGCCATCATCACTTCCCGCGGAACAGGTACATTTCCAGCCAGCCGAGCAGCGCCATCCCACGCCGGAGCTTACGATGCGAAAGCTAGGAGTGCTTCCGGGGGAACCACTGCGCCTCGAACTGGAGGCATTTGTTGAAGCTGTTCGGCAGCGAACCGGCCCGAAGTTACCGCAAGCGAAGGACGCGCCGCGCTGGCTCTGGCTCTAGATATCAGAGCCGCAATCGAAGCCCATCAATCCCGCGCCGGCCTCGGGTAGCGTAGTAGGGAGACTTGCGCAGTTCTGCGATTGCGCAGTACGGAACACCGGCAATGATCGAGAGTGGAACGAGTGAGTAGAAATGCGTCAGTTTTCAAGTTATCGAGGCTGTAGTTTAGAACGACTCCACGTTACTGTGGCCGGCAAACTCCGCGCCGCTTGTGTTTCGGCGCTGCAAAGCGCCCGTTGTTGCATCTAGGCGACATTGTGTAGATTCGACGCATGGCGCTCAAAAGAATGGATAACGTAGGAATCGTCGTCGATGACCTCGGAGGGACAATTGATTTCTTTCGAGACTCGGCCTTGAGCTCGAAGGGCGGGCCACGATCGAAGGAGAATGGGCAGGACGTGTCACCGGACTTGCCGATCAGCGCGTCGAGATTGCGATGATGCGCACGCCGGACGGCCACAGCCGCCTCGAGCTCTCCCGCTTCCTCACGCCACCTGTCGTCGCGGATCACCGCAACGCCCCGGTGAACGCTCTAGGCTACCTGCGCGTCATGTTCGCCGTGGACGATATCGACGAGACGCTTGGCAGGCTTCGCAAGCGCGGTGCACAGCTCGTGGGCGACGTAGTCCGGTATCAGGACTCGTATCGGCCCTGCTACATCCGCGGGCCTGAAGGGCTTCTCATCGGACTCGCCCTGGAACTCAACTGAGCGCGATGCTCCAAGGCTATTCGAAAGTTGACCCGGATCGGTCCTCAGAAGTCAGCTTGTCGGAAGTGACCACCCCGAAATTTAGCCGAGACGAACTCGATATTGACCCACTAAGCTGATTCATAGGAGAGATGAACGTGTCCAAGGTCCGTATCGCAGGTTTTGCTATGTCAATCGACGGGTTCAGTGCTGGCTTGCGGCAGAGCGTTGACAACCCGCTCGGAGAGAATGGCATGGAAATCTTCCAGTGGTTCCTCGGGACTCGAACTTTCCATGCGATGCAGGGCAAAGAAGGCGGCACGGTCGATGTTGACGATCAGTTCGCACATCGAGCGATGCAGAACTTTGGTGCATTTATCCTCGGCAGGAACATGTTCGGTCCAGTTCGGGGACCATGGCCTGACGACACGTGGAACGGATGGTGGGGAGACAATCCCCCGTATCACGCACCTACTTTCGTACTGACTCACTACGAACGCGAGCCATTGGTGATGCATGGAAGAACGACGTTCCACTTCGTAACGGGAGGCATTGAGCAGGCTCTTCGCCTGGCCAGGCAGGCCGCGGGAACCAAGGACGTGAAGATTGGAGGCGGTGTGGCAACGGTACGTCAGTACGTGCAAGCCGGCCTTGTCGATTCGATCCATCTCGCGGTGAGTCCGGTCGCACTTGGACATGGTGAAGCGTTGCTAGCCGGCCTGGATTTAAGGGAACTCGGCTTCCAAGTCACAGAGAATCGGGCGACCGAACACGCGATGCATATCGTGCTTGGGCGAGGATGAGAGCGGGCAGGTTCCAGGGCAATATAGAACGCGCTTGGTCCCGACCAGTCGGCTTATAGGAAGTTGAATATTGCTCTCGGTTAACTGTCTACTCGTCAATTGACCAGGTACGAGAGGGAACCCAGCATTTCGCTGGATGATGCAGACATGCGTGAAGCTTTGCTTGCGCAGAATGATTCCAACAATGGGAAGCCATAAAAATCCGTGATGGATTTCACTCCACCCGGCAGATCAAGCATTTGAGATATTGCGTTTCCGGAATGGTCAGGATGGCCGGATGATCAAAAGCAGCGCCGCGCATTTCTAATAGACGTACCCGTCTGCCAGCATCGCTGGCCGCAGCGGCGATGATCGCCTGAAAATCCGCCAGCGGCACGTGGTGAGAGCAGGAGCAGGTTACCAGCGCACCGCCGGGCCGCAGCATTTTCAGCGCGCGCAGGTTCATTTCCTTGTATCCGCGCGCCGCGCCTTCGGCCGCCCGTTTCGATTTGGCGAAGGCTGGAGGATCGAGCACGATAGTGTCGAACTCTTCGCTGGAATCGCTCCAGTCGCGCAGCAAGTCGAAGGCGTTCGCTTCGATCCATTCGACGCCTTGTCCGTAGCCGGCAAACTGATTGCGGTTTTCTATCAGATTGCTCTCCGCCACTTCGAGTGCCGCGCGCGAGATATCGACGCCGGTCACCGGCGAACACTTGCGCGCCAGATGCAGCGCAAATCCGCCCTGATAAGTACAGATGTCGAGCGCACGTCCATGGGCGTGGTGCGCGGCTGCCATATAGTTCTCCCGCTGGTCGAGAAAGGCGCCAGTCTTCTGGCCGGAGTTCGCGTCGAAGTGGAAGCGCAGTCCGTTCAATTCAAACATTGTCGCCAGCTTGGGAGCATTGGCATCCTTCGCATAGAGCGGCGTTATCGGAGGTGCCGATAGCTGTTCGAGCTCGCGAATGCGCGGATCTGGGCGCTCCAGAATTGTCTGTGGAGGGATCGCTTGGGGCGCGAGCATTTCCTGGATGACCTTTACTACGACATTTCGCACGTCAGCGAAATACGTGCCCTGGGTCAAGAGCTGAACGATCACCAACTCGCCGTAGCGGTCGATCACAATACCGGGCAGCTCATCCGCCTCGCCGAAGACAAGGCGGCATGCGTTGGTCCCTTGAACGCCGGCCAGATTGTCCAGGCGCATCTGAACCGCTCGTTGCAAACGAACTTGCAGTAGCTCCAGGAATTCTTCTCGGCTCGCGATCGCATCTGGCGTGAGCATTCGCAATGCAATAAGCGAGGAGGCACTGTAGATCGCCGTTCCGTGCAGGATTCCTCGCGCATCGGCGACCGTGACGAGGGCACCGGGCGCGATTTCGGCGCCGCTTTCGGGAATCAACTGTTCGACGTCTGAGGCGTAAACCCAGGGATGTCCAGCGCGGACGCGATCGGCGGCGCGTCGGCTGATGATCGCGGTGGGCCCGGCGATCTCAGCATCATCCGCTGAAATCGCCGGGCGCTCTGCTGCGGAGTGTCTCTTCTTTGGCATATTTCCTGCGATCTCGAACTGCAACGTTGCGACTTCCATACCCAGATCTCAGAATCAAGACCTTCGACAAGGCAGGCTCTGGGGCACCCAGGTTCAAAGCGCATTTTCTATCCTAATGGCATGTGTTCTGTATTCCCGGAGGCGGCTTTACCATAAAATCAATTATGGTCACGGCGCATTCTACAGCGGTGTCTCCGGATGCCGACAACCAACAGCTCGCTCGGACGTTCGAAGTCCTGCTTGCGACTGTGCGCCGAAATCGTCCGACGGACGACATTGCCATCATTCAGCAGGCCTATGATTTTTCGCTGAAGCATCATGCCGGCCAAAGGCGCGCGTCCGGCGATCCCTTCGCGCTTCATCCGCTGGAAGTCGCATTGGTACTGGCGGAGATGAAACTCGATGCGACCGCGATTGCGGCGGGCCTGCTGCACGATGCGGTCGAAGATACGCCGGTGACCAGCCGGGAGATCGCCGAAAACTTTGGCGAGCAGGTTGCGCACATCGTGGACGGCGTGACCAAAATCGAAAAAATTCAGTTTGCCAATCGCGAGGACCGTCAGGCGGAGAACGTCCGCAAGATGCTGCTGGCCATGGTGTCGGATGTTCGCGTGGTGCTGATCAAGCTGGCCGATCGGCTGCACAATATGCGGACGCTCGAGCATCTGCCGCCGGAGCGTCAGCAGGCAATTGCGCGCGAGACGCTCGAAATCTATGCGCCGCTGGCTCATCGGCTGGGCATGGGAAAGGTGCGCAGCGAGCTTGAAGATCTTTCGTTCCGCTATGTCGATCCGGTGGGACATGACCAGATCAGCAGCGCCGTCGAGGCACACCGGCAGGAAGGCGAGCGGTTTCTGCGCGGCATCGATGCACTGTTACATGAGAAGCTGCGGGAAAACAATATCACTGCGCGCGTGGACTGGCGTATCAAGCGGCTGTATTCCATTTATCAAAAATTGCAGCGCCAGCGGATCACGGTGGATCAGGTCTACGATCTGCTCGCCGTGCGCGTGATTACGGAAACTGTGCAAGATTGCTATGCGGTCTTCGGCCTGATTCACAGCATCTGGCGGCCGGTGCCGGGGCGCATCAAGGATTTTATCGCCATGCCGCGGCCGAACCTTTATCAGTCGCTGCATACCACCGTGATGGCGGAGGGCGGCCATCAATTCGAAGTTCAGATTCGTACGGAGGAGATGCATCGCGTAGCGGAGGAGGGGATCGCCGCGCACTGGAAATATAAGTCCGGCGGCTCGCCTGTCAATGCGAAGGACGAACAGCGGCTGGCCTGGGTGCGGCAGATTGTCGAGTGGCAGCGCGACATGACGGACCCCAATGAATTTCTTTCGACGCTGAAGATCGATCTGTATCCCGAGGAGGTTTACACCTTCACGCCGAAGGGCAAGGTGGTGGTGTTGCCGAAAGAATCGACGCCGATCGATTTCGCGTACACGATCCATACGGAGGTGGGGAACACCTGCACCGGCGCAACCGTGAACGGGCGTATGGTGCCGCTGAGGACGCGGCTGCGCAATGGCGATATTGTGGAGATTCTCACGCAGAATGGGCACACACCAAGCCGCGACTGGCTAACGTTTGTACGAAGTTCCCGCGCGCGAAACAAGATTAAGCACTGGCTGAATGAGCACCAGCGCGAGCGGGCGATAGAAATCGGGCGCAAGCTGCTTGACCGCGAAGCGCGCAAGTATAAAGTGCCGCTGGCGCAACTGACGGACGCGGACCATGGGAAGATCGCTACCGATTACGGATTGGCGAATGCCGTCGATCTGCTGGCGGGGATCGGGTTTGGCAAATTTTCCGCGCGCCAGGTGCTCAATCGCCTGGTGCCAGGCTCGACAACTACCCAAGCGCCCGAGGTGGAAACCGCGCCGGGGATGTCCGATGCGGTCAAACGGGTCTACTTCAGCAAAGGGTCCGACTCGCTTACGGTCGAAGGACAAAACGATTTGCTGGTCTATCGCGCGCGCTGTTGCAATCCGATTCGCGGTGAGGAGATTATCGGCTATGTCACTCGGGGGAAGGGAGTCGCGGTGCATGCGCGCAGTTGCCCGAACGTGCAGAACCTGCTGTATGAATCGGATCGCCGCATCGCCGTGGAATGGGCGCGAATGCAGGGCGAGGAAGGCGTTGCAGAACGCGCGACATATCCGGTGAAACTCACCGTATTCTGCGACGATCGCGCGGGCATGTTGCGGGAGATGACAGCCGTGATCTCCGACGATGGTACGAATATCAGGGCGGTGGATACGAAGGCGGGCACGGGTGCGGAGGCGATTGTGGAGTTTGTCGTCGACGCTTCCGACGTGGGTCACCTGATTCGCCTGATGAACGGCTTGCGCCGGGTTCCCGGCGTGCGAGAAGTTCAGCGCCAGCAGAAGCTGTAGAAGTTCGGATAAAAAGAATTCGAAGCGCAGAGGGCAGCATGACGACAGCTCAACTCATTGCAGTGTGTCCCGCACTTCTGATCTTGATCGGCATCGGTTATTGCGCAATTTATATCCCGAAGAATCTCACCTTTATTGTCAATCCGGATGATCTGGTCGTTCGTGGCGACATGCTCTATGGAAGAATTATTCCCAGGCGTGAGTTAATCGCCACGGACGCCAGTGTCGTAAATGACGGTCGAGGCAAAGAAATTGAGTTCCAAATGCGCACCAACGGTATCGGTCTTCCGAATTATCAAAGCGGCTGGTTTCGCACCAATGTTGGCAAGGCTCTCGTATTTCGCCGCCCGGGACGCAGCATGGTTGCTATTCCGGTGCGGAGTGGGTATGTGCTTCTGATCAGTCCTGGGCAGCCGCAGGAGTTCCTGGAGAAGCTGCAAATTCCGGGATCCAATTTTCAGGCGAAAATCGCAGGCTAATTCCGCAGGACAGCTAATGCGAGACGTTCGGACGGTTTTTACAATCCAGGGTTGGCCGTCGTTTCACTCGTGGTTACGCTGGTCAGCGCGCAGCCGTTCATTGTCTGTCTAAACCGGAAATAAGGATGGAAGAATAAGGCTGCTCGCGCGTCTCCGTTTCCTTCAGCCAATTCCAAGAGCCAGACCCCGTCCGGGTAGCGCTTCTGCCGCACATGAATCCAGAGGCCCTTGTGGAGGTTGGCCAGCAGCCCTCCACCCATTCGTACATCATGGTTGAGCCGCGCGTTCAGGTCGACCAGCTCGCCGGTTGCCTCATCCACCTGGATCGTACCGACCATGCTGTGGAGGAATGTCTCTTCCGCTCCTTTTGGATGAACCGCCGGATCACCAATCAAATCGAAGACTAATGTCGGACGCCCATGCAGATCGATCCGGTGCCCGTTCGTAAAACGCAGCATGCGTAGCAACACGTCGAGCTGCTTCTCGTGCTCCGCATCCTCGCGGGCAACATACTTCATGTCTGAGTCTTTCTTGATCTGTCTCCTTCACGCGGTCCACTTCTTTCTTCTGCTCGTTTGCATTGAGCGGCTTCCCATTCCTGCCCGTCAGTTCATGAATCTCCTGGCCATTGACGAAGAACATGTCATATTGCTTTACCTGCCGCTTCTTCACATTTCCATCGCGGTCCGTCAGGTCGCTTTCATTGGTCGTGCGGCAAACGTATCGTTCCTGCTCGGCCTGTGATTTCTTCAAATTAGCGAGCACGCGCTGCTTCAGTTCCCCTTCAGAGGGCAGACGAGATTGCTGAGGCCAGGCGGGGACCGCCGCCGTAATGATTGCGACGATAACGATGCTCAGCCAGAACGGAGTTTTCACTTCCACCTCAAAACAATTAGACGCACTTCGCATCCCGGGGTCACGATGCATTCAGAATCAACGGTAATCTCACAAATTCGCAAAGGCCACCTCTCTCGCCGGTCGGCTACAATTTGAGCTGGTTATGAACAAGACAAAATCAGCGATTCAGTCCACAGAAGCTCCCGCAGCTATTGGTCCCTATTCGCAGGCGATTCGTATTGGCGATTTTATCTTTACATCGGGTCAGGTGGCGCTCGATCCTGCGACCGGGCAGCTGGTTTCCGGCGGCATTGAAGCCCAGACGCATCGTGTATTGAAGAACCTGCAGGCCGTGCTTGCCGCCTCATCGCTCGATCTTTCGCGCGTGGTTAAGACAACCGTGTTTCTGAAGGACATGAACCATTTTGCCGCGATGAACGCCATTTACGCGGAGTATTTTCAGCGGGAAGGTATCCCCGCTCCCGCGCGTTCCACTGTGGAAGTAGCCAGGCTGCCAAAAGATGCGCTGGTGGAAATCGAAGCGATCGCCTGCTGAGGTTTTCACCCGCGGGGAGATGCCGAAGCACAGTCGTGGAGCAAGCCAGTTCAATCCCTCAACTTTTCTACGCTGGAAGGCAGGTCAGAATCGATCTGCAAAAACCCGTCTGTGCATGTCATCCGGAACACCTGCATCACGCGTGGATTCGGCCCGGCCAGGCGGAGCCGACCGCCAAGTCCCTGTAATCTTCCGTTCATGCGCACGATCAGGGCGAGACCAGCGCTGTCCATATGCGTGACACCGGTCATGTCAAAAATGAGCTTCCGTGCTCCCTGACTTTCGATCCACTGATCGATTTGCGATTCGGCAAGGCGTATACCGTCCGCCAGCGTAAATCTGCCGGCGAGCTTGACGAGCACAACCCCGTCCTCATCCTGAGATATGTCGGTCTGCATCTGCATGGGTTCGCACCGCCTTTCCGGAGATGTTGCGTTACGAGTGTATAACTGCCACGTCTGCATGTGCCCGTTGCCTGCCGCTCGCTGGCGGGAAAATAGACGCTTTCGACGGCAAATCCCGGCGTGCTGGGCGGGCTCGCGGGAATCAGAAGGGATTGCATGCCATTGGGCTGCTTCCAGTTCTCTGTTCCGCGCGGCTTCTCCTACTTCAAAAGGCACAAAGGGCAGAGGATTTCTCCTCTGCCCTTTGTGCGCAAACCTAGTGCTCGCCTTACAGCTTACAGAGGCTGAACATCCGCCGCTTGCCAGCCCTTCGGTCCCTTCACAACGTTGAACTGCACGGCCTGACCTTCCTGCAGACTCTTGAATCCGTTTGAATTGATCGCAGAGTAATGCACGAAGACATCCTCACCATTTTGGCGCGAGATAAAGCCGAAGCCCTTCGCGTCGTTGAACCATTTCACTGTACCTTGTTCCATTTGAATCTTATTTCCTAGTATTGAATTACGCTGAAGGAATCGGAGCGACTACAAGCAGAAACTTGCTTTGGGCAAAGTCTACAACTGCCCGGTTCTATTCGAACGCATGGCTAGTTTAGCAGAATTCGGCCAAATGCAAGAAAAAAATGCACGTTAGCTGTATATTTTACAGTTTCGCGCTCCCCGGGGCGCGATTCTGGTGACGCGGGCCAGGGAACCTGTTGCCGCGCTATGCTAAGCAGGAATGACACTGGAATCCGAATCGCTCGCCCTGCTTGAGGCAGTTCTTCCCAGGCTTGCAGCCGGGTTTTCCTCGCTTCCCGCCTGTTCCACGCAGCCCCTCGATCACGCTGCTTGCTGGCCGTGCTCGATGAGACGGCGGTCCGGATGCAGGAGAACTATCCCTATTTCCATCCGCTTATACGCCGGTCAGATGCTGAAGCCGCCTCATCCCGTCGCGCGGGCAGCCTACGCGCTTGCGACCTGGATAAATCCGAACAACCATGCTCTTGACGGCGGCCGCGCCAGCTCGCAAATGGAAATTGAAGCGGTACGAGGGCTTGCCCGGATGTTGGGCTGGGAGAACTATCTCGGGCACCTGACCAGCAGCGGTACCTTTGCCAACCTTGAAGCGCTCTGGATCGCGGGCCAGCTTGGGCTGGGCAAGACAAATTGTGGCTTCCGAGCAGGCGCACTACACTCATCGCCGTATATCCGGCGTTCTGCGATTGAACTTTGATGACGTGGCGGTGGACTCGCGAGGCAGAATTTCCCTCGATGCGCTGGAAAGCAGGCTGGAGCGGGGCGATGTGGGTACAGTCGTTGTTACGCTGGGAACTACCGCGTTGGGAGCAATCGATCCTCTGCCTCAGATACTCACGTTACGGGAGCGATATGGCTTTCGCATTCACGTCGACGCAGCCTACGGAGGCTATTTTAAGCTGGCATCAAATCTTGGCTCCGAAGCACGCGCCGCCTATGAAGGACTCTCTGCTGTCGATTCGATTGTGATCGATCCGCATAAACATGGGTTACAGCCCTATGGCTGCGGCTGCGTGCTGTTTCGCGATCCAGCTGTGGGCCATTTCTACAAACACGATTCGCCGTATACATATTTCACTTCCGACGAACTGCATCTTGGGGAAATCAGTCTGGAGTGTTCCCGCGCGGGGGCAGCAGCCGTGGCTCTTTGGGCGACGCAACGCCTGCTGCCCCTGGTTCCTGAGGGAGAATTCGCCAGCATGCTGGACAACTGCCGCGCCGCTGCCATCGAACTGCATCGCCGGCTTGCCGCTTCGGAGTTTTTCATCGCGGCGATAGAGCCGGAACTGGATATCGTCGTGTGGGCGGTGTGCGGCGCCACCGCCGAAGAAAGCTCGTCACGCGCTCGTGCGGTATTCGATGCCGCGGCGCGGAAGGATCTGCATCTCGCACTCGTCCAACTGCCTCTTCAATTTTTTCTGCCCGGCACGTGGGCGGCGACACCAGAAGTGCCGACACACGTCACCTGTTTACGCTCTGTGCTGATGAAGCCCGAACATCTGGCGTGGCTCGATCCGATCTGGGAACGTTTGCGAGCGGCCGCGGAGGAGGTAGTTGTAGGTTGATGATGGTGGCCTCAGGATCTAAAGATTGCGGCGAGGGCGATAACGTGCCGATGTTGACTCGCCTGGAGATGGAATCCGGGTAAACACGAATCCATCCGGCGAGAGCCGCTGATAAAATCCAAATCAATGGCCGATACTCAGGATTCTGTTGAACCGCAGCAACCCAGCGGCGATTGGAAGCGTGCCCAAATCGCCTACTTCTCGATGGAGATTGCCGTCGCCCCGGATATTCCCACTTATAGTGGCGGCCTCGGCGTGCTTGCGGGAGATACGCTGCGCTCGGCAGCCGATACCGGCCTGCCTTTGGTTGCGGTCACGCTGGTTCATCGCAAAGGCTATTTTCGCCAGTGTTTAAGCGCAGATGGGGTTCAGACGCAGGAAGATGAGCCTTGGAGACCGGAAGAAGTATTGCAGCCGCTTGAGCCGGTCGTCGCGATCACGGTTCAGGGCCGGCCGGTGCTGGTCCGCGCGTGGCGGAAAGATATTGTCGGCGTAGATGGCCACATTGTTCCCGTTATTTTTCTCGATACAGACTTAGCTCCGAATGACGAATGGGACCGCCATTTCACCGATCACCTTTATGGCGGCGACACTTTCTACCGGCTGTGCCAGGAAACAGTCCTGGGACTGGGTGGCGTTCGAATTCTCGCGGCCCTCGGCTGCCAGCCGATAGTCTTCCATATGAATGAAGGTCATGCCGCGCTGCTGACGATCGGTCTGCTGGAAGATCGCGTCAATGAAGGCAGCCTGCTCGACGCAAGCCAGGCTGATCTCGATGCGGTGCGGGAGCGGTGCGTGTTTACAACGCATACTCCGGTTCCTGCCGGGCACGACCGCTTTTCTCTCGATCAAACCCGGCAGATACTGGGCGAGGAGAAAACGCGGGCGCTCGAAAAGTTTGGCTGCTGCCATGACAATATGCTGAACATGACCTATGTGGCGCTGCGTTTTTCCCGTTATGTGAACGGAGTGGCGATGCAGCACGGCCGGGTCTCGCGCGAGATGTTTCCGCAGTACGAGATCCACGCGATCACCAATGGTGTCCACGCGGCCACATGGATACAGCCTGCCATGCAGGCGCTTCTCGATCAGAAGATCCCGGACTGGCGGCGCGACAACTTATATCTACGTTTCGCGATTGGCATTACGTCCGAGGAAATTCACAGCCGCCATCTTGAGGGAAAGAGAAAACTTATATCTACCGTTGCTGAGCGGACCGGATTTCAATTTCGCGAGGACCGCTTTACCATCGGGTTCGCGCGCCGCGCCGCTGCCTACAAGCGTGCCGACATGCTGTTTACGGATGCGAAACGCCTGACGCGAATTGCCGAGGAATTCGGCGGGCTGCAAATTGTATATGCGGGCAAAGCGCATCCGCACGATGAACTTGGCAAGGCCATCATTCACCATGTATTTGAGGAGGCGGCCCGGCTTGAATCCGACCTGCTCCGTATTGTGTATCTCGAAAACTACGAGTGGGATCTGGGCGCAATTCTGACCGGGGGTGCCGACCTGTGGCTGAATACGCCCCGGCTTCCCTATGAGGCCTCGGGAACCAGTGGAATGAAGGCGGCAATGAATGGAGTACCCAGTCTGAGCACACTTGACGGCTGGTGGATTGAAGGCTGTATCGAAGGCGCGACCGGGTGGGCCATCGCAGAGTCGACCGACGAATCGGAGGAGGCGGACTCGCTGTACGAGAAGCTCGAAAGTGAGATTCTGCCGATCTATTATCGCTATCCGGAAAAGTGGTCGGAGATCATGCGGATGTCGCTGGCGATCAACGGATCATTCTTCAACACGCATCGCATGCTGCATCAATATGTGACCAACGCATATTTTCCTGGCGCCGGAGTGGAGCATGCCAAGCCGCAGCGCGAACTGTTGCTGAGCCGTTGACGCATCTGCGGTCGGAAGAGAACCGGGTGCCCCGGGTCTCGGCTTTGAAGCCTGAATTGCAGGTAAAGAAAAGAATCGTCAGTTACGAAGGATCGAGCGGCCGCAGCTCCGGCCTCCCTTTTTCGTTCAACACAATTCTTCCCATGGGATGATGGTGGTCGTGCGTAAACAGGACCAGCCATTTCTCCGGAATGGCGCGCTGGTAAAAACGGTGGCGCTGCTCGATCGAGGTGAGCGGAAACAGGTCGTACCCCATGACCCAGGTCGGCTCGAGATGCGCGCTGGTCGGAATCAGGTCGGAGATGTAGCAGGCGTGCTGGCCGGCGGAATCAATATGGACGGCCATTAATTGGGCTGTGTGCCCGGGAAAAACCTCGCAGGAAATGCCGGGAGCGATGTCCGCGCCTGCGCCTTCGATGAGCGTCATCTGGCCGGAGGCGATCAGCGGATCGTAATTGTCGCTGATATAACTGATGCGATCCCGCTCCAACTGTTTATGGCCGTGTTCCACCTCGCCACGATGCGCGAAGTAGCGCGCGTTGGGAAATGTCGGAACGACCTGACCGTTTTCATCTCTTCGCGTGTTCCATCCGCAATGGTCAAAGTGCAGATGGGTGTTGATGACGATGTCGACCTCTTCCGGACGGACCTGGGCCGATTCCAGGCTCTGGAGAAGCCTTTCGCTTGCTCCGTAGATTTCGCGCAGCTTCGGCGGAAGCTTGTTGCCCAAGCCGGTTTCGATGGCGACTGTATGCCGCCCAGTTCGCACGATCACGGTGTTCGCCCCGAGCAAAATTCGGTTCTGACTGTCCGCCGGAGCACGCTTCTCCCACAGCGGTTTCGGAACAACGCCGAACATCGCGCCGCCATCCAGAAAATAGGTCCCGTCGGTACAGATGGTCAGATCGAAGTCGCCGACCGTAGTACGGCGGCGCACCAGTTCGTGGGTATCTGGCCGTTCTGCTGGATGCGGCATGATATTTTCCTTTCCGCTGACATGAACCAGATGAGCTTCGCGCACCCTTTGGCAGGCTCAGGGCAGGCTCTGGCACCCGGTTACTTTGGTTTAAGATTCGTTGCAAATTGCTGCAGGATCGCGTTGAACAGATGAATGCGGGCATCCTGTCCGGCAATTGAGTGCGTCTTGCGCGGATACAGCAGCAGGCGGTATGGAACATCAGCGGTGACAAATCCCTGAATCATCTGAATGGTGTTCTGCATATGGACGTTGTCGTCGCCAGTTCCCTGAACCATCAGCAGGTTGCCATGCAGATGCGCGGCACGATTGACGACAGAGTTATCGTGATAGACCTGTCGGTTTTCCGATGGCAGGCCCAAATATCGCTCCGTGTAGATGGAGTCATAAAGATTCCAGTTCGTTACCGGCGCGACGCAGACGCCTGCCACAAAACGGTCGGAATGGGTCATCGCATACAACGTGAATGTTCCGCCCCAGCTCCAGCCCCACCAGCCCATGCGTTTCGGATCGAGCTGCGGATGATCCGCGAGGGCCTGATCCACCATGGTGAGCTGATCCTGCAACTGCACCAGACCGAAATTGCGATAAGCAGCTTCAGCAAACGCCCGGCTGCGGTTGCCGGTGCCGCGGTTATCAACGTGTAGGACTGCAAAGCCGTGCTGCATCAGCAGTTGGTCGAACAGAAAACTCTGTCCACCGAATTCATTGCGTACCGTTTGCTCATGCGGGCCGCCATATGGGTTTACGATCAGCGGAACACTGGCGTTCTGTTGCATGTCGGGAGGCAGCAGCAGCTCTCCATACAGCGTGGCGCCATCGGCTGCCTTGCCCGTGAACATGACAGGCGCGACCAGGTTGTAACCGGTCAGAGGATGCGAGCGCCAGAATGGATTGCATGATCCGGAGACATCGCAAACGCTGGCTACCGGGAGCGCCATCAGATTGGAAACCGTATCGACATAGTGCGAGTCGTCTGGAGAAAATGAAATTTGATGAACGCCATGGATGGCGCTCATCATCTTCTTGCCGGTGCCATCCAGATGGATTTGCCAAAGCATCTGTTCTCGGGGATCGGTTTCATTGGAGGTGTAATAGACGATGCCCTGTTTCGCATTTGTTCCGGCGACGCTCAGCACCTCCCAATCGCCATGCGTGAGTTGTCGGACCAGTGTGGCGTCGCTCGCCAGCGGATTCTTGGTGTTGTATGAGTAGAGATAAAGATGCGTATGGCCGTCCCTCCAGCTACTCCAGAGAAACCGGCCATCGTGCAGGAACCCAATGTCGTAGGCTTCATCGAAAAACTTGTTTGCCGTTTCTTCGAATACATTCCGCACCGCGCCAGTTCTGGCATCTGCGAAATAGAGGTCGATGTGTTTATGATCGCGGTGCAGCACTTCCACCCAGACATGCTGGGTGTCGAGCCATCCAAATCGCGGAATGTAATCGTTGTGGTCGGCAACCGGCACATCCAGCCATAGCGTCCTGCCGCCTTTGGCAGACACAATCCCCACACGCACTCCCGGATTCGGATCGCCCGGTTGCGGATACCGCTGCTGGTAAACCGTGCTGTGCGTCGGTATCCAATCCGTGATCGGATATGTAGGAACGGTGGCTTCATTCATCTGCAGATACGCAATGTGCTTGGAGTCCGGAGACCAGAAATAATTGCTACGGACATCTAGTTCCTCTTCATAGACCCAGTCAACCTCACCATTCAGCAGCGTGTCCGCCGCCGAACTGGTTACAGCCACATCGTGGTTGCCCGCCAGCGTTATTATGTGCAGGTTATGGTCGCGGATAAAAGAAATCAGCTTGCCATCGGGGGAGAATTTCGGATCATCGCCGCTGCCGGATCCGGTATTCGCCGCCTGCACTGCGGTGCCTTTCGCCAGATCATAAAGCCAAAGCGTGCCGGTGTTATCGAACAATATCCGATGGCCATCAGGCGACCAGCTGTAGCTCGACTGGTTATAACGGGTGCGATGATCGCGATCGCGCTCATCATTAGCGGTACCATAAATAGCCTCCAGCCGGGTTTTTGGAACCAGCACAGAGGCCAAGCCGTTCGCAGCGTTGACACTGATAACATCGTCCTGCTGCCCATGTTCAGTATCTTCCGATAAATACGTAACACTGGCATTGTCCGGGCTCCAGAGGTAATTGCGCGGCGCTCTGCCGGTCGGCCCCCCCTTCTGGAAGATCTCGCTTGTCGTCCATGCCTTGCCCCCTCCATGCGGAGCAATCTGAGCCATAGCAGTTAAGGAAAAACAAAAACAAGTAGCAGACAGAAGCTGCTTACGCATGCGCGGCACCTCAAGGGCCTGTTTTGCCGAAAAGGGAAGTTTACAGGATCGATTCGCGCCGGCAGCAATATCCGGCATGGGACGGCCAATTGGGTCCAGCTCGTCTATCATGCTAGACTGCGCTTTTGTTCCTTCTTTCTATGCGTGAAGAGATTGGCAAACTCGCCCACCTGCAGGATGTGGAACAAGAGATCCTTGCATTGACCGCGCAAGTGGCAGGCTACAAGCAGAAGATCTCCGCGCGTGAAGCGGCACTGGCCCAAACCGGTCGCGAACTGGAAGTGAACATCCAGGCCCTGGCAAGGGAAGCTTCCGAGCGCCGCCGCATGGAATCCGATACGGAAGATTTGCGGCTGAAGAGCGCCCGCTATAGGGCCCAATTAGACAGCGTGCAGAGCGATAGTCAGATGAAGGCACTTGAGCATCAGATCGCATTCTGTAAACATGAAATCGATCGCATTGAAGATCTGGAATTCGCGAGTCTGATTCAGACCGAGGCGCTGGAGACGCAGCAGAGAACTTTGCACGAAACGGTTGCAAATCAAAAGCAGAGTTTAGATAACGAAAAAGCGGATGCGCAACTGGGACACAGCCGTGACTCGGCGCAGCTGACGGAGCTGTCTCGCGAGCGGGAAGAAGTGCGCGACAGTCTCGAGCCCGGATTGCTGGCGGAATATGATCGCATTTCCGCCGCGCGAAAGACCGCCGTCGCTCACGTGGACCGGCAACGCTGCTCGGCCTGCCAGATGGTGGTCCGCCCGCAGCAATGGAATGAAATTCGCGATGGGAAAGTCCATTTCTGCGAGTCCTGTGGCCGCTTTTTGTTTTACGATCCCGCAGTCGATCTGACCGATGTCATACAGCTTCCTCCTGCGGCGAAAAAACCAGCCGGTCCGGCCAAGACGTCCTCGCGTTCAGTAGCCGCGGCCGCTGGTTCCGACCATTCTGCGCGGGAGGATTGATCTCTCCCGCTATGCGACGAATCGCAGTGGATATGGATGAGGTAATGGCGGACGCGCTCGGCGAGCTGCTGGCACGCTATAACCGCCAGCAAAACGCAAGTGTGACCAAGGCAGATCTTCAGGGAAAATGGCTATGGCAGGTGCTTCCTCCGGGGGGACAGAAACTGGTCGAGGAATATCTGCAGAGTGAAGATTTTTTTGAAAACCTTCCGATCATTCCCGATAGTCAGGAAATCCTGTGGCAGATCAGCAACCGGTACGAAGTCTTTGTTGCTACAGCGGCCATGGCATTTCCCAATTCGTTCGCTTCCAAGTTTCGCTGGCTGCGCCGCCACTTTGATTTTCTATCGCCGCATAACTTTGTGTTCTGCGGAGATAAAAGTATTCTGCACACCGACTTTCTCATCGACGACATGCCGCGCAACCTGGCAAATTTTCGTGGGGAAGGCATTCTGTTTACCTCGCCTCATAATGCCGGCGTCACCACCTACCGCCGCGCCGACACCTGGCAGGCTATCGCCAAGATGTTTCTGAAATAGGGAGGCGCGGGAAGAGCTCCGCTATTCGAACCTAAGGCGAGATATCATGGGGCGTGGACCTCATTGTTCATCCGCCGATTCTGCCGATGCTCGCCAAGCGAGTGGATGAATTGCCGGCGGGTAAGAAATGGATCTTCGAGCCGAAATGGGATGGCTTTCGCGCGCTGATCTTTCGCGATGGCGATGAAATCCTGATTCAAAGCCGCGATGAGAAATCGCTGAATCGCTACTTCCCCGATTTGATCGACCCGCTACGCTCAGAGCTACCGTCCCGCTGCGTACTCGATGGAGAAATCGTGATTGCGACCGAGGACGGTCTTGATTTCGATCAGCTGCAGCTCCGCATTCATCCCGCCGCTTCGCGTGTGAAGATGCTGGCCGAGCAAACTCCGGCATCCTGCGTAGTCTTCGACCTGCTTTGCCATGGGAATCGGGATTTGCGCAACGAGCCGTTCGAAGACCGGCGAAAGGAACTGGAGGCGCTGTTGTCCTCCGCCGCGCCGCCGATTCATCTTACGCCGGCAACCGGCGACCGTGGCGTGGCCGATGACTGGTTTCGCCGCTTTGAAGGCGCAGGTCTCGATGGGGTCATTGCCAAATCAGCGGCAGGCACATACGAACCGGACAAGCGGGTGATGTTGAAAGTGAAGCATCAGCGTGATTGTGACTGCGTCGTTGCCGGGTTTCGCTGGCACAAGGATAGCGAGGGCACCGCGGTCGGTTCTTTATTGCTCGGGCTGTACGACGATGCGGGCAGACTGCAGCATGTCGGTGTCTGCGCGAGTTTCACGCAGGAGAAGCGCAGGGAACTGGTCAAATACCTCGCTCCGTATCGCAAAAACGCGCTCACGGATCACCCGTGGAGCTCCGGGGCGGAACATGAACCCGCAAGTGGCGAGCATCGCATTCCCGGCGGCCAGAGTCGTTGGAGTCAGGGCAAGGATTTGTCATGGGAACCGTTGCGGCCGGAGCTGGTCGTCGAAGTGGCGTATGAGCATATGCAGGGCAGTCGCTTCCGGCACATGGCGCAATTCCGCAGGTGGCGTTTCGATAAAAAGCCGCGCGACTGCACCTATGCCCAACTTGAAGTGATTCCCCCGCAGGAATTGATGGAAATTTTCGCCAGCGATCTCTAATCGCCATCATCTGCATCCGGTCACTTTTTCGAATCGCGCCTTACTCGCTTCGAACGAGTCGGATCGTCGTCCGGATCGGGAGTTTCCTGCGGTGGCCGCAGCGCTTCAGGAACGTTGTGCAGATTTATCCGGATGCGGGTCCACGTAGACGAACTGCCTCGCATTCGATCGACGAGTACATCGTCCGCAGCCAACAGTTTCGTGATCTCCGCGTGGCGGTCCTTCCAGCGTTCCAGCCCTGCCAGTGCTGCATCTTCATGCGGGGAATTTGCAATCACGATGAGAGGCATCTTCGTCCGGGACTTTTTCGCAGCCCCCTTCGTTGAGGTTGACTTAGCCCGTGAAGGCGACACCCGTGGAGCTTCGCCTTCCATTTTGCGAAAATGAGGAGGCCAGGGCGCGTCCCTCAATCCCGCCGCCTCATCCCTGGCCGCAAGCTCCAGCAATTGCTCCAGCGAGCCTGCCGCGCTATCGATCTCCGCGTGCGGATCGCCAATCTTTGCGAAGCGGTCTGGCATCGTGAGTACGGTGAACTCGGCGGGATCGCAGTCCGGAACCTCGTTCCAGTGGAGCGGCGCGGAAACGCGCGCGTCGGGGAGAGGGCGAACAGAATAGGCAGAGCACGTCGTCCGGTCCTTTGCGTTCTGGTTGTAATCCAGGAAAACACCGTGGCGCTCCTCTTTCCACCATTTCGAGCTCGCCAGCGTGGGCAGCCGCCGCTCCACGGCCCGCGAAAGGGCAAGCGCCGCGCGACGGACTTCACTGAATGCCCACCGTGGATGGATGCGGACATTCACGTGCATCCCTCGAGAACCGCTGGTCTTCGGCCAGCCGCGAAGCCCGAGTTCTTCGAGTAGCAATTGAACCTCAAGTGCGACCCGCCGCACGTTTTCCCACGGAATGCCGGGGCCGGGATCGAGATCGACGCGCAACTCATCGGGATAATCGAGATCGCTGGAGTGTATGGGATGTGGATGCAGCTCGATGCAGCCAAGATTAACCACCCACGCGAGTCCGGCGGCATCATCGACCACCACCTCTTCAGCGGTTCTTCCTGAGGGGAAAGATAGCGTTACGGTTCGCAGCCAGGCGGGACGTTCCGCCGGCGCACGCTTCTGGTAGAATGCCTCTCCCTCGGCTCCGTTCACGAAACGTTTTAGAACGAGCGGGCGGTCCTTGATTCCGGCGAGAGCCCCGGGCGCCACCGAAAGGTAATAGCGCACAAGCTCCAGCTTCGAGAGTCTCGTCTGTTTGGAAAAATAGAGCTTGTTCGGATGAGTGATGCGGACCTCTCGTCCATCGATCGAGAGTACCTCGGCGGCTTCTTCTCTGCTCACGAAAACAGGCTACACCCTGGTCTGCGGATTGGCTTCTTCGTCGCGGATCACGGGCGTGTAGCGATTCAGATGGTTGGGTATGGACAGGAGTGGTGCGCCCGGCAAGATTCGAACTTGCGACCTAAAGCTTCGGAGGCTTTCGCTCTATCCATCTGAGCTACGGGCGCGTTTCTATGAGCTTACCACGCACATCAGCGCAGCCGAGTGCATCAGTACTCGTTGGCCTGAGAGGCTGGAACCAGAGCTTCCTTTGAATCTGATTCTATCGCGCCAGGTGTTTCTGGTTTCCAGCGTAAAACGGGCTTTCGCGCCGCCGCGACCTCGTCCATTCGCGAGACTCGCGTTTCGTGCGGAGCGTTCAGGATCAACCCGGGATTTTCTTCCGCCTCACGCGCGATCTGTCGCATCGCATCGATGAATTGGTCCAGTTCCTCCTTCGATTCGCTCT
Organism: uncultured Acidobacteriota bacterium; assembly: GCA_963823295.1. Classification (GTDB taxonomy): domain Bacteria; phylum Acidobacteriota; class Terriglobia; order Terriglobales; family Acidobacteriaceae; genus JAKAAZ01. The sequence continues at coordinate 130,598 of CAWGLF010000029.1, forward strand.
CGGTCGGTTCGATCATCAGCGCGCCTGGCACAATCATGGGGAAAGAGGTGGTGTAAGGATGGAAGCCATAATCGATGAGACGCTTTGCGATATCGCCCGTTTTCACTCCATTTCGAGCCTGTCGGCGGTCGCTGAAAACGACCTCGTGCAGCGTCGCCGTTTTGTATGGAAGCTCGTACACATCCTCAAGGTTCTTGCGAATATAGTTGGCGTTCAGCACGGCATCTTCGGTGGTCTGGCGCAGGCCATCAGGACCGTTCGCCAGAATGTACGCAAGTGCGCGGACGAACATTCCGTAATTGCCATAGAACATGCGGACGCGTCCGACGGACTGTGGAAGGTCATAGTTGAATGTCAGCTCGCCATCGGACTTTTCAATCAAAACCGGCGTAGGCAGAAATGGCTCCAGAATTCTCTTGCAGCACACCGGTCCTGAACCTGGACCGCCGCCGCCGTGGGGCGTCGAAAATGTCTTGTGCAGGTTGAGGTGCATGACGTCGGCGCCAAAATCACCCGGCCGCGTTTTGCCGACGAGCGCATTCATGTTCGCGCCATCCATATAGAGCAGTGCGCCTTTCGCATGCAGGACGTCTGCGATCTTATGAATCTCGCTTTCAAAGACGCCGATTGTCGAAGGGTTCGTCAGCATCAGCGCCGCGGTTTCTTCATCGACAAGCTGCTCCAGCTCGGCAAGGTCCACCATGCCCTGGCTGTTGGACTTGAGATTCTGCACCTGATATCCGCAGATTGCGGCCGTTGCGGGATTTGTCCCATGCGCGGAATCCGGAATCAGAATCTTCTTGCGCGGATTGCCGTTCGATGCATGATAGGCGCGGACAAGGAGGATTCCCGTGAACTCGCCGTGCGCTCCCGCGGCCGGCTGCAGGGTAATGGCATCCATCCCGGTGATCTCTGTCAGAGAATTTTGCAGCATCCACATAATGCGCATCACGCCCTGGGAGAGTGTCTCTGGTTGGTAGGGATGCGCCTCCGCGATGCCGGCCAGCCGCGCGACAAATTCGTTCACCCGAGGGTTGTATTTCATGGTGCAGCTGCCCAGGGGATACATGCCAAGATCGATGGCATAGTTCCACGTCGAAAGACGAGTGAAGTGGCGGATAATTTCAATCTCGCTCACCTCCGGCAGCCGGGCCAAGGTCTTCGCGGGCGGTTTCGCCCAGCAGCGCCTTTGCATCCACCGGTGGAACATCCAGCGGCGCAAGCCGATATGCCCTTTTGCCGGGCGAGGATTTTTCGAAAATCAAGCCTTCATTCTGGCTGATATTGCTCGAAACCTTGTGCCGCTCTCCGACAAATGGTGCTGTTTCTTTCGATTCTGTCGATATTTCGCTCGCCATTCAATTCCTGATCTTCCCTAGACGTATGCCAATGCGGATGCATCTTTCACTGCCTTCTGATCTCGCAGAATCTCGCAGGCCGCGTCGATCTGCTGCCGTGAGTTCTGCTCGGTTACGCACCACAGCGAAGCATTTGATAGCTCCGGATACCACTTCCCGAGCTGCAATCCACCGATAATCTTCTGCTCCAGCAGACGTGCGTTCACCGTACCGGGTGATTCCTGTGTGGACAGAACAAACTCGTTGAACCGCGGCGAATCCGCAAAGAGCAGCTGAGTGCCCGGAGTCGCGGCCAAGGCTTGTGCCGCATAATGCGCCTTGGCCAGATTTTGTTCCGCCAGCTCGCGCATTCCTGCACGACCATAAATGGTGAGGTAAATGCAGGTCATTAGCGCGACCAGGGCCTGGTTGGTGCAAATGTTCGAAGTGGCCTTTTCGCGGCGAATGTGCTGTTCGCGGGTGGCGAGGGTCAGCACAAATCCGCGTCGCCCTTGTTTGTCGACCGTGGCTCCGGTCAGGCGCCCAGGCATCTGACGAATGAACTTTTCTTTGCAGGCCAGCACTCCGCAGTAAGGGCCTCCATAGCCCACGGGTACTCCCAGCGACTGCGCTTCGAGCGACACGATGTCAGCCTCCGCCGGGGGACGCACGATCCCGAGGGAGAGTGCTTCCGCTATGGAGACGATCAGCAGCGCACCTTTTGAGTGTGCCATTTCGGCCACTGCGGCCACATCTTCAATGACGCCGAAGAAATTCGGCGACTGAATCAGCACGCACGCGGTCTGATCGGTGATGGCGGCTTCCAGTTCTTTCAGACCGATACGGCCATCCGTGCCATAACCGACAATCTGCTTTGGCAGTCCCTGGTGCTGTGCGTATGTCCGCAGAACTTCGCGATATTCGGGATGGACAGTGTTCGCCACTACAATGTTGCTACGTCCAGTCACGCGGGCGGCCATCATGACGGCTTCCGCCGAGCCGGTAGAACCGTCATACATGGAGGCGTTCGCGATTTCCATGCCGGTCAACTCGCAAATCATGGTCTGGAATTCAAAAATGGCCTGGAGAGTCCCCTGCGAAATCTCTGCCTGATAGGGCGTATAGGAAGTGAGGAATTCACCACGCTGCACCAACGCATCGATAACCACTGGGCGGTAGTGCTGGTATGCACCAGCACCGAGAAAGCTGGCATATCCGTTGGCATTGCGATCGGCAGATTTGCGAAAGAATTCCACAATCTCCTGCTCGCCCATTTGCCGGGGTATGTCCAAATCGCCGCTCAGGCGGTATTCGGCAGGAATCGTGGAAAAAAGCTCGGCGATCGACGATACCCCGATTTCATCGAGCATCGCGGCACGATCGTCCGCGGATTTAGGCAAATATCGCATTTTTAAATTTCCCTACGTCCAGCACTAGCTGTTAAATAGCGAACATTCAAAAATATTCAATGGGCAGTTTCTTCCGAGATGAATTCTTCGTACTCCTTGGCACTCATCAGCGAATCGAGTTGAGATGGGTCGGCGATTTGCACCTTGATAATCCACGCATCATGCGCGTCCGTGTTGATCTTCTCCGGGGCCGTTGTGAGTTCCTCGTTTACAGCTGTCACCGTTCCGCTGACTGGGGAATACAGATCAGAAACAGCTTTCACTGATTCAACGCTGCCGAAGACCTTGCCCTGTTCGACCGTGGCGCCTACAGGCGGCCCATCGACAAAGACGATGTCTCCCAAAGAATTCTGGGCGTAATCGGTGATTCCCACGGTACCGATATTGCCGTCGACGTGTATCCACTCATGCTCGTGGGTGTAGCGGTACTGGGACGGGTAAGCCATAGGATTCGTCACCTTCTATTGTATGTTGCTGGATTCCGCAACTCTGATCGCTGGGCCCGACAAGCATCAAGGCTGCTTTTTCGGACGTCGGTAGAATGGCTGCGGAACGATAGCGGCACGCACATTCAGCCCGCGAATTCGCACCGTCAGTTCCGTGCCTACTTTGCTATGCGCCCGGGGCACGTAGGCAAGCGCGATGTTTTTCTTAAGAAATGGAGCTGGCGATCCGCTGGTAATCTTCCCGATCTCTTCGCCCTCGAGCGTGCAAACCGAATAACCGTCGCGGCCAATGCCGCGATCAATCATTTCCATCCCGACCAGTTTGCGATGGACGGCACTATTCTCCTGCAGCTTCTTCAGTACCGCCTGTCCTAGGAATTCAGGTTTGTCGAGCTTGCAGAAGCGATCGAGGCCAGCCTCGAAGACGTTCGTTTCTTCCGTGATTTCATGACCATACAGTGGCATCGAAGCTTCCAGGCGAAGCGTATTACGCGATCCTAAACCGCAGGGCCGGATATCAAACTCCTGTCCGGCTTCGAGGATTTCATTCCACACACGCGTACTGGTTGCTTCATCGGAAGGGATGTAAATCTCGAAGCCATCCTCGCCGGTATAGCCGGTGCGAGAGATTAAGACATTGTGAACGCCAGAGACCTGCCCCCAAACGGACCAGTAGTTCTTGATCTTTTCCAGATCGACACCGGTTAATTTTTTCAGTACGGCCAGAGCCTGGGGTCCCTGAATCGCTAGTTGCGAATAAAGGTCGCTGTAGTCACTGACGTGACAGTGGAAGCGCTGCACGTTTCTCTTTACCCAGGAGAAATCTTTGGCTCGGGTCCCGGCATTCACTACCAGCAAGTAATCGTTGGGGCTGAACTTGTAAACCAGAATGTCGTCGACGAAAGTACCCTCCGGCGTCAACAGCGCGGAGTATTGGGCCTGGCCCTCGCTCAGTTTCGATGCGTCATTCATGGAAACAAACTGCACGGCCTCCAGCGCCTCCGGCCCGCGGAGCTGGATTTCGCCCATGTGGCTTACATCGAACAGCCCTGCACGTGTGCGCACGGCCATGTGTTCAGCGATCAGGCCAGAGTACTCGACCGGCATGTCCCAGCCGCCGAAGTCCACCATCTTCGCCCTGCAATTGCGATGCATGGTATTCAGCGAAGTCTTGCGCAACCTCGGAGCAATCGACGGAACTTCAGACGGGGCGGACATTGGAATGACCCTTCAACCACTGGAGATGCGAACCCTTTACGGTAGCACCCGGATTTTTGCAGGGTCAAATGGCCCATCGCGATCGGTTGACTCTAACCATTGCAGGGTGCCGCGAACACTTCTCCGTGTTGCAGAACCGCGAGTCCTGTATGCGATGCTAATGGAAGGGAAAGCTCCGCGGATTCGCTCTCCCTCTGGAGACTGCTTGAAGACTTTCATCCCATCCTGCGAGTCGCACGATGCCGGGCGATGCGATGCGACCGAATCGCGGATGAGCGGCGGCACACGACTGTTGCGCGCCTGCCTCCGCCAGCCAGTGGATACAACCCCGGTGTGGTTCTTGCGGCAGGCAGGCCGCTATATGCCGGAGTATCAGGCAGTCCGGCGCGCACACTCGCTGGTTGAAATCTGCAAATCGCCGCAGCTTGCCGCCGAAGTGACGATCACCGCCGCGGAAAAGCTCGACGTGGACGCCGCGATCATCTTCGCCGATCTCCTTTTGCCGCTCGAACCGATGGGCCTTGATTTTACATTCCAGACAGGCGAAGGTCCGGTGGTGCATCGACCGATTCGCACGGCCGCCGACATTGCCGGGTTGCGGACCGATCGAACCGCCGATCTTGGCTATGTTGCCCAGGCCATCGCCCGCGTAGTGAAGCACTTCGCAGGCCGCCTCGGTATAATCGGTTTCTGCGGCGCGCCATTTACGCTGGCCAGCTACATGATTGAAGGCAGCGGCTCCCGCAATTACATCGAAACCAAACGGCTGATGTACTCTGATTCGTCCGCCTGGCAGGCGCTCATGCAGAAGCTTGCGATTGTGCTCGCGGAATTTGTCGGCCAGCAGATTGAGGCAGGCGCGGACGTTATTCAGATATTCGACAGCTGGGCCGGCGCGCTCTCCGTATCCGATTACCGAGAATACGTGCTGCCCATCACCACGTCGCTGGTCCATCAAGTGCAGGCCAAGGGAGTGCCGGTCATTTACTTCGGCGTCGATACAGCAACACTGCTGCCGAGCATGCGGGAAATCGGCGCGGATGTCGTCGGGCTCGACTGGAGGGTTCCTCTGGATATTGGCCGACGCGCCGTGGGAGAAGGTTGCGCGGTGCAGGGTAACCTCGACCCCATCACGTTATTTGCCCCGCCAGGGGTTCTGCGTAGGCGAGTGGAAGAAGTTTTGCGGCAGGCGGGTGGAATCCCCGGGCATATTTTCAATGTTGGCCACGGCATTGTTCCCGGTACGCCGGTAGAGAATGTGCAGCAGGTTGTTCGATGGGTACGTGAAATCTGCGCGGAAATGAGAGCGGAGCAGGCGTGATCGCGGGCAGCGAGTTCGAACCATTGCAGCAGCGCAAATATGCGGTGCTGCTGCTGGCCCACGGGACGCCGGAGACAGTTGATGAGATTCCTGAATACCTGAAGAACGTGGTGAGCGGACGAGCCATCCAACAGAGCGTCGTTGAAGAAATTCAGCACCGATATGCGCAGATCGGCAAAAGTCCATTGACAGAATGGACCTTCCGGCAGGCCGCGTTGCTTGAGGATCGAATCGAATTGCCGGTCTATATCGGGATGCGCAACTGGAAACCCTACATTGCGGATACCGTTGCACGAATGCGCGCTGACGGAGTGACCGACGCCGTCGCGCTCTGCATGGCTCCTCAAAATTCCCGCACCAGCGTGGGGCTCTATCGGCGTGCCGCGTATGCCGCGGCCGCTGGTTCTCTCCGATTTCACTTTATTGATGCCTGGGCGGATCATCCGCGGTTGGCCGATGCCTTCGCCGAGCGGCTGCGGCCAGTGTGGATCGATGCATCGAGCCGGATCGGCAAGAAGCTTCCAGTCGTGTTCACCGCGCACAGCGTTCCGTGCCGAACGGTTCAAGGGCAAACAGCTGCATCCGCCCCCGTTTCGCAGACAACGGTTGCAGCCGTACCCGGCAGGGTTTTTGTGCGTCCCACCGCGCCAGACCGCTCCTATGCGCTCCCGGCCAGTGCTCCGCACGGTCCCGATCCATATGCAGTTGAGTCGAAACAAACTGCGGCCCTGGTTGCGGAACGCCTGGTGCCCGACGGACTCAGCCGCGAGCATTGGTATTTCGCCTTTCAAAGCCAGGGAGCATCCGGTGGCCCGTGGATCGGGCCGACTGTCGAAGACACACTTCAGGCGCTTCAGCAGGAAGGTCATCGCGGAGTTGTTGTGCAACCGATAGGCTTTCTCTGCGACCACGTCGAGATTCTTTACGACATCGATATCGCGTTCCAGCAGTTCGCCCGAAAGTTGGGAATAGATTTGTCCCGACCCGAGTCGCTGAACGGCTCTCCACTATTGATCGAAGCGCTTGCCGATCTGGCTTCGCACGGGCTGGAGAAGCTTAAAGCTGCTTCGGCTGTCGCTGTCTCCGCTCCCGCATGAAACGCATCGCCATCATCGGCGGTGGGATTTCCGGGATTTCCGCTGCATATGAACTCGCGCGGCACCAGCACGCAGGCGCCCCCGTCGAATTCACACTATTCGAAGCGACAGATCGTCTGGGCGGTATCGTAGAGACGAAACACATTGATGAATTCGTCATTGAGTGTGGACCGGACAGTTGGGTTTCCGAAAAACCCTGGGCACGCGACTTGGCAGTCGAACTGGGACTCGAATCCGAACTGATTTTTTCCCAGGACGAACATCGCCGAACCTATCTTGCGGAAGGCGGTACTCTTCAGCCACTCCCAGGCGGCATGCGCATGATAGTGCCGATCGACTGGACTGGAGTTCTAGATTCGCCGTTATTCAGTGAACAGGCGAAGCTCGATTATCTGCGGGAGCCGCAGATTGCGGACGAGCTGAAATCCACTGCGCTCGATACGCTTTCTCTTCGGGACGAATCAGTCAGAGACTTCGTCGTCCGCCATTTCGGCGCCGAGGTGGCGGATACCATCGCTGCGCCACTGCTGGCCGGAGTCTTCGGAGGAGATATTGCAGCTTTGAGCGCCCGGGCCGTGCTGCCCGCATATGTTGCACTCGAACGCGAGCATGGCAGTCTGATTCTGGGTTTGCAGCAGCGCAACAGCGCCGGTACATCCGCATTGCCGATCTTCACCAGCCTGCGACGCGGGCTTGCGAATCTCATCGAGGCCATAGAATTCCAAATCCCCAGAGAAAACATTCGACGCCGATGCGTCGTGGAAGCCATTGAGCATCGAAACGGCCGCTGGCAAATCCGTGAGGTTTCCACTAAGCCCGATCAACCGGAGCAATTTGACGCTGTTCTGATTGCCACTCCTGCAAAGAGCGCAGCCCGATTGCTCTCCCCGCTGAACCCGCACATGGCGGGATTGCTGCCGGAGCGTTCATCCTCCGCGATCGTTTTGGCATTCGCGTTTTCGGCAGAGCAGGCCCGATCGTTCCACATCCCTGAGGGGTTCGGATTTCTGGTTCCGCAGCATAGCCAAACTGAACTAAATTCACGCAGCCTTGATGAGATTGAAGCAACGGCGCGACAGGCGTTGCTTGCCTGTACTTTCGTCGATCAGAAGTTTCCGTATCGCGCTCCGGCGGGCGCAGTGCTGTTGCGAGCTTTTTTCGGGGGCAACGCCGCTCCCGCCCTATTGGGCGAAGATGATGCCACACTTCACAGAGTGGCTCTCGCATCTTTGGAACACATAATAGGGAGATTGCCAGAGCCTGCAATTACTGTCATTCGACGCTGGCCGGATTCGCTGCCGCTATATATGGTTGGACATCTAAACCGTATCGCGGAACTGGACTTCTGCGCTGCCCAATTTCCGTTTATGCGGCTGATCGGGAACGCCTATCGTAGCGTGGGATTGCCCGATTTGATACGGGAAGGGCGGAGCGCTGCGCGCGAAATGATCGAGAAGCTGACGAGTGCGCAAGGCTTCGGGGACGGAGACTTGGTTTAAGCTGGTTTCCATCCGCTACTCGTATTTCAGGGCCTCGACTGGGTCCATTTGCGCGGCGCGCGTTGCCGGCAGCGTCCCAAACAAGATACCCACCAACATTGCCGTCCCCAGGGAAATTACGACCGACCACGGGGAAATAGGAATCAGATATGCCGGAAGAAAAAAGCGCACCGAGAGCGGGACGGCAAGGCCCAACAATGTTCCGATAATCCCGCCACTGAGCGATATCAATACCGCCTCGGTAAGAAATTGCAGCTGAATTTCCCGGTAGGTTGCCCCCACCGCCTTGCGAATACCTATCTCTCGAATTCGGGAACGGACCGTAGCCAGCATGATGTTCATGATTCCCACCCCGCTGACGGCGAGCGTAACGGCGGATACCAGCAGGAGTACCAGCGTCAGAATATTCGCGATCTTCTCCACGGTTGTCAGCAGCGCCGCATTCTCCTGTACGTCATATACCGAATTCGCCCGATGCCTGGACTGAATCACCCGCGCGATATCGTTCCGCGCCCGCGGCACATCGCCAAAATCCCGCACAGAAAAGAACAATTGTTTCACTACGTCAGTTCCGGTGAAGTAGCGAGCGACCGAGTATGGAATGAGAATGGTTTGGGTGGCAATTTCCATCTGCCCGTAGGTGTCGACGCGCTCTTTGAATATCCCGATGATGGTGAACGGAATTCCTTTGATGGAAAAGCTGCGATTGAGCGCCGCGTCCGCGCTGCCGAATAAACTCTTGGCGAAAGGAACGGTAACGACGGCCACTTTGGAGTGATTCATCGCGTCCTGCTCGTCGAAAAAGCGCCCGGCCAGAACCACCAGATTGCGAATGTCCCGGTATTGCGGGGAAACTCCGAGGACCAGAACATCTCTCACATTGCCATCGCCGAAGCTGATGCGGTCGTGCATCTGCAGCATCGGCGAAGAACCAACGATACCGGGCACCTGGTTAGCCACTGCGGTTAGATCGTCTTTGGTCAGGAAATCTGGGTTGCCATTGTCGCCTCCCGGATAGTCCGCAGTGATCATATTGGCGCCGATGCCCTGGATGTAGTTGATCGCATACTGCTTGCCTGTCAATCCGATCGTGACTACCAGAATTACCGAGGCGGATCCCATCACCATACCCAGGGCCGTCAGCGCGAAACGTACTTTATTAGCACGAAAGCTATCGAGTGCAAGTGTAATGATCTCGCTCAGCACCATGGTTTTTTCGGCGCTGGCGAGCGTTCGGGTAAAAGACGCGGTGTGAGGGCGGGCTGCAGACATGATTGTGACGTGCCGCTATCGTGTGGCGAATCGCGAGCGCTTCAGGCCCGCAAGATGCGCGGAGAATGCCCGAAATCCTCTCGTTCAGCATACTGCTTCTTAGTTGGCTTTTTGCAAGAGTACCTTTACAGTTTCTGGTACCAAAGCAGGAGGACGCGCGAGGCGATTTGCCGCAAAGCTCCAAGCAAGTCGATCTACTTACCGGCTGCCGCCGTTTCATTTTCCATTTCTGCATGAGCAGATGACCCGGCTTCCGGCAGGCGGCGCGCCAGCAGAGGAGTGATAAACAACACCGCCAACAATGTTGTCACCATACCTCCCACGACGACCCGAGCCAGTGGTTGTTGCGCCTGAGCGCCAATGCCATTCGATAAAGCGGCCGGCAGCAGACCGAGTGCCGCGCACATGCAGGCCATCACGATGGGCCGGGTTTCTTCAATACATCCATGCAGCAGGCCATTCTCTTCTCCCAGCTCATGCTGCGCATGGCGCACTCCACGCAGGAAAACAACAGCTCCCAAAGTATTCAGTCCCAAGACGGACGTGAATCCAACCGCTGCCGAAATGCTGAATGGTGTATGGGTAATCAGCAGCGAAAAGACTCCGCCGATCATACCGAAGGGAATCACGGCCATCACGATCAAAGCATCGCGGAAGGAGAGAAACAGGACATAGAGTAAGCCAAGGATGATGAGCAGACTGATGGGCACAATGAATGACAAACGATGGAGTTCTTTTTGCAGACTGTCGAATTCGCCTGCCCAAGTGTATTCATATCCCGGCGGCAGTTTGACCTGGTCCTGCAGCCGGCCCTGCAAATCGCGAATTGTGCTCTGAAGATCGCGTCCGCGAACGCTGAATTTGATAGGAACGTAGCGGCGTCCGCCCTCGCGGTAAATGGCAAAAGCGCCATCCCGCACGCTCACATCGGCGATTTCTCCTAACGGCACCAGATTGCCGTCGGGAGTAGGCAGCATGATATTCCGAATCACTGCAGGATTATCACGGTCCGCAAGTGGAAAGCGCACCACCAGGTCAAAACGGCGATCCCCCATGATCATCTGCGTGATGGGCGCTCCGCCGACTGCAGCCTGGACTGCCGCATTGATATCCTGCGCAGCCAGTCCATAGCGAGCAGCCTTCGCGCGGTCGATCTGGACGATAAGGTTGGGCTGTCCGCCGACCTTAAAAATACCGGCGTCCTGCACCCCGGGGACGGATTTCATGATGTTTAAAATCTGCTCAGATAGGCGGGACAAAACATCGAAATCGTTGCCGAAAAGTTTGAGCGAATTCTCGCCCTTCACCCCAGACATCGCTTCTTCAACGTTGTCTTGAATGTTTTGCGAGAAGCCAAGCACCACGCCGGGATAGCTGGCCAGCTTTGCCTGCATCTGCTCGATCAGTTTGTCTTTGCTGCCCTGCAGGGAGGCTGGCCATTGGCTCTCGGGCTTTAGATCCGTGTAGACCTCGACGTTGTTGAACGTGGTCACGTCGGTTCCGTCGTCCGGACGCCCGACCTGCGAGACCGTTTGCGCGACCTCCGGAAATTGATCCAGTGTGGCGCGCATATTATCGGCGACGGCGACAGCCTGGGGAAAGGAAATATCCTGCGGCAGCGTAGCGCGAATCCACAGATTGCCTTCTTCCAGCGCCGGCATAAATTCGCCACCGATAAAATGAAAAGCAAATGCGGTCAGCAATAAAAGGAGAATGGCTCCCGCCCATGCCAGGCGAGAATGCTTCAGCGCCAGTTTCAGCGACGGCTCGTAGGCTCGCAGGATATTCCGAATCAGCCACGTTTCCTTGCCGGTCGTCAGATCTTTCGACGCGGTGATAAACCCCAGCACCGGCGCAAAAATAATCGCGTATATCAACGCTCCGATCAGCGCAAATCCATAGGTCATCGACATGGGCGCAAAGATTCTGCCCGGCACGCCTTGCATCGTGAACAGCGGGATGAAGGAGATAAGAATAATGATCGTGGCGTAGATCACCGGCTTGGCACTCTGGGTGACCCCTTCAACAATTAGATCGGCGGTACTCTCCATCTCCATCCTGCGGGAGAGCTTGCGGTACACACTCTCGAGCACCACGATCGATGCGTCCACCAGAATGCCAAAGTCAATTGCGCCAATTGAGATCAAATTGGCGGAATGGCCAGTCAAAACCATCAACGTCAAAGCAAAGAGAACCGCGAACGGAATAGTCAGGACGGCTAGCAGAGTGGTGCGAAAATCACCGATAGTGATAAAGAGCACAACCGTAACCAGCACCAGACCGGTCAGAATAATGTGCTTTACCGTATCGGTGGTGACGTTGATCAGCTTGGTCCGATCGTAATAGGGCTTGATCCGCATGCCGGGTGGCAGCAGGTTGCCGTGGTTCAACTCAGAAATTTTCTCGCTTCAATGCTCGCAACGCAGGAAGCGACTGCTCATTCTTCTGTAGCAGAACGATACCTTCAACGACATTGCTGTCCTTGTTTCGTCCTACGCGGCCTAGCGGCGGCTGATAACCTTCTTTCACATCCGCTACATCGCGCACCAGCACTGGCACATTGTCGTGCTCTGTGACAACGATAGCGGCAATGTCATCAATATTCTTGAGCAGCCCCAACGAGCGCACGTTCACGCTCTGCGCGCCTAAGGTCAAGTAATCGCCGCCTACGTTGGCATTGCTATTCTGGATTGCGTTGACCACCTGGCTCAAGGTCACATGATGGGCGAGCAACTTGCCGGGATCCACAATTACCTGATATTGACGTGTCGTCCCGCCAAATGTGGTCACGTCGATAATGCCCGGGACCTGCTTCAGTTCCCGGGTGACAAGCCAGTCCTGAGTCGCCTTAATTTCATTCAGGCTGTAGCCTGGGCCTTCGAGGATGTACCTGTAGATTTCCCCGATCGGCGACCAGGGCGACAACTCCGGTTGCAGGTTGTTCGGCAGCGTCAATGTCTGCAGGTGATACAGAACTTCTTCCCGATCGTGGAAATAATCGCTGTCGAAACTGAAATAGAGCTTCACATCACTCAGTCCAAAGATGCTGGTAGAGCGCACCTGTTCCAGGTGAGGCGAGCCATAGATCGCATTCTCCACGGGAATGGTGACTTGCTGCTCCATTTCTTCCGCCGACCAGGCTGGGTTCTGCGTGATGATTTCGACCAATGGCGGCGATGGATCCGGGTATGCTTCGATATCAAGCTTTGTATACGCATAGCCGCCGATCAGCAGCGAGGCGACAAAAATGACCAGCACGATAACGCGATATTCAATGAGCCTTCGGATCAGCCCGCCCATATCACTCTCCCGTGGGCGCGCGAAGCAGCGCCGCCCCTAGAGTGACGACTTGATCGCCATCGTGCAGGCCGCTCAGGATGGCGACATTGTCCTCTCGCATTTGCCCCACTTTGACAGCTCGCCGCTCGTATTTGCCTGGAGATGTCTCGACGAACACCGAATCGTCCGCCGTTTTCATGGATCACTGCGGAAGATGGAATCAGAAATCCTTTCTACCGTTGAGCGATCGATCGAAATGGTCGCGAACATCTGCGGCTTCAACCTCAATTGCGGATTCGCCAACACCACCCGGACCTTCACCGCCATTGTGTTCGGATCAAGCGACTCGGAGACGTTATCCACTCTGCCCGCCATCGATAAGCCGGGATAGGCAGGGAAGGTCACCGTTACCGGGCGGCCCACCTGAATGCTCGCCAGATCGTTCTGATAGGCATCGCCCAGCACCCACACCTGGTTCAGGTTCGCGATCGTCGCCAGCGGAGTGGCATTGTCGAGCGAGCGTTGCATCTCCCCCACCGCCGCCCCGGTGTCGAGCACCACGCCACCGATCGGCGCGCGGATCGGGGCCTCATCGCTATTGTTGTTTTCTGAAAAGCCAAGCTCGTGAATGACCTGGCGCGCCCGCTCCTGCTCGGAATGGGCGGCATCATCCGCGGCAACCAGCTGTTCGTAGTCGGCCTTCGCCAGCACTTCATGCTGCAACAGAAGTTTGCCGCGTTTCAGCGCGGCGTCCGCCAGCGTAACCTGGATCTTCGCCTTTTCAAAATCCGACCGTGCCTGTGCTACATTGCCGCTTTGCAAAATGGCGATTGTCTGGCCCGCCTGAACAATCTGCCCGGGCAGTACGGAAAACCGCATCACACGCCCGCTCAGCGGAGGAAAAATCTGCACCACCTTGGTAGGGTTCGCCGCCACCCGCGCCGGAATATTCAACCGGTCCACAATCTTCTGCGGATGCACCGTGATCGTCTGCACAATGGTCTTCGCCGCCGCAGGAGCCGCCGGAGATGAAGAATGCGAGCCGCATCCGGCGGCAAAAAAGGCCAGCCAAACCGCTGGCAACATCAGTTGGATCGTTTTCATGGAATGATCTCCGTTGCCGTCGCGAAGCTGAGCTGGTGGATACTCAGCCATACCTGAGCATTCGCGTTCAGTGCGTTCAAGCTGGTCTGCCGGTACTCGTGCAGTGCGTCCAGATAATCGAGCAGCGTCGTGCTGCCGTTGCGGTATCCGAACTCAAGGTTCTGCAACACGTGTGCCGCTTCCGCCAGATAATGCGTGTTGTAGCGCTGAGCCAGGCTCTCCGCTGCCTGGTAACCGGCCCACGCCTGGTCAACGTCCGACAGCACTTGATTGCGCGCCGCAATCTCCGAGAAGCGGTCCGCCTGCGCCGTAAGTCGCGTCGCCTGCTTTTCCCCTTGATTGCGGTCGAATATTCGCAGCGGAATGCTCACATCAAATCCAACGGAGTTGTAGGTCCCACTGCGGTTGTACCCGGCGTCCAGCGTCGGGTCCGTGGTGCCGTTAGCGTCGGCCAGTTTGATCTCCGCCGCGGCGACTTGCATCTGTTGCCGCGCGGCAAGATAATCCGGGCGCGCCGCCAGAGCCGCCTGCTCCAATGCCGGCAGAGACAGCGTCAAGTCCGGCGGAGTCAATGTCCCGGCGATGGCAAAGCTGCGGCTTGGCTTTTCCACGCCCAGCAGCAACTGCAGTTGGTCGCTGTTCTGAATCAGGTTTACCTGCGCGTTCGAAAAGTCGGACTCGAAGCTCGCTAGCTGCAGATCGATGCGGTCGAAGTCCGTCTGGCTGATCGCTCCCGCCTGCAGTCGCACCCGGCTTAGCTCCACCGTCTGGCGGTAGCTGGCCAGGTTCTTGCGTGCCAGCTCCAGGGCGGACTTCGCCAGCAGCATGTTGGTGAAAGCCTGTTCTACATTCAGTACAGTTTGCCGCTCCAGATCGTGATACTCGCTCTCCGTGACTTTGGTCGTTGCGCGCGCGCTGTCAAGACGCCAGCGGCGTTTCTGCCCGCGTTCAAAGAGCCGCGAAATGTCACCTGCATACGAATAAGGACTGGCTGGATTACTGGCCGGCAGAGTCACATCCGAACCGCTCACCGAGAGCACCGGGTTCTCACGGAGTCCGGCCGTGATCTCTCCGGCGCGGGTCGATTCGAGATTTCGCTGCGCAGTCAGCAATGCTGGATTTCCGCTGCGTGCCAGCGCAACCGCTTGGCGCAACGTAAGTGGTGCAGCGGATATCTGGGCCGAGGCCTGTGCGAAAACCGGCAGCAATACCAGGCAAACTCCCAGAGCCTTTGTTCTGGAGTGCTTCATGACGATCCTTGCGAATTTTGAATAGGAGCTTGGAGGGTGCGTGTTTTGGCACCCGTGGAAACGCGCCTGGAACGCCATTTCCCATTCGCAACTCACCCAGGCCTATCGCAGACGGAGGCGAGAAAGTTGCAAGAAAAGCGTCACAAAGTTATATGCAGGCGACGCAAGCTAGGCGGCTGCCGGAGGAGCGCGACCGGGAGTTTGTCGAACCGGCGGATGGGCGAAAAGGCGGAAAGCGGGTAGGGTTTCCAACCGGCCGGTGCAGACCAGCGGGACAGCGGAGCCATCGCGCCCATTATGGAATACCGCGTCGATAACTGCGTGATGATGGTACGCGGTCGCCGACGCTTCATAGCGCCGCATGATTTGTTCGCCATCGGATGGCGCTACCATGGCCATCAAATCGTCGGTCATGGAAATGGCCGGCAGGAGCAGGGCGACCAGGATTCCATAGGATATCCATGCAGTCGATCGCGTATAAGCACACTTCCCGAACATGGCTTTGCATCTGCTTCTCGACGCCAAAAGAAGCACGCCAAGAGAGACGGACAAGCTCAGCCACGTAAGGTTTAGTAAAAGCTCCATGAATTTACCCGTATTGTACGCCACCGTTTACTGCTGGCCGGGATAGATTGTTGGGGAGGGTGTTTATGCCCGCTACCAGGAACTCACACGTCCTTAGACTCGCCAGCCTGAATAGTCGCTTTATTAACAGGCACTTACACCAGCTCGTTCGGCAAGCCAAAATTTTTTGGCTCACTTCGACTTAGTTTGCATCTTAGAATCTGCATAGAGAGGACCTATGGGAAAATCGATCGGAAAATGCGGGGTTCTTGCGGTCGTTGTGGCGTTCATGCTGGTTTCGGCCGGCTGTAATCACCAGGGCCAGACTCCAAATTCGGAGTCGGCGAATGTACAAACTCAGAGCCCGGCTGCCGCCGACCGGCAATCTGGCGCCGGTAAATGGGCAAAACCAGCCGGAGCAGCAGCCTGAAAATACCGCACCGGCAGCGAGTGGGTCCCTGCAAAATGCACAGTATTCTCAGGCCCCCCCACAGGACGATCAGGGGAACCCACAATACGATCAGGGGAACCCACAATACGCCCAGGGCTCGCAGGACTATCAGGACTATCAGGATTATGAGGAACCGGAGGCCCAGGCTCCCGAGCCTCCTCCCCCGCTAGTGGAATACCAGCAGCCACCCTGTCCCGGCGATGACTACATATGGACACCGGGGTATTGGTACTGGTCATCCGATGGAGGGTATTACTGGGTACCGGGCGCGTGGGTGCTGGCCCCATTTGTCGGCGCGCTTTGGACCCCTGGATATTGGGGCTGGGGTGACGGCTCCTACCGCTTTTATCCCGGGTACTGGGGACCGTACATCGGCTTTTATGGCGGCATAGACTACGGGTTCGGCTATACCGGCCACGGTTACTATGGCGGACGTTGGAACGGGGACCGGTTCGCCTACAACCGCTCCGTTACGAACGTCAACACAACTATCGTTCATAACGTATACAACCAAACCATCGTTAATAACTATAACAACCGCAACGTCACCCGAGTGAGCTATAACGGTGGTCGAGGCGGAGTTACAGCCCGGCCCACGCCACAGGAAGTAACGGCGGTCCGCAATCGGCGTCTGGCTCCCCTGCCCGCGCAGAAGCAGCACATTCAGGCAGCCGCAGCGAATCGTCAGCTGTTCGCAAAGGTAAATCATGGGCGGCCGCCCGCTCCGGCGGTGGCAAAACCATTGCCCACTTCGTATAAAGCTCCTGCCAGGCGGCCTCCACCTCCGCTGCCGCCGCCCCGCGCTGCCGCCCGGGCAAACCGTCCCGCTGCGAACCGTCCCAATGCGGCCAGGCCCGGCGGCAACCCAGCGGCTGCTCGACCCGGTACGAATCGCCCCGGCGGAACTCATGCAGCGCCCGCCAACCGCCCAGCAGAAACGGCACGTCCAGGTCAAGGCCGGCCAGCCGCGCAGGGACACCCAGAGCAAAGGCCCCCAGCTCGGCCCGCCGCGCAACCTCGTCCAGAGCAAAGGTCGCAGGCACGGCCCGGTGCGCAACCTCATCCTGAACCTAGATCGCAAGCACGGCCAACTGCGCAACCTCATCCAGAGCCGAGATCGCAGGCACGGCCAACTGCGCAACCTCATCCAGAGCCGAGATCGCAGGCACGGCCAACTGCCCAACCTCGTCCAGAGCCGAGAACGCAAGCTCGGCCAGCTGCCCAACCTCGTTCAGAGCCCAGGCCGCAAGCGCGAGTAGCTGCACCGCCCCGTCCGGAGCCGAGGCCGCAGGCGCGACCGGCGCAACCGCGTTCGGAGCCGAGAGCGCAAACGCGACCGGCTCCGCAGAGTCATCCGCAGCATCGACAGGCCGAAGGGCAGGACAATCACTCGCACCCGTAAGCTGGAGAAGTTCCTGTCCTATATAACATTGCCCAGGCACCTTCGGACATCGCAGGCATATCCGAGCTCGGAGCGACTCTATAGGTGAATTGTCGATGCGGGCTGGCGCGACCGAAGCACAAAATTTCAGAGCCGACCCTCGAGCTGATGGAATATAAAACCAATCCCGCAACCTGTAAAAGGATTGAATTCTCCAACATGAATTTCGCCGACGGTGAAATTCTCGAGCCTGAAAAGCGGGAATCACCACGTGGGAAGAATCCGCCCCGGTCACGAGCGCGCCCTTCGTTCGGAGATGGATCGATGATCGCGGATGATTTCGATTCGCCCAATCGATCCGTAGTCGGATAACGAGAAATTTGCTGCCCTCCAGCTTGCTACCGCGTCATTGAGCGCTCCTTCGAATCTCCACAAAGCGTGCAGCCTTTGTGGAGGACGCCCATGATCCATAAAAGTGAATGTGAAGCCGCTCGGTAGAGGTCGGGATCCGCAGATAACGGTGGCGGCCGTGCCTTGCAGCCACTGCCCTATGAAGGAGGAAGATTCATCACTGAAAACAACGTTGGATCCATCGAAAAACCCAGAATATCCATGCCCCGTCTGGTCGATGAAGTCTCTCTGCCCGCCAGATGAAATGGCGGCCCCAACACTGGAATCTATCGCACTAGCTAAACGGAGCTTTTCTCCAGAGATTGAGGTGATTTCAAAAGACATCCGCCACCGTTCACTTGAATATTATCCGAGGAGTAACTCAGGACAGGGGTAGTTAGGATCATCGAGCATGATTTTGACGATGAGCAAGTCGTTCCAAGGCGAGTGACGATCCCGGCCATGTGGCCGCTGACTCCGCATTCCTGCACCACTTCTACATGCCCTGCGAAAGCCGCCAGAAGGTCAGCTTTCGTAGTCTCTGCAATTGTTTGTGATTGCTGACAAAAATGCCCGCTGCACTCGGTTGAAGCTGCGTCCGCGCAGAACTGCGGCTACGATGGTGCGTGTAGCTCGGACGTCGCCGATGCGGATGTAGCGGCAGTCTGCGTTTTTGTCGATGGCCATTTCAGGCACGAGGGTAACGCCTACTCCGGCGGCTACCATTCCCAGAAGACTGCTGAATTGTCCACTCTCGAAGACAATGCGCGGGGTTACACGCGCGTGGGCGCAGGCGGCGAAACTCAGGTCGCGGAAGCAGTGGCCGTCGCGTAACATCACGAACGGTTCGCCGCGGAGCTCTTTGAGGGAGATGGATCTTTGTACAGAACGGGGATGATCTTTGGGCAGGACGGCGAAGAGCGGCTCGATTCGGAGCGGGAATAATTCAAATTCCTTGTGGCGTAGGGGCAGGGCGAGGATGGCAAGATCGATGGAGAGGTTGCGGAGGCTTTCGACCAGCACTGGGGTGGTCTCTTCTACAATGCGGAGCCTGGCTTCAGGATATTTTTTTGCGAAAGCGGCGGTATAGCGCGGTATGAGATAAGGCGCGATGGTTGGAATGGCACCGACGGCCACGCTGCCGCGGACGTCGGCGCGCTGGTCTTCGATTGCGGCGCGGGCAGCCTCCGTTTTATGGAGGATGGAGCGGGCGTGCGGCAGGAAGGCGCGGCCCGCTTCCGTAAGGCAGACGCTGCGGCCGAGGCGGTCGAAAAGCTTTGCTCCCAAATCCTCTTCGAGTTTAAGAACCTGCTGCGAGAGCGAGGGCTGCGCGACATGGCAGTGCTCGGCGGCGCGGCTGAAACTGCCGGTTTCGGCAATGGCACAGACGTATCGAAGCTGGTGAAATTCCATAGGTAATGCCTATGCTAATGATGCAAAGTATATATTAGAACTATCTGCCTCCATGATGCTACATTCTTTGAATCGAGACAAACGTGGACGGTACTGCGCCTGTTTTGTCGCGTGCACTGGAAAAAATGATTGCTGATGAAAAGCAAAGTGATGACAACGGACGCCGGGCGTCCGGTTGGCGACAACCAGAACTCATTACCGCCGTGCGGGCTGCTGCTCGCACGTGACCGGCTACTTATTGGAACGGCGGCGCTTTACGCGATGCGATTGGCAAAAGAACATTGCTGATCGGCCGCCTGGTTTCCAAACCGGACCGAGCAGCTGGATCAAACAGTTAAAGGGAGAGAATAAATATATGTCAACCGAAACAAAGTGCCCGTTCCATCACGCCGCAGGAGAAGGCACATCGAACCGTGACTGGTGGCCGAGCCAGTTGAATCTCAAGGTCCTGCACCAGCACTCCCCCGTGTCCGATCCCATGGACAAGGACTTCAACTACGCCGAAGCCTTCAAGAGCCTCGACCTGGCAGCCGTGAAGAAGGACCTCCTGGCGCTGATGACTACATCGCAGGACTGGTGGCCGGCGGACTTCGGCCACTACGGACCGTTATTCATTCGCATGGCATGGCACAGCGCCGGAACCTACCGCATCGGTGACGGACGCGGCGGCGCCGGATCCGGCCAGCAGCGCTTCGCTCCTCTCAACAGTTGGCCCGACAACGTCAGCCTCGACAAGGCGCGCCGGCTGATCTGGCCGATCAAGCAGAAGTATGGCAACAAAATTTCCTGGGCCGACCTGATCATCCTCACCGGCAACGTCGCCCTGGAATCGATGGGCTTCAAGACCTTCGGTTTCGGCGGCGGCCGCGAGGACGTCTGGGAGCCGGACGAAGACGTCTATTGGGGAACCGAGAAGACCTGGCTGGGCGGCGACCATCGCTACGGCAAGGGACAATCTCCTGAAGGCGTGATCACAGCCGATGTGGATCTGCACGGCACCGAGAAAGATCGTACCGGCGCTGGCAGCAAAGAGCGCAATCTGGAGAATCCGCTCGCCGCCGTGCAGATGGGCCTGATCTACGTGAACCCGGAAGGCCCGGACGGCAACCCCGACCCCGTCGCCGCGGCCCACGATATCCGCGAGACCTTCGGGCGCATGGCCATGAACGACGAAGAAACCGTCGCGCTGATCGCGGGCGGCCACACCTTCGGCAAGACTCACGGCGCCGCTCCTCCATCCAATGTGGGCCGTGAGCCCGAAGCCGCCGGCCTCGAAGAACAGGGCCTCGGCTGGAGGAACAGTTTCGGCACCGGCAAGGGCGGCGACACCATCACCAGCGGCCTGGAAGTCATCTGGACCACCAAGCCGACACAATGGAGCAACGACTTCTTCGACCACCTGTTTCGCTACGAATGGGAGCTGACCAAGAGCCCCGCCGGAGCAAATCAGTGGAAGCCTAAGGGTGACGCCGGCGTCGGTACCGTGCCCGATCCGCACGATCCCTCCAAGCGTCGTGCGCCGTCCATGCTGACCACAGATCTCGCTCTGCGCCTCGATCCTGCCTATGAAAAGATCTCCACGTCGCTTCTACGAGAATCCCGACCAGTTCGCCGATGCCTTCGCCCGCGCGTGGTTCAAGCTGACCCACCGCGACATGGGTCCGCGCGAGCGCTATCTCGGCCCCGAAGTTCCCACCGAAGAGCTCATCTGGCAAGACCCCATCCCCGCCGTCGATCACCAGCTGATCGATCAGCAGGACATTGCCGCCCTCAAGGCCAAAATCCTCTCTTCCGGCTTGCCCGTTTCGCAGCTGGTCTCGACCGCCTGGGCCTCGGCGTCCACCTTCCGCGGCTCCGACAAGCGCGGCGGCGCGAACGGCGCCCGCATCCGCCTGACGCCGCAGAAGGACTGGCAAGTCAACCAGCCCGAGCAGCTCGCGAAAGTCCTGAAGACCCTCGAAGGCATCCAGAGCGAGTTCAACAGCAAGCAGTCCAGCGGCAAGAAGATCTCGCTCGCCGATCTGATCATTCTCGCCGGTTGCGCCGCGGTCGAGCAGGCCGCCAAGAACGCCGGCCACAACGTCACCGTTCCCTTCACCCCGGGACGCACGGATGCCTCGCAAGAGCAGACCGATGTCGAATCCTTCTCCGTGATGGAGCCGCTCGCCGACGGCTTCCGCAACTATCTCAAAGCCAAATACACCGTACCGTCGGAGACGTTGCTCATCGACAAAGCCCAGCTACTCACGCTCACCGCGCCGGAGCTGACCGTGCTCGTCGGCGGCCTGCGCGTCCTCAACACCAACGT
The DNA here is from genome assembly GCA_963823295.1 of uncultured Acidobacteriota bacterium. GTDB lineage: Bacteria > Acidobacteriota > Terriglobia > Terriglobales > Acidobacteriaceae > JAKAAZ01. The sequence continues at coordinate 152,337 of CAWGLF010000029.1, forward strand.
CGGCCAGACCAAACACGGCGTCTTCACCAAGCGGCCCGAGGCGCTGACCAACGACTTCTTCCTCAACCTGCTCGATATGGGTACGGAGTGGAAGGCGGTCTCAGACGCCCAGGACGTGTTCGAAGGGCGCGATCGTAAAACAGGTGAACTCAAGTGGACGGGCACGCGTGTTGATCTTGTTTTCGGTTCGAACTCCCAGCTTCGGGCACTTGCCGAAGTCTACGGAAGTTCGGACGCGCAGGAGAAGTTCGTCCATGACTTTGTCGCGGCCTGGAACAAGGTGATGAACCTGGATCGTTTCGACCTTGCGTGAGCTCGGAAGCTAGGCCTTAGAGCCTTACGCCACTCAACCTCGACCTAACACCGGGTTATCCCGGAACTAGGTTGAGGTTCGAGCAGTTCCTGCTTATGGAATGGCGATAACAGCCAAGAGGGGTCAAGCCCGCTAACAACTTATCCTATAGCGGGTCGGGAGGTGGCTCGGTCGGCAACGTTCTCCTAATCGATGGAATGATATCGCGATCCCTGAACAATAGCAGTTTTGCTTTAACACCTCCGCCTGAATTTGTTCATAAAGTCAAGATCCAAAATAATGTCTATGACGCGTCTTTTGGCGGGCTTCCGGCACGGTAATGAATTTAATTACCGAGTCGGGGACAAATGTCATACACGGCTCTGGGTGGGAATATGCCGGGAATCGCGTGATGGATGCGACTGACTACTTTGCGATACCAGGCCAGCGCTTCCTCGAAACCATTTGGCGTGACGCGACGGCGCTCACCTTCTAGTTTAACGATTTAGTAAAGGATATAACGAAGACCCACTGAGTTGGCGATTGGATGAACATCACAACAAAAAAGATTGACAGCTTCGCAAGAAAACGCTAAAAGTTCATATCGGACAGGAATGCGTAGGTATCTTTCCGAAACGATAAATAGTACAGGATCGATGCCAAATGTTGATCTGCCAGGAAAAATTTTCGGGGTACGCGGACAGCGCCACAAGCTTTTAAACGCACCAAAACAGTGACCGGAGCAAGTATCGTCTCCTCCACGATCCAAACCCTGGTCGGCGAACGGTCCGGGATTGAGTCCAGCGGAAGTCCTTAGGGGCTGGATCTTGTTTCTGGAGGTGAAACATGAGGAATGCAGGTCTCTTCATATCAGTTTGCCTGGCGTTGTGCATCGTTCGGATTGGCTACGCGCAAAGCACAAATTCCGGCGACATTCGCGGTTCTGTAACGGACGCCAGGGGAGCGTTGGTTCCGGGTGTCACGGTGACGGTCCTGAACGTCGCCACCGGGGTTTCCAAGACTTTTGCCACCAACCATGATGGCCTGTACGACACCTCCTCCATCGTGACGGGAAACTATACGCTCACGTTCACAAAGTCGGGCTTTCAGCAACTCGTGCGCGGTCCGGTGACGATCCAAGTTGGCTTTACGACCGTCAACGCCCAGTTGAAGACTGGTTCCACGACACAGAAAGTGGTGGTCACTTCAAATGTGCCGCTTCTGAACACGGAGTCTGGGGAGCAGGTAACCACATTGGAATCGAAATCGATGGCGCAGTTACCAAACGTAGGCACGGATTGGGAAAACTTCACTATCCTGCTTCCCGGCACTTCGGGCACTCCGTCGAGCCAGACCGGCGGCCCCGATAATCCCGGCCAGTTTGTGTCCGTGAATGGCAATCTTCCCTACAATGGCATGCTCGCCGACGGTTCAACGACCACCTTGCCTTCCAGCAGCAACTCCGATGTCTCCAACTTTGAGACCGTGGCCGAGGTCCAGATCAACACATCGAACTTCTCAGCGCAGTACGGCATCGGCGGCTACATCTACAACCAGATCAGCAAAGGCGGCACCGACCATTTTCACGGGGCGGTCTATGAATACTTTCAGAACGACGCCCTGAACGCGAAAGGCTATGGATTCGGGAATCCGGTTTCTGTCCCCTTTCTTCGCTATAACAACTACGGCGGCGCGATCGGGGGCCCCATTTTAAAGAGAAAGATGTTCTTTTATTTCAATTTCGACAAGCTCCAGGACACGCACGGAAACACTGGATTGCTGACCGTGCCCACCCAGGCGGAACTGAATGGCGACTTCACGGGACAGCCCACCATCTATGATCCGACCACTCAGGTGGTCACGCAGACGCCGAATGGCCCTGTGGTAACCCGGAAATCCTTCGCCGATGAGTATCACAACGGCAACAAGATTCCACCCGGCTTGATCGATCCGGTTTCCCGGGCGATTGAGTCGTATTATCCCAAGCCGAATGCGCCTGGCCAGGTGTTTCAAGGCACCGTGACCAATAACTACTTTTATAATGCGCCGGCCAGCAGCCCAGCGACTAGGTATTTTGGACGGCTGGATTACGATATTACAACCAACAATAGACTGACCATATCGGACACACAGCGTGACAGCCCGGCGGTTGAGAACGATTATGGCATTTGTCCCATTTACTGCACGAACGTCGATACGGACAGCAACAACTCCCAGATTACCGATGTTTGGAATATCAGCCCCAGCACCATTAACGAGGCCCGAATCGGTTATACCGATCAGCTCAATTTCTATGTGGACCAAACCCTGAATAAAGGCTTTCCGGCGAAGCTGGGCTGGAAATTTGCGAAGGCCGACGATTTTCCCACCATCATTATTTCAGGAAACTGCTGCAACAACGGCGCCGGAACGAGCCTCGCGCCCGAAGTGAACGCTATCCAGAAGGAGCAGGTCTTCGACATCTCCGACGTCGTCACCATGATCCGGGGGCGGAACATCATTCACTTCGGCGGCGAGCTGCTGATCTATCGAACCGACGAGACGAGCTGGGGCAATATCAATTCCGGCACATTTACCTACACCGGCGCGTACACTCAATCCACGGTGGGCGACAGTTCCACTGGACTGGGGTACGCGGATTTCCTCCTGGGCCAGACTCAGAGTTGGAGCGCACAGGTTGTGCCGGAGTACGGACCGCGCGCAAAGAACCCTCAGATGTTTATCCAAGATGACATTAAGGTGCGTCCAAATCTGACCCTAAACCTGGGCGTGCGCTATCAAATTGAGACGGGATGGACGGACTCCAAAAACAACCTGGCCGCTTTCGATCCCGAGGTGATAAACCCGGCGACCGGTACCCCTGGCGCTATGTGGTACGCGTCCACGCACGCCCATGGCCGCCGCTCACTGCAGGCGAACGTGTACAGCACCGTGCTGCCGCGCTTCGGGTTTTCCTGGCTGCCGAAACAGAACACGACTGTTCGCGGTGGCTTCGGCATCTTTGCCTATCGATGGAGCGGTGACGTCTACGGCGGTGGGGAGGGAGCCGCGTTGCAATCCGTCGGCAACTCAACCGATCAGACCAACGGCATTTATCCGGTGGTGATCCTGGGGGGTAGCGGCGCCAACCTGCCCTATGTTGGCCCAACCACCGATCCGGCGGCGTTGAACGGACAAGGCGTGACGTATACCAAGTACCACACTCCAGTCCCGGAGATTTACCAGTGGAACTTGGCCATCCAGCGCGAGTTGGGAACAAACATGGTGGCCGAGCTTGCTTACGTTGCCAGCCATGCAAAAAATCTTAGTTTTCCGGTCGACATCAACCAGGTGCCGGAGGATAAGCTTGGACCGAACGACAGTCCTACGTATCTGCCGTATCCGATCTATCAGAGCATCACCGGAGATACGTTCAACGCCGTCTCCAACTACAACTCGCTGCAGGCGTCCATCACAAAACGGTTCACGTCAGGACTTGACTTCAACTTCAATTACGTCTGGTCGCATTTTATGGACGACCAGGACTCCTCCGCGTACGGTGGTTCGGCGGGGACCCAGACCGTGCAAAGGTCCTACGATCCGGCGGCGAGCTATGGAGCTTCCAATTACGATGTCCGCAATGCGTTCAAGGGGAGAATCGTCTACCAGTTGCCGTTTGGCCACGAAAGGATGTTCATGAACAAAAGGCGGCTGCTTGATCTTGTGGCGGGTGGCTGGCAGGTTTCTGGTACGTTGGTTCTCTCCAGCGGATTTCCATTTACGCCCACCATCACCGGAAGCAATAATTCCTTTTCCCAGGCGGGAGACTGGTATCCGAATCAGATAGGAAATCCAATACTCCAGAAACACTCCATCGCCGAATGGTACAACCCATCGGCGTATACGCTTCCCGCGCCCGGAACATTCGGCGATATGAGGCGGAACAGCGTCTATGGGCCGGGGCTTCAGGTCGTCAATTTGTCGGCTGGCAAAACATTCTTGATCCACGATGGACTGAACCTGGAAATTCGTGCTGATACGACCAACGCGTTCAACCATTCGAACTTCGGGTTACCGAATACAGGTTTGTCTGCGGTCGGGCCGCCGAACGATCCCTTCCTCGGCTCGGACACAAGCATCACCACGCTGATAGGCGGCGGACGGACGATGCAGCTCAATGGACGGTTTACGTTCTAGCCTCGAGATGCTCCGAACGGATGGCATGCCGTGCGCTCGGGAACCAGCCTGAACCAAACGCAATAGCTGGCGTGCTCCTTACTCTTTCGCGCTGAACGTGGTGGACGGGCCGGCAATACTGGTCCTTTTCAAAAACACAAGCTATCGCTCGCGGATGAATCCGCCGGCGTTCCCGGGGTACAACATGCCGCTGCGGAAGAAACTCGAATTTGCTGGAATCTGGCTTGGGATCGGCATCTTGTCCGCCGCTGCTGCTTCGGCGTCGGTGCAGACGGTAGTGGTAGATGCCACCCCTTCGCATGTGGCCAATACCTTCAGTCCGATGGAAGCCTTGGGTGCTGGAGTGGACAGATTGCGAGCGCGTGAAGGCGCGCCCCAAATTCCCCGCCAGGACATTACCAGACAAGAGGTCGAGCAAAACACCGACAAGTTGCTCTCCGGGCCGGTGCTGAATGCCATTCTTGGCGCGGGATGGCAGCCGGTAACGTATCGGCAGAACACGGAACTGCAGATCGAGGCATGGCACTGGAATCCGCAGGGAACCTGGAGCAATCAACAAAAGCAGGAAGGCTATTTCACCGGCAACGTGGAACTCGGCGAGATGATTCGCCATTCCTGGGCCTATCCGCTCCCGCACCGCGGCGATACCGAAGGTGACGGCGATGGCTGGTCTCGCCTGACGGACGGGAATCTCAACAGCTATTGGAAGAGCGATCCCTACCTAACGCAGTCCTTCACCGGCGAAAATGATGCAGCGCATCCCCAGTGGGTGCTGATCGACTTGGGCAGGAAAGTCGATATCAACGCCATTCGCATCGCCTGGGCCAACCCATATGCGCAGACCTACGCAATACAGTTCTGGACCGGCGATCTGGAACCCTTTTACGAGGGCGTCACCAAAGGCTCCTGGCAGACATTTCCCAAGGGCGCCATTGAGAACGGTCAAGGCGGAACGGCGACGCTGAAGGTGGTCGACTGGAACATCCCGGTGCAATACCTACGCATTTGGATGACGAACTCCTCCAACACCTGCGACACCCATGGTTCCGCGGACAAGCGCAATTGCGTCGGCTATGCAATCAATGAAGTGTATGTCGGCAAGGTTTCACCGGATGGAAAGTTTACCGATATCGTCCAGCACTTGCCGAGCCGCCAGCAGACCGTGACCTGGGCCTCCTCGACCGATCCCTGGCACGCGCCATCCGACCTCGACGTAACCAAGGGCGATCAGGTCGGATTCGATTTCTTCTTCCACAGTGGGATCACCCGCGGCCTGCCGGCGATCGTGCCGATTGCGATTCTCTACAACACTCCAGAGGATGCCGCCAACGAAATCGCTTATCTGTATAAGAGGCACTATCCGGTATCCCGGATCGAGATGGGCGAAGAGGCCGATGGGCAACGGATGCTTCCCGAGGACTACGCAATTTTATACCTGCAATTTGCCACCGCGATCCACCGACTGGTGCCTAGCGCCAAACTGGGCGGCCCTTCCTTCGAGGGAACACTGGGCGATGTGCAGGTATGGCCGGACGCCCAAGGCAGGGTCTCATTCCTCGGCCGCTTTCTCGATTACCTGAAGGCCCATGGAAGGATGGACGATTTCACATTTTTTTCGTTCGAACATTATCCGCCGCTCCGAACATGGGATGCGCTGTACCTTGAGCCGCAAAGGGTCAGTCACATTGTTCAGGTTTGGAAGGACGATGGCCTGCCCGCAAACATTCCGTATTTCATGACAGAGGGAAATATGGCGGCCTTCGAAATGCCGCCGACGATCCAGAAAGGACTCTGGCTGGCCGACTATGTCGGCTCCATGATGACGGCCGGCGCCAGCGGCACCTTCTACTTCCACTACATCCCCACGCCAGGTCGGCCCGGTCCCTTTCTGATGCTCAATAGGGATTATCAGGTGGTTGGGTATCCTTCGCAGTATATTGCCACGCAAATAATTACTAAGGACTGGGTTGAAGCTGTCGACAAGCCGCATCGGCTATTCCGGGCCGCGAGCGACATAACGGATACCGCGGGCAACGTGCTTGTGACCGCCTATCCGGTGGAACGGCCGGATGGTAAATGGGCTGTGATGATCGTCAACAAAGACCACGACTATGACCACGCAGTAAAAGTGAAGTTTCAAAATGCGACCAACAACAGCTACCGATTCTTCTCCGGCCCGGTCGATCAGATCACCTTCGGCGCAGCCCAGTTCCACTGGTAGGCGGACCAGCAAACCGGCCCCATGGGACACGTCGATCCCGACGGGCCGCCGGTGCGCTCAACCGTGAACGCCGCCGCGGATACGGTCTTTCAGCTTCCCAAAGCATCGATCACGGTGCTTCGCGGAAACATAACTGACGATCGTCAATAAAAGATAGTTACTCCACCCATCAGGTGGGGTGGTCTCGCATATCTCGGGGCAGCGTGGTTCGACCAAGATCACTCATGGGATTCCAACCAGCATGTTGAGCTACGTGCACTGCATCCGCGAGGACCCGGTGCGCAAAGGCCTGCTGTTCCTGGGAACGGAGAACGCGGTTTATGTTTTGTTCGATGATGGACAGAACTGGCAACCACTGCAATCGAACCTGCCGCACGTGCCCGCCAAGTGGATCGCGATGCAGGAACATTTACATGACCTCGTGCTGGCGATTTACGGTCGGGGGATCTGGATTCTCGACGGACAGCGGTTGCCGAAATTCCAAGTGAAGAGTCGTCGATCCCAACTATTTTGGCACCGCTACGGTTTCTAGCCGGCCACCTCGAATCCATTTCAGGATTGTTTGATATTGCCAGCTTGATTCATTTCCATGCCAGCGCTGGCCGCCGTTGTGCGTAGCCAGATAATCGCCGACATTACCTGCGCTGTCGGTGGGTCTGGTGGGTTTGATCAGGACCAGGCTCCGCGTCGGATTGTTGATGTCCACGACATGCATCGCATACCTATAGTTCTCTTTGCTGTCTTGTGGCGAGAATACGCCGGCGGCATTGGGTGGACGCAATTTGAAGATCACATGACTGGCATGGCAAAACACGCAGGCTTTGCCGTCCGGTCCCGGCGTGGCCAGGATGGGTTCGATTTTGGTTACGAAGTAGTTAAAGTCGAGTACGGAGCCGGGCTGAACATCTTTTAGTGCCTCGCTAAGCTTTTTTCCTTGGAGTACGTTCGTGGCGATCAGCTTCAGGCGCGGATTGCTGGAATTCTGCAGTTGCTCCATGGCGGCGCGGAAGTCCGGCCGTTGCTCAACATTTTTTACCTGGCGTAACACGTCGAGCGACGCGGCGCGTACGTTGCTGTCTGGGTTGTGCAGGCTTGCCAGCACTGTGTCGAGCACGATGGGATTGTCCACGAGATCAGGACCTTTCACCGAGACAAGGTTCTTGCTCAGAAAGTATTTTTGATCCTGCGACACGGCGCCACCCGCAACACCCAAATGTCTGCTCATGAATTTTGGATCGCCCACTTCCTCCATCAAAATCGTGAGCCCGGAGGTGTTCAGGTTTGCAAAATCCGTCTTCACGAGGGCAGCAGTTTGGGGGTCACTGAGGAAATGTTCCAGGGAAATCTGCACAGCGGCGCGCTGTATCTCTGGGTTCTGATCATTCAGACCTGCTAGAACCTGTCTCTGCAGATCCGGCTCCTGCATGAGGCTTTTGAATGATGACGCGGCGCTAAGGACCTGCGCGTAGTTTGCAGGCCGCGGCTGCTCTTCGAGCAGGGAACGCAAGGAGTCCATAATCGGCGCTTGCTGTCCCCAGGGAGAATCGTTGGGCAGTGCTGCGAGAAGGGGAAGCACTACCGCCTGGCTGTCAGGATTTTGGTGCTTGAGTATCTCGACGACTTTGTTTACAAGGGCGGGATCCGGTGCAGCCGGAGTATCGAGATTTAGTATTCCACGTTGGCCGTCCTGGTAAACGTAACGGACCGTCTGCCGCACCTCCGGGCTGGGATCTTCCGACAAGTTAAGTGCCGCAAGAGTGAACCGTTCGTCGCCGGCTTCACTCAACGTGCTTCCGGCCTTCAGGACTTCAATTTTCATCGAATCATCGCTGCCTTGGAGGCAAGCCAACAATGCGTTCTCCAATTCCGGCCCTGAACTCTTAAAGAAGTGGATCAGATCGCTGTCGTTGCCGACTCGAGTCTGGAAGAAGCCGTTGTGAACATCGTATTTGAAGTCGACAGCCTCACGATACGGCGGGTACTCATAGCCAGGACGATGCAGATCGGGTACGCCGCTGACATACTTCGTAAGAACCGCCGGAAGACCAACTGCAACAGTGTTCGCCTTCAGAGGCGGCAGTGCATAATGGCGAATGTGAAAATCCCATAGGGAATTGAGGATGGCTTCGCGACCGAGAGGCGTTCCCTCGCGCAGCACCTTGGCAAGCACCTGGGCCTGGTCACGCACTGCCGCTTCGTAGCCTTTACCGATTCGCTCCTTATCCTCGTCCGGAGAACTCGCTCGCACCCAGGCGGTGAGGTATCCGGTGTTCTCGTCCAGCAGGTCGTAGACACTTTCCTGGAGCCCTCGCCGAACCATAGGGTCCTGCTCGGTGTTGAGATGTGTCGCCAATGCTTCCAGAGTGCTGCGACGCACATCCGGCTTGTCCACCTCCCAGTAGTACCAACGCCATAAACCAGACGCGGCTTCGAACCTGACGAACGGAACGGGGTCGTTCAGATCGCGCTCGAGAGCCGCCAGCAAATCCGGATCGCCGGTCAAGTTTTTAAAATGCTGGTTGAAGACGCGTGCGGCACCCCAACGAGTGCGCGCATTGGGCGATGCAAGAGCAGCCGCCAGCATTTTGCGTCCTTCGGGGGCAACTTTCTGCCGACGTGACAACACCATGCGGATTGCATATGCCGAGCTAATCTGCACCATCTTGGTTGGATCGCCGAGCCCTTGAATCAGAACAGGCATTGCACCAGGATCAGCCATGTGTCCGAGTGCACGGGCCGCGGCTTCGCGCGCCAGAGGTTGATTGCTCTTCACGACCAACTGCCGAATCTGCCGCAGGACTGGCTCAGGAGCAAGGTCCCAGTATTGATCCAGCTGCGCGAGAAGCAACGGCAGATTGTTCTTCGCGAGCTTGGTGGGTGGTGTGGGGTACGCCGCATCCCAGTTCTTTTCTTTGGTGGTTCCCGGGTAGAGCGTTGCCAGAGACATCACGGCAAACTGAGTGGCGCGGAACGGCGTGTTAAAGCCTTGATAGACAGGATCGCCTTCCCAACTGCCTTCCGGTCGCTGGGCGGCCATCATCGCTTTGACGGCGCGCGCTAAATGTTCGTCAGTCTCAGGGCGCCGACCTGCCTGGGCCAAGGCCAATACAGAGTTATAGGAGATGAAATCCGCAGGCTTAGCTTTCTTGTCAAAGGGGTAGGGCCACCCGCCTTCGGGAGTTTCGTAGCTGTAGAGCTGGTCGATCAGCTTATTGATTTGTGCGGCGTATTTGGCATGGTTCACGGCCGACAGGAACTGGATCTTCCAGTTCAAATCGATCATGTTCAGGGGCTCATAAGCGATCGCCAGGTGTTCTACATTGTCGCGCTCAGTCAGCCACTCCGGATTGTGTGTCTGGTTGTAAACCAGGTTGAAGGTCTTCCAACTCTGCGTGGCGATCTCGAAGGGGCTAACGTCCGGTTCGCAGCCGTCGGTCTCGTTGCCGGGCATGGTGGTCACGCCTTTGTAGTGGATCTTCAGGAACTCGGCGTACGGTACGTCGAAGTGCGCCCGCGGCGGGTCATGCGTAATATTCTGCTCGTATGCACTCGTAATTACGGGCAACCGGCTCGCCACCGTGCGGGCGGAATAAATCACGCGCACCCAATTGGTATTTGCCTCTCCATATAAAGGCCTCGCATTGTTGTAAATGCGATCGGTCAAAAATTCCAAGGCCGAGCGCTGCGTGGGAGCATAGCCTTTTTGCACGGCGGTCAGATAGCCACGCGTGGTGAACTGCGCGGGATGGCAGGCGATGCAGAGTTGCGTTTCGGAGTGCTGCATCGTGGTACGCAGGGAAACCGCGCCACGGCGCGGCGTGTTCGATAGCCACGAATCGCCCATATTGACGAGGAAATCCATGCCGGTGCGCACAGCCTGGTGAGGATCAGAATAAGGCGGCACAGGGAACTCATAGGTGTGCAGTTGATAGGCTGGGTGGTTGCTGTCCACGCGCACGTAGTACTCCTGGCCGGGCTGGAGGATGCGTGTGCGGAACTTGTAAAGTCCAGGATAATTCTGCGTCGCTTCAATCTGATAAACAAACTGTCCGGTAGTAAACGGAACAACATCCGGCTGTTCGGCGGCGTCTTTGCCAAGCTGGAAAATGTCCACGTCGAGAGGGACATCGCGATCCGTGACATTCAATACGAAGTAGACCAGTCGTGGCTTCTTTTCATGAAAGGTGAATTTGAACCACTGAAAACCTTTGAGCATAGCCGCGTAGGCATCTTCGCTTTTGGATGGAGCGTAGGGCCTTTCGTCGTCGCTGCCATAAATGGTCTGCCCAAGTTCGAAAGGTTGGGCATTCTTCCAGGAATCATTGGGCGCCGCGGCAATGACACCCGGCTGTATGTCAGAGACATTGCTCGCTACAGGAGTTGTGGCCTGCAGGATCTTGTGCAACGTGGCGCTGATTTTCGGCACATGGACCGTCGAAGCGGAGGACAGACTCACGGTGACGGGGCCTGCACCTCGCGGCCGGAGAGTTAGATAGAAATCGAGGTCTGCCGTGTGCAGCCATTTGGATTTAATTTCTCCCTGAGCGTCTTTCACTGTGGCCAGCACGGCGTCACTCCCTTGCAGTTGCGCAGGATCCTGCACCGACAGCGTCAGGGCATAGAGCGCGCCCGGGCGTGCTTCGCCCAACTTGATCTCACGGACAGCGGGTGGCGCAGTTTGGTCAGCGTGGACGAATCGACCAATGTGAAGGAGTGAGGCAATGATCAATGCAAAGACTGACAGCGGAATGAATCCCCAACGCAGATTCTTCCACTTTCTTGATGCTATGCCCATACTTCAAACCTCCAATATGGTTCATGCCCTTGGCGCCGGTTCGCCTTTGTCTGGAATTACCTTATAACTCCCAACAGCCCCACACTATATACCCATTGATGCATCCCACCACTACTTTTCTTTGGGTTGGCGCAAGATACGCCACAGAGCACTGTTTGCCGGTTCACGCTCTGTTTTGTCCTATGCTTCTTCCGTCATGCCATGACACAGTCAATATAATTCCCGCCGTTGCAATCATCCTGCGGAATACTTTTGTTAAATTTTTCCGCATCTGGATTCTAAATTGTCTTTCTGGCGTGCCCGGCAAGAAATGTGCTAGTAGATAAGAGAGAAACTGGATTTGCGTACCAGTAAAGATATTTACAACCATGAAAGACAAAAAAGAAATCTGGATCGGCCATGTCGAGATACGCGTTTTGCCTGATTCAGATTTATTGAAGAATGCATGTGGCGCGGTGCCACAACCAAAGGTCGATCACGGATAAAGGAGAAATGACCAGAGTGCTTCCAGGAAAGGCGCTGCGAGCAACAGGCTGTCCCCCAGCGAACCACGGGGGAAAATACCATACGCTGCTTTGTTCCCGGCCTGGGCCTGAAAATCTCCGTCAATATTTCTATTGGTGTGTCACATCGATCATGTTGTCGTCGGCAATACGGTCGATGAGTTTGTTGTAGGGATCTATGCCAGCGCGTGTGGGTTGCTGGTCCACCACGACGGTGAAGGTCTCGTGTTCCTGCGACATCTTTTCCTTTTTCATGTACAAGGGCTTTTCTTCATCCTTCTTACCGGTGAAGACGCCGATTTCAATGTAGTCGGCCAGCGGCATGCGGGTTTCAACGCCGTTGCCGTCAGCCTGGAACTTGCGGGCCTGCACGTTGAGCGTGACCTTGTACTTGCCGTCTGAGGTCTTCTGGGATGTCGCCGACAGAGCTTTATTGTCGTACAGAACGATACGATTGAACCCATCGTCGACCATATATTGGAGCTCCGGGGGCGTTTGAGCGCGAATTGCCGCGACCAGCATGCGAGTGTCCGGATAGGGCTGGTCTTGCGCCTGGATGCCATGAGTGCTGTCGGCTGCGTCTGCCTGGTTGTTGGCGTTTGCGTAGCGATACTGCATCAGGAAATTGTGAAGAGCAAGATCCATCTTGTCTTCGCCGATATAGTCGGCGAGCGTGTACATAATTTGCCCGCCCTTTTCGTACCAGACATACGGCTCTCGCTGAACGAGAGCAAGGGGCGGCTCGTGGCGGATTTCGCCGGCCCGGCCGCGCAGGTATCGATCGAGAAAGTGGCGCAGCACCTTGTGCATATAGTCCTTGCCATACTTGTGCTGCATCACCATGTAGGCGGAGTACTGCGCCAGCGTCTCCGACATCATATTTGATCCCTGCACCTGGCCGCCGATGAGCTGGTGCCCCCACCACTGATGGCCCAGTTCGTGCGCAGTTACGAAGTAGGTCAGGTCGACATCGTTCTTGTGGAGCATGCGGCCGATGAAGCCGATTCCTTCCGAGAACGGCACCGTGTTGGGAAAGGATTGCGCGAACTGACGGTAGCGCGGGAACTCCATAATGCGATATTGAGTGAACTGATACGGGCTGTAGTGAGCCTGATAGTAATCGAGACCCGCACGGCTGCTGGCGAGCATGTCGTCGATATCGTAGGTGTGCGCGGGATCGTAGTAGACCTCGAGATTGACGGGGCCGTTCGGGGCCAGAGTAGACCTCCTTCCGCGTGGCGTAGCGGCCAGAGAGATACGCAAAGAAATCGGCTATGTGGGTGGATCCCATGCTGTATTCGTAATAATTGCGGCCGTTCTTCTGCCATGCGCGCTGGAGATATCCGGGAGCAATGGCAATCTGGTCGGCGGAGGTGCTGACGACGGTGTGAAAGGTGATCCAATCAGAGCTTGGGACAAAAAGATTTCTGCGCGAGTAAACTGGATTTCCCCGCGGCGCCATCTCTTCCAGGGGGCCGAGATGCTCTTCACGGCGGCGGCGGGGATCATCGATCTCATAGTTCTGGTCGTATCCGATCTGCGGAAAAAAACTCGCATCGAAAAAAGTGCCGTTGTATGCGAACTGCGCCAGCTCGTTGCCATCGCGGAATCCGCGACTCTTATGCGAAACCGAAAAGGTCAGCGTGAGGACATCGCCCGGAGCGAGAGGCCTATCAAGCGCGTAGATGGAGTACAGATCGCGCGGAGCGCGGCTTACCAGGTGGAATGGCCGATCGAATTGAACATTGGAGGCGGACTGCTGCTCGTCCGTGATGTGAATCTCTGAAATGGGTTGTGCGGTCTTATTTTGGAGGGTAATGCGGCCGGTGCCATCGAACGATCTGCGCTTCGGATAAATGTAGATGTCGGCGTCGACGGCGGTGACCTTGGGTTGCGGGAACAACTCGTATTTCTTGAAGTCACGTTCGTAGCCGGCCTGGATGTGACGCCGATCCTTGGCTGTCAGATATTCATTCAGGACGTGTGCGTTGTAGAAGTACCAAGAGCCGGAGCCGATGGCGATGAGCAGGAAAACCATTCCGATTGGTGCGAGACGTGGAGCCCGACGCAGCGCCAGACGGGTCCGTGAAGCCAGCGAATCCTCCGCACCTCGCCGCGCGTAGGCAATCGAAATGACCCCGAGCACGGCAAAAATGGAAAACCAGTATGTAATCGACCAGAAGAGCGCTGGGACAAAGTGTCCGTACCCGTTCATGTCCGAATAGGTGTAAGCGGGAGTGGCGCCCACCAGGTAGAGAGTGTTCTCCCAGCCGAAGTTGAAGAGTATCGGTTGCAGAACGAAGATACCGATCACAATGCCGTGACCGATAAATTTGTTCGAGACCATGGTCTGGACGAAAAGCGCCAGCATGGCGAATCCCATGATCTGCGGGAAGGTGATAAGGTACAACTCCTTGAAGTATTGAAGGAGTTCGTAATGATAGTAGCCGGCGACGGTTTGCATCACGATGCCGACCAGCATGGTAACGGTAAGCAGAACGAGTTCAACGAAAGCAATGGCCGTGAGCTTGGATAGCCAGTCCGTCGTCTCCTGCATGGGCAGCGCATCGTGAATACCGTCGAAGTGATTGTCCCGCTCGCGCCAGATGAGTTCCGCCGCATACAGGGTGGCAACGATATAGAAGAACAAGGTCGCGCTGCCTTCGACTGCCTGGAGCATGAGATAGGTAACGGGCCAGACGTTTTCGTCGCCGGTATGTCCCGCGAAGTGACCGTTATTGACTGCGAAGACGATGAGCAGGCCGGCGATTGCCCAGAAGGGAATCTCGCGGGTGATGGTGCGGATGCGAAGGCGTGTCAGAGACAGGTACTGCATCCAGGAGGTACGGGGACCGAAGAGCTGACGTACCCGGGGCAGCCGTGCCGCCACCAGCGAGCGAACAGGTCGATCTTCTTCTGCATCCTGAAGCCGGGCTTTCGCGGCACGCCGTCCCTGTGAGCGAGCGGTGAGCGCCTCGACGGACATGGGGAAGAAGTCGCCAGACACCGCGCCAAGGCAAGCAGACCGATCGCGGTCCACAGCAAGCGGTTGTAGAGGAAAACGCCGGGCGAGTTACCGGAAAAATCCCACGGTAGCAATAGCGTGTTCTTCTCGATTACAGTCCAGTATCGGGTCACATCATCGAGCAGGATCAGGCCAACCGGATCGAAAATGCCAGACCAGAAATGTTCCAGCGAGCGGGTCGCCGAAAAGACAGTGATCCCGATGACGTACAGCATGAACAGAGCGACGCCCTGCAGGTAGACGATGAATATCTTGCGCGTCAGTGCTGCGATGGCGAAGAAGAGTGCGCCGAGGAAAAAAATCTGAACGACGACAATGGAAAGAAACGGCTGCACGTACCACCAGATATGGTTCGGTCCGATACGCGTGTGGTCGGCCCATGGAGCGAAAGTGCCGGCGAAGGTGCCAAACATCATTCCGCAGAAAACAAGAACCGTGATTAAAAACGAACCGGCCCAGCGTCCGCCGAGGTAGGCAAATTTCGAAATCGGCTTAGTGAAGAGCAATTGGTAGGTGTCGCGTTGGAAGTCGCGGAGGATAGAAGTGCCGAAAATTGCAGCGATAACAATAACTCCGAACAGGCACGCGCCAAAATCGCTCATGCTGTTGGCGTATGGCCCATTAAGGAGGACTTTGCCATTGGAATTTCCGATCGGACCGAAGCTTTCCGAGGCCACCGAGAGAAAGGAAAAAGCAAACCACAGCAGAAAGTAAACATACGTGGAGATGCTCTTGAGACGGAAACGGAGTTCAAACCCTAGAAACTCCCAGAACATTGCCATGGCGTGATCCTTCGTGACGGATTCTAGTTGACCGCGTGACGGGAGAGTTTAAGGAAATACACATCTTCTAGTCCCGAGGGGACGGCGTGGAACCCAGGCCCTGGGGATGCCGGAGCGAAGACGCGAATCTCGTGCTGGCCGCCGACCAGGTGAGTGCTGATGACGTGGAGTTCGGATTCCATGGCGCGGAGCTCTTCATCTGTGGCGAGAACTTTCGACCAGACCTGACCTTCGAGTGCCCCGAGAGCTTCACTGGGGGAGCCTTCGAGCAGGACCTCGCCAGACGCAATGATGGCCATGCGCGGGCAAAGCTCGCGGACATCGTCGACGATGTGGGTCGAAAGAATGACGATTACGTCGCGTCCGATGGACGAGAGAAGATTTAGAAAGCGATTTCGCTCGGCGGGATCAAGGCCTGCTGTGGGTTCGTCGACAATAATGAGCCGAGGGTTCGCAAGCAATGCCTGAGCGATACCGAAGCGCTGCTTCATACCGCCTGAGTAGGTAGAAAGGGCCTTTTTGCGTACGTCCCAGAGATTGGTCTGGTGCATCAGCGCATCAACCATCTCTCTGCGCTCACCAGCCACGATGACGCCTTTCAGTACGGCAAGGTGGTTGAGCATGTCCACGGCGGACATCTTCGGATAGACCCCGAATTCCTGCGGCAGATAGCCAAGAACCTTGCGTACTTCACCTTTTTGTGTGAGCACGTTCATGCCGTCGAGGTCGATGGAACCGGAATCCGGATCCTGTAGCGTGGCGATCGTGCGCATCAGCGAGCTCTTGCCGGCCCCGTTCGGACCAAGTAGACCGAACATATTGTTGCCGATGGTGAGCGAAAGATTTTTCAGCGCACGCACGCCGTTGGGATAAATCTTGGAAAGGTTCGTAATGGTGAGTGGCACGCAAAAACCCCACAGAGCGATATTTGTTACCGGTAATACGCGAACCTTATCATGTTAGTTCCAGAACGGCCAGAAATAGCGACTGAGCTGAGCTTGGAATAGGGCCGCTGCGTCTCAAACCGATCGCCCGATTTCACACTGCTGCCGAAGTCAAATGCTCCTTTGTATTGAAACGGAAAATGGGGAAAGCAGTAAGCTTTCCTAAGTTCTCGTCTCCTCGTATCGGGGAAATGCATTCCCTGACCCCTTTGATCCTCAACCAGTCCTAAGCGGAGCCGTAATTGCTCTGTTCGTCATCCTTGGAGCGGTGATCGTAACGGTATACTCGCAGATGCACCGCGATGCAAAGCTCAGCCGCCTGACGAATACTAATGGGGTCAAAACAATGAAGACTCATCGGCTCTCGACCATCTTCAGCACTGTGGCCACAGCTTCTGTCATGCTCTTCTCTCTGTCATTGTCGGCACAAACCATGGTGCCATGGCTCACCCGCTCGGCCAACAACTCCCGCAGCGGATGGAACGAGCATGAAACGATGCTGAACCAGAAGAACGTCGCTTCGAAAGGCCTCGTCAGGGCGACCATCATTCCTCTGGTCGGCGACGCGCGCGGTATGGAGGCCCAACCGCTCATCCTGCCCGGAGTTCACACCACGCTTGGCGTGAGCGATGTCATGGTGCTGCCGTCGATGGCCGATGTAGTGCGCGGCGTCGATGCGCATAATGGTTCGGCCATATGGCAGACGCCTCTCGGCACCCCGCTCACCGGCACTACCGCGATTGACGCATGGATGATCAACCAGCACTGGGGTTGTATATCGACTGGTGTAATCGATTCCGACCTCCAGCGCTTGTATCAGGTTTGCTGGGCGCTCCCGAACGCAGAGGGTAGTCCCATCCCGGCGGCCGCGCCCGGCACCAATCCCGCCAACGCACGCTATTACATGTTCGTGCTGAATGTAACCGATGGCAAACTGGCCATTCCTCCCGTCATGATTCAGGGAACCAGCGGGGGCCAGGATTTCAATCGTATTCCACGCAAACAGCGTTCCTCTCTCATCGAAACCAACGTCCACGGCGTCAAGACGGTCTTTGGCTGCTCGGGGACATTCGCCGAAACAGCCCCGGGTGCGGCGGGCTTCTGTTTTGCCTTTGATGTCGCAAGCAACAAACTCACCGCCATCGTGCCGACAACGGCAGGAGAGGGCGCAGGTATCTGGATGGCTGGCCAGGGGCCCGCAGCCGACGGCGATGGAAACTTATACCTGGTCACTGGTAACGGCGACTTCGACGGAATCTCGCAGTTTGGTGAATCGTTTCTCAAGCTGAAATACACTCCGCCTTCCACGCAAAGCTCTGCGAGGCTCGCTATCGTAGATCACTGGACCCCCTGGACCGATCAGGCGCGTAGCGGCGGACAGAAGCTCACCACAGCCAAACTCGCCGGTGTGAGCGCACCGTCAGAGGCGCTCCGCCAACCAGTGAATAGCGGGATGAACATGTCTCTCGCCAACTCGCGTGTGGAAGCAAGCGTGAATGCGCAGGGAAAATTAGCCGTCCGCGTCTATCCCGCCATGGCACAGGGTCCGTGGGCCGATGAAGATTGGGGCTCCGCCGGCCCAGCCTGCATCTTCGAAATCGGCGTATGCATTGCGAGCGGAAAGGACGGAATCGCCTATCCCATCAAAACCTCCAATTTGGGAGGCACCACCACAGCCGACCTCGCCAACCCCGGAAGCAACTGCAAAAAACTAGCAGGACCTCCCGTTTGGCTAACGATGGACCCAGGTCCGGTTGACCCGTGTCCCGCCGACCCGGCGATGCTGAACTTCTTTCCCTGGGGTGAGACCGCACACCTCCACATGACTCCGGTGCACTTCTTCGATCCCGTTGCTAATTCCTGGGTCATCTTCGCATGGGGAGAAAACGGTCAGCTGCACAAATGGAAAGTCAGCCCCACCGGCACTCTCACCTACGTTGCGCAGGGAAATGAATTCGCCAGCGCGGAGGTTCGCAGATCGGAGAAGCATGGCGGCATGACGGGAGGCTTCTGCGCCGGATCAAGCAACGGCTCCGATCCCGACTCTGCTATCCTTGCCTGCACCATTCCTTACGGCGACGCGAATAGGCAGGTCACCAACGGTCGCCTTCTCATCTATGATCCGATCCATCTCGCACCCGACGGAACTCTGAAGGTTCTCTGGGACTCACAGGCTGAAGGAATTCCATTCCTCTTCAACAAATTCGACCCGCCCTTGATTGACGGAGGACAAATCTACGTGCCCAACTACAACGGCGGCGTAGATGTCTACAAGCTCACGCCATAACGCGCCCCAATAAGTCGGCGGAAGCCCCGATCCAGCAGGGACGGATCAAGTTCGAGCGCGCGGGCTGAAAAATATAATCCCGCCAGGAGCAACATACAGAGGGAGCAAGGACGAGACTCCACTAGGTGATTCGGAATCTCCGATGTCGGGCTCAAGAAGACCTGCGCGAGAGCAGAGGTTCCGACACCGGACCGCGGCTATTGGGCAAAGAAGGACGCGGGAAGACGACAAGGCCAGATCCGTCTCCTCATATGCGAATTTAGCGTACTTTAAAGGGACACTCCTTCAAGTTCTGAAATCCCGTTTTCGAAATCCCACACCCACTAACTCCGTATCTAGAGTTAATCGAAATCCCCGGGCTCGTTTTCAACGAATACCTGCCGCGGATTTCACGACGAACTCCACCCGCACCCATCAGGACGAGCGAACGCTGCGCAAAGGGTGAATAAACGAGAAGCGCCGTGCACGATAGCGCCAGTCCGAAATTGATGTGGTGCAACAGCAGGAAGGGCGAGAGTGACCATAGCTCATCGAAAGGCAACAAAAATGGCCAGATTTTGAGAATTTTTTCGCGTGCTCTGGGCGCATGGAAGAGTACAGCGGAGAGTACGAACGCGCGGACTGGGATAAAAATTCCTGCAGTGACGATGATGACAATAAGTACCAAAGTTGGCGTCGGCAGTGCTGACAGGAGATTCTCAATCTCCGCAAGATTTGCCAGTGCTCCAACGTAAAAGCCTATGTACATGAACTGCAGCAGGACGAAAAACGTCTGCACCATCGGATACGGGGCTTTCGGGAGTTCCTGCGGGGAGGCCAAAATCCAGCTACTATCTGGGGCCGCAAGCTCCGTCGGAACTGCCGTTTCTACCCTCGCTATCGTGGACGGGGACTTGGGCGGTTGCCGTGACGGATTTTCACTAAGGGAGATTTGTTCCACAGAAGCCAAGAAACGGTAGCCGCGGCGGGCCAAAGTCTCAACGAATCTCGGATTGCTCGCCGTATCTCCGAGGGCTTCGCGGATGCGATTGACCGCTGAGTTCACGCCGTGTTCGGAATCGACGAAAGTTCCTTCGGGCCACAGTTCTTGGGAGATTTGCTCTCGTGTGAGCACTTCACCCGGTCGCTCCAGGAGCATGATCAGGACTTGGAACGGCTGCGCATTTAATTTAATGCGGACCCCCTGCTTGCGAAGCTCTCGCGTGGAAACGTCTGCTTCAAATGTTCCGAAGCGGTAGCGCTGAGCTGGCCCTGGTTCTGTCATATCTGATGTCGAGTGTATCCGATCGCGAGTTCAACCCAGGAATGTTGCGCAATGTACAACTTCTCAGAAACCTAATTGCAGCAACTACTTGCAGCGTGAGGAACAATATACAACTATATGAGATTTCATGCATTGCTTCTGAAGCAGGGATGGAGCAAGGTGCAGATCATGACGCGATACCGATTTTTAGATTGCCGAGCATTCCCCGTTATTTGCGGGCTATTGATCTTTGTCGGCGCCCCCTGCGTTTTAGGAGAACCCGCACCTGCGGCTATTTCAGCCTTCAACTCGTATGTCAATGCGGTTGAGCGGCGTCTCGCCCAGCAGCATCGGTCTAAAAATGCCTTCCTTACTCCCATAGTTTCAGCTCCACAAAACGAGATACGTCTGCGCCGGGGAGAGATTATGGTCGAACAACTCACACCTTCCTCCGGTATCGCTTTGCCCGGAGCCCTGCTGCACCACTGGCGCGCTACTGGGTTTGCTCCCGGAGCCACGGCTGCTGATTTTGAGCGGCTGCTGAGAGATTTCAAAACCTACCCCGAGGTTTTTTCGCCGCAAGTGCTTCAGGCAAGGGTACTCACCCGAGATGGTGACAGTCTCCAGGCGTGGATGCAAGTGCGCCAGCAGCACGTCATCACTGTGGCAATGGATACGACCTACGATGTCACCTTTGGACGACTCAATGCGCAACAGAGATACAGCATCTCGCGAAGCACGCGGATCGCCGAGTTGAATTCTGGATTACATCCGTTGAGTTCCAGCCATGAGCATGGTTTTCTGTGGCGGCAAAATACCTATTGGAGCTATGAGGAGCGAGATGGCGGACTCTACATACAAATCGAGTCGATCTCGCTGACGCGATCCATTCCAGCAGGCCTTGGATGGGCGGTTGGGCCCTTTGTGGAAAGCGTTCCGCGCGAATCGTTGGAATTTACATTGCGTTCTGCCTGTAACGCGCTTCGCAAATCGGCGGATGAGGCTCTGAATGAGGAAGCGAAAAATAGCCGTGGGGAAGGAAGGACAAAATAGTGAGTACCAAATCCATCATAACGAACAATGCACCGGAATTTCGAACGGCGCAGCGGGTAAATCAGGCGCTCACAGCTTCCCTTGAAAAGCGTGCCTTGCAGTGCATGGCCGAGCATGCGCCGGCCTGGGTCAGCTCGGATCAGCTCACGCTGCTGGGTCTGAGCGCGCAGGTTGGCGCTGGGTTCTGTTATGCATGGTCGCGCTATAACCGCCACGCTCTGATTCTGGTAATCGTTTGCGTGGTGCTCAACTGGCTGGGAGATAGCCTAGATGGGACTCTAGCGCGATTGCGCAGGCAACAACGTCCGCGTTACGGCTTTTACGTCGATCACATGGTGGACATCTTTGGATCCGTAGCGCTGATGTATGGACTTGGCTACTCCGGGCTGCTGCATTGGCAGACGGCAATTGCGATGCTGATCGCGTTTCTACTGCTATCGAGCGAAAGCTATCTTGCCACCTATACCTTGTCACGTTTTGAGCTTTCGCAAGGCATCTTCGGCCCGACGGAAATTCGGATCCTACTGATTGTCGGCACCTTGGCACTCCTGCACAATCCGTATGTCACTCTGTTCGGGCATAAGATGCTGCTATTTGATTTGGGAGGAACCATCGCGGCGGTCAGCATGTTCGTGATGGCGATAAACGTCACCATTCGCCATACGGCGCAACTCTATCGACAGGAGCCGTTGCCCTGAATACTTTTATCCGCTGGTGGAAGTTCAATCGGGTAGGAGCCGTGGGTATGGCTCTGCAGCTCGGCTCGCTCTTTCGAACGGTGCGCGGCGGGTCATTACCTGTATGCCTATCCTTCGGGTTGGTTCGATGAACCAACTAGGTGTTAAAAAGAGATATCCTGGCCGACCTGGCCCGAAGATGGTTAGGCGCTTAGTCCTAGCGAGCTTAGTCACACGGCCAGTTCGATTCCAGTCGGAAACATAAATATTGGCGTTCTTGTCGATGTAACATCCATGGGCTGCGGAGAACGATGCAGGAGCGACCTCGCCTGGCTGAACCTGGTAGTTCGCCCACTGAGCTTTCTGTGGATTGTCTCCGAGAAAAGCCACCGGAACGTTGTCCCTGTCCAGGATGGTGACGCGTCCTTCCAATTCAGAAACCACCGCATAGTCTCCAAAGAAGCTTACCTGGCATGGCCGCCGCAGATGCAGTGTGATCGTTTGCACGAACTTTCCGTCGAAGTCGAAATGAACCAGCCGACGGTTCTCTCGGTCGCAGATCAGCAGTAGCGGCTGGTCATAACGTGTATCGACTGCCAACCCGTGGCTGCAGTCGAATAAACCATTCGATTTGCCCTTCCCGGCATAGCTTGCCCGGTACTCACCATTCTTGTCGAACCTAAAGAGACGCGAGTCCCCATAGCCATTGGCAATGAAGATGTTGCCATCCGGCCCCGGTACGGCCGCTGTCAGCCGCCACTCGTTTGGCGCTTTGAAACCGGCTTCCGGCGGAGCGGTAATTTTCTGCACGACCGTGCCGTCCGTCTTCATCTTGACAAAGAGCCAGTTCTCCCTCGGCGTCCCCTTCTGTACCGTGGTGTAAAGGTACTCGACCCCGCCCTCCTGGGCGTAGAACATGGAGTGAACCTCAGGGTACTCGCTGGCAATGGTTTTCAAAAGATGTCCATCGGGGCCATACACCAGAATCCCTGTCTCGCTCTGCGTGCTGACGTAGATATGCCCGGCTTTGTCGGTAGCAATGCCCCCGTGAGTGCCTCCAAAAGCAGTCCCGGAGGGCAGTTGTCCCCACCCCGGCACAACCTGATAGGTCCACTGCCCGTTGCCTGTCTGCATCGTCACTCCCGCTGAGCTTTCACCAGCGTGGCACACCTCTGCTCCCGCACCTTTTCCTGCGAGAGCCGCCAGCACAGTGGCTCCC
This sequence comes from uncultured Acidobacteriota bacterium, assembly GCA_963823295.1. Lineage (GTDB taxonomy): Bacteria > Acidobacteriota > Terriglobia > Terriglobales > Acidobacteriaceae > JAKAAZ01. The sequence goes on from CAWGLF010000029.1 coordinate 175,554, forward strand.
GTAGCAGCGCAAAAATGCCGTCTGTCGAATACTCGTTCTGCAGCTTGATTCCGTGTCCGGTTCATGGCACGTTCCTAGCGACGGCATGCGTCGACTCAGTGACAGGTGCGGGTTGCGCGGGCGTGTTGTAAAGATAGACGTGGCGCAGATTCTTCATTGAACGTAGCGGAGCCAGGGCTGCCTTTGTTACTTTCGTCCCACTCAGATTCAGATAAGTCAACTGCGACAGCGGAGCCAATTTAGCGAGTCCATCTCCGGTGACCGCCGTTCTTTCCAGATGGAGAGCGCGCAAATGTGTAAATTTGCCCAGTGTATCGAAGCTTGCATTTGTCACTGCCGTGCCTCCCAGCTCCGCTTCCACGATGTAGGGCGCAAATTTTTGGAATTGTGCAAGCTGCGCGTCGCCAAAGGTTCCCGCCACATCCTCGGTATTCAGTATCAATCCATCGGAGGGCCTGCTTGAGACTGGCGTCAGTTTGGCTCCCTGTCGGTTCGCCATCTTCCGGATTTCAGGCATCCATCCGCTATAGTTTCCCACTGGAACCAGCGGCACTTCGGTCTCCTCCCGGATCGAGACGCCCGCCACTGTGATCGCTGCTGGCGAGGCTCCGTCAAGGACCCATGCTCGAATCCACGCGATCTCCTCCGGCTTCAAAGGCGGCTTACCTTCCGCAGGCATAAAGTGCTTTTGGCCCGGCGGAAGCATCACTCTCTTCAACAGCAGACTTTGTTTGGGCTTGCCCGCAACGATCACCGGCCCATCCTTGCCGCCTTCCATGAGCAACGCATACGAGTCAAGCCTCAATCCGCCTTTCACTTTCTCTTCACCATGACAAGTCACACAATTCGCATCGAAAATCGGATCGATATGTCTGGCATAAAACGAGCCAGGCACCGTCTTTGCCTGGACCTTTCCAAGGACGAGGAAGCGCTTCATCGGTGCAGGCATATATTTGGTGAGATAGGTGCTCCCATGCGTCAACGAGCCGCCTTGGTGCGCCGCCCACGACAGCAACAGCAGCACACAGGTGAGCAGCACCGGGTACACCCGTGGGACAGATCCGGACGTCCACCAGGGCCGCGCCAGCAAACACACGAGCACCCCGATTGTCAGCGTAATTCCTCCCCACATGTGCCGCGTCACGCCCGGGCCAGCATCTCCGCTCCCGTAGGCCAGCAGGTACCCCAGCGTCACTGCGCTCAGACAACCGATGAATCCCAGGCCCAGCACAAATCCAGCGGCCTCGCGCAACGCCGGCTGGCGTGCTCCCGCAACCTCGAGGACTGGAACCAGCAGGAGTAGCCCGATCGGAAGATGCACTACGAGGGGATGAAACCGCCCGAGAAACTGCTGCCAATCTGCATGTTGCTTTCCATCCAGCTTGAAAAGCCAGGGCAGCAACAGCAGCACCACGCTCATCGCCATAGCGGCGGCCCACGTTGCCCGCGTCAACTTGCTCTTTGGAAGCAGCCTGTCAGAAAACAAAGCTGCGATTTGCCCGGTCTTCACGCGAGCAATCCGGGCACAACGCTTGCGGGCGTTGTCCCAGTCAGCTTTTGATTGAGCCCTTGGATCTGATAGGTCAGTTTGTTATGGTCGATCCCCAGGCAGTGCAGGATTGTCGCATTGAAATCTCGAACCGGCACCGGGTCCTTGACGACGTTATAACTGTACTCATCGGTTTCCCCGTATGTGATCCCCGGCCGGAGGCCGCCCCCCGTCATCCACGTCGTAAAGCAGCGCGGATGATGGTCGCGCCCATAGTTTTCATGCGTCAGCCCGCCCTGACTGTAGACCGTGCGCCCAAACTCGCCCGCCCAGATCACCAGGGTATCGTCCAGCAGTCCTCGTTGCTTCAGGTCGGTAACAAGGGCATAACATCCGCGATCCGTCTCCTGGCAAAGGATAGGAAGCACCCCCGTCACATCGCCGTGTACATCCCATCCGCGCTTATACACCTGTGTAAACCGGACGTCTCGCTCCGCCATTCGTCGCGCCATCAAGCAGTTATACGCAAACGTCCCCGGCTCCTTGGCCTCCGGGCCATAGAGATCCCACGTCGCCTGCGGCTCCTTGCTTAAGTCGGCGAGCTCCGGTACCGATGCCTGCATCCGATAAGCCATCTCGTACTGCGAGATTCGTGAATTCGTCTCCGGATCGCCCAACTCATCGAACGTCCGCTGATTGATGGCATTCACCGCATCGAGCATCTTCCGGCGCACCTCGCGGTCCACCCCATTCGGGTCGGTTAAATAGAGCACTGGATCGCCCGCGGAACGCAATCCCACGCCGGCGTACTCCGACGAAAGAAATCCGCTGCTCCACAACCGCGAGGACACCGGTTGGTTGTTCTCCTTCGCGTTGACCTTGGTCTGCAGCACCATGAATGTCGGAAGGTTGTCGTTCATGCTGCCCAGACCGTACGCAAGCCATGAACCCAGGCAAGGTTTGCCTGCGTTCATGTTTCCCGTATTCATCAGCATGATCGCCGGCTCGTGATTGATAGCGTCCGTGTTCGTCGTTTTGATGATCGTCAGGTCATCGACCATCCGCGCCGTATACGGGAGTAGGTCGCTCACCCATGTCCCTGACTTACCATACTGCTTAAACGCCCAGTGCGATGGCGCGATCGGAAACCGCGCTTGGCCCGCCGTCATACCCGTCAACTGCTGCGCACCCCGTACCGAGTCGGGAATATCCGTGTTGTAGAGCGCGGCAAGATTCGGCTTATAATCCAGCAGATCCATCTGCGGCGGGCCGCCTGACATGAACAGGTAAATTGCGCGCTTCGCCTTGGGAGCAAAATAAGGCAGCTTCCAATCTCCTACCGCCGGCGTCGCGGACGCACTCTCGGTACTCGCCGCATGCGCAGCCGTTGTCAGAGCACGGTCGCCCAGCAGACTGGCCAACGCTGCCCACCCCAGCACCTTCCCCGTCCGTCCCAAAAAGCGGCGACGCGTCTGTAGTGTTGCCCACTCCTGCTTCAAACCCGCCGGGATCGGCAGATCCATTACGCTGGGAACATCCTCGGTATCGGTACACAGCGGATGTTGCTTCATAATGTCTCCCTCAAACTACTTCGTCAGTGTCTCATCCAGGTTCAGCATCTCGCTTGCCACCATCGTCCAGGCGGCCAGCTCAGGTGCCGGAATCGACGCATCGCTTTTCTTTTCGCCCACTTCAATCAGTTCACGCGCCGCTTTGGGGTCCGCCGCATAATGCCTTTCCATCTGCGCCAGCGAACCCTCCAGCACCGACGCCATCTGGGGCGGCGGATCGTGCGACAACAGAATATCGCCCATCAACTTGAGGCGCTGGTCCGGCTGGTTCCCGCCCTGCTCGATCACCCGCTGCGCCAATGCGCGCGCTGCCTCCACCCACTGCACATCGTTCATCGTGACCAGCGCTTGCAGGGGCGTATCCGTCCGCTGTCGTCGCGTGCAGGCCACATCGCGCATCGGTGCGTCGAACGCCTCCATGTCCGGCATCATCGCCATACGCTTCCAGTAGGTGTAGATGCTGCGCCGGTAGAGTGCGTCCCCATGCTGCTGTACATATGCCAATGTGTCGCTTCCCCCAATGCTCACCTGCTCCCACACATTTGCAGGCTGATACGGCTTCACGCTGGGGCCGCCGATCTTATTCTCCAGCAGCCCTCCCGACTCGAGCGCGACATCCCGCAGCATTTCAGCATCCATGCGGAACCGCGGTCCATGCGACAGCAGCAGGTTCTTCGGGTCTTTCGCAAGCTGTTCCGGGGTCGATTTCGCGCTCTGCCGGTACGTTGTCGACATCACCATCAGCTTGTACATATGCTTCACGTCCCATCCGCTCTCGCGGAACTCAACCGCCAGCCAGTCCAGCAGCTCGGGGTCCGAAGGCCGCTGCCCCATGATCCCGAAGTCTTCTGTCGTCTCCACCAGCCCGGTTCCGAACAGCTCGTACCACATCCGATTCACTGTCACCCGTGCCGTCAACGGGTTGTCCGGGCTGACCGTCCACTTCGCCAGAGCCAGCCGGTTGTGAGGCACGCCCGCGGGTAGGGGCGGAAGAAAATGCGGCGTGTTCGCCTCCACCCTCTGGGTGCGCGCCGTGTACACTCCACGTGTCAGAACATCCGCATACGCAATGGAAGGTTTCTCCCAGGCCACAAGCGTCAGCGGCCCTCCCTCAGAGAGCCTAACGAGCTGCGCATCGAGCTGGTCGATCTGGCTCTGGATCGTCCTGTAATTCGTATCGACGTCGTTGAGGTAAAACTCGCTCACTACATGCCATTGGTCCTGATTCCACTTCTTTTGCGGCTTGCTCGTTATCTCCGCGACATAGTCTTCATACGGCAGCCGCTTCGCTTCCTCTGCCGTCAGTGCGCGCCCATAAAGCCGGATGTCCTGGTACCGGGTGTCCTGTGCCGGAGTCGCGTCGGGATATCTCCATCCAAGCTGCATCGGAGCCTGCGTCCGTATCGTCGAGTGGCCAAGCGCATCGAAGACCACGCGGGTGGCAACCGCCGCGCCATTCACATAGATTTTGACTCCCGATGCTTTGCCGGATCCGTCGTAGGTAAAAGACACATGTCTCCACTTACCATCGAGAGGCAGAGGATCGACCGTTGAAACCTTGATCGCGACCACCGGCGTCGTGTCCTTGGCCATCTTGGCAGCCGGTTTTTTGAGATTTTTCTTCCCGGCGACTTCCTTTTTGTGGGCGGCTTTCTTGGGCGGCTTGTTGGGCGCCAGATCCTTAGCCGTCAAATCCGTCGGGGTTGGGTAATGGAATATCTCCTTCGTGAGAACTCCATTCTTCACTGCTTTTTTCTTGGGCTTCGCCTTCTCCTTGGGTTCTTCATTTACCAGATCGACACTGACGATCCCCTTCTCGACGGAAAGGTCCCAGCCCCGGTTGTGCTGGGTCGTGTCCATCTTCGATATCAGAGCACCAGAAGTGCTCTCTACCGTGTAGTTCGGCGCCGCCCGCAACATGAACCATCCACCCAATGAGAACGCCTGGTTCCAATCCTCATCCCCAGTCTGTCCCAGCATGATGTGTGTGCTGGCATCGATGCGGAAGTCAGGCCACAGCCATGTAGTCTCGCCCCATTGCGGCTTCGATTTGCCGATGGCGAAACTCGCCGGGTGTGCATTCGGCGCGCTGTTCTTCAGCACCTCACCACCGCCTTCATCCAGACGCAGGCGAAGCATCAGCTTATCGGCCGAGACAGCCTCGGGAGGACGCTGCTTCGACGCAAGCCACCGCTGTGCCAGGTCGCGCTCCTGCAACCGCGCTGTGCGCAGTTGGCCGGCAAGTTCGGACCGCCTCGCTAGGACGCGGTCGTACGCTTCCGTATTCTGCGGCTTGGGAACTCGGGCGACCGGCGTCCAAACCGGCCTGTCTCCATTGAATGGCAGCTCATCGATATTGTTGAAGAAGGCGCTCAGGGAGTAGAAGTCCTTCTGTGTGGTCGGATCGTATTTGTGATCGTGACAGACGGCGCAACCCACCGTGAGGCCCATAAATGTGGCACCGTAAGCCTCGGTGCGCTCCCTCGCCATGTTGACGCGAAGTTCTTCGGGGATGGTTCCACCTTCGTTGCTGCTCACTCCCAGGCGGACGTACCCGCTCGCGATCAATGGGTCCAGATTTTTGGCCGGCAAAAGGTCTCCGGCAATCTGCTCCATTGCAAACTGATCAAACCGTTTGTTGCTGTTAAACGACCGAATCACATAGTCGCGATAGGGCCAGATATCCCGGCTGTTGTCGTAGTGAAGTCCATACGTGTCGGCATAGCGCGCGTAATCCATCCAGTAGCGCGCCCGTGCTTCTCCATAACTCTTGCTTGCGAGCAGCCTGTCCACAACGTGTTCATAGGCTTGTGGCGACTTATCGTTTACAAACGCCCTGACCTCCGCCGGCGTAGGCAGTAAACCTGTAAGGTCGAGTGTCACGCGCCGAATCAACGTATCCTTGTCCGCTTCCGGAGAGGGATGCAAACCCTCTTTCTTCAGCCGCGCAAGAACAAATTTATCGATCGGCGTTTTGACCCAATCGCTGTTCTGGATTGTCGGCAGTGGCGGCCTGACAGGTTTCTCGAACGCCCAGTGGGGACGATAGACTGCACCCTCTTTTATCCACTCCCTGAGGATTGCAATGTCCGCAGCCTTCATCGGTTTCGCCTCGCCTTGCGGCGATTTCGGCATCAGGTAGTGAGGGTCCTTGGACTCGATCCGCTTGATCAACTCGCTCTGCTCCGGGTGCCCCGGAACAATTGCATCGGGGTGCCCCGGCCGCTTTGCGAATGCCGATTCCTTCAGGTCCAGCCGCAGTCCAGCCTTGCGCATCTCCGGGTCCGGCCCATGACAACTGAAGCAGTTGCTGGCCAGAATCGGCTGCACATCCTGGTTGAAATCAAGATTCTGCACACCCTGAGCGGCCATCGCACGCGGCTGGCGGTCGCGACAGCCAACCGCAGTCCCCAGCACAGCTCCTGCAAGACACAGTGATGTCGCCCAGCCAAGATGAATCAGTTTGGATAGAACCACCGTTTTGGGTATCGCGGCTTTCGGAAAATTGGTTCCCAATGGGATTCACTCCTGGTTCTCTCAGTTACAGCATTGTACGCCTCACAGCGCCTTTTCTCTGAACCTCCGCCTTGCATCGACCGCGTCTTTAGTTGTTTGGTCCCGGAGTTTGATAGGTTGGGTTAGGCTGAAGCGCTGGGTTCTTTTGTCCAGGTTTGCAGATGAACTCATAAAGTGTGAGGTCTATGAGGATTTTGAGTCTGCGGGTCAAGTTGTAAACTGCAACAATTATTTAGGTGTGGTCGTAGCTGGTCAAAGGTGGAGGTCGCAGTGACGAGAGCAGAGGCGCAAGGCTCGTGGATAAAAGATGGACTGATTCTCGCTGGTGGCGACCAGGAGCCATATCTATTCGTGGTGCGCCGGGGTGGGCAGAAGCTCAACGCTCGTGAGCATTACGAATATGAGCAGAGTGAGAAGTTGATTCGTAAGCTCAAGGACCAGGGGGTGGAGGTCTTCTTAACCCATTTGTATAAGGGCTTCGGCATGGCTGCCGAGAAACCGGATATGGAAGCTACGATACGCACCACAGCCATCGCCCACCGCCTTGGAATGAAGGTGGCCACCTACGTCCAATGGGACACGATGATGTACGAGACCTTCTTCGTCGAGGAGCCCCGCGCCAGAAACTGGATTCAGTGCGACCAGTGGGGCCAGCCCATTATGACCGAATATGGGTTTCAGCAGTCATTCCGGTATCGACCTTGCTTCTCGAATCAGGAATACATTGATTACCTGAAGAAAATCGTGCGCTATGCGGTCGCGGAAGTAAAAACGGATTTCATTCATTTCGACAACTTCGATTTAAGCCCAGAACCCGACTCGTGCCATTGCAACGGTTGCAAAATCGGGTTTCGCAAGTACCTTAGAGCGAAGTATTCACCCGAGCAACGGAAAGATCGATTTGGGTTCGAGAATGTCGATTATGTAAATCCACCTTTGTGGAACCGATCGAATCCTCCCGAAAAGCTGAATATTATCTTCGACCCGGAATTTCAGGAATGGATCGACTACCGCTGTCAATCGATGGCGGACGCTTTAGGTCAGATGGCTACACTTATCCATTCCCTGAATCCGGAAGTAGTTGTAGAAATCAATTTCGGCGGTGTCGTGGGTCACAACAACCCTTGGACGCGCGGCAATGATCATCGTCGGCTTTTGCCATATACACAGGTCTTTTGTGATGAACAGGACGTCGCGCCAGACTACTTGCCGGATGGGAGGCTGATTACAACCATCCGCACCTATAAAATGGCTCGAACCTATCAGAACATTGTTTTGCTCGATATTTTAGCTGACGAGTTGGGAAACGGGGAAAACCTGGCGTTCAATCAGACGATTGGCACTACTGGGGACGATCCACTTACCCCAGAAATGCTAAAGTACATTTCTTTCTATCGGAAGAATCGGGACCTGTATGTTGGGACGAAGGACGTGGCGACGGTGGCCGTGTTTCGCTCCTATCCATCCATTACCTACCATAACTCCCGCGCGGGGTTGAGCGCGATCCTGGTGGAACAGGCCCTGATCCAGGCCAAGGTCCCTTTCCACCTCATCTTTGACGAGCACCTCGATCAGCTCTCACCGGAGTTGTGCAAGGTCTTGATCCTTCCAGATTCGGAATGCCTCTCCGATGAACAACTCGCCTCGATTCGCCGGTTTGTCGAGGCTGGCGGAGGGTTGGTCGCCACAGAGGAGTCAGGCCTCTACGACTCCTGGCGCCGCCTGCGGGTCAGGCCCGGACTGCAAGGTCTCGTAGACAATCAACCTGCGGCCGCCCCTTATCAGGAAGAAGTGACAAGCGTCCCGGTCGTTGGAGGAGTATCTTCCCGGAAGCAGTTTGGCCAAGGGCGGGTGGTCTATCTTCCTGGAATCGAATTCGATGGGACGATCCCGCCAGCTGAACCCTACTTTCATATCGGTCCAGCGTTTTGGAAGCGTCCGAAGAACTGGCAGCAGCTAATAGGTGCGGTGGAGTGGGCTTCCCGAGGCGACGTTCCGCTCCACGTCTCCGGCCCGGATTATCTGGCGGCGAATCTGGTCGAGCAGGCTGGCAAGCGACGCAGAATCGTTCACCTGGTGAACTACAACCGGCAGATTCCGTCGATCGAGAACATCGCAGTGAAGTGTGCACTGCCGCAGGGACAATCGGCCAGTGCGGTACGGCATTACTCGGCTGACTCAGAAACTTACCAGACACTCGATTTCCGGATGGAAGGCTTCCAGGCGGTGTTTACCATTCCTAAGCTCGACGCATACTGCATGGTGGCAGTGAGCTGGTAGACGTGGCGTGAAAAAATCCGAGTTAAATTTTCAACGCACGAGGCAATCCATGAATCGAAGAAAGTTTGTAATCGGAAGCGGCGCAATACTGCTCAGCCCGGCGCTGCTGCAGCTGCGCGGAATTACGGAATTAAAGCCCGGCTCCGGGCTTGACCGCTCCTACGGCGAAGAGATGCCGGACATGCTGCTTTCCTATCTGGCGAAAAAGCAGAATGATATTGCCGCCAGCTGGGACCGAAAGCGCGCTCTTCTAAAAACTGCCGCGGATGTCGAGTCCCGTAACGCGTTCGTGCGGGAAAAAGTTGTCCAGATGCTTCGCGGCTTTCCCCAGCGGAACCCACTGGACCCCGTCGTGGTTAAAGTCATGCAAAGAGACGGCTACCGGATCGAGAACGTCATGTTCCAGAGCCGGCCTGATTTCTGGGTGACGGGGAACCTCTATGTCCCCACATCCGGCACCGGCCCCTTTCCGGGAATTATCTCGCCCTGTGGGCATGAGCGACTGGGCCGGATGATGTCGGGATTTCAAAGTGCCTACCTGAACCTGGTGAAAAGCGGTTTTGTGGTGCTGGCTTACGATCCCATCGGGGAAGGGGAACGCCGTCAATATTGGAATGCGAACACAAACGTAATTGAAGTGAGTGGCGGCCAGACGTACGAGCATTCCATGCCTGGCCAACTTTTAATGTTGCTTGGAGAAAACCTGACCGAGTACCGCATATGGGATGGTATGCGGGCGATCGATTATCTGTTGACCAGGCCGGAGGTGGACCCCAAACGGATTGGCTGCGCCGGCCAATCGGGAGGGGGGACCTTTACCAAATTCATCAGCGTAGTCGACGAGAGGGTGCAGTGCGCGGCCATTATCGAGGGAGGAATGGTCGACAGATGGCCCTTAAAGATCGCGCCTTGGGAGCCCGTTGACATGGGTGACGTGGAGCAGGAGCTTTTCCCGGCAGCGATCTATGGAATCGACGAGACCGATTTGCACATCGCCATCGCTCCTCGGCCGGTCCTTACTGGGATTGAACATTACGGACCAGCTTTCGACCAGGCGGCACAAGTAGTCCAGGCACGCTACCGGCAACTCGGAGTACCGGAGAAATTCGCCACGGTTGCTTCCGACGATCCTCACGGCTGGACTCCGAAGTTGAGGCTCGCGGCCACGGATTGGTTCTGCCGCTGGTTCTATGATCGCAAAGGACCATTGACCGAGCCGAATTTTGAAACCGAACCTGCCGAAAATTTATATTGCACGCCGGACGGCTCGATCCGCTATTCGGGGAAGGGTGAAACGATCTTCTCCCTGATCGCTAAGAAACAAGCGAACCTGCCGCCCGGGCGTCCTGTATTGAAAACTTCCGCCGAGCGCGAAACTTATCAGGACGAAATCCGCGCTGAAATTCGCCGCCTGCTCCATTATCGGAAATCGGAGCAGTCCCTGGATGTGCGCCATATCGTCACTACCCCGCGCGAGGGCTATCGGATCGAAAAGATCCAGTTCCTCTCCGAGCCGGGTATCTACATCCCGGCATGGGTCTATGTGCCTGACAATAAGGTCGCCGTTTTGCCTACCATTCTTTATGTCAACGATGAAGGCATGGAAGCGGACGGGATGGAATTCGAAGGGGCGGAAGGATCGGGACAGGCACGTGGAGTGCTCGACACGCTGGTTCGCAAGGGAAATCTGGTTGTGGCGGTGGACGTCCGTGGAATCGGCGAGACCCGGCCGCCTCATCCCGCTTCGATTCGTGCAATGAATTTCGGCAGTTATTCGACCTGGAAACTACCATGGCTTACATGGCGTGGCTTATGGACCAGTCGCTGTTGGGGATGCGAGTGCAGGACGTTGTGCGGAGCGTCGATTATGTCACCAGCCGCCATAACGCCGACGGGAAGCATCTGCACGTGATTGGAAAGGGAATGGGTGGCTTGTGGTGTCTCTATGCCGCGGCGCTCGATCCGCGCATTCGCTCCTTGATCTCGGTGCAAAGCCTTCTTTCCTATCGGTCGCTCACCCAGGTGGATCGCTATCTTTATGGCGCGGACGTTTTTGTTCCGGACGTCCTGTTGCATTTTGATCTTCCGCAAGTCGCCGCCGCCATCGCCGGCCGTCCATTGACACTCATCCAACCGAAGGACGCCATGAAGAACACCGTGGGGACAGCCGCGGCAGAAGAAGCCTACAACTCGACACGAGCCACCTATGAGGCTGCAGGATTAGGAAAGCTTTTCCGGATCGAAAGCGAAGGCGCAGACCTGGATACTCCGAACCATTATCTCAGCTTGATCCGCGTCGCCGGTGCAATTTGAGGAACGCGGTCGTGCGGTGCATCCAGCCGTTATTACACGGTGGTCGCGCGATTCACGCACAGCGCGATTGGAAATTGGATGCGGCCCGAAAACAATGGCAGATTCGTCGCAAGCAAGCCGCTTGACACATAAATCGCGCTCTGTTGGGCATGGGGTGTGGAGGCTCAACTTCCGCTTTGGCGAGCAACCGGACAGAATCTCCACGCCGGGCTACACATTTCTCTTCACATGGAAGGGGATATCGCTTCAAAGGCTTCAGAGCCGCAGGCTAACAGCAAAACTCAGCCGCCCTGAAGGCGGTCGGCTGGAGCGATTTGTCAGGCCGGAAATCACAGTTGCCACAACCCGTGACCCACATCTCCCTGGATGCAAATCGTGAACGTACCCTTTCCTGGAATCTCCAGCGGAAAGTGCACAACCAAAAGGCCCTGCTTGGATGCCGCATCCAACGCTGCTTCGATGTCGTCAACGAGCCAGTACGGTCGAATGACGGGCCCCTCCGTATCCCACAAGGGAGCGCGCGCGCCAATGCCCCCATCCGGCAGCGGAGCCGTCCGCGCACCTCCAAGAAGCGGATCAGCTGATGCAAACGTGATGCCGTGTGCAGCCTGATTGGCAGCACACACTGCATCTACATCCGAAGTGACCATCTCCAGGTAGTGAACCTTTTTCCAAACCCTCTCCTGTTTCTGAACCTTATTATGTTGTCTTGCGGAACTGGGGCACATTCTTTGCTCGCAGTTTCAGAAGCCCATGCGCTCTGAAGCTATGACCAGTTTTTTGCGAGCGGCGGTCTGCATTAGAATTTTCTGGAGTGCTCCGTGGCCCAGCGCTCCACGACGATTTTTTTGTGTGTATAGAACTCGATGGCATCACCGCCCTGGGCGTGTAGGTCGCCGAAGAAACTGTCTTTCCATCCGCTAAATGGAAAGTAGGCCATTGGTGCCGCAACCCCGATATTAATCCCGATGTTGCCGGCCGGCGCTTCGTAGCGGAATTGCCGTGCGGACGCGCCGCTCGAGGTAAACAGCGAGGCCTGATTGCCGTACCGGCTCTTTTCCAGGAAGCGAATCGCTTCGCTCCAGGTCGCGGACATGAACGATACTCAGCACGGGACCGAAGATTTCCGTATCCGCCAACTCACTGGCAGCCGGCAATCCGTCGAGAATCGTCGGCTTCACGAAATTTCCGGACTCGAATTTCTCGATCTTCGCGTTTCGACCATCGAGCAGCACCCGCTCCGCCTGTTTCTCTCCGACTGCAATCATGGATTCGATGCGCGATTTGCTCTCACGGGTAATCACCGGGCCCATTTGCACTGCGGAATCGAGTCCGTTGCCTGTACGCAGCTTCGAAGCAGTCTCCACGATTGCATCACTGAACGGGCCTTTTGCCTCACCCACCGCCAACACGGTTGAAACCGCCAGGCATCGCTGACCGGCGCATCCGAAGGCGCTATCGTTGACGATCTTGGTCGTCGATTCCATGTTCGCATCGGGAAGGACAATCACATGGTTTTTCGCGCCTCCCTGACACTGCGCACGCTTTCCGCTTGCCGTGGCGCGGGAATACACATATCGTGCGACCGCCGTGGAACCCACAAAACTGATGGCCTGTACCTTGGGATGATCCAGCAATGCATCCACTGCATCCTTCCCACCATTCACCAGATTGGCGACACCCGACGGCAGACCGGTTTTTTCGAGCAGCTCAAATGCGAATTTCATGGTCAGCGGAACGCGCTCGGAAGGCTTCACGATAAGAGTGTTGCCGCAGGCAATGGCATACGGAAGAAACCAAAATGGAATCATGCCTGGGAAATTGAACGGGGTGATTGCAGCCACTACTCCAAGCGGCTGCCGGATCATAATTTCGTCAATCCCCCGGGCCACATCCTCCAAGTTCCGACCTTGCATCATGGTTGGAATGCCGCATGCCACTTCCACGTTCTCGATGGCGCGGCGCATTTCGCCTTTCGCTTCGGCGAATGTCTTTCCGTTTTCTCGACTGATGATCCGCGATATTTCATCAAGATTCTCTTCCAGCAGCGCCTTCAGTCGAAACAGAGGCTGAATGCGGTCTTCCGCGGGCGTGCGCCGCCAATCGTAAAACGCCTTATGCGCAGCTTCAACGGCAGCATCTATTTCTTGCGCGCCACAAAGCGGCACCTCGGCGAGCACTTCCTGGGTAGAAGGGTCAACTACCTGCTGATGCCGATCAGTCGACGGAGTTTGCCACTCTCCCCCTATGAAGTTGGCGACAATATGTTTGGAAGACGTTTCCATTTTCATAGCTCACCTATGATTTAAACAATTCTGTGATTGAAAAGAGATAAAAGATGCCGGAAAGTACGTTTACACCTCGATGATGCGACAGATGTATTTAGAAATCCTTTGTTGCCCGAGGATGACATCGACGTTGATATTACAACATTATTTAATTCCTGCAATGTGTTGTCATGCAAGCGGCGCCCGCCTCGGCGATCCGTGCTTGCAGGGTCGTGAGGAGCCAACGCGCTCTAGGACAAGGTGCGATTCTCAGAACGTGGGCGGTGTATTTACCCACAAGAGCAGCGCTTCTTCCTCTTCGGAAGGATTAAACCAGCGATGCCCGCGGCTGCTCTCAAACCAGAAGCTGTCTCCTTGATATAAAACACAGCGGTCCAATTCGTCGAGCCAGAGTTCAAGGGTGCCATGCAACATGTAGATGAATTCCTCTCCGGCGTGAGAGTATGCCCCGTCGCTTCCCGTTCCCGGAGGGAGGCGGAACAACATGGATTGCAGCATCTTCGTGCCCGTGGAAAGCAGCTCCATTGCAACGCCTGATTCCGTTTGAAGCACACGTCGCTTGTTCGGCCTGACGATTCGACTCGATTTCGCAGGCAGATCATACAGCGCGAGGACCGTCGTGTCGTACGCCGTCGCCAACCTCTGCAAGGTTGCTATCGATGCGTTTGCCTGGGATAGCTCCACAGCGCTCAAAAATCCGGCTGAGATCCGCGCTTTGTGAGCTGCTTCAACCAGGCTTAATTTGCAAGCCTTGCGAAGACGTCTTAACTTTGCGCCTAGGTCCGTCGTGGATTGAGGGCGGTTTCCCGGTTTCGGACGCAATTGTTTTTCCAATACATCCTTGATTCCGGAAACCCTCACTTGCTTTACATCGCGAAAGTACTTGATTCGCTTTAACACCGCCAGCAGCTCGGGACTGTATAGACGAAAGCGTCCCTGGCTGCGTATCGGTGTGATCAGTCCGGTATTTTCCCATTGACGCAGGGTCGAGGGACTCACTCCGAGTACCCGTGCTGCCTGTCCTACAGTTAAAAGCCCCGAAACCGAGGGATTTACTCGTCGTTTCGGAGGACGTTGTCTTGTCATCGTCTGTTTATTTACCTGTGGAATTCGGTGCCGTGGATGTCCTCAAATGCGAACAACAGCACCCAGAGTGGATTGTAAAGCAGCGATGCGCGGCACGAAGAGCCCACGATCGAACAGCCCTGAACAATTGATCGCGCCGACAATAAATTTATTGACAACCTTACATGCTATTTGTAGAGTGTTGTCACGTTAAAGCATCGTCGGCAGGGAGACATTATGACGAGCACAGGCGCAAGGGAGCAGTTAAGTTCAACCGAAGTCAAAGAACATGGGAAAAGGCGTTTACATCTCCGGCTGGATAGGTCATTTCGTCATCGCCCCGCCCTTGATCATCGAAAAGTCAGAGATTGATTTTGCGGTCGCCGTTTTGGATGAAGCTCTGCAGCTTGCCGATGAACAAACCCAGGAGTAGTTAGGCCCTTGCTAGGTACCTGAACTGACATAAGTTACGTCTTAAGGATGAGCAATGTCTGACCTGTCTCGTCGAACTTTTCTACACGGTGTGGGTGCGATGGCGTTGACACCATTCTTGCAATTGGAAGAGCCGACGCTGATTTTGTACAACGGAAATATCTGGACGGGCGACCCCGCTCATCCTGCGGCTCAGGCCGTTGCTGTTACTGACGGACGCTTTACAGCCATAGGGTCAAACGAAGAGGTCCTTCATCTCGCTGCTGGCCGTAGTCGAAAGATTGACCTTGAGCACAAATACGTATTGCCGGGATTCATTGACGCTCATGCGCACCCTTTGTCTTCTGGCAGGCAGCTTCTTCGCATGGTGGCATGCGAGTCGTCGTCTATCCCACAGATATTAACCGCCCTCAGGCAGCGAGCGCAGAAGACGCAAGCTGGGCACTGGGTACTTGGATTTCTATACGACGATGGCAAGACCGAGCGCCCGCTCGATCGTCACGATCTGGATGAAGCGGTCCCTTCCAATCCAGTCCTCATCTACCATCGCGGTGGACATACCGCATTCGGAAATTCTCTGGCGTTCAAGACGGCGTCTATCGACGATCGCACTCCGGATCCGGCCGGTGGGCACTTCGGAAAAGATGCCTCTGGCCATTTGAACGGCCGCATAGCCGACAACGCAGTTGGCATGATCGATAAGTTTATCCCTTCCACCAACACGCCGGAGGAGAGCCGCGAAGCTGCCAAGCTCATTACGAAGATGATGACTGCCAAGGGAATCACTTCTGTTGGCGATGCTCAAGCCAGCCCAGAGGATCTACAGGCATATCAGGATGCTTACGCAGCCGGGAATCTTTCCATGCGGGTTTACTGCATCATGTTTGTTGACGGGCTAAATCGCATGATGGCGGCCGGAATTCACACACGATTCGGCGATGAATGGGTCCGGGTCGGAGGCATGAAACAGTTCGCCGACGGCTCGATATCGGAACGGACCGCACGCCTCTCCCAGCCCTATATAGGGATCCCCAATTATTACGGCCTGTTTCTTTCAAGTGAAGAGGAGCTATACGAGAATGGGCGCAAAGCCCATGCCGCCGGCTGGCAGTTGTCCACTCATGCCAATGGCGACGTTGCCATTGAGCGTGTTCTGAATGTTTATGAGCGAATTCACCGGGAGATACCAAGACGCGACCCGCGTTTTCGCATCGAACATTGCTCGCTTATAAACGATTCGATCATCCAGCGTATGCGCGCTCTACGCGCAATCCCGGTGCCGTTTTCCTGCTACGTGTACTTTCACGGGGACATCATGCATTTCTACGGACAAGAACGGTTACAACACATGTTTGCAATGCGCAACTTTCTCGATGCTGGCCTACGCCCTACCGACTCTTCTGACTATACCGCTAGTCCTTTCGATCCCATGATGTGGTTGCAGTCTCAAGTTACGCGCACCGACATTCAGGGAAAAGTCTGGGGAGCCAACCAGCGTATCACCCTGGAAGAGGCACTCCGTTGCGGCACCATCCATGGCGCCTACGCCTCTTTCGAGGAGCATCTCAAGGGTTCTATCAAACCAGGTAAATTGGCGGATCTCATTGTGCTGGGGCAAGATCCGTTCAGCGTACATCCCATGTCTCTTGCGAAAATTCCAATCGAACGGACGATGGTCGGCGGGAGATGGATGCATGAGGCCTAACTTATCGATTCACCGTCCAATACCGATCTGAATCGTAAGAGATATTTACGTAAAATAAGTCAAATTTCCACAGAGATTTAGATAATTCTTTAACCACAGGCGAAATATATATTGACTTTAATGGTTTTCCATCTATAGGATTCCGCCATCGCACGGTATCGGGACACAACAATGTGGTGAGAGATTGTGTGCGGTAACGCTGGTACTGCGGATTGAGTTATTGACCGCCTCTCTGCTTAAGAGCAGGAACGAAAAGCAATTTCGTCAAGGGGATTCTTCAAATGAAAATGCTTATTGCGCTGGTGACATGCGTTGCGTTTGTGTTGATTCTCCAACCTCTCGCCGTGGCGCAGAATACAGGCCAACTGCGCGGTAGGATCACGGACCCCAGCCAAAATGTTATAAGCGGGGCGAAGGTCGATGTGGTCAATGTGGAAACGAATGTCTCACGAACCACTGTGTCCAATGGAGCGGGAATCTACTCATTTCCACTCCTGTCGACAGGCAGTTATACGCTGACCGTCCGGGCTCCGGGCTTCAAGGCGGTATCTCGGTCGGGCATCACTTTAGAAGTCAATCAGATAGCCTCTATTAATTTCACAATGCAGATCGGAAGCACTTCTCAGACGGTCAATGTGAGAGCAAACGCGTCTCTTCTGAATACGGAATCGTCAACAATGAAAGAGGTAGTTGGCACACGTCGCATTATTGATCTACCTCTCAATGGGCGAGATCCGTTACAACTCATCCTTCTGATGCCAGGCCTGGTTGCCACTACCGCTGACGTCGGGGGTCTAGCGCAAAGCGGGTTGGGATCGCTTAACCCTGGCATTGTTGGCATTGCTTCGAACGGCGCCCGCGGCAACATGGTGGACTATCTGCTTGACGGGGCGCCGCACAACGACACCTACACCAATATCAGCTTGGACATGCCAGTCCCGGATGCCCTCAAGGAGTTTAGCGTCCAAACAAGCAATTACAGTGCTGAATTCGGCCGCAGCGCTGGAGCGATCGTCAGCGCTGTAAGCCGTTCCGGTACGAATTCGCTTCATGGTGACCTTTACGAGTTCAACCGCAACGACGTCACCAGCGCCATTAATTACTTCGACACCCAAAGCGACGGTTTGAGTCGCAACCAGTTTGGCGGATCCTTGGGAGGGCCCGTATATATACCGCATCTCTACCACGGCAATAACCGGACCTTCTTCTTTTTCTCAGAGCAGGAGACAAGGCAGGTTCAGACGCCTTCTAGTCAGGAAACGACAGTCCTGACGGCAGCGCAACGCCGTGGCGATTTTTCTGCGTTTCCGCAGCCGATTATCGATCCCACAACGGGACTTCCATTCCCAGGGAATCAGATCCCCCTCTCTCGGGAAAACATAGTCACGAAGAATATTTTGGATAGGATGATACCTCTTCCGACCAACCCTGTGACCGGCGAGCTTCTCTATTCGGTACCGAACACGAATTCCGGACGGCAAATCCTAATCAAGCTCGACCAGAACTTTCGCCAGACCGACACTCTCATCGTCAGTTATTTGTATAACTACTACCTCCAACCCGCAAACAACAGCACTCTGATCTTCGCATCGCTGCCGTCGAACACCATACCTAATCACAATGTAGCGGTAAATGAGACACACATCTTCAACCCCAATACACTGAATGAGTTTCATTTTGCGTTTAATACGAGACACACGGTATGGACGCCTGTATGGACCACGAGCCTTTGCGACTTGGGAATGCAGGATGTACAGTGTAGTCACCCGGTACTCGGTGATTTTAATCTGAACGTCAGCGGAGCATTCTACGCGGGCGCCCAGGAGTACGACGCGTTAACGCCGAGTGAATACGCAGTGTCGGATGTTCTACGGCGCACGGCCGGTCGTCATGATATTTCTTTGGGCTTCTCGTACGAATACGAGAAGTTGTTCAAGAATTTCGTATGGCTTATCAATCCCTACGTGGATTTCGAATCCACCTATACGGGATACGGCGTCGCCGACTTTTTTCTGGGCTTGCCAACCCAAATAACGCAAAACGCCTTTGGACAGCAGGCTGATGATCGCATGCCCGTATATGGTGCTTTCGTGCAAGACAATTTCCACGTCAATAAAGGATTCACCCTCAATCTCGGCTTTCGTTGGGACCCCTACGTGCCTTATATTGATCTACAAAACCGCATGAGCCTGTTCCATCCCGGACAGCAGAGTATCGTTTACCCCAAAGCTCCAGTTGGTCTCGTCTTCCCAGGTGACCCAGGCGTGCCCAGGGGAGGCTCAAACCCAGAGTGGAAAAACTTTTCGCCACGCATAGGTTTCGCATGGGTTCCGTTCGGAGATACTAAGCTAAGCATCAGGAGCGGCTATGGGATTTTCTTTGACGCGGCGCCGATGAGCGCAATTGAGAATGAGCTACAAAATGTGCCTCCCTATGGAACTCAGCTAAGTTTCCGTCCGCCGCCGGGAAACTTTACCAACCCGTATGCGGGTAACGATCCCTTCCCACAGCCTTTTCCCCCGACTCACGACAGCGTATTTCCAGCCGCGGGGATAGCAGCGGCTACATTCACCCCAAATTTTCGCACTCCATATTTCCAAGCGTGGAATTTTATCGTAGAGCGGGAACTTCATCCGAATTGGCTTCTGAGTGTTGCATATGCCGGCTCCAAGGGGACGAACCTCTTACAGGGTTGGAATCTAAATGCCGCTGTATATATTCCCGGGCATTCGACTCCGGAGAACGAGGTCGACCGCCAGCCGTACGCACCTCAGTTTAATTATATTGGGGTGATAGCGAGTAACGGGAATTCCAGTTACAACTCTCTGCAAGTCTCCCTTGAGAAGCGGTTCAGTCGGGGCTTCTCAGTCAACGCAAACTACACACGGTCGAAGTCGATTGATCAAGGATCGGGAGCAGGAACGGATTGGCCGTCTTTCACCGATAACAATGATTTTAACTTTGATCGCGGTCCCTCCGACTTTAACGTTCCGAACCGATTCGTGCTGTCGTGGGTATGGGATCTTCCGCCGGTCAGTGGGGGGTCGTGGGCTGTGAGAGCGATCACAAACAACTGGAATTTTAGTGGAATCTTAACAAGGCAGTCAGGAATGCCGTTTACTATTTTCAGCGGCGAAGACAATTCACTAACCGGGAATGGGTTAGATCGCGCCGACCAGATTGGGAACCCCGCTCGTCCTTCCGGCGTCAGCTCAGTCGACGAGTATTTCAACACGGCGGCTTTTATCCCGAATGCGATCGGCACCTACGGCAATATCGGTCGTAACTCCTTGTCGGGTCCGGGTCTTTTCGACATCGATGTTTCCGCCTCCAAGAGCATTCCGGTTGTCAAATCCACCAACGTGATATTCCGCGCGGACATATTCAATGTGTTTAATCACCCGAACTTTCATAACCCGGACGGCAGGTTTACCGATGGGACGTTTGGAATGATCACGAGTGCAAACGACCCACGTATCCTGCAGTTTAGTGCCAAGTATGTATTTTGAGTTTGATGGACCTTCCGTTCAACGCGAGGCTCAAATTGCGTCGGAGGTGGAGGTCCATCCAAAAGAACGTACTTAGAAAGGGCCCTGATATGTCTAAGGGAGCAGAGACCCAGTTGGAAAGTATCGGTTCCGAGTTTGCTGTAGCCGAAGTAGCTGCACTCCGGACTTCTTCCCTCCAGCTTTTTCTCGAAGGTTCACTCGCCTCTAGGATCATTCCTCTGCTCCTTTTCCTTCTCATTGTTTTTGCTCCGGTTGCCTACGCTGGCGCACAGACGATCGCAATTCCGTCGGTGAGTGGACCACTAACTATCGATGGTCTGGTAAACGAAGACATTTGGAAACAAGCGGCCGTACTTCCCATGCAACCGACGGACTACGGCCCAGCATTTCCGCAGGGCGGGGAAACGCGGGCACTCGTTCGTGGCAGATATTTGTGTCTCGGTGCGCGGCTTCCCGAGACCGGACCGGTTGTGGCCCGATCCACAGGACGAGAATCCCGATTTTTGGCGAGAGGACTTGATCATCTGGACCATTCACTTCCACGCATATGGCGAGACGCTCACGATCAAGCATCAATCCGCTCGGGGCTTACCGGGTTGCCGCCAGCCCGCTTCCGGGGCAATCGGCCGAGTCAGTCCAATGTCGGAATCGAGTGTACGGCCCCGGAGTCCTGGATAGTTTACCGAATACTCATTGAGAGCGCCGAGATGGGCCGAAGTTGGCGGAGCCGGTGCTCGTCTCCGCCGCAATTGGAAAAGACGAGTGGAGTGCTGAACTGGCGATTCCGATCAGCGACATCTCCAATGTTGGTTTTCTATCACGGCGGAGAGAGTCCGTGTACGCTCGACCGAATTCGCCCGGAATTGCGATGGTATTGGCCAGGACCTGCTCCGGGCCTGGCGTTTCCGTCTGCCCGCCGGCGATCCTTCGGTAGAACCGCCGACAGTCTCGTCAGAAAAGACTGGACCACCCCAATAGTCAAGGCGCGGTCTGGACAGTACCCGTCCCAAGCACATCCGATGCGAAAGTCATCCGGCATTCGTTGGCTGTCGCCTTCCACACAACGTTTGGAACGCTTCCCAGCGAAAGACGCTGGAAGTGGATCGGATGTGGGAAAAGAATTTGTCTGTTCGGGTGAAAGATGCGGTTGTTGCCGAAAGCCACGACTGGAAAAACGTTCATTCGCTAGCCGATTGGAAACAATTCCGTGACCCGAGAATAGCGGCGCTCAAAGCCTCACTGGGACCTTTTCCGGAGCGTACACCGCTTCGCACTCCGTAACTCGAAGACTTGATTACGGTGAGGGCTTCGTTGTCGAAAATCTGATCTATGAAAGCCGTCCTGGTCTTGTGGTCACGGCGAACCTCTATCTGCCATCGAAGATTCGAGGGCCGCATCCCAGCCATCGTCGTAGTCCACAGCCAGCATGCTCCAAAGATCACAAATGGAGCTGCAGGATCTCGGTATGACTTCGGCTCGGGCCGGTACAGCCGTACTGATCATGGATCAGCTCGGCGCAGGCGAGCGGCTTCAATCGCAGCCGTGGGCGGGCTCGTGAAAGCTACTACTCGCGATATGCGATGGGACGAGCAGCTGTACCTTGGCTGGAGAAAGCCTGATGAAGTGGATGGTTTGGGACCTGGAGCGCGGAATCGATGTCTTGCTCGAGCGAGCCCTACATTGATCCCAAACGTATCGTGATGCTGGGAGCGGTTGCGGGTGGTGGCGATCCTGCCGCTGTTACCGCTGCTCTCGATGACCGTATCGCAGCTGTCATTCCATTCAATTTTGGTGAATCCAGTCCTGAAGACCACTACACGTCCGGACCCCGCCCCTACGATTCCGAACTGCCGCGAATCCCGGGTTGGGGCGAATGGGAGTCGACCCGTTGCCTGCGCGACAGCATCAAGGGCCAATTCTTCCCCTGGTTCATCAACGCTTCCGTTGCTCCTCGCGGTTTCATCTTTTCCATGGAGCTGGGCTGGCCAAACGGCGTTGAGAATGAGCCGATTTGGAAGCGGTATAAAAAAGTATTCTCGTTCTATGGTCAGCCAGATCACCTCGGATCAGAATTGATGGGTTTGGTCCTTTTCCCGGTCCCGGTGAAGTTGAAAATGTGGGACTCCAGCACCGCGTAAAACTCTATCCCATCCTGAACCGTTGGTTTGATATGCCGCTTCCAGCTGTTGAATATCAGCAACCCGCGTCCGAAGCGGATCTGATGGCCCTAACGCCCAAGGTGGCTGCGGAACGAAAACCAAAGAGCGTTAGCGCGATCGTTTATAAGATCGCGGCAAACGCGGCTGCAGCAGGCACGCGCATCACGCAGCTCTCTCTCGGAATCCGAGCGGCTCGGGAATCTGCGTATTTCTCTGAAGGAGAAACTCGGGGATATCGATCCTGCGCCAGAGGCTCACGCGCAAATCATGTGGACGAAGCAGTTATCGGGCTTTTCGGTCGAGGCCGTCACACTCGATACCGCTCCGGGTATCAGCGTCCCGCTGTTTTTAATCAAACCTCGAGTCTGCTTCGGGCCAGCGCTTGCCGCGTTGTTCTTGCGTTCGCACAAGGGGGCAAGGAAGCATTTCTTACACAACGACGTGGCATTATCGCAGCGCTGTTGGAAAAAGGCGTGGCCGTTTGTCTGGCCGATGTGCGAGGAACCGGAGAGACTGCGGACGGCGTCAATTCCGTTGTTGGTCGCGAGGCGATGAACGCGCCCTCCGCGTCTGCTAGCGGCAACGGAATTAATGCTGGGGACAACCGCGCTGGGGCAGCGTTTGAAAGATGCTCGCACGGTGGTGCATTACCTGATGAACCGTGATGATATTGATTCGAAACACTTGCTTCTTTGGGGAGATTCATTCGTTCCGACAAACCCGCGCGAAGGATTGCTCGATCAGAGCGTCGGCCAGGAGCCCGGCCCGCAGGTAATCCACCAATCGGATCCGCTTGGCAGCCTCTTGGTATTGCTCACCGCCCTCTACGAAAATAATGTCCGACGCCGTCGCCGCGCGCGGAGGCCTCGTTTCGTACCTTTCCGTTCTGGGGGATCGTTTCTGTTACGTGCCGCAGGACGTCATCGTACCCGGCATTCTCGAGACGGCGGATATCGGCGACATCGTTGCTGCACTTGCCCCGCGTGGCGTGCTGCTCGAAGGCTTCGTCGACGGACGCAATCGCCGGCTGACCGAGTCAGAAGTGAACCTGCAACTTCGACCAGGCTTCGGAACGGCCCAAGCTCTCTCGTCGCCGCTCACCGTTCGCGAGAGTTCCTCTCCAGCCGGATTTGCAGACTGGCTGGCTGGACAACTCTCGCACTAGCAATTTGGATAGTTTCGTAATCGTTTCAATTCAAGAGCGACATATGCGCTATTGGATCATTGGTTTCCTGCTGGCTTTCTCCGGCGCAGCGCAGATCGCTCAGATGGCGCCGTTAATCGTCGATGGTAAGCTTACCGACCCCATTTGGGCGAAGGCCACACCGGAAAAACTCATGCCTTCGCAGCAAGGGGTGCCCGCCGCGTTGGGCGGCGAGATCCGTACCCTCGTTGTCGGCCGCTATCTATATATATCCGCGCGTCTTCCTGAGCCCACTGGCCATTTCGTCGCGCGCTTGACCGGTCGCAATCCGAACTGGGAGGAAGAGGATGCTCTGCGTATCCGCGTTGGCGCCAATGGCGGCGACACCGATCGCATCGTGCAGGTGAACCCGTTTGGAGCCTATTCGATAGAAAAGGCGGTTCATGTTACCTATCAAAGTCAGCCGATCTATCCGTACGCAGATGAATGGAAACGATCCGTCCTCTATCGGGACGCCGATAAATTTCTTGTCGCCACCTCGCGCAATGCCACCGAATGGGACGCCGAGGTGGCAATTCCACTGAGTCAGTTGAACGCACCGGGATCGGACCACATCCACGTGAGTGTTGAGCGAATTCGCGCAACACGGCCCGGATCGCCACGCGAGCAGTGGCATTGGCCTATGTCCGGTCGACCCACGAAAATGCCCGTCACGGAAATGATTAAAGGGGACGTTCCCGCACCTATATTGAGAGCATCTGTCGTGGGAAATCAGGAACCCGCCATAGAGGTTGGCCGTCGTGGATCCCTGCCGTCGCTCAACAGTTGGTGGAACGATCCAGCCTGGGCGAATGTGCCGGCGCTAACCCTGCTCCGCGATGAGCAGAATGCTCGTCGGCCCCGCTTCCCCACGTTCGTCAAACTGATTCAAAATGGTCAACACATTAGCCGTAATCGCGAAATGCGCTGAACCCGATGGCATTGTGGCTCGTGTGAACGAGAACGATGGTCCCGTCACGCAGGACGACAGTTTCCAGGTCTATCTCTCTACCTCCGGATCTTCGTACACCGAATTCGCGATCAACCCCGCCGGATATCTCCTCGATACCAAGGGCTTCGCGGGAGGGGAGCGGCTGTCTCATCCCGGCGATTGGACAAGCGGCGCCCGGGTCGCTGTCCACCGTGCGGAATGGATCCTGGCAGGCTCGGATCGACATTCCACTCGAGCCCGCCGCCGCGGCATTAGGCGAAACGTCGATACCATCGGAATGGCGGATCCTGCTCACACGTTTCCGGCCCGGGCGCGATGGCGAACCGCCACAATCGAGTGTCTTACCGGTAACCGAGAGTAATACGGCACTGTGTCCAGCCCGGTATCGGCGGATGGTTCTGGTCGATAGAGATCCTTCTGACTTGAAAAAGATGATCTCTCCGCCTGCCCCCACAAAGTTCGAGACCCGTGTGCTATCGCCTTCTCAACGCAAACAATTCAATCTGGCGGACATGGTCCAGCAGCAGATTCGTGGCCGCATTCTTGAAGCGCTCGAATCGGAAAAGCATGCGCGCGATCAACTGCAAACTCGAAAAGATTGGGAGCGATTTCGTGATCCGCGCATCCACGCGCTTGCTGATTCCCTGGAACCGTTTCCGACACGCACTGCGCTCGAAACTCGTGTTATCAAGACCTTTGATGGCGAAGGCTATAGGCGCCAAGACCTCGTCTACCGAAGCCGGCCCGGATTATGGGTTACCGCCAACCTCTACTTGCCTGCCAATCCCAGGGGTCCGATGCCAGGAATCGTCATCGTTCACAGTCTTCACCGGCCAAAGTCGCAACCAGAATTGCAGGATATGGGGATCTTATGGGCACGATCCGGATGCGCAGTCTTGATCATGGATCAGATTGGGTATGGGGAACGTCTCCAAACCTATCCTTGGAATCGCGAGGGCTATAACTCGCGCTACATTACCGGCATGCAGCTTTCTCTGATCGGCGAAAGTCTGATGAAATGGATGGTTTGGGACGTCATGCGTGGCGTGGATTTGTTGGTCGCCCGTAGCGATGTTAATCGACAGCAGATCATCCTGCTGGGGGCGGTTGCGGGAGGCGGTGATGTCGCGGCAGTCACTGCTGCGCTCGATACCCGGATTGCGGCAGTTGTTCCATTCAATTTTGGAGAAGCGTCGCCGGAACAGGCCGCCAAGAGCTTATGGCCGGCGGGCATGGCCGATCCCGGTTGGGGTGATTGGGACTCAACCAGAAGTCTGCCAGGTAGCATTGCACATCAGTTCTTCCCGTGGATTATCGACGCATCCGTTGCCCCTAGGCGTCTCATTTATTCCTACGAACTCGGTTGGAATGTGGCGAATCAGCCTGCGTGGAAGCGTTACCAGAAAATCTTCGGTTTTTATGGGGCAGAAGATCACCTCGGAGAGGCTCATGGTTTCGGTTCGTTCCCTGGACCCGGAGAGGCGGCCAATATCGGACCGTCGCAGCGTCAGACCATCTATCCGTATTTCAAGCGCTGGTTCAACATTCCCGTACCGGCTCACGAACCGGATGACCGCCGTCCTGAGTCCGAATTGCAATGCCTGACGCCCGCCATTGCTTCCGAGCTCAACATGGAAACCGTTCATCATCTCGCCGCGACCATGGCTGCATCCGAGTTGCACTCCGCAAGGTCCAAATTGGCAAAAATGTCCTCGCAAGACCGGCGCACCTGGCTGCAGAAGAAATGGGCGGCGAAGCTGGGGGATATCGAACCCAACCGATCTCCGCAAGCCACCTCATATTGGAAAAAGCCGTGGCGGAATGCAACAGTCGAAGCGCTTACCCTGGAGGTGGAGCCCGGCATCATCGTCCCGATGCTTCTTGTCCACTCGCAGACCTACATTGGCGGGCGCACGACCTGTGGTGATTGCGGTGGCAGAAGGAGGAAAAGAGAGATTCATCGATCAACGCGCCGATGAAATCTCAGCGCTGGTCAATGCCGGTATCGAGGTTTGCCTTCCTGACGTGCGAGGTACAGGCGAGACATCCCCGGATTCGCATCGCGGTCCTTCGAGCCAGGAGATTTCTCTTGCCGCAACGGAAGAAATGCTTGACGAAACCTTGCTTGGCAAGAGGCTGAAGGATCTCCGAACCGTCATCGCCTACCTCCAGACCCGGCCGGAGATCGATGCAACACGTCTGGCACTGTGGGGCGACTCCTTCGCGCAGGTGAATCAATCGCCTCGGATGGTGGACGAAACTCCAGGCTGGCGTGTAGGCCCCACCATTCAGCATCAGGCAGAGCCGCTCGGAGGATTGTTGGCGATACTCGGGGCACTGTATGAAGATCATGTGCGCGCTGTCTACGTGAACGGGGGGCTCGTCAGCTATGCATCCATTCTCGATGATGCCTTCTCCTATGTGCCCAGCGACGTGATCGTGCCTGGAATCCTCGAACTGGGTGATCTGCCTGACGTCATGGCAGCGATCGCACCTCGCCCATTGCTATTGCGGGATACCATCGACGGAAAGAACCGCATTCTGCCAGCAGTTTCTCTCCGCACTCACTGAGGCCTGTAATCGATGCATATCGCGCTTCGCCGGACCGGCTGGAGATCCAACCTGAGGGCGCCTCGGGTAATCTTTCGAAATGGTTGCGCGAGCAGTTAAGTGTGACGCCGGAAGGAAGCGGGATCCGAAATCCGTGATATGCGGAACTCCCAAATTCACCTTGCCCTTAAACTGAAGAGTCGGTGGGGCGCAGCTATGCGGGCTTGGATGCCATTGCACCAAGGATGCTCTCCCTCTCTCAATGAGCGGAGCAGCGGTGAGCTCGCATTTGAGCCAGACGTGCCTCTGCTTCTCCGGAGCTTCAGCCCGTCGCGACGCCATACATCTCTACCCTGGTCTTTGCCAATCGTTAATTGGACATCTGAGCATCGGCGTCGGCTAGATGAGCGGAAACAGCCGTGCCGGAGCGCAGCTCATCGGTTGCGTGGAGAGCAACCTGATCTCCGGCTTCTAGGTCGCCAAAGACCTCGGTCAGGCTACCCATCACGCCTCCGGCTTTGACGCTAACCTGCTCCGCCCTGCCATTGCGGATGCGGATGACGTAACTTTGTTCCATATTGCGGCCGACTGTAGATTGAGGCACAAAGAGCGTTGAGTTTTTGCGGTGAACAGGCCAGAGAACGGAGGGAAACATCCCCGAATGCAATTCCAGTCCGGGGTTCCACACATCCATCTCCACTGGCATTGTGCGTGTTGAAATGTCTACGGAATCAGCAAGGCGAGCCACCGTACCGCTGAACGCGCGGCCGGGAAAGGCCGGAACCGTGAAGCTCACCTTCGCGCCTTTCTGAATATCGGCGGCATACAATTCGGGAACGGCAACAACAAGCCTCAGATGAGAAACCTGCTCGATGCGCAACATTGAGGATTGCGTTCCGGAACCTCCGCCGGGACCGACCAGCGCCCCAGGATGAACATTGCGTTTCGTGACGACTCCATCAAAGGGTGCCGTGATGCGAAGATAACCTTGCATTTCCTCGGCAGAGCGTAAGCTGGCCCGCGCGGCGTCGGCTGTATTTCGCAGAGCAACGACACGTGCCCGGTCGGCCTCAGCGGCTTTTTCCGCAGTCTCAAGTTCTTCATCCGAGATGACGCCCGGCGTGCGAGCGGCGTCCTTCAGGCGTTCCCAACTGCTCTCATCGGCAGCCAGTTTCGCTTCGACGGCGATGCGCTGGTTCTCGGCACTGAGAACTTTTGCCTGAGCTTCGGCTTTCTGAGCAACAATTTCCGGCGCGAGCAGTATCGCCAGAAGCTGGCCCTTCTTCACAATCGAACCGCGATCGACGCCGATCCACTGGACGAACCCGCTCACCTTGGGGAAGATCCTGACCTCCTCATACGGCAATAGTTCTCCTGGCAGCGGAATTGTGATGTTCAGCCGGCGGGAGATGACCTTCACACTTTCAATTGCGATTGGCGCTGGCGGCTGCGAAACTGCGGCAGCCGCGGAAGCTTTCTCTGGACCGGTACCGCAGCCACAGACCGTCAGACCGGCCGCAATCGCCGTTATCAGCAGAGTTCCGGAAGCTTTTTCCATCGCTTGCCGGCATCGTGCTTTGGTCAGGCATGTTGTCAAGCTTGTTCTCCTTTGCTTCCCTGGGAGGCATAGGGGCTCTTCGGGTCCGTTGCATCGAGCGATGCCGAGGACCTGGTAGCGCGCTCCTGGGCCAATGAAAAAATAGCCGGCAAAATAAACAGGGTCGCCAGCGTCGAAGCCGCCAATCCTCCGATCACCGCGCGGCCAAGCGGTGCGGTCTGGTGACTGCCCTCGCTGAGGGCGAGCGCCATGGGCACCATCCCCGCGATCATGGCAATGCTGGTCATCAGGATGGGCCGCAGTCGTGTTCTGCCGCCGAAAATGGCTGACTCCGCGGCAGACGAGGTGCCGGCGCGCCGGTGTTCTTCGGCGAAGGTTACCAGCAAGATTGAGTTCGCGACCGAAACACCCAGAGCCATGATCGCACCCATGAACGATTGCAGGTTCAGCGTGGTCCCGGTCAGAAGCAACATGAAAATCACGCCACAAATCACCGCGGGCGTAGTGGAAACCGCGACAAGTGCCAGGCGCATGGACTGGAAGTTAGCGGCCAGCAACAGATAGATCGCCACCACCGCGAGCAGCAGACCCAGCGTGAGATAGTAGAACGTCTGCCGCATCGGCACAACCTGTCCGCGGACGTGGACTTCCACCCCGCGGGGCGGGGCGCCGACCCGCTTTATTGCCGCTTCCACCTGGCTGGCGGCCCGCCCCAGGTCCTCGCCTTCCACGTTCGCAGTCAACGAAATCATGCGCTCCATGTTGTAACGGTCGAATTCTCCCGTCACCTGTCCGTAGGAAAGGTGCGCCACGTCCCCGAGGTTGGGATGGTTTGCAACCCCGCCGCTCATCAGGGGAATACTGGCAAGATCGTCCATCGATTTCATTTGATCCTGCGGTACTTCTACCTGCACCTGATATCCCACCCCGGTCACCGGATCCTGCCAGAAATTACGGGAAACGAACCGGCTGGACCATGTGGCAGTTTCGACCGACCGAGCCACCTGGTCAATCGTAAGCCCGAGCTGACCAGTCCTCTCCCGATCGACATCGATATTCAGACTGGGATACTGCAGCGGCTGCCCGTAATGCAGATCGCGGAGATGACTGAGCTTCGCCATCTCCGCCCGCAATTTTTCCGCGTACGCATGGTCGGCAGAAAAACTGAAGCCCTGGATGGCTACTTCGATCGGGGTGGGCGAACCGAAATCCATGATCTGCTGGACAATGTCGCCGGACTCGAAGGTGAACGCGGTGTCCGGAAAATCGCGCTTAAGCACCTTGCGCAGCTGCTCCTGCAGCGGTGTGATACGAATGTGAGCGTCTTGCTTGAGCTGAACGCGAAGCACGGCCTCCTGAGGTCCGCTCGTCCACAGATAGACCAGATTCACCGGATAGCTTGGAGCATACGTCCCCACGTATCCAATGCTGATTTCGACGTTCCCGGGGCCGGCAAGACGTTTGATCTCATCGAGGGTTTTCCGTGCGATCTGTTCGGTCACCTCAATCCGGGTGCCCGCCGGTGCGCGCAACCGCAGCTGAAACTGGGTTTCGGGAGTATGGGGAAATATCTCGCGGCCCAGTTGAGGTCCCAGCAGAAGAATGATCCCAGCCGAAAGCACCACATAGACCGCCACCAGCAGCGCTCGCCGCTGTATCAGCCGTTCAATGAAATGCACATACCGATCGCGGAAGTGATCGAATCGACTGCGTCCCGCGCTCTCCGCTTCATTGCTGTGCATCCGCCGGTTCAGCCAGATGTACATGACCGGCACGAACGTGCTGGAGAGCAGATAGGATGCGATCATGGCAAAGCCCACCGCGAGCGACAATGGCACAAACAACGCCCGCGTCACGCCCACCATCAGAAACGAAGGAACGAAGACGGCCAGGATGGAAAGCATGGCGAGAAATCTCGGCACGATGGTCTGGCGAGTTCCTTCCAGCACCGCCTTCGGCACGTCGTCGGTCAGCTGGAGGTTCCGGTGAATGTTCTCGATCTCGACCATGGCCTCGTCCACCAGAATGCCCACCGCAAGGGCAAGGCCGCTCAGCGTCATGATGTTGATCGTCTGATCGGCGAGCCACAGGCAGACAACTGCGGCGATCAACGCGAAGGGAATCGACGCGACAACGATGAATGAGCTTCGCCATTCGCGCAGAAACAGGAACACCATCAGGCCGGTTAAAAATGCCCCAATGCCGCCTTCCCAGACCAAACCTGCCAGCGACCTCCTCACCCGGCCGGACTGGTCGAACTCATAACTGACCTGAACGTCCGGGGGAAGCACACTGACAAACCTGGGCAGACTGGCTTTCACCTGGTTCACGACCGCCAGGGTGGAAGCGTCTGCGCGCTTGGTCACGGGCAAATACACAGTCCTGCGGCCATTCACCAGTGCGTACCCCAGGGTGATGTCGCTGCCATCCTCTACCCAGCCAACGTCACGCATAAAAACGGTCGGCCCGGCGCCCGTGCGTACGGGCATATTGGCAAGACTTTTGATATCCGATACCACCCCGTTCATAGGCGTGATGCGATCCAAGCCGCCTGTCCGCACATCTCCGGACGGGGCAATCACATTTCCGGAAAGCAGTGCTTTGACCACTTCGCCGGTGGACATGCGATAGCTGTTCAGCTTTTCGCGGTCGACATGAATCACGATGGTTCGCGAACTGCCTCCAAAAGTGGCGGGAGACGATACGCCTGGCAGTGTCGTGAACAGCGGCCGCACTCGGTTCAGCGCGAGGTCCTGTAACTCATCCACGTTGTGCGTTTTACTTGAAAAGACTACATAGCCAACGGGTACGGTACCGGCATCGAAGCGCAATACGAAGGGCGGAACGGTCCCCACCGGCATGTATGCGTGCGCGCGCTCAATGTACGCAACAGTCTGCGACAGGGCCTGATTCATGTCCGTGCCAGGCAGAAAGGAGAGTTTTAACAGCGCGAAGTTTTCCACCGACTTGGACTCCACGCTCTCCAGTCCCGCAATGTAAAGGAAGTTGGATTCGTAGTAATAGGTCAGGTAGCCTTCCATTTGCGCCGGGCTCATTCCCCCGTAGGGCTGAGCCACATAAATCACAGGCAGGTTGAGGTTGGGAAAGATATCGACCGGCATGCGCAGGACCGCAAGAATCGAGCAGAGCGCGATGGCGGTGACCGCGACCAAAACCGTGATAGGACGCCGCAGTGCTGCATGGACAAGCCACATAGATCAGAATCCTCCCGTGGGCATGCTCTTGACGGTCGTGAGAAATGGCGTCAAATCCCCTTGTGCCGCGGCAAGACCCGCCAGCGCGCGCCAGATGCTGAGCCGGGCAAGCGAGTCGTCCATTTCAGCCTGGACCAGCAGGCTTTGCGCCTCCGCCACATCCACAATTGTTCCCAGGCCGGCATGAAATCGCGCCAGCGCCTGCGCTTCGCTCTGGCGTGATGCCGCAAGTTCTGTTGGAGTGTTCTCCGCCACTCGTCGTGCCCCGCTCAATTGCGCCAACGCCTGCTGCTGTTGGCCGGTTAACATCTGCATCGTCCGCGCATACAGCGCCTCTTCGCGATGTTGATTCGCGACCTCGATCTTTTTTCTCTGAAGGATCGGTACGATACTCGACAGGTCCATCGACGCGGTTAGGCCCGCTTCCCAGTTGTAGGCGTCGAAGCCGAGTCCATTCAGCCCTGGCTCAGTCTGCCCGGTGGACTTCTGTCCGCTGCCGCGTGCGGAGACCAATCCCTCCGTCGTGAAATGCGGATAATAGGCGTGATTCAGGATACTGATTCTCGCTTTCGCTTCCTGAATCCTCCGCTCTTGTACGATCGCTGCCGGATGATTTGCCAACGGCATCTCGGCCCAGGTTCGTTCCGGCGGAATATCGAGAAACGGTTCCGTCTTGATCTGCACGCTGGATCCTGCCAGACCCAGCACTTCCGCCAATGTCGCGTTATTTACCTGGTCCGCCTGCTGCGCAATAATTAGCCGGGTTCTGGCCGCCGCCAGTTCAGCATCGGCGCGCGAAGCATCGGCTCCGGGACGCAGGTGAGCATCCACCAGCGCATGCACCGATCGCGCGAATACTTCTCTGCGGTTTACATCCGCGGCGCTCGCATTTGCGCGCTGTTCACCCGCTAATACAGCCAGCGACACCTCGGCAACCGCAGCTGCCACCCCCAGACGCGTCAGTTCCACCTGCGCTCCAATCCTGCTCTCTGTACTCTCGGCCGAACGAACCTGCGCGCGCCGGTATCCAAAATCGAACGGCTCCCACGACAAAAGAACGCCCGCGCCCGAGGTCCAGAATGGACGATAAGCATGCGGCGTCACGGATCCCTGCGTTCCCGTCAGGATGTTTGGGCTTTGCGGCAGCAGCACGCCCAGCACGCTCTCGCGCGAACCGCGGTCCCCCTGCCATACGGCGTCCAGCCGCGGGATATAACTGGTTTTCGCGAGCCCCACGTTCGCGCTGGCTGCGTTGTACTGCTCCAGAGCTGCGCGCACTGCCGGATAATTCGCCAGTGCATAGTTCACAGCTTCCTGCACAGTAAAAACCCTAACCGGGGGCGCAGAGGATGTCTGCGCCCTGGCGCACAGCCATTGTGAACAAACAAGAAGGACCGCGAAACCAGAGAGCGTCTTTTTTTTCACATCCAGCATGCGCTGACAACCTCCACCGGAGGACTGCACGGACTGCCTGTATTCTTCCCGCGTGCGAAATTTTCAGTCGGCCTCGCGCACCCATAGGACGGATCAGACAGGAGCTTAGCCGCAGGCACAAACCTAAAGAACCGGATACGAGTCTCCACAGATTCAGCTTAAGTGCATCTCGGACCCTCTCGCATGCGGGCTTAATCGACCACCGATGGCATCGAAGCTTCAGGGAATACAAGAGCTGCGGAAAGAATGCGAAGCCGGTGATCGCCGCGCCACAGCATCTTTCCGTGAAAAAGGCACAAATAAACGAATCGATCAGAGCGAAGGAGGAGAACGCTCGGCGGGCTGTAAACGCGAGGAGAACGGCAAGTGTTCGTTCACGCCCTTCAGGTTGGCAACCTGAATAAAGAAGGGGTGTACATGGGATGAAGCCAATTCAATTCCTAATCGGCGATGCACCCGACGATGAGCAATTGCGTTCACATCGTCAATTCGGCTCTGTAGGTAGGGTAGGCAACAAATCTTGTTCTGGGACAGAGGCGAGCCGAGCCTTGAGCAGGGAGCAGTCCGACTTAGACGAACCGAGGATTTTGTAAGGATCAGGGATGTCGCCGAAACGATTTGCTCGTTTCCGGCTTCCAAGGCAAAACAAGTGGAGCCAAACATCAATAAGGGCAACAAAATAGCCCAGAAAAGTGGTAATGACCTTCGCAGATTATTGCTCCAGAGAATCATAACCTATCGTATCTTAGATTCAGACAGCCCCGCCAGGATTATGAGTCGCACTATACCTGCGCTCAACATGCCACTGGATTCAACCAGCAACACAACTTCGACTCTCTTTGGCTATCTCTGTTTAGCCCAAATATCCCAAGCGGTATATCGCGTTTTTTAATGAATTATCTAGCGCGATACGCAGTTGTCATACTTTTAGCTGGGCGACGCTAATGTACTGCTTGTTGCTTCCTGGATGGACCAGGTGCGGTTTAGACGCTCAGGACCTGGACGCCGGCCTTTTCAAAAGCAGCCACAGCGTCGTCGGGGATTCCATCGTCGGTGATTAATACATCGATTGTCGTGGCCGGACAGATGATGACCGGGCTGATCATGCCAACCTTGCTCGAATCGGCCACAACGATAACCTGCTTCGTCTGACGCGTCATGGCACGAAAGACTGCCGCCTCATCCGCTTCAATAATAGTGGCCCCGCGTTCCGGGTCGACGCCGCAGACGCCGAGAAAGACACGATCCATGATGACCACACTTAACGATTCAAGCGCGGCCGGCCCAATCAGCGAGAAAGCACCCGGAGAGCGCATGCGTCCGCCTGTCAGCGTGGTATCCATACCCGCGCTGCTGCTCAATTCCATGGCAATGTTGACGGCGTTGGTAAGGATATGAAGATTGCTTCGAAGGCGGAGACACTGCGCCACCTGCGTCGTCGTCGTGCCCGCTGTAATGCCTATGGTTTCATTTTCTTCTACCATCTCCGCTGCAGCCTGCGCGATTCGCTGCTTCTCTTTCGTGAATCGCGCCTCGCGAATCCTGAAAGCGGCATCGAAGCGAAAGGGTTCATACGTGGCCTGATCTGCCAGCATCGCCCCGCCATGGATACGATGGACCAACCCGCGTTCTTCCAGCCGCACCAGGTCGCGGCGCACGCTGGCGGGAGACATTTTGAGAATCACCGTCAATTCATCGACGGAAGTCTTCCCGTG
The DNA here is from genome assembly GCA_963823295.1 of uncultured Acidobacteriota bacterium. Taxonomy (GTDB): domain Bacteria; phylum Acidobacteriota; class Terriglobia; order Terriglobales; family Acidobacteriaceae; genus JAKAAZ01. The sequence goes on from CAWGLF010000029.1 coordinate 210,488, forward strand.
GTGCAAAAGCACCCGAAGAATTTCCTTGGCGCGTTTATCGATTTTGGAAGACACAACTACAGGACTATCCGCAATTTCGCCGGATGCGGGGAAACGCGAACTATTCGTAAACACCCTGGATAACTCCACTCGAAATCTTATTTAATGCATCGCGTAACCCACGTACATTCTCTTCGAGAACGACATAGCGCGCAAATTCATCATTGGCAACCGTGCCCAATTTCAGTGAATGGTTCTGGAAAGTGACAGGGCTATTCATTCTGATTCTCAAAGAGCAATGAAACTCCGTGGCATGGGTACGCAAAGCAATCTTGCGGATGTTCTCCTGACGGATGCCGCCACCCGCCATAACTTTGATCCGTCCTTTTGCAGCGTGGATCAGGTGCATGACCTGCTCGGCGCCCTGTGTGACGGTTTGCATACCACCTGAGGTCAGGATGCGGTGCGCGCCCGTCTCGATCACTCGCGCCAGCGACTCATGCAGATCGACAGACATGTCAAAGGCGCGATGAAATGTCACTTGCATCGGATAGGCCAACCGGACCAGTTCCCGCGTCCGTTCCACATCGACGTGGCCATCCTGATCGAGCAGACCCAGAACAATCCCGTCAGCTCCCAGATCCTTCGCTCGGATGATGTCTGCCTTCATCACATCATATTCATAATCTGTGTAGAAGGAATCCCCACCCCTTGGTCTCACCATGGCAAACACTTCGATTCCGACCTGTTTGCGAACTGCCTCGATCAGCCCGGCACTCGGCGTAATGCCTCCCTCATTCAGATCGCTGCATAGCTCAATCCGTTGCGCCCCTCCAGCCTGGGCAGCGATCGCGGATTCCACAGAATCGACACAGATTTCGAGAACCATGATGATCGAATTCCATTTTCTCAAAGCCCAGCTTCTCCGCCGCGCACATCAGCACCTGAACGAAGGATGAAGATCGGGTGAAACAGGCTGTTGCATGACATCACAACAGCCCCGCGGGTTAGAACGTGTACCGCAATGAGAACTGCAGGTGCCGCTCCGTCGACCGAATCTGCCCGAGTTGAGCAATCTGACCGAAGGTCGTGCTGGTGACGCTGGTATCGGGATTGCCGAGGCTGACCATATTGAAGGCGTTGAAGGCGTCAAAGCGGAAGCCGATCGTCTGCTGCTTATAGGTCTGAAACTCCTTAAACGCGGACAAGTCGATATTGCGGAAGCCGGGAGCGCGTACTGCTCCGTTGCGGGAGCTGCCAAAGGCGTTGGGAGCAGGGACGCCAAAGGCGCACACTCCATTGTCAACCCCGGGTGTGGTGCAGGGCGTCGCCGAAGGATCGGTCCCGAACCAGTGGTGGGCATCGAACGGTTTACGATTTTCAGCTTGCGGTACTGGTTGGCGCGCGACGTGCCATAGCTGTTGGAGTTGTTGCCGGGACCGGTAATCGTCTCCGGGAAACCGGACCACACGACGCCGACGACGGAGAGCTTCCAGCCGCCGATGATTTCATCCATGACACGCCCGGAGTTGGAAAGGAACCGCTGCCCATGACCGAACGGGACGGCAAAAACGCCGTCGAATGAAAGATTGTGGGTGGCATCGTATCCGGCCGGCCCATAGTCGGCAGCGCTGTCATAATAGTTCTGGAAGGCGCCGCTGTAGCCGTTGACATTGAGCGCATAATTCCCAAGGCTGTTCGTCATGGCCTTGCTATAGGTGTAATTGACAGTGAACTCCACTCCGTTGTTGAGGCGCTGGCGCAAAGTCGACTGCAGCGCGTTATAGTTCATCATCGCGCGCGACTCGGTAATCAGCAGCGAATTGGAACCGATGCTGACCGAAGGATCGATAGCATTGATGCCTATGTATTTGTTGTTATAGAACGGGGCGGAAGTCGGATCGCCGTTCACCAGATATTGGTTTACGTTCCCGTAGTCCTCGATATGCTGTCCCTGCTCTCCGATATAGCCCACCTGCAGCGATGTTGAGTGGGTTAGCGCATATTCCGTCGTCAGACTCCATTCCTGTACGTAAGCCGGCTGCATATTCTGCGGATACACGTTGAAGGTGCCGCCATATGCCACCGTACCGCCGGTAAATCCCTGCTCCGCGGTCCGCGGCGCTCCAGGATTGCCGGGGGTGGGAGTCACAACGCTCACATTCACCGCCTGGATAAATGGCGTAATCGAGGTCAGGCGCTGGTTGGAGGAGTTGCCCTCAAAGAAACTGGTCGCTCCATAACCGCCGCGAACCACAAAGCGGTTGGTGGGCTGCCAGGCAAACCCCAGGCGCGGCATAATCTGCCGGTAATTCGGCTGATAGCAGCCACGGTTATTGCAGATACCCGATCCAACCGGCGCGCCCACGGGAACATGGCCGGCGTAGATTACCTGGCCGGTGCTCAGGTCGATGTTGCCAGTCTTGTTGTTTACCTCGATCCAGGGCTCGTCGTATTCATAGCGGAGTCCGATATTGAGCGTCAGATTGGGGCGAATTTTGTAATCGTCCTGCACATACCCTGCCGCGCGCCACTGGCGCTGTCCCACGTTGACGCTGGCGAGAGTTGCGGCTGCGGCCGATACGCGATCGAGCAGAAAGTCGGCGCCTCCATAGCCGGTTGCATTCGGAAGGGATGGATTGCTGGTAAATGCGCCGCTGTATGTCAGAATGCCCAGATAGCCATTATTGTTGGCGGTCGGATAGTTGTTCTGATAGCGCTTGGCATCGATGCCCATGCTGATCGAGTGCAATCCGTGCTGCCACGTGAGATCGTCAATATAGGTGTAGGTATTGTCGATGAAGCCGCCGCCATATGCCGGATTGCCTCCGGCGAAAATGCCCCCACCAATACTTTGGTAGGTGTAGCCGGCGAATGACTGATTGGGGAAAGTGATGCCCACCTTGGCGTTTCCATTGGTTCCGAACTGACCGGTGGGGTCCATGGGGAAATTCTGCGCCCATACTGTACGTGTAAAGCCCACGCGCGCGGAGTTGACCAGAGTCGGAGAGAAGACATGGACCCAGTTGATTCCGCCCAGTTTGGTCGGGTAAAGATTCACGCCCTCGAAGCTGATCGCCAGCACCGGAGTGGTGCCGTCATATGCGGTTGACATGGAATAAAAACCGGTGATCTTGTCCGATGCGCGGAGGTCGTATTCAATTTTTGCGTCGCCCTGATTGTTGGCCTTATAACTGCGCGTCGGGCCTTGATAGTTATCATTGACGATTCCATCCGTAGGCTTCGCGTTGGGTAAAGGATAGAATTGCGGATTCGCAAACAGAAACTTAGCAACCGGATTGATGACCGGTATTCCCTTGTCGCCGGGATACGGCGCGAAACCATTTTCCGGATTATAGAGCTGGATTGGGTGTTGTCTGGTTGAGGAGAACCGAAAAATCTCCATGTCGCATCGCCTGCGAAAGCACGCTCTCCGCTCCCGTTCCGCCGTGGTGATAGCGGGATCCGAGATAGTCAACAAAAAAGAAGAGCTTATTGCGCTTGATGGGGCCGCCAAGTGTGCCGCCGAATTGTGCCTGGGAATACGGGTTGATCGGAATCGCTGGTACCTGGTTATTGTTCTGCCAGGTGTTTGCGTTGAGACGGTAGTCCTGCACGTAACCGTAGGCCGAGCCGTGGAACTGATTCGTACCGCTTTTCAGCACGCTGACGACGCCGCCGCCATTCACATTGCCGTAAATGGCGGGTGAATTCGCGGTGAGCACCTTCATCTCCTGCAGCGACTCCGGTGCTGGGCTGTAGGAGATGAGGTTGTTAAATGTCTCGTTCATGTCGATGCCGTCCAGCGTGTAATTATTTGCCTGGGCGCGGTTCCCGTTCATGTTGGGAGTATCGACATAGTAGTTGCTGCGTTCGATTTGCGTGGGGCCGGATGTGCCGGCGGTATCGATCGAACCGGGTACGTACAGGGTGAGCGCGGAAAAATCGAGCCCGTTCAGCGGAAAATTCCGAATAGTATTGGCCGTTAGCGTGGTGCCAAGAGTCGGATCATTCGTATTCAAAATAGGCGCGCCGGCTGAGACGTTCACGGTTGCCGAGGATGTGCCTACATGCAGTTGGACGTTGAAGGTCGGGGTCTGCAAAACCTCCAGCGAGAACGCCGGAATGGTCTCCTTGTTGAAACCCGGCGCCTGCACCGTGACCTCATAACGACCGATCGGCAGAAAATTGATTCGATAGAAGCCTGACGCATTGGTTGTCGTCGGAGTATCCACGCCGGTGTCGAGATTGTGGGCGATGACCTGAGCGCCAGAAACTACGGCCCCGCTGGGATCTGTTACCTCACCGGTAATCGCTCCGGTTACCGCCTGGCCCATGGCCGCAGAGACGGACATCACGGTTAACAACAGGGTGATGCAGTAGAGAGAACGGAGCACTTTCATCGGTTTGGATCCTCCAGCCTCAAGCTTGTTTCAGATCGTGACGAGTGAGCAGATCGCTCAAAATATCTCTGTCGCCGTTCGTCGCGGTGATCATATACGTCAGAATATGCGAATGTAAACTAATTTTTGAAGAATATATTCAATTTATGATCGACAGCCGCGATTTACGATTGCGTTTGGATGTTTTGAGCAAGCCGCTTGGCGCAATCGTTCATTTTTTGAGCTCGTTCGAAACCGAGGGAACATCTGCGGGGAGGATAGAAATGAACCGCCGAACCTCATCGTTTCTGTTACTCGCATGATCGCGAGTGCTTCCATTTCCGCGATCATTTCGAAGACGGCGATTGCTTCCTGCGAACAGGATGCCGCGCTGTTTGAAAACCTCATCTGCAGCTCGCAGGCGACTGCGGACCAGCTGGATCTGGGAGTGGGATATTTGTCGATTTCGCGCCGAACACCTGGCCGGGCAGCGAACAGGATGGCCTCACGACCGCCTTGTCGGAGATCATGGGGACGTGTTGGCCAACATTTCCGCTTTTTGCAGACAATTCAAATTGAATTGGGCGTGTACATCTCGCCGCTGATATCAGCCGTGGAGCTGATTTAGAACGGGTCTGCAAAACCCCGGCGCGCACCGAAAATTGTCGCGATCTATCGTCGCCAGCTTACCGAAGTGCTCTCGCGATACGGCGATTACTGGAGCGTGGCTCGGGAAGCACCCTGGGCTTGTGAACGGTCCGAAACTCCGGCAATTCACTGCGCAGCAGAAGTTCTTAGCAGTCCCATATTATGCAGATCGTCGAAGGACCTGGGGCCGGAGCCTTTGGTGACATTGGTCTTCCATGGCCATTCCGTGCTGTTGATCGGAACAAGCGGAGGTAGAATCGCCTTTTTTCCTAGTTTCGCCATGTTGGCTTCGATCGCTTTTCGGCCGCCCCAGCCGAGAAGTTCGTAATCCATCAGGCGGTCATCGTTGAAAAAGTATTTGCCGAGTATACGATCCGAGGCAATCCGCGAAAAAGCTGTCCGCATGTCCTCCGGAGAGGCTTGGAAATCGGTAGTTTCCAGCAGAAGCAGGCGATTGTTGATGGCTTTCTCGCCCATGAACTGGACCAGGACACTGAAAAGAATATTGTTCTGGCGCGCGACGTAGATTGAGTTCGATAGCGCGTACGTTTGATCCCACTGTGGACCGAGAAGCTTCTTCCATCCGCCCAACACCTCGAACCAATGCCCAACCTGGGCAGACGAGGCGATAGCTATCAGTTTTTCACAATCAGGTTCCACGCCGTGCGTGTACGCTTCTACGTCCGCAGAAGTAAAAGTGCCGTTTTTCAGACTGGTGTCCATAAAAGCGAGCACCTTGCCGAGGACATCATTCACCAACGCTTTTTGTTCCGCCGTGATGTCGAGATTGCCCACATTATCTTTCGCCGTCTGCACGGTTTTGCGGTAGGCTTTCATGTCGTCCACCCACCCATGATCGGTCGCGGCATCGGGAATGTAGGGTGCGACCAGCGCGTAGGTCCCCATCGCAGTGTGACCAACAGACTTCATGATTTCGTATACGGGCGGGACGGGCGGCGCTTCAAGCGGCGGCTGTCCGGGACGATACAGAATGAACCGGCCGCCGGTTCCACTGAAAAGCGCCATGATCAGCGGATGGGGAAAGTTCTTTTGGAACCGGACAAGTCCCTTTTCGTAAAAACCGAACATGGAAGTGTTCAGTTGTCGCACATCATTCATTGCCATTTTGGCTTTGGCAGCCTGGCTGTCGGTATCAGGAGTTTTGGCTGCGGGACCGGCGGCTGAGCATGGCAAAGCGCAAGTCACTGCGAGAGCGGCAATGAGAACAGCACTGGTGATTTTCATAAGTTGATCGAAAGATAACGTTTGATGCGCAGTTTTGACAAGCATTATTTCTCAAAACAAGATAATCAATCGCAATGTGGCGGCCCAGGCGCTGTTGTAATTCGGCGAGGCGCCCGGTGTGGGAATATAGGTCAGAGTAGGCTGCAGGTAAATGCCATTACTAACTCGCGCCTGGTAATAGCTTTGCAGCATCAGTTCGCTACTGCGCTTGAAAATATTTGGATTCAATCGGGACCATGCGACGCCGATGCCGGTCGAATCGTTCGGCCTTGAAGGAACGAGGCCGAACCCGGTGAAACCCCCGCCATAAAATTGATTGATGGGAAGCGTTTTTGAATCGTTATGGCCCGCTTGCAGAAAGGTGGAGACTCCAGTGTTATCGCGGCCGGGGTCCCGGAACCAAAGCCGCTGTGAGCCGAAGGTATAGATGCCATCAGTTCCGTTCTCTGATATTCCTGGCGGATCCTGGAGAACTCCCGTCTGGTGCCAGACTCCCGCACCGGCCTCTCCAGGCAGCCGGTTCCGGCCGAGACGCCACGCAAACCCCGTCTCGGCAATCTGGAAATAGTAGCCGTTAAATGTGGGTCCCTTCACTCCAGTCTGTACGCCACGCGCCAGGTTTCCATCATAGACGCCGTAGTTTACATACCACCACTTCCGCGGAGTGAAGTTCAGCGTCACGCCGGCGGCGGAGTTATAGAACCCGGGCGATGCTCCGTACATGGTGGGATTCTTGAAAACTGGGGTATAGAGCAGACCGCTCACGGCCGGAATGAAACTTGCCGCGTCCTGAGTCGGTACCGGACGCAGCACATTGCCGAAATCCCGAGTCGGGGTCACCTTGCCGACTCGCACGGTCAGCTTTCTCTGGAAAAGCTCCTGGCGAATCCATAACTCATAAAGTTCGGAGCGGGTCAGGGGAGCAGGGCCTGGCGTGCTGTTATAGCCTTGAATACTTCCCGCCTGGTCATTGGTCGGATTCGCGTTTAGTTGAAGGAATTCGACGCCGAAGGAACCGCCTTTCCACCAGCCGGTGAGTTTCTTGAGGTCGATATGGTTATCGAGAACAAGGGCGCTATTGCAGCTGAGAGCGCCAGGCTTCGCGCCGCCGGATATCAGCCAATTGCAGTCGGCCAGCCATAAGCCGCCGAAACGCACGCCATGATCGTCCTTGACGCTGAATTGTTTCAGCAGAAATCTTTGCGCCTCGCCCGAACCGGTATAGTTCTCTACAGCCGCAGGGTTTCCGCTGATGCCAAGGCCAGTCTGACTGTCCACTTCTGCCGCAGCCAGGGGCATCTTCGCCGCCCCGGCCCGGCCGACCAGCAAGGCCAGGATTAGGAAAGAGATCAGCAGCACGAGTCCCTGCGACGGGTTCATCGCCATTATCTGATCCAAAGATGCCTTCATCTAAAGAAGAATCCGCCACAACAGGGCGATCTCGATGACGAATAGCACCATAAAAAGACCTAATCCCATCGGCCCACGCGATTTGGAGGAATTCTTGTCGGTAAAAAGCCACCAGCCAAACCAGCGGACGCAGAGCGGCATAGTGATGAAACTGGTGACGGCCACGCTGCCGACATTACCGATGAAGGTGGCAAGCGAGGGGTTGAGACCCGTGAGGTGAGGGTTGAGGAACCGCAGCTCCAGCAATACGGTTGGGTAAAGTCCTAACACGACGAGGATCGCCGTTTTCCAGTCGGGCGGCCCTTTCCCGGTTATCGGACTGATGGGAACCCAGCCAGGGAACGAGGTACGCAACCGCATGAGTTCTTCGTTCTCGATGAAAGCTTTGGATTCTCGTAGTAACTCGGCACGTTCGGGGGCAGCCAGCCATGCCTCCAGATGTGCGGAGGTATCGTACCGCAGCATGGTTGTCCAGTTACCAGTTTCGCCGGAACCCGGCGGCTGAATGTATGTGCCGCGGTAACCCGGATACTTCGCCTGAGCCTGTTGAATCCTCACCGACCACTCGCGATAGGCGTCTTCCATGCCCGGCTTGATCTTCGAGAGAACGACCTGGGTGACATTTGTGTCCGGTTGTGCCGCAGAATTATCCTCCGGCATCATTTCGCCGAGATTACCGCCTTCGACCAGGGGCAATACGTCCGCGATGAGTTGAGCGCGTTCTGGGGACTTCTGCCACTTGACCAGCAGGTCAGACGCCTGGAAATTCAGGAGGATCGTCCATTCATTATCCCCACGCTTTGTCGGGGCCATGACATCAGCGCTTATATAACCGGGAAACTCAGACACGGTCTTGTTATGTCGTATCTGCCAGGAGGCAAAGTCGTCCTGATGTCCAGGGCGAATCTTAAAGGTGGCGAGCAGAACGGCGGGTTGGCTCATGGGCGGCTAATTAGCTTCAATTTGCAGGCTGCATTTCTGCCAATTGCTTGTAGATTCGATCCGGCGTAAAGGGAAGACTGTCGAATCGGATGCCAGTTGCGTCGGCCAGGGCGTTGGCGAGTGCGGGCGAAATCGGAATGATAGGAGCTTCCCCCATCGGTTTCGCGCCTAGGGCGCCAAACGCGTCGTGCGTTTTCGCAAAGAAAATCTCACTCCTGGGAATATCGGCGAATGCGGGAATGCGATAGTTCCGCAGATTGGGATTAATGACCGCTCCCGAGTCATTGAAAATCATGCGTTCGAGAAGCGTAACGCCGATCCCTTGAGCGATGGATCCTTCAATCTGACCTCGGCATTGCATGGGATTGAGAATCGTTCCGGCATCCGCCGCGTGAACGCTTTGCAATATCCTGATTTCGCCCGTTACCCGATGAACGGCTATGCGAAATCCCTGCACGTTGAAAGCAGTCGTCCGTGGAGTGGCGTAGGACTTACGAGCCACCTTCAGTTGATGTTTGGGTTCAGGCGTAGCCGCATACAGCTCAGATAAGGGCAAAACACGGCTGCCGCACAGAATAGTTTTGTCACTAAGGAAACATTCTTCTATGGGAGTCGAGGTTTGCCGGCTGGCAATCTCAAGCAGGTTATGGCGCAGAGCATCTGCGGCTTGTTTCACCGCCATTGCGCCGATACTCGTACCCACGCTGGCGAAGGTGCCCGTATCGTAAGGCGTGCGATCTGTATCGGCATTGACGATCTCGATGCTTTTGGCAGCGGAGTTCAGCACCGATGCTGCGACCTGGCGATTGCTCGTGATCGTGCCGTTCCCAAATTCCGATGTTCCGACTGCGAGATAGATAGGTTCCATCTTTTTTCAGCGAAAGGTGTGCTTCCGAGCGATGTTCGGTGGGAGGGGCGCACTCCTGAACGTGCAAGGCGAGCCCGCTTCCTTCGAGCCATTCGTCTCCTTCCGGTTTGGTCAAGCCGCGTCTACTGGCGAGGGCATTTTCCACGAAATCGAGGCACTGATCGAGTCCGTAGCTTCCCATCTCGACATCGTCTGGACTGTCCCAGATACTGTGCAGCGCATCGCCCGGACGCACCATATTCTTGCGGCGAATCGCTACTGGATCCATCTTCAGTTTCCGGGCAAGCTCGTCCATGGCCGACTCGATGGGAAACGCCATCTCCGGCGCGCCATAACCGCGAAATGCCCCCGATGGAACCGTGTTGGTGTAGACGGCGTAACCAACTCCCTTTTTGTTCGGGCAACGATAGCTCATGATCGACGACCCCAGGGCAGAGGCCAGAGTTTCGCCTCCGTGATTGCCGTAGGCTCCGGTGTTCGATACCACTCTCACCTGGATCGCTGTCAGCGTGCCATCGCTCTTGGCTCCTAACTTCGTGTGCACGGTCATCGGATGTCGGCTGACTCCGCCGATAAACTCTTCCGTCCGGGTGAACTCCCATTTGACAGGACGGCCGATTTTCAACAGCGCTAGGACACACAGATCTTCGGTCAGCATCTCCTGCTTGCCGCCGAATCCGCCGCCGACACGCTCGCAGTAGACGTGGATTTGAGGAAGACTGACGCCAAAGAGATACGACAGCTTGGCTTTGGTCAGGAACGGCGATTGGGAACTTGTCCGTACATGGATGCGCCCATCCTCACTCTTCCAGGCTATGGAGCCGTGTGTCTCAAGATGGGCATGTTGAATCCTATGCGAAGAATACGTTCCCTCGTACACAACTTCCGCCTGCTCGAAACCCTTTTCAGCGCTTCCAACCTCGCTGTTGATTTCAAGGAAGATATTCCGTTCCGGGGAGAAGATTCGCGATGCTGCGTTCTTGTTATGAAGGATGGGCGCACCGGGACGCATGGCTTCCTCGGGATCGAACACCGCGGGCAGCACGTCATAATCTATTTCGATTAGCCGGCACGCCTCCTCCGCGATTCCCTCGCTCTCAGCCACGACAGCCACCACGCGTTGGCCGATAAAACGAACGACATTCTCCAAGATGTAGGTGTCGTCGGGGTCAACACGATAATCGTCATGGGTTGCCGACGTATAGAGACGCTTCGGCACGTCTTCCCAGGTAAAGATTCCGTGGACGCCAGGTAGCGCTGCCGCTTTGTCTTTACGAATAGCAAGAATCCTGGCGTGGGCGTGCGGCGAACGAACTACCTTCAGATGCAGAAGGCCTCCCGGCACAAAGTCCATTGTGTAATGTGCCGTCCCGGTAACGATCGAATGGGCAAAGGGACTTTGGAGGCTCGCTCCACATGCGGTGCCGGCCCGGTCCTCCTCGACGGAGCCAATTCCGCGCAGAGCATCTTCAATCGCGCGATAGCCCGTACACCGGCAGAGACTTCCCTTCAGCTTGTGGGGAAGATCCTTCTTGTCTTCCTCGGACAAACTGGCGCAGGTCATAATCATCCCGGCGGCGCAAAATCCGCACTGAAAGGCCTGTGCGTCGAGAAAAGCCTGTTGCATCGGATGCAGATGATCGTCTGTCCCCAATCCCTGAACAGTTGTGATTTCATGATCCGCAGCCCGAAACGCAGGCATAAGACAGCTGTGCACGGGCTTTCCATCCATCCACACGGTGCACGCGCCGCAGTCTCCCGCGTCACAACCTTTTTTTACCCCGAGCCAGCCAAGGTCACGCACAAATGTCCTAAGGCATTGACCAGGGTGCGGGTCCACATTGAATGATTTTCCGTTAATCTTATAGTTCATTGGGCCATCCTCGAATCAACGGAAAGCTCCTGTCGGATTTGCTCGGCGAAGTAGTAAGACAGATGCTGCCGATGAGAGGGAGAGCCGTTGGGATCATCGAAATAGAGTTCTGCTGGAATACCAGCATCCATAGTCCGCTTCAAGTCGCCGGCACTCGGCATCGACTCGAAACGGAACTGTATCGGGCGGTTCGTGGCAGCGGTGACGGTCAGCAGAAATGTACCGCGTTCGGGACAACGGGTTCCGATCAGCAGGACCTCGGAACGACCCATGTGAACTAAGGAAAATCGGCGAAACGCGTAAGCTTTTCTGAGCGCGGAGGCCGGCAATCGAATGCTGCGGAGGAGTTCGCCGGGCGCAAGAACGTTGGCATGATTGCCCGTTACGAAATCGATTACGGGCACTTCCCGCGGCCCGCCTTCACGAGGCCAGAGTGTGCAGACCCCCTCAAGCGCAGCGGTTAGCGAAATCATCGGGCCGGCAGGAAGCGACATCACGATATTGCCGCCTACCGTTGAGACATTCCATATCTTGAACGAAGCTAGAAACGCCCGGCAGCATTCGCGAAACAGCGGTGCGGCGAGCCAATCGGGCGGAGCGGCGAACTGATCCAATTCGACGATTTTGCAGGTCGCTGCGATTTCCAGGCTTTCCGACGAAACCGTCAACGCCGGCCATCCCATCGCCTCGAGATCGATCAGCGTGTTCGTTCCCAGTTGCGGTTCGGAGAACAACCAGGTACCGCCCCCCAGCCATGCAAAGCCGGGTTCCCAATTTTTAACTGCGTCCGCCGAAGCGGGGCGTCTAATCTCGTGAATAGTGTTCAAGTCCATAAAGCCGCCTGAAGGTATTTGGTTGACCTCGTCTCCTCGACGAGGGACTTCTGTGGCAGCTCAGGTCAACAACTGCGTCGACCCAAGGTCTAGCGATTCCGCATAATTTCTGGACTTCGATTGAAGCTGTGCGTCCCCGGAGAACCCGGCGATAGCTGCCAGACCGTTCGACACACAGAGCGCCCATCTGACAAATGGACTTAATATGCCACAGCTTCTCGGAAACAGTTACCGGAAACTGGGTGTCGAACAGTTGGCTGTACACCTGGGGGATCGTACATGTGCTGTCGTTTTGAAGGAGTGTATCACCTGAAGCGGACTATCTATGGAAAAAAACTCGTTGATAAGCTACTAAAATATAGTGAGTTAATGAAGCGTCACTATATTCGGGTGCTGGGCGGCGCTATAGGCGATCTGTCTCGATGTTCAGTGAGTGGCAGCAGCAAAGGGCAGAAACACCGTGACCCGCCGTATCAGCTTTCGCTGGGCCGTTGAGCGCTTCCCGCCAGCGGCTCTCTTCACCTATAGCTTCGTCCGGGTACTGGAACATAGGGCTTTCGAAGAGCTGGTCTCTTCGCATTCCGAATATAAGGTTTCTTCCAGTCAGATTAGATTTCTGTGACATATGGCCAGAGAGCGCGATCTACGACACAGGGGTGATGGTTATTAGATGGACATCGCAATGTTGCGTATAGATAGGTAGTGGACCGCCTGTTTAAGCTCCGACTGGTGGCAAACCCGATTTATTGCGATACCAGGACCGTTACCGACCTAGCGGGAACTGTGATTTCACTCCCGTGAGAACCCGGCCAGTCCATCTTTTTCGGACCGGTGTAGCCCGTCGACGAAATCTGATACTCGCTTATCTCCTCTGGGTTCCATCCCTGGAACCTAAGCGCTACTACTTGCCGGGAGTTACTCAGGTTAGATAGAACAACTGAGTGAGTCGAAGTATTCTCAACCGCATAAACGAACAGCCTGGTATTGTCTGACGAGTTCGCCAATACTTCCTTTCCATAGAAGTACTTGTTCATCAGCGAAAACAAGTTTGCGGAAACGTGGAGATTACCATCGGGATCGACAATGGACATATTGTGAGGGGGCGAGCAGTCCCAGATCGCACTGACATCGCCACCGGCATCGACCACTCCTGCCTGGATAAGGGAAAAGTAAACCGCGCCCTCATTGTTATATATCCGGGGAGTGTGATCCCATCCTATGTTGTATTCGTCGATAAAAATAGGGAGGTATTTACCCCGAGCGGTCGATCTTAGGCGGGTACGCAACGCACGCACCTCAGCTATCACCTTTTTTGCGCTCGCATAGCTCGCAGCATCCGTCTGCTTGCCATCACCCCCATAGGTATGAGCGCTGATGAAATCCAGATGCGGCCAGGTCTGCTTTACGACTTCCGCAATATAGTCCACGTCAATATGGTCGGCTGCCGGTCCGCCGACAAGTATAGTTGGGTCTACCGACTTCATGGCGATGGAAGCATCCGTTAACAGGCTCGCCATTTGAATTGGAGTAAGGATGGTTTCCTGCTCGTTCGGTATCTCCCAGTATTTGACGCGGAAGTGGTTATCGACGTTGACGATCTTTACCAACGCGGCGGCGAACGAAGCCATCCGCGTGGGATTGCGCAAATCCCGGACGTTTTTATCCCCGCCAGGCCCGGATGGGATATCGATCATCAGCTTATATCCGGCCTGTACGAGCGGAGTCAAAGCGGCCTTAATCTTAGCTGCGTTCCAGGTGCCGTCTTTATTCAACCAGCACTGATTGCTGCCTTGCGATACCATTCCCCAACCGTGAAGCCGGATCAACGGCTTTCCTCCATCAGTGACGGTGGCCAAAGCCCTTAGAAAGCCAGCGTTGTGGCTCCACGCAGGATCGAAACAGGACGGGCAGTCAACGCCATACGACTTGGGGTCCACGGCTCTCAGCACCTTCGTCCATTCAATGTTTATCACCGGAATTGTTACCGCTGCACCGCTGAGTGTGCTGGGAGCCGCCGAGGAGACCGATCCGCTGCTACTACGTCGTGTCTGCGCGATAGTTATCATGGAAAGGAGCGCCATGATCAGCAAGCAAAGCATCTTTCTCATTGATTTATCTATCCTTGAATTTGATTGCTAAAGCCGGCGGCTTCTTAGATTGCTTGATCTGCTTCATATTTGCGCCAGAATCCAGCGAATATTACCCATATTACCCTGCACTTCCCTGCTAGACAGTAGCGTGGGAGTGCTGGGTAGATTCCCTGCACGGATAGTTTAAAAGTCATTATTGCGTTTAAAAGATCAGCGCCGTGACAAAAGTGGGCGGTAGGGTCAGATGAGCGGTGCGACCTTTCACAAAGTAAAGTCGCGGCGCTCTTGTTGCGGCTGCCCAATATCGTCTGCGCTTTGTTCCGCAAGAGGGATATAGGGACTATCGAGGATACGTAAGGCAGCAGGAAACTGGAGCGCTGCGTGCTAAAAACTGAGAGGGAAATCAGTAATGAAAGTCTGCTGGTCTCCAGTTAAATTATATTAGCCCGTTCTTTAGCATAAATAGTGTGGGTGATATGGGGCGGCGCGTCGCCGCGGTGCAGGCTGAAGACGCGGTCACGAATTATCAGATCTGACGCGGTAAACCGTTCCCGCTGACGAAGATAATCAATCCAGGATTCCACAATAAACGTTTCCGTGAGACGACGCGGATCATTAGCATCCTGGAAGATGCCCCAGCGCATGGCGCCATCGCGTAGCCGCACATTCTTCAACTTATGGATTTCCTGGACGAAGGTGTTGTAATCCTTAGGGTCGATACAATAATCAATCAGGACACGAACAGGACCATCGGACATTTCCGGCTCAATGACAAGCTGCGGGGTTGGAGATTTTGAGCCGAATGGGCTGAAGTCTGGCAGTTCCCCGCGAAGTACGTGCAGTCGATAGGTCAAAGGCAACGTGATCAGCAAACCTCCCGCCGCAGCTGCAAGGGAAATTGGTGTTGAGATGTGTTCTGCAATCAATCCCCAGATGACGCTTCCTACTGCCATACCTCCGGAGAAGACCATCTGATAAATGCCGAGAGAGCGGGCCTGGACCCAGTTGGGTGCGGAAATCTGTATGGCAAGATTGAACGTAGACATGGTGCTGGTCCAGGCAAAGCCTGCGAACAAGAGTATCGGAATAATAATCAGCGGATAAGGAACGAAGGCGAGGACGAGCAGGGTCCCGGCAAAGACACCCGTTGAAACGGCGATAATCCTGTCGGCAGAAAACCTGCGCCGAACACGCGGCAGGCTGGTAGCACCAATGACGGCTCCGAGCCCCATACTACCGTTTAGAATGCCGTAACCGAGCGCGCCTTGATGCAGGACGTGGGCGGCAACAACCGCCAGTAGCGCCCAGACTGCGCTGACAAAAAGTGCGAAAACGAAGACCCGCGCAAGCACTGCCTTCAACAGCGGAGCGAATTGGACATAACGCAGGCCGGCACGCATCGAGCCGTAGATTCGTTCCGCAGGCAAGGCGCTTTTGAAGAGCGGATTCCGCTTCCACTGGTAAAGGACGAAGATGACGCCGACGAAGGAGAGCGAGTTGAGCAGAAAGGTCCAGGCCGCGCCGCTGACCGGATGAGCAAAGACAGCAATAGCCAAACCGCCGAGCGCCGGGCCGACGGCCCGGGCGAGATTGAATCCGGCGCTGTTCAAGGAAATAGCTTCCGGAAGTTGCTCGCGCGGCACCAGTTCGGGCATGATTGCCTGCCACGCGGGGCTGTTCATCGCTGTGCCCACATTCAGCAGAAACGTCAAAATGAGCAGCACCCAAGGCGAAATGACGTTGAAGAACGTGAGCACGCTGAGCAGTGCGACTGCCGCCAGCATCCAGGCTTGCCAGAAGAGCAGGAGCCGGCGCCGATCGAAGATGTCCGCAGTTGCGCCGGCCAATAATCCCAATACCACAACCGGCAGGCTGGCAGCTGTCTGCATCAATGCAATCAGCAGCGGAGACGGCGTAAGCACCGTCATCAGCCAGGTTCCGGCCGTGTCCTGCATCCATCCGCCGAGATTCGAGATCGTGGAGGCAATCCACAAGTTGCGAAAGAGCGGAGACTCTAGCGGTTCAAAGCCGGTGATGCGTTTTTCGCTGACTGAATCTGGTGCGGCGACGGGTGGCGGATTGGGTGTGGGGGAAAAAGGCATGGGCGTACTTGTTGAACAGGAACTCCTCTCATAATAAGTGTGCACCCTATAGTTATTGGATTTTTAATGGGCTTAAAGCAAAAGCACAGAAGTGTAAGGTGGGAAATCTCTCTTGGCGCAGCCGTTCCGTCAAAGAACGGCTGCACATAATTCCAACTCACCACATCAGTATCTGTGCTTTTGCTTTAAAGGATATTC
Source organism: uncultured Acidobacteriota bacterium (assembly GCA_963823295.1). Classification (GTDB taxonomy): domain Bacteria; phylum Acidobacteriota; class Terriglobia; order Terriglobales; family Acidobacteriaceae; genus JAKAAZ01. Next base: position 227,058 of record CAWGLF010000029.1, read on the forward strand.
TGGGCGAGTCAGCTCAACGGGATGATGGATTGTCCTGACTTTACGGGAATTCGTCTGGAATTGAAAACAACCGAAGCAATAGTGTCCTTTAGCTGGGGCACATGGAACCGGACCTGAGCGGGGGCTGCTCCATCCCCACTGGACAGATGATAACTAATGACGAGTTCTGCGCCTTTCCGTTGCAGCTCAAAATCCAGTCTTCCAAACCGCGTGGGAGTTCTCCTGGCGCGCAGAGTACTGCCATCCCGCAGCCATTCAGGTTGCACGCCCCAGCATAATTCCAGAACATTCTCGTTTTCGTAGACCATCGAATTTCGATGAAGAGAAACGTAGTCCGCCGCAGCCCAGCCATGCGGCATATCCCCAGTACCGCGGCGGGATTTCACATGGATCCCTTCCACCCAGGCATTGGTTGGGGAGCAGTGATCCACGAATCCGTTGAAAAGCCGATAGAACATATCGCGGTCATTGCGCAGCAGGTGGCACATCGCGATGTCCGAAGTGGCGTAAGTAGAGATATCTCCGCTGTGGTCGAAATACTCGTCTTCTTCCAGGTGGGTTCCTAAAGCTGCCAGTGTTGCATCCATCATGGGGTCCTGCGGATCGAGAAAGCGGCAGGGATAGAGCGCGCAGGCCGATCCCCAGATCGGTGCCTTCGAATCGAACGGGGTGCCGGGTATATAACGCCCTTTCCCGGTTCGAACGAAAGCCGCGCGGATCGAAGCATCGAGGTCTGAGCGAAGATGATCGTATACGGTCTGAAATGTTCCGGCGTCCGCATCCTGGCCAAGCGCATGGGCGGCAATTGTCGCCTGCCGAAGACCTAGCACTGCCCAGAAATCATGGTAGTAGTTGATCCCCTCGGCGATCGATTCGCCTTCTCCCGGCGGCAGCAGCCCATAGTAGGTGGGTCGCTCTCCATTCTCATTCGTAAACTTCATCTGCTCGCAGGCATACTTGATCCACAACCCGCCCTTTCGAATGCTGCCATACGCGCTTTGCAGCCATCGCTTGTCAGCCGTCATCTGATAGTGATTGACCAGCGCCCAGAGCGCCTGGCCGCAACTATCCCACTGAGTGATCGGCGATTGCCAGTATCCGGCAGGCTGCTGGCCCCATGTCGCGCAAATCCCTTTTCGATCGCCCTGCCAGAAGAGACGCAGCGATTTTTCCGCTTCCTCCGGATGCCCAGCCAAATCCAGTGCCGTTACGATATAAGATCCGTCCCGCGTCCAGAAATCGTCATATATGGTGGCCCCCGGTTTGACAACATACAGGTCATCGCCATCTTTGCCCGCCCCCGCATATCTGGTGCGGAGTAAAAGCAGATTCAGAAGTGAAGTCCGGTAGAGATTATCGAGGCGCGGAACTCCGACTGTTAGTTCAGCACTTTGTTCCAGAAAAGCGTTCCACCGTTCCCGGGTTGCAGCCTTGGCTGCTACAGGCGAAATGCCGGTTGCCTTGGCTGCGCCGCTCACCGGAAGATCGTAGGGCAGAAAAAAGTGCTTGCCGTCCGCGCTTCCGGCTTCATATTCCAGCTCGACGATTGCGGCGACATCTTGGAGCGGCTCACGGCCACATGGAATCTGGATCATGGCGCGAGAATCCAGTTTTCCCGTCTTCAACTCCTCCCTATCCACCCTGTTCTCGTATACCCAAACACCATTGAGGAAACATTGCCGGAACATGCTTATTGAGGAAACGTCGCACTCCGATGTGATATGAATTCCCCCGCGGTCGGGAGCGGCAGCAAATTCCAGGATCAAAGGCGTGCCCGGTTCCACATCGCTCATATCCGCAATCTGACTCTGGCCGTTCACCGAAAGCTTGAGAAGCGTCTCTCCCGGCGCTTGCTTTACATCCTGGATCAGGCCGAGGTAAACGTGAGCAGTGTTCGGGGATTGAACCGGTATTCGATACTCCACTGTGCGGTTCAAATAAGTTTCGCGTCCGCTGTTAAAGGCAGGCGATAGACCCGGCCTGTCCTTTAAAGGAACCCGGAAATCCCAGCGCGGAATATCCATGCACCAGGAATTTCGTGAGAGCAGATTGTATTTCGCGTCGGTGGCTTTGATACTTCTTGCGGCCGGGAAGAAAGCGAAAATCTTATCGTGATCAATGATCCGGTCCTTCCTTCTACCTTGACTGAACTGGCGTATGGAAACAGCAGGCGCAGACGGAGCGGAGCTGCCGCATTGCTTACGGCGACATAGTCGCCTTTTACGCCTCCATGGTCGGAGGAGAAGGCGGTCCAGTCCACCGACACCCGTCCTCCACTCAATTTGCTGCGCACGATCGGGAGGCATCCGCTATCGAGCCATTGCGCCCATTGCCTGTCTTCCGCAATCCATTTCTCGTGTTGAAACGGCATCAATGGCGAATCCAGATCCAGCAGGAGCTGGACGTTTCTCCCTCTCAGCTGTCCAAACTGGTCGAGGATTCCAGCCGGCTCGTCACCCAGTCCAATGGCCGTGCTGCAGTTATAGTTCAGTAACGGCGACGGCTTCCCATCGGAGGATACATGCGATTTCGGCGCGTTCACGATACCGGCACTGTAGCCATGGCTCTTCAGTGCCAATGCCACTGAGGCTGACCCTAGCCAGAAACTCCCGCCGGTTTACTCCCATCCTTGCACCTTCCTGTTCCACGTGCTGTGACCGCGAAATGCAATCAATGGGATCTGCACCATTGGCATGCAAAGATTAAAAGCACCTTTGCCGCATTAACCAATGTATCAATCTCGACATATTCATCTGCCGCGTGCGTGTTTCCACCCCTGGCTCCCCATAGAACCGCCGGTGTGTGCTGGACTTGATGAAACACATACATGTCACACGGCCCTTCAATTCCAGCAATCACCGGCGGTTTACCTAGAACTCGAGTCGCGCAATCCGCCAGTTCCTGAACAAGAGGTTCATCTTTCGAGATCGCCGATCCCGGTAACCATCTGATCGGGAACATCACATCCGGCGTACCCACAAATGGGCTGCCCGGCATCTCAGCCAGCCACTCAATCCATTGCAGGAATTCGCGATCGATGTCCTCCTGTTTCTCTCCGGGCATTGCCTGAATGTAAATTTCGATCTTGCATTCCTCGGGAATGGTCATCGGCTCCTTGGTTCCCCAGGGGGCCGTGATAATTTTCGTGACGTCAACCGGAACAGGATCCGCATTGCTTCCGTACAGTGGGTGCGGTTTTGCGCTCGCGCGACGCCGGGCACCAAATTCTTCAATCTTTTCCAGTAAGAATCTCAGTTGATGAATTACGCCCGCAGGAGCCGCGCCTTCGTGCAGGATCCCACGACCGGAAGATTTCAGCGTGAGATGAGCGATACGTCCTCCTCGTTGAGCAGGACAAATCCGCAGAAAGGAAGGCTCTGAAAGCACTACCGCGTCGGCATTGAACCCTTTTAAGCGCCCGGCGAGGGTCCCATTCACTCCGCCGAACTCCTCATCGATCACCGTCTCGAAAAGCACATCCCCCGCAAGCTTCATATTCAACTTCCGAAGACATTCCATGATAAAGAGGTTCGTTGCCACGCCGCCCTTCATATCGCACGCGCCGCGTCCGTACAGCAGGTTCCCTTCAACCGAGCCACCAAATGGGTCCCGCGTCCACGCCGATGAACCGACTGGAACTGTATCGATATGGCCGGAAAGAAGCAGGGATCGACCATTTCCGCTGCTTCTGAGACGAGCGCCTAGGTTGGGGCGATCTCTTATAGTCCCGGCCCGGCCAAAACAGCGGGTGCTCCTTTAAGCTCGGTACATCGTCGACTGAATAAACTACCGGATCGCAGTTGAGTTTCGACAACAATTCCGCAATGTACTTCTGGCATTCTCCCTCGCTACCCGTAGGCGCCGTATTCTCCGACGGTATACGGACAAGATCCTGGAGAATCTCAACAAGACGATCGGAATGTTGTTCGACATAGCCAGACAGTTCTTGGTCAAGAGTCGATAAATTCATTTGGGTCCGTTGCCGCTCCGTGCTGAAACGCTTTCTTCAAGCACGGTTGAGTTTTATGGGAACTGGAGTTTTCGATTTCGAAAAATTCATGGGGCAAGCTGAGGATGCTGTCTGGTCCAAGCCAGATACTCTTGGATTGTATAGAAGGTCCGCTAATTGTAAACATGTCCGTGGTCCTCAATCGGAGCCGCCCCAGTTCAGGTCCACGAACCGCCAGTATCTTCCATCGCGATTGAGCCAGTTGGCCGCACGACAGCCCAGCTGCCTCGCACCTTTGACTCTCCTGATTCCAGCCGTCAGTTCTGAGCTCAACAGCCCCGAATCAGCCCTTCGCACGCTAGCTGGTAGCTCACGGAACACTGATTCCCCACAAGAGCGCTTACAGCGTTGAGCGTACAGGCTCGCAATTGCTGGTCACATTGGAATTTCGCCAAAGTCCTTGGTCTTCACTTACAAAGACAGAAGCTATTTCCAGATTGACAATTGCCCATTGCGAATGGTTAACTGTTTCACCAAACAAGGTAAAACAGTTAACCATATCGTGAATCCAATATAGAAAATGTCTGCTCGCTTCTGCCTTAGTCCATGCGGTGAGATGGGATAGAGGAAAAATCCGCAAAACAGGTTGAACGCTTGGAGGCCAAAAAATGCCGGAGAATATCGAGAAAAAACAATGGAGGAACCACCCCGATGAGCGTGCGCGCCGACTCGTAGCGCTGGCATTCGGCTGGTTTGTTGCGGTTGGCATGGCCTTTTCGCTCATGGCCCAGACTACGACTGCACGCCTCAGCGGCGTGATTGTAGATGTATCGGGAGGGGCGATTTCCGGCGCGGGCGTTACAGTCAGGGAGACCGCGACCGGTTATACGCAGGCAACGAAGGCCAACAATTCCGGAGAGTACCTATTTCCGAGTCTGCCGGTGGGGAGCTATGACTTATCAGTATCGGTGGCCGGATTTGCTCCTTACGCACAACGTGGGATTGTGCTGGCAATCGGCCAGACAGTAACGGTACGCGTTCGAAATGCGTGTCGCTTCGGTATCGGAAAAGGTGACGGTCACAGCAAACGGATCGATGGTGACGACAGATTCGGCGACGGTCAGCCAGGTGATTGACCAGAGGGATATCGTAAAACTTCCACTGAATGGGCGCGAGGTTCAACAACTTGTATTTCTCGCGCCGGGGACTAGTAACGTCACCTCGAGCTATTGCGGGTTTGGTTGCGAGGTGGGGATATTTCCAGGAGAGCAGTATGCCAAAGTCAACGGCGCGACCGCAAATGGAGTGAGCTATCAACTCGATGGCGTCGACTATAACGACACCTATATCAATACAAATTTTCCATTTCCCAATCCGGATGCCGTACAGGAATTCAATCTCGTTACCGGCAACATGAGCGCGCTCTATGGGGATGCGATCGGAGGAGTAGTCAATGTCGTCACAAAATCCGGCACGAACAGGGTTCATGGAGACATCTTTGAATTCATTCGAAATGCTGCGTTGGATTCGCGGAACTGGTTCGCCGATTCGGTCAATCCACTGAGACAGAACCAGTTTGGGGGAAGCGTCGGGGGACCCATACTGAAGAATCGCCTGTTCTATTTCGGAACATACCAGGGAACTCGAATCAGCACTGCAGTCAATGGCCAGGTTGCTTTTGTACCCAATGCCGACGAACGCAACGGCAATTTCTCTGACCTGCTTCCGGATACACAGCTTAATATTCCCAACACTAACATTCCTTATCTTAACAACCAGATTCCGGTGAGCCCCGTCGCGACTTATTTGCTCAAGCAAATCCCACTGCCTAACGGTCCGAACGACCAACTTACTTTCAACGGCGCGCCAGATCGGCAGGATACAGACGAATACATGGCTAAAGGCGACTTCAATGCCGGCAAACATCACCTAAGCGTTCGCTATTTCCAGTTGAATTACACGAACCCCGTCGTGCTGCCATCTCCGTCCAACCTCTTGCAGATGAGAGGAGATGCCCAGCATCTGGTCCTCAAGAGCGTGAGCGCAGTGGACATCTACACGATTTCCGATCACTTCCTCCTGGGCAGTTACTACGGGTTTACACAGCAGACTGGGCAGATCCCCTCCGATTCTCCGTTCGGCTTTGCGGAGGCGGGGGTCAAGATTGCGCAGCCGGCTCAGCCGGTTTTAAGCATCTCTGTCGGCAGTAACTTCGGTTTGTTTTCTGTGCCGGTGGGTAACTTCACTAAGACCGACCAATCCCTCCGTGAAGTCGCGTCGCTGCTGAAAGGAAATCACGAACTGCAATTTGGCGGCGAAATTGCGAGAATCCGCCTGCCGATGCAGAACCAATATCAACAAAGCGGAGCATTTGACTTTAGCAATGGGCTAACCGGCAACAGCTTCGCCGATTTCGTGTCCGGCGCAGTTTCCAACTTTACCCAGGGAGGCGGCTTGTTCCTGGACTTTACGGGATATCGTTGGAACTTATTCGCACAGGACAATTGGAAGGCGACCGAACGGCTTACGTGGAGTTACGGCCTCCGTTGGGATCCCTTCTTTCCCTATACCGATAGCGAAGGTCGAGTCGCGTGCTTCGTCCCTGGTGCGAAGTCGACGCGCTTTCCCAATGCACCCGTTGGGATGCTATTCGGCGGGAAAAATCACGATCCCGGGTGTCCTGCTTCGTCGATATTTAATAACCTGTGGAATCTCGCTCCCCGAGTTGGATTTGCCTATCAGCTCTCCAAAGATGGAAAACGCAGCATTCGGGGAGGCGCGGGTTATTACTATGAGCCTCCGGAGACGGTAGCATTTGAGGACGTTGTGGGCATCCCGCCGTTTGCCCCCATCCTCAGCGTAAACAGTGGTGTAAACAATGGTGTACCGACTCTTGTTAATTTCACAGATCCCTTATGGAAGCACCGGAATCCAGAATCCTTTTCCAGCCAGCTTCGGGCCTTTAAACCCTGGCCCTAACGCAACGTTTCCTCAAAGCGCAATCTCGTTCTCTCAGATTTTTGACCGGCACTTTCGTTTGCCAATGGTCTTGTCTTATAACCTGACTTTGGAACAAGGGTTTGGATCGAACTGGCTCCTCCGGATCGCGTATGTGGGCAACCAAGGGCATCATTTGTATGGAACTGGCGACCAGGAATATGGATTGCTGCAGTTGAATCCCCCCGACCATCCGATCTATCCCCAGTATGGATCGATCGCGTCCATCAATTCCGGAGTCAATAGCAATTACAACGGTGTACAAGCATCTTTCTCGAAGCGCTTTACCAATGGGCTGTCTTTCCTGGCAAATTTTACATGGTCGAAAGCATTAGACGATTTCGCGCCGGCGGCCAGCGGAAACTTCGCGCTCACCAATAGTTGCCTATGCGGACGGTACTTCGACTATGGCCCATCCCCGGACGATATTGCAAAGGCGTTCAAGTTCAGTGGTGATTACAACATTCCGCGTTTTCATATGGCACATGGGTTGGACAAGCTTGCGAATGGCTGGGAAGTAACCGCGATTGCAACCTGGAACACGGGTACCCCGTTCACGGTGTTCAGCGGGGTGGACAATTCAGGCAGCGGAATCGGCGCGGATCGAGCCGATCTGCTAGTTTCCTCGGTAGGAAAAGCGGTATTGGGATCGGGAAGGTCACATCAGGCCGAAGTGAACGAATGGTTCGATACCGCCGCATTTGGCATAAATCGGCCGGGAACATATGGAGATACGGGTAAAAGTATTCTTCGCGGCCCTAGATTTTTCGATACAGATCTTGCGGCGATCAAGAATACAAAGATCACGAACGCAGTTTCACTCGAATTTCGTGGAGAATTCTTCAACGCATTCAATAACGTGAATTTCAACTCACCGGACAGTGTCGTCACAGACAGCGGCTTCGGCCAGCTTACCGGAGCCTCTGATCCGAGAGTCATCCAGTTCGGCCTGAAGGCATCTTTCTAAAGCGGGCAAATGGTGATTATGCAGAAAATCGGATGCTGTTGAAAGATTCACTTGCCCGGAGCGACGGGAACTATAGGATGAGAAAGCATTTTGCTTCATTATCGACCGCACTGTTGATTGTTATCACTACAGTCATCGCGACAGCAGTCACGCCACAGGTTCGAGCCTCCGGCACAGTATCCCCACAAGACGAACTGCGTGGCCTTGCTACCCTACATCCCATAGATGCCCACGTGCACGTTTTCAAAAGCAGCGCTGCATTCCAGGGGTTCCTCGAAAAAGCCCATCTCACGCTGTTGAACATTCTTGTTGTCGACGACACGCTCTCGTATCGCAAAAAGCTGCAACCGCAGATCAAGGCCGCGTTGAACCTGGTGCAATCCGGCAACGGTCATGTGTTCCTCTGTACCACATTCGATCCGTACCAGTTCAACAACAAAAACTTCACGGAATCCAGCGTTGCCCAAATCAACCGTAACTTCGCCAAAGGCGCGATCGCAGTCAAGATTTGGAAAAACGTTGGCATGGAAATCAAGAACCGCCGCGGCCAGTACATCATGCCGGACGATCCGAAGTTTGAGCCGATCTACCAGGACATTGCCCAGCACGGGAAAACACTGATTGCTCATTTGGCGGAGCCAGATTTGGCTTGGCAGAAGTTGGACGTTAAGGCCGACCCGCTTTCGGAGTACTACATCGAAAATCCACAGTGGTACATGTACGGAAAGCCGGGGGTGCCCTCGAAACAGGAAATTCTTGCAGCGCGCGACAAAATTTTGGCGCGCAATCCCAACCTCCGGGTTGTCGGCGCGCATTTAGGAAGTATGGAAATAGATCTGGATGGTCTCAGCAAGGACCTCGACCATTATCCAAACTTTGCTGTCGATACTGCCGCGCGGATGGAGTATCTGATGTTTGGTCCGCGGCAGAAGGTGCGCAGCTTTTTAATGAGATATCAAGACAGGATATTGTACGGGACGGATTTGGACATTGCGCCAGATGCAGATATCTCTGAGTCCATCAAAGAATGGCGTTCGAATTATTTCGATGACTGGAGATTTCTGGCGACTGGAGATACATTCAACGTCGACGGTAGAAAAGTGACTGGCCTGCGACTTCCACACTCCGTTTTAGTGAAGATATATCGAACGAACGCCCAGCATTGGATAAAGGGTTTATAGCCAATGACAAAACAAGCCTGTATCCGTATGCTCGTTGCGATCGTTGTGCTTGTGGGTTTCCAGGTCTGCATGGCGGCGCAGTCTGTGGCTAAAGGAAATATTGCGAACCAGGATATTTCGAGTTTACTCAACAATCGCGGAGCTACCTTTCAGCTTTCTGCAAAAGGTTTGACGACGCCCGTATTCACGTCTCGTGTTGGAGCCGAGATCGACTACCAATGGCTTTGGTCCACGGACTACCCCACGCGGACTGTTACGCAATCGTCGTCGCAGGACGTTCTCGGTAATGTGCACAGGATTACGGTTAGGCTGAGTGGTCTTCCGGGTAAACCGGAACTTAGCTACACAGTGGAGGTATACGATAATCTTCCATTCGGCGATATCCAAGTCTACCTCAAGAATCCTGAAGGTCCCTCGGTCGGCGTTCAGGATATTCGAGTGATAGACATCGTCGACGGCTCGCCTCGCGTGAATCTCGGCGGAACCGAGAGCTCCGAGCGGGTGTTGTCGGATAGCTATAGTGAAGACCGGCCTCCGCTACATATTTTCGATCTAGGGAAAGCCAGAAAATATGAAGGTGAAGATTCGTATTCCGATGCGCGAACAAATTGCACTTCGCCGTCGGGAGTCAATTGATTTATAACCGCGACAGCCGTTACAGCCTTCTTTTGGCCGCGATGACCGCTGACAAGTGGCTCACCGTATATCACTTGAAAACACAGAGTGACGGTTATGGCTCTGCCCAGGTCTCGTCCTATGCGGTGGACTGCACAGGCACAACAGAAATCATGAAGAAAGAATCGCTCCGGGACGATCCTCCGCAGGATCAAGTCGAATTGAGTCTGCCACTTGCTGCCGGGCAAACCATGGCCTCTGAGAAGGTCATGTTTTCGGTGACTCGAGACTATCACGCACAACTTGAATCATACGGGAGCACAATTGGCCATTTGCGGCACGCTTTGGTCGGAAGGCCAGCTCCGTGGGGATGGTGGAGCTGGACGGCGTACTACTTTGGCCTATCCCAAGCGACTGCACTCACGAACGCGGATTGGCTCGCTCGAAATCTCCGATCCTACGGGTTTAACTACTTCCACATCGACGAAGGCTATGCCTACGCCGATGGAGAGTTGACAACACCGAATGCGACCCTTTTCCCCGACGGGATAAGAAGTCTTGGATACAAAGTCACTGAAAAAGGTCTGCGTTTCGGCGTTTGGGCGGCTCCGTTTCGTGTGTCCAGGAGAGCCTGGGTGTATCAGCAACATCCGGAATGGCTTGTTCACGATTCGAAAGGAAGTCCGATTCAGATCGGCTACGTCGAGGGCAGTCATGATGCCCTCTATGTCCTCGATACGACCAATCCCGGGGCGCAATCATATCTCCGCCAGACGTATCGCACGCTGGTGCAGCAGTGGAACGTGCGCTATATCAAACTGGACTTCATGGACGATACGGCGATCGAGGGTTTCCATTATCGGCCGAATACGACTGCCGTCGAAGCGGAGCAGATCGGTCTCAAAGCTATTCGCGATGCAGTCGGTCCCGACGTACTCCTTGATAAGGACGGGAGCCCTATGCTGCCAGCGGTGGGCTATACAGAGCTGGGGCGATTATCGACCGACACGGGTCACTCGTTCAATGGGATGCGTGAAGATGCTACCGGGATTGCGGCGCGGTATTACATGAACGGTAGGTTTTATAGTGCGGACCCTGACGCGTTTTCCGTTTCGAAGCAGCTGATTACCGACCAATCCTGGCACACATCGAAGACCCCCTTGTCGCTCGATGAAGCTGAGGTATCGATCGCTCTGGCAGCGGTGGCTGGTGGGATGTTCGAGATTGGCGACGACCTGCCCACACTAGGGACGCAACCTGAGCGGCTCAAGCTGGTAAAAAACACGGACTTGCTGAACATGGTTCGACTCCAACGCTCGGCCATCCCTGTCGATTTAATGACGTACCTGCCCGAGGATGAACAGCCGAGTATCTTTTTTCTGCGAGAAGATGACCGGCAATCAATATTGGCGATCTTCAACTGGACTGACCGAAACCGGTCACGCAACCTTCCTCTGTCAAACCTTGAACTTGCACCCGGCGCCGCTATTCACGGTACCGATATCTTCCATCCGGATCGAGGAGTTGAGATCGTCCATGGAATTCTGCACGTCCCGGATCAGGCGGCCCATTCTGTTCGACTCATCAAGCTAGTCAATGTTTCGGTGGCCGCAAAAGCGCCGTCCGTGAGCATTTCTGTGCCCAGCACAGCGCACCTCGGCAAAAGCATCGTGTTTCAGGCAATCACGGATCCTGGTGGAACCCCAGCAGTCCACTACCGCTGGAACTTTGGCGACGGTACTCGCAACGAAGGAATGGTTGTCCATCATGCATATACCGGAAATGGTACTTATAGCGTCACTCTTGTCGCAGTCGGTGTAAACGAGGAGGAGACTGTCCGTAAAACCAGTATCTCCATCGAGGGCACTCTCAGCACTACCTATGACATGAAAGATTATCGAAGATATCAGGATAATCCGAATGCCTCGAACAACTGATTCATATGACTGCACTGTGACGACAGGCAAGTGAAAGAACCTGTCTGATGCGTTAAGTCGGTAAGTGCGGTATGCGCAATTCGGGTGTGCTTGATAAATTCTGAATGGCTACGTCCATCGCCGATAGGTGAATGATTGAGCAGCAAATGAAGGCAAAAGAGGGAACTTTGCACGGGATTTCTGCCGAAAAGGATAGCAGGCGCGCGGTGACCATCCGCGATATCGCGAAGGCCACCGGTCTTTCCATTGCAACTGTTTCCATGGTGCTTAACAAGGCTGGCCGCAGAATTCCCGCCACCACTCAGCGCCTGGTCGAGGAAACATCGCGCCGGCTTGGTTATTTCCCGAATCTGCAGGCACGTTCGCTTCGTAGTAAGCGGACCCACAGCATCGGCGTGTTGGTTTTTGACATTACGGATCCATATTGCACTTTGATTATCCGAGGCATTGAAAACTCCCTAACACAATTTGGGTATATGCCTGTGTTAGCCGACCTTCAAAACACGCCAGGACGACTCCAGCAGTGCGTGAAGATGCTGATGGAGCGCCGTGTGGAGGGTGTGATCGCCATTGCGAACCCATTGCATTTAGGAACCAATCTAGCGAGTGCTATCCGGCAATTTGAGCTTCCCGCTGTTGTAATTGGAAGCGAACCGGCAACCAGGTGCTATGCGTCGGTGGTTACCGATAACTGTGCCGGCGGGCAGGCGGCCCTTGAACATCTCCACTCACTCGGGCATCGAAGAATTGCCGTAATTAAGGGGCCCCGAGCGATGAGCGACAGCGCGCCTCGCTGGAAAGGCATTATGGAAGGCGCTCGTTTCCGTGGGATTCCGCTTGATTCCGGTATCGTCGCGGAAATTAACGGCAGAAACTCCAGCTATGAACAAGGTTACGAGCTTACTGAGGGCCTCTTGAAGAAAGGAGGGAAATTCAGCGCGTTGATCACCTTCGACGACCTTACCGCATTTGCAGCGATCGGAGCACTCAGTAGTGCGGGATTGAAAGTTCCGGAAGACTGCTCGGTGATAGGCTTCGATGATATTCCCGGTGCCGCTTACTACAATCCGCCGCTAACAACCGTATGCCAGCACCTCGAAAAACAGGGGGCTATCAGCGCGGAATTTATGCGAACTATATTGACCGGCCAGGCCCAGCAATCTCTCAGCAAAATGCACACCAAGGTTGTGCCCCATCTAATAGTACGGAAAAGCACCGCCCCGCCGGTTTAGAAGTATCTGTGACTTAAATCACTGTGAAGGTTTATTGGCAAGGCATTGCTTAAGGTTATCAGTTAACCACTGGTAAAAGTACAGGACGATTTTGCTGAAATAATAATCCCAGATTGGTTTAAACATAAAATTAGTAGACGTCGAACAGCGCACACCCATCCGACGGTAACTCGACCATGAACATCGTGCGCTGCACCTGGCGCTACGCTTTAGGATCCGGCCGGGCCGAAGAAGACCAGTTCGGAGGAGTTCGCTTCGGGCAGGGTGAGCGTGATTCCGTCCCGCATCAGCTCCGCTCCCCGTGCCGTGCGGTCGGGCTGGCTATGATCATGGAAGCGGAGACGATAGAACTGCGAAGGGAGAAGACCTTCGAATACGCAGCGAAACGTCTTCTTTGATACGTCCGTGCCATGGAACGCGTACACCACGCCGCGCGCGTGCGAATCGTCGACGTATTCAGTAGCATCCCAACCTTTGCCATCCGGCCGTGGACCAACGTGGTAGACGTCTGCGGCTCGAATCAATGGTCTGAGTTCCTTTTTATAAAGCTGCAGTTCCTCCTTCGCCATGGAGTGCTGCGCCGCAGTCCATTTGGTCGTATCCAGCATAAGCGTGAACCAGCCCATCATGCCGCTGCGCAGCATGTAAAGAAAATTCTGCGGTGTAGGCGTTGGCCATTGCTTCACATAGCTTTCCAGCATGGCCGGCGGCAACAGATGACTTGTATCGTAGAAGGCTTGCCGGTTCGACAGAGGGTCATAAGAATCGATGATCGAAAAGTAATCCCCGTGGGCGGCCGCGCCGAAATCCACCATGCGACCGCCGTCATTGCATATCTCTAGCAGAAGGCCGGGGTGCGTCTGCTTCAGCCGCGACTGAATGTCGTAGTACGCCTCGGTGGCGTGATAGCTCACATCCGTCGAATTCGAGCTGTCGACCCATAGAAAATCTTCGTCCCGGTAGCGCCGGATTGAGTTAGGGTCAGGCGGAGCATGCGGATGATCGGACCGGTCGCAGCCCTGCGCAACTACATAGCCGTCGTGCTCAAGCATGTCCAGGTGGTAATCGTGCACCAGCCGCTGTGTTTCTGCCGCAGCCCATGCGTGGGCGGCCGGCGCGCCTAAATCGATTGTGATGCCTTTAAATGGTTGCGGCTTCCATCCTGTTGGAGGTTGGGTAGTCAGCCAGTCGCGTGTGACAGGATCGCGCACACTTAGCGCGCCGTTCTCTTCGCTTGCACCCGCTTGCGCCCAATCCGCCCAAAGGCCGAACCGCATTCCGCATTGGTGTGCGTATGCCGCTACAGGAGCAAGACCGTGCGGAAACTTCTTTGGGTCCGGGTACCAATCGCCAACTGCACGAAACCAGCCTGCGTCCAGGTGGAACATCTCGAATCCCAGCTCGTGCGAGTCGTCGATCATCCGCCGCGCTTGTATTTCATCGATCTGCATCTCACTCCCCCAACTGTTGTTCACCAGGAGTGGGTATTCGGGGTCTCGGATAGTTGCGGGATCATTAAGTACACGACGGACCCAGCGGCGCAGCTCGTTGCCGGCATCGTCCACACTGCCTGTCACAGCTCCGAGAAAGACAGTCGGTGTGGTGAAGCTCTCACCGTTGGCAAGACGTGTGCGGAATGGACCCGGCTCCGGATTCAGGCCGAGAGCGCTGACAATACTGTTACCCTGCCGTTGCAGAGTAATGCGCGTACGCCCACTGAATTCGATACCGGCATACCAGCCCGCGCCTCCATCTGGTTCACGAACGAGGATGTAAGGAATGATCTCGCGCGGCTTGACCCTGCAGCGGATGCGCGTACGTGCTGGATGTGCCTTTCCACCGGTAGCCTTCGCCGAGCCCGACGATGTGTGTGCCAATCGGAGGAGCTGTGCCCGCACCCTTATCGATCCACATCTGTTCCAGGTGCTGCTGCCGGCTCTCTCTCCAGTGAAGGTCGAGAGAGTCCTGCAGCGGAATCCATACCTCTTCGCCGCTCCGGTTCTCGATTCGGATCTGGTGCTCGATGGGGCCATGTGCGTCACGGACATGCCACTCCCAGAAGAGTCGCAGCGCAACACCGGCTGCGTCGTAGACAAACACGACGTTCGTGCGATCGTGGTGTGACAGATTGGCATTTAAGCGCCAGCGCAACCGCCGCTCCACTCCTTGCACTGTGGCATGGCGAATCAAGGCCTCGGGTTGCAAGCCAATCCATCCCTGACCTTGCGGAGTGGCAAGACGTAGTAATTGTGGCGCTTCGGAACTGGGCTCGAGGACAACCATGGTGCTTTGGTTCATCAGGCGAGCCGGCTGCGCTGTCAGCAGATCGGCAACCCCGAGGATAAAAAGCAACAGCACGGTCCGGATTGCTTGCACTATTTTCAACGAGTCCCTCGCGGATTGCGCCCGCTCAATTCTTGGTAGAGGCTAGAGCGATTCCACGGTAGGCGTATCCAGCGGGATCGGGATCTCGCGCAGCTTTTCCTTAATAGAAGCTGCTCTACACGATCCTTGGCCGGGTAAGTAACCGTGGAATCGCTCTAGTCGCTTTGGCCCGGTTCTCTTACAACACTGGCACTCACACGTTGAGTCCGTAGGAATATGCTACCGGCGGTTACGCCCGGCCTAGCTCAAGCTTAGGTAGGTGGAATAAGGCTCATGATTGATCGCAGTAAATGGCAACATGGTTAACGGGCTATTTCCTGTTTCTATTTGCCACCGCTGCTGTTGCACCCTTTTGGCGGCCAATAGCTCCTCGCGCGTAATCGTAGGAACTGCGCTTCCTATGGGGAAAAGAATGAGCGGTCCATAAAGCAGTGCTACAGTGCGCGGATGCTGCGGATCGATCGCTTCCAGTCGCATCGACATGGATAAATCCAATTCCACGCGATCGCCTGTCTTCCACTGGCGATGGAGCGTAAGAAAATTCCCGGGAGTGACTTGTGATGTCAGATCGATTCCGATTGACGTATGCCAATGATCCCTCTGCCCAGGCGGGTATGCGGAAACGCAATGTAAAATCTGTTGGTCGTGACGTATTTATTTCAAATAGCAGCTTGCCTTCGAACGGATAGCTGCTACTTTGCGTGAGCAAGACTTGGGCGCCATCTTGCTGCCACTTGAGTTTCGATGGAATGTATAGGTTGACATAGACGCCGTGGGTATCTCGAAAATATGTGTTGATGCGATAATCCGCAGCGACTTGCGGTAGCGTGCCTGAGCAGCACGGCCAAATGTGGTTGGAATAGACCTTGTGTCCATGGAAGTTGTAATCCGAATAATAGAACGCTCTCCCATCCGGCTGCAGGGATCTCGCACCCAGTACGGTGTTGTACATAACACGCTCCATGCTGTCTCCGTAGCGCGAATCGTGCGTGACACGCAGCAGATAACGGGTCAGCTTGAAATGGGCATAGGAACCGCAGGGTGTCTCAAAGCTGTTATGGCTCTTTATTAAACTGGCATCTACCTCGCCGCTGCCGGGAGCGCGCAGCAGCTCATCCGGGCCCCAGCCACCGGTGGCGAAGCTTTGGGTGGTGAGCATTTCAAAAGCGTTCTTCGCCGCGCGAAAATGCTTTTCGCTGCCCACAGTCAGATATGCCTGCATTGCCGAACTCAGCGCATTCACGTAACTATATGCGTGCTTGCCGCCCAGCACGTTCTGCCCTGCCGCAAGAGGATCGAAAAAAGTCCTGTCATCGAGATATTGCATGGCGAGCTTACGATATTGCGCGCCAGCACCGCGCTGGTACGCGAGGAAAAGATTCTCCGGCATCGTATACGACTCGTCCCACGTGTAGGATTTGCCTTTGTCGGCCCGCCAGCTATGCTCACGGTCTACCGCGTGGCCAGGTAAATGGGGAACGGCCGTTGCCGTTGTACGGTCCAGGATGGCGAAAGCATCCGGGTCGTTCGCGAAGCTGTGTGAGTCGATCAATCCGCAGACCAGCTTGTCATAGCAATACGCCGGAAAGCGATTCTTCACGTAAAAATCGCCCGAGATAGTTTTGGCATAGAGGCGGTTGAGCCGCCAAACCTTATCGCGCGTCTGCTGCGACCCCGTAATCGCGTAATACCGAGCAAGCGCCGAGACCCACTGACCGAAAGTAGCGCCGGGAGCAAACCCTGTGTCTTCGTGACGCTCATCATAGAGCGGGTCGTAAAGGTACCAGCCGCCCAGTTCTTTGCCCGGCGCTGGCATTCCAGCCATCTGGCGGAAAGGCTTCAGCAGGCTGTCGTCGCTTAGCCCCATCAGCACATCATGCGTTTCCTTCAACTGGTTTTCATGAAGATCGCTGGTCAGCACAACGTCGCTATAGCTGAATTCCCGGAGCGGTTGAGGGCTGATCGCTTCTGCAAGCGCGCGTGGCAGCGACGCGTCTACACTCGCCGCGCCAACCATGGCAAGGGAAGTTGCCTGGAGAAAACGTCTGCGCGAAATAGACTGCTGTTTCCGCACCTCTCCATTATAGTTCTTACGGCTGACCTGCCGGTTTTTCCTGCATCTTCAACAACTGGGACGAACCGGTCGGCCTTTTGCCATCGAAAGATGTCCTTCAATCCGGTGGGCCACGCTACTACGATGCGATCAATAGTAGAAGATGTCCCCAGGCCGAAGTGGATTGGGCCGACTGTGGCGATGCCAATCCAGTGATTCTTGTTAGCCGCCATGTTCACCAGCAGCATGGGATGTTCGCTCATGTTCTTGACGACAGCAGAGAAGCGTCCATCGTTTCATTCATTGAATGGGTCGGCTTGGCAACTGTGGTTCAACGACTACTGGCGCTTGCGAGCCTGTCAACCAAGGAGAGAAATACGCAAGTCTATCTCTTTATACGTTGGAAAAAACCTGTCATTCGCGGAGTAGCGATAGAACTGCCGCATCCGGATTTTGTGCGATCTCTCCTCATATTTCTTTACTGCGCATGTCCCTTTTCACCTTGTAAGCACCATGCAGCTATCGCCGTGGTATCCGCCGCGCAGCGCCCGTTGGCAACTTCGGATGGCCATCGTATGGCATCATACTGTGCCGTGAGTTGATTCTCTGACACGATCAAAGCGGAGACTTCTGGTAATTGTTCCAGCAATGAAGCTCTGCTTTTCCGCTCCAGGATAAATAATGCGTTCGATAACGTGTCACTTTCAGTTGCCGACGAAGAAATCGCTGTAACCTGACGTGTCCCTTCGACCGGCCGTAAGGTGCGCGGATCCATAATGGCGCCATACAGATGTCCATGATCGATGAAATACTTTTCAGAATGATTGGCGGTGGAGAGGGAGCTATCGCACAAAATTACCGTGGACAATGTGCGATCTCCCTGGCCAACAAAAGGAACCCGAATCTTCCAGCCTATCTCTCCCAGCGGCGCGCCGAGAGCATAAATAGTGCTGCTGCCGGCGGATAATAACGCTGCGCGGACATGCTGTGCGCGCAGAATGCCGACCGCACGATCTACGGCATAACCTTTGCCGATGCCGCCGGGATCCAATTCTATTCCAGAGGAGAGAAATCGCACCGTTCGCCTTTCGCTGTCTAGGCAAACATTTTGCCAGCCCACCTGAGCGCGTACCTGTACCAATTTATTCTCGGAAGGAACCGTGCCTGTCGCACCGAAAAATCCCCACGCCTTCATCAGTTTGCCAACTGTAATATCGAACGCTCCATGCGATCTGGCGCTCCACGCGAAAGAAGTTTGAAGGAAGCGGAAGGTTTCCGGATCTGTTGTCACTTCGCCAAACGAAGCTTCGCGGTTAATGCGGGAGAGCTCGCTACTCTCCCGGTAATTGCTCAACAAATCTTCTACGCGATCAATCTCCTTAAACGCTGGCTGGGCCAGATCTTCGGCTTCCGCGTCCGAATCCGCATACAAATAGAGAGAATACTCAGTTCCCATTGCCGGGTGGCGTACACAATACAGCTGCGAAGCTGCCGGGATGGAGGCGCTTGCACGCCGAACGGCATATTGTTCGCTTGAGGTTTGCAACTTATCCTCGCATTCTCGCGCAATGATGACGCGACCGTTTGAGCGTCATCTCAGAGATTTCAAGAGAATTCCCATCCACGGCATTTATCAATCTCGCAGCGGCTTCGGTTTATGTAATGCCGGAGTTCTTCCAGCCCATACTGCTGGGCCAGAGAGCGCGCGCTCACCCCGGGACGTTTGGCCCTGAGTACAAACCAGCCCTCCATAGGCAACCACTTTTCCTGTTCAACATCGTTGCCGTGGTTCTTCAGCAACGCGTCACGTTTGGCAGGAAGATTGAGATCCTGGTGAAATATACAGCGGTCGAGATCCAAGGTGCTGCGAGTGACATTGATTCCATTTCCGGCATTTTCGTAATTGTGGGTCAGTAATTCCCCATCGATGTCATAGACCAGGCAGTCTGGCACCAACGTCGAACTCATGATGTAGTAGTTGTATTGAGCCGCCTGGGCCTGCAGGGAGCGACCTGCTGAATACGCGCTGGGCCAGATCACCAATTCTGCGCCCTGATTTGATATCTGTTGCCAGAGTGGCGTCCAGTTCACATCAAAACAAATCGCCAAGCCGACCCTGCCGAAATCCGTCGAGTAGACCTGAACGGTTTTTCCGGGGTGAACGGGTGGGTTCTTCAAGCACTCCACTTGCCAGACTGGGTAAAACTTATCGTATACGCAGACTACCTGGCCGCGCCGATCAAGAAGGACCGCGGAGTTGAAGCGGAGATTGCCTTCTTTTCGGTCAATTGGACAGACGATGTAGGTTCGATGCTTCTGGGCCAGGTGTGCCATCGCTGAAATCGTGGGGCCGTCCAGAGTTTCCTGGCTCTTGTCATCCTGCCCGCGACAGGTTTCGGGTAGTGCAATGATATCAGCACCCTGCGCGCCCTCGCGGTCAACCAGATCTGCGATCCTTATAAGTGGAAGACCGGGTTTGAAACCAATACTGACCGCGCGAACGGGCCGGCCAATTTTTCCGGAACGCTCGTCCGTTATTACCTGCGGCACCGTCGAGCCATGGGTCATCTCCACGCCTGAAGCCAGCGCACCCACTGTGACCGCTGCATTTTTTATGAATTGACGTCTCTCCACTTTATTTGCTCCTTCGGATTCAGTGGGATAGCTTGTGAATTTGCACCGTGAACAACCATCGCTTTAAGCGTACGCCGAATCCACAATTTTTAAACCATGTAGAAACCACCGTTTACTTCGATCACTTGTCCATGTATAAATTCGGCGGAATCGCTGCATAGAAATGAAATTACGGCAGCGATTTCACAGGGCGTACCTAAGCGCTTCACTGGCGTGGTGGCTTTCACGGACTCCAGCATGTCGTTTGTGGAAAACTTGCGGTGGTAATCGCTATCCACAGTGCCGGGAGATACCGCATTGACTCGAATTCCATATGACGCAAATTCCCGCGCGAGAGATTTCGTCATCGTAGAAATCGCACCTTTACATGTAGAGTACGCCAGTGCACCGAGTCCACCACCATTTCGAGCTGCTACGGAGGAAACGTTCACGATGAAGCCGCGTTTGCGGTCCACCATGCCGGGTAGGACTGCCTTTGCGACAAAGAATGGAGTCGATAAGTTAAGCTCGAGCATCTGATCCCAAAGTTCTTCAGTAAAATCCAGAGTGCAGGTGCGTTGGATCAGAGAACCGGCATTATTGATCAGAATGTCAACCGGTTCACT
Source organism: uncultured Acidobacteriota bacterium (assembly GCA_963823295.1). Classification (GTDB taxonomy): domain Bacteria; phylum Acidobacteriota; class Terriglobia; order Terriglobales; family Acidobacteriaceae; genus JAKAAZ01. Next base: position 247,613 of record CAWGLF010000029.1, read on the forward strand.
GTTGTCGACAATTGCCTTCGTCAGCTCGCGTGTCCCATTACGGTTACTCAAATCCGCTTGGAGCAGCGCTGCAGTGCCGCCAGCCTCGCGTACTGTTTGCTGCACCGCGCGTACCCCATCTTCGTTGCTGTTGTAATGAAGGAGAACATGCGCGCCGCGACTGGCGAATGCGACCGCAGTTGCAGCGCCGATGCCGCTGCTTGCGCCGGTAATGAGAGCAGTCATGTTTTGCAGATCAGGCTGTAGTTTCATGAAATCTACCATCCGTTTCCGTAAAATGAAAAGGGCGTAATTGTCCGAGCATCGTCCACCAAATCAATGCACCAATTAATGGCAGAACACCATATCCGATAAACACCGGCGTGTAGGAATAATGGTCAACAAGCCAACCAGTAATCAGGGTGAACAGCATCCCACCGAAACCAGACCCCATACTTGCCAGACCATATACCGAGGCAACTGCGCTGGTTGGAAAGACATCGGCGGGCGCCGCAAGCAGGTTTGATGATATGCCGGTATAACCCGCCGCCGCTGTGGAGATGAGTGCGAAAGAAATCCAGACATTCCTAACGAGAACTGCGGGAATGGCGGAAGCCATGGCCAGAGCAAAAATCGTGATCGCAAGCTTGCGGCTGATCGTCACTGACAATCCGCATTCCAAAAACCACTTGGATAATAACCCTCCGAATACATTGCCAAAGCCCGCAACGAGGAAGGGAATCCACGCATATTTTCCAATGGCCCCCATATCGAAATGTCGCGCCCGCTGGAGATATTCCGGAAACCAAAAAATGTAAAAGTACCATGTGGGATCGATGAATACCTTCGACAGAGTAAAGCTTCGCACAAAGCGCAAACGTAAAAGTTGCCCCACTGGAATGAGTTGCCTTGTGACTTTTTCAACCTGCGGTGGAGTTCGATATATGGGCAGCCACAGAACAAGCCAGACTAGACCTATTACTCCAATCAGTACAAAGGCCGACGGCCATCCATAACGAAGAAGAATAAGCGCTACGACCGGCGGGGCTACCATGGCGCCGATCGCGGAGCCGCTATTAAAGATGCCTGAAGCCAGAGCACGTTCTTTTTCTGGAAACCACTCGGACACCACCTTGACTGCGGCGGGCCAATTCCCGGCCTCCCCCATACCCAGGAGAAAGCGGCAGATTCCTAAGCCCCATATGCCATGAATAAGTGCGTGAGAGATGGCCGCTATTGACCACCAGGCCATGCAAAGGCCATAGCCGACGCGTGTACCGAGACGGTCAACCAGCGGCCCGGAGATTCCATTCATAACGGTATAGGCGAGGAGGAATGCAAAGAGCACACGCGAATATCCCACGTTGCTCATATGGAACTGTTCGCGGAGAACCGGAGCGGCAACTGACAACGTCTGGCGATCAAGATAATTGATGAGAGTCGCCGAGAAGGCAAATGCAATCATCCACCAGCGGCCGCGCGATGCTACCATGTGCAAGCCCATATTGCTTCGTGACAGAATTCAGATATTCATCGCGTGTGGGAGTTTATTTACGACGTGAGTTTCCGACATGATTGCCGCTCCACAAGCTGGACTCCGAAGAATCGATGTTCCGGCACGGTTGCAGAAGATCGTCCAACCAAGTGCAAAAGGACTTCGACAGCGGCATGACCGATTTCGTACTTGGGTTGGTGTATCGTCGTCAGCGGCACATGCATGACGCTGGAAAGCTCGATGTTATCGAACCCAATGATCGAAATATCCCGTGGAATATCCAAGCCAGCCTCGAGAATAGCTCTCACCGCTCCAAATGCCATGACGTCATTCGCCGCAAAAAGTGCGGTGATTCGTGGTTTTCGTGACAGCAACTGAACGGCTAACTCATACCCACCCTGAAAGCTGTTCTCACCGTAAAGTATTACCGGCTTAATTTTCATTCCGGAATTCTGTAGAGTGCGAAGAAATCCCCGTGCGCGGTCGGTCATGTTGCCATGGCGCCGCGGGCCGGTAATGTGACCGATGTTGCGATGGCCCAGTCTCAGCAAGTATTGCCCGACCAGGGCACCCCCGGCCTCATTGTCAGCGCAAACCGTGGAAAACGACTTATCCGGAGCAACTCGATTCAGCAATACGATTGGAACACCACAGCTTGCAAGCTGCTCTTGTTGTTTGCGGTTCAAAGACGAGACCGAATTCATCAGAATGCCATCAATACGTTTTTCGAGCAAAGAACGAACGTATTGCATTTGCTTGTCAGCGCTGAAATCGCTGTTGCAAAGAATCAGATCGCAGCCGCTGGCGCGCGCCGCATCTTCGGCCCCACGGGCTACTTCCGCAAAGAACGGGTTACGAATGTCGCTTACAACCAGCGCCAAGGAGTGGGACCGACCCGTAACCAGGCTGCGTGCTACCCGGTTGGGCTGATAGCCAAGCCGGGTGGCAACCGCGATCACGTGGTTCCGGGTTTGCTCGTGGACACCATACGCGTTGTTCAGCGCGCGCGATACTGTGGAAATATCGACGCTAGCCTCTCGCGCTACATCTTTGATTGTCGCCGCCATCGTCGCAAACGCTTGTGATTATCGCCTGCACTGCTGCACATTGTCAATTTCTGCGAATCGGACCATGTTTCGGCACCACGGATCGCTCGCGCACCGATAAACCGGATTCGTTACGCAATGTCTGTTTTGACAACCGTCGAGTCATGTGCCTAAAATTTATCTCGCTAGAAGTTGCAAACGTTTGCTGATCTTGAACAAGAGTTCTACCTCAAAAGATTGGGATCTCCAGTTGCGGCCGCATTTGGACCACACCGTTTGAGGCGAGGATTTCTTGAGGAACAAAGGAGGGATTTTTAAGATGAGGCTCAACAGGTTTTCGACCATGTTTGTCATCGCGATTTGCCTTTTGGTCCTCTTTAGTGCGCATACGCCACTATTGGGGCAGTTCACGACAGCCAGTCTTGGCGGCGTAGTGACGGATACCAACGGGAGTGTCGTGCCGGGAGCAACGGTCACCGTCCGGAGCATTGCGACTGGGCTAAGTCGAACCACTACCACGAGCGGTGCCGGTTCTTATTTGTTTCCGGCTTTGCCTGTCGGCAGCTACCAACTCACCGTGGAGAAGAGCGGATTCTCTACTTATGTCCAAACGGGAATCGTCCTGGAGGTAACGCAATCCGTAACGCAATCCGTAATACTGCATCCCGGAACGGTTCAGCAGCGGGTTAGCGTTTCCGCGGCCGCCGAGATACTGCCAGTGCAAACTTCCACCGTGTCGCAGGTGATTGCGTCACAGTCGATCACCCAACTGCCTCTTAACGGAAGGGAAGCTCAACAATTGGTCTTTTTGATTCCGGGAGCCGTGGACCTCAGCAGCCACTACTGCGGGTACAATTGCCAGGGTGGTGTCTACCCAGGAGCTCAATTCGCCCAGGTCAATGGCGGTGGGCCGGGAAATGTGAGCTACGAACTGGATGGCGGCGATCACAATGACAATTACCTCAACGTAAACTTTCCTTTTCCGAATCCCGACGCAGTTCAGGAGTTCAGCGTCCAGGCCGCCAACATGTCGGCCGAGTATGGTAATTCCGCTGCCGTGGTAAACATCGTGACGAAATCCGGGACAAACCAATTTCACGGCGGTTTGTACGAATTTCTGCGCAATGGCGACCTGAACGGCAGAAATTATTTTGCTCCAGTGCAGGACACGCTCAAGCGCAACCAATTTGGCGGCACGGCTGGCGGGCCGATCCTCAGGAACAAGTTGTTCTTTTTCTTTTCTTATCAGGGAACACGCACCACCAGTGCTCCCTCGGAAGAAATTGCTTTCGTTCCAACCGCAGACGAACGCACTGGAAACTTTTCCGGCTCCGGCATTGTTGTTACCGATCCATCGACCGGCTTGCCGTTTCCCGGGGACCGGATTCCTCCCGGGAGTCTCAGTCCTGTAGCGCAATATTTCCTCCACCACATACCATTGCCGAATGGGCCAGATGGCCAGTTGACTTACGTGGGCCCGACTGCGGTGCAGACGGAAAACCAGTTCATGCCCAAGATCGACTACATCTCCGGAAAAAACCACCTCAGCGGCGTATATTTCTATACACGTTTCACTCAACCCCCTGACTTTGCCGCCGGAAAAACCAACGTCATCGCAACCGATGGCAACAGCAATTCAGCTTTCATACAGACAGTGGCGATTAACGACGCTTATGTTGTCACTCCTTCTCTGCTCCTCAATGGCTGGTTTAGTTATGACCGTTCCGATGGGCAGTCCGCCTCCGGAGCGCCCTTCACGCTTACGGATGCGGGAGTAAAAATCGTACAGCCGCCCAATACTCCGCCTGCCATGAACCAAATGGAGGTAAACGGTTTTTTCAATGTGGGCTCGAATCACCCCGGTGAGTTCGACCGGAACGACTGGAAAACTCGCGTAATCGCCACCTGGCAAAAGGGCCGTCATGAACTCAGCTTCGGGGGAGATCTCTTTCACCTGGGAACTCCAGAAGCGAATACCTACAACGCAGGTGGCCAGATCACATTTCCAAGTGCAGTATCCGGATCGAATCTCTCCGACTTCATACTTGGCGTGGGTGCAAATTTCGTGCAGGGCGGTGGGATCTACTACAACTATGGCCATGTAGAAGGCGATCTCTATGCCCAGGACAATTGGCACGTGAATAATGCATTGACTCTCAATCTCGGTATTCGCTGGGATCCCTACTTTGCGTATACAGACATTAAAAACCGGATCCCCTGCTACCGGCCTGGGCTGCACTCCCAGCGTTATCCCAATGCACCAACTGGATTGATCTACGCAGGAGACCCAGGCTGCCCGGTGGGCGGAACGCCCAACACCCTCGGTGCTGTTGCGCCGCGGGTGGGTTTTGCATACCAGCTTCACCCGCAAACCGTCCTGCGGGGAGGATTCGGGCTCTACTACACGCTTCCCAATACCGATCAAATTAATAACTTTACGACCACTGCACCTTTCTCCCCGCTGGTTATTTTGACCGGTGTGAGCTTCGAAAACCCGTATGCTGGCGTTGTCGACCCATTTCCACAGGGGTTTGCCAGCAATTTCGTACCCCCTTCCAATGTTAAATTTAATTACCCAGTTGGAGTGGGTGGCTCTTTTCCCGTGTCGTATAGGATTCCGACCATTGCGATGTGGAATTTAATGCTGGATCAGCAGATAGGTGCGAACTGGCTGTTCAGCTTGGGGTACTTTGGAAACAATGGCTACAACCTCTCCAGTAATGCAGTCGGAAGAGAGGAGGCCAACCCGGCAATCTATAATCCGGGCGACTCCACGGAGGCTAATACTCAAGCAAGGCGAATAAATACAAATTTCAGCTCTGTTCAGCTCTATCCGACCGATTACCGTTCCCGATTCGAAACGCTTCAGGTGAACCTGATGAGACGCTTCGTTCGAGGCCTGTCAATACTCACCAACTATGCCTGGTCGAAAAAACAGGACAACTATGGTCCTAATGGGACGGTGACCGATCCATTTAATCGGAATCTGGACTGGGGACCCTCCAAGGACAACGTGACAAACGTATTCCGCTTTTCCGCCGTTTGGGATATTCCTCGGCTACCGATCCGTAACTCGCTGGCGAGCGATCTCATCAATGGTTGGGAGGCGACTGGAATCACGAGCTTGCAGAGCGGATTTCCCTTCACGGTATCCAGCGGAGTTGATAATTCATTTTCCGGCATCGGGGCCGACCGGGCGGACTTCACCGGTACGAACATTAATCAAGCTGTATTGCACGGACAGTCGAAGACCCAGATGCTCCATGAGTATTTCAACACTTCGCTTTTCGTGCCTAACGCGGTTGGCACCTTTGGAAATTCTCCAAAGAGCGGTTTGTATGGGCCCGGTCTAGTGAATCAGGACTTTGCGGCAATCAAAAATTTCAAATTGGTTAAAAACACCACCATGCAGTTCCGCGCTGAGTTCTTCAACCTATTTAACCACGCCAACTTCTCGAATCCGACAACTACTTTGAGCAGCGGTAGTTTCGGGCAGATTACAGTCGGCAGGCAGATCCTAGGATTCTTCAGTTTGCATTGAAGCTTTCTTTTTAGTTTTCCGTCATAAGCAAAAGAGGCGGCGATAACCGTCTATCTTTGTAATCTCACCGTCAGTTGATCTTTGTCGGAGAGATGCGTCCTAGACGCATTCGTTGCGCCCGTGGAGGTGCAGAATTGAAGCATTGGTTGTTACTCGCAATTCTCTTCGTTCTGCCCCTGCAGGCGCAAGTGAAATTCGTGCGGCACACGGACCGGATCTCAGTGGATATCGATGGGAAACCCTATACGGATTTCTTTTTTCCGGTCGATGGCAACAAACCCTACATTCTTCCTTTGCGGAGCGCTGGCGGCATCATCGTTACGCGCCCTTACCCGCTTCAGGGTGTTACGGGCGAGGATACAGACCATCCATACCACCACGGCCTATTTTTCGCCCATGAAGATATCAATGGTTACAATTTCTGGGCCACGGAGCCGGGATCGAAGTATTTGCATCAGGGGCACATAAGGTTAAGAAAAGTGCTCATGCTCAAAAACGGCAGGAAGTCAGGAACCGTCAAGGTGGCCTTTGATGGCCTTGATCCCCAAGGCAAGCCCATCATGATCGAGACCCACACAGTAACCTTTTACTCTGATCCAGTGCTGCGGATCATTGATTATGAGATCAAAATCAATCCGGTTGGAGGTCCGCTGACTTTCGGTGATATTAAGGAGGGCGTGTTCGGTATTCGCTTGGCGACTGCGTTGTCAGAGAATCACACTGGCAGGATGGTGAACGCCGAGGGGCAGCAGACCGAGAAGAATGTCTGGGGTAAACGATCTCCCTGGGTGGATTACTACGGTCGGGTCGACGGGAAAGCCGTTGGCGTGGCGATCTTCGACAACCCATCGAATCCGCGCTATCCGACCTACTGGATGTCCCGCGGATATGGTTTATTCGCCGCGAACATTTTCGGAGTGCGTGATTTCACGGGTGACAAAACGAAGAACGGGAGTATGACAATTGAGCCTGGGCATACGCTGCGGTTGCGTTACCGCGTGGTGATTCATCCCGGCGACGTTCATTCGGCCAATATCGCGGCACTATACGCCAAATATATAGCGCATAAGTGAACGGTCCAAGACGATTTGTTTGAGACGGATAGCATACCCATTTGTAATTAGCTGAGGACCAAGAATGAGAATTGCCCTCTTACAAAGTACGCAATTTCGCGCTGTTTGTTTTGCTTTGTTATCCTTCGTGATATATGTGCAAATCGCCTCTGGCGCCACGGTAAACATCCCGCATTGCACGCAGTACACTACTGCCAGTACTACAGCGATCATAGAGGACTGCACCCATTACAGCCAGGTCTTTGATGAGACGCGACACTATCGCATCTTCTTGCCACCCGACTATGAGACTTCAGGTAAGCATTATCCGGTAATTTACTTTTTCCACGGTTGGAGTGAGCGATATAACCGGCCCGTGATCGATGAAGCACATAGGAATTATGATGTGGGAACGGATTACGGCGGCGACAACATTGCCAATTTCGTCGCAACCCACGATGTAATCGTTGTGAAGTGGGATGGCTACAATCCCAGGACGCCGGGTGAAAACTATCTGCGTCCATATAACATCGGCCCAGTCGAAACTTACCGCCAGTTTCCTCTCTATTTTCCTGAATTAGTTCGTTACATCGACGCCTTTTACCGCACTATCCCCGATAGGGAGCATCGGGCGACGTCGGGCCTTTCGATGGGTGGCTTTATGTCGTTCTGGATTGCGGGTAAATATCCGGATCTGGTCGGAAGCGCGTCGGATTTTATGGGAACGCCGGAATTTGTCGTGGGACCCCGGGAGTTCCCGGTCGAGTATAGTCACGAGGACATGTACAACAACTACGACGGAGTACGGACTCGCATTGTGATGGGAACCCGCGACTTCATCCAGTTTTACCACCGGCGAATGAATCTCATTTGGAATTTTACGCGCCCCTCGCATGAGTCCGAGGTCTTCGATTCCACTCATGGAACGCCGGGGATGGCGAAGACCCTGATGTTTCATATGCATGCGTTTGCCAATCCCTTGCCGAAGCCATTGGTTTGGAACCATATCGACGTTTATCCAGAGTTTTCAGTATGGGGATGGCACGTTATCACAGACCGAATGACGCCGGGTTTTACAATCCTGGAAAATGTGTCCCGCACCGGCTTCCGATCTAGCGTGCGGAAATGGGTGCCAGCTGGACCTATCCTCACCGGAGTGCGGGTTCGGATCACATCGGCTCCCCTCTATCGACCAGATGAAGAGGAAACGGTGAATGTGATTCGTGTGCGGGACGGGAAGATGCGCTCCTTCGAGGAAAAGACAGACTCGAAGGGACGACTGCATCTTGACCTTGATGGAGACGACTACGAAGTGGGAGTCGGGCATGCGCCGGTCCTCGCACTTGTAGGATTCCATGTTGAAGGCGCACAGTGGGCGACCGACACCCTTCCGGTTGTAGTTCGGGTCCGTTTTTTGAACAAGGGAAATCGCGTTTCGTCCACAATGCGTCTCCATTGGGAAACTCCGAATCCGGGTGTGCGATTGGATACAACCACCGCCGTGCTGCAGCCGTTGCGGCCCGGGAAGTCTGCCGAAGTTCCTTTGTCGTTCACGGTGTCGGATCCAACGCGCGAGATCGTCAAGCTATTTGCGGTTATGGATGGTATGAGACTTCCGGTAGAGATTCCGACATTTCCCCCCGCGAAGCTCACAAGTGATTTTCGCATTGCCGATGGCCTATCGTTGTCTGTCTATCAACAAGGTGTGAAGATGCAAATGCTGACCTTGGGAACCGGCAATGGCGATGGAAAGGCAACCGCCGGCGAGCGGATTGCCATTCTACTGCCCGACGGAGACGCATACCGTGCAGCGGAACTGTTCACGAACGATCCTTGCGTCGATCTTACAACGCGCGTCTCTGATTACTGGGGCGACTATGACCACGTCGGTGCCTCGGCCAAGTACTCATTACCGCTGATTCGAAGCAGCTGTGCTTCTGGCCACGTGATCCGGATCCTGGCGCGAGTGCGATTGCCGAACAAGCCTAACCATAAGGTCTGCTACGCCGTGATCGAGTTCAAGGTCCGCTAGCATGAGGTCCTGAAAGACAAATGGACGGAATATTACTCTCCATATTCAGTGAAATGGATGCAGCGGCACTAAGTGGTAGAGCTACGATCGTTTGGAAAACTCATCGCCAGTATTGTGGGTAGCTGGCCGATGCGAAGGAGAACTAGAACATGGATCGCAGGCGTTTGCTGCAAGGTCTTTCACTAAGTATGCTTTCGTCACAACTCTTCTCGGTATCGCCTTCACAGGGCCAAACAGCCGAAAAGCAAGAATCGCAACGCCCCACAGGCGCCAATGATCGCGTAAATATCGGAGTTATCGGACCTGGTAGTCGCGGAAAGGAGTTGATACGACAACTGTTGCGTACACTGGGCGTGGAGATTGCCGCAGTCTGCGACGTGTATGGACCGCGTTTTGCCGAGATGACATGGAACCGAATCGGAACAGCGTGAGTCCGGATTTCTTTGCGACCTTTGGAATTCCCTTGATGACGGATCGGGTGTTTGCAAATTCCGATCGAGCAGGGGGACCCAAGGTGGCCGTCGTGAACGATATATTTGCCAAGCGCTACTTTGGCAGTGTGCGTCAGGCGCTGGGCCAGATGTTTTGCTTCGGATCGGGGACGGGACACGTCCCTGATATCACAATCGTGGGCGTGGTGCAGAGCGCAAGCTCATAACGATCGATGCAAAACCTGTCGCACGATCTATCTTCCACTCGATCAGGATAAAGACTGGTTCACCCATGTCGAGCATGGGTCCGCCAGCTTTTATGTCCGCACCGCGCTTCCTCCAATTTCACGGTGATCCGGCGCGCGGTCCAACGCGTCAATCCCGCGCTGCCGATCGATCATCTGGGGACCCTTACCGAACAGATTGAAAGAGATTATTGCCACGCCGCGTTTGCTGGCCATGCTTTCAGTCAGCTTTGGTTTGCTTGCGGCGCTGCTGACTGCGATCGGGCTTTATGGGGTATTGGCTTACTCCATGACACAACGCACGCGGGAATTGGCATTCGCATGGCCGTGGGTGCAGACCGCTTTCATACCGTGCGATTGGTGGTTCGACAAGTTGCAGTAATGGCATCGGTCGCTATTCTTCTCGGCGTTCAACTTAGTTTGCTCTTAAGCCGATATCTGCGTGCCGAACTTTTTCAAGTAGCCTATGACGATCCTGGAGCTTCGCAGGGGCGGCTCTCGTTTCCTTTATCGCCGCCGCTCTGGCTGCCTATTTTCCGGCGCGCCGGCCGCTTCCGTCGGTCCTGTGCTGGTATTAAGAGCGGAATAGAGAGTACTGGCTGATATTCTCGGGCGGCAAAGTGGAATTCACTCCGCTCGCAGTGCCTGCATCGGATCTACCGAGGCAGCATGGCGAGCGGGCAGCAGGCACGCCAAGCTGCCTGCCAGCAGCAAAGACGCAGCCGCGCCAATCGCAATCGCGGGATTTAACGGACTGACTTGGAACAGCAAGCTGCCAATCAGGCGGGCGAAACCGAATGCAGCCACAATCCCCATAATTGCCCCGCCCAATACTGGCGCCAGCCCCTCGCGGAGCACCTGCGCGTAGATGTTCGCGCGCTGCGCACCCAGCGCCATCCGCACACCAATCTCCCGCCGCCGCTGCTCCACGGAATACATCACCACGCCATACACGCCCAGGCCGGCGAGCAGCCATGCACTGACGGCGAACAGCAGTAGCAGGTCCATTTCAAACCGCCGGTTAGCAACTGAATCGGCCACCACCCCACCAAGTGCTCGCACTGCAGGCACGGCAGCCGCGGGATCAATGCTCCAGACGGTTTTACGAATCGTATTCGCCATCTCCGCAGGATCCTGCTTTGTACGAAGAACCACGCCTGCTGTCGTGTCGCTGCGATACCAGTACGGAACATAGACCATCATCGGATCGGGTTTCGCCAGGGAGATCGTCCGCGCATTCCCCACCACACCGACGACGGTAAACGGCGGTTCATCGGTAACACCTGCCCGACCAAATTGCTGGCCGATTGGATTTTTCCCATGCCAGAGCGTCTTTGCTGCCAGTTCGGAGATCACCGCATCGTTTTTACCAGCATCGTCGCTACTCAAAAAACGTCCAGCGACGAGCGGCAGATGAAGTGTCTTGAAATATCCCGGGCTGATCCAGCGCCAATGCTCCGTCGGCATCTGGAAAAACGAACGCGTATCTCCGGAAATGTGCGCCACATCGATCCAGTTATCTCCATCCAGGGGCAACAGGCTGGTGACCGCCGCGCTTTCAACCCCTGGCAGTTGCCGCAGCTTCGTCAGCAGCTTGTTGTAAAATTCCGCGCTGGTCTTCTTGTTCGAATAATCCTTGCTCGGCAAATCGATCTTCGCCGTCAACACCCGGCTCCCCTCAAAGCCACGCTCGACATGCATCAGGTGGTAAAGACTCGCGGTCAGCAATCCCGTCATCAGCACCAGGATCACACTCACCGCAACCTCCGCCGCAACCAGCATCTTGCGCAATCGTTTGCCGCTGCGCGATTCGCTCGCCAGAGCGCGAGTCGCCGCGCAGAGCTTCCTGCGGCTGGGTATGCCAACTCATCCACGCTGGAGCCGCGCCGGCCAGCAGCGTGGCCACAAGCGCCAGCAGCACGGCAAAACCAGCTCCGGTCCAATCGATATGCAAGTTCCCACGGAAATCCAGCGACGCGGGCAGAAAGTGTTGAAGAATCGGCACCGTCGCGGCTGCCAGGAAAATTCCCAGCGCGCTTCCAATGGCGGTCAATACGCATGCCTCCCGCATCGAAGTCCTCAGCAGGTCCTCGCGGCTGGCTCCCAGAGCCGACGCAACCGCCATCTCCTGCCGTCGGCCCACAGCCCGCGCCAAAAGCAGGTTCATGATATTGATGCAGCCGACGAATAGCAGTCCCGCAACCGCAGCCAGCAGAACCAGAAGAGATTTTCGGTTGTCGCCGACAAGATACTGCTGGAATGACATCAGTACCGCGGAAAGCGTCATTTTTTCATTCGCGGGCAAACTGGCGGAGATGGTGTGTTGCAATGCATTCACCTCCGCATTGGCCTGCGCTGCGGAGACTCCCGGCTTCAATCTCGCCAGGCCAAAATAATTGAAGTCTCCAACAATTTCCTGCAACTGGTCTTTCGTAAATGCGATCGGAATCAGTGCTTCCGCCTGCTTTTGGTTGTTGAAAGTCGTCACGCCTCTGCCAAAGCCCTGCAAAATCGGCAAATGAAAATTCGCGGGCATCACACCGATCACCGTATACGGATAGCCGTTCAGCGTGATCGTTTTCCCCAGAATTTTCGGATCGCTATGGAACTGCCGTTTCCATAAGCTGTGCATGAGGACAACTACAGACGCATGGCCCGGCTGATCCTCCTGCAATGTAAACGGCCGCCCCATTTGCGTTTTTACATCCAGCACCGGAAAAATACCGGATGTCGCGCGCAGCACGCTCACCTGCAGCGGATGGCCTCCCGTTCCGAATGGAATACTGTCTTGTTCCATAACCGTCATGGACTGGAAGCTACGGCTGTACTGCTGCCAGTTCATAAAATGATTGGCGTTGACCGGCAGTATGGGATAAATGTCCTTGAACTCCGCCACTTGTTCCTGCAATACCACCAGCCTTCCCGGATTCGCATAGGGCAACGGCTTCAGCAACACGTCATACACCAGCGTGAAGATAGCCGTCGTGGCCCCAATGCCCAAGCGCCAGCGTCAAAATTGCGACCGTGGCAAATCCCGGCGATTTGCGCAATTGCCGCAGTGCGTAGCGAATGTCCTGCAATATCGATTGCATTCGATGTCCTCTATTCTTCCCGCAAAGTTTTTGCCGGGTCGATACGCGCGATATGCCGGGTCGGCAAAAATGTGGCGGCCAACGCGACCGTTCCCAAAACCAGGGCTGTGCCACCCAGAGTCAAAGAATCGTACGCGCCGATGCCGTAAACGAAGCTCTTCAGCGCACGCAACACCAGCAGTGAGGCTGCCAATCCAACGCCAAGGCCGAGCACGGTCGCCATAACTCCGGAGCGGCCAATTTCCACCATCGCCTGACGCGTCGACGAGCCCAAGGCCAGGCGAATCCCGATCTCCCGCGTGCGTTGGACGACCAGATTCGCGATCAATCCATAAATTCCGATAGCGGAAAGCAGCAGAGCCAGCCACGCCAGAACGCCCAGCAGCATCACTTCTATCCGCTGCATTCCGAGCGCATGCCGTTCCAGATCCGCCATGCTATAAAAGCCGGAAAACGGCAGCGTGGGATCGGCCTCCGCCAGCGCGCGCTGCATATCTCCGGTAATGCCCGCAATCGGCCCCTTGGTACGCACGATCCAGCTTGGCTGGAACCAAACATGCACCATAGCTGAAAAATCCCTGCTTCGATTTGCGTCGCGGGAATATACAAGGTCGGCTCGCTGGCCAATGGAGCGTTCCTGTTGAAGCCGGGTTCTTGACGACATCCCCAACGACTCCAACGATGGCGATGTTTTTAGCGATCTCCCGGCCTGTACCTCAAGTGCCGTCCAACAGGATTCGATCCTCCAGATATTTGCGCGCATAGGCCTCATTCACAATGGCGACCGGCTGGCTCTGCGCCGGTGTCGCTGTCCGCGAATTCTCGTCCAGCCAGCAGATGCATCCGCAGCACATCAAAGTATCCCGGCGTTACATAAACTCAGTCCATGATAAATTCCTTGCCAGCATTTTTTCCGTCGGCCAATTCGATAGCCAGTCATTCAGCCCACGTTCATACGGCAGGCTCAGTCCGACAGCGGCATTCTCCACGCCCGGGAATGCGCCGCATGGCATCCACACTTGCGCTGAGCAGATGTTGAAAGGCCGCGGCATTGTGATAGCGCGCTTCATCCAGCGAAACTTTGCCAGTCATTACATTCGAGGCATCGAAGCCCGGCGGCAATGTCTCCAGATAAATCAACGATCGGATCAACAGACCCGAAGCCGCGACGAGGACCACCGTCAGCGCGATTTCTCCGGCAATCAGCAGCATGCGGATCTTGCGATGTCCCGCGCCGGAGATTGCCCGGTTCATCGCCCGAAGCCATCGCCCACCGCAGATCGACCGTCGCAATTCCAGCGCGGGAAGCATCCCGAACAGCACGCTGGCCGCCAGCGAAACCGCGAGCGTAAACAACAATACGCGGCCATCGAGTCCAAAGTTAGTCGTCGGCAGCAGCCTTCGGGAATCAAATGTTGCAGCAACGCCAGACCGCCTTCGGCGACGCCCAAACCTGCCGCGCCGCCGATCAGGGCCAGCAGCATGTTCTCCGTCCACAACTGCCGTATTAAGGCGAAAGGACTTGCGCCCAGCGCCATCCGCGTAGCCATCTCTCCGCTGCGGCGCTGCGCTCGTACCAGCCCTAAGCCAGCCAGATTCGCGCAGGCAATCAGCAGGATGAAACCCACTGCAATCATCAGTCCCAGAACGCCGGACGCAGGGACTCAGCCTCGCTCTGCTGCAGCGGCACGCTTCCAGATGCACTGCTGCAGCCTGTATTTGCCGCCATCTACGAACGAGATACGTCCGGCCTCACCCGGCTCAACTGCGCATCGGCCTGTGCCCATGTACTGCCCGGCTTCAAGCCGCAAAAGAACGCCATAGTTTGTTCCCTACCTTCACCAGTCCGGCTTGGCTGCAGCGGCGTCCATAGATCCACCCGTCGCGTCGTTTCTCCGCTCAACGGCGACTGCGCCCCACGCGCCAACACCCCCACCACGGTATACGGCGCGCCTTTCAGCAGGATCGCGCGGCCTACGATGTGCGGATCGGCATGAAACGTGGTGCGCCACAAGCCATTGCTCAGAACGACACATCCGGCCCGTTCGGGCAGGTCTTCTTCTTGCGTAAAATCGCGGCCAATCAGGAGGCGGAATGCCCAGAACATCGAAATATTTCGAAGACACACGTGGCTGCTGCACATACTGCACGCTCGACCCCGCCTGCAGGTTCACTCCGCTTTCACATGATGAATACGCCGCCGCCGTGACTGCCGGGTACCTGATCGCGTACCGCTCAAGTACGTCTCGCCATCGGCGCTGGCATCGTCCTCCACACCCTCTGCGGAACTCCAGTGCGTGATCAGTGCGCCCAGCCGCGCCGGTTCCGGATAAGGCAGCGGCCGCAACATCAGCGCATTCACCACGCTGAAGATTGCCGTATTCGCCCCAATACCCAGCGCCAGCGTCAGGATGGCGACGATCAGAAATCCCGGAGACTTGCGCAATTGCCGCAGTGAATATCGAAAATCCCGAAGAAGGTTCCGCATGGCAGAGTCCAGATACATGAATATGTAAGAAGAATGCATGTTCTTCACCAAACACAGCATCGATTAAGTTATTGACGCGTATCAATAAAGCACTACAACGAACACGCAATCGTGTCCGAAATTAGAACTCGTTGTTCGGAAACGGACACTCTGCGGAGCAGAACTGCGATGAAAAGGACAAAGAACCTATCGTTCAGCAGGCGCGGCATCGGACACGATCGGCAGACGAATCTCCGCGCAACAGCCCGGCGCATCGCTCGCGATTGGCCAAAGTGAGCGTGCCTCCGTGTGCCTCGATAATCTGCAGCGCAAGAATCAGACCAATGCCCGTGCCCCCGGGCTTGGTTGTATAAAACGGAACAAACAGATTGGCTGGGTTTGCGAGCCCGCTCCGTTGTCTTCGACTTTGATGACGATGCTGTCTGTCCGCCGTTTGCAAAGGACTGCGACTTGCGCTGCAGCCTTGTCATCATGCGCCTGCAGTCGCTGCGTCTGCCGCATTGCGGATTACATTGATGAGCGCCTGTTCCAGTTGGGCGGAATCGGCATAAATATCCGTTTCCTCTGAGACGTTGAGAGTGATCTTTAATCTCGTCTCCAAGTGACAGACACGCTCCAATAGAGGCACAGCTCGGGATATAGACTTTACCGGCGCAGGCAGCTTGGCGATTTGGCTATATGCCTGAAGAAAGCGATTCAACGACTCAGCGCGTTCCTCGATAATCCCGAGCCCATGCTCCATATCCACTGGATTTACGGCTTGATTCGCTCGTTCAGCGATCCACACGGGATCCATGGTCCGCGAAGTCTGTACCCACTGCATTCGTGTGCGAAGACTGCCTGCGATCGATTTGATCGGGGTTAGCGAATTGTTGACTTCATGTGCAAGCACACGAATCAGCCGCTGCCATGCGTGCCGCTCCTGTTCCCGCAGTACACCGCTTACGTCGGAAAGCAGCAGCAGCGTGTGAGGTATTCCATTTTGATAGAACTTGCTCCGACGCACCATCCATCGGCCCTCCCGCCCCTGCGTGGTCAAAGTAACGATCCCGTTATCCGGGCAGCGAAGGATTTCCATAAGCCCTAGCGATGTCGCGCTTCGATGCAACATTAAACTCGCCGGTAGTTGTAGCAATTTCAATGCGGCCGGATTGGTCAGTTGCAGATCAGAGGCCGCATCAAAGGCAAACACGGGGGAGTCCATCGTTTCAACGACGCGCTCCAATAAAGCAAAGGTCTCCGATTCTCGGTGCCGGCGTGCGCGAAGATCGCCGGCAAGCTCATTGATCTGTGCGGCCAGATAGCCGAGAGCATCGTCCTCTCCAACCTCTCGTGCGCGAAAGGAATATTCGTTTTCTCGCATTGCAGCGACCACATTTGAAAGTGTCTGTAACGGTCGCACGATGTGCCGGAACACCACCGACGCGAGATATGCGACTAAAAAAATAAGAATGGCAAACGCACAGAGCCGCACCCCCGCCGAAACGTGCCACATATATAAGGCCGCTCCCCCCAGCATCACAGTTGGCAGGGCGAGCAGCAGCAACAGCCAGATCAGTCGAACCTCGAAACGGAGACGGGGAATTTTGAAGCGGATCGCAGGCCGTTGCGATTTTGGGGCAGCGGGAAGCACGCTATTTCGTTACGTTAAATGCCATATTTTTCCATACGCCGGTACAGAGCTCCACGGCTTAAGCCCAGAGCTTCGGCGGCCTGGCTCACGTTGCGGCCATATCGGGCCAGGGCTTTGCGGATCAGGATACTCTCGACGGCTTCGAGACTCATCGCATCGACGGAATCAGCGGGCTTTGTCGCCTGAAGATTCAGGTCGCAGGTTCGAATACGATCGCCGTGGCCCATGAGCACTGCGCGCTCCATAACGTGTTCGAGCTCTCGAACATTGCCAGGCCAGAAGTGATCGAGAAGCGCCTGGAGTGCCGTGGCGTCGAGCCCTTCGATTTGCTTGCGATAGCGCGTGGCATAACGCGCCAGGAAATAACCCGCGAGCGCCGGGATGTCCTCTCGTCGTTCGCGCAGCGGTGGAAGATGAATCTCCACTGTATTCAGGCGAAAAAGTAGATCGGGGCGAAACCTGCCTTCGGCGCACTCATGCGCCAAATTGGCATTCGTTGCGGAAAGCACACGAACATCCACGCGCCGCATGCGCGAGGAGCCAACACGTTCCAGTTCACCGGCTTCCAGGACGCGCAGAAGCTTGGATTGCTGGCGAACGGGAATATTGGCAATTTCGTCCAGAAACAGCGTTCCGCGATCGGCCAGTTCAAAACGACCGATTCGGTCCGCGCGCGCATCCGTGAAGGCGCCCTTCACGTGGCCGAAAAGCTCGCTTTCGAAAACGCCATCAGAAAGCGCGCCGGTATTTACGGCGATCAACGGCTGGTCGGCTCGCGCGGATAGCATATGCAGGGTGCGCGCGACAATCTCCTTGCCCGTGCCGTGCTCCCCAGTAATTAGAACATTGGCGTCCGAAGGGCCGACCCGGGAGATGGCATCCAGAACAGATCGCATTGCCGGGGCTCCGGCGATCATTTCAGGCCTGCCGGTCGCGCGCAGCAATTGATTTTCCGCCTCTAGAAACTGGGCGCGGCGCAATGCCGCATACAGCGCCACGTGAGTTTTGCACAACGGTCAGCAGGCGCGCATTCTCCCATGGCTTTTGAACAAAATCGCGGGCTCCGCGGCGCATTGCTTCCACCGCCAAATCCACGCTGGCCCAAGCCGTCATCACGATCACAGGGAGTTGTGCATCGATCTCCAGCACCTGCCGCAGGAGGTCCAATCCCTCATGGCCGGAGGTGGTGTCACGTGAATAATTCAGGTCCATCAGCAGAGCGTCGTAGGATTTATTTTTAAACGCCTGCAATGCAGCTTCCGGAGACCTGACTGCGTCGACATGAAAGCCGGCGGGCCGCAGCAGCAATTCCAGCGCTTCAAGAATTTGAGGCTGATCGTCCGCTGCAAGTACGCACGGCATTCTTTCTGCGTCACGTTGGGTTCGTTCGAGAAGCGCGGGTTCTCGTGCCATGGCGTCCCTCCGGCTAGAGTATCGCGACTCTGCGGCAGTTCTTCACGGTTGCCGAACCTGTCCGACTTTAGCAGCTGCAATGGAAACGCCCATTCGCTCCAGTGTTTCCCCGGTGGCGCGGTCGATATCCACTCTGGCCTTTTCATAGGCCATCTTCGCCGCCGCCAGAGTAGATTCGGCAATGGCCAGGCCGTGTTGCGCGATCAGCACATCGTAGGTGGACTTGGCGCCGAGTTTTTGTTCCTGCTCGGTGATGTCGAATGTGCGTTGAGCCAGATCGCGGGCCTTCTGCACGGCATCGACGCGGGCCTGCGCCTGTTGCAGAGCGAATTGCGAGTTACGCACGTCGAAGCGGATGCTCTTCTTCTGCTCCTCGAAGGATATCTGGCGCTGCCGATATTCCAGTGAAGCTCTGAACTGATCCGCCTTGGCGACGCGATTGCGCAAATTGATCGAAAGGTTCAGTCCCACCTGATATTCCGGCGAGGAGTAATTGAAAGTATTCAGGAACATGCTGCCGAAACCGGTGGGCAGATCGGAAGCGCATTCATAGGCGGGAAGGGTACAGTTTGGGTTCTTCGGACCAGCGATGCCCGCGCCTGCATACAGTCCATACAGGTTCAAAGTGGGCAGTAGCTCGCTGTTGATGGATTTGAGACTCATCTTCGCGACTTGCATGGCGATCTCATCCTGAATCACGTCGGGCCGGTTCTTTTCGGCCTCGGCGATGAGATCGTCAATGGGCATGGAAGCGTTGGGATCGGCTGGACCGACGCGATCCAGAGGAATGATGGGCATCTCATCGACGATTGGATCGTCGCTTTTTGTGACCGCGTTTTTGAGGAGAAGCTCGTTCAGACGCATGTTGGCTCGCGAGACGGTCAGGTCGCCTTCGCTTGTGGCTACATCCGACTCGTCCTTGAGTACTTGCATAGCCGGAATGGCGTTAAGCTTCAGCTGCTTCTCGTCGTTCTGGAGGGTCTGTCGAGCAAAGGCCAGCGAACGCTCCTTCACCTGTTCGTCTTCATAAGCATTGACGAGATCCCAATAAATATTCTCTACCTGCGTCACAGTTGCGATCACCTGGGAGCGGAAGGCAAGATCGGTAATCTGGAGATTCTTCTTGGCAATGTGAATATAGCGCTCGTTGGTGGATCTA
The DNA here is from genome assembly GCA_963823295.1 of uncultured Acidobacteriota bacterium. Classification (GTDB taxonomy): domain Bacteria; phylum Acidobacteriota; class Terriglobia; order Terriglobales; family Acidobacteriaceae; genus JAKAAZ01. The sequence goes on from CAWGLF010000029.1 coordinate 267,219, forward strand.
CCGAAACCGGCCAGCAACTGTTGCGCAAATTCCACCTCGAAATTCGAGTAGAGGGTGGGATTGATGGCTTGATACGGGCTGTTATTTGCGAAACGCTGCCCCTCGTAGTTGATTGTGACGCTGGTACCTAGTGGAAATGCTTGCGTGTAATTTGCCAATGCCTCGATGGTGTTCTGCTTAAACGTGGGAACACCCACCTGGAACTGGTTGCCTTCCTGGGTCACGTTGTGATCGACGAAGCCTTTGAAGTTCAAAAAAGGATCGAAGGAGCTGACGGAAGTCCCGGCGCCCAGCGTTGAGGTCACAATGCCGCCTGCGCCAGCCGCGGCAGATCCGGAGCTGGCGCCCCCGCCGCCCGCGGTCTGAGAACCAAAGCCGCCCTCCGTGGAAGATTGCACGATTCCGGTATTCACGCCATTGACTGTGCCACCAGCTTTGGTGCGCGCGTAATCCGTTTGTGCAATGGGAAAGTTATATCGAAAGTAGGCTAGATCGAGATTGTTCTCGATCGCGAGCGCGATCGTGTCGCTCAACGAGATGTACAGCTTTCCCTCGCGTATAAGGCTTTGCAGGCGTGGCGAATTGGTCAGGTTCAGCGGCGGCGCATCGGTGGGCCTATAAGGCGACAACGGCTTGTGCGAGTGCGGTAGGGACACGTGAAAAGGCTGTTGGGGAGCAAACGACGGCTGCTGCATCTGTTGTATTTGTTGCGCCAGCGAAGGAGACGCCGCCGTTTGGGGGGTCGTCTTGGGCGCGGGAGTCTCTGGCACAGCCGAAGTTGTGTGCGAATCGGCAATCGCTACCGGTAGGTTTTTCTGCGCAAATGAAACTGTCGCAGTTACAAATAGGCCAATCGATGCACTGGCGGTCAATAAAGCCCACCTACAAGATGACTTAGGATTCTTCAATCTTTTCTATCTCCGCTGTGCTGCAACTCCGGGCGCGCGGAGTCCGCAATCAGCCATCCATCGCCCAGCTCAACAGTGCGCGTTCCGTAGGTAGCATTCAGATCGGAGTGCGTCACCTGAACGATGGTCGTTCCCCGTTGATTCAGTTCCCGGAAAAGCTCCATGATTTCTCGGGCCTGTGTGGAATGCAGATTGCCGGTTGGCTCATCGGCCAATAGCAACGCTGGGTTATGGATAATGGCCCGCGCAATGCCAACCAACTGTTGTTGGCCACCTGAAAGCTGCGATGGAAACAGGTCTTTCTTTGCCACCATGCGGAAGCGGTCGAGTACGTCGGCCACCATTGCCTTTCGTTCCGATGAAGGAATGTTTTTGTATGAAAGAGGCAGGTCGATATTTTCAGCAACCGTCAGATCGTCCAGCAAATGGTAGCTCTGGAACACCATGCCCATGCTGCGCCGGGAGAGATCGGCGCGCTGTTTACGGTTGAGTTTGTGGACCGGCTGCTCGCCAAACCAGTACTCCCCCTGCCACTCATCGTCGAGCAGGCCAAGGATATTCAGCAGGGACGACTTCCCCGATCCCGAGGGCCCCATGATGGTGAGAAACTCGCCTTCGCGAATATCCATATGGATGCGCCGCAGTACCCAGGTTTGGCCGGCGCCAGATTTATAGCTCCGCTCGATATTTTGCAGTTGAATCATCATTTCCTCTGTTTCCAAAAATGTTTACTCGGTCCGCAATGTCTCAATCGGTCCGATCTTCGCGAGCCCGCGAGCGGGAATATAACTGGCCAACAGTCGGATCATGAATGCGATTTGCACTCCAAAGGTCTATTCTTCGCGCAATATTTCGACCGGTTCCGTGAGCGCAGCCCTCCGCGCGGGGACATATGCCGCCAGCAATCCGCAAATTGCGAACAACAGACAAGCACTCAGCAGGGTGAGCCAGTCGCTCGGATGAACTTTATATAGATAGCTGCGCAGAAAACGCCCGGTGGCGTATGACAGCACGGTCCCCGCACCCAGACCAGCCAGCAACAGAACCGCGGCTCTGGACAAAATGAGCATCAGAATATCTCCACGTTGCGCACCCACTGCGAGACGAACCGCCATTTCCCGTCGACGTAAGCTGACCATGTAAAGCAACGACCCGTACAGCCCGGCCAAAGTAATCAGCAACGCCGTTCCGCCAAACATTTCGAGCAGGTGCGCCGCCAAATTTTGGCCGCCCATTGAGTCTTCAACCACCTCATTCATTGTCTCGATTTTGATTCCGCGTAACTGCGGTGCCAGTTGGCCGAGAAGTTTGCGAATCTCAGGAATTACGACCTCCGGCTGCTCGCGAGTGCGCACCGCAAGCTGCATATGGGCGCCAGCGGTCGGCGAATAAAAATTGTCCCCTGGAGCCAGTTGGGAGATGCACACCAGAATCTGTGGGCCTCGCTTCTCGGCCAACGAACGCTGCGGCAAATCGTCCATGACTCCGATCACAATCGCATGGGATTTCGTATTTTTATGCAAGTTCATCAGCTCCTTGCCAAGAGCTTTCCCGTCGGGCCAGTATTCTTTGACAAACGCTCGATTGACCACCACGACCGGCTGAGACGTGTACATATCCTCTGCTTTGAAAAATCTCCCCTGCAACATGCGAAATCCAAATACGCGCTGCATGTCCGCTGTCGCCGCGCCAAGCTGGGCATTGATAAGTTTGTATTGCGAATCCGGAGCCGGTGTCTTCCCATCCTCCCACAGCGAAAGCTGGAGCCAGAAACCCGCATCCAGAGGCACATAGGTGGAAAGACTGGCGGCCTGAACGTCCGGCAGATGCTGCGTTTTTGCAAGCAGCGGTTGATAGAGTTGCGTGACGAGATTGGTGTCGTGGTAGGGGTAACCTGGCAGATTGAAGTCTGCTGTCAACACATGGTCCGTGCGTACGCCCAGCGGCTCGTGGCGCAGTGCATACAGCGTCCGCAGCAGCAGGCCGCACGCAACCAGCAAGATCAGCGAGAGTGCGATTTCGACCACGATCAATCCATCGCGCACATGCTTCTGTCGCCGGCCTGCGCTGATCTGCATACCACCGTGTTGCAACGCCTGCAGAGCCGGAACTTTCGTTACCACCAGCGCGGGTACGATTCCGCAGACAACTGCGGTGACAATCGAAAAGGCAGCCAGAGCCACCAGCACTGATAAGTTCAGGTGAACGTCGCGGACGATATCGACTCGCTGCAGCAACGCGTGGCGAAAAACATGCAGCGCCATGATTGCGAGCCCGATGCCGGCGCCAGTCGCACCCACACTCAGCAACAGACTTTCTGCCAGAGATTGCCACAGGAGTCGCGCCCGTCCGGCTCCCAGTGCCGCGCGAACCGCAATCTCCCTCTGCCGGGCAGAACCGCGCACCAGCAGCAGGCCAGCGATATTGGCGCAGGCAATCAGCCATAGCATCAGGCACGCAGCTTCCAAGACCAGCAGGGACGGCCAAAATTGGGCAGTCAGACTTGTCCGGTAAGATTCAGCCTGGATGGAAAATGGAATCGAGTAGCCGTAGTTCGCTGGATATTCTTTGACGATCGCAT